>CAVTXB010000001.1:0-134795 GCA_963738535.1 uncultured Actinomycetota bacterium
GTGTGACGAGCGAACGCGAACTATGAGGTTTAGTCGTAAGACGCTACCCTGGCAGTCACAGACCCGGAGAGGGGCTACGTGGAGGTCGAGTGGACGTTAGAAGTCGGCGACCGGATCGTTCGCCGCGATCTTCATGCAAAGTATGGGGGTAGCTGGTACGGCGGGATTGAACCGTCCGCAAAATCTCCGAACGTACTTCTGTTCACGAGCGCGACTGCGGGCGCCGAGTTCGGTTACGCGTTTGATGGGTGGCACTCTGACGGGACGTTTCATTACACGGGGGACGGTCAGGTCGGCGACCAGTTGATGAAAGGCGGAAATCGCGCCGTCCGAGACCACCTGAAGGATGGGCGAGCCCTTCGGCTGTTCGAGAAAGATGGCACCGACGTCACTTATGTCGGAGAGTTTGCAGTACCGAACGAGTCTTACGTTCTTGTCGACGAAGCACCGGACAGAAACCATCTAGACCTGAGATCAGTATTCGTGTTTCGTTTGCGGCCGACCGGCCCGACGTGGCAAGGCGCCCTGCCCCAGGCGCCTGAGGGCGAATTTGCCGTGTCAATTCCGCTGGAACGGTCGAATGTGGACGGCTACATCATCCAGCGGGCTGCCGTCGAATCGATAACTGCGCTGCGCTCGGAGGCTGCGCTAGTGAACCGTTACGTTGGGTGGCTGGAGAAGTCGTCAGGAGTTACCGTTGAGCGGCAGGCAATTCCGACCGCGGCAGGCCACTTGATGTACACGGACATTTACGTCCGCGAAACGCGCGAACTCATCGAGGCAAAAGCTTCCTCGTCGCGAAATCACATCCGCGCCGCGCTCGGCCAGATCCTGGACTATTCGCGATATGTGGACCACTCAAGTCTTGCCGTCCTCACCCCGACTCGACCTGCCATTGATCTAATACACCTACTGCTGGCCCATGGGATCGCATCAATTTGGGAAACCGACATTCGAGGCGTTTTCGAGCGAGAGCAGCCTTCCGACCCTTGGCACGACACCTCGCGATGACCGTACGATAGCGTCGTGAGATCGTCGATCGCCCGCATAACTGTCTCTGTTGGGGATTTAAATAGCGCTCGCGATTTGTACGAGAGTGCCCTCGGTCTGTCCGTAAAGTACGAGATGCCGGGCATCTTCATGCTCTTCACCAGCGACGGCATCGAGCTGCAACTTCACGAGCGGCCGCCCACGCCCGGCGATGCCGGGGTCGCGATCAGTTTCGGCGTCGACGACGTCGATTCCATGAATCTGCAAGCGGTCGAAGCCGGCGCATCCATCGTTAAGGAGCCCGCCGACCAGCCCTGGGGCGAGCGGCAGTCGGTGCTGCATGATCTGGACGGGCATGTCTTCTGTTTGGTCGCGCCGCTAAAGACGTAGCCGGCTCGCGTCAAGCCGGTGGGAACTCCGATGCGAGCGCGCGGTACGTGGATTCCACTGACGCTGAGTCGACGCGGCCGCGTTCACGAGCGAATCCAACCACTTTCTGTGGCCACACAACGCCAATGCCGGACACCGCAAAGTCACCGCCGAACAGCGGCCAGCTTGAATCGACAAAACAAAGGAAGCCACGAATCGGTATTTGCATGAGGTCTGCACGATCAAGCGCGGATCTTACGAGCGAGACCTGCCTGTGCATCCCCTCCACGAGCGGCGTGCAGTTCCGTGATCCGACGAAAAGGCGCTCGGTCCTCGGGCTGAAGAAGCCGCCCTGAACTCGCTTGTTTGGAGTCCCTTTATACTTCTTCGCGTCAACCACGAGCACGCCGCCACTCGAAATCACGACGTGATCGATGTTCGCACGGGACCCCGGAACGCGACGATCATGAAGCACCAGCGTGCCGTGACCGATTGCGTCGAGCCTGCGTCCCAACTGTTCTTCACCCCTTGCACCAACCGCCCACGCGGTGGTCGACTGAGGCGTCCCGTTGACAGCGAGGATCAATCCGCCGAGGACAGGATGATTAGTTCGCGTTCGTGTTTCGTACGATTGCTTGCGTCGCTCATACTCTCGCTTTGCAGAAGCTCCGGCCGTTCCAGAGCTGAAGTCCGCAGTTGATGTGATGAGTGCTGACGCAGGCCCGTCGTGGTTCGCCGCGAAAACCGGGGTGTGGGCTTCGATCGCAGGAGCGACGTTCTCCGGCGTGGAAGTCGTCAATGAATTGCACCCGAGGCAGAAGACAGACTTGGTCGTAGACACATATATGGCCACGGTTCCCGTTGGCAGCGACGTTCCGCAGGTGCGGCACCGTCCCGGATATCGAAGGCTCATTCGGCGCCCGTGTCCTGCAGATTCCCCAATCATGGTCGTCACGTTAGGTGCAAATCAGTCCGTTCTGTATACCCAGAACGGGGAACCCAGGACTATAAATGCCATGGAAGGGGCCGACACGAAGTGTCGACCCCTTCGGAAGCACAGCCGGAGCGCAGCGACGTCAATCAGTGCGACGCGACGAACGGGTCTAGGGCGGCGAAGACGGCGGGGGCGTTCTCCAGGAACGGGAGGTGGCCCGCATCCGGAATCAGCGCGAACTCGGCGCCGGGGATAGCGGCGGCGTAGGCACGGCCGTAGTCGGTGTCGACGACGCGGTCCGAGGCACCCCAGATGATGAGGGCAGGCGCGTGGATCGCCTGCAGGCGAGCAGAGTCCGTCTCCGCACCAGCAGTTAGGGCGGCGAGCGCGGCGGCGTTGCCCTGCGCGATCGCGAGACCCTCCGGGCTGGGCGGCGGCAGCCGCAGGTTCGACGGGTCGTGGAAGCTGTACTGCGCGAGCTCCTGCGGGGCCATGCCGCGGACATCCAGAATCGGGTGGCCCTCGCACCTCGATGCCGAGACCGTTGATGATGACGATGCCGGCGAGGCGGTCAGCGGCGGCTCCGATGGCGAGCTCGGAGGCGAGCCATCCGCCCACCGACGAACCGACGACGATGACGTCGTGAAGGTCCTGGTCGATCAGGTACTGGGCGTACGCATCCGCGAGGGAGCGAACGGTGCCGATGCTCTCGTCGCGCGGGGTTCCGTTGAAGCCGGGATGGATGGGGGCGATGACGTGGGTGGTCTCAGCGAGGTGCTGGGCGAGAAGGGCAGTGGTGAAGGGGCCGCCACCGCCGTGAAGCACGAGCACTGGGCGGCCGGTTCCGAATTCTTGAATCTCAAACATGATCTGAACTGTATATCAACATGTTTATATACGCAAGCTGATAAGCTGGATGCATGACGAATCCGCAGAACACCGGAAGACTCCTCAAGCGCGCGCAGTGGCGAAACCACCGCGCCGCAGACCGCGCGCTCGCAACAGTCGGCACGTCGCTGGCCCAGTGGGATGCGCTTCGTGCCATATCCGAGTCCCCCGACTCATCCGCCCACGCCCTCGCGATCGCGACATTCCAGAGCGACCAGGCGTTCGGCACACTCGCCAACCGGCTCGAGAAGCAGGGCCTCATTGTGCGCACATCCGGTCGCGGACGCCGGATGGAGCACGCGCTCACCGCGGAGGGCGAACGGATGCTGGCCGCCGGACTCGAAGTGACGCACGCCGTCAGCGAGCGGTCATTTGCTGCACTCTCAGCCGACGAGATCGCCGTGCTGCACGGGTTGTTGGAGCGAGTTGGAGAGGCTCCGGAGTAGCTGGAGCTGGTTTGAATCACTCCGTTGGATCGATCCCCTGAGCGCCTGAATCTGCCGAGCGATGCGTCGCGGCCACCGAATCGCCGAGGCCCCAGAACGGGGGTGATCTCGTTTGTTACACGGGTGTTGCACAGTGGTCGCCCAGAGATAGCCCTCACACTTAACCGATGGAACCCGCATCCAGCGTGTACGAGGCAGCGATTGTGGAGCGACGCAAGTCGCGCGCACGCCGCAAGATCGTGCCGACCCTGGATGACGAACTGCGCCCCGACAAGCCGGTCGTTCAAGACCTGATCATTCGTCGCCGCGATGATGGAAAAGTCATCGTGCGCACGCCCGCAGACCTCGGATCACCGGATGCGCTGCTGAAGACAGTCGAAGGCGACCTGGAGACCATGACCGCCGACGAATTCTTCAACGAGTGGAGAATGCCGGAGCTGTAGGTCTCGCTCCTCTTCTCCCCAGGCACTCATTCTGCTTCTTTGTCCCGCGGATGTCGTCGCCGACCCTCAGAGGTCGGCAGCACCTGACACAGTAGACGGATGACCACGGCACCGACCACAACAGCGCAGACGATCACAGCGCAGACCCGAGGCGAGGCCGTCGAGATCTTGCGCACCCTCGTCGGTCGAATCGACGCCGACTTCCACGAGGGGCAGTTCGAGGCGATCACGGCGCTGGTCGACGATCACCGGCGAGCGCTCGTTGTGCAGCGCACCGGATGGGGCAAGTCCGCCGTCTACTTCGTCGCGACCCTGCTGTTGCGTCGCCGTGGCGCGGGTCCGACCATCCTCGTCTCGCCGCTGCTGGCGCTAATGCGCGACCAGATCTCTGCGGCGTCGCGCGCCGGAGTTCGCGCGTTCGCGATCAATTCGACCAACCCGCACGAGTGGGCCGACGTGCAGGCCGCGCTTGCCCGAGACGAAGTGGATGTTCTGCTCGTCTCCCCCGAACGACTCAACAACCCGGCGTTCCGCGAGACCCAGCTGCCGCTACTCATCGGCCGGGCGGGGCTACTCGTCGTGGACGAGGCGCACTGCATCAGCGACTGGGGCCACGACTTTCGACCCGACTACCGCCGACTGCGCGAACTCATCGGCGAGCTGCCCGACGGGGTGCCGGTGCTTGCGACCACCGCGACGGCGAACTCGCGGGTGGTTCGGGATGTCGAAGAGCAGCTGGGTGGCCCTTCGACAAGCTCAGGAACCGGCGTACTCACTATTCGGGGACCGCTCGCGCGAGCCTCGCTGCGGCTCGGCGTGCTGCAACTGCCCGACGCTCGAGCGCGGCTCGCCTGGCTGCTCAGCCACCTGGCCGAGCTGCCCGGCAGCGGCATCATCTACGCGCTCACGGTCTCGGCGGCCGAAGACACCGCCCGGCTGTTGCGCGACGCAGGGCACAACGTGCGCGCCTACACCGGCCAGACCGACCCGGCCGAGCGCGAAGAATCCGAAGGGCAACTCAAGCGCAACGAGGTCAAGGCGCTCGTCGCGACCTCGGCGCTGGGCATGGGCTTCGACAAACCCGACCTGGGGTTCGTCGTGCACCTTGGCGCGCCCTCATCGCCCGTCGCCTACTACCAGCAGGTCGGGCGCGCCGGCCGCGCGACCGACAACGCCGACGTGCTGCTGCTCCCCGGCAGCGAAGACGAAGCGATCTGGCACTACTTCGCGACCTCCTCGATGCCGAGCGAGGAGCGCGCCGCAGCGGTGCTCGCGGCGCTGACCGAAAACGGCGCACCCCTCTCGACGCCCGCGCTCGAGGCCAGGGTCGACATCCGCCGCACCCCACTCGAGCTGCTGCTGAAAGTGCTCGACGTCGATGGGGCCGTGCAGCGGGTGCAAGGCGGGTGGGTCGCCACTGGCGCGCCGTGGCAGTACGACCGCGATCGCTACGAACACATAGCGGCACAGCGGGTCGCCGAGCAGCAACACATGCTCGACTACGAGTCGACCACCGGATGTCGCATGGAGTACCTGCAGCGCTCCCTCGACGACGAGACGGCGACGCCATGTGGTCGCTGCGACAACTGCGCGGGCGCCTGGTACCCGACCGAGATCGCGGGCTCGGCGACGCAGCAGGCGAGCGCCACCCTCGAGCGCGTCGGCGTTCCGATCGAGCCGCGCGCGCAGTGGCCGGTCGGAGCAGACCGGCTCGGCATTCAGGTCAAAGGCAACATCGCCCCCACCGAGCGGATGCAGCAGGGCCGAGCGCTTGCCCGCCTCACCGACCTCGGGTGGGGCAACACCCTCCGCACAGTCTTCGCTGCATCGACCCCCGACGCCCCAGCGAGTCCGGCGCTCATCGCCGCGTGCGTGCGCGTGCTCGCCGACTGGGGCTGGGACGAGCGACCGGTCGCGGTGGTCAGTGTGCCGAGCCGGCGGCATCCACTGCTCGTCGACTCGGTAGCCCGCGGCCTCGCAGCCGCCGGCCGGCTCGACTACCTTGGCCCACTCGAGCTCGTCGGCACCGGACCGACTGGCGAGCCCGGCGGCAACAGCGCCTATCGCCTCGCCGGCGTCTGGTCGGCGTTCGCGGTCGGCAACCTTCAACCTGCAGCCGGGCCCATCCTGCTCGTCGACGACCTCGCCGACAGCCGGTGGACACTCACCGTTGCTGCGCGGCTACTACTGAAAGCCGGCGCGACCACGGTGCTGCCCTTCGTCCTCGCGCTGCGCGGTTGAGGAACCGGGCCTGAGCGACTGAGTGATTAAGTGATTGGTCTGACCAGACTTGACCAGATTGAGTTATGCTTCACCTGTGGTCGACATGGTGAACGTGTATGAAGCAAAGACCCAGCTTTCGCGACTCATCGCACGAGTGGAGGCTGGCGAAGAGATAACTCTGTCGCGCAACGGTCGAGCCGTGGCGCGGTTGGTGCCACTAACAAGCACTCCACCCGTCCGACAGCCTGGCGCGTGGAAAGGACGGGTCGTTATTCACGATGACTTCGATCAATTCACCGAGCAAGACGCGCGCGACTGGTACGGCGAGTGACGTTTCTGCTCGACACGCACATCCTGCTGTGGTGGCTCGATGACAGCGCGCGACTTTCTCCAGAGCATCGAGCGCTCATCCGAACGGGCGACGTCGCGGTCTCTGCCGTTACCGTGGCTGAACTCGCGATCAAGTCGTCGCTCGGCAAACTGGAAATTCCGGATGACCTCGAACAGCAGGCTGCAGACCTCGGCTTCGTTTCACTCCCCTTCGAATCCCGGCACGCCACGGCGCTTCGCACACTCCCCTTTCACCACAATGATCCGTTCGACCGCATGCTGATCAGTCAGGCCCTCGTCGACGGACTTGTGCTACTCACCGAAGACGAGCAAATCCGAAAATACGACATCGTGACCCGCTAGCGAACAGACCTCCACCTAACCCAGCGCCGAAATCTCCGCCTTCGCCAGCGCCTCGGCACCCGCCGCGTTCTGGCTGACCACCCCGCCCTCGATCGCAATAAAACGCGAACCGCTCTGAACGTCAAGCTCGATAGCCCCCAGCTGCGCCTTATCGCCCACACCCGACACCGGGGTCACCGGGCCCACGCCGGCCTGCTGCTCCTGCAGAGCGCTCCAGCTCACGCCACTGTCCGGCTGGTAAACGATCACCATCAGCGATTGAGGGTCATCGCTCGTCGCATACGCGCACTGGTCCTGGCCCGTCGCAATCGTGCTCGAGGCCGACGAAACGTACGACTCCCCCAAATCCGAGCCCGCCGTCGAAGGCGAGACCAGCGTGCACGCGTCGATCTCCTTCGCAGCCGTGCCACCCGGTTTTGCGCTCGACCCAGAACCGGAACTCGACGCCGAGCCCGAACCCGAGCCCGAACCCGAGCCCGAACTCGAACCCGAACTCGAACTGCTGCTCGAACCGCCCGGCGTCGTCGCAGCGGCCCCGCCCGGGGAAGTCGTGGCCGGCGCGCACGCGCTCACGCCCAGAACCACAGCAGCCGCCAACAGAGGCGCGGCAATCATCGTCGAACGACGGACCTTACGCAGAACAACCATGGTGATCTCCTCCAACGGCGACGAAAGTTCGCCAGACCCCAGTGAACTCAGCCTCCGTAACGTCTAGGTAATGACCAGGCCAACCCGCTAACCCTTCGCCGCCGCGATGACCGCATTCACATTCGCCTGAAGCTCCGACTGCTTCGGACTCGTCGAGATCGCCGCAATGTAGAGGTTGCCGTAGACGGCCTCCACCGTCTCAGCCGTCGACGAGGTGCCGTCCTGGTATTTCTCCACCTCCGTGTACGCGACAGTGTGGTCGCCGTCAGTCGTCGCATCGGCGGGAGCGACGGTGAAGGTCAGAGACTCCGCCTTGTTCGTGACCTTCATGTGCGTGCACTGCGACGCAATCTGGTTGACCAGGCTCGCCGTCTGCGACAGCACCGCCGCCGCAGCCGACGCGCTCGGGGCACTCCCGAGACTGATCTGACCGTGACCAACCGCCATCGCGGCACCCTGCCACCCGTCTTCGGCGATCTTCGACTCCCCCACAATGCCCAGCGCGTTGAGCGGTTTCGCGCACGAAGCAGGCGTGAACGTTCCGCCCCCGGCGGTGAGGTTGCCGGTGATGGTGTGGGCGTTCGCACCCGCGATGTCGCCCTTCACAAAAGCCTTCGACTGGGCGAGGCCGGAGATCGACGGCGACACGTGCCGCTGGGCTGCCACCCTTTTCAGGATCGTGATGAGGTCCTGCCCGGTGACGGTTGCGGTGGATGCGGATACCGGATGTGACGGTGCCACCGGCCGCGCCAGCAACACCACCTGGCAACGCGCCGATCGAGCATCCGGTGAGAGTGAGGGCCACGAGGGCGGCGGTCGCGACGAAAGGAGCGAGAAGTCTCATTGCGGTACTTTCTCTGGAAACGAGAAGTCCTATCGCATGGCCGCGACTTCGCCACCGAGCATAGCTCAGCGTTCCGCGGTGCGCAGCAGCCAATTTCGACGCCTCGAGCGGGCGCGGCACGGTCGCTACTCTTGTCGGGATGGCAAAGGCATCCGCAATTTCACCCTGGGCGCCGCTCGCGATCCCCGTCTTCCGGGTGTTGTGGTTCGCCCAGCTCGGGTCGAACATCGGCACCTGGATGCAGACCGTCGGCGCACAGTGGTTCCTGGTCGACAGCGCCGCCGGCGCCGTCGTCATCGCGCTGGTGCAGACCGCGAGCCTGGCCCCATCCCTGCTGCTGTCGCTGCCCGCGGGGGTGCTCAGCGACTCGCTCGATCGGCGCAAGCTCATCCTGTGGGGGTCGGTCGCGAGTGCCGCGATCACCATCGGACTCACCGTGCTGACCGCCGCGCACGGCCTCACGCCGTGGCTGTTGCTGCTCTTCACGTTCCTGATCGGGGCGTCGTCGGCGCTGACCGGGCCAGCCTGGCAGTCCATCCAGCCCGAGCTGGTTCCCCGCAACCAGATCGCCGCGGCATCCGGCCTCGGTGGCATCACTGTGAATGGCGCGCGAGCGATCGGCCCGGCACTCGCCGGCGTCGTGCTCTCGCTCTTCGGAACGCCGGTGGTCTTCGGCCTCAACGCGCTGAGCTTTCTCGCTGCTGCCGCCGCGATGCTGTGGTGGAAGCGCGAACCGCAGCCCGGACTGGATGACCCGGAGCCGTTCTGGGGCGCATTGGGCTCGGGCGTGCGCTACATCGCATCTGCCCACCTGATCCGTCGAATCCTGCTGCGGTCGGCGCTGTTCGCGCTTCCGGCGAGCGCGCTCTGGGCGCTGCTGCCCCTGGTCGCCGCGCGGATGCACGTCAACTCGGCGGGCTACGGCGCGCTGCTCGGCGCGCTCGGCATCGGCGCGGTCATCGGCGTCTTCACTCTGCCGCTCGCGCGGGCGCGCGTGAAAGACAACGTCGTGCTCGTCGCAAGCGCTGTGCTCTATGCAATCGGTGTGACGGGCGCGGCCTTTCTGCCGTTCGCGCCTGCCTTCGTGCTGTTGATGCTGTGCGGCATCGCCTGGATCGGCACGCTCACCGTGCTCAACTCGTCGCTGCAGCTGACCCTGCCGCAGTGGGTGCGCTCGCGCGGTGCGGCCACCTACATCCTCGTCTTCATGGGAACCATGGCTGTCGGCTCCTACGTCTGGGGCGCGGTGGCGCAGCGCGTCGGAACGCCGTACGCGCTCGCGATCACGGCGGGGCTGCTGGTGCTGGTGGCGGCGAGCGTCGCGATCTGGCCGCTGCACGCATCCACCGGACGCATCGACCGCACGGTCGACCTCAGCTGGCCGACGCCGACACTCGAATTCGAGCCGCAGCCCACGGATGGCCCGGTCACGATCATGGTCACCTACCAGGTTGCGCCCGCGCGCCGCGCCGACTTCGAGGCGGCGATGAAGGATCTCGCGAGCTCACGCCGCCGCACCGGCGCCTCGCGGTGGCACCTCTACCAGAGCGGTGAGGATGCGACATCCTGGCTCGAGAGCTTCGTCGTGCCCTCGTGGGCGGAGTACCGGCGACAGCAGACCCAGCGCTTCACCGGCCGCGACCGCGAGATGCGGGATGCGGTCGTCGCCCTCAGCGAGGGCACGCCGAGCGAGGTGCACTACTTTCCGCCGGGTGTCTCCGCGTCACGCGACGCCTAGCCCCGGGCCTGCGAGTTGCCCCAGATCGACCCAACGCTGGCCGCAAAGGTCGATGTCGGGCAAGTCGCGCGCGACGGCGCCTACTCGGCAGCGGGCACGGCCACCGGGGCCGGGAAGATCGCGGCGAGCAGCGTCGCGGTCCAGTCGATGAGGTCGGAGTCGGCGAGCGGCTCGCCGTTGATGCGCGGCATCGGAACGCTGAGCGCGTTCGCCTGCGGCGAAGTACTTCGCACCCGGATACATGCGCTGCAGCCGCACCTGCACCGAGTCGGCCAGCTGGGCGGGCGCAACCCGCAGGTTGGTTCCCATCGCGACGACCTCCGACAGCCCGGCCTTCGACGGCCGCGCGACGCAGTCGCGAGACGGCGATCAGGTTCACGACCTGGGCCGGCGGCTCGCCATAGCGGTCGGCGAGCTCATCCCGCACCTCGTCGATCTGCCCGTCCGTCGAGGTCGGCGCCGACGCGGTCGACAGCTTCTGGTAGGCCTCGAGCCGCAGCCGCTCGCTCTCGACGTATTCCTCGGGGATGTGCGCATCCACCGGCAGCTCGAGCCGCAGCTCGGTCTGGCCTTCGGCGACATCGCCACGGAACGCGGAGACGGCCTCGCCGATCATCCGCAGGTAGAGGTCGAAGCCGACTCCCGCGATGTGTCCGGACTGTTCGCCGCCGAGCAGGTTGCCGGCTCCGCGAATCTCGAGGTCTTTGAGCGCGATCTGGATGCCCGACCCGAGGTCGTTGTTCGCAGCGATGGTCGACAACCGGTCGAGCGCCGTCTCGGACAGCGGCTTGTCTTCGTCGTACAGGAAGTAGGCGTAGGCCCGCTCGCGACCTCGACCGACGCGACCGCGCAACTGGTGCAGCTGCGAGAGCCCGTACTTGTCGGCGCGATCGATGATGAGCGTGTTCGCGTTGGCGATGTCGAGGCCGGTCTCGATGATGGTGGTCGAGACGAGCACGTCGAACTTGCGCTCCCAGAAGTCGACCATGACCTGCTCGAGCACGTGCTCGGGCAGCTGGCCGTGGGCGACGGCGATGCGCGCCTCGGGCACGATCTCGGCGATCTGCGCCGCGATGCGGTTGATGGATGAGACGCGGTTGTGCACATAGAACACCTGGCCCTCGCGCAGCAGCTCGCGCCGGATCGCGGCGCCGACCTGCTTGTCGGAGTAGGGGCCCGACGAAGGTGAGAATCGGATGCCGGTCCTCGGGCGGCGTCGCCAGCGTCGACATCTCGCGGATGCCCGTGACCGCCATCTCGAGCGTGCGCGGGATGGGCGTCGCACTCATCGCGAGGATGTCGACGTTGGTCTTGAGCTTCTTGAGGGCATCCTTGTGCTCGACCCCGAAGCGCTGCTCCTCGTCGATGATGACGAGGCCGAGATCCTTGAACGTGACGGTGGAACCCAGGATGCGGTGGGTTCCGATGACCATGTCGACGCTGCCGTCCGCGAGGCCGTCGATGGCCTCCTTGGCTTCCTTGTCGGTCTGGAAACGGCTGAGCGGCCGAAGGTGCACCGGGAAATCCGGCGAACCGCTCGGTGAATGTCTCCATGTGCTGCTTCACGAGCAGCGTGGTCGGCACGATCATGGCGACCTGCTTGCCATCCTGAATCGCCTTGAACGCGGCGCGAACGGCGACCTCGGTCTTGCCGTAGCCGACGTCGCCCGAGAGCAGGCGGTCCATGGGGATGGGCGACTCCATGTCGCGCTTGACCTCGTCGATCGTGGTCAGCTGGTCGGGCGTCTCGACGAACGGGAACGCCTCCTCGAGCTCCTTCTGCCACGGGGTGTCGGGCGGGAACGCGTGACCCGCGACTGCCATGCGCGCCGAGTACAGCTTGACGAGCTCGACCGCGATGTCGCGAACGGCGCGACGAGCCTTGCCCTTCGCTGCGGCCCAGTCGCTGCCGCCCATCTTGCTGAGGGATGGCGCCTCGCCGCCGACATAGCGGGTGAGCAGGTCGAGCTGGTCGGTCGGAACGTAGAGCTTGTCGCCCGGGTAGCCGCGCTTGTTGGGCGCGTACTCGATGACCAGGAATTCGCGCGTCGACTTCACCGGGTTGCGTCCGCCGCTCGACACCTCGCGCTGGGTGAGCTCGACGAACTTGCCGATGCCGTGCGTCTGGTGCACGACGAAGTCGCCGGCCTTGAGCTGCAGCGGGTCGACGACATTCTTGCGCTGGGTGGCGAGCCGCTTGACCTGGCGGGAGTCGTAGCCGGCGGTGCGTCCGTAGAACTCGGACTCGCTGAGCACGGCGAGCTTGATCTCGGGAACCTCGAAACCCGCCTCGACGTCGGCCTGCACGAGGTAGGCGACGCCGGGTTCCACCCGTCCCCGAGGCTGTCGACGGGGAAGCGTCTCCACGATGCGCCCCGCGACCTCGTGCTCGCCGAGCACATCGCGCCGCGCGCTCGACCAGGCCGGTGCCGCGGGCGGCGATGGCGACGGTCCAGCCGTCGCGGGTCAGCTCGCGCACGTGCTCGATGGCGCCGGTGAGCTGGCCGGCGAAACTCGGCACCGGTCGCGCGATGCGGACGTATCGCCGCGCCCTCGATCGCTCGACGATCGTCTGCCTCGTCTCGACGGCGCTGCCCGAGTCGAAGCCGGACAGCGTCCACCAGGCACGGTTTCCGGCGGCTCATCCGCAGGGCGCCGAGCGTCAGGAAGTCGCCGGCGTCCAGATCGATGGGCGCCTCGGCTCCCGCGGTCGCCGCGCTCCAGGCGGCGGCGAGAAACTCGCGGTTGGTCTCGAGCAGGCTGACGGCTCGCGTCGACACACGCTCCGGCGAGAGCACCGCGATCGCGGCATCCTTCGGCAGGTAGTCGGTGAGCGGCACCAGCTTGTCGACGAGCACGGGCGCGAGCGACTCCATGCCCTCGACCGGGATGCCCTCGGAGATCTTGGCGAGCATCCCGCGCGATGCTCGGGAACTCGTGCTGCATCTCCTTCGCCCGCTGCCGCACGGTCTCGCTGAGCAGCAGCTCGCGGCTCGCGGGAAACTGGGTGGCCTCGAGCGGGTCGCCGATGCTGCGCTGGTCGGCGACCGAGAAGTAGCGCAGCTGCTCGACCTCGTCGCCGAAGAACTCGATGCGCACGGGATGGTCTGCGATGGGCGAGAAGACGTCGAGGATGCCGCCGCGAACCGCGAACTCGCCGCGGCGGGTGACCATGTCGACGCGCGAGTAGGCGAGGTCGACGAGCTGGCGCCCGATGGCGGTGAGGTCGTAGCCGCGGCCGCCCGCCGTGAGCGCGATGGGCTCGAGGTCGGTGAGGTTGTCGGCGAGCGGCTGCAGCGCGGCGCGAACGGATGCGACGAGGATGAGGCTGCGCTGGGCGCTGAGCCCGTCGACGCGCCGCGCTGCGCTCCACGCCCGCAGCTTGCGCAGCGCGTCGATGCGCTTGCCGACGGTCTCGGCGCTCGGGCTGAGACGCTCGTGGGGAAGCGTCTCCCAGGCCGGAAACTCGACGATCTCGGCATCCGTCACGCACGCGAGCGCGGCGGCCAGGCCCTCGGACTCGCGACTCGTCGCGGTGATGGCGAGCAGCACCTGCGGACCGCCGCGGCGCGCCAGCAGGCCGGCCAGAAGTGGGGCTCGAAGGCCGTCGACGAGCGAGAAGTCGGCGCTCGCGTGATGCGTGCGCAAGTGCGTTCTCGAAAGTTTGGGCGCGCGAAAGCCCCCCGATTAACTGTTCGAGTACCACGCGTCCAGTCTAGGTGGAGGGTGCGACCGTCACCGTTTCGCGCCAAAACTCAGGCGAAACCGGGGGGCCATGGCCCATTGGGGGATGCGGTACGGGAATCCCCTGAGTTTTCAGCGGGGCATCCACGTGTCGGGGCCGAGGTCGGCTCCGGTGCCGGCCAGGGCCAGGCGCTCGAGGAAGTGCTCCCACCCGACGGCGTGACCGGGCAGCTGGCGCTCCGGCAGGTCGGCGTGCACGAGGTCGACGCGAGTTCCGGTCTCGATCGGCGTCAGTGTGAACTCCACGGTCGAGGCCCCGACGGGCAGATGCTCGCTGCCGAGAAAGCCCCACGACACCACCACCCGGTGCGGAGGGTCCACCACCAGGTACTCGCCCCGCACCGCACTCCCGGCGATGTCGACATCGAACCGGCCACCGACCCGCGCATCGAGGTCGGCCCACTGCCCCATCCAGGCGTTCATGCCGGCGTTGGTGGTGAGAAACCCGAACACGACGTCGGGCTCGGCCGCGATGTCGATGGATGTCGCGAACTCAGGCATTGGCGGCATCCTCCACGGCCTTCTTGAGCGCCGCGAGCTTTGTCGGCCAGAAGTCGTCGAGGTAGCTGCGCACCGCCGCGAACCCGTCGGTGCGCACCGCGAACAGATGACGGGTGCCGTCGCGCGACTCGTCGACGAGCCCCGCCTTCTTGAGCACGGCGAGGTGGTGCGAGACCGCCTGCTGCGTGACATCCACTCGGGCGGCGATGTCGCCCACGGCGAGCGGGGTGTCCTTCACCAGGTACAGGATGGTGCGCCGGTTTTCGTCCGCGAGGGCGCGGAGGGATGCGTCGAGAGCTGCGGCTTCCACAAATGCCTACTTGTACTTGTCGCCGTTTGTCATTACTCTCAACCTATCCCAGACGGAGAGGAACCGCCCTCATGACAGACCACGTCGAACGCGACAAATACCTGACGGTCAGAGCGACCGTCGACGCCACACCCGAGCAGGTGTACGAAGCGATCAACAACGTGCGCGGATGGTGGTCCGCCGATCTCGACGGAGAGAGCGCGCACGTGGGCGACATCTTCACCTACACCTACGGCGACATCCACCGCAGCACCCAGCAGGTCACCGAGCAGGTGCCGGGCAGCAGGGTCGTGTGGCGCGTGCTCGAGGGTTACCTGAATTTCACCCCGGATCCCGCCGAGTGGACCGGAACCGACATAGTCTTCGACATCACGCCCGTCGGCGACCAGACCGAGGTGCGGCTGACCCACATCGGGCTCACACCGCAGAGCCCGTGCTTCGACTCCTGTTCGAAAGGCTGGGGATATTACGCGGGCGAGGCGCTGCCCGCGCTCATCCGGGCCGGGGCGGATGCCGCGCAGAGCGTCGAGGCGGCCTCAGCATGACCGACGCGTCCGCCCTCATCACCCGCTACATCGAACTCGTGGGAGCCCACGACCTCACGCCCCTCGACGACCTGCTCTCCGAGTCGCTCGTCGCGACCACCACCGGTGGCACCTTCGACAAAACGGAGTGGATAGCCGCCCTTCGTCGGCTGCTGCCCGCGCTCGTGCGCAACGACATCCGCGGCGTGTACACGAACGCTGATGGGGCGTGCGTCGTCTACGACTTCGTGACCGACACGGAGGCTGGCGCGGTCACGTGCGCGGAATGGATCACCGTCGACGCGCACGACCGCATCGCCACCGTGGAGTTGCTGTTCGAGAAAGCGAACTGGGCCCACGTGCTGGAGGCGTTGCGCCAGCGAACTTAGAGGTCGTCATTCCAGACGCCGATGCGGGCGATCGCATCGTCGGTGTCTTTGAAGAGGTCCTTCGAGCGGCCCAGCGTGGCCGGTGCCTTCGGGTGCTTCACGGCTCGGGGCTTCGGAGCCGGCGTGGCTTCGGGCGCCGCGGTGGGCTCCGCGGCACGCACGAGGGCGGGCTCCGGTGCCGGTTCTGGTTCTGGTTCGGGTGCGGGTTCTGGTTCGGGTTCTGGTTCTGGCTCGGGTTCTGGTTCTGGTTCTGGCTCCGGCTCGGGCTCGGGCTCCGCGACATCCACCGGCTCCGGCACAGGCGCCGAACTCAACACCGACGAGAAATCGAACTCCTCGACGGCCTCGTCGTCGGCGTCGGCCGCCGAGAACAGCACCTCGCGCGCGACAGGAGCACCCACCCCCAGGCACTCGAGAAGCGACGGGTACTGCGGCTTCCACTTCAGTTCGTCGGCGGCCTTGCTCGTATCCAGCGACAGGCTCGTGCGGGTGAGCAGCAGTGACCCGAATGGCGCGGCAAGGCGCAGCGCAGAATCCGGAAGCTGCTTCGGCGGGCGAACATGCGCAGCCTGGGCGCGAGCGATCTCGCGGGAGCGGTAGCTCATCGACTGCTCGTCCGCGATGTTGTAGACGGAGCCGGGCCTGTATTTGGCGAGAGCCCGCACCACCGCGGATGCCGCATCCGACACGTGAAGCATCGGCAGCACGCCGTCCCACGTGCGCGACACCGGCGAGATGCCCTTCGACGTGCTGTCGTAGAACAGGCCGTAACGCAGGCACACCCCGCCGTACGCGCGCACCTGCTGCTCGAGGCTGAGCAGCGCGAGCTGCACGCTGCTCGACCTGGCTGTCGAGTTCACCGAACGGCGCGGACTCGGTGAGCGGCTCGCGGCCGTGGTCAGACAGGCCGTAGCCGCCGAAGAACGACGCGGCGACGAACTTCTTCGCGCCGACCACTCGCGCCGCAGCAATCAGGGCGCTCGTTCCCTCGGCGCGCAGCCGGTTCGTCTGCCGCATGTCGCGCACCGCGGCCGGCGGTTTCGCCAGCGCGGTGACCTGGTGGATGACCGCATCCGCGCGCATCCCGTCGAGCGCCTCGAGCAGCGCGGAGCGATCCAGAACGTCCGCGACGACCTCGGCGACACCCAGGCGACGCGACCGAACCGGGCCTTCGCGTGATGCCGATCACCTCGTGGCCGGCGGCCGTCAACTGGGGCACAAGGTGGCGACCGATCGCCCCGGAAGCACCCGCCAGAAGTACGCGCATAGGTCAACGTTACTGGCCGGTCTACTACGAAGTTGCTGAGAATTTCGACAGGCCGTCCTGTCCCCTGTTCGGGGGCATGCAGATCCGATATGGTGTGCTTGTGTACGCACTCGACGAGGTCACCCGGCAGCGGTTTTTCGCGTTGAGCCTGCTCGTTCACGACGTCGACGGATCCCTCGCACCGGCGGTACTGCCCGGCTCGTTATGAGCTCGAATTCGAGCACGGACTCTGGATCTACCCGTGCCCGCTGCGCTCCGTGGTGTTCTGGATCAGCGACGACATCTGGATGTACCGCAACCTCGAGCGCAACATCACCGACGGAACCGTCTACAAGATGGGCGAACCGCAGCAGCTCTCCCCCGTCGACCACCCGCTACTTCAGGAGCAGCTGGCGCGGATGCTCGCCCGCTGCGCCCGCGAGATCATCTCGAACGTGGCCGACCGCATCATCGTTC
The DNA here is from genome assembly GCA_963738535.1 of uncultured Actinomycetota bacterium. Taxonomy (GTDB): domain Bacteria; phylum Actinomycetota; class Actinomycetes; order Actinomycetales; family Microbacteriaceae; genus Galbitalea. Next base: position 17,408 of record CAVTXB010000001.1, read on the forward strand.
CGCGCGAATCGGTCGCCGACGTGTTCGACGCGCACCTGTCTGGGTGCGGCACGCATGTCGTTCAGTGCCCGCGCCTGGCTGACCCGCAACGGTCACCAGGCGGAGTGGTAGCCGCCACACCGGTGGTCGAGTAGCGCGTGGTGGTCGAGTAGCGCGCTCTGGCACAACGCGTGGTGGTCGAGTAGCGCGCTCTGGCGCGCGTATCGAGACCCGGCCGCCCTCGAACCCGGGTCTCGATACGCCCGGGCCTCCTTCGTCGGCTCGTGCTACTCGACCACCCCGAACCGGTGGTCGAGTAGCGCGCTCTGGCCCAACGCGTGGTGGTCGAGTAGCGCGCTCTGGCGCGCGTATCGAGACCCGCCCGCCCTTGGGTGGCGGGGTCTCGATACGCCCGGCCTCGCAAGCTCGGTCGTGCTACTCGACCACCGGTTGGCGCGCGTATCGAGACCCCGCCCGCCCTCGAACCGCCGGGTCTCGATACGCCCGGGCCTCCTTCGTCGGCTCGTGCTACTCGACCACCGACGGGTCCTCGGCCTCGCAGGCTCGGTCGTGCTGCTCGACCACCGAGCACGGCGGGGACGACTCAGGCGGTGTGGTACTTGAGTTGGGCGGCGGTGAGGCCCGCTGAGGCGATGAGTTCGACCGCGTCGGCGGCGTCGGAGATGAGGTTCGGCAGAACGTCTCGCTCGGTCGACGAGAAGTTCTGAAGAACGAAGGCCGCCGCATCCATTCGACCTGGCGGCCGCCCGATGCCGACACGCACGCGGATGAAGTCGGGGCCGAGCGACGCAGAGATGTCACGGATGCCGTTGTGACCGCCGTTGCCCCCGCCGATCTTCAGCTTGAGGGTGTCGAACGGGATGTCGAGCTCGTCGTGCACCACGATCAGTCGCGACACGTCGAGCTTGTAGTACTTCAGCAGCGACGACGTCGGGCCGCCCGACAGGTTCATGAAGCTGAGCGGCCTGGCCAGCACGAACCGCTGGTCGCCGAGGCGACCCTCCGCGACGAGTGCATTGCTGCGCGAACTCTTGAACGATGCCGACACCCGCGATGCGAGCTCGGCGACGACCATCGCGCCGACGTTGTGACGATTTCCGGCGTAGCCGGGCCCGGGGTTACCGAGCCCGACCACAAGCCACTGGTTTGTATCCACTGGCGGTCTGCGGAAAAGTGCCACCGAGAGCGGTGCCGACTACTCGGCGGCCTCGTCTGCTGCAGCCTCGTCAGCGGCCGCTTCGCCGTCGGCCTCAGCCTCGGACTCCTCGGACTCGCCCAGGTCGGCGGCGACAGCGCCCGTGATGCCCACGACGAGAACGTCGGGGTCGGAGATCAGGATCGAACCCGCCGGCAGCTCGACCTGCGACGCTGTGATGTGGGTTCCCTCGCCGAGGCCCTCGATGTTGACGGTGAGGTGCTCCGGGATGTTCGTGGCCTCGGCCTCGATGGACAGCGTGTTGGTGTCTTGCAGCACCTGCGTGCCGGGCTGGGCCTCACCCTCGACGCGGATGGGGATGTCAACCGTGACCTTCTCACCCTTGCGGATGACGACGAGGTCGATGTGCTCGATGATCTGGCGCACCGGGTCTTTCTGCACATCCTTGACGAGGGCCAGCTGGCTCTTGCCGTTGATGTCGAGGTCGAGCACGGCGTTCGCTTTGCGCAGGATCAGCGACACCTCGTGGTTCGGCAGCGTGACGTGCTGCGGTTCGGTGCCGTGGCCGTAGATGACGGCCGGGATCTTGCCGGTGGCACGGATGCGGCGGGCCGCACCCTTGCCGAAGACGGTGCGGGATTCTGCGACGAGCTTGTTTTCGTCAGCCATGATTGATTCTCCTTGCGGGCGCGGGGCCCATTGGTCACTGTGTCAACTCGAACACATGTCAACTCGAACGCATGTCAGCGTGAGGATCAGCCGCGAAGCCACCCACCGCGTCGATCACGGACGACAGATGTCGCCCCTCGCCGAAGTTCAAAGGCCGACTCTACCAGTTCTCTGCCAGGCGAAGGCGCGGAACAGGGCGTCCTGGCACGGCGGCGTGATGGACGAAGAGGTGACCGGAGTGCGGTTCGCGGGCACGCGCCTCGGCGTCGAGCCCTTGCCAACCGGAGGCGAGAAACATCGTGTTCAGCGTCGTGCCGCCGAATGCGACGCAGGTAGGCCTGCTGGTGGGTGTCGAGATCACTTCGAGCAGATCGCCGTCGGGCGAGTAGCGGTGGAGCCGTGCGCCCTCCCAGATGGCGACCCACAGTGTGGCCGCGGTGTCGACGGCGATGCCGTCGGGGGTTCCCCCGAAGTGTTCGATCCTCGCGAGATCGGTGCGCCGCGTGCCGACCCGGCCGACGTTCGGGTCGTAGTCGTAGCGACGGATGATCGGCTCCGCCGAGTCGATGAAGTAGAGCGTGCTTCCGTCGGCGGACCAGGCCAGTCCGTTCGACTCCACAAGGCCGTCGATGCACAGCGAGATGCGGCCGGCCCTGTCGAGCATCCGCAGCTGCCCGATGGCGGATCGTCCGTCGAGGGCGGCGGTGCCGAAGAGCAGTCGTCCGGCCGGGTCGCAGGCCGCGTCGTTGAAACGCACCCCCGCGGGCATCTCGACGGCGATCGGGTCGCGGTCGGCCCGCCCGCGCGAGTGGAAGAACCCGATGCAGTCGTCGACCAGTGCGACGATGCCGCCGTCTTCCCGTAGTGCCATGGCGCCCACCACCGAACCGAGGCGTGTACGTCGCGGCGGTGGCGCGGCTTCCGCTGTCACGCGCGGGAGAGCGACGATCGCGCCGCCGAGCACGTCGACGCACCAGAGGGTGCCGGTGCGGTCATCCCACACCGGGTGCTCACCGAGCTCGAATCCGAACGGCTGGGCGACGCGCCAGCCGCTCATCATTTGCCGACGCCCGCGGTGAGCCCCGATACCAGGTAGCGCTGCAGCACGAGGTAGACGATGACCGCCGGGATGGCGCTGACCAGTGATCCCGCCATGAGAACGGGGATGTCGGTCACGCGACCGGCTGACAGCACGCCAAGCCCCACGGTGATGGTTCGTTCATCCGGGTTCTGCAGAAACAGGAGGCCGACGAGCAGGTCGTCCCAGATCTGGATGAACTGCAGCACCGCCACGGTCGCGATCGCCGGAACCGACAGCGGCAGCGCGATGCGCCGGTAGACGCTGGCGTGGCCGAGTCCGTCGACGATCGCGGCCTCGACCAGCTCGTCGGGCAGTCCCCGGTAGAACGCGGTCATGAGAAACGTCGCGAACGGTGTGCCCAGGGCGGCATAGAGGAGAACCGCGCCCCAGTAGGAGCCGAGCAGCCCGAACTGTGACAGGTTCACATAGGCGGGGATGATGATCGACTGCATCGGTATGAGCATCGCCGACACGATTCCGAGAAAGACGAGCGCGCCGCCCCGAAACCGCAGCTTGGCGAACGCGTAGCCCGCGGTCGAGCTCAGCACGATGATGATCGCGAGCGACAACGCGCAGACCAGCGTCGAGTTGACCAGGTCTTGCGCAACCGGCAGCGCGCCGAACAGTTTGCCCCAGCTGACGAACGAGTGGCCCGACCCCGCCAGGTACTGGGACTGCGACCTGAGTGACGTGTCGATCATGAAGAGAAAGGGGGAGAACATCACAGCGGCGCCCGCAACCATGAGAAGGAAGAGCGCGACCCTCGTGGGCCGAATCATCGACTTTCGACGGTTTCTCGCCGCGAGCACCACGGGCACCGCTGCGGTTGTCATGATGCGTCGTCCGATCTCAGCAGCCTCAACTGGGCGAGCCCGATGATGCCCATGATCACGAAGAGCACGACACCGAGCAGGGCGCCGGTGCCGAATTCCCCCTGCGAGAAGGCCGACTGGTAGACAAAGAACTCCAGTGTCGTCGTGCCGTATCCCGGGCCACCGCCCGTCATCACGAAGATGAGGCTGAACAACGCGGTGAAGGCGCTGATCATCGTCATGATGAACGAGAACTGGATGAACCGCCGAAGCTGGGGCACGGTGATGTCGACGAAGACGCGCCACGGCCCGGCGCCGTCCATTCGTGCCGCCTCGTGCAGGCTGAGATCGAGTGTCGACATACCGGTCAGGAAGATGATCGTGTTGGTGCCCACCATCGACCAGACGAAGGTGACAGCGACCGCGAACAGCGCTGTCCATTCACCCGCGAGAAAGTCGGTGCGCACGGCTCCGAGCCCCACGGCGGCGAGCAGGTCGTTGATGCCGCCCTGCTGGGCGAACAGTCGCGCCGACACCATGCCGATGACCACCCACGAGATGGCGGTGGGCAGGAAATAGATGGTGCGGAAGAAGCGCCAGCCGAACGGATGCTCGTGCAGCACCGCCGCGACGCCCAGCGGAATGGCAATCGCGAACGGCACCGACAGCAGTAGCGCGCCGTTATTGAGGAGCACCCGCCAGAATGTCGGATCGCTCAACTCCGCGAGGTACGCGGACGGCCCGACCCAGGTCGCGGTGACGCCGTCCCACCGGGTCATGGAGTAGTAGACGGCCTGTGCGATGGGGATGCCGAGAAGCAGCAGGACGAAGACCGCGGTCGGGGCCGACATGAGAATGCCGGCCCGACCTCGGCTTCGTTGGAGCGCGTTCCTGCGCCGAACGGAGACGACGGACATGATCTAGCCGATCGGCTTCTTCTCGGACGCCGGCAGCGATTTCCAGACCTGCTGGAGCTGCGACAGCCCGCTCGCGGTGGAGACACTGCCCGCCAGCATCGACGGCAGCAGCTTGCTGCCGGAGTCGACGACGTCGCCCTGCACGATGTTGTCGAGCATCGGATACCGCGTGTAGCCGTCTTTGGCGGCGAAGTCGAGCATCTGCTGGTTGACCGGGTTGGACGTCGGCTCGGCCGAGACGTCGGAGATGAGGCCGGCCTTGTCGATGATCGTCGCAGCGGCGTCGGTTGTGAGGTAGGCGAGAAACGCGGCCGCGGCGGCTTTGTGCGCCGAGTATGACGTGATCGCCAGGCCGTCACCGGGGTACTCGACGACCGCCTTGATGGGCTTGTCGGAGAACGGGGGAACGAACGCTGCGACGTTCGAGCCCATCGCGTCGGTGAACTTGCTCGTGTCCCACGTGCCGTCGACGATCATCGCGGCCTTACCCGAGGTGAAGTCATCGAGGTTGTCGGTCTTCGTCAGTACGTCGGAGTTCGTGCATCCGGATGACTTGAGGGCCGCCCACTTCGACAGCTGCGTCTCGAGCGCCGGCGAGGTCCAGGGAATGCTGCCCGAGTAGAGGTCTTCGAGTTGTGCCACCGAGTAGGTGCCGTCGACGAGGTAGCTGGCGTCGTACCAGGGGTAGAACTCTGCTCCGAGGCTCTGGCCGCCGTTGCCGTAGACGAATGGTTCGCGGTAGCCGGCAGCCTTGAGCCTGGTGCAGGCGTCGGTCAGCTGCGACCAGGTCGTGGGCACTGACGTGATGCCCGCGGCAGCGAACGCCTTCTTGTTGTAGAAGCCGATGTAGAACTGGTTCTCGAGCGGCAGCACGTAGGGCCCGTTGGCCGCGTTGTAGCCGTCGGACATCCACTGCAGTCCTTTGAGCCGGTCGAGGTCGGCCGGCGCGACGAGACCTTTGAGGTTGGTCAGGAACGACTTGTATTTGAGCGTGAAGGCTCCCGTCCACATCACCGCCAGGTCGGGCCCGGTTTTCGAAATGGCGCTCGCCTGCAGCAGGGAGAAGTAGCTGTCGCCGGGCTGGCTGACGATGGCGAACTTCACGTTGGGGTGCAGCCGGTGATAGGCGGCGGTGAGCTTGTCGACGGCAACCGCGTTCTGCTCTGTGCCGTAGTTGTGCCAGAGCGTGAGCGTGACGGGCGCGGTGCTCTGCGCCGTCGCCCCAGGCGACGTCGTGCTGCTACATCCCGCCAGAAGCAGGGCGGCTGCCGCGAGTGCGGCGAGTGCTGGCTTTCGCATGTGTCCTCCTGGTAGCGCCACGGCCGGGTGCCGTGTACTATCAATCTGTTCGGTATTACCGAATACTGTTCTGATTGACAGCACGCAGGATTCTGCCATGGAGCGAGGCGCAGTGTCAACAACGCTACGATTCCCCGTGGATCGGGCGATAAAGTTCTGCACAGGGAAGGACGAGACGGTCGTGAAGGCTCTGGTAGTTCGTGAACCGGGTTCGGTAATTCTGGAACAACGGGCCACTCCCGGCGCGGCCGACGGTGAGGTCGTCATCCGCCCGCGGCTCGTCGGAATCTGCGGAACCGACCTCGACATCGTTGCGGGCACCATCGATCCCGACTACGTGCGCTACCCCCTGGTGCCCGGCCACGAGTGGAGTGGCGAGGTCGTGAGTGCCGGGGCCGCCTCTTCGCTCAGCCCCGGCGATCGCGTCGTCGTCGAGGGAATCGTGGCGTGCGGCTCATGCCCGGCCTGCGCCGCCGGCGACACCAACCGCTGCGAGACCTACGACGAATACGGGTTCGTGCGTGACGGAGCAATGACCCAGCGGCTCGTCGCCCCCGAGCGACTGGTGCACCGGCTTTCGGAGGCGGTGTCGCTCGAGTCGGGTGCGCTGGTCGAGCCCGCCGCCGTCGTGTTTCGCGCCCTTCTTCTCGCGACGCCGAGAGCCGGGATGCGCGCACTCGTGATCGGCGACGGTACCGTCGCGCTGCTCGCGGCCCGGCTGTTGCGACTCTGGTCGCCCGCGTCGGTCACGATGCTCGGCCGGCGGCCCGCACAGGCGCAGCTCGCACGGCGTGCGGGCGCCGACCGTTTCGAAACCGATTCGGCGTCGTTCGACCAACCGTTCGACCTCGTGGTCGAAGCGGCGGGCGCGGCAGAGGCCGTGCAGTCGGCTGTGCGACTGGCTGCACGTGGCGCCCGGATCGTGCTGCTCGGCTACCCCGGCAACAAGATCGGGGTGCCGCTGCCCATCGACGACATCGTCAATGGAGACCTCTCGATTTTCGGCAGCTTCAGCTACACCAGTTCGGCGTGGCGCCGCGTCGTCGAGCTGCTGGGTTCCGGTGAGCTCGACCTCGGGTTCCTGGTGACGCATCGCTTCACGCTCGATGAGTTCGCTGCAGCGTTCGATGCCCTGCGGCACACGGAGGGGCCGCGCGGCAAAGTGGTTGTCGAAATTCCCTCAGACACGGCGACGCCGTGACTAGTCTTGTGCGGTGGCAGACACCCCGAAAGGCACGGATTCGATGACCGCAACCGAACCCACCCCGCCGGCGGGCTCCCCCGACTCCCGCTACACGGTGCAGAGCGTCGCCCGTGCCCTGTCGATCGTCGACCTCGTCGCGGAATCGTCGATAGGCCTGACGCTGACCGAGATCGCGAAGGCCATCGGGGTGTCCAAGAGCGCCGCGCACTCGCTCATCCGCACCCTCGTCGACTCCGGGTACCTGCGAGAGCCCGCCGACCGCCCGCGCTACCAGCTCGGCACCCGGCTGCTCTCACTCGGCGAGGTGGCCCTGCGGCAGATTCCGGTCGGCGAAATCGCCCGACCCATCCTCACCCACCTGTCCGACCAACTCGGGGTCACCACGCGTGTCGCGATCGCCGATCACGACCAGCCCATCTTCATCGAGCGCGTGGACGGGCCCGGCATGGTGCGCTTCCAGACGCCGATCGGCGTGCGCGAGCTGCCTCACGCCAGCGCCGCGGGCAAGGCCATCCTGGCCCACCTCACCGACGACCAGGTGCGCGACGTCTGTGCCCGGCTGGGGATGCCTGGCCGCACGCGGTACACGATCACGACACCGGATGCCCTCATCGAGAACCTCGAACTGGTGCGGCGGCGCGGCTTCGCCCTCGACGATGAGGAGGACTCCGACGGGGTCGTCTGCGTCGGGGCGTCGTTTCTCAACCACATCGGTGAGTGCGCGGGCGCCATGAGCGCGACGTTCCTCAAAGGCGGTTTCTCGACCGACCAGATCCTCGAAATGGGCACCGTGGTGCGGGAGCACGCCGACCAGATGTCGCGCGCTCTCGGGCGGCGCGTGTGACCCGTTGCGCTAACACCGGGCCTGCGCGTTAGGAGCGCCCCACCACGGGTTCGACGAATTCGGGGAAGCCGCTGGCGGGCGCCCGGAGAAAGTCGAAGTCGCACCCGTCGGGCGCCTGCGTCACGTGCTCCTGGTAGAGCGCCGGCCAGCCCCGCACGTGCGGCGACTGCGGGCGAGTCCAGGCCCGCCGCCGTCGCGTGAGTTCGTCCGGCGGCACGAGCAGGTCGATCGTGCCCGCGAGCACGTCAACGCTGATCAGATCGCCGTCGCGCACAAAGGCGAGTGGTCCGCCCACGGCGGCCTCGGGCGAGGCGTGCAGAAAGACCGTGCCGAACGAGGTGCCGCTCATTCGCGAATCGCTGATGCGCACCATGTCGGTGACGCCCGCTGCGGCGAGCTTCGCGGGGATCGGAATCATGCCCCACTCGGGCATGCCCGGCACCCCGACCGGCCCGCATCCTTCGAGCACGAGCACGGTATCGGCGGTGACCGGCAGCTGCGGGTCGTCGATGCGTTCGCGCAGGTCGCGGTACCCGTGGAACACGAGGGCGGGCCCGGTGTGCCGCAACAGCTCCTCGGTGGCCGCCGACGTCTTGATCACCGCTCCGTCGGGCGCGAGTGAGCCCGACACTGCGCGGAATGAGCCGTCGGTCGCCAGCGGGTCGGCGCGCGCTCGGATGGCCGAACCGCGCTCACCCGCGGCGGCAATGCTCTCGCCGACCGTGGTGCCCGCGCACGTGCGGGCGTCGAGGTGGAGCAGGTCGGCGATTTCGCGCTCGAGCACCGGCAGCCCGCCCGAGCGATGGAACGCGTGGATGAGCTGCGCACCCGACGGCTCGACGTCGGCGAGCACCGGAACGCCGCGACCGAGCCTCGACATCCGGGATGGGGTCAACCGGATGCCGAGGCGGCCTGCGATGGCCGGCAGGTGGATGATCGCGTTGGTCGATCCGCCGATCGAGTGCAACACCCTGGTCGCGTTCTCGAATGCCGCCTCGGTCAGGATGTCGCGGGGGCGGATGTCGGCGCGCACGAGTTCGACGGCCCGACGACCCGCTTCCCGCGCCGCCTCGAGCGACTCGGGCGAGCCCGCCGGTGCCACCGAGGTGCCGGGCAGCGCCATGCCGAGCGCCTCGGTGAGCAGCGCCATGGTCGAGGCGGTGCCCATGGTGTTGCAGGCGCCCAGCCCGCACGACAGGCAGGCTTCGAGCTCGGCCCAGCCCGCTTCATCCAACCGCCCGGCCCGGCGCTCCTGCCAGAGTCGCCAGAGGTCGGTGCCGCTGCCGATCTCGCGGCCCCGGAACACCGAGGTGGGCCGGGCCCCGCCGAGCACCGCGATCGCGGGGATGTTCGCACTGGCGACGCCCATGAGCACGGCGGGAACGGTCTTGTCGCAGTTCGCGAGCACCACGATGCCGTCGAGGGGGTTGGCCCGGATGGTCTCCTCGATCTCCATGGCGAGCAGGTTGCGGTAGAGGAACGCGCTCGGCTTCATCAGGTCTTCGCCGAGCGACATGGTGGGAAACCGCACCGGCAGGCCGCCCGCGGCCACCACTCCCTCGGCCGCCGCCGCCGCGAGTTCGCGCAGCGGCAGGTTGCAGGGATTCAGGTCGCTCGACGAGTCCGCGATGCCGATGACCGGATGCCGGGCGCCCGAGCTCGCGTCGTCGGGGAGTGCCAGCCCGGCGCTGCGCAACGCGACGCGGTGTGCCACCGCGACCTCGTCATCGCCGTCGAGCCACTGCCGGCTCCTGAGAACGGCCATGCCTCACACCTCGGGGATTCCGAGACCCAGCGCCCCGGGCGCCGACTGCACGAGCGCGATGCCGCTGCGGTCGATCCACTCGAGGGCGAGCTCGGCGCGCCGCACCTTCTCTCGCCCGATGAGGCCCGCGTAGTCGAACAGGTGCATGCCGGCGGGGTAGATCGGGGTGCTGTTGCGCAGCCCGAATTTCGTGTACATCGGTGCCGCGATGCTGATGAGTTCCGCACTCTCGTGCCCACGCACGATGCCGCCCATCGCATCCGGCGACTCCACGTAGATGTCGATCGGCAGCGTCGTTGCGGCACGAAGTTCTGCGATGGTCTCGTTGGTCAGGTCGGACGGCACGTTCACCGTGGACGCCCCCATACGCTCGAGCTGGTTGATCGCGATCGGGTTGGAGGGAGCCAGCACGGCCGACACCTTCCACACCACGTTCGCTGGCAGGTCGCCGGACCGCTGGATGCCCACCAGCAGTTCGAGCAGGCCGAGGTCGGCGATGAGGAAGCCGCGGATGCCCGCATCCACCGCTCGCAGCACGTCTTCGACTCCGTAGCGCAGCTGTCGGATGCCGCGCAGCTGCCCGGCGATCGCCGGCCCGTCGGCGGCCCGGGACTGTGCGCCGATGTCCCAGCCTTCGCGGGGTCCGACGAACATCGACACCTCGAGCCCGTTGTCGGCGGCGATCCTCGACATCTCGACCAGTTCGGCCTGGGTGTGCAGCATGCCGCCGCTGCCCTGGGAGACGCGGTTGACGACGACGCCGCGCTGCCGGGCCTCGTCGAGGACGTCGCGCAGTACCTGCGGTCCCTCGACGGAGGGGATCTCGATGCGGAAGTGCGCGCCATCCGGAAACAGGTGGTCGCTGACCGGCACGGCCGACTGCGGTTCGAGCCCGCGGGCGCGGAGAAATTCGTCGGCGTGCATGGGGTGCTCCTCCCGGGCTCGTCGGCAAGCCCGCATCGATGGTCTCGTGATGATTCATCACCGCTGCCCTGAAACAGTTGTTCGGTATTACCGAACACGGTTCTGAATTACTAAAACCCTACCGATCGACGCGCTCCCCTGTCAAAATCGCCCCGGCCGCGAGCGCCTACCAGTCGTGCACCGTGCCGTCGGCGAGACGGTTGTAGGGCAGATACGCCGTCTGGTAGGGGTATCTGCCCGCCTCGTCGACGTCGAGCGACACCCCGATTCCGGGCTGGTCTCCCGGGTGCAGCATGCCGTCGACGAACGTGAACGACTGCTGGAACACCGAGTCGGTCAGGGCGCCGTGCTTCATGTACTCCTGAATACCGAAGTTGTGGATGGCGAGTCCCAGGTGCATCGCGGCCGCCATCCCCACGGGCGAGATGTCGGTCGGCCCGTGCATCCCCGACTTGATCTGGTACTGCGCGGCGAAGTCGAGGATCTTGCGCAGCGCCGAAATTCCGCCCGTGTGGGTGACCGCGCTGCGCACATAGTCGATGAGCTGCTCGGTGATGAGGGTCTGGTAGTCCCAGACCGTGTTGAAGACCTCGCCGATGGCCAGCGGGGTCGTGGTGTGCTGGCGCACCAGTCGCAGCGCCGCCTGGTTCTCGGCGGGCGTGCAGTCCTCGAGCCAGAACAGGTCGTAGGGCTCGAGCGACTTGCCGAGCTTCGCCGCCTGGATCGGCGTCATGCGGTGATGCCCGTCGTGCAGCAGCGGGATGTCCGCCCCGAACTCGTTTCGCACGGCCTCGAATACGCCCGGCAGGTGCTGCAGGTAGGCGCGGGTGTCCCAGTCCTCTTCGGCGGGCAGCGGCGCGCGCTGGGCCGGTTCATGGTCGTAGCGCTTGCCCTCGTTGCCCGCAGACGTGGCATTGGATGCGACGCCGTAGATGGCGCGAAGCCCTGGCACCCCGGTCTGGATGCGAATCGCCCGGTAGCCCTGCTCGAGGTGGGAGCGCACCGAGTCGAAGAGCTCGGGCAGGTCTTTGCCGCTCGCGTGACCGTAGGCCATGAGCCCCGTTCGGGATGCGCCGCCGAGCAGCTGGTACAGCGGCATGCCCGCGGCCTTCGCCTTGATGTCCCAGAGCGCGACATCCACCGCAGCGATCGCGGCCATGGTCACCGGGCCGCGCCGCCAATAAGCGCTGCGGTAGAGAAACTGCCACGTGTCTTCGATCTGGTGGGCGTCGCGACCGATGAGCAGCGGCACGACGTGGTCGCGCAGGTAGCTGACGACGGCCAGCTCGCGCCCGTTGAGGGTCGCGTCGCCGAGTCCGGTGAGCCCGTCGTCGGTGGTGAGTTTGAGCGTCACGAAGTTGCGGTCGGGGCTCGTGACGATGACCTCGGCGGATTGGATTCTCATGGGAGCTGTGCCTCTCTATATCGTGCGTATGCCGAAATGGTCTCTTGCTCGGCGATCCCGACCCCGAGCCCCGCCTCCCTGCGAAGGATCGCCGGGGCGACGATGCGCGCCGGGATCTTCTCGTCGCCGCCCTTCGCGATCTGCTCCAGCCGGTGTTCGATTCGCGGGTTCTGCCAGCGCAGGCGCAACTGCGCCAGCCAGGCATCCACCTCGTGCGCCGGCAGCGGCAGCACCTCGCGGGCCTCCTGCCAGAGCTGCTCGACCTCGGCGCTCAGCGCGCCCCACGCCTCGAAGACGGTCTCGAAGCCGAACTCGAGCCCGCGATAGGCCAGCAGGGAGTGTGCACCGTTGAGCAGCCACAGCTTGCGCTGCTCGTAGGGTTCGACGTCGTCCACGAACTGCGCACCGGCCCGCTGCCACTCGGGTCGCCCGGCCGGGAACTCGCCCTGCAGCACCCACTCGGTGAATGGCTCGGTGATGACCGGCACCGCGTCGTGCCAGCCGAGCAGCTGCCCGGCGATCTCGATATCCGCGGGCGTCGTCGCGGGCGTGATGCGGTCGACCATGGTCGAGACGAACGACACGTTGTCGTCGATCCAGGCGGCGAGGTCGGCGTCGACGAGCGGCCAGGATGGCGCCGCGAATCACCTGCCCGTTCGACGACAGGTTGTCGCAGGGCACGATCGCGATCGGCCCAGCACCCGAGTCGCGGCGCGCACGCAGGCCGTCGGCGAGAATCTGCGGGGGCCGGGCGCCCTCGAGATAGCCGGCCTCGGTCACCGTGAGCGTCACCAGCGCGACCTCGGGATCGGCGATCGCGGTCGGCGACGACGCGACCACACTCTCGATGACCTGCACGGAGTCATCGGTCGGCCCGCGGCTGACCAGGCCGTACCGGTAGCCCTGCGCGGCCAGCTCGGGGATGACGCGTCCCGAGACGGCGATGATGCCCCATCCGTCGCCCGCATCCGCCGCGGCAGCGGCCTGCGTGTACCAGGCCTGGTGCGCTCGGGCGAAAGCACCGAGCCCGAGGTGTGCGATGCGGGGCGCGCCCGTCACCGGAGTGCTCTCGCCCAGGCGTCGCGCAGGAAGGCCAGGTTGTCGGCGGTGCGCTGCTCGAGCGGCAGCTCGGTCGAGAAGTCTTCGACCGTGATCCAGCCGTCGTAGCCGTGGCGCACCAGCGCCGCGATGTACGCGCGAACGTCGGCCTGGCCGGTGCGCAGCGGCGCCCACTCCTGGTGCCAGGCGACCACGCCGTCAGCGTCGGGCTCGCCGGCGACCCAGCGAACGTTCTTGACGTGCACGTGGGCGAGGTAGGGCCCGAGCAGCTCGAACGCACTCTCGGTGCGCTCCTGGCCCTCGATCACGAGATTGCCGAGGTCGTGCAGCACCCCGACGCGCGCGGGATCGAGCCCGTCGACGAGTCGGAACGCGGCCGACGCCGACGGCGTGATGGTCTCGTGGTGCAGCTCGACCAGCGCTGTGACTCCGTGGGCCGCCGCTCGCACGGCCACCCACTCCAGGTCGGCCCGGGCCGCCGCGAACAGCTCGCGGTACTCACCCGAATCCGAGCGCGGCATCGTCACCCGCACGCGCTCCGCGCCGAGGGCGGCGGTCGCCGCGAGCATCCGCTCGACGTCGGCGTGGTTATCGCAGCGCGCGTATCCGCCGACTCCCGAGAACGCGAGACCCGCATCCCGTGTGATCGCGGCGATCTGCGGCAGCGACTGCTCGAGACCGGTCAGCGGCCAGCTGGCACGGTTGCCGGCCCAGAAACCCGGGGTGGATGCCGCATCCTGGTCGGTCACGCGCCACTCGATGCCGTCCCAGCCCTGCGCGGCGAGCGTCGCGGCCGCCTCGGCCGGGGTCCACTCGGGGGTCGAAACGGAGAACACCGAGAACTTCACGACCGGCTCCCGGTGTGCACCGCGACGTCGTCGAGCGAGCCGTCCAGCACCTCGGCGACGGCGACGGTGCGGCCCAGCGTGACCGACAGGTAGAGAGAACGGATGACCGCCAGCGCGAGCAGCGCGTCGGCGACGCGAACGCCCGGCGGTCGGTGCTCGCTGATCGCCTCGACCACGTCGAGGTACTGGCGCAGGTGCCCCGCGATGAAGCTGTCGTCGGCGCGCGGGTTGCCGCGCAGCTGGTCGGCGGCCACCATCGTGGAGGCCCGGTTGCCGTCCTGGTCGCTCGCGGCGGTCGCGAAGTACAGCAGCTGGTCCTCCTCGATCACGGCCGAGCCGCGCGAACCGTGCACCTGCAGCCGCGTGCCGACACTCGGGAACGCAGCCGTCGTCGCGTGGATGACACGCCAGGGCGCCCGACGCGAACGTGATCGTGGCCACGAGGGTGTCCTCGACCTCGATGCGCTCGTGGGCCAGCACCGCCGAGCGTGCACTGACCTCGACGGGTTCGCCGAACATCCAGAGCAGCAGGTCGATCGTGTGCACGCCCTGGTTCATGGCGGCGCCGCCGCCGTCGAGCTGCCAGGTGCCGCGCCAGGTGGCCGAGTCGTAGTACGCCTGGTCGCGCCACCACGCGATCGAGGCGATGCCGCTCGTGAGCGTTCCGAACTCGCCCGCGACCACGGCGTCGTGCACCACCACACTCGAGGGGTCGAAGCGGTGCTGGCTGATCACCGTGACCAGCAGGCCCCGCGACTCGGCGGCATCGCTGAGCTTCTGGATCTCGCGAGCGCGCGGCAGGGAGACATCCAGCGGTTTCTCGATGACCACGTGCGCTCCCGCGGCGAGCGCCTGCTCGGCGAGTGACACGTGCAGCCCGCTCGGCGTGCAGATGACGACGAGGTCGACGCCTCCCGCGGCGATCGCGTCAGCCAGAGTCGAGAAGATCGCGGGCTGCGGATGCCCGTGGCCCACGATGTGGTCGGCCAGCGAGGCGGCGGCCGGCGCCTCCACGTCGACCAGCGCGATCACCCTCAGCTCGGGCACTCGCGCCATCGCGTTGGCGTGGGTGTAGGCGATGGCGCCGCACCCCACAATCGCAACGCCGAGTGGTTCGGTCATACGAGGTCGACTCCCAGATCGTCGGTGAGTGAGCGGAAGGCGCGGGCAGCGCGTCCGAAGGCGGCCGGCCCGGAGAAGCCCCCGAGCGAACTGGTGTCGACGAGGTGCGGCTCGAGCGACGCGAACCCGGCATAGCCGTCGTCGCGCAGCGCCTCGAGCGTCTCGCGCAGCTGGCCGTCGCCCTCGCCCGTGGGCACCACCTCGCCGGTCGCCGCGAGGGCATCCTTGACCTGCAGGTATTCGAGGTAGGGGC
Organism: uncultured Actinomycetota bacterium; assembly: GCA_963738535.1. Lineage (GTDB taxonomy): Bacteria > Actinomycetota > Actinomycetes > Actinomycetales > Microbacteriaceae > Galbitalea. The sequence goes on from CAVTXB010000001.1 coordinate 32,766, forward strand.
GCAGCATGGCGTACCCGTCGGTGAACGGCCGCACGCCGACCTGCACGAAGTTGGCGCTGTCCCAGGCCAGACGCAGGGCCGGCGAACCCACCGACTCCACCAGGTCGAGCACGCGCTGCGGCACGTCACCGAAGATGTCTTTCTCGTTTTCGTGCAGCAGCACGACCCTCTCGCGCTCGGCCACCGCGGCCAGTGCGCTCATGCGCTCGAGCACGGCGTCGCGCTGGTCGTACGCCTTATAGAAGGAGAAGATGCGGATGTAGCGGGCGTCGAGGGCGTGGGCCGCGGCGATGGCGCGACCGAGGCGCTCGACCTCGTGCTCGACCGGAAGGGCGACATCCACTTTTCCGATCGGCGACGCGATCGCCGACACCGTGACCGAGCGTTCGGACAGGATGCGCGCCAGCTCCGCCAGCTGGTCGGCGGAGAAGTTGACGACGTTGGTGCCCCAGGCGCTTCGCACCTCGATGCAGTCGGCCCCGAGCGCCTGCAGCACCGCCACCTGCACGACGGGGTCGGCGTCGATCTCATCGCCGAAACCCGAGAGCCGCCACCCAACCGAAGCCATGCGCTCACGCTACGTCGCCGTGGCAATTGATGGCAATTGTTTGCCAGATGTTGCCAAAGCTGGTTGGCTGGAACGATGGCGGGACCAACGATCGCGATGGTCGCAGCGCGAGCGGGCGTTGCGACCTCCACCGTGTCGCGGGCGCTGTCGAACCCCGACCGGGTCAGCGCCGCGACCCGTCGACGCATCGAGGAGATCGCCCGCGACCTCGGCTACGTGGCGCCCAACAAGACGCGGACGCGCGCCGTCGCGGTGCTGGTCGCCGACATCGGCAACCCGTTCTACTTCGACGTGATCCGCGGCACCCAGCGGCAACTGCGAGCGGCCGACTACACCCAGGTGCTGCTCGACACCGAGGAGTCTGCCGAGCTCGAGGCCGACCTCATCGAACGGATGCGCCCAACGATCGACGGCGTGATCCTCGCCGCGTCGCGGCTCACCGACAAGGCCATCGTGGCGCTCGCGCAGACGCTGCCACTCGTCGTCGTCAACCGGCACGTGCCGGGGCTGCCCACCGTCGTCATGGACACGGGATCGGGGATGACGCAGGCGCTCGAGCACCTCGTCTCCCTCGGCCACCGCGACATCGCCTACCTCGCCGGGCCCGAGCGGTCGTGGGCGAACGCCGCGCGGTTTCGCGCGCTGACGGATGCCGCGGCCGTGCACGGGGTCACAATGCGCAAGCTGGGGCCGTTCGCGCCCGAGCGCAGATCGGGAACGGCCGCCGCCGACGCCCTTCTCAACTCGGGCTCGACCGCGGCCATCGCCTTCAATGACCTTCTCGCCATCGGCATGCTCGAGCGGCTCGCCGACCGCGGGGTCGCCGTGCCGGGGCAACTGAGCATCGTGGGCTGCGACGACATCTTCGGCGCCGACTTCTGCTCGCCCACACTCACCACCGTGACGACCCCGATCGAGCAGGCCGGCCGGGTCGCGGTGACGCTGCTTCTCGGCGCCATCGAGTCGCGGGCCGGCGCGAGCCGCGACCGTGTGCTGCTGCCCACCCACCTCACCGTGCGCAACTCGACAGGACCCCGGGCATGACCTCGCCAGACCGCCTCCTGCCGGCCGACCCCGGCACCCGCGACGTCGCACGGCGGCTCTACGAGCAGGTCGCGAGCGCGCCGATCCTCTCCCCGCACGGGCACGTGGATGCCCGGCTTCTGCAGCTCGACGAGCCGTTCCCCGACCCCGCCGCGCTACTCGTAACCCCCGACCACTACGTAACGCGCCTGCTGCACGCCAACGGGGTGAGCCTCGACCGTCTGCGACCCCCGACGCCGTCACGCGAGATCTGGGGCGAACTCTGCCGCCACTGGCACGTGTTCGCCGGAACCCCGGTGCGCTACTGGCTCGAGACCCAGCTCACCGACCTGTTCGGCGTGACCTCAGTGCCATCGGCTGCGACCGCCGACACCATCTACGACGAGATCGCCGCTCGCCTCGCGACCGACGAATTCCGGCCGCGTGCCCTCTTCGAACGGTTCGGAATCCGCGTGCTCGCCACCACCGACGACCCCGTCGACGACCTCGCCGCCCACAAGGCACTGCGCGACGACCCCACCTTCGACGGTCACGTGATTCCCACCTTTCGCGCCGACCGCTTCATGAACCCGTCCACACCCTCGTGGACGCAGGCACTCGCCGAACTCAGTGACGTGACGGGGATCGACTGCGGCAGCTACCACGGGATGCTGGCCGCGCTGCGCGCGAGGCGACAGTATTTTGTGCACGCGGGGGCGACATCCACCGACTCCGGCGTGCCGGATGCGGGCAGCGAGCCGCTCACGGATGCGGTCGCCGAGCGCATCCACGCGGCGGGGCTGACGGGAATCATCAACCACGACGACGCCGTCGCCTACCGCCACAACCTGCTCTACCGGTTCGCCGAGATGTCGACCGAGGACGGCCTGGTGATGCAGCTGCACCCGGGCGTGGTTCGCAACCACCACGCGCCCACGTTCGAGCGGTATGGGCCCGATACGGGACACGACCTGCCGGATGTCGCAGCCTTCACCCGGCCGCTGCAGCCACTGCTGCGAGACTTCGGCACGCACCCGAACCTGCACCTCGTGCTCTTCACGGTCGACGAGACAGTGTTCAGCCGAGAGATCGCGCCGCTCGCCGGGTTCTACCCGAGCGTGTACGCGGGGGCGCCGTGGTGGTTTCTCGACAGCCCGGCCGCGATCGGGCGCTACCGCTCGGCGGTTACCGACTCCGCCGGATTCGCGAAGACGAGCGGCTTCATCGACGACACCCGGGCGTTCTGCTCCATCCCGGCGCGACACGACACGTCGAGGCGGGCGGATGCCGCGTTCCTGGCCAACCTCGTGACGACGCACCAGCTCGGCGAGGACGAGGCCGCGACCATCGCCACCGAGCTCGTCGGAGCCATCCCGGCCCGCACGTTCAAGCTGGAGCGGTACCTGTAACGGCCCTGTGGATAACTCCTGCGGGGTTGGCTGCATAGCCATACTGTCGTCAACACGGGTCGATCGACCTGAGGAATTGATCGCAGGAGTTACATGAAGCGAAGAATTAGTGCACTGATCGGCTTGGCTGTCATTGCGGCTAGTGCATTGCCAGCCATGTCAGCGTCAGCCGCATCAGTCCAGACGGGCCTTTCGATCACAGTCGTCAACGGCACGATAGTGACGAGCTCCGTGCCGGTGACCACGCCCGAGGAGTTGTCGGCTTTCGAAGCCAGCAACATTCCAAAGGTGATCACCATTGATACCGTGACCAACCGGGTTGTCAGCGTGACCCAAAAAACTACGTCCGCTTCGCCAGCTGGCGTGAGTAACCCTTGCGCGGTGGGAGCACTGTGTTGGGCTGCGGCGAAGGCGCCGTACGCAAATTTCGGATTTGCTGGAGTCGGTACTTACCGCGGAACGTGGCACTGGCGCGGCACGATGAACTCGAACAACTGGGGCGGCGTGCTTCAGTACTACCTGAACGCTGTGGGAGGTGTGCTCAACACAACGCCGGCCTTCGGGCATGGGGCGACGATCAGCTTCAGCGGGGGCGTCGAAGTCATCGGGGTGCTAGTGGGCGTAAACGCTTAGAAAGCGCCCTCGATTCCTGTCCCCACCGTCGAAAGCTTACGTTTCATGACTGTCGTCCCGCTGCTGGGGCCAAACGCGCGCGCGACGATACCCGAGCGGATAGGCCGTTAGGCGCGACCCAGGCCCACGGCGGGCAGGATGACCTCGTCGATGACCTTGATCAGGAAGTCGCGGTCCACCGGCTGGCCAAGCATCATGGTGCGGTAGGTCACCATCGAGGTGCTGATGTTGGCGATCATCTCGATATCCAGGTCCGCCCGGATCTCACCGCGGTCGATCGCGCGCTGCAGAAAGACGCGATTGAGCTTTGCGCGGGGCGCGATGACCGTCGCGTGGGCGACCTCGGCCAACTCGGGATTGCGCGCCAGCAGGGAGATGAGGCCCGCCATGATCTTCATCTTCTTGGTGCCATCCTGGATGTTCGGCGCCTTGATCATGGCGATCAGGTCGCCGCGCAGCGTGCCCGTGTCAGGCAGCTTGGCGAAGTCGATATCGCCGTTCTTCATGCACGCGACGGCGTCGATGACAAGCTCGGTCTTGGATGGCCAGCGGCGGTACAGGGTTGCCTTGCCGGCCTTCGCGCGGGCGGCGACCATGTCGATCGTCATGCCGTCGAAGCCCTCCTCGGCGAGGATGTCGAGGGCGGCGTCGAGAATGTCGGCGTCGCGTGATACATCTAAGGGGCGACCGACGCGGTTCGCGGTCTCTGCGTGGGCGGCCGGATGTTCGGCGAGGTCAAGCGGCGTCATTGCGGCTCGGTCCCTTTCGTTGTCGGTCGCGGTGGTGTGGGTCGTGGTGGTGCTAGTCGTGGTGGTGTCGGTCGGTCGTGCTTGCATTTCTGCGGGTGCATCTCTCAGCATCGTAGCCCCGCCGGTGAATAACAGTGTGGCTTGGCGAGGGTTGTTCGCCCTGCGCATAATTTAGAAACTGTTAAGTTCCGAAACTCCACAGTACCGTATATAGTCGTGGCTATGTCTTCGAATACCCTGCAAGCGCCACCCAACCGGTGGCTGACCCTTACGACCGTGGCACTCGCCCAGCTGATGGTCATTCTCGATTCCACCGTCGTCAACATCGCACTGCCGTCGGCCCAGGCCGACCTCGGATTCACCAACGGTGACCGCCAGTGGGTTGTCACCGCCTACTCGCTCGCGTTCGGCAGCCTGCTGCTGCTCGGCGGCCGCATCGCCGACCTGATCGGTCGCAAGCGCGCGTTCGTCATCGGGCTCATCGGCTTCGCCGTGGCATCCGCACTCGGCGGCGCCGCCCCCGACTTCGGCCTGCTCGTCGCGGCCCGCGCCCTGCAGGGGGCCTTCGGCGCCCTGCTCGCTCCGACCGCGCTCTCGGTGCTCACCACGACGTTCACCATCCCGAAGGAACGCGCCCGCGCCTTCGGCATCTGGGGAGCGATCGCCGGCGCCGGTGGCGCGATTGGCCTGCTGCTCGGCGGGTTCCTGACCCAGGACCTCAACTGGCGCTGGAACCTCTACATCAACGTCGCCATCGCCGTCGTCGCCCTCGTCGGCGCGTTCTTCTTCGTGCACTCGTCGGCGCGTGTCGGCGAGCGTCCGAAGCTCGACATCCCCGGAACGATCTTCGTCTCGGGTGGCCTCTTCTTCCTGGTCTACGGGTTCTCGAACGCCGAGACCGACGGATGGGGCAACGCCGACAGCTGGGGCATGCTCATCGCCTCCGGTGTGCTGCTGATCGCCTTCGTGCTCTGGATCCGCCGGGCGACGCACCCGCTGCTGCACCTGTCGGTCATCCTCGACCGCAACCGGGGCGCCGCCTACATGTCGATCATGCTCGCCGCGGTCTCCATGTTCGCGCTGTTCCTGTTCCTCACCTACTACCTGCAGACCGGGCTCCACTACACCCCCATCCAGACCGGGCTCTCGTTCCTGCCGATGGTCGGGATGCTCGTGGTCGCGGCCCAGCTCGGAACCAACCTGCTGGTGCCCCGCTTCGGACCCAAGGTGCTGGTTCCGATCGGCATGCTGATCGGCGCGGGCGGCATGATCTGGCTGACAAACCTGACCCTGCAGAGCACCTACGTGCCTGACGTCCTGCTGCCGCTCATGGTCATCGGGTTCGCAATGGGCACCATCATGCCGGCATCGATGCAGACCGCGACCCTGGGCGTCGACCGCCAGTACGCCGGCGTCGCATCCGCTTTGGTCAACACCAGCCAGCAGGTGGGCGGCTCGATCGGAACCGCGCTGCTCAACACGCTCGCGGCCTCAGCGGTCACCGCGTACATCGTGGCTCACGCCCCGGCCACTCCGGCCGTCGTGGGCGAGGCGGCCGTGCAGAGCTACCACCTCGTGTACTGGGTTTCGGCCAGTGTGTTCACCGGTGGTGCCGTGCTCGCGGCCCTGCTGTTCCGTCGCCGCAGTCAGGGCCTGGCCCTGCACAACGCGCCGCACACGGGCCGCATCCCCGTGCCGCAGCAGAGCGAGCCCGTCGCCGCGCACTAAGCGCCCGCCAACCCTGCTGCGGTTTGTTACCGTCGTGGCCCTCATCGAGGGCGCGTCGGTAACAAACCGCAGCGTTGTCGTGTAACTAGGGCAGAAGCGCGAGCTTGCCGCCCGGGTGCTGGCCGCTCAGCAGGTTAAGGGCGTCGAGCGCGTCATCCAGGGGAAACGTGCGGGCGATCGGCACCACCAGCTTGCCCTCGGCCGCCAGCGCGATCAGGGCGGGACGAACCCGGTCGCGAAACGCCGCACTGGCCGGCATCTGCCCGCCGATACCGACGATGCCCACCTCAGCGATCCGCGGACCCGCGGCGATCGAGACGATGCGCGCGCGGTCGGCAACGAGCGCCAGCGAGACATCGACGGCCTCATCCGTTCCCACCGTGTCGAGCGCCGCCGCGATACCCTCCGGAGCCGCATCCCGCACCCGCTGCTCGAGTCCTGGTCCGTAGACCACGGGGATGCCGCCGAACTCGCGCACCACGTCGAAGCGGGCCTCGCTCGAGGTGCCGATCACGCGGACGCCCAGCTCGCGGGCCTGCTGCAGCACACTCACTCCGACGGCGCCGGATGCACCGTGCACGACGATCGTCTCGCCCGCCCGCACGCCCACGACATCCAGCATCTCGGCCGCGGTCGTTCCGGCGAGCAGAAGATTGGCCGCCTCGGGGAAGTCGAGCGCCGCGGGCTTGGCAAAGACATCCTTCGCGGGCACGGTGACGGCGCTCGCGTAGCCGCCCGAGATACGGAAGGCGAGCACCTCGTCGCCCACCGCTCCCCCGCCCGACGCGATCTGCGTGTCCGGTCCGAGAGCCCGCAGGATGCCCGCAACCTCGTAGCCGATGCGCAGCGGAAGCTGCGACGGGTCGCCCTTGCGCGTCACGTGCTTGTAATCAGCGGGGTTCATGCCGGCCGCCAGCACCTCGATCGTGACCTCGCCCGGCCCCGGTTCGGGCACGTCGCCCTCGACCTCCCGAAAGACATCGAGACCACCAAAATCGACCGCAACCCAGCTTCGTTCCATACCTCCATCCTCGCGCAGTCGACGCCCACGTGAGATGGCTAGGCTGGTTTTAACGGGTACCACCAAGGGAGAAACGAATGCCGCAGACGAAGGCAGTTGCAAACATCGGAGTTGTCGGACTGGCGGTGATGGGCTCCAATCTGGCCCGCAACCTCGCGAGCCGCGACGGCAACACGGTCGCCATCTACAACCGCACGTTCACACGCACGAAGACCCTCATGGACGAGCATCCCGAGGCCGGCTTCGTGCCGTCGGAAGACATCAAAGATTTCGTGGCCTCGCTCGAGAAGCCGCGTGCCGCGCTCGTCATGGTGCAGGCGGGCGCCGGAACGGATGCCGTCATCGACGAGCTGGCCGAACTGTTCGAGCCCGGCGACATCATCATCGACGGCGGCAACTCGCTGTTCACCGACACCATCCGGCGCGAGAAGGCGCTGAAAGAGAAGGGTCTCAACTTCGTCGGCACCGGTATCTCCGGCGGCGAGGAGGGCGCGCTGCACGGGCCGTCGATCATGCCCGGCGGTTCCGCCGAGGCCTACGAGAAGCTCGGCCCGATCTTCGAGTCGATCGCGGCCATCGCCGAGGGCGAGCCGTGCGTGACCCACGTGGGCACCGACGGGGCGGGCCACTTCGTCAAGATGGTGCACAACGGCATCGAGTACGCCGACATGCAGCTGATCGCCGAGGCGTACGACCTCATCCGCCGCGGCACCGGGGCGACCCCCGTCGAGATCGCCGACATCTTCGCCGAGTGGAACAAGGGCGAGCTCGAGTCGTACCTGATCGAGATCACCGCCGAGGTGCTTCGCCAGGTGGATGCCGACACCGGCAAGCCGCTCGTCGACGTCATCCTCGACCAGGCCGGCTCGAAGGGAACCGGCGTCTGGACGGTGCAGAACGCCCTCGACCTGGGCATCCCGGTCTCGGGCATCGCCGAAGCGGTCTTCGCGCGCGCGCTGTCGTCGAAGCCCGAGCAGCGCGAGGCCGCGTCCGACCTGCCCGGTCCGTCGAAGCCGTGGACGGTCGACGACCGCGACACCTTCGTCGAGGATGTTCGCCGCGCCCTGTACGCGTCGAAGATGATCGCCTACAGCCAGGGCTTCGACGAGATCGTCGCCGGCGCCGAGAAGTACAACTGGGACATCAAGAAGGGCGACATCGCGAAGATCTGGCGCGGCGGCTGCATCATCCGGGCCCAGTTCCTCAACCGCATCACCGAGGCGTACGAGGAGAACCCGAAGCTCGTCGCCCTGCTGACGGCGCCGTACTTCAAGTCAGCGATCGAGGGCGCGCAGGACTCGTGGCGGCAGGTGGTCGCGCACGCCGCCCAGTCGGGCATTCCGACGCCCGCGTTCTCGTCGTCGCTCGCCTACTACGACGGCATCCGGTCCGAGCGTCTGCCTGCCGCCCTCATCCAGGGCCAGCGGGACTTCTTCGGCAGCCACACCTACAAGCGCGTCGACAAAGACGGCGTCTTCCACACCCTGTGGAGCGGCGACCGCAGCGAGATCGAAACCGAGCCGAGCACCCACTAGCCGTGAGGGGCGTCAATCGGGTCTCGAAATGACCCTTTGTGGCAACGATTAGCGCCCCTCACGAGAGAATGGTCACGTGAGCATGTGGGATGACGAGCCGGAGCTGGTCGGCTACGAGCCCGGCGACGGCCGGCCGCTTCGGTCGCCGCGCATGCTGCTGGCCATGCGAATCGTGGTCGCGGTCGGCATCGCGGGCCTCGTGCTGCCGGGCGTGATCGGCACCGTCATGATCAACGCGAAGGATGCCGCGGAGAGCTGCAAGCGCTGGGTGCGCTACGAGAATCCGAACGACTCGTCGAGCGTCAGTTTCGAGGTTCTCGGCGCGCACGGTTCCGGGTGGCAGTGCTACACGCAGGCCAACTCGTTCGGCGGTTCGCAGTTCATCGCATCCCTCGGCTGGATCCCTGGGCCGCCGATGCTGCCCTCCGGCAAGCCCCTCCCCGCCTAACGGTTCTGCAGGAGTTACCCGCCCGAAATCACATTTCTTCTGGCGCTCAGGGGCAGGGACGCTTAAAGTCCTGCACAACCGTTAGTGGGGGTCAGGCGGCGCCGTCGAACATCGAGGTCACGGAGCCGTCGCTGAAGACCTCGTGGATCGCGCTCGCGATGAGCGGCGCGATCGGCAGGATGGTCAGCGTCGGGAAGCGCTTGTCTTCGGGGATCGGCAGGGTGTCGGTGACCACGACCGAGTCGATGAAGTCGCTCTGCAGGATGTCGCTCGCCGGGTCGGAGAACACCGCGTGCGTCGCCGCCACGATGACGCCGAGCGCACCGGCCTCCTTGAGTGCCTCCGCGGCCTTCACGATCGTCCCACCGGTGTCGATGATGTCGTCGACGATCAGGCACAGCCGCCCATCCACCTCGCCGACGATCTCGTGCACGGTCACCTTGTTGGCGACCATCGGGTCGCGGCGCTTGTGGATGATCGCGAGCGGCGCCCCGAGCTTGTCGCTCCAGACATCCGCCACTCGCACGCGGCCCATGTCGGGCGAGACGACGGTCAGCATCGAGGTGTCGAGGTTGTCCTGGAAGTGTTTGAGCAGCACGGGCATGGCGAAGAGGTGGTCGACGGGACCATCGAAGAAGCCCTGGATCTGGGCGGCGTGCAGGTCGACGCTCATGATGCGGTCAGCACCGGCGGCCTTGAACAGGTCGGCCACGAGCCTCGCGCTGATCGGCTCGCGACCGCGGCCCTTCTTGTCTTGCCGGGCGTACGGGTAGTAGGGCGCCACGACGGTGATGCGCTTGGCGGATGCCCGCTTGAGCGCGTCGATCATGATGAGCTGCTCCATGAGCCACTCGTTGACGGGTCGGGTGTGCGACTGGATGACGAACGCGTCGCTGCCGCGAACGCTCTCGTCGAACCGGGCGTAGATCTCGCTCGACGCGAACGTGCGGGCATCCGTGTGCACGAGTTCGGTGCCGAGCGCTTCGGCCACGTCGACCGCGAGTTGTGGATGCGCGCGCCCTGAGACGACGACCAAACGCTTCTGTCCACTCGCCGTGATCTCGGCCACGTGTCCAACTTCCTGCCGGCGAAGCGGCGGTGGTCAGGCGGGGTCTGATGTCGCGTCGGTGGCGGCCGCCGCGGCTTTCGCTGCGGCAGTGCCCGAACGATTGGCCTCGACCCAGCCAGTCATGTTGCGCTGCGGAGCGACATTGATGGCCAGCGCGCCCGGCGGTACGTCTTTGCGGACGACCGTGCCGGCACCTGTGTACGCTCCATCTCCAATAGTAACGGGGGCGACGAACACGTTGTGCGACCCGGACCGAACATGGGACCCGACGACCGTCTTGTGCTTGTTGACGCCGTCGTAGTTGGCGGTGATCGTTCCGGCTCCCACGTTGGATCCCTCGCCCACGGTGGTGTCGCCGATGTAGCTCAGGTGCGGCACTTTGCTGCCGACGCCGATCGTCGAATTCTTGGTCTCGACGAAGGTGCCGATCTTGCCGTTCTCGCCGAGGTAGGTGCCGGGGCGAAGGTACGCGAACGGGCCGACGGAGGCGCCCGCGCCGATGACCGCGAGAGTCGCATCCGTGCGCCGCACCGTCGCGCCGGCTCGCCGATCTCGCACGTGTCGAGACTGGTGTCCGGGCCGATGATGGCGCCGCGTTCGATGACGGTGGGGCCGGTGATCATGGTGCCGGGCAGCAGTTCGACGTCTTCGGCGATGGTGGCCTGCAGGTCGATCCAGGTGGTGTCGGGGTCGCGCACGGTTACGCCGGCGAGCTGCCAGCCGCGCACGATGAGGGCGTTCAGCCGCTGGGCGGTCTCGGCGAGCTGCACGCGGTCGTTGATGCCGCCGACGATCCAGTTCTCACTGACCGGCACCGCCGTGACCTCGGCGCCCGTGGCCCGCAGCAGGCCGATGACGTCGGTGATGTACTTCTCACCCTGCGCGTTGCGGGTGTCGACGAGGGCGAGCTGCTCGCGAAGGGGCTGTAGGTGAAAGATGTAGCTGCCCGAGTTGACCTCGTGGATCGCCAGCTCTTCGTCTGTCGCATCCTTCTGCTCGACGATGCGGTCGACTGCGCCGTCGTCGGTGCGCACGATGCGTCCGTACCCGGTCGCGTCGTCGAACATGGCGGACAGCAGCGTCGCCGCGGCGACGCCTGCGCGGTGCGCCTCGAGCAGCCCGGTGAGGGTGGCCGCGTCGAGCAGCGGCACGTCGCCGCTGACGATCATCACGTCGCCGACGAACGCCGACGGAAGCGCGTCGATGGCCTGCTCGACGGCGCGGCCGGTTCCGGGGATCTCATCCTGGTCGACGATGACCGCCTCGGGCAGCAGCTCGAGCACGGTCGCCGCGACCGCATCGCGCTCGTGCCTCACGACGACGACCACGTGTGCCGGGTCGAGCTCGCGAGCCGTCGCGAGCACGTGACCCACGATCGGAACCCCGGCGAGAGGATGAAGCACCTTCGGAAGAGCGGACTTCATGCGGGTGCCCTGCCCGGCGGCGAGAACGATGACGGCAAGGTTCGGATCGGTCATAGAGCCATTCTCGCGTTAAATGGACCGCTCCCCCGAGACATCGAATGCCTCGAGGGAGCGGTGCAGGGATTTGTCGCTACGCTCGACCGGCCGCCACACGCGACCGGCGCGACAGCGAGTCGACGATGACGGCGAGCAGCAGCACCGCGCCCGTGATCATGAAGCGCACCGACGAGTCGAGGCTCAGCAGGTTGAGGCCGCTGGTGATGGCCGTGATGACCAGGATGCCCAGTAGTGCGGACCACGCGGATCCGCGACCGCCGAAGAGGCTGGTTCCACCGATGACTGCACCCGCGATCGCGTCGAGGTTGAAGTCGCCGGTTCCGCTGGCCTGGCCGGCGGACTGCAGGTTACCCATGGCGATGAGACCGCCGATTGCCGCGAGGCCCGAGCACAGTACGAAGACGCTGACGTAGACGCGGTTGACGCGGATACCAGCCCGACGTGCTGCCTCGACGTTGCCGCCGACTGCGAAGACCGAGCGACCCCAGCGGGTGCGGGTCAGCGCGTACTGCATCACGATGACGAGCACCACGAGGAACACGAATGCGTCGGCGACGCCACCGTTCGCGTAGCTGTCGAGGTAGATCACCAGGGCACCGAGCGCGACGAGCAGCAGCGCGGCGCGAATCAGGATGCCCGTGGTGCCCTGTGCGGACAGGCCGGCCTTGGTGCGCTTGCGCGCCTTGGACAGAGCGGACGCCGCATAGCCGACTGCCGAGACGACAACGAGTACGTAGGCGAGCCACGCCGGCAGGTAGAGCTGCTGGGAGAACTGCACGATGAAGCTCGTGGTCGGGATGTTGATGTCACCCGACGGGCCGAGCGTTGCGAGCTGCGCACCGAGGAGCGCAAGCAGTCCGGCCAGTGTGATGACGAAGCTCGGCACGCTGAATCGCACGAACAGGAATCCGTAGAGCAGACCGACGAGACATCCGGCCGCGATGGCCGCGATGATGACGAGCCACTCGGGCCAGTGGCCCTGCGTCAGAGCGATGCCGTAGATGGCCGCGGCGAAACCGCTCATCGAACCGACTGACAGGTCGATCTGGCCGAGCAGCAGCACGAGCACGATGCCGACGGATACGACGCCGTAGAACGAGGCGTTGAGCAGCAGGAACGAGAGGTTCTCCGCGCCGAGGAACACCGAGTCGAGCACCTGGAAGACCACGCAGATGATGACGAGGCCAATGACGACGGGCAGCGAACCGAGGTCGCCGGTGCGGATGCGCTTGATCTGCGCGCTGAGGTTCTCGCGCACGCCCGTCGGGCGGATCAGGCGCTCATCCTGCAGGTCGGATGGGGCGACCGAGCCCTCTTTGGTCGGAGTGGGGGTCTGGGTCACTTGCTCTTCTCCTCGGTGACTGCGCCGGCCTTTTCCGCGTTGGCGGCCTTGACGGCGGCCTCGCGACGGGTGACGACGTTATCGGTTGCGCCGGTGATCGCGGCAATGATGTCTTCGTAGCTCACGTCCGCGATGCGGAACTCGCCGTTGTTGCGGCCGAGTCGCAGCACTACTGCTCGGTCTGCCACGGCTTGAACGTCGGCCAGGTTGTGGCTGATGAGCAGCACGCCGAGGCCCCGCTCGCGCAGGCGTTCGATGAGGTTCAGCACCTCAGCGGTCTGGGCGACACCGAGAGCGGCGGTCGGCTCGTCGAGGATGACCACGCTCGGGTCGCCGATCAGCGAGCGGGCGATCGCGACGGTCTGTCGCTGGCCACCCGATAGAGAGGCGACCGGGATGCGCACCGACGGGATCTTCGCGGACAGCTGGCGGAGCAGCTCCCACGAGCGGCTCTCCATCTCGACCTCGTCGAGGGCGAGGGTGCCGATCTCGCGGCCCAGGAACAGGTTCGAGACGACATCCAGGTTGTCGCAGAGCGCGAGGTCCTGGAACACGGTCGCGATGCCGAGAGCACGCGACGCGGTGGGGGTGGGGATGTGCACGACCTTGCCGTGGAACGTGATCGTTCCCGAATCCTGGGCATGCACCCCCGCAAGAATCTTCACCAGCGTGGACTTCCCGGCGCCGTTGTCGCCGACCAGGGCGACCACCTCGCCCGGGAAGATGTCCAGGTGGATATCGGTAAGCGCCTGGACGGCACCGAATCCCTTGTTGACTCCACGCATTGAGAGAACAGCATCAGCCGTCTCGTGCTTGTCCGACGACACCTCAGAAACGAGAGTCACTGTTACTCCTTTGTGTACAGGTCACTGACCACATAGTACGGTCGGGGACCACCCTGTGGGTGATCCCCGACCGGTATTGCTAGGTGTTGCTAGGTATTACTTGATGCCAGCCGCGGTGCAGAGTGCAGCGTACGTACCGGTGCAGATCTGGGCAGCGGTGTCGAAGCCATCAGCGACGACGGTGGACTCGATGTTCGCCTTCGTGACGGCAACCGGCACGAGGAGGAACGACGGGACGCCGGGGCCTGACGCACCGGACACGGTGGTCGGGGCGACGGGCTTCTTGCCGTTGGCGAGGTCGACCGCGAGCGACGCGGCCTTCTCGGCCTCAGGCTTGATGGCCTTGTAGACGGTCATGTACTGGTCTCCAGCAAGGATCGACTGGATGCCGGCGAGCGACGCGTCCTGGCCGGTGAGGGCCAGCTTCGACAGGTCGAACTTCGCGGCCTGTGCAGCTGCGATGACACCGCCAGCGGTTCCATCGTTAGCGGCGTAGATGCCCTTGATCTGCGAGCCGAACTTCGTGATCTGGCTGGCAGCCCACGACTGCGCGTTGGCGGGAAGCCATCCGGGCGTCTGGTACTCAGCGAGGATCTTGTAGCCGCTCTTGTCGATGACCGAGTGGGCACCCTTGGCGAACAGCGTTGCGTTGTTGTCCGTCGGGGAACCGTCGATCATCAGGATGCCGGAGCCGGCGGGAACGCCCTCAGACTTGAGCTCGTTGACGAATGCAGTTCCCTGCAGCTCGCCGACCTTCTCGTTGTCGAAGGAGATGTAGTAGTTCGACTTGCCACCGTCGACGAGACGGTCGTAGTCGATGACCGGAACCTTCTTGGCGATGGCTGCGGTGACGATCGACTGTGCTGCCTCGCCGTCGAAGGCGTCGAGAACGAGAACCTTCACACCGTTGGCGAGCATGGCCTGAGCCTGTGCCTGCTGCTTCGACGCGCTGCCGTCGGCGTCTTCGTAGAGAACGGTCGCACTCGGGTCGAGCTTCTTGACTGCTGCGGTGAAGTAGGGGCGGTCAGCCGCTGCGTAGCGCGCGGTCACGTTGTCGGGAAGGAGCAGTCCGATCTTGTAGGCCTTGCCGCTGCTGCCTGAGCCGCTCGTGGAGCTGGAACTCGGCGTGGACGAACACGCGGTCAGCGTCCCCGCTGCGAGAAGGAGAGCTGTGGCTGCAACAACAACTCTCTTCGTGGCGATCTTCATTGAATAACCTCCGATTCATGGCACCCTCATTGGCGCCGGGTCGAGCATGTCACCAAACGATCCTTGGCGTCAAGTCTTGAAGCCAAGGATCGAAGAGCGTTCCTCAATCGTTAGCAAACGTGATCGGAGCGGCCCGATCAGGCGGAAAGGTCGTCTTGTCCGATCGTGCTTCGGTCGGTGGCGTACAGCACCGCGCCCATCAGCTCCGCCCTGTCCCCCAGCTGGCCCTGCACGATGTCGGCCACCTTGTCGGTGCTCATGACGACCGAGCGCTCGAGGCTGTGGCGCAGCGGCCCGAGGAACAGTTCGCCCGCACGAGCGAGCTCGCCGCCGACGACGATGCGTTCCGGGGCCAGCAGGTTGCACAGGTTGGCGGCGGCGATACCGACGTGCCGACCCGCGTCGGCGATCGCCCGGATGCAGATGTGGTCGCCCGCGATTGCGTGCACCACGACATCCGTGAGCTTCTGCGGTCCGTTGGTCTCACGCAGTCCCTCGATGATCGCCGGGCCGCCCGCGATCGCCTCGAGGCATCCGCGGTTGCCACAGCGGCACAGGGGCCCGTGCTCGTCGATCGTCATGTGACCGAACTCGCCCGCGCTGCTCTCAAAACCGCGGAAAACCGCGCCATTCAGGATGAGACCCGCCCCGAAACCCTGCCCGAGACGCAGGTACACGGCGTTCTTCCGACCGCGCGCAGCCCCCAGTCGGAACTCCGCCAGCGCCCCCAGGTTGGCCTCGTTGTCCACGAAAACCGGGCGCTGGATGCGGCGGTGCATGAGGTCCGCGATGGAGACACCATCCCACCCGCGCATCAGGCCGGAGCGCGAAATCTCGCCCTTCCGAGCATCCACGGGGGCGGGCAGCGCGATGCCGACGGCCAGGATCTCGTCCATGGATGCGTCCACCGAGTCGAGCATGTCGGCGATCAGCTGGGTGACCTTGTCGAGCTCGTTGTCGGCCCGATGGTCTTTCGCGAGCGGCATGTTGTGCTCGGAGATCACTGTTCCCGCGACATCCGCGAGCGCGATTCGCATGTGCCGGGTCGAAATGTGCACCCCCGCAACGATGCCGAGCGCACGCGCGAGAGTGACGTGCTGGGCCCGCCGACCGCTGCGTGTCGTCATCGTCGTATGCAGGATCGAGTTGGCCGTGAGCTCCTTGACGATGTTCGAAACCGTCGCAGGAGACAGACCTGTCGCCCCCGCAAGCTCCACCTGCGTCAGCCCGCCGTGCCTCTTCACCGCATCGATGATGCGGGCTCGGTTGGCTTCACGAAGTGAAGTCTGCGACCCCGGCGTCGCCCTTGTGATGCTCACGGAAGAAAGATACACGGCCTTGTCAAGAAGGCAAGTGAGCGTGCGCTCCGCCCCCAGGATTCGAACCTGGACCTAACAGCTCCAAAGGCTGTCGTGCTGCCGGTTACACCAAGGCGGACCACTCGCGCCAGGCCGCACTGCGAAGCCGGGCGCCGCCCAATTCTGCCAGATCGCGGACGCCCGGCAGAATTTGGGCGCCTGCGATAATGGGGGATGCCCGCAAACGACGAAGTCGACCGCATCGTCGACGCCTGGGAGCACGAACGCCCGGACCTCGACTTCGCGCCCATGCAGGTGCTCAGCCGCGTCGGGCGCCTCGCCCGGCATCTCGAGCGGGCCAGGCGCAGCGCATTTGCGGCATCCGACCTCGAGCTGTGGGAGTTCGACGTGCTGTCGGCGCTGCGTCGCGCGGGCGAGCCCTACCAGCTCAGCCCCAAGGCGCTGCTGCAGCAGACCCTGGTGTCGAGCGGCACGATGACCAACCGGATCGACCGTCTGGTCGAACGCGAACTCGTCGAGCGCCGCAGCGACCCCGGCGACGGGCGCGGCATCCTGGTGGTCATGACGGAGCGCGGACGGGACAGGGTCGACACCGCGATCGCGCTGCTGCTGCAGGATGAGTCGGAGCTGCTCGCCGCGCTCACCGGCGTCGAGCGAGACCGGCTGAGCACACTGCTGCGCAAGCTGAGCCTCGACTTCGATTGAAGCCCGGCCAGCCGCAATAAGCCGGTCAGCCCAGCAGTTCGCTGAGCTCGAGCCAGCGGGTCTCGACATCCAGCAGTGACGACTCGAGCGTCGAGAGCTCGGTCGAAAGTGCGCCGAGCCCCACGTAGTCGGACTGGTCGTGTTCGGCGATCTTCAGGTGCAGGTCGGCGACCTGGCCCTGAAGTTTCTCGATCCTGCGACCCGCCGCTGCGAATTCCTTCTCGGCGTTGCGGAGCTCGGCGCCCTTCAGGCTGCTCGTTGTGGCCGGTGCGCGCCGACGACTTCGGCTTGTCGAGTTGATTCGCGACCACCGTCGACCGCAACTCCAGGTACTGCTCCACCCCACGCGGCAGGTGCAGGAACTTTCCCCCCATGACGGCATACTGCTGGTCGGTCACCCGCTCGATGAGGTATCTGTCGTGCGACACCACCAGCAGCGTTCCCGCATACGAGTCGAGCAGGTCTTCGATGGCGGCGAGCATGTCGGTGTCGAGGTCGTTCGTGGGCTCGTCGAGGATGAGCACGTTAGGTTCGTCGAGCAGGATCAGCAGCAGCTGCAGCCGGCGTTTCTGGCCGCCCGACAGCTCCCTCACCCGCGTCGACAGCTGCGCGCTCTGGAACCCCACCCGCTCGAGCAGCTGGGCGGGCGTCATCTCCTTGCCGCCCGACACGTACGTGCTCTTCTGGCGTTTCAGCACGTCGGTGACGCGGTCGTCCCAAATGTCTTCGAGCTCGGCGAGCTGCTGCGTGAGAAACGACACCTTGATGGTCTTGCCGCGCTTCACCTTGCCGGTCGTCGGATGCACCGTGCCCGAGACGAGCCCCAGCAGCGTGCTCTTGCCCGCGCCGTTCACGCCCAGGATGCCCGTGCGCTCACCCGGCGCGATGAGCCAGGTGACGTCGTCGAGCACCTGCTTGTGCCCCGTCTGAGCATCCGGGTAGCTGACGCTCACGCCCTCGATGTCCACGACATCTTTGCCCAGCCTCTGCATGGCCATCGCCGCGAGTGAGACGGAGTCGCGCGGCGGCGGCTCGTTCTCGATCAGCTCGTAGGCGGCATCCATTCGAAACTTCGGCTTCGTCGACCGCGCCGGCGCACCTCGGCGCAGCCACGCGAGCTCCTTGCGCATCAGGTTCTGGCGCTTCGACTCGGAGGCAGCGGCCATCCGGTCGCGCTCGACCCGCTGCAGGATGTACGCCGCATACCCGCCCTCGAAGGGTTCGATGATGCGGTCGTGAACCTCCCACGTGTCGGTGCAGATCTCGTCGAGAAACCACCGGTCGTGGGTCACGACGATGAGGCCGCCGGCGTTGGCCGACCACCGCCGCTTGAGGTGCGCAGCAAGCCAGGCGATGCCCTCCACGTCGAGGTGGTTGGTGGGTTCGTCGAGAAACAGGATGTCCCAGTCGCCCACCAGCAGGGCCGCGAGCGCCACGCGCCGACGCTGCCCGCCGCTGAGCTCGCCGACCGTGGCGCCCCACGGGATGCCGCCGACGAGGCCCTCGATGACATCGCGCACCCGCGAGTCGCCGGCCCACTCGTGCTCCGGACGGTCGCCGACGATGGCGTGTGAGACAACGAGGTCGTCGGGGAGTTCATCCGCCTGGTCCAGCATGCCGAGGGTGATGCCGTTTCGGCGCGTCACCCGCCCGCCGTCGGGCTCGAGGCGCCCGGAGAGCAGCCGCAGCAGGCTCGACTTGCCGTCGCCGTTGCGGCCGACGACGCCAATGCGCTGGCCCTCGTCGAGCCCGATCGTGACGCTGTCGAAGACCACTCGGGTCGGGTATTCGAGGTGGAGGCTTTCGGCTCCGAGCAGGTGTGCCATAAGCCTTCGAGCCTACCCGCTCGACTCGCACGCGCCCCAGCGGTCACATTGTGTTGCCTGTCGCGGCTCCCGGCGACATTTCGTGACCACTCGATGTGTCAGGTCAGTGAGATTGAGCGCTGGGCCAGGATGCGCGCAATGCGACCCACGAGCCAGCCTGGGGAACGGAAAACGTGATCCGCAATCACACGGATGACGTACCAGTCGGCCTCCTGCATCAACTCGCGCCTCAGGATGTCCTCCGCAAACACGCGCGGATCGTCACGATGCACTGATCCCTCATACTCGATCGCGATCCGCTGCTCGACGTAGCTGAGGTCCGGCGTGCCGATGAAGTCGCGGTTGCGATCGCGAATGGTGTGGCCGATGACCGGCTCGGGAAGTCCGGCGCGACAGATGAGCAAACGCAGGCGCGTCTCCATGGGCGAATCCGTGCCCCGCCGCACATCGCCCAGTGCCGCCCGAACAAGCCGAATTCCGCGCCCCCGGTGTTCGCTCGCCACCTGCAGCAGTTGCTCCAAACTGGTCAACGGCCGCTTTCGTCGCACCAGCGCGTCGCCCGCAACCACAAGGTCGTCCAACCCCAGCTGGGTCGCGAGTTCGGGGAGCACCCAGTCCGGGCGAGTGACCGGCAGCCCGCGAACCGACCCCACGGGGGTCACGAGCGCGCGATGCCCGACAACGCCTCGGGTGCGCGGGCGCGACGATCGGCCACTCACGTGCAGCACGTCATCCGATTCCAGCCGGCGAGGCAGCGGAAGCCCGAGCAGCAGCGCCGCCGTCGAGTGGCTGAAGAACTCGTCCGAGCCCAGGCGCGCCGCGTACTGGCGACACCGTTCCTCGATGGTGCTCGACGGGCGGGTCGCTCGCACACCGTGGAACGGCGCGATGAGGTCGGACGACCGAAGTCGCCCCCGGGACACCCCGTGCTCGCGAGCATCCCGCGTGCTGAAGGCGGGGTGCGGCATCCCGGCGGGCAGCGGACCAGGCCTGGGCATCCACCCATGGTGCGCTATCCCGCATCTGCCGGGGCGCACCATCCACACCCTCGTCGAGCGGTCACAAAGTGTCGGGTAAGTCGCGGCAAGGCGACACTTTCTGACCACTCGAAGGCGGCCGCGCAGTGCTCAGCGCGCGTGCGGGGCTACTGGTTGACGAGGCGGGCGCCGTGCACGGGCCCCGTGACGCGCACCACGTTGAGGCGAGCTGCGCTGAGCGCGATCTGCAGCTCGAGGGCGTTGTCGAGGTCGGCGGTGAGGAACGCGATCGTCGGGCCCGAACCCGAGATGATTCCGGCGAGCGCGCCGTTCTCCTCGCCCAGCTCCAGGATGGATGCGAGCGACGGCTCGAGGTGCAGCGCCGGCGCCTGCAGGTCGTTGTACAGCGTCTCGGCGAGCTGGTGCGGGTCGCCGGCGCGCAGCGCCTGCAGCACGTTGGCATCGACGAACGGCTGGCCCTGCGCCGGGAAGATGTCCTGCGAGTGACGGTCGCGATGACGGTCGAGCTCGCTGTAGACGGCCGGGGTCGAGAGCCCGAAGTCGCGAGACGACGAGCACCCACTGGAACTGCCCCTGGGCGAGCGCCGGGCTCAGCTGGTCGCCGCGACCCGTGCCGATCGCGGTGCCGCCCGTGAACGCGAACGGCACATCCGCCCCCAGCTCCGAGGCGAGCGACAGCATCTCCTCGCGCGGCAACTCCGGTGCCCCACAGGCTGTCGCACGCGAGCAGGGTCGCCGCGGCATCCGCGGAGCCGCCGCCCATCCCGCCGGTGACGGGCACGTGTTTGCCGATCTCGAGGTGCGCTCCCCCGCGGAAGCCCGTGCGTGCGGCCAGAAGCCGGGCCGCGCGAATCGCGATATTCGAGCCATCCACGGGCACCCGCGACAGCTCGACCGTGCCCGAAACGGCGACCGAGAAGTCGTCGGCCGGGTACGCGCGCACCTCCTCGTACAGCGACACGGCCTGGTATGCGATGGCCACATCGTGGTAGCCATCGGCCAGTCGGGCGCCGACCTTGAGGAAGACGTTGATCTTCCCGGGCGCCTTCGCGTGCACCATCGACGGTGCGGCCACGGAGGTCATAGAACCAACCTAGTCGAGGGTTTCTCCGCGAGAAGACCGCACCGCGTTCCGGGCGCTCGACGACGGTCAGGGGATGAGCAGAATCTTGCCCAGGTGCTCGGATGTTTCCATGCGGCGATGGGCATCCGCGGCGCGGTCGAGCGGATACCTGCTGTCGATGATCGGCCGGATGGCACCACTCGCGAACAGCGGCATGACGTTCTGCTGCACGGCGGCAACGATCGCGGCGCGCTCGGCGAGCGGGCGCGCACGCAGCGTGGTCGCCCAGATGCGGCCGCGTTTGCGCATGAGCGCGTTGATGTCGAACGAGCCCGGCGCACCGCTCTGGTTCGCGATGATCATCACGGTGCCACCCGTCGCCAGCGAGGCGATGTTGCGGGCGAGGTAGTCCCCGCCCACCAGGTCGAGCACGACGTCGACCCCGCCGTCGGACTCCGCCGCGATGACGGCCGCGAAATCCTCCGTGCGGTAGTTGATGCCGCGGGCGCCGAGACCGTCGCAGAACTCCACCTTGGCGGGCGAGCCCGCGGTCGCGAACACCCGGTGACCGAGCGCGACGCCGAGCTGGATGGCCATCGACCCGATTCCACTCGAACCGCCGTGCACGAGCAGCGACTGGTCGTCACGAAGGCCGGCCGCCATGAACACGTTCGCCCACACGGTGCAGGCGGCCTCCGGGATGCCCGCCGCCTCGTCGAGGTCGACGCCCGCCGGGACATCCAGCAGGAGTGACTCGTCGACGGCGGCGCGTTCCGCATAACCGCCACCCGGCACCAGGGCGCAGACCCGGTCCCCCACCTTCCAGCGGGTGACGGCGGCGCCGACCTGCAGCACCACCCCCGACAGTTCCATGCCGGGCCAGTCGGGCGCTCCCGGCGGCGGCGGGTAGTGCCCTTCGCGCTGGCTCAGGTCGGCGCGGTTGACTCCCGCGGCGCCCACCCCCACCAGCACGTCGCGCGGCCCGATAGCCGGCTCCGCGATGTCGGCGATGGTCAGAACGTCGGGCCCGCCGAAGGTGGGGAGGGTTATTGCGCGCATGATTTCACGCTACGCCGGTACGGCGGCCGCTCGTGCGATCTTCAGGAAGTCGAGCACGCCAAGCTGCTCGCCGCGTGCGGTGGGAGCAATGCCGGCCGCCTCGATGCGAGCGGATGCGATGGCCGAGTCCCCGAGAACGACCGAGAGCGCCTGCCGCAGCATCTTTCGCCTCTGCTGGAACGCGGCGTCGATGAGGCCGAAGGTGGTGACCCGCTCGGCCTCTGTGCCGGGCTGCTCGTGACGCTCGAAGGCCACCAGGATCGAGTCCACGTTCGGCACCGGCCAGAACACCTGGCGCGAGACGCTGCCCGCCAGGCGGAAGTCCCCGTACCACGCCGCCTTCGCGCTCGGGCTGCCGTAGACCTTCGACCCGGGCGGTGCGGCGAGACGCTGGCCGACCTCGGCCTGCACCATGACGAGGCCCGATCGCAGCGACGGGAAGTGCTCGAGAAAGTGCAGCAGCACGGGCACGGATACGTTGTAGGGCAGGTTCGCGACGAGCACTGACGGTTCGGGGTCGAGCGAGGTGATGGTCATCGCGTCGGCGGTGATGACGGTGAGGCGCCCGTCGACGAGCTCGGGGGCCACGGCCGCGGCGACCGTGTGGGGAAGCTGCGCGGCCAGCCTCGCATCGATCTCGACCGCGACGACGGATGCCCCGCTCTCGAGCAGCCCCAGCGTCAGCGACCCGAGTCCCGGGCCGACCTCGACCGCGGTCATCCCGGCGGCGACACCCGCGATGCGCACGATGCGACGCACCGTATTGGCGTCGATCACGAAGTTCTGGCCCAGCTTCTTGGTGGGCTGGATGCCGAGCAGTTCGGCGAGATCGCGGATCTCGGCGGGCCCGAGGAGTTTGACCTCGGTCATCACTCGCCGAAGGGATTCGGCGGGTCCGCTACCGGCTCGGAGTTCCAGAGGCCGTAGACCTCCTCGGTGTTCGACGAGATGAGCGCGGCCAGCATCGAGACGTCGGTGCCGAGGTGCGCCGCCATCGCCCGCAGCGTGTGCGGGATCAGGTACGACGCATTCGGCCGCCCACGGAACGGCACCGGGGTCAGGAACGGCGCATCCGTCTCGATGAGCACGAGCCGCCGTGGCAGCGCCTCGAGGGCGTCGCGCAGGTTCGGCGCGTTCTTGAATGTGACGGTGCCGGCGAAGGATGCGTACCAGCCGTTTTCGGCCAGCACGCTCGCCAGCTCGGTGTCGCCGCTGAAGCAGTGGAACACGGTGCGCTCCGGCGCACCGACCCGTATCAGCGTGGAGATGACGTCGCGGTGAGCATCCCTGTCGTGGATCTGCAGCGCCAGCCCGCGCTGCTTCGCGATCTCGATGTGCGCCTCGAACGAGCGCAGCTGCGCCGCACGACCCTCCTCACCGGTGCGGAAGAAGTCGAGGCCCGTCTCGCCGACCGCGCGCACCCGCGGGCGGCCCGCGAGTTCCGAAATCGAGACGAGGGCGTCATCCAGAGTGCCGGCCGCGTCGAGCCGCGGCGCCTCATTGGGGTGAATGGCGACCGCGGCGAGCACGCGTGGCTCGATCGCAGCGATGTCCGCCGACCAGATCGAACTCGCCAGGTCGGTGCCCACCTGCACGACCCCGCGAACGCCCACACTGGATGCCCGGTCGAGCGCGTCCCGGTAATCGAGCGTGCTCTGCCAGTGCGACTCGCTGTCGGCCTCACCCTCGGGCTCGCGCCCTGGGCTTGGCGGAGGATCGAGATGCGTGTGGTTGTCGTACACGGGCACCGTCAGCGCCTCGGGAAGCGGCGGCCAATCGACTTCGTCAGACACTGTGCTCCCTTCCGTGAACCACGTTACGCGACCGGCGCCGCCGTCTCGATACGCGGGAACAGCGCGTCCAGCGGGGCGGTGTGCGATCCGACCGGCAGCCCGCCCCACTCACCCGCCCTGCGGATCGGCTGGGAATCGACGGGGCCGCCGGCATCCTGCCCCAGCGCGGTCCACAGTTTGGCGGTCGCATTCGGCAGCACCGGCGACAGCAGCACCGCGAGCGCGCGCAACCCCTCAGCCGCCGTGTACAGCACCGTGCCCAGGCGTGCGCGGGTCTCATCCGACTTCGCGAGCACCCAGGGCTCCTGGAGCGTGATGTACCCGTTGAGCTCTTCGACGATGGTCCAGATCGCGGCAAGCGCATCGTGGATCGCGAATCGTTCTATCGCGGCATCCGCGGCGGTCGCCGCATCCGCGACCGTGCGCTGGATGGCGAGGTCGTCGACCGAGTACTCTGCGGGCGCCGGAACGACGCCGTCGTAGTAGCGCCCCACCATGGCGATCACGCGCGAGGCGAGGTTGCCGAAACCGTTGGCCAGCTCGGCCTGGTACCGCGCGCTCAGGTCTTCCCAGCTGAACGAGCCGTCCTGCCCGAAGCTGATCGCCCGCATGAAGTAGTAGCGGAACGCGTCGGAACCGAACGTGTCGGTGATCTCATTCGGCGCGATACCGGTGAGCTTCGACTTGCTCATCTTCTCGCCGCCGACCAGCAGCCAGCCGTGGCCGAAGACCTGCTT
This sequence comes from uncultured Actinomycetota bacterium, assembly GCA_963738535.1. Classification (GTDB taxonomy): domain Bacteria; phylum Actinomycetota; class Actinomycetes; order Actinomycetales; family Microbacteriaceae; genus Galbitalea. The sequence goes on from CAVTXB010000001.1 coordinate 57,326, forward strand.
CGGCACGGCGACCCCCGCCGCCATGAGCATCGCCGGCCAGATGACGGCATGGAATCGCGCAATGTCTTTGCCCACGATGTGGGTGCCGGGCCAGCGCCGCTCGAAGGTGGCGTCGTCGGTGCCGTACCCGACCGCGGTGATGTAGTTGAGCAGCGCATCGAACCACACGTACAGCACGTGCGAGGTGTCCCACGGGATCTGGATGCCCCAGTCGAAGCTCGACCGCGAGATCGAGAGGTCGTTGAGGCCCTGCTTCACGAACGAGATGATCTCGTTGCGCACACTCGGCGGCTGGATGAAGTCGGGCTGCGACTCGTAGAGGTCGAGCAGCGGCTGCTCGAACTGGCTCATCGTGAAGAAGTAGTTGGTCTCCTTCAGCACCTCGACCGGGCGGCCGTGGATCTTGCAGACCAGCTGCCCCGCGTAGTCGCCGTCGGGGGTCTCCATGCAGGTCGTCGAGCTGCTTGTACTCCTCGCAGCCGACGCAGTAGTAGCCCTCGTACTCGCCCTTGTAGATGAAGCCGTCGTCGTAGAGCTTCTGCAGGAAGATCAGCACGGCTTTCTCGTGCCGCTCATCGGTGGTGCGGATGAAGTCGTCGTTGGCGATGTCGAGGGTCTTGAGCAGGGGCAGCCACGCCTCGTTGACGAGCTTGTCGGCCCAGGCCTTCGGGGTCGTGTCGTTCGCGACGGCGGTGCGCAGGATCTTCTGGCCGTGCTCATCGGTGCCGGTGAGCAGCCAGGTGTCGTCGCCGGCCTGCCGGTGCCAGCGCGCGAGGATGTCCGACGCGACCTCCGTGTAGGCGTGACCGATGTGCGGCACATCGTTCACATAGAAGATGGGCGTGGTCAGGTAGAACGGCTCGCCGGGCATCCCGACAATTCTACCGGGCGGGTCTGGCGTGTTACGTGGGCTGTGGCCGTTCGAAACTCAGGGGAAGCGGAGGTCGGTCTCCGGATGTGACGTTGGGGGTCTGAATCTCCTGAGTTTTCAGGCGAGCTTGTCGAGTTCGTCGAGGGTCAGCCCCAGGGTGAACGACTCGATGAGCTGATCGAGCTGGTCGACGGTGCGAGCGCTGGCGATCGGCGCGCCGATGCCGGTCTGCTGACGAAGCCAGGCCAGCGCGACAGCGGTGACGCTGACGCCGTGCGAGGCGGCGATGACGTCGAGTGTGCTGAGCAGCGTGACGTTCTCCGGGTTTTCGAGGTACCGGGATGCTCCGCCGGCGCGAGCCGAATCGACCGCGATACCCGGGCGGTACTTGCCGGTCAGGAAGCCGCTCGCCAGCGCCGCATAGGGCAGCTCGACGACCCCGATGGCGGAGAGATTAGGCAGCACCTCATCGAGTCCGCGATCGACGAGGTTGTAGTGGTCCTGCGCGACCGAGAACGGGGTGAGCGCGTTCTCTTTCGCGATCGTGTTTGCGCTGGTGAGGCGTTCGTAGGTGAAGTTGGATGCGCCGACCTCGCGCACCTTGCCCGGCTTTGACGAGGTCGTCGAAGGCGGCCATGTACTCGGGCTGCGGCACGCTCGGCGTCGTCACGGTGCGCGTAGTAGAGGTCGATGTAGTCGGTCTTCAGTCGCTTCAGCGACTCCTCGACCTCGACCCGGATGTTGGCGGGCGACAGCCCCGGGTGGCTCGGCATGCGAGAACACCTTGGTCGCGATCACGATGCGGTCGCGGTGACCCCGGCTCGCGAACCATTCGCCGATGATGCTCTCGGACTCGCCGCCGCTGTTGCCGGGGACCCACGCGCTGTAGACGTCTGCCGTGTCGATGGACGTGCCGCCCGCATCGACGAACTTGTCGAGTACTGCGAAGCTCTCGTCTTTGTCTGAGGTCCAGCCGAACGTGTTGCCGCCGAGTACCAGCGGGCCGAAATCGAGGTTGCTCATAGTGGATTCCTTGGAAGAGTTGGGTGCCGTAGCCGTAGCCCTGGCCGTACGCTGGGGCAAACCCGGCACGCCAGCGGATCATTCCGATCAGGGCGCCGGCGTCACCTCGAGCACGATCTTGCCGAGGCCGTGGCGTTTCGCGAGTCGCTCGTAGGCGGCGCGCACCTGGTCGAGCGGGAAGCGAGCGTCGATCGGGATGACCAGCTCGCCGGCACCGAGCAGTCGTGCGAGTTCGATCATCGTTTCGCGCGGCGGCGACTGTCGACATCCCGTCGCCCTTCACGCCGTACTTCTTTCGCGCCGGCGAAGTCGGCGATCGTGTTGATGCGGTCGCGGTCGACGCCGAGGCGCGACAGCGACCTCGACGTTGCCGTCGCCGTGCGTGTCGATGAAGGCGTCCACACCATCGGGAACGATCTTGCGGATGCGGTCGGCGAGACCCTTGCCGTACTCGACCGGGATGGCGCCGATGCTCGTGAGGAACGCGTGGTTCTCCTTGCTCGCGGTCGCGACGACCGCGGCGCCCGCGAGCACCGCGAGCTGGGTCGCGATGATGCCGACGCCGCCGGCCGCACCGGCGACAACGACGGTGTCGCCGCGACGCACGCGCACCGCGTCCACGCAGGCGCGCGCGGTGGTGCCCGCGACATACAGGCAGCCGGCCGCATCCCACGGAGCGCCGTGCGGTTTCGGGAATGACGCGGTCGGCCGCGATCGTGACCGACTCGGCCTGCGCGCTGCGCTCGTCGGAGAACCCGATGACCTCGTCGCCGACAGCGACGCCGTCGACCCGATCGCCGACCTCGACGATGACGCCGGCGAAGTCGCTGCCCTGGCCGGACGGGAAGCGTCGCCGGGCAAACGCTCGTGCATCGCGCCCTGGCGGATCGCGATCTCACCCGGGTTGATGCCCGCCGCGACGACGCGAACCCGCACCTCGCCGGCGCCGGGCGAGCGGTCCTCGACCTCCGCGACCTTCAAAACATCGACTGCACCGTAGTGAATCAAATCGAACTGCTTTGGACACCAGAACCTCCATTGGTCTGTGTCCAGTCTCGCGCACTACGTCGGTGGTCGAGTAGCACGACCGAGCTTGCGAGGCCGGGCGTATCGAGACCCGGACGCACGAGGGCGGTGGGTCTCGATACGCGCGCCAGAGCGCACTACTCGACCACCGGAGATGCCGGAGTAGTTCGGTGGTCGAGTAGCACGAGCCGACGAAGGAGGCCCGGGCGTATCGAGACCCGGGACGTGCGAGGGCGGCGGGGGTCTCGATACGCGCGCCAGAGCGCGCTACTCGACCACCGGGGTTGGCGCGTACTCGACCACGGAGGAGGCCGCGCTACCCCGGTGGTCGAGTAGCACGAGCCGACGAAGGAGGCCCGGGCGTATCGAGACCGGGATATACGAGGGCGGGTGGGGTCTCGATACGCGCGCCAGAGCGCGCTACTCGACCACCGGAGATGCCGGAGTAGTTCGGTGGTCGAGTAGCACGAGCCGACGAAGGAGGCCCGGGCGTATCGAGACCCGGCGTTCGAGGGCGGTGGGTCTCGATACGCGGCGCCAGCGCGCGGCTACTCGACCACCGGGGTGCCGGAGCGCCCTACTCGACCACGGCGCCCGCTGCCGAGCGGGCCGCGAGAGCGCCCTCGTACAGGTCGCGGCGACTGAGACCCGTCGACTCGGCGACCTCCGCCGAGGCCTCCTTGAGTCGCACGCCCTGGGCGACAAGAGTGAGCACCTGGGCAATGCCGTCGGGGAGGTGCACGCTTGCCGGCTCCGCACCGGCAACGACGAGACAGATCTCGCCGCGGGCACCATCGGCAAAATACGCGGCGAGCTCGGCGGCACTGCCGCGTCGAACCTCCTCATGCAGCTTGGTGAGTTCCCGACAGACGACGACACGACGATCGGGGCCGAGCGCGGAGACAAGATCGGCGAGCGCAGCAGGGAGGCGATTAGGCGACTCGAAGAACACCATGGTTCTCGGCTCACGGGAGAGGGCGGTGAAATAGGCGACACGGCCCTTGCGCGGAAGAAACCCCTCGAACGTGAACCGGTCGGTGGGAAGACCGCTAACCGCGAGTGCAGTCGAGCACAGCGCTCGGGCCCGGGATGACGGTTACGGTGACGCCGGCCGCAGCTGCAGCAGCGACGAGCGGAAACCCGGGGTCACTGATAGCGGGCATCCCGGCGTCGGAGAGAACGAGAACGTCGCGGTCGCGTGCCAGTTCGACGATCTCTGCCGCTCGCGCATCCTCGTTGTGCTCGTGGAGTGGAATAAGGCGAGGCCGGTTCTCGATGCCGAGAGCGCTGAGCAGGTGGATGGTGGTGCGGGTGTCTTCCGCAGCAATGATCTCGACCGTTCCGAGCGCCTCGATCAGCCGACGGGACGCGTCACCCAGATTGCCGATCGGGGTGGCGGCAAGGATGATCACGGCTCATTGTCGCATCAGTACCAGACAGGTCGAGAAGACGGCTCCAGAACGCGGGCGCAGAAGCTTTCACTCGTTAGCATTACGGGATGAACGTGCCCGGCGACTCCGACTTCGAGGGCCTGCTCGTCGCCCCCGGCCGCAGCGATTCGACGACACGAGAACTGCACGCCCTCGAACGACGCACGGTGACCGACCGGCTGTGGGATGCGCTGGCAACGACGCCGGCACGAGAGCGGATCGTGCGCGCCGTCGGCCCAGTCGCAGTCGTGCTGCTCGCGGCGGGAACACGACTCTGGAACCTCGGCAGTCCGCGAGCGCTCGTCTTCGACGAGACCTTCTACGTCAAAGACGCCTACACGCTCTCGAAACTCGGCTACGAGGGCAGCTGGCCGGCCAACCCGGACCCCGGGTTCGCGGCCGGCAACGTGAACACGTACACGTCGACTGCATCCTTCGTCGTCCATCCGCCCCTCGGCAAGTGGATCATCGCGCTCGGCGAAGAGTGGCTGGGAATAACGAACCCCGTCAGCTGGCGCATCAGCACAGCAATCTGCGGCATCCTGGCCGTCATCCTGCTGATGATGATCGCGAAGTACCTGTTCAAGTCGACACTGGTGGCGACGATTGCCGGCCTGCTGATGGCGATCGACGGCAACGCGATCGTGATGAGCAGGGTCGGGCTGCTCGACAACTTCGTGATGCTGTTCGCTCTTCTCGGGTTCGGAGCCGTGCTGCTGGATCGGCAGTGGAGCGCGAACCGCCTCGCCCTCTGGATCGACCGGCGGAGACGTGCGGGTCGGTCGATCGAGTGGGGTCCGGCGATCTTCTGGCGTCCGTGGCTGATCCTCGCCGGTCTTGCGTTCGGGCTGGATGCGGCGGTCAAGTGGAACGGCATCTACTTTCTCGCGGGCCTCGCGCTCTACACCGTGGCCGTCGACCTGTTCGCGCGCCGGGATGCGGGAATAGCGTTCTGGGCCACCGGAACGTTTCTCAAGCAGGCACCGACAACGTTCCTTCTGATGGTGCCGATCGCGTTGGCGGGCTACCTCGCCAGCTGGACCGGCTGGTTCGTGACCAAGGGCGGCTACGACCGCACTTTTGCCGACCAGCCCGGCAACGCCTGGAAGGGCACCTTCGCCTGGGTGCCCCATGTCTGGCAGAGCTTCTACCAGTTCGAGTACCAGGTCTACCAATACAACGTCAACGAGCATTCGCCGCATCCGTACGCCGCGAACCCGCTCACCTGGCTGCTGATGATCCGACCGACGAGCATGTACTTCACGAGCGCCAACTTCGGCCAGCACGGCTGCACGGTGAGCTTCTGCGGGTCATCGATCACGGGTGTCGCGAACCCGCTGATCTGGTACGCCGGAGTCGCCGCAGCGGTTTACCTTCTCTACCGGCTCATCCGCTATCGCGAGTGGCGGGTGGGCATCATCCTGGCCGGTCTCGGCGCGGGCTACCTGCCGTGGCTGCTCTACACGAATCGCACCGTCTTCCAGTTCTACACAATCGCCTTCGAGCCCTACCTGCTGCTCGCGCTCGCCTTCGTGGTCTCGCAACTCATCGGAACGAGAGGCGACCCCGAGTATCGTCGTGCGGTCGGCATGCGCTGGATCGCGGTGTTCCTGGTCGCCGCGGTGGCGATCAGTATCTTCTTCTGGCCGCTGTGGACAGGGCAGCAGATCGACTTCAAAGTCATGCAGCTGCACTACTGGATACCCAGCTGGGAGTAGACCTCTCGCCCACAGTGGACGGGGTTGACGCACTGTTACGAAGCGGCGGATGGGGCCGCACGGCCTCCGGTAGCGTAAGCGCATGGCAGATCGTGAGTACGGGTTCAGAACCCGCGCAATCCACGCAGGCAACATCCCCGACCAGGTGACGGGCGCACGCGCGCTGCCCATTTACCAGACGAGCGCCTTCGTCTTCGACGACACCGCGGATGCCGCCGCCCGCTTCGCGCTGCAGAAGTACGGCAACATCTACTCCCGCCTCGCCAACCCGACTGTTGCGGCATTCGAGGAGCGGGTTGCGAGCCTCGAGGGCGGAATCGGAGCAGTCGCTACAGCGAGCGGGCTCAGCGCACAGTTCGTCACGTTCGCTTCGCTGGCGGGCGCCGGCGACCACATCGTCGCCTCCGCCAACCTGTACGGCGGTTCGATCACACAACTGGATGTGACGCTGCGGCGATTCGGGGTCGAGACGACGTTCGTGACGAGTTCGGATCCGGCGGACTACGCGGCCGCGATCACCGACAAGACCAAGCTCATCTTCGCCGAGACGATCGCCAACCCGTCGGGCGAGATCGCCGACATCGAAGGGCTCGCCGAGGTTGCGCACGCACATCACCTGCCGCTCATCATCGACTCGACGATTGCTACTCCCTACCTGAACCGTCCGCTCGAGTGGGGTGCGGACGTCGTCATCCACTCGGCGACGAAGTTCTTGGGCGGACACGGAACGACTCTCGGTGGTGTTGTCGTCGAGGGCGGCAGGTTCCACTGGGCCAACGAGCACTTCCCCAAGTTCGATGAGCCCACCCCCACCTACGGCGGCCTGAACTGGCATGGAATATTCGGTGAGTACGCGTTTCTGACCCGGCTCCGCGCAGAGCAGCTGCGCGATATCGGGCCGACGCTCGCGCCGCACTCGGCCTGGCTGCTCGCGCAGGGCGTCGAGACGCTGCCGTTCCGCATCCAGGCGCACGTCGACAACGCGCGCATCGTCGCGGAATGGCTGGATGCCGATCCCCGCATTGCTGCAGTCAACTGGGCCGGCCTGCCCGCCCACCCGCACCACGACCGCGCCGCCAGGTACCTGCCGAAGGGTCCGGGTTCGGTCTTCTCGTTCGAAATCAAGGGCGGCCGAGCGGTGGGGCAGAAGTTCATCGAATCGGTGGATCTTGCCAGCCACCTCGCGAACATCGGTGACGCGAAGACACTCGTCATCCACCCCGCGTCGACGACGCACGCCCAGCTCACCGAGCAGCAGCTCGTCGAGGCGGGCGTTCTGCCCGGAATTGTTCGCATCAGCGTCGGAATAGAAGACCCCGAAGACATTGTTTACGATCTCGACCAGGCATTGACCGCGGCACTGAAGGACAACTGATGAGCACTGCAACGCAGGAGACCGTTTCGCTGGCCAACGGGCTGACCTGCGAGGTTCCGGCCGATTCTCCACTCGGCAAACTGCTCAAGTCGCAGCGCACGTGGGTCGGGCCGAACGCGAAGGATCGCCTGAAGATTCTTCGCGGAGCGAAGTCGGTGGCCATCGTGGGAGCTTCGCCCAACTCGGCACGGGCCAGCTACTTCGTGGGCACCTACCTGTTGCAGTCAAGCGATTACCGGGTCTACTTCGTGAACCCGATGGCCGACGAGATTCTCGGCCAGAAGGCCTACCCCGACCTCGCCTCGCTGCCGGAAGTGCCCGACATCGTCGACGTGTTTCGCAAGGGAAGCGACATCCCCGGCGTGATCGATGAGGTGCTCGCCCTCGGCGCCGGCGGCGGCAAACTGCCGGCCGTGTGGGTGCAGCTGGGCATCTGGAACCAGGATGCGGCGGTCTACGGCGAAAGCAAGGGCCTCACCGTCGTGATGGACCGGTGCATCAAGATCGAGCACGCACGCTTCAATGGCGGTCTTCACCTGCTCGGCTTCGACACCGGCCAGATCACCAGCCGCAAGACGATTCGTTAGGGTCGAGCGCCGCGCGATGTAAGTTCGAGCGCCGCACGGCCGGTCGGATACGCATTACGCAAGATTTCTGCGGTTCACGCAGATGAAACATCCGGCTCGTACCCTTGGCGCATGACCGGTCCAGCGCTTCCGTCCCAAACCGTCTCGACCCAGTGGCTGGCCGACTATCTCGGCAGCGACAACCTCGTGGTGCTCGACGCCTCGGTGCTGCCGTTCGCAACACCCGGTGGCAAGCCAGGGCTACTGAGCGGACACGAGCAATACCTCGTCGAGGGCCACATCCCGACCGCGGGCTTCGCCGACCTGCTCGAGGAGTTCTCCGACACCGAGGCGCGAGTGCCGTTCACGCACCAGACCGCCGAGGAGTTCGCAGCAGCGGTCGGCGCTCTGGGCATCGACAACGACACGACCGTGGTGGTCTACGACTCGGCGATCGGCCAGTGGGCCGCACGGCTCTGGTGGCTGTTCCGAACCTTCGGCTACGACCGGGTCGCGGTGCTCGACGGAGGCTACAAGAAGTGGACGGCCGAGGATCGCGACATCGAAGTCGGGTACACGGCCCCGACCACCCGATCATTCGCCGCGTCGGAACGGCCCGAGCTCTGGGCGACCAAAGCCGACATCGAGGCGGTACTCGCGGGAACCTCATCGGCGGCGCTCATCTGCGCTGTGCCAGCGAAGGAGTACAGCGGTGAGGAGGGTTCGCGTCAACGGCCCGGCCACATCCCGGGCAGCTCAAACGTGCCGGCCGGCGGTCTCGTCAACCGGGAGACGAACGCCCTTCGTCCGGAGGCGGAACTGCGTGCCGCCTTCGCTCCCGCATTCGACGAAGAGCGAGTGATCACATACTGCGCGCTCGGAATTGCGGCGACCGCCGATGCGCTCGCCCTGACTGTGCTCGGCCACCGCAATGTGGCGGTCTACGACGGGTCGCTCTTCGAGTGGGCCTCCGACGAAAATGCTCCGCTCGTGGTCGGCGCCTGACCGGGCTCACGCCGCACCACTTACGCTGGTGAGGTGACCCCCCACGCAAACCTCCGGCGTCGTCCAGCCCTGCGAAGGTACGGCCTCTACGCGGCGGTCGTGTTGCCGCCGCTTGCGCTCGCGGTCATCGGCACAACGCATCCCGAGCATCTGACTGCGGCGTCCGCCCTGTATTGGCGAAATCTGCACGTGATCACGCTGCCGATTTTTCCGCTGCTGGGGTTCGCACCCTGGCTCATCGTGCGGTTTCGTCACATCACCGCGCTCAGCTGGGTTGCGGGAATTCTGGGGTTCGTGTTCGCGGTCTTCTACACGGGCCTCGACGTTCTGGCGGGAATCGGTGCCGGAGGGCTCAAGGTCGACGGAATGGGAATGGCCACAACGACCGTCTTCGGGCTGGGCGACGACCTCGGCCGAATCGGAGCAACTGCGCTTATTGCTGCGGCGCTGCTCGCCGGCGTCGTCGCGATCTGGTTGGTGAGGGCGCGGGCCATTCCCGGAGCAGTCCTCGTTGTCGCCGGCACCCTGTTGCTGTGGAAGGACCACATCTTCTTTCCCTGGGGCGTGCTCGGCCAGCTTCTGCTCGCAGCAGGATGGTTTGGCCTGGTTCTCGCCCTGCGGAGCCGGGCAGAAGTGTCAGCCCAGTAGCGCGGCCAGGTCGGGGGCAGTCGTCACCGGAAGCCGACAAAGAAAGTTCTCACACAGGTACGCGGCGGGCCCGCCCCGGATGAGACCTCGACCGTCGAACAACTCGAACCCGGCCTCAACGAATGCGGTGGCCTGCGTCGGAGTGACGATGACGACCAGACCTCCGCGCCATGCGCGTGCGAGGGACGCGAGCTCGTCGTCGGGGTGCTCGGTCACGACGACGAGCTGCCGCAGCACCGCGGACGCCGTCGAAAGGCCGCTGAGCGCGCCGCCGAACGAGATCGGCCGCTCGACCGCGAACGGCCAGAGCGGTGCGAGCGCAGCAATTGCCGCCGCACGGAACGGCCCGCCGGCACCCAGCGCGTCGAGGCCCAGTGCCGCCCGCGAGATCGCGCTGATCCCGCTCGGGTACGCGCCCTCGCTCGGGTCGTTGTCGAGGGCGAGGCCGTTCGCGACAAGCACGGGGTCAGCGCCGCCGGGAACGCCGAAGCCTGCAGTGGCAGACCCGCTCTTCGCTGGCTCGGCACCGGCAAGGGTGGCAAACACCAGGTCGCGAGCGACCCGGGCGAAGCGCACCTCCCCGGTGGCGAGAGCCAGTTCGAGAAGGCCGGCGGCGAGCATCCCGTAGTCCTCGAGAGTGGGCCGCGCCTCGGAGACGCGGTCGCCGATGCGTGCGCGAACCAGTCGTCCCGACGCGATGAACTCTGCCGCCACAAGATCGGCAGCGACGGCTGCGGCCTCCACCCAGTCGGGGTGCCCCAGGGCTCGACCAGCGGAAGCCAGCGACGCGATTGCGAGACCGTTCCAGCCGGTGAGCACCTTGCCGTCGAGGGCCGGCGGGGTCTGGGATGCCCGCGCCGCCGCATCAAGCCGGTAGTACCCGCCCTCCACCCGAGCACCGTCGACGGTGCTCTCGCTGTCCTGCGCGGAGGCGAAGCCACCGCTCGGCAGACGAAGAACGCTCAGAAGAAAAGCGGCGATTCCTTCGGCGACGATCGCATCGCCGGCGCGCGCGTAGCAGTCGAGCAGGAGTGCGTTGTCGTAGAGCATTCGTTCGTAGTGCGGATCGCTCCAGTCCCGGCGGGTCGCGTAGCGAAAGAAACCGCCCTCCACCGGATCGCGCAACTCGGAGCCGGCCATGGCATCGAGGGTGCGCCCCGCGAGGCTGCCGGCGCGCTCGTCGCCGAGGTCCCGGCGATCGAGCAGGAATCCGAGCACCGGGGCGACCGGGAACTTCGGTGCCGTGCCGAACCCGCCGAACTGCGCATCCTCGTACTCGGCGAGGGACTCGACAACGGCTGCAAAGTGCGTCTCGCTCGGCAACGCCGCACCCTCGCCCCGCTGCGGAAGCGCGGCCGCGGCGAGCGCCTCGGCCAGCCGGCCCGCGGTGTCGAGCACGTTGTCGCGCTGCTGCTGCCAGGCATCCGTCATCGCCTCGAGCACTTCGCGGAACGACGGAAGCCCGTTCGTCGCGGCCGGCGGAAAGTACGTCCCCGCGTAGAAGGCACGACCCGGTCGGCGTCGTGAAGACCGTCAGCGGCCAGCCCAACTGGTCGGTGAAGGCACCAGCGGCCGCGAGGTAGCTGGTGTCGACATCCGGGTACTCCTCGCGGTCGACTTTGATGCTGACGAAGTGGTCGTTGAGGTACGCGGCAAGGTCGGGGTCGCTGAAACTCTCGCGCGCCATGACGTGGCACCAGTGGCAGGTCGAATAGCCGATCGAGACCAGCACCGGAACGTCACGAGCAGCCGCCTCGGCGAACGGGGCGGGTCCCCACTGCTGCCAGTCGACCGGGTTGTCGGCGTGCGACCGAAGGTAGGGGCTCACAGCATCCACCAGACGATTTGGCATAGCCTCAGACTATGTCGACGATGACTGTGACCTATGTGGGCGGCCCGACCGCCGTGCTCGACTACGCGGGACTGCGCATCCTGCTCGACCCGACCTTCGACCCTCCCCAGACTTATGAGAGCGACGGCGAGCAGCTCACGAAGACGGCCGGCCCCGGTGTCGCTCTCGACGACCTGGGTGCCATCGACCTCGTGCTGCTCTCGCACCACGAGCACGAAGACAACCTCGACTTTTCGGGACGCGAACTCGTCTCACGCACGCCCACCCTCAGCACCGCCAAAGCTGGCGTTGACCTCGGAAAACCGGTCGTCGGTCTCGACTGCTGGGAGGAGCACCGAGTCGGCGACGTCGTGGTGACGGCGGCGCCCGCGCTGCACGGCCCGCCCGGTGCCGAGCGACTCGTCGGCCCCGTGATCGGCTTTCTGCTCGAGGCGCCCGGTGAGCCGACCGTCTACATCAGCGGCGACAACGCGTCACTGGAGCTCGTGCAGCAGATCGCCGACCGCTTCAACGCGATCGATGTCGCGATCCTGTTCGCGGGAGCCGCCCGCGTGCCATCCATCGACGCGGCCCTCACGCTCACGTCGACGGATGCCGCAACGGCCGCCCGGATGCTGGGTGCCCATCGGGTGGTGGGGCTGCACACCGAAGACTGGGAGCACTTCAGCGAATCGCGAGCCGATCTCGAGGCCGCCTTCGCGGGCACCGGCCTGCTGGTCGACACCCCGCGCGGTGTTCGCGTCGAACTCGAAACCGCTTCCCGGCTCGTCAGCGAAAGCTAGTCAGTTCACCTCGGCCCGGTCAGTTCACCTCGGCGGGGTCTCCGCCGACGCGGCGGTTCTCGTCGAGTGCGGTGATCGTCGCGAACTCGTCGGGCGTGAGTTCAAAGTCGAAGACGTCGAAGTTCTCGGTCATGCGCTCGCGCGAACTCGACTTCGGGATGACGATGTTGCCGGCCTGCAGGTGCCAGCGCAGCACGACCTGGGCGGGCGTCATGCCGTGCGCCTCGGCCACCGCCCGCACCTCGGGCTTGCCGAACAGGTCGTATTTGCCCTGGCCGAGCGGACCCCAGGACTCGATCGCGATGCCGTGCCCGGCCGCGTACTCGTGCAGCTCGTGCTGCTGGAAGATCGGGTGAAGCTCGACCTGGTTGACGGCCGGCACGATATCCGTTGCCTCGAGGAGGGTCTCGAGGTGAGGCACGAGAAAGTTGCTGACGCCGATGGCTCGTGCGCTGTGCTCGTCGTAGAAGCGCTCGAACTGTCGCCACGTCTCGACGTAGCGGTGATTCTCGGGCATCGGCCAGTGGATGAGGTACAGGTCCACGTAGTCGAGGCCGAGCTTGGTGAGGCTCGCATCGAACGCCTCGACGACCGCTCCCGACTTGTGGTCGGGGTTCGCGAGCTTGGTTGTGATGAACAGCTCGTCGCGGGGGATGCCCGACGCGGCGATCGCGGCACCGACCTGCTGCTCGTTGTTGTAGGCGGCGGCCGTGTCGATGTGTCGGTAACCGACCTCGAGAGCATCCTCGACCACGCGCTGCGCGGTCTCGGGATCGACCTTGAACACACCGAACCCGAGTTGGGGAATCGAGGTGCCGGAGTTGAGGGCAAGCTGCGGAACTGTCATCCCTCAATCGTGCCACGCACTGCCGCCGGGTGAGATTCGGCACCCGGGCGACTGCTCACCGCGGCCACGGTTTCGCGAGGGCGAAGTCGCCGTCGAAGGTGCGGGCCAGCGACGCGAGCACCGACGGCGCCTGGTCACGAGTGAGTTCGACACTGAGTTCGCGGTTGAAAGCCAGCGACGCGTAGGTGGCGTTCTGCGATCCGATCAGCGCGGAGGCACGGGACGTGCCCGCGTCGACGAGCACGAGCTTCTCGTGCATGTAGAGGCCGGTGGGCGTATCGGGAAGCACATGCACACTGCAGCCTGCAGAAGTGACCTGGCCGAAGGCTTTGGCCCAGCTCGGGTCGTCCATCATCACGACCTGGCAGCGCACGCCACGCTGGGCATCGGTCGCGAGCGCGCGGGAGATGTAGGGGTCGGAGAGTTCTTCGCTCGTGAACTGCACGCTGGTGGTGGCGGAGTTGATCTGGTCGATCATCGCCTGCTCGGCATCGGGCGACCAGACGAGTCCGGGTGCGTCGGTCTCATCGCTCGCGGGATCGCGCCCCGCCCAGTCGGCATCGAAGGTCTTCTCAATCGCCGAGACCTGCACGGGGTAGCTGTCGACGATCTCCGCATCCCGTGTGGTCGCGTAGTACCGCGGGGTGAGGTTCGCCGTCGAGATGTCAGACGTGGTGCTGTCGAACGTGGTGGTCTTGATGTGGAAGATCGTCGAGGAGACGCCGAACCGCACCTGCACTCCACCGGCCTGCAACAGGGACGAGGCCGACTGGTTGGCCGTTCGCAGCTCATACGCGGAGTCGAGCAGAACGCGAACCACAACCCCGCGCCGATGCGCTGCGACGAGTGCCCGCTCTTCTCGCGGGTCGTCGAGCTCGTACATCTCCATGTCGATCGACGTCGTGGCTGCCGCCGTCTGGTCGTAGAGACCGGAGAATCCCGCGGCGGGATACTGCACCAGGGTGAACTGCGACGGGCTGCTCGGGGTCACGGAGCATCCGGCGACAACCAGGGCGAGAATCGCGGCCGCCGTCGCGCCCGACGCCACGACCGCGGCTCGTGCTCGCCTTCTCATGCGGTTGTCTCCCTCCTGTGTTCGCCCCCAGCTTGAACCGGGTGGTCGCCAGACGCAAACGAGGCGGGCGGCGCTGGGGTACGCAGCATCCATCTGTCGACTGGGAAGGACGGGCCCAGCCGCCCACACCGGCGCGCAATACGATGGAAGGCTCATGTCGACCGACCTTCCGCCGATCTTCTTCCCCCCGGAGCTGCCGGTAAGCCAGCGCCGCGAGGACATCGCGCGCGCCATCGCCGAGAACCAGGTCGTCATCGTCGCCGGCGCGACCGGATCGGGCAAGACGACGCAACTGCCGAAGATCTGCCTCGAACTGGGCCGCACGAGCATCGGCCACACCCAACCTCGACGCATCGCAGCGCGAACCATCGCGGAACGGATCGCCGACGAGCTGGGAGTCGAACTCGGCGGGCTGGTCGGCTATCAGGTTCGGTTCACCGACCGGGTCGGCGCCGACACGAGAATCAAGCTGATGACCGACGGAATTCTGCTCAACGAGATCCACCGCGACCGGATGCTGAGGAAATACGACACCATCATCCTCGACGAGGCGCACGAGCGCAGCCTCACGATCGACTTCCTGCTCGGCTACCTCAAGCAGCTGCTGCCCCGGCGCCCCGACCTCAAGCTGATCATCACCAGCGCCACGATCGACCCCGAGAGCTTCTCGAAGCCACTTCGACAACGCGCCCATCATCGAGGTCAGCGGGCGCACCTACCCGGTCGAGATCCGGTACCGGCCGCTCGTCGCCGAGAGCGACGAGGATGACGATGTCGACGGCCCTTCGACGGGCGCAGCGACCACGAACCGGATCGGGACTACCTCGAGGGCATCAACGCCGCGCTCGACGAGCTGGCCCGGGAGGCACCCGGCGACGTGCTGGTGTTTCTCTCGGGCGAGTCGGAGATTCGGGATGCGGAGGACGCGATCCGTCGGACGGTCGCTGCCGAGACACGGAAATCCTGCCCCTGTACGGGCGGCTGAGTTCGGCTGACCAGCACCGGGTGTTCCAGTCCCCGTCGGCCGGCTCGGGGAGCGGCGCGGCGGGCACGCGTCGCCGAGTCATCCTTGCGACCAACGTCGCCGAGACGAGCCTCACGGTGCCCGGGCATCAAGTACGTCATCGACGCCGGAACCGCGCGCATCAGCCGCTACTCGACCCGAGCGAAGATCCAGCGGCTGCCGATCGAGGCGATCAGCCAGGCCTCCGCCAACCAGCGATCCGGCCGAAGCGGTCGAACGAGTGACGGCATCGCGATCAGGCTGTACTCCGAGGAGGACTTCCTGAAGCGGCCCGAGTTCACCGAACCGGAGATTCTCCGCACCAACCTGGCGGCCGTCATCCTGCAGATGATCTCGCTCGGGCTCGGCGACATCCAGGCGTTCCCCTTTCTGCAGCCGCCGGATTCGCGCGGCGTCAAGGATGGCCTCGACCTGCTCGCCGAGCTTGGTGCTATCGAAAACCCCGGCGGTCGAGTAGCCCCGCGCGACGAAAACCCCGGTGGTCGAGTAGCCCCGCGCGACGAAGGAGCACGAGGCGTATCGAGACCCCCGGCCCCCCGAATCACCCCGGTCGGTCGCCAGCTCACCCAGCTGCCCGTCGACCCGCGTCTCGCCCGCATGATCGTGGAGTCGAAGAAGCACGGGGTCACGCGTGAGGTGCTCGCGATCACGGCGGGCCTCACCATCCAGGACCCGCGCGAGCGGCCCCTCGAGCGCGCGCCCACGCCGACCAGCTGCACGCGCGGTTCGTCGATCCCACCAGCGACTTCCTGACCCTGCTCAACCTCTGGAACTACCTGAAGGAGAAGGAGAAGGAGCTCAGCGGCAACCAGTTCCGCCGGCTGCTGCAAGTCCGAGTACCTGAACTTCCTGCGCATCCGCGAGTGGGCCGACCTGTACCGCCAGCTGAGCCGCGCGGCCAAGCAGGTGCACCTGACGGTCGGCGAGCCGTCCACGAATCCGGATGGCATCCACAAGTCGCTGCTCGCCGGCCTGCTCAGCCAGCTGGGGATCTCAGCGATCGCGCCAAACGCGACTACCAGTCGGCGCGCGCCAGGTGCGCTTCGTGGTCTTCCCGGGATCCGCGCTGTTCAAGAAGCAGCCCGCCGCCGATCATGAGCGCGGAGCTCGTCGAGACGAGTCGCCTGTTCGCGCGGATGAACGCGGCCATCGATCCGGCCTGGGCCGAGCCGATCGCGGGCGACCTGGTCAAGCGCACCTACGGCGAGCCGCACTGGGAGAAGAAGCAGGGCTCGGCCGTCGCCTACGAGCGCGTCACGCTCTACGGGGTGCCGATCGTCGTGAACCGGCGCGTTCAGTTCGCTCGCATCGATGCCGCGTGGGCGCGCGACCTCTTCATCCGCTCCGCGCTCGTCGACGGCGAGTGGGACATCGACCGCATCGACAAGCGACTGTCGCAGTTCGACCGCGACAACCGGGCGCTGCGCGACCGAACTCGCGCAGCTCGAGGAGCGCAGCACGGCGCCGCGACATCCTCTACGACGACGAGGCGATCTTCGACTTCTACAACGCGCGCATTCCCGCCGATGTCGCGACCACGCGCAGCCTTCGAGACCTGGTGGCGCAGCGAGATCGAAGAACCGTCCCGACCTGCTGACCATGACGCGCGAGACCCTCGCGGGCGAGACCGACGATCGACGAGGACGCGTTCCCGGCGACCTGGCGACAGGGCGACCAGACGCTGCACCTCAGCTACCGCTTCGAGCCCGGTGCCGACGATGACGGCGTCACGGTCGAGCGTTCCGCTCGCGCTGCTTGCCTCGCTTACGCCCGCCGGGTTCGACTGGCTCGTACCGGGGCTTCGCGAGGACCTCGTGACGGCGCTGCTCAAGACGCTGCCGAAGGCGATCCGCCGCAACGTCGTGCCGGCCGGCGACTGGGCACGGCGGCTGCTCGCCGAGATGCCCGACCCGGCCACGCTCGCCGAGGAGCTCGAGGCACCGGATGCGACGCCGCTCACCGACTACCTCGCGTCGGCCATCCAGCGTCTCACCTACACCCCCGTCGACGCCGTCGGACTTCGACACCGAACGACTCTCGCCGCACCTGCGCATGACGTTCGCCGTGATCAACGAGAGGGGCGTCGAGGTCGCGCGGTCGAAGGACCTCGCCGGCCTGCAGCAGAAGCTCAAGACCCGCGGGCGCGAGGCCGTCGCGAGGGTCAGCGCCTCGACACCGCACGCGATCGAACGCAGCCGGGATCACGGCGTGGGACTTCGACGAGCTGCCGAAGATCGCTCGAGGTGCCAGCAGGGCGGCACGGTCATCCGCGCCTATCCGGCGCTCGTCGACCACGGCGACCTCCGTCTCGATCACGCTGATGAGCACGCCCGACGACCAGGCGCGCGAGACTCCGGGCGGCGTTCGCCGACTCGCTGCTGCTCGGCATCCCGTCGCCGCTTCAGCTACGTGCGCGAACACCTCACCCAGACCGAGAAACTGCTGCTCGCGACGAGCCCGTACCAGAACGTCAACGCCCTGTTCGACGACTGCCTCGTCGCGTGCGTCGACGCCGGCGTTCGCGCGCGGCGGCCCGACGGCATCCTGTGGACGCGTGCCGAATTCGAGGCGACACGACTCGAGGTCTCGGCCGGACTCGTCGAGGCGCTGATCGGCACGGTCGCGACCGTGAGCACCATTCTCGGTGCGGCGCGCGACGCCGACCGGGCGCTGCGTGGCGCCACCAGCATGGCCCTCGTCTCGTCACTGGCCGACGCTCGCGAACAGCTCGCCGGACTCGTGTTCCCCGGCTTCATCTCGAGCACCGGGCCTCGCGCAGCTGCGCCACGTTCCGCGCTACCTGCGCGGCATCACCGCGCCGCATCGAGAAGCTGCCCACCGAGCTGGCCCGCGACCGCGCCTGGCAGTTGCAGGTGCAGGATGCGACCGCGCGCTACGTCGCCGCCGGCGGGCGAATCCCGCTCGCTCCGCACACCCCCGAGAAGCTCGTGCGCGTGCGCTGGATGCTCGAGGAGCTGCGCGTGAGCCTGTTCGCCCAGTCGCTCGGCACCGCCGAAACCGTCTCCCCCCAGCGCATAGCCAAGGCGCTTGCATAGACTCTGACGACATGCCAACTGCTGTCATCGTCGACACCCTTCGAACCCCATCCGGCCGGGGCAAAGCCCGGCGGAGCGCTCTCCCACTTCCACCCGGTGGACCTGCTGGCGACCGTGCTCAAAGAACTGGTCGCCCGCAACAACCTCGACCCGGCGCTGATCGATGACGTGATCGCCGGATGCCTCGCCCAGGTCGGCGAGCAGTCCGTGAACATCGGCCGCAACGCCGCACTCGCGGCGGGCTTCCCGGTCACCGTTCCCGGCACCACGATCGACCGCCAGTGCGGCTCGAGCCAGCAGGCCGCAACGTTCGCGGCGCAGGGCGTCATCGCCGGCAGCTACGACATCGTGATCGCCTGCGGCGTCGAGCAGATGAGCAAGTACCCGATCAACTACGCGACCCTCGGGCAGGACCCGTGGGGCACGTTCGTGCACGAGCGCTTCCCGGAGGGGCTCGTCGGCCAGGGCATCTCGGCCGAACTCATCGCCGCGCGCTGGAACCTCTCGCGCGAGGTGCTCGACGAGTACTCGGCCCGCTCGCACCGCCTGCGCCGCGGCATCCGACTTCTCGCGCGAGATCCTGCCCATCGGCGACTTCGCCGCCGACGAGACCCTGCGGCCGTCGACCACCGTCGAGGGACTGGGCGCCCTGAAGCCCGCGTTCTACGACGAGGAGCTCGGCAAGCGGTTCCCCGAGATCGACTGGCGCATCACGCCCGGCAACTCGTCGCCGCTGACGGATGGCGCATCCGCCGTTCTCATCATGAGCGAGCAGAAGGCCGCCGAACTCGGGCTCACTCCGCGCGCCCGATTCACCAACTTCGCCGTCGTCGGCATCTGACCCGATCGAGATGCTGACCGGCGTGATCCCGGCGACCCGTCGCATCCTGTCGCGCTCGGGCCTCGAAAATCGAGGACATCGACACGTTCGAGGTCAACGAGGCGTTCGCGCCCGTCGTGCTCGCCTGGCAGCACGACGTCGGCGCCGACCCGGAGAAGGTCAACCCGCGCGGTGGCGCGATCGCGCTCGGACACGCGCTCGGCTCGAGCGGAACCCGCCTTCTCGGCACCATGGTCAACACCCTCGAGCAGACCGGCGGCCGCATCGGCCTGCAGGTCATGTGCGAGGGCGGCGGAATGTCGAACGCGACACTGATCGAGCGGATCTGACCCCTCGTGGTCGAGCGCTCGCTCGTCACACTGCTCTCGCAGGCGTTCGTCGCGTTCACGATCGAGGCCGACAACGAGTTTGAAGCGCGGATGCCGCACCGCACCGCGGCCGACCGCGGCGACGGCTCGAAGCACGGCCCGTGGATGACGTCGCTCACCTACTACTCGAACTACCTGCGCCACATCCCGGACGCCGGATGCACCGCCCGCTCACTCGCGCGTGCCGCGGGCGACCGCGCCGCGCCGATCGCCCACCGCCTCGGCGAGCTGGCTCGCTGGGGCTACACCCGGGTGACACCGGTGGGCACCGATCGCGGCGAATGGATCGTCAGTCTCACTGCCGGCGGGATTCGTGCCCGCGACACCTGGGCACCACTCGAGACCCTCGTCGAGCACCGCTGGCGCGACCGGTTCGGCGCGGAAGCCGTCGACGCTCTTCGGCAGAGTCTTGACGGGATTCCGGACGCGGATCGGCTGCCGCTCGGGTTTCCCATCCTCGCGTGGGATCGCGCGAACGAGCTGCGCGCGGCTGAACCGCGCGGCGAGGCGGGACTGTCGAGCCTGCTCGCCCGGGCGATCCTGGCGATGGCGGTCGACTTCGATCGAGCCGCGCCGCTCTCGCTCGCGATGACGCTCGACCTCGTGCGGCGTGCTCGATGAGCCGGCGGCGACGCGCGACCTGCCGCTGCGCTCGGGTGTCTCCAAAGAGGCTGTCGCGATCGGGGTCGGCCGACTGGTGCGAAGCGGGCTGGCCACCGAGACGGGCACGCCGAAGACCGTGAAGCTGACCCCCCGCGGGCGCAGCGCCGGCAGGGCCGCGCTCGAGCTGTGCGCGGAGCTCGACGACGGCTGGCCGGCATCCTCGGGTCTGCGGCCGGCGCTCGACGCCATCGTCGGCCCGCGGCTCGCGGAGGGCCTCGAGCCGCCGGCGAACGGCTGGCGCGCGAGTTCGCCGTACCTCGCGCAAACTCGGGCGACTCTCGCCGACCCGGCCGCCGCGCTGCCGCACTTCCCGATGGTCTCGCACCGCGGCGGCTACCCCGACGGCTGCTGACCCCCACTGAAAACTCAGGCGAAACCGGGGGTTCAGGCGGTAATGCAGCCCGCGGGGTGGGTTTCTCCTGAGTTTTCAGCTGGGGTCGGGCGGGTCAGCTGGGGTCGGGCGGGTTAGGGGGCGGTCACCGCGTAGGCCTCCCACATCGCGGCGTAGCGTCCTCCGAGCTCGAGCAGCTCGTCGTGGCTTCCGATCTCGACCAGCTGGCCGCCGTGCAGCACGGCGATGCGGTCGGCGGTGCGCGCCGTCTGCAGCCGGTGCGCGATGACGAGGGTCGTGCGACCCGTCGATACGCGCTGAAGAGCCGCCGCGACGCGTGCCTCCGTGGCGAGGTCGAGGTTCGAGGTGGCCTCGTCGAGCAGCAGGATGGCCGGATTCGACCAGTTCCGCCCGCGCAAGGGCGAGCAGCTGGCGATGCCCGGCCGAGAGCGAGCGGCCGCGCTCGCTGAGCTCGTGCAGGTAACCGCCGTCGAGCTCGACGACGAACTCGTGCGCGCCGACGGCGCGGGCGGCGGCCTCGACCTCGGCGTCACTGGCCTCCGGACGGCCGTAGGCGATGTTGTCGCGCACCGAACCCGTGAACAGGAACGCCTCCTGCGGCACGTACCCGAGCTGCGTGCGGAAGCCGTGCAGGTCGAGGTCGCGAACATCCAGCCCGTCCACGGTGACCGCACCCTCGTCGGCGTCGTAGAAGCGGGCGACGAGCTTCATCACTGTCGACTTGCCGGCGCCGGTCTCGCCGACCAGGGCCACCGTCTCTCCCGCCGCGATGTGCAGGTCGATGCCGCGGAGGGCCTCGGGCGGTTTCGTGAACGCCGCATCGGCTGTCTCGAGCAGGCGCACGTCGGCGGGCCCCAGCCGCTTGCCGCGCGACGGCGACGTCGGCTGGGTGGGGTAGCTGAAGCGCACTCCGGTGAGCGAGAGCTCCCCGGAGATGCGGCCCGGGTCGACGGGATGCGCCGCCTCGGGCGTGAGGGTGTCGAGCTCCATGAGGTCGGCGATGCGCGCCACCGAGACCCGCGTCTGCTGCCACGCGTCGAATACCTGCGACAGCTGCTGGATGGGCGAGAAGAACATGTCGATGTAGAGGATGAAGGCGATCAGGGCGCCGGCCGTCAGGTTGCCCTGGGTGATGAGCACCGCACCGAGTCCCAGCACGATCGCATCGGCGACACCGGACAGGAACTGCACGAACGGAAAATATGTCGCCACGAGCCGCTGCGCCGCGACGCGCGACTCGAGGTAGCTGTCGCCGAGCCCGTGGAACCGCTTCTTGGTCAGCTCCTCGTGCACGAAGGCCTGCGATTCGCGAACGCCCGACAGGCTCTCCTGGAAGTCGGCGTTGACGATCGCGATGCGCTCCCGCGACAGGTCGTAGAGCACCTCGGCCCGACGGCGGAAAGCGACCGTCGCGATCGCGAGCGGAATCACGACCGTCAGCGTGGCAGAGCCCGAGCGGCAGGTTCACGAGCAGCAGGGCCACACCGACGCCCGACGAAGGTCACGATGGCGACGAGGGCAGAAAGCAGCCCGGTCTCGATGAGGGACTCGAACTGGTCGACGTCGGTCGTCATCCTGGTCATGATGCGACCGCCCATCTCGCGCTCGTAGTAGTCGAGCGAGAGCCGCTGCAGCTGGGCGAAGATGCGGATGCGCAGGCTCAGCATGACGCGCTGGGCGAGGCGGCCGGTGACGAACGATCTCGGCGATCTCGTCGACGAGGTCGGCGAGGGTCACCACCAGGAACAGCCCGGACGCGAGGAACAGGATGCTCGCCGACCCGGTCTGCACGCCCGAGTCGATACCGGTCTTCACCAGGTAGGGCCCGAGCAGCCCGGCGACAGCGTCGAGCACGACGAGTACGAGACCGCCGATGAGCGGCTTGCGGAACTCGCGCAGCAGCCGGGCGAGGCTGAAGTTTCGGTCCTGCACGGTCTCGACCGCGAAGTCGATGGCCGGCACATCCTGGACCGGTCCGAGCGCGGCAACTCGCGCGAGCAGTTCGGGAGTCGCCGCGAGCATCGACGATCATGCCGCGGCCGTCCACCGCGACCGCCACCCCCGCCGAGTCCCATGCCGAGACCCCCGCCGGCCGGCCGTGCCGCCACGGCCGCGCCCTGTTCGCCGCCGCCCGACCAGGCCGCCGCGGTCGTGCCGCCCTCGGTCAGCTCGGCGAGCACCTCGATGCGCCCCTCGGGCGACGGCGGCCGCGACATCCTCGTCGAGCCCGGACAGCAGCGCGCGATACGTCGCGCTCGACGCCGTCAGCTCGCTCGTGCGTGCCCTGCTCGGCGACGCGTCCGTGATCGAGCACCACGATGCGATCGGCGAGGCGAAGGGTCGACTCGCGATGCGCGATCAGCAGCACGGTCTTGCTGCCGAGGGCGTCGCGCAGCGCATCGTGGATCGCCTCCTCGGTGCGGGAGTCGATGGCGCTCGTCGCGTCATCGAGGATCAGGATGCCCGGATCCGCCAGGATCGCACGCGCGATCGCGATGCGCTGCCGCTGGCCGCCGGACAGGCTGAGGCCGCGCTCGCCGACCACCGTGTCGTAGCCGCGCGGCAGGGCGCGGATGAACTCGTCGGCTGACGCCACGGTCGCGGCTGCGACGATCTCGTCGTCCGTCGCGGCCGGTCGGCCGTAGGCGATGTTGGCTCGAACCGAGTCGGAGAACAGGAAGCTGTCCTCGAACACCATGCCGATGTCGCTGCGCAGCGAGTTCAGGTGCAGCCGCCGCACATCCACGCCGTTGACCGAAACCGAGCCCTCCTGACGGGTCGTAGAAGCGTGAGACCAGGGCCGCGACGGTCGACTTGCCGCTTCCGCTCGGGCCGACGAGCGCGACACGCTCGCCCGCCGCAATGTGCAGGTCGAAATCCCGTCGAGCACGGGCGGTCCGCCGTAGCCGAAGGTCACGTCAGAGAACCGAGATCTCACCCCGGCCGGCGGGCAGGTCGACCGCGTCCGGCGCATCCGCGATGGCCGGCGGCTGGTCGAGCAGCTGGAAGATTCGCTCGATGCCGACCCGAGCGAGCTGGCCGATCGTCAGCACGCCGGCGAGCTGTCGGGCGGGGGCGACGAGGCGCGGCGACGTAGGCGGAGAACGCGAGGAACGTTCCGATGCTGAGCCGTGCTCGAGGGTGAGCCAGCCGCCGAGCGCGAGGATCGGCGACCTGGCCGAGCGTCGGGATCGCCTCGAGCACGCGGCTGGTAGCGCGACTGGATGCGCACGGTGCGCAGCTGGGAGCCGTAGAGCCGGGATCGAGACATCCGCGATGCGCTGGATCTCGCGCGACTCCCGGCCGAACGCCTTGACCACGCGCACGCCGCTGGTGTCCTCGTCGACGATCTGGGCGACCTCGCCCTCCCTCTGCTGGGCGTCCCAGCTCGCCGGGAAGCACGCGCGTGCGCATCCGGTACGCGACGAAGACCAGCAGCGGCAGCATGACCAGGCTGACCAGGGCGAGCAGCGGCGACAGGAAGAACATGACGACGAGCGAGAGCACCATCAGGATGACGTTGCCGCTCATGATCGGCAGCATGTTGAGCAGCCCCTGCACGAGCGCCGAGTCGGAGTTGGCGCGCGAGACCAGCTGGCCGGTGGACATCTGGTCGAGGCTCGCGAAGTCCATGGCCTGCAGGTGGTCGTGCATGTCGTTGCGCAGGTCGTTCTGCACCTCGAGCGCGACCCGGCCGCCGCGGTAGCGACGCAGGTAGGTGAAGCCGAAGCGTGGCGAGGCGAGGGCGATCAGCAGGCGCGAGCCACGGGAGCAGCGGCGAGGTCTTGGCGACGATGACGCCGTCGACGATCTGGCGGGCGATCAGCGGCACGACGACCTGGCACGCGCTGCCGAGCAGCGCGCGCGACGAGCGAGATGATGACGCTGCGCCGGTGCCGCAGCATGTAGCGCCAGAGCCGCCGGACCCAGCCCGAGCTGTCTGGCGGGCGCCTCAGCGGGCTCGAAGCGGCGCTCACGCGATCGACCTCGCGTCGCGTGCGCCGCCATCGACTCCTCGATCACGGCGCCGAGCCAGCACGAGACTCCGGACGACCTGACCGGCGGATCGGGCGTGCGCTCGGCGAGCAGCTCGAGCTGTCGCACCATCCGCGCCTCCATCCGCTCGAAGAGCTCGGCGCCCTCGGCGGACAGCGAGAGCTCGACGGCCCGGTTGTCGCCCTCGACCGTCGACTTCACGATGAGTCCGCGCTTGCTCAGCGAGTCGACGGTCGAGCTGATGGTGGGCTTGCCGAGCAGCAGGCGCGAGGCGAGCCGGGATGCGCGCGCCTCGCCGCCCGCGATCGCCGACATCACGCGATAGTCGGCGAAGCTCAGCTCATCGGATGCGCGCTCGACGATGCGCGACAGCCGCGACAGCGCCCGCACCGCATCGACGAGGTCACGCTGGTCGTGTAGTTCGATCATCGAACTAGTTTAGCAGATGGTTCGAGGCTCGAACTACCGTGCGCGTCGACGTCCGGGCGCGACTAGTTCGGCCAGCTCTGGTTCACAGTCGCCAGCACCTCGCTTCGTCGGCGTGCCGTTGATCCAGTCGACCATGCCGGTCAGGAACGTGCCCGACCCGACGACGGCGGGCATGAGGTCGGCGGCATCGAACCGGAAGAACGGTCTTCGGGTCCTGCAGGAGGCGAGTCGACGCCTGCTCGAGCGGAGTCGCATCCGTCGAGGCCGGCAGCTTGAGGTCGGGGCTGATCGCGCCGCCCAGCTTCACGCGCGAGATCGCCCACGCGCTGCTCGAAAGGTACTGCTGCACCTTGATCGTGTCGGCGCTCGACGAGAACGCAGAGACGAAGTAGCCGCCGCCCGTGACCGGCGTCGTGCCCGCCGTGATCGGCGGCAGCGGGAACGCCCAGAAGTCGCCGTGCGGGCTGATCGACGGCCTGCTTGCCGCTCGCATCCGTCAGCTGGTTGACGAACGACGACGGCTGGTGGGTCAGCGCGCACTTGCCGCTCTCCAGCGCGGAAGCGACGCGAGGAGTCGTCGCGGTGTTGATGCTGCTCACTCCGCCGATGCCGGCGTTGACGTAGCTCGGATTGAGCAGAATCTGCGAGACGTCATCGAACGCCTTCGCGATTCGCTTGTCGGTGAAAGGGATCTGGTGGTCGACCCACTGGTCGTAGACAGCGGGGCCGTCCTGGCGAAGCACGAGGTCGGCGATCCAGCTCACCCCGTTCTCGCCGCTCTCCGCGCCGACGCTGAACCCGTCGCACCACGGCGCCGAACCCGACTTCGACTGGATGGTGCTCGGTCAGCGCGAGCAGGTCTGCCCAGGTCTTCGGAATCGAGACGCCCCACTTCGCGAACTGCTTCGGCGAGTAGAACACCCAGCCGTTGACGCTCGCCAGCAGCGGCGCCGCGTAGTTGGTGCCGTTGGTGGTCGTGTATTGCGCCCAGGTCGCCGGGAAGTTCTTGCTCACGTTTGCGGTGACCTCGGCGGGCAACGGCTGCAGGTAGCCGCGCGATGCGAGCGCCGACACGATGCCCGGCTGCGCGAAGATCGCGAGGTCGGGCGCGTTGTTCTGCTGCGCCTCGGTGGCGATCGCCGGACTCGAAGTCGGGCGTGCCCGTGTAGAGGATCGTGATGTGGTTGGCCTTCTCCCAGCCCGCCCAGGATGCGGAGAGCAGGTCGGCGTCGTGATCGGTGATCGGTCCCTCGATCGTCACAACATGCGGCGGCGTGGCATTGGCCCGCTCCTGCACCTGGCCGCTGCATCCCGAAAGCGCGACGGCGGCCGCAGCCAGCAGGGCAAGCGGAATCACCGCGCGGAAAAGGCGTGCAGTCACGGTCATTTACTCCCCGGGTAAGCGATGGTGTCGGTGTCGATCTTCCGGCGGCGCTGCCGTGCTGGGTGGTGGAATCGTGCTGCGGGTGTGCGGGTAGATCGGGTCCCTCGAGAACCCTACGGGGTGGTTGCGCACGAACATTCGCGACGCCCCATGAAACCATCCAATCGAAGTGGCATCGTGTGCCGCTAACCCCACTTCGCGCGTCACGGCGCCGCGTCGCGGCCGCTATGCCGGTGGTCGAGTAGCAGCGCGAGCCTGCGCCCGGTGGTCGAGTAGCAGCGCGAGGAACGAGCCTGCGTATCGAGACCTGCCGCGAGGAACGGCCCCCGCGCGGTGGTCGAGTAGCCGCGCGAGGAACGAGCCGGCGTATCGAGACCCCCACCGCCGGTCATCGTGGCCGCGGTCTTCCCCCTCACCACCGGTCGTTGTGCGCATCTGTCAACAGTTGCTCCCGCTCGTCCTTCGGTCTGGTGTTCGGTCTGGTTGGCTGGTTTCATGATCGAGGTCCGGGAGGCGCTGGCGCAGGCTTCGGCTGCGCTGGCTGTTCTGGCGCGGGTGGATCGCAGTGCCCTGTCGGATGGGGATGTGGTGCACCTGTTGGGTGCGGAAGCAGCCCTGTCGCGCCTGCTGGGCTCGTGCCAGGTGTTCACCGCGGCGGAGGTTGCGGATCGGTCCCGTTACGAACTCGGCGCCCAGGGGCTGTCGGCCCTGCACGGGCACCGCAAAGCGGTGGACTTCATCGAACACACCACCCGGGTGCCGAAAGCGCACGCGTCGCGTCGCATCCGCCTCGGCACCGCCGTGCGGGGCCGCCGCTCCCTGCTGGGTGAGGTGCTCCCGGCGGAGCACCCGATCCTCGCGGCGGCGATGCGGGACGGGTCGGTTGGGGTGGAGGCCGCGGCAACGATCCTCACCCACCTGGGCCAGGCGGTGGCCGGGTCCGCCGCAACCCCCGACAACATGATCGCCGCAGAAACCAACCTGGTTGGGTTCGCGGCCACCGGGATCCCGGACGATGTCGCCGACCTCGGGCGGGCATGGCGGGATGCCCTCGACCCCGATGGCATCGAACCCCGCTACGAGCACATCCTCACCCGCGCCGGGGTGCGGGTGTTCCGGGAACATCACGGCATCACCCGCTACATCATCGACGCCGCCCCACCCCTCGCCGCCGTGTTGGATGCGGCCCTCCTGGACTCGATGAACCCGACCGCGGGGCCCCGGTTCCTCTCCGACGAGGACCGCGCCACCGCGAAGGTGGAACTCATCGACCGTGACGGGACACAGGTCGAACGCGTCATCGACCCGCGGTCGCGGGAACGCAAACGGTACGACATCCTCGAAGCCGTGTTCACTGCGGGGCTTGCCGCGACCCGGCACGGGACCCCCGACCGGCGCACCACCGGCACCGTCACCGCCATCATCCCGTTGACAGACCTGCTGTCGGGGACCGGGTTCGGGATCATCGAAGGCATCGACGAAATCATCCCCGCCACCGTCATCCAACACCTCGCCTGCGAGACCGGGTTCGACCCCATCATCGTCGGCACCATGGGGCAACCGCTCTACCACGGCACCACCGTCCGCTACACCACCCCCACCCAACGCCGTGCCCTCATCGCCCGCGACGGGGACCGGTGCGCCGGCCCCGGATGCCGCACCCGCGCCGCCCACTGCCACGGCCACCACATCATCTTCGCCTCCCGCGGCGGACCCACCGACATCGACAACATGGTCCTCCTCTGCCCCACCCACCACGCCTCCCTGCATGCTGGCGAATTCGACATCCGGATGATCAACGGGCTACCCCACACCCGCACCCGCACCGACACCATCAACGACCTCGCCTGGCGGCCCGCCAGCAACACCCGACTGAACCCACCCCGATAACACCCACAACACGCGACCACACCCCGGGCACGCCCGCGTCCCGGAGCTTCCGCGCGCCCCCGGCACGTCCGCGCGCCCCGGCACGTCCTCACACCCCGGCACGTCCGCGCGCCCTTGAAATTCCCGGCCGCGGGCGGGCCTGGCTCAGGTGTCGAGTCGCACCGGCTTACGAACATCCACCTCGATAGCCCGCTCCAGCTCGCCGTCGATCGCTCGCTGGATTTCGCTGCGCTCGTTGAGAGACGACGCGATGATCGGCATCGACTTCGCCACCGCCTTCGCGATGCGCTCCGCAAGTCGAGGGCTCGAGATCAGCGAACCCTCGAAGTCGCTGTCATGCGCGTAGACGCCAACGGGCAGCGTGAGCGCCTGGAAGAAACCGAACAGGGGGCGAAACTGGTGCTCGAGGATCAGCGCATGCCGTTCGCTGCCACCGGTTGCTGCCAGCAGCACGGGAGTGTCGACGAGCGCGAACTGGTCGACAAAGTCGAACAGGTGCTTGAACAGCCCGGTGAAGGATGCCCGGTAGACCGGGCTCGCGACGACGAGCACATCCGCAGTCTCGATCGCTCGCAACTCCCGTTCGACTTCCGGCGGCAGTTCGGATCGCCGGAGAGCGCCGGCGAGCAGCGGCCCGACCTGGTCGATGCGCACAATGTGCGGCGTCGCATCGAGGCGTGCCCCGAGCTGCGCCGCGAGCTCGGTGACCAGCGAGGTGGTTTTGGAGGGGAAGTGGAGGCTCCCCGATACGGCGACGATTCGGAGATTGGTGGTGTCGAGATCGGTAGGCATGGTGGTATTCCTTCGAGCTGTGTCAGATGGCTTTGCCGGGATTCAGAATCCCGGTCGGATCGAGCAGCGCCTTGAGCTGGCGCTGCAGGTCGTGTGATCGCTCCCCGAGTTCCGCGCGCACCCAGCCGCGTTTCAGGGCACCGATCCCGTGCTCCGCGCTCAGGCTTCCGCCGAGTTCCAGCGCGAGAGCGAAGATGTCTTCTGCGGCCGCATCCGCTGCGGCGCGCCGGTCGCCGACCAGGATGATCGGATGCAGGTTGCCGTCGGCGGCGTGCCCGAACACGAAGATGCGCACCGCGTTGCGGTCAGCGATCGTTCCAATGCGTTCGATGGCGACCGCGAGCTGGGAGCGCGGAACGCTGATGTCTTCGATGAGCACCTCACCGAGTGCCTCGATTGATGGAAGAGCACGACGCCTGGCACGTGTCAGGGCCTCGGCCTCGGCCGCGTCGCCCGCCCGTTGCGTGCTGAGAGCGATGCCCTCGATCGCCGCCAGCGCGATCGCGAGTTCCTCGTCGGCGCCGAAGCCGTCGGTCTGAAGGAGCAGGTAGGCCGCGCCGCGCGACCGGAACGAGGTGCCCTCCGCCGCGTCGATCGCTTCGAGGGTGTTTCCGTCGACCAGTTCGAGTACGGCCGGCTGGATGCCCGCCCGCGTGATGCGCGAAACAGCGTCGGCGGCGGCGGCAACCGTGTCGAAGAAGGCGGAGAGCGTCGCGGTTCGTGCAGGGATGGGATGCAGCCGCAGGGTTGCCCCGACGACCACCGCGAGAGTGCCCTCCGACCCGACGAGCAGGCTGGTGAGGTCGTACCCCGTCACCGACTTGATCGTTCGTCCGCCCGTGGCCAGGCGCGACCCGTCCGCGAGAACAACATCGAGGCCGAGAACCGAATCGCGCGTGACGCCGTACTTCGCGCCTCGCAGGCCGCCCGCGTTGGTGGCGATGTTGCCGCCGATCGTCGAGATCTCCACGCTGCCCGGGTCTGGGGCGTAGCGCAGCCCGTACCGTGCTGCGGCGCGGTCGAGGTCGGCCGTGATCACTCCAGGTTCGACGACGGCGAGCTGGTTCTCGGGGTCGATGAGCAGAATGCGGTCGAGCGCGGACAGGTCGAGCACCACCGCCCCCTCACCCGCGCTCGCACCCCCCGCGAGCCCGCTGCCGGCACCGCGGGTCACGATCGGCACGGCGTGCGCCGCAGCCCACGACACCACCGCGGCCACCTCATCGACGTGCGCGACGCGGATGACCGCCCGCGGGTCGCCGCCGGGCGCCCAGCCCGAACGGTCGGCCCGAACATCCGCCGTCTCGACGCCGATGGTGCCGCCGTGCCGCAGCAGCTCTCGCAGGTCTTCCCTGGTCTCGGCTGTCACAACGTCTCGACGATCGGTGCGAGCGTCGAACTGAGCCGCAGCCGCTCGAGGAAGAGCACGATGGTGGCGGCGACCGACCGGTGGGTGACGTCGTTCAGGATGTCGTGACGACCATCCACGACGACCGCGATCTCGTGCCGCGGGATCGCCTGGTACAGCTCGCGCGCCTCGGACAGCGGGCTGATGGTGTCGGCACCACCGTGGATCGCGAGCGCGGGCACCGTCACCCCACTGGCAACGACGGCGAGGAGGCCGGCGGGCAGCGGCTGCCACAGCTCGCCGGCACGCGCCGTGCGCCCGAGCACGCCCTGGTGGTTGGGGCAGGCGGTTCGAGCCTCGAGCTCGTCGGCCCACTCGCGGGCGCCGCCCTCGTCCGGTTGGCGCGTGGGCAGCCCGGCAACGATCACGGCCTGCGCGGCGACACCCTCCGTGGCGAGCTCGAGCGCAAGAGCGGCGCCCGAGTCCGACCCGACCAGAACCTTCGGCGAGGGCAGGGAGTCGTCCGCGAGCAGCGCGATGACGCGCTGGCGGGCGGCCGCGGCATCCGTCGCGGCGACGGCCACGGTGCGCACGCGATAGGCGTCTGCGGCGATCCGCGTTCCGAAGCGGTTGTAGACGTCGCCGCTTTCGCCGCGTCCGACGAGGAGGATGACCGTGCCGCGCGCACCGACGCCGGTGGGCTCGTCCCACTCCCGGTCGAGCGGAGCGGTGGAGGTTTCGAGCTGGATTGTCACTGTGGTGCCCTTCGGTTCGGGTGGAGTGTTGTTCAGGTGGAGTGTTTTTCAGGTGGTGTGCGGCTCAGGTCGCCGCGGATTCGAGATGGTCGAGGAGGGAATTGACGTCTCGGGACACCGCACCACCGCCCGTGGTTGCGAGCGCCCCGAGAACTCTCTGCACCCGCTCGTTGACGGGGGTCGGCACCCCGTGCAGGCGGCCGAGCAAGACGATCTCGCCATTGAGATAGTCGATCTCTGATGACGCACCCCGGGCGAAGCTCTGCCAGGTCGACCGTTTACCGCCGAGCTGGCCGGGCACCGGCCGGATGTCGAGCGCGCCGTAGCCGATTCCGGCGGCGGCGCCCGGGTCGACGGGCACGATGCCGGCGGCGGCGTACACGTCGACCGCCTCCGCGACGATCCGCTCGCGCGCATCGGCCAGTTGGTCGGCGCCTCCGTCGAACAGGTCGAGGGCGTTGCTCAGGTTGCCGAGCAGCTTGTGCGCCTTCACTCCGGCGATATCGTCGACGCCTCTCGCCAGGTACCCGGCGCGCTGCCAGTCGGCCGCGATCGCCTCGGCACCCTCGCGGGTCGCGGTGCCGAGGGCTCCGATCCAGGCGATGCCGATGACGGGCCACGCCGGCGAGACGACCTCGCCGGGCACGAGGTAGCTCGTGCCGATCCACATCGAGGCGCCGTACACGGCCGCGAAGCGCCGCAGTGCCGCGTGCTCTGCCGCGAGGCCGTTGTGGAGCGTGACGATGGGCAGGTCGGCGGCGACGCCGCCGCCCGCGACGGGCTGCCACGACCACTCCTGCAGCGCGGCTTCCGCGTCTTGCGTCTTGGTGGCGAGCACGAGGATGTCGTCGTCGGTCAGTTCGAGCTCGTGCGGCGAGCCGACCACTGGCACCGGCACGACGTCGGTCGCGTGTGGACGATGCACGGTGACGCCGCGCTCGCGCAATGCGCGCAGGTTCTCACCGCGGGCGACCAGCACAACCGGGATGCCGGCGAGCCCCAGCTGTGCGGCGAGAAGGGCGCCGAGGGCGCCCGCTCCAACGACCACGTAGCGGGTCACGACGCCGCCACCGTCTCGTCGACCAGCTCGAGAGCCAGCGACCCGGCCTCCTTCTGACCCGGGATGGCGGCGATGAGCTCCCTGGTGATCGGATGCTGCGGATCCGAGAAGACGGACGCGGTGTGGCCCGTTTCGACGATTCGCCCGGCGGCCATCACGGCGACCCGGTGGGAGATTTCGGCCACCACGGCGAGGTCGTGCGAGATCACGAGGTACGACAGCCCGAGGTCGCGCTGCAGGTCGACGAGGAGGTCGAGGATCTGCGCCTGCACGGAGACATCCAGGGCAGACACCGGTTCGTCGAGCAGCACCAGCTCGGGTTCGAGCGCGAGGGCGCGAGCGATCGCGACCCGCTGCCGCTGGCCGCCCGAGAGCTCGGCCGGGCGCCGCTCCAGAAACGACTGCGGGAGCCCCACGCGATCGAGCAGCGCCCGAACCCGCCGGGTGCGGTCGGCCGACGAGCCGATGCCGAATGAATCGAGGGGCTCGGCGATGAGATCGCGCGCCGTGAACCGGGGGTCGAGCGACGCGAACGGGTTCTGGTGCACGACCTGGAAACGCCGGCGCAGCGGCCGGAGCGCACGCCAGCCGAGCGAGGTGATGTCCTGCCCGTCGTAGGCGACACGGCCACTGCTCGCCGTATCGAGTCGCGCGGCGATGCGCAGTACCGTCGTCTTGCCCGACCCGGATTCGCCGACGAGCGCGAGTGTCTGGCCGCGATGCACCGTCAACGACACATCATCGACCGCGGTGAACACCCGCTTTCCTGCGGCGGTTCGTGGCAGTGCGAACTGCTTGCCCACCGAATGGAGCTCGAGCAGGGGTGTCGCGCGAGCGTCGTCGACCGTCGCAACGCGGTCGACGGTGCGAGCCGACGAGCGACCCGACCTCAGGTGCGCGAGACCGGGGGCCGCGTTGAGGAGGCGCTTGGTGTAGTCGTGCTGCGGATCCGCGAGCAGCGCGTGCGGGTGACCCTGCTCGACGATGCGACCCTCCGACATGACGAGAACGCGGTCGGCGCGGTCGGCTGCGACACCGAGGTCATGCGTGATGATCAGCAGCGATACGCCCGTCTCGGCGACCAGGCGATCGAGGTGATCGAGGATTCGGCCCTGCACCGTCGCATCCAGTGCGCTGGTGGGCTCGTCGGCGATGAGCAGAGCCGGCTTGCCGGCGAGCGCGATGGCGATCAGCGCGCGCTGGCGAAGGCCACCCGACAGCTCGTGCGGGTACTGCCGTGCCCGCAGCTCGGGTTGGTCGAGACCCGCGCTCTCGAGGGCGGCGATCACCTCGGCGGACACCGACCTGCGGGGCACGCCACGACGACGCACCGCCTCGGCCACCTGGGGCCCGATGCGCAGGGTGGGGTTGAGCCCGACCATGGGGTCCTGGGGAACGAGCCCGATGCGGCGTCCCCGGATGCTGCGCAGCACTCGCTCGCCCGCCCGGGTGATGTCGACGCCTCCGACGGCGATGGATCCGGAGGTGATGCGTCCCCCCGCGGGCAGCAGGCCGAGGATTGCGTTCGCGGTCGTCGACTTGCCGGACCCCGACTCCCCCACGATTGCAACGGTCTCCCCCTGCCCGATTGCCAGCGTGAAGCCCTCGACGACGGTGCGCTGCCGCCCCGCGGGGCCGTAGGCGATCGACAGGTCGGCGATGGAAAGCAGTTCGGCGGTCATCGCTGCAGCTCCTCGAGAGTCTTGGCGATGTGGTTGAGCGAGAACACGATGAGTGCCACCGCGAGGCCGGGCAGCAGGGTCAGCCAGGGCGACGTGATGAGGTAGTCACGGCCGCCCGCGATGAGGGACCCCCACTCCGACTGCGGCGGCGGGGCGCCGAACCCGAGAAAGCTGAGGCTCGAGACGGCGAGGATGGCGGTGCCGAAGTCCAGCACCGCCAGCACGACGACCGGGCCCCAGGAGTTCGGCAGGATGTGGCGGCGCACAACACGGAACCAGCTCGCGCCGCCCCCGCGTGCCGCCTCGACGTAGGGCAGCGTCTTGATGCGCAGCACCTCGGCGCGGGTGATCCGCGCGAACCCGGGTGTCAGGCCGACACCGACGGCAATAGCGACGTTCGTCGTGCCGAAGCCGAGCGCGGTGACGATCGCAAGCGAAAGGAGCAGGGCCGGGATCGCCAGCAGTACATCCACGAAGCGCATGAGCACGGCATCCACGATGCGGCCGGCGAAGCCCGACACCACCCCGATCACCAGCCCGGCGAGCACGGCGATCCCGATCGCGATCAGGGTCGCCTCGACCGAGAGCGCACTGCCGTTGACCATTCGCGCGAAGAGGTCGCGGCCGAGCTCGTCGGTGCCGAACAGGTGGGCGAGGCTCGGCGCAAGCAGCTTGTCGGCCGGCACCGTGGCGTTGGGGTCGGTGCGGGTGAAGGCCCACGGCGCGAAGGCGGAGACCACGGCGAGCAGCACGTAGAGGCCGGCGACGAGGAACCCGGGGCGGCGCAGCAGCTGGCTGCCGATCCGTGCACGACGGCTGTCGGTTCGATCGCGGTCGAGCGTGCGCACGTCGGGGTTCGGCGCATCCCGGCCCAGCGAGTCGAGCGACGTCGCCGACGTCAGCGCCGGGTCGAACGCGATCGACCGGTAGTCGAGATCGGTGTCGAGTGTCATTGCGGTGTCCCTGGTTGTGGTGGAGGTCGGTCAGGCCACGCGCGGTGCCGAGACCACGCGCGGATCGAGCAGCGGGTAGATGAGGTCGACGATGAGGTTGATGGTCACGAACAGCGCCGCCGCGATGACGACGATGCCCTGCACGACGGGGATGTCCTGCGCGGTCACCGCCTGCTGGGCGAGCCGGCCGACACCGACCCTCGAGAAGACGGTCTCGGCCACGACGGCCTGGGTGATGGTGGCGCCGAACAGCAGCCCCAGGATGGTGAGGGCCGGCAGCGCTGCGTTGCGGAAGGCGTGGTTCGCGTGGATGGCGAAGCGTCCCAGGCCCTTGGCCCGCGCCGTGGAGATGTAGGCCTCGCCGAGCGTGTCGTTCAGGCTTCGGATGAGCACCTGCGCCAGCACGCCCGACGTCGGGAGCGCCATCGTGATGGCGGGCAGCACGAGCGTCGCGAAGCCGTTCGATCCGGCCGCGGGAAACCAGTGAAGCGTGAACGAGAACAGCTGGATCAGCAGCAGCCCCACGAAGAAGGTGGGCAGTGAGACGCCCGCGGCGGGCAGCCGCTCGAGCAGGCGACGAAGCCACGGTGTCTTCAGGTAGGTGGCGAGAAACGCGAGCAGCACGCCGAACACCACGGTGAGCAGCAGGGCGAATGCGGCGAGCGCGAGCGTCGGTGGCACATCCTCGGCCAGCAGTCGCGACACCGGCTGCCCCTGCGAGATCGACGTTCCGAAGTTCAGCTGCAGCGCATTGCCCAGCTGGTGCAGGTACTGCACGAGCACGGGCTGGTCGAGCCCGTACTCGTGCCGCACCCTGGCGAGAGCAGCCGGCGAAATCACCGCGCCCGGCCCGGCGGCCTGCCCCAGCAGGATCGCCGCCGGGTCGCTCGGAAGCAGGTAGAGGATCACGAAGCTGACGGTGAACGCCGCCCACAGCACGAGCAGCGCCTGGCCGACGCGCCCACCGATGTAACGAAGCATGCTCGTGATCCCCTCCTGGTTTCTGGTTACGTGTTTCGCCGTCTCGCGGCAGTTAGTTCGACAGCCAGAGGTCGTTCAGGCGAAGGAACGACTCGTTGGTGAACTTCAGCCCGTGCACGCGGCTGGAGACCCCGACCACCTGCACCCGGTTCTGCAGCGGGAACAGTGCGCCATCCTTGATCAGGTCGGCCTGGATCTGGGCGAAGTCGGCCGTGCGCTTGGCCGGGTTGGGCTCGCTGATCTCCTGGGCGAACAGGGCGGACAGCTTTGCGCCATCCGTCGCATCCAGCGTGTAGGCACCCGCCCCGGCGCCCTTCTTGACGACCGCGGGGTCGTAGTAGGTGCGCAGGATGTCGGCGTCGCCGCGGGTGAAGTACGTGCCCGTGATGTCCCACTGGCCCGTATTCGACAGCGGGCTGAACTGCGCGACGGTCACGAGCTTCTGCTGCACGTTGATGCCGACCGCTTTGAGCTCGCTCTGCACCAGGTCCCAGCCGTTCCACGGCGCGGACTCGAGCGACACGAGCGTGAGCTCGGTGCCGTTCTTGTAGCGGTAGCCGTCGGCGCCGACCTTCCACCCGTCCGCGTCGAGCGCGGACTTGGCGGCGGCGGGGTCGAACTTCAGCAGCGCGGACTCGTCCGCCCACTGCGGGGTGGATGAGTCGATGACGCTGCGTGCCGGAGCGAAGCCCTGATAGAACACCGTGCTGGCCCAGGTGCCGCGATCGATCGAATGCTGCACCGCCGAACGGATGACCGGGTCGGCGAGGATGCCCGTGACGTTGGCCTCGATGTTGTAGGTGAGGCCCGGAAGAACCGCGCTCTGGATGGAGTCGCCGGCGGCCTTGATGGTCTGCTGGTCGGCGTCGGTGAGCGGGTTGCGCGGCCACGCGACGTCGATCTGGCCCGACGTGAGGCTGCCGACGAGCACGCTCTCCTCGGGGATGTAGGTCACGTTGAGCTTGTCGATGTGCGCGGCCCCCGTGTTGGTGTTGATCGACGACCCCCACGCGTAGGTCTTGCGCTTCGAGAGCACGACCGACTGCTGGGGAACGTACTTGTCGAGCACGAACGGCCCGCTGCCCCAGAACTGCCCGGCGGCGCGCTGCGCGGGGGTGTTGGCGTACGACTTCGGCGACTCGATGCCCAGCGTCGTGGTCGCCGTGGCCTGCAGGAACGCGGCGTTCGGTGTCGCGAAGTCGACCTCGATCTTGTTGGCGCCGAGCACCTTCGTTTCGGAGTAGCCCGACAGGTAGGTCGCCCCGAGCGATGCGAGCGGGCCGAGCTTCTCGATGCCGTCGAACGCCGTCTTCACCGCGGTCGCGTCGAACTTCTCGCCGTCGCTGAAGGTCACGCCCTTGCGCAGTGTGAAGGTGTAGACCTTGGCATCCGCCGACTCGGTCCAGGATGTCGCGAGCCAGGGCACGATCTTGCCGGTCTTGGGATCCTGGTCGGTCAGGGAGTCGACGAGGTTGCGGTCGATCGATCGCGACTCGATCCAGAAGTTCTGGTTGGGGTCGAGGTTGGCGTAGGGGTCCTGGTTGAACGCGAGGTTCAGGGTTCCGCCGGAGGTGATGCGGGCGCTGTCTTTCGCCGCAGCCTTGGGCGCTGCGCCCGGCGATGAGGCGCATCCCGACAGCGCAATGGTGCTGGCGGTGAGGATCGCCACCGTGGCGACCACGGTTCGGTAGTGATGGATTTTGGGCATGGTTGTCTCCTGAAAGGTGAAGGGTGCTGTGAATAAGGGGTGGGGTTGGGCGGTGGTCAGTGGGTGCGCGCGAGGGTGCGCTTGCCGGCGATCAGCAGCGCGGCGTCTTCCTGCGGCGGGTGCACGCGCGAACACTGCACATCGCGCCAGTGCCGCTCGAGTGGGTTGGATGCGGGAGAGGCCCGGGTTGCCGATTGCCGCGATGGCGGCCTGCACAGCGGCGATCGCCGACCGCGCGATGAGCGGTTTGGCCAGCACGCCGAGCTCGGGCGAGACCGGTTCGCCCGCGTCGTAGCGGCGTGCGAGGCCGAACGCGACCTCGCGGGCGAGCGTCAGCTGGGCCTCGATCTCGCCGGCCACCGTCTGGATGCGCTCCGTCGTCGCTATCGGGCGGCCGAGCGAGGTCGGAATGCGGTCATTCGCGAACTTCACGAAGAAGTCCTGCGCCGCATGCGCGACGCCGAGGTAGATCGCGACCGCGCCGATGCCGATGGCCCCGAAGCCCGCGTCCGGCGACTGCTCGGAGACCCGCGTTCCGACGAAGTTCTCGAGCGGGATCTCCACGTTCGTGTAGACGACGTCGTGCGTGCTGCTGGCGCGCAGGCCGTGGTGGTCCCACGTCTTGACGATCTCGATGCCGGGGAGACCGGCCGGAACGATGGCGTGCGCGATCAGCGGGTCTGCCTCATCCGTCGCAGCCCAGACCAGGTGGTAGTCGAGGCCCTCGGAACCCGTGGCATACCCCTTGCGGCCGTTCAGCAGCCACCCCGTCTCTGTGCGGGTGATGGTGGTCGCGGGCAGGCCGCCGCGCGCGGGCGCGCCCCACTCGGGTTCGGCGCGAATCGCGTTGAACAGCACGGGACGGTCGATCGAGTCGGCGAGCACCTGGCGGTAGACCGCATCCGGCCACCAGGGCCGCGCAGCCTGCAGCGCGTGCTGGAAGACCGTCATCGCAGTCACCAGGGCGACCGACGGGTCGCCTTTGCCCAGCGCAGTGAAGACGCGCACGCTGTCGGTCGAGCTGAGCCCGGCGCCACCGTACTGCTCTCCGATTCCGAGGCGCAGCAGGCCGGCCTCGTGCACGACCCGGATGCCTTTCCACGGGAACTCGCCCGAGCGGTCGTACTCTTCGGCGGTCTCGGCGAGCGCCGCGCTCACCCGGTCGAGCGCCACATCCGAAAGGTCGATCACCTCTGCCGCGCGCGCCGGTGCGGTGAGAGTCATGCGGGCACCGTCTCGCGCTGGGCCAGCGGCGGCTGGTCGACGATCTCGCCCCGGCGGCCCGTCGCCTCGCGGTGGGCGAGCTCCTCGCGCACCAGCGGGATGATGTAGCGGCCATAGTCGACGGCGTCGTTCAGGTTGTCGTAGCCGCGGATCGAGATCAGGTCTGCCCCCAGGTCGACGTAGTCGAGGATGGCGGCCGCGACCGTCTCCGGCGTTCCGACCAGAGCGGTGGAGGCGCCTCCCGCGCCGGTCGCCGACGCGGTCGGCGTCCACAGGGCCCGGTCGTGCAGGTCGCCGCGCGCCGCGATGTCGAGCAGTCGCTGCGAGCCGACGTTGGTCGGGCCATCCTTCTTGGGCACCTGGCGCCAGAGGCCGGCCTTGCCGCCCGTGTCTTTCAGGATCTCGAGAGTGCGGTGTGCCTTCTCCCACGCGAGTTCCTCGGTGGGCGCGATGATCGGGCGGAACGTGACCCAGGTGCGCGGGGTGTCGGTGCGGCCTGCCGCGGCCGCGTACCCGGCAACCTTGTCGATCTGGTCCTGGGTGTCTTTGAGCGGCTCGCCCCAGAGCCCGAAGATGTCGGCCAGTTCGCCACCCGTGCGATAGGCGTCTTCGGACGAGCCGCCGATCGAGATGGGGATCGTGCCGTTCACCGGCCGCACGTGCGAGACGAAGTCCTCGAACGAGTAGTAGGTGCCCGCGTGGTCGAACGACTCGGTCGAGGTCCAGACCTTGCGCAGGATGCGCACGTATTCGGCCTGGCGTTCGTAGCGTTCGCTCTTGCTGAGGCGGTCGCCCTCGCGCGCCTGCTCCTGGTCGTTGCCGCCGGCGATGAAGTGCACGACCGCGCGACCGCCGCTCAGCTGGTCGAGTGTGGCTAGGGCCTTCGCCGCCACCGTCGGATAGATGGTGTTGGGGCGGAGGGCCACGATGGGCTTCAGCCGCTCGGTGAACTGCGTCACCGCGGAGGCGATCGTGAACGGGTCGTGGAACGACGAGGCGTACGGCACGAGCGTGTAGTCGAAGCCGCCATCCTCGAGGATGCGCGAGTAGCGCTTGAGGTGGGCGAGATCGATGTTCGCATCACGCAGGCGGTTGATCTCGTTGGAGCCGTTGACGTTGATGGCACTGATGAATTCGACGGTCATGATGCTGGTCCTTCGGTGGGAGGGAGTGGTGGGAGGTAGCGATGAGTGGGATGTGGCGAGACGGGTGTTCTGGTGAGGGGTTAAGGGGTGGGGCCGACCGCGACCGGGCGACCGGGCGTGTTCGACCACTGCGACCATGAGCCCGGGTACAGCCGGGGCGTAAATCCGGCGAGCGTGAGGGCCAGGGCGTCGTGGGCGGCGGTGACGCCACTGCCGCAGTAGACGCCGACAGCCGTGTCGGCGGTCACACCGAGCGCGGCGAACCGTGTGCGCAACGCCTCGGGATCAAGGAACGTGCCGTCCTCTGCGACGTTGTCTGTGGTGGGCGCGCTGACCGCACCCGGGATATGCCCGGCACGCGGGTCGACCGGTTCGACATCCCCGCGGTACCGCTCACCGGCGCGGGCGTCGAGCAGGATGCCCGTGCCGGGCAGAGCCGCCGCCTCGTCGATGTCGAGCACGGGCAGGTGGCCGTAGTGCAGCGTCACAGTTCCGGGCTTCGGCGTGACATCCCCGCTCTCGAGCTGCCGGCCCGAGCCGGTCCAGGCGCGAAGCGACCCGTCGAGCACCCGCACGTCGACAAGTCCCGCGTAACGCAGCAGCCACCAGGCGCGGGCCGACGACAGGTTTTTCAGGTCGTCGTAGACCACGACGGTGTCGCCGTCGTCGATGCCCCACCGCCTCGCCGCAGCCTGCAGGTTGTCCACCGACGGGAGCGGATGACGCCCCTCGGTCGGCTCACCATGCTCGGCGAGCTCGGTGTCGAGATCGACGTAGACCGCCCCCGGGATGTGCCCCGCGAGGTAGTCGGGGCGGCCATCCGGCCGGTCGAGTCGCCAGCGCACATCGAGCACGCGGGTCGTCGGCTGCGCGACGATCGCGGCGAGCTCGTCGACGGAAATGAGAGGAGATGACATGGTCACCCTTTCGAGAGGAGTTGCCCGGCTCGCGCTACGCGGCGAACGAGCATGGGTCGCGCATGGACGGCGACAGGCGAGGGAATGCGGGACGCGGTGGAGTGCCGCAGAGAAGTCAGCGCGAGCGCCGACGCCGAAAGACTTCGGTCAGAACGCCCGACAGGACGGCATTCGACACGAACACCGGCGCTGCTCGGCGCCCTGGTTCGTCACGGTTGCGTTCATGCTTCCACGGTAGATCGCCGCGGCCGGCGCGTCCAACTGTGAATGCAGATGGGTAGTCATAGTCGTTGCCTATCGATTCAGGCCGACACGGCGTGCAGCACGCGACGGCCCGAGAAGAACGTCTCCAGCGCGAACAGGGCGGCGGCCTCGACGTCGGAGTCGAGCCCGCGGCGGGTGAAGAGACGAACGCTGATATCGCCCAGCGGCGGCAGTCCGTGCCGGATGACGAGGCCGTCGGGGATGCGTCCCGTTGTCGGCAGCACCGCGATGCCGAGGCCCGCTCGCGCGGCCGCGATGACGCCCTCGAGGCTCGTCGACTCGGCGGTGACCTGCACTCGGCGACCCTGCGAGCCCAGGAGCTCCATGCCCTTCTGGCGCATTCCGCAGGGTTCGACGTACCCGACGAGGTGCCACGGCTGGTCATCCACGGGAGGAGCCCAGCTGGGCGAGGTGTACCAGTTCAGCGGAAGAGTGCCCACCTCGGTTCCGGGCACATCCGGACCGATCCCCAGGATGATGGCCAGGTCGATCGTGCCTTTCGTGACCGCTTCCGTCATCTGCGTGGATCGGTCGATCTGAAACTGGATGGGGCGCTCGGGGTACGCGTCGCGCAGTGTGCCCAGCAGCTCGGGCAGGATCTGGTCGGCGGCCGTCTCGGTTGAACCGATGACGATGGGCGCCGTCGCCGACACGTCGAGGCGCGCGAGTGCCTCGTCGTGCACGTCGAGGATGCGCCGGGCCTCGACCAGCAGGCGTTCGCCGGCGGGCGTGAGGCGCGCTACTCGACCCGACTTGACCACCAGTGCCTGGTCGAGGCGCTTCTCGAGCAGGCGCACGTGCTGGCTCACCGTCGGCTGGCTGATGTGCAGCGCGGAGGCGGCGCGACCGAATCCGCCGCAGTCCGAAATCGCGACGAAGGTTCTCAACGGGATGATGTCAAGAATCTCGGCCACGGTTCGAGACTAGGGAGAGCGCACCGTTCGCGCATCCGCCCGAGTCACAAGTCTTAACCTTGTGCGCTCGTGCTCCCCCGTCGCGCCGGTTTGTTACCGTCGTGACCGTCATCGAGGGCGCATCGGTAACAAACCGGCGCGCGGCCGGGCTACGGCGTCAGCGTTTTGCCGTAGCAGAGGAAGAACGGGATGGGCGCGTAGAGACCGAACCGGTCGATGGGCGTGTACCCGATCTTCAGGTAGAGCGCGATCGCCTCGGCCTGGCGGTCACCGGTCTGCAGCACGAGGCGGGACACCCCGCGCTCCCGCGCGATCTGCTCGAGCTCGAGCATGAGCCGTTTGGAGATGCCCTGGCCGCGATGATCCGCGCGCACGTAGACCCGCTTGACCTCGAGCGCATCCTCGTATGGGCGCACCGCCGCGTGCCCGACCAGCTCGTCGCCGTCGAACGCCCCGACCGTCGCGATCATCTGCTCGGGATGCACGACGAGCGCGGCACCCACGAGTCGACCCACCTCGGGATCCTCGAGCTCGGGGACGTCCGCGTACAGCGCGCCCATCTCCGCATCCATCTGCGCGAGAAGGTCGTCCGCGTCGGGCGTGCCGTACTCGATCCGGCGAATCTCGACGGTCAAGCTACCTGGCCGCGGTCGTCGCCGACGCGTTCGACTCGTACGACGTGTTGGTCGACTCGAAGAAGTTGACGAGCTGCAGGGTGTCGTTGGCCGCCGCCATCCACTTCGCCGGGTTGGACACGTTGTACTCGGCCTCGAAGCCGAGCTCCTCGAGCCGGCGGTCGGCCAGGTACTTGACGTACTGGTTGATGTAGCTGGCGTTGAGGCCCAGGATGCCGCCCGGAAGCAGGTCGCGGTTGTACTGCTCCTCCATCTCCACGGCATCCAGGATCATCTGCTTGATCTCGGCCGCGAACTCCTCGGTCTGCAGGTCGGGGTTCTCTTCGAGCACGGTGAGGATCAGGTTGATGCCGAACTTGAGGTGCAGCGACTCGTCGCGCACAACCCAGTCCATGAGCGAACCGAAGTTGCGCAGCAGGTTGCGCTGGCGGAACGACAGCGCGACCATGAAGCCCGAATAGAACCAGACGCCCTCGAGGATGACGTTGTACGCGACGAGGTTGCGCACGAAGTCTTTCTTGCCCTCGGTCGTGGTGATGTCGAGCGTCTGCTCCGTCATGCGACGGATGTACTTGATCTCGAACTCTTCCTTGCGGGCCATCGACGGGATGTCGACGTGCGAGTTGTAGGCCGCGTCGCGATCGATCGGGAAGGTCTCGAGCACGTACTCGAAGCTCATGCAGTGGTTGGCCTCTTCCCACATCTGCTTCGCGAGGTACAGGCTGCACTCGGCCGCCGACACGTAGGGGTAGACGCCGAACGCGAGCGCCTTGTTGACGAGCAGCTCGTTGGGGTTGAAGTAGCTCATCAGGAACGTCACCGCGTGGCGCTCTTCATCCGTCATCTTCTTGAAGTCGGCGATGTCTTCGCCCAGCTGGATCTCGTTGGGGAACCAGGTGTTTGCGACGGCCTGGTCGTAGAGATCCATGGCCCACTTGTATTTGATCGGCTTGAGGAGGAGTCCCTCCTGCAGGCCCGTGCCCAGTATTCCCATGCTCACACTTCTTTCGTAGTAATGGTGGTCGAGTACTCCGCACTAATGGTGGTCGAGTACGCCCGCACTAATGGTGGTCGAGTAGCGCGCTCTGGCGCGCGTATCGAGACCCGTATCGAACCCCGTATCGAGACCCGCCACAGCGGCACTCACTGGCAGCTGTCGCATTGCAGGTCGTCCATCGGGTCGACCGGAACCTGGTACTCGGTGTCGTTGGTTTTGATCAGCACAGCATCGGCGGTGTTCATCGATCAGCTCTCCGACTTCGGGTGCGAGGCCGCCGAACCCGCGGCGTGCGGGTGCGGCGGGCGCCGTGGGTGGATGCCGCGGACTCCGTCGGCACGCTCTGCGCCGCCGTCGAGCTCCTCCGACTTGTTGACCTTGACGGTCGACTGCTCGGCGGTGTGGCGCGGCTTCATGTGCAGGTAGTAGGTCGTCTTGACGCCCCGCTCCCAGGCGGCGAAGTAGATGTCCATCATTTCGCCGAGGTCGCGCGTCTCGAGGTACATGTTGCGGCTGATGGCCTGGTCGATCCACTTCTGCGCGCGCGCGGCGACCTCGAGGAACGCGTACGGCGAGAGCTGGAAGCTCGTCTTGTACGTGGCCTTGATGTCGTCCGGAATCGCGTCGATGCCCTGGATGTCGCCCTGGCTGCGCAGGATGGTCTCCTTCGTCGACTCCCAGAGCCCGCGCTTCTGCAGGTCGTTGACCAGGTTGCGGTTGACCTCGAGGAACTTGCCGTTGGAGGTTGCGCGGCTGAAGATCTGCGCGAACTGCGGGTCGAAGCCCGGGGTCGTGCCGGCGACGAGACCGATGGATGCGGTGGGCGCGATCGCCATGAGCGTCGCGTTGCGCATGCCGCCCTTGACCTTGGCGCGCAGGGCATCCC
Organism: uncultured Actinomycetota bacterium; assembly: GCA_963738535.1. Lineage (GTDB taxonomy): Bacteria > Actinomycetota > Actinomycetes > Actinomycetales > Microbacteriaceae > Galbitalea. The sequence continues at coordinate 101,808 of CAVTXB010000001.1, forward strand.
AGTCGAGGCGCGTCGTGCGGTTGACCTTGATCTCGCTGCCGCGGTCTTTCTCGGTCACCGCGATCGTGTCGATCGGAACCATGCCCTTCGACCAGCCGGAGCCCTCGAAGTTCGGGTACGCGCCGCGCTCGGCGGCGAGGTTGGCGCTCTCGTCGATGGCCGCGTAGGAGACGTGCTCCATGATCTCGTCGATCAGGTCGTAGGCCGCTTCGCTCTCGTAGCTGATGCCGAACTTGCTCGATGATGTCGGTGAAGCCCATGACGCCCAGGCCGACGGCGCGGTTCTGGTGGTTGGAGAAGTCCGCCTCCTTGACCGAGGAGCGGGTGATGTCGATGAGGTTGTCGAGCTGGCGAACCGCGAGGCGCGCGCTCGCCTCGATCTTGTCGAAGTCGAGCGCGAGGCCACTGCTGGCCTCCGAGCGTCCAGCAGGTGCTGCGACAGGTTGATCGACACCAGGTTGCAGACCGAGACGTTGTCGACATCCTGCGGCAGCGTGATCTCGGTGCAGAGGTTCGAGAGGTGGATCGTGCCGGTGTTGTTGTTGAGCGCGCGGTTGTTGATCGTGTCCTTCCAGGTCAGCCACGGGTGGCTGGTGGTCTGCAGCGAGATCAGGATCGACTTGAACTGCTCGCGAGCGCCGATCTTCTTGAACAGGCGCATCTGGCCGGCCTCGGCCTTCGCGACGTACTCGTTGTAGCGCGTCGAGAACGCCTGCGCCGTACAGCTCGTTGAGGTCGGAGACCTCGAGCGGGTCGAACAGGTACCAGTCGTCGTCGTTCTGCACGCGCTTCATGAACTCGTCGCTGATCCACACGGCCGTGTTGGCGGTGCGGGTGCGGCGGTACGGGTCGCCGGAGTTCTGGCGCAGGTCGAGGAACTCGGGGAAGTCGAGGTGCCAGTTCTCCATGTAGAAGCAGAGCGCGCCGAACTTCTTGCCGCCGCGGCTGACCGCGCGAAGGATCGAGTCGATCGTGTGCATGAACGGGATCGGGCCGGTCGAGGTCGTGTTGTTCGAACGGATGGGCGAGCCCTGCGCGCGCAGCTTGGTCACCGAGAGGCCGATGCCGCCGGTGCCCTTGGTGAGCCACATGACATCGCGAGTGGTCTTCGCGATGTGCTCCATGTCGTCCTGCATCTCCATGACGAAGCAGTTGGCGAGCTGCGGGTAGACCGTGCCGGCGTTGACGAGCGTCGAGCCGGCCGCGATGTATTCGAGCTTCGACATCTTGTCGTAGAACGCGAGCGCGTGGGCCGTCGGGTCGGCCTCGTTGAGCGAGAGGCCCATCGAGATGCGCATCCAGAAGTACTGCGGAACCTCGAGCGCGTCGCCGTTGCGGCCCTTGATGCCGTAGCGGTTGTTGAGCGTGACGAGTCCGATGTACTTGAGCAGCTCGTCGTGCGGCGGCTCGAGCGCGTCGCGCCAGCACCTCGAGGTCGAAGAGCTCGACGAGGCGCGGGTCGAGCAGGCCCTCATCGACACCGCGCTTGATGTTGGCGGCGAAGTGCTCCTTGTGCAGCTTCTTCAGTTCGGCCGTCGGTCTCGTAGTCGCCGAGCACGCGCTTGTAGATGGTCTTGAGCAGCAGGCGGGCCGCGACGATGTCGAATGCAGGGTCATCTTTGACGTTCTGCAGTGCGACCTGGATGACCGCCTCGTCGAGCTGCTGGGTGGTGATGCCGTCGAAGAGCGTGAGCTCGAGCTCGGACGCGATCTGGGTGACCCAGGTGATGTTCTCGTCGAGGCCGGCGCTGGCGTGCTCGATGGCGAGATTGATCTTGTTGGCGTCGTACGGCTCACGCTCGCCATTGCGCTTGACGACGGTAATTGCCACGAAAAACTCCTCTATAAATGCGACGAATGCCACTGGTTCTGTGACCACAGTCGACACCGCTCGCACCAGCTCCCCCTGTATATCAACACGGTGCCGAAATGCCCCGAATTTATTGCCCTTACCATCGCCCCCAGCCAGGCGGCTTGATCACTATATATCGGGGGCCCCGCACGAGGTCAACCACTACATATAGTGGGCGTGTCGTCCACAGTTGTGCATAACTTCGCGCGAGTTTTGCACAATCTCGGCGCTTCGACCCTGTGGACAACGCTATTGCGCACCGACCGACACCGCGGCGACTGAAGCGCGCCGGCGTCTAGGACTTGGTGGCTCTTAGTGAGTACATACGGCAGCCTCCTTCAGAACTCCCGGCGTCGCGCGGATCATCGCCGCGCAGCTCACCGCGCGGCTGCCCAACGGGATGCTGTCGCTCGCCTACCTGCTGCGGGTGCAGTACGTCACGCACTCCTACGGCGAGGCCGGTCTCGTGCTCGCGGCGACCAGCGTCGGCCAGGCCATCGCCGGACCGCTGACCAGCCGCTGGATGGGCCGATGGGGGATGCGACCGGTGCTGATCCTGACCACGCTCGTGTGCGCGGCGACGGTCTTCTCGATCGCGTTCTTCCCCATGACCGCTGCCGATCTACATGGTCGTCGGCTTTCTCGGCGGCCTGAGCACTCCGCCGGTGCAGCCCGCCGTTCGCACCATCTATCCCAAGATGGTGACCTCGAGCGGGCTGACCCGGCTGTTCGCGCTCGACGCGTCGGCGCAGGAGATCATCTGGGTCGCCGGCCCGGTCATCATCACGTTCGTGTCGATCCAGGTCTCGACTGTGCATCGGCGTCGTCATCCCGGGCGTCTTCCTGCTCGGCGGCGGCCTGTGGTTCCTGCTCTCGCCCGAGGTCGGCAAGGTGCGCATCCCGCGCAGCCGCCGGTCGCTCGGCGCAGTGCTGCGCAAGAAGCCGGTCATCCTCGCGACCCTGGTCGGGCTGCTGCTGATCGGCGCGTGTGCCGCGACCGAGGCATCCGTCGTCTCCGTGTTCGGGCACGGCGGTCCGCAGGCCGGGATCGTGCTGGCGATCTGGTCGATCGGGTCGCTCGTCGGCGGACTCGCGCTGGGCAGCCAGCAGCTCGACCGCTGGGCGCTGTCCCGTCGCATGGTCGTGGTCGCGGTCGGCATCGCGCTCGCCACCCTCGCCGTCGAGGCGCCGTGGTTCGGCACCTTCTGGAGCCTCACCGTGGCGCTGCTGGTCGCCGGCCTGGGCATCGCGCCCGCACTCGGCGTGATGTCGGCCATCGTCGCATCGAGCGTGCGGTTCAGCGAGACCGCCGAAGCCTACGGCTGGGTCGGCACGGGCCAGCTCATCGGTGCGGCCGCGGGCTCGGCCGTCGCGGGCTTCTTCATCGACAGCCACGGCCCGATCGGCGGATTCTTCGTCGCGGCCGTCCTGGCCGTGCTCGGCGCGATCGTCGCGCTGCTGTTCCACCGCTGGCATCCCGACCTGCGCGGCCGGGACTCGAGCCCCATCCCCGACACCGAGCCGGTGCAGGTTCAGCCCAGCTGAGCGCGCGCTAGCGGCGTGACGATCTGCGTGCGCAGGGGCTCGAGCCGAATGGCGAGCTCGGCGAGCACCCCGTCGGAGATGCCCGCCTCGCGCAGGGACTCGATCAGGTGATCACGGCGACGTCGAAGTGCCGGTTGCGCAGCTTGAAGCGCTGCGTGCGCGGTCGCGCAGGTCGCGACCGATGTAGAGGTCGGGACCGCCGAGCGCCGCGACGACGAACGCGAGCGCGTGACGCTGCAGCCGCTCCGGTCGACGCCCTCGAAGGTCCAGCCGAGCAGCGGATCGTCGAGCATGCGCGTCCAGGAACAGCTCGACGCCGCGGCTGACGGAGTCGGCATCGGTTTGGGCATCGGCGGCGTCGTCGGCGTCGACATCGATATCGGACATGGTCTGGGTCCCGTGATTCGCTGCGTGGGTTCCGCCTAGGTGCACAGCCGCATCGCCACTTTACTCGCGGCACGCCCCCGCGGCGGGGGCGACGAGCATCGCTGTATTTAACCTATTGCTTAATTAGCCAATCGGTTTATTATGGGTCCATGGCAACCGACCAACTCAGCAGAACCTTCGCGGCCCTCGCTGACCCGACCCGGCGCGCCATCCTGGGCATGCTCTCGCGCGGCGAGGCGACGGTCAACGACATCGCGGCGCCGTTCGCGATGAGCCTTCCCGCCGTCTCCAAGCACCTCCAGGTGCTCGAGAAGGCGGGCCTGATCTCCCGCGGGCGCGACGCGCAGTGGCGTCCCGCGCGGCTCGAACGCCGAGCCGCTCGCGCCCGCGGCCGACTGGATCGACGGCTATCGCCGGTTCTGGGACCACAGCTTCGATGCGCTCGACGAGCACCTCGACCACCATCACACCGCAACAGACAGAAAGGCACGACCAATGACTGAATCAGCCGGATCCACCATCACCCGCACGTTCGCCGCACCCCGCGAGGCGGTCTTCGACGCGTGGGTGACCCCGGCATCCTTCGCCGCCTGGTTCGGCGGCAGCGGCGTCGAGGTGCCCGCTCGAATCCGTCGCGATGGATGTTCGCGCCGGCGGCACCTGGAAGGCCACGATGGTCATCGGCAACGGCGATGCCCGACATCAACTGGTTCGGCGAGTTCGTCGAGGTCGACCGGCCGCGCAAAGCTCGTGCATGACTCTCGCTGATCGCCCGGGGACGCCCGCGAGATCGTCACCGTAACGTTCACCGCGGTCGACGGCGGCACCGAGATGGTCTTCAGCCAGACCGGCGGCAACCTCTCGGCCGAGGAGTACGAGCGCGTCACGGCCGGCTGGCAGACCTTCTTCGACGCGATGGAAGCCCTCGTCGTACGCCAAAGCCGGGCTAGGTGAGGGCCGCGCGCGCCGGAGTCAGGAAGCCGGAGAGGGTGTCGAGCTCGTCGAGTTCGCTTCTCGAGGATGGCCGTCTCCTTCTCCTGCGGCTGGAAGACACCGTCGACGACCTGCTTGCCGCCGAAGTTCAGCTCGACGTTCGCGCCGACCCGCACGAGTCCGAGCGCGGACGTGATCGCCATGATGCCCGCGACACCGCGGGTTCCGCCCGAGACACCGCCGTAGCTGACGAAGCCGAGCGGCTTGCGCCACCACTCCTTGTTCAGGTAGTCGAGCGCGTTCTTGAGCGCCGGCGAGAAGCTGTAGTTGTATTCGGGCGTCACGAAGATGAAGGCCTCGGCGGCATCCACCCGCGCACTCCAGTCGAGGGTGTGCTGCTTCGTGTAGTGCGCAGGATCGGATGGTTCGGCTCATCCATGAACGGCAGCGCGAGTTCGGCGAGATCGACGAAGTCGATCTCGAACCTGCCGGTCTTCTCGGCTTCCGCCCTCACCCACTCCGCGATGGGCAGGCCCACTCGGCCGGGGCGAACACTTCCGACGACGATCATCAGCTTGGTCACAGTTCATTCAACCGCACAAGCCGCGCGGCATTCCCCGGGTCAGTCCTCGATCGGCAGGCCCGGCGGCCCGACCTCGGCTGCCGGGCGGTCGCCGTTGTCGATATCCTCGGCATTCGGCAGTCGTCGTGAGAAACCGGAAGAAGACGAGGGCCGCGAGCACGCCGCGCTCCCCCGCCGACCAGGAAGGGCAGTGCGAGGTTCATCCGGGCGAGCAGGCCGCCGATCACCGAGCCGAGCGGCATGGTGCCCCAGAGCAGCGTGCGCCAGGTGCCGTGAACGCGGCCGAGCAGCGCGCCCGGGATGAGGCTCTGGCGCAGCGTCAGCATGAGCACGTTCCAGACGAGCACGGCGGCGGAGCTGACGAAGAACGCCGCCGCCGCCACCCACAGCACCGGGAACAGACCGACGACCAGCAGGCGACAACACGCTCACGAGATTGGCCCAGGCCATCGTCCAGCCCAGCCCGAGGCGCCGGTTGAGTCGCGCCGCGAACACGCTTCCGAGCACTCCACCCGCGGCGCCGGTCAGCAGGAACACGCCGTAGAGCGAGGGCGGCAGGCCGGTCTGCTTCGACCAGGAACAAGACGAAACTCGCGGTCGCCGCCGAGAAGCTGATGCCGATGAAGGTCGCGAAGAACCAGAGCGTGCGCAGCATCCGGTTGGCCATGATGAAGCGATACCCGTCGACGAACTGCAGGTACCACCGCGGCCGCGGGTCGTCGCCGACGCCCGTGAACTGGTGCCCCGACGCCTGCGCGCGGCAACAGCAGCGCCAGCACCACGGCGATCGCGTAGAAGCCGATGTTGGCACCCAGCGGGATGAGCACCGCGACCGCGAACAGCAGCGAGGTGAGCGGTGCGGCCACGAACTGCTGCAGCACCAGCTCGCCGGCCTCGATGCGGGAGTTGGCCGACGGCAGCAACGGCCTGGCCACGAGACTCGGCAGCATCGCTCGGATGGATCCGTCGTAGAGCGTCTCGCAGGTTCCGTCGATGAAGACCACCAGGAAGAGCCACCAGACGCTGAGGGTGTGGGTCGCGTAGAGCACGACCAGGCCGCTCGCGAGCACCACCCGCACGCCGTTCGCGATGCGCAGCGCGACCCGGCGATCGATGCGGTCGACGAGGATGCCCGACGGGATCGCGAAGAACAGCCACGGCAGCAGCGACAGCGCGGCCAGCAGCGAGATGAGCAGCGGGTCGGTCGTGAGCCGGATGGCCAGCAGGGGTGCGGCCGTGCGGATGACACCGTCGCCGAGGTTCGTCGCGAGGTTCGAGACGAAGAGGTTCTGGAAGGCGCGCGGCAGCTTCTGCGCCGTGGCGCCGGCTACCACCGGTCGGCCAGCGCCGCCCTGAAGTAGCGGTCGTAGATGGCGCTGACGCCCGCAGTGAAGTCTGCCGGCAGCGCGGGCACGGATCCGGCGGACGCGTTCGAGATCGCCTGCCGGGCGTTGCGGGCACCGGGGATGACGGTGCTCACGCCCGGAAGCTGTGCCACCCAGGCCAGCGCTGCGGTGGCGGGCTCGAGCCCGGCGGCACTCGCGAGCGCGGCGAACTCGTGCGCGGCCTGCACGCCCTGCTCGAAGTCGACGCCGGAGAAGGTCTCGCCGACGTCGAAGGCCTCGCCGTGGCGGTTGTAGTTGCGGTGGTCGTCGGCGGCGAACGTGGTCTGCGCCGTGTACTTGCCGGTGAGCAGCCCGCTCGCGAGCGGAACCCGCGCGATGATGCCGACCCCCGCGTCGACGGCGGCGGGCAGTACGGCGTCGAGCGGCTTCAGGCGGAACGCGTTCAGGATGATCTGCACGGTGGCAACGCTCGGCCGGGCGATGCGATGCGAGCGCCTGCGTCGGCCGTCTCGACGCTCACGCCGTAGCTCGCGATCGCTCCCTCGGCGACGAGCGTGTCGAGCCCGTCGAACACCTCGTCACTGGCGAAGACCGCGGAGGGCGGGCAGTGCAGCTGCACCAGGTCGAGCGTGTCGGTGCGCAGGTTGGCGCGCGACCGGTCGATCCAGGCCCTGAAGTTGGCCAGCGTGTAGTTCTCGGGCACCTGGTCGACCCGGCGGCCCATCTTGGTCGCCACGAAGATGTCGAGCCCCGGGTTGTCGGCGAGGTAGCCGCCGATGAGCTGCTCGCTCCGGCCGTCACCGTAGACATCTGCGGTGTCGAACATGGTCACGCCGTTCGCGACGGATGCGTCGAGCACGCCGCGCGCATCCGCCTCGGTCACGGATCCCCAGTCACCGCCCAGTTGCCAGGTGCCGAGGGAGATGACGGAGACGGAACGACCGGTTCGACCGAGGGTGCGCTGGTGCATGTGATCGACACTACTCGTGACGAAATGACGGCCGAATCGTGATTCGGCGCACGAGCGAATTCTGGCAATGTTGGGGCATGCCCACTGCTCGCCGGCTCGCCCTGCCCGCACTTGTGCTGGCGGTCGGCCTGGCGTTGGCGGGATGCTCGTCGGCCGGGTCGAGTGCGTCGAACCTGTCGGTGAAGCCGGCCCCGGCGCCGGGCGCCCCGGTGGCGGGCTCGCAGGTGGCGGCTGGCGGATCGGGGTCGGCCCAGTCGTCGAGCGACGTGATCACGCGGCAGGTCGTCACGACCGGCACGGTCGTGATTCGCGCGCAGCATCCGATCGCCGCGGCCGACCGGGCGGCGTCGATCACCGACGCGGCGGGCGGTCGGGTGGATGACCGCAACCAGTCCGCTGCGACGAAAACCTCGCTCGAGCAGGCGACACTCACCCTGCGCATTCCGTCGTCGAAACTCACGCCGACCCTCGCGAAGCTGAAGACCATCGGGCACGAGCTTTCGATCACCGTCTCGACCAATGATGTGACCACGAAGAGCGAAGACCTCGGCGCGCGCATCACCGCGCTGCAGACCTCGATCACGCGGCTGCTCGCCCTCGAGGCGAAGGCAACCGCGACGGCGGACGTGATCACGCTCGAGAACGACATCGCCACCCGGCAGGGCGACCTCGAGAGCCTCACCGCGCAACAGCGCTACCTCGACGACCAGGTCTCGATGGCGACCATCACCCTGCGGCTCATCGCGCCCACGGCCGCGGTTGCGAAGCCCGGGCCGCCATCGGCCGGCAGCGCGATCCTGGCCGGCCTGTCGGGCTTCGGGCTGTTCTTCACCTGGTTGTTCCTCGCCCTGTTGTATGCACTGCCGTGGCTGGTTCTCGCCGCGGTGGCCTGGGTCGTGGTCGTTGTGCTGCTTCGCCGGCGGCGCAGGCGGCGCGCGGCGACGCCTGCCGAGTAAGTCGGTGCTTACCGCTTAGATGATGACGTGCTGGTCGTCGTCGTTCTCGCTCTGGGTTCGGCCGCGGTGTACGGCGCATCCGACTTCTTCGGCGCTTTCGCGGCCCGGCGCATCCACCTGGTGACGGCGACGCTGGCCAACTACGCGGTGGCCGCCGTCGTCATCGTGCTGTGTGTCGTCGTGGTCGGCGGAGCCTGGTCGAGCGGCGCGTTCTGGAGCGGAGTACTGTGCGGAACGCTCGCCGTGTTCGGGCTGCTCGCCTTCTACGGTGTGCTCGCGATCGGCCCGATGAGCCTGCTCTCGCCGCTGATCGCGCTCATCCAGTCGGTCGTGCCGGTCGCCATCGCGGCCGTCACCGGCCAGGGGCTCAGCGTCGTCGGCTGGATCGCGATCGGCATCGGAATCGTCGCGCTGCTGCTGCTCGCCCCCGCACCGAAGGGCGGACAGAACCACATCACCCTGCGCGCGGGGCTCTTGTCGGTGGCGTCCGGACTACTGCTCGGCGCCTCGCTCATCGCGCTCGACTTCGCGCCCAAAAATTCGGGGGTCGTGCCCGCGCTGTGGGAGATCGTCACCGGCACGGTCATCCTCGCCGTCGTCTGGCTCGTGCTGCGCGTGGTCGGCAACCAGCGGCCCGGGCTCTCGTTCCTGCAGCCCGGCGCCGAGGGCGTGCGCACCATCTCCGCGCGGCGGGCATGGATCGCCGCCGGCGTCTCCGGTGTTCTGGTCGCCTTCGCCGACACCTTCATCGTGCTCGCTCTGCACCTCGGCAACCTCGCAGTCGTCTCGGTGCTCGTCTCGCTCTACCCGGTCGTGACCGTCATCCTGGCGGCGTCGCTGCTCAAGGAGCGGATGACGAAGCTGCAGTTCGTGGCCGTCGGGCTGGTGATCGCGGCCTCGCTGCTGTTCAGCGCGTCGTGACGGACCGCGCCGCGCGGGTGAACCCGCCGGCCTAGACAGCCACCGGCGCGACGCGGCGGCGACCCGCGAAGTCGACCGCCGCGAGCACGATGGCTGCAAGGCAGAGCAGCCCCACGATCGGCGCGATGACGCCGATCGCCGGCCCAGCCCGAGCGCTGTCGCCAGCGCGCCGGCTCCGATCGCGGTGGCCGCCTGCAGCAGGTAGGAGAACAGGTAGAGCAGCGACAGGGTCGCGCCGCGGTGCTCGTTCGGGGTGGTGCGAGCGAGCAGTGAGAGACCACCCGTGAAGGCGAGCGAATACCCGACACCGCCCACCGCGCCCCAGAGCAGCAGCAGCCCGAGCGATCCGGATGACGCGGTCGCCGCCATCACGGCGAGACCGCCGATCGACACCACGCTGCCCACGATGACGGCCAGGTGCGCGTGCACCTTCTGGATCAGCAGCGCGGTGACGCCGATCGCGAAGGACGACAGCGCGAGCGTCGCCCCGATCACGACCAGGTTCGACGTGTGCGTGAGCTGGCGGGCCATGGATGACCCGAGCGAGAGAAACAGTGCGCCGACCGAGTAGGCGACGGAGACCGACAGTGTCGCCACGATGAACGGTCGGATCGTGCCGCGCGCGAGGTGGAGCGCCTGGGGGCGCCAGCGCCTGCCCGGTCGACGCGGGACGGTCATCCGGAGTCAGCGCGACGAAGACGAACGCCACGACGGCCAGCACGAACAGCAGCACGAAACTCAGGACGAGCGGCAGCGGCGCGAGCTGCGCGAGGATGCCCGACAGCAGCAGGGCGAGCGTGAGCCCGGTCGCCGTCGACGCGGTGGTCATCGAGCTGGCGAAGCGCGGGTTGGCGGAGATGTTGTTCTCTACAAGTCGCGCGCTGGCGGCTCCGATCGCGAAGCCGGTGCCGAATCCCTGCAGCACTCGCGCTGCGAAGAGCCACCCGACGTTCGGCGCGAGCGCGAAGAGCACCGCCGAGAGCGCGATGAGAGCGATGCCGAACAGCATCGCGCGACGGCGACCGACGTAGTCGGATACTCCCCCGAAGACCAGCAGCACGAGCAGAAGGGCGACCGGGTAGGTGCCGAAGACCGAGGTGACGACGACCGACGGAAGGTTCCACTTCGCTTCATAGCTCGGGTAGAGAACGCTGGCCGCTGCACTCGCCCACAGGCAGAGCGCGAGCACGGATGCGGCCGACCAGAAGGTCGCGCGACGAGACAGGGCTGAACGATTCTGCGGCATTGCGTCACCGTAACAGGTCTGAGTTGGATTTTCCAACTTATGTCGATAGAATCCTTGCATGCCCTCCGCCTCACCCATCGAAGAGCCGCGCTGCCAGGTGGTACGAACCCTCGACATCGTCGGCGAGAAGTGGTCGCTGCTCATCGTGCGCAACGCCCTGCGCGGGCAGACCCGCTTCTCGGAGTTCCGTGACCAGCTGGGCATCCCGACCGACATCCTCACCGCCCGGCTGGCAACACTCGTGGCCGGCGGCATCCTCGAAAAACGCGCCTACCGCGAGCCGGGGGCACGCGAGCGCTCCAGCTACCACCTCACCGAGGCGGGGCGCGCGCTCACCATCGTGATCGCGGCCATCATCCAGTGGGGTGACGAATACAACCCGAGCCCGTACGGGCAGGCGTCGCTCTGGTGGATGCCGCCACGAATCGACCCCGTCGAACTCGAGTTCGTGGGTGCCGGAGGCGGCAGCCTCGCGCGCGGCGACGTCACGATCGTTCCGGGGCCCGCATCCACCGTGACATGGTCGATCGCGGCCTTTACCTGATCCGAACAATCGGCTGATTTCGGCCGAATGTCTCTCGTGCACAGTTGTCGCTGTCGGACCACCGTCCTGACGACGAACACCACACCGGGAGCACACCATGAACCGCATTGTCACCACCTCACTGATCGGCACGGCCGCGGTCGTCGCCCTGGTCGCAGGCAGCTGCGCCCCGGCGTTCGCCGACGGAACCTCCACGCCGGCGCCCAGCACCGGCAAGACGCTGGCCGCCATCCAGGCCAAAGCCAAGACGGCGACCAGCGCACGCATCACGGCACTGAACGCGGCCATCGCCAAGATCACGGCCGCCAAAGACATCAGCTCCTCCGACCGCTCCACCATCCTCGGCACGCTGAACGGCGACGTCACCGGCATGAACACGGTCGAGGCGAAGATCGCAGCAGACACCACCGTCGCCACGGCCGCCGCCGACTTCCAGACCATCTTCACCGGGTACCGCGTCTACGCGGTCGCCATCCCCCAGTCGCGCTTCGCCGCGGCCGCCGACCGCCTCACCTCGACGACCATCCCGAAGCTCACCGACGCGCAGACCAAGCTCGCCGCAGCCCTGGCCGGCCCTGACGCCTCGAAATCCACCCCGGCGCTGCTGGCCGACCTCGCCGACATGTCGACCCAGATCTCGTCGGCGAGCACCGCGATCACCGGCGTCGCCTCCGCCGCGCTCGCCGTGACGCCGGGCGACTACAACGCGAATCACGCCGTGATGGGGCCGCTGCGCACGTCGGTTCAGACCGCCATCGCCGACCTCAAGAAGGCCTCGGCCGACGGCAAGACGGTACTGGCGGCCATCAAGTGACCGGGCGCGGGGGCGCACGAGTCGCGATAGCCATCGCGGCAGTCGTGCTGGTCGGCGGGTCACTCGCCGGATGCTCGCGCGGCGTGCTGGCGAGCCAGCAGGCTCCCGCGGCGGGCGTGGCCTCGACGGTCGCGCCCGCGGCTCCGAGCTCATCGAGCACGGGCAGCCAGGCCGCCGCCACCGACTCATCGCTGCAGAGCGTGCAGGGAGACCTCGACTCTGCGGACTCCGCCACCACCAACGCCGATGGGGATGTCGCGGCCGCAGACAGCTCCGCGGCGACGAACGACTCGCCTTAGCCTCACGTTTCCCGTCGGCGGTGGCGGCGAATAGGCTTGCCGCTATCGCCGACAGAGGAGACCACCGCAGTGACCGACCAGAGCCCCCCGGGCCCGCACCGAAGTTGTCGCCCCCGTGCTCGGCGGCACCCGCCGGCTGGTATCCCGTCGCGCCGGGCTCGGCCCAGCTGCGCTGGTGGGATGGCACGCAGTGGACCGAGCACGTGCACGACCCCGCCGCCGCCTTCGCTCCCGCGGGCGCCGGCGCAGCGCCCGCAGTGCCCGTCGTCGCCCCGCCGCTTCGCGCACCGGAGGGCACGAACCCCGCAACCGCATGGTTCTGGCTTCTCGCCATCGGCGTACCGGTGCTTCAGCTGCTCGACCTGATCCCGGCATCCATCTTCGTGAGCCAGCTGCTCAGCGCCAGCGAGCGACGCCAGCACCCTCGTGAATGCGGAATTCAGCCCGTCGTATCTCGTGCTGCTGCTCTGCGGGTGGTTCATTTACGCGGTCTGCATCGTGTTCGCGGCCCTCGACTGGCGTGAACTGCGCCAGCGCGACGTGCCCCGACCGTTCCACTGGGCCTGGTCGTTCTTCGTGCTGGCCGTCGGCTGGCCCGCCGTCTACATGATCGGGCGCTCGGTAGTGGTCAAACGGCGCACCGGTCGGGGGATGGCGCCGCTGTGGGTGTTCATCGGCCTTCAGGTCGTGGCGTTCGCGGCGATCAGTGTGGTGACGATCGTCGCGATCGTGCAGTTCCTCAGCGTGTTCGGCAACGGACTCTCCGCATCCGGGAACGTGTTGTGACCGGGCCGACCACGGGATCCCCGGCGGCCGGCTGGTACCCCGTCTCGCCCGGATCCAGCCAGCTGCGCTGGTGGGACGGCACCCAGTGGACCGAGCAGTTCCACTCGCTGCAGTCCGGCAGCGGGTTCGGGCCCGGCTACGCCGACCCCGAGAAGGCGCCCGACGGCACGCGCCCGGGCACCGTCTGGATCTGGATCTTCGTGCTGCTTCCGCTGCTGCAGCTCGTCGAACTGCCCCTCATCGCCACCTTCTACGAGAAGGTCTTCTCGGTCGGACTCAGCAACCCGACCGCGATGACGCAGCTCGAGCTCTCGCCCGCGTCGGGCATCGTCGCGATCGACGGCATCAGCCTTCTGCTGTACGCCGTGCTCGTCGTTCTCGCTGTGCTCGACTACCGGGCTCTGCGCGCGCGCGGGGTGCCGCGGCCGTTCCACTGGGCCTGGACGTTCCTCAGCTCGACCATCTACATCATCGGCCGAACCGTGATCGTGCGCCGTCGCATCGGGGCCGGTATGGCCCCGCTCTGGATCTACATCGTGGTGGTCGTCGCCTCCATCGTCGCATCGGTGGTGGTGCTGGTGCCCATCATGAGCGCTGCGATGAGCGCGGCGCTCTCGACGTCGGGATAGGAGAGCGACAGTGACGGAATGGACGGCCGCCCGGCTGACCGGGCTGGGCGAAGCAGAAGAACTGGTGCTGGTGATCTCGCGGGCGGAACGCGCCGACCTGCGGCTTCCCGTCTGGCCCGTGGTCGTCGACGGCCAGCTCTACGTGCGCTCGTACAAGGGCGTGACGAGCGGCTGGTATCGCGGCGTCGTGGCGCAGCAGCGCCAGGCGATCCAGGTCGACGGCGAGGACATCCCCGTGGTGTTCGAATTCGTCGACCGAAAGGATTCCGTGAACCCGCTGATCGATTCCGAGTACCTCACGAAATACGCGCGCTTCGACTACCGCGACGCGATGGTCGAGCCGGCCGCTCTCGACGCGACACTGCGCATCGTTCCCGCCTAGCGGGCGATCACGCCGGCTACGCGTTGTCTTTTCGGAATGTGCGCGTGCCGTAGTAGATGCCGAGCCCGAACAACAGCAGCACCCAGAGCGCACCCCACATGGTGGTGATGCTCACAACGTGCCCCACGAACAGCTCGCGCAGTGCGTTGACCAGGTACTTGATCGGCATGAAATCGCTGACAGTCACGAGCCAGTTGCGGAGCACCCGTCGCGATGCTGATCGGCAGCAGGATGCCCGACAGCAGCAGCACCGGCAGCGCGATGCTGTTCAGGATGGGAGCGAGCGCATCCTCGCTCTTCAGCGACAGGGCGAGAGCGTACGACGCGGCCGAGCACGCTCCGCCGAGCAGCAGGATGAGCAGCAGGCCGAGCGCCATGCCGGGCAGCGATCCGGTCATTCCGAATGCGAACCCGAGCGCGATGAGGATGACGCCCTGCACCAGCAGCAACGTCAGGTCGCGCAGCACGCGGCCCACGAGCAGCGCGGCACGATTGGCCGGGGTCACCCGCTCCGATTCGACGACCCCCTCGCGCCACTCGGACACGAGGCCGAAACCCGCGAACAACGCGCCGAACAGTCCGAGCTGGATGAGCAGCCCGGGAACGAAGAACGTGTAGGCGTTGGTCGCGCCGATGCGGGAGGCGAGCGGCTTCAGCAGCGGGCCGAACAGCGCGAGGTAGAGCACCGGCTGCGCAAGCCCGATGATCACCCACGCGGGATTGCGAACGGCGAGCCGGAGCTGCCGACGGTAGATCACGAACGTGTCGAAGAAGAATTTCATGGTCTGCTCTCTGGGTCGATTCGGCGGGTCAGGCGTCTTCGCGAAGCGAACGGCCGGTCATCGTGAGGAACACGTCGTCGAGGGTGGGCCTGCGCACCTCGATCGCCGCCAGGATCACGCCGGCAGAGTCGAGCGCGCGCAGTAGCGCGGGCAGCTCGGTGCCGGCATGGGGTACGCGTTTGCTGACGACGAGGCCGTCGATATCGGCGGCATCGCCGCCGCCCGCCACTCGCCCCAGATGGGATGCCGCGGCCGAGACCTGCGCCTCGTCGGCGAGCACCAGCTCGACGAGGTCACCCGCGACCTGCTGTTTGAGAGCCTCCGGGGTGTCGGATGCGACGATCACGCCGTGGTCGATGACGAGGATTCGGTCGCACAAGGCGTCGGCCTCGTCGAGGTAGTGGGTGGTCAGGAACACGGTCGTACCGAGCTTGGTGCGCAGGTCGGCGATGTGCGTCCAGAGGTTGGCGCGCGCCTGCGGGTCGAGACCCGTGCTCGGCTCGTCGAGGAAGACGAGTTTCGGGTCGTGCACCAGCCCCATCGCGATGTCGAGGCGACGGCGCTGGCCCCCGGACATCGTCTTCGGCTGGCGGGCCCACATGCCATCGAGCTCGAGCTGGTCGAACAGTTGCCTGCCGCGCTTCTCGGCCTGCGCCGCGCTGATCCCGTAGAGCAGCCCGTGGTCGACGATCTCCTCGCCGGCGCGGGCCTGGCCCGACGTCGACCCGCTCTGCGAGACGTACCCGATGCTCTTTCGCACCTTGATCGGCTCCCTGGCCAGGTCGTATCCCGCCACCGTCGCGGTTCCGGCCGTGGGCTTGAGCAGTGTCGTCAGCATGCGCAGGGTGGTCGTCTTGCCTGCCCCGTTGGGGCCGAGAAAGCCGACGATTTCGCCCTCCTCCACGTCGATGTCGACGCCGCCGACCGCGTTGACCGCGACTTTCTCGCGGCCCCGCCGGGTGTCGAAGGTGCGTGCTAGTGCTCGAGCATGGATCACGGTGAGACTCCCTGGGCGGCCCCGGTGGGGCGATTTTTGCGATATATCGCGAGTTGCAGCAAACACGATATATCGCGAGTGTGATGTGCGCAAGCACGAGTTCGCGAGCGGTAGTGTTCTGCCTAATCGAGTGGAGGTCGGCGTGATCAACCTAGCGCCATGGCACGACGTTCTGATCGCCGCATCCGCCGCCGCCGCAACACTGGCCGGGCTCATTCTCACAGCCATGGCGGTCAACATCGACGCGATCCTGAAGTACCCGCCGCTGCCATCGCGCGCCGGGTCGGCGATCGGGTCGCTGGTGTACGTGCTCGTGCTCACCGTGACCGGGCTTGTGCCCGGCGTGACCTCCGCCGGGCTCGGCTGGCTCACGCTGCTGCTCCTGCTCGCGCCGCTGGCAATCCAGGTGGATGTGATGGTGCGGCAGTACCAGATCCGCCCGCGCCAGAGCTTCGGCCGGGTGTGGAGCAAGATCGCCCTCGCCGTCGGCCAGCTCGCGCCGTTCGTCGTCAGCGGCGTGCTGTTTCTCGAGGGGTCGTCGCTGGGACTCGACTGGATGATCGTCGGCGCACTGGCCGTCTTCATCGGCTCGGTCGTGAATGCCTGGGTGCTGCTGGTCGAGATCCGGCGCTGAACGCGGCCGAACACCGAGCGCGAACGCTAGGGGGCGACCAGCACGACCTTGCCCCGGCGCGGGCCATCGGCCGCCAGCGCATGCGCTCGGGCCGCCTCCTCGAAGGGGAATGCCTGCTGCACCGGAACCCGGAAGCGGCCCGCCTCGAAGAGTCGGGCGGACTGCTGCAGGCCATGCTTGCCGCCCTGCTGGCCGGCGAGCTCGCCCATCGAGAGTCGCACGCCGAGGGCCGCTGCGCCGAAGTCCGCGATCGTCACGACGTGGGTCGCGTAACCGGTCAGCGCAATGAGTTCGGACAGCGAGCCACGACCGGCGAGGTCGATAGCCGCAGTGACGGGCTCGTCGGTGAGCTCGCGGACGCGGGCGGCCAGGCCCGGCCCGTAGGTCGTCGCGGCGGCACCCAGCTGCGCCAGAAACTCGTGGTTGGCCTCGCTGGCGGTGCCGATCACCCGTGCGCCGCGCGCAATCGCGAGCTGCACGAGCACGCTGCCCACTCCCCCTGCCGCTCCATCGACCAGCACCGTGGCGCCGTCGCTCACCTGCAGCAGGTCGAGCACACGCGTCGCTGTCTCGACACTGGTGCCGGCTGCGCCCGCCTCGGTCCACGGCATCGCGGCGGGCTTGCGCGCCCAGGCCGACAGCACCGCGAACTCGGCCGCGGCACCGCCCAGCTTCGCGAGCTCCACGATGCCGAACACCTCGTCGCGCAGCGACACGTCGGCCACTCCCTCACCGAGTTCGTCGACGATGCCGCTCGCGTCGACGCCCGGAATGTGGGGAAGCGCCAGGTGCCGCGACGACGGCGAAGTACCCGCCCGGATGCCCAGGTCGACGGGTGAGACGCCCGAAGCGTGCACGCGGATGCGGATTTGCCCGGGCCCCACGTGCGGTTCGGCGGCTGTTCCGAGCGCGAGCACGTCGGGCGCACCGAACCGGTCGAACTGCACTGCGAACACGAATACCTCTCAGAGCCGGCTGAAGCGGGGCAGCGTGATCGCCGAGGGGTGGGACTCGTCGTGGAAGATCGACTGCCGGGCCGAGAACATCACCGTACCGATGTCGTGGCGCTCGTTGCTGCCCAGGTTCCTCGCGAATCGTGGATGCGCGCCACTCGACACCTGCACCCGAACCCGGTGACCGCGCCGGAACACCTGCGCCGTCGGCGAGAGATCGAGTCGGATCAGCTGCGGCTCCGAGGTCACCTCCGCGACCGCGACCCGGATGAGGCCGTCGCAGACGTTGAAGGACCGGCCGCGGGCATCCACGTCGCACAGGCGCACGAACAGGTCCCAGCTGGGGCGGTCAGACGACATCCAGATCTCGGCCGACACGTCGCCGACGACGCGGAGGTCGTCGGGCAGTCGCGCCGAGGTGAAGGTGAGCACGTCGTCGCGCGACTCGAGCGCGTTGTTCCTCTTGCGGCCGGCACCGGCCAGCAGCAGCCGGCCACCGACCGACGGCGTCGGCACGGCCGGATCGTAGACGAACGTGGACGGCTCGCCCGCGACAGTGGTGCGGCCGAGGCTTCCATCCGCGCCGAGCAACCAGCGTTCGGGGGTCGCCGCGCGAGGCGGCCACTCGTCGAGATCGAGCCATTCGCCCGACCCCATCACCTGGGCGCGCACCGTCGCCCCGCGGCGTGCGGGCGCGGCGCCCGACTGGATGGCCGTCCAGTCGAGGGTGTCTGTGACCGAGGCGTTGGAGGCACCCTTCGACGCGTGCGTCCATGGCCCGATCGTCAGGCGGGTGGGCGTGCCGGCGGCCTGCAGCGCGTGGAAGTCCCGCAGCTCGTCCATCAGGAACGGGTCGTACCAGCCGGCGACGAAACTCGCCGGGGTGGTGACACGCGGCAGGTCGGCGCGGCGATCCCAGGGCTCCCAGCGCGGGTCATCCTCGGTGCGCGTCACCGTGTCTTTGTAGAACGGCCACGCCATGCCGAGCGCCTTCTCGTCGATGATGCCGATCGGAAGCGTGTCCATGGCCGCGCGCAGGTGCTTCTCGTCGATCCCGAGCGCAACGCGGGCGGTGGCGCGCGGACGCTCCTGCGTAGCCGTTACGAGCGCCCACCGCGCGGCGGTGTCGAGCTCGACTGCTCCCGTGCTCAGAAAGTTCTGGGCGAGGCGCGCGCTCGTGAAGTGCGGATGCATGGCGATCACGTCGCTCCCAGCCTCGGCTGCCACGGCCCACTGCGTGTACCCGAGGTAGCTGGAGCCGGCGAGCACCATCGACCCGGTGTACCAGGGCTGGCGACGCACCCAGTCGAGCACGGCGAGGCCGTCATCGTGCTCGTGGTGCATGGCGTAGAACTGGCCGCCCGTCGACCCGAACGTGCCCCGCGAATTGACCACGACGGTCTGGTACCCGCGCTCGGCGTACGCCCTGGCGATGAGGCTCGAGAAATTTTTGCGCGAGTAGCAGGTGCGGATCAGGATGGTCGGCGCCGCGGGCGCGGTCGAGGTCACGGCCGCGGGCGCCCAGCGGTCCGCGAGCAGGATCGCGCCATCCGGCATCGGGATGCCGACATCCAGTTCTCCGGTGATTCGACGGCTGGTGGGCTTCGGCAGGCCGAAGAAGGCGCCGAACAGTCGGCGTGTAACGCCGTGCGTTCGCGTCATGGCTGCCCCTGAGGAATCGTCGTGGATCTATTCTCTTCGGTTTATCACGTGAACCTGATTGCGCGACCCAGCCGGCGGCGGTCCGGCCGTGCCGCCCCCACCACCGACACAACAGGACCGTGTGACGTCGGGGGTCGTGCAACAGGACGGGGTGGGCAGTCTGCTGCCGCCCATCCTGTCGGGGTAGCAGGTCAGGACAGGATGTCCTTCGCGGCGAAACGACCGTAGGCGAGGGCGGCGAACACGATGATGTAGCCGGCCTGCAGCTCGGCGTTCTGGGCCGAACGTCGTCCACGAGATCGGGTCGCGCAGAAAGTCCCCGAACCCAAGCCAGTAGTGGCTGAACAGCCAGGGGTGCAGCCAGTCGAGCTGCGGCAGCTGGTCGAGCACCTCCGACGCGACCGAGAAGATGATGGTCGCCGCCATCGCCCCGACGGGCACGTCGGTGAGCGTCGAGAGGAACAGCCCGATCGCCGACAGCCCCAGCAGCGACACCGTCACGTACAGCGCGATGAGCAGGCAGCGGCCGAGCGCGTCGCCGATGCTCACCGAATCGCCGGAGAGCAGCGCCACCGAACCCGACGGAAACAGCAGCGAAGCCGATGAGCGCACCCGCGACGCACACCACCAGGGTCGCCGCGAGACTGAATGCCGCCGCCCCCACATACTTCACCGCGAGCAGCCGGATGCGGCCGGCCGGCGCGATGAGCAGGTAGCGCAGCGTGCCGTGGGATGCCTCGCCCGCGATCGTGTCACCCGCCACGACGCCGACGGTGAGCGGCAGGAACAGGGGAACGCAGACCCCGAGCGCCACGAACACCACGAACAGCCCGTTGTTCTCGATGCGGTCGAGGAACGACGGCCCCGCGCCGCCACCCGACCCCGCGTGGGTCACGCGCACCGCGATGGCAATCAGGATGGGCACGGCCGCGAGCGCAGCGAGCATCGCCCACGTCCGCTTGCGACGAAACAGCACGCAGAGCTCGGTGCCGAGCAGGGCGATACCGCTCGAGGCACGAACGCGCACCGTGCCAGTGCTCGTGGTGTCAGTGCCCGTGGTTTCAGTGGTCGTGGTTTCAGTGGTCAACGTTGAACCCCTCGCCGGTCAGTGAAACGAAGCGATCCTCGAGGCTGGGGCTCTCCACGGCGAAGCCGCGCACCCGCACCTCGGCGCGAACGAGCGCCGCGACGACCGCGTCCGGCTCGACCGCGCTGTCGCCGAACAACGCCTCGACCTCGCCCGCGTCGGCGGCGGTCGGCTGCACGGTCATCCCGAACTTCTCGAGAACAGTGGCGGCGTCCGCGACATCCGGGGTCGACACGCGCACCCGCGGCCGACCCACCTGCCGCAGCTCGTCGAGCGTGCCCTGCGCAACCAGCTTGCCCGCGCTCATGACCGCGGCGTGGGTGCAGATCTGCTCGATCTCGGCGAGCAGGTGGCTGGACACGAAGATCGTGGTGCCCTGCGAGGCGAGTGAGCGCACGAGCGTGCGCACCTCGCGTGTTCCCTGCGGGTCGAGCCCGTTGGTCGGCTCGTCGAGGATGAGAAGCTCGCGCGGCGTCAGCAGCGCGTTCGCGATTCCGAGCCGCTGCTTCATTCCGAGCGAGTACGCCTTGACCTTCTTGGAGGCCGCGGCCGACAGCCCGACCCGCTCGAGCGCATCCGCCACCCGGGCCTTGCGAGTGCGCGACGGCGCGTAGCGATCGGCACTGTCGAGCCGGCGCAGGTTGTCGGCGCCCGACAGGTAGGGATAGAAGCCGGGACCCTCGACGAGCGCCCCGACGCGAGGCAGCACGCTGCGCGTTCTCGCGCGGCATGGATGCTCCGAGCACGCGCGCCTCGCCGCTGGTCGGCGACGCGAGCCCCAGCAGCATCCGGATCGTCGTCGTCTTGCCCGACCCGTTCGGCCCCAGAAACCCGAACACCGAACCGTGCGGAACGCGAGGTCGATGTTCGTTGACCGCGGCGTAGGCTGCCGAATTGCTTGGTCAGCCCGCGCGTCTCGATCGCGAGATCGGCCGCGCTCACGAAGCGGTTGCTACTTCTTGCAGGCGCGCGATCGACACCGAGCCGGCGACGATACGTCCGTCGGTCGTGAACAAGACGTTGAAGAGCGACGTGTGCAGCACGCGGCCACCGGTGACCGCCGTGGTGAGCTCAGCGAACACGCTCGAGGAGGCCAGGCCGCTGAGCGACCCACCCGCTGCGATGGTCACCACCGAATCCCAGCCCGTGCCGGTGACGGTTTCGGTCGGCTTGGTACCGTGTGCGTGCGGAGCGGAGGTGCCCGAGTGGCCCTTGGTCAGCTCGGTCACCTTGGCGCCAGCCGGCGGAGTGAAATCGAACAACGACGCCGCCGGGGTCGAGAGGTCGAGCGAACTGAACCCGATGTTGACGGCCGGGGTCTTCTGGCCGCGGGCATCCACCTCGACCTGCAGCGGAAGACCGGTCTGGGCGTCGACCGCGATCGAGATCGCCCCGATGAGGGTGTCCGTGGCTTTGGGCGTGAGCACGAGGTCGTAGGCGGCGCGTCCGGCCACACTCACGTCGTCACCGACGGTGACCGTGCTCGACGGCTTCAGCTGTGCAAGAAGGCGAGTGGCCAGGCCCTCGGGGGTCATCTGGGCCGGGTCGAGCGTGGGGGCCGGGGTCGCAGTGCCGGGCCGCGCGACGTGGTTGCGGCCCGTGGCATCCACGGTCGCGTGCTGCACGGTGTTCTTCTTCGAGTCGTAGACCCAGACGTCGCTGCCGGAGCGGATGACGTCGGTCTCGGCCAGCGACTGCAGGTCCTGCACGCGCAGCTTGCTCGAGCCGTCGACGTAGACGCGGAGGCTGTTGTCCCCGGTGAGCAGTGCGAGGTCCGCCGCCGTGCTGCTCGAGCCGGACGGCGCGCCGGCACCCGAGGGAAGCGTCGGCAGGCCGAGGTCGGAGGTTTCCGACACGGTTCCCGACAGCGCCGTCACCTTCGAGGATGCGACGAGTGCGAGCACCTGCGCCGGCGTTTTGGCCGGCAGGTTGACGGACGCATTCGCCGTCGCCGGAACTGCGACTGCGACACCGGCGACGACGATGACCGCCACTGCCGCCGGGGTCCACCTGAGCCATGGCTTGGACATTAGTTACGTACCTTCCCTGCAGATTGCTTCTGTGCTGAAAGTACGCCCGATTGCTGCCGGTTTGCTGGCATTCTCAGGAAGATCATCCTCTGGGAGTACGTGCAGGCTCAAGCCTCGCGCGTCTTCGGGGACGACTGCAGCGTGAGCTCCGGGTCACTCAGCACGGCATCGCCCAGCACGTCGTCGATACGGGCCAGCAGGTCGGCGGGGATCTCGACGCCGGATGCGACGACGTTCTCCTTGACCTGCTCCGGACGCGAGGCACCGATGATCGCGGAGGCGACATTGTCGTTCTGCAGCACCCAGGCGACCGCGAGCTGCGCCAGCGACAGGTCGAGCTCGGCGGCGATGGGGGCAAGGTTCTGAACGCGAGTGAGCAGGTCGTCGTTCATCCAGCGGGAGATCATCCGGGCGCCGCCCTTCTCATCGGTCGCGCGCGAGCTCTCCGGCAGGGGTGCGCCCGGCTTGTACTTTCCGGTGAGCACGCCCTGCGCGATCGGCGACCAGACGATCTGCGAGATGCCCAGTTCCTTCGAGGCCGGCACGACCTCGCCCTCGATGACCCGGCCAGAGCGCCGAGTACTGCGGCTGGTTGGAGATGAGCTGGATGTTCAGCTCCTTCGCGAGCGCGGCACCGGCGCGCAGCTGGTCGGCGGTCCACTCGCTGACGCCGATATAGAGGGCCTTGCCGGCGCGCACGACGTCGGCGAACGCCTGGAAGGTCTCCTCGAGCGGGGTCTCGTAGTCGAAGCGGTGGGCCTGGTAGAGGTCGACGTAGTCGGTCTGCAGGCGCGCCAGCGACCCGTCGATCGACTCGAGGATGTGCTTGCGCGACAGGCCGACGTCGTTGTGGCCCTTCGGGCCGGTGGGGCCGAACACCTTGGTGAAGATCTCGAGCGACTGGCGGCGCTCGCCCTTCAGCGCCTCGCCGAGCACGGTCTCTGCGGCCGTGTTCGCGTAGACGTCGGCGGTGTCGAAGGTGGTGATGCCGTTCTCGAGCGCGGCCTTGACGCACTGCGTCGCGGTGTCGTTCTCGACCTGCGAGCCGTGGGTCAGCCAGTTGCCGTAGGTGATTTCGGAGATCTTGAGGCCGGAGTTGCCGAGGTAGCGAAATTTCATACTTCAAGCCTATGAAAACTCAGGCGATGCCGGGGGTGCGGGCCGATATGGCGGCTGGAGGGGCCGGATGTCCTGAGTTTTCAGCGTTAGGGGGTCACCCGGCGGCGGCGCGACACCTGGTCGAAGACGAACCCGACCGCGAAGACCGTCGCGACCGCGACCAGTGCGGCGAGCAGCGGATTGACCGCGAACCAGAACCCCGCGGCCGCCCCGACCGCCACGTGGTAGAGCGTGTACAGGGTGGATGCCACGAACGACCGCGGCACGTAGCGGCGCACCGCGAGCCCACTCGCCCCCGCCGTCATCGTCACCGCGACACGAACGAACGGCAGAAACTTGGCCCCCACCAGGTAGAGGCCCGGTCGCCGCTCGAGACCGGCGGCCGCGCGCGCGAAGGTCGCCGCCATGCGCGGGCCGCGCATCCATCGCCACCGGGCGAGGCCGATACGCCGGCCGATGACGAAGGAGATGGCGTCGCCGACCATCGTGGCGGCGACCGCCACCGCCAGCACGAGCCAGAGCTGCGCTCCCCCGCCCGCCGCGACCAGCGTCGACAGGGTCACGACCGCCGTTTCACCCGGCACGAACGGAAAGAAGCCGTCGATCACGAGGATGCCCGCCATCACCAGGTACGCCCACGGCGTGTGGCCGATGGCGAGCAACAGGTGCTCGATGGACGAAACCATGCCTGACACGGTAGCCGAGCGCGGCCACGCCGTCGTGACGCACGGGTGAACGGTTGGCACCTTTCCCGGAGGTTCGCAAAGCCTAACTAGACTCGCGATTGTGCGGGTGAGCGTTCTGGGCGCGGTCTCCGTCGCCTCGGACGGCGGCGAGCTGTCGGGCCATGCCCTCGGCGGGCGGCGGGCACGGCTCGCGATCGTGGCGCTCGCGCTGGCCGAGGGGCCCGTTCCGAGTGAGCGCCTGGCGGTCATGATCTGGGGAGACGAGCTCCCGTCGAGCTGGAAACCGGCGCTTCGCGGCATCATCCGCAGCATCCGAACAGCGGTGCTCGCCATCGGTGTCGCCGAGAACCAGCTGGTGGTGACCGCGCCGGCCGGTTATGCGCTCGCTCCCGGCGTCGAGGTGGATGTGCGCGAGGCGAGCGGCGGCCCTGGAGTCCGCGCTCGAACGCCTCGAGAACGGCCGACCGGATGCGGCGGTGCCGCTGCTGGTGGTGGCATCCGAGGTCTCGCCCGACCTCTTCCTGCCGTCGGAGGACCTCGAGTGGGTCGAGGAGGAGCGCCGCGCCCTCGCCGAGCTGCGCCGGTCCGCGCGCGAGACTCTCGTCACCGCCGCAGGGCTCACGGGCGACAATCGCCGTGCCGTGCGGATCGCTCGAGAACTCGTCGCGGACGATCCGACGGACGAGAGCGCGCACCGAACCCTGATCGCGGCGCTCGATCGCGACGGCGACCGGGTCGGCGCGGTGCAGGCCTACGAGTTCTGCCGCACCACGCTCGCCGACCAGCTGGGCATCGACCCGAGCGGCGAGACGGTGGCGGTGTACCTCGCCGCGCTGAGGTCGTCCGCGCCCATCACGGTCGGGCGCCTCCCCGCCACCGAGTCGTCGTTCGTCGGACGCACCCGCGAGCTGGCCGCCATCGAGGAGGCGTTCGCCCAGTCGCGCCTCGTCACCCTCACCGGACGCGGCGGCATCGGCAAGTCGCGGCTCGCCCTCGCCCACGCGTCGGGCGCCCGCGAGGGCGAGACGCTGTGGGTGCAGCTCGGCTCGAGTACGAGCGACGAGCTGGTGGCGGCCGACGTCGCTCGAGGCCTCGGCGCATTCCCCGAACCCGACCCGGTGGCCGCCCTGCTCGCCGCGATCGCCCCGCGCGGCCGAACGCTGCTGGTGCTCGACGGCTGCGACGAGGTGTCGGACGGCGTCGCGACCCTCACGACGAGCCTGATCGGCGGATGCCCGGAGCTGGTCATCCTGTGCACGAGTCGCGCGCCCCTGCACTCGGCGACGGAGCGGGTGCTCGCCGTGGAACCGCTGGAGACCGGCACCGAGGGCCACCCCGGCGACGGCGCCCTGCTGCTGGCGCAGCGCATCCGCGATCTCGGGGTCGAGAACGCCAGTTCGTCGGTGAGTCCGGAGGCCATCGACCGCCTGGCTCGGCGCGGGTACGGGATCCCGCTCGCGCTCGAGCTGCTGGCCGCGCAGCTGCGCGAGATCTCACTCGACGACCTGCTCGACGATGTGAGCGAACCCGTCGAGTCGAACGACCACGTGCGCTCGATTCTCGACTACGGGTACAGCGCGCTCACGCCCGACGAGGCGACCGTCTTTCGTCGCAGCTCGGTGCTCGACGGGGCGGTGTCGCTCGGCCTGATCCGTGGCCTGGTGGTGTCTCCCGAGATCCCCTCCACGCGGGTGGCCCGGCTGCTCGGCGAGCTGAGCGCCCGCGGGCTGCTGCGGGTCGACCAGTCCGGGCCGCGCTGGCGCTACGAGCAGCACGACGACGTGAGGGAGTACGCGCGAGGCGTGCTGCTGGCGAGCGGCGAGGAACGTGCAACGTTCGCGCTGCTCGCCGGCACCCTGCGCGGCATGCTTCCCGATGACGCCCGGGCAGCGCCGGCCTCGTTCTCGGCGGCGATCACCGACGCGCTTCCGAGCATCCGATCGCTTTTCGGCGCGGCGCTCGAAGACCGCGCCGACCTGTCGGATGCCCAGGAGCTCGCCTTCCGGCTGCACCGCTACTACGCCGCATCCAGCGTCTCCGAGGGCCGCTTCTGGTTGTCACGGTTGCTGGCGTCGCAGCAGCAGACGCCGTGGACCGGCCTCGCGACCTTCGCACTCGGTTATCTCAGCTACTGGGCGGGCGACGGCGAGGCGGCATTCGAGTCGCTGCGCGTCTCGGCGGCGCTGCTGCGCGGCGTCGAGGACTCCTATGCGGGCCGGGCGCTCATTTTTCTGGGCGGGATAGCGGATGACCTGGACCGCGGCCAGGAGGGCGTCGAGTTCGTTCGCGAGGCCATCCGGGTCGGCGAGGAGCTCGACGAGCACAACCTGCGCGTCGGCGCCGTCATCGGGGTCGGGTCGCTGCTCGCCGAGCGCGGTGACCCCACCGCCGTGGATTTCGCGACCGAGGCGATCGCGCTCTGTCGCGAGCACGGAACGCCCGAGCAGCTGCTGATCACGCTGCCGACGGCCGCGATGATCTCGTGGCAGGTCGGCAACCTTCCGGCGGCGCGCGACTTCGCCCGTGACGCCCAGGCGCTGCTGCAGGAGGATCCGCGCATCGCCCGGGTCGTGCTGGTCACGGCGATGGCCGGAATCGCCCTGGCCGACGGCGATGCCGCCGACGCGGCACGCCTCGCGACCTCCGCCGACTCGGTCGGCACCGAGCTCGGCGTGGAGCGCGAGCTGCCCCTCGCCCGTTGCATCCTGGCCCGCGCCCTGCTCGAGCTGGGGGATGCGAGCGGTGCGTCAGCTGCCGTGGAGTCCGCCTTCACCGCCGCCGCGTCAATGAGCGTGGATGCGCCATTCGCCATCTGTCTCGAGACGGCGGCTCTGGTGGGACGCGCCGTGGGGGCAGACGAGCAGGCCATCGCGACGGTGCTCGCGTCTTCCGCTGCGGTGCGCGAGCGCGGTTCGCGTCCCGCGCCCGCCGACCTCGAGCCCGCGGTCGAGGCGCTCCGTCGGAGCGCCGTGGATGCCTCGCCGCTGCCGGCGCGCGAGGCCGCCGCGCTCGCCCACGACATGCTCAGCGATCGGGTGCGCGCCTAGCCCCCGAACCCTTCCCCGTGAGCGGGAGGTTACTCGTCGAGCTCTCGGGGCACCGCGATGACGTCGACGAGGGCGCCGTTGCGCCAGACGGTGATCTCGATGGGCTTGTCGATGGCGTCCTCCACCATGAGCTGCTGCACCGCGGTCGTCGAGACCACTCGGCGACCCGCGAGCTCGACCACGACGTCGCCGCGGCGCAGGCCGGCCTCCTCGGCGGCGCTGCCCGTCGAGACCCCGGCCACCTGCAGACCGGTCGGCGACCCGATTCGCTTCGCGAGCTCGGGGGCCAGGGTGATCTGGGCGCCCGCGATGCCGAGCCACGCGCGACGCACCCGGCCCTTGGTCATAAGCGCTGTGATGATTCCGCGGGTCGTCGAGTTGATCGGCACCGCGAGACCCACACCGACCCCGGCGACGGCCGTGTTGACCCCGACCATCCTGCCGTTGCTGTCGGAGAGCACTCCCCCGCTGTTTCCGGGGTTCAGGGCCGCATCCGTCTGGATGACCTCGTCGATCACGCGCCCCGACTGGGTCGGCAGCGAGCGGCCGAGCGCGGAGACGATGCCCGCCGTCACGCTGCCCGCGAGACCGAGCGGGTTGCCGAGGGCCACGACGAGTTGCCCGACGCGCAGTTTCGCGGCATCGCCCAGGTCGACGGGCGCGGGCACATCGCCGCGCGCGTGCAGCACCGCCAGGTCCGACAGCGGGTCTCGGCCCACGACATCCACACCCACCGTCGAGCCGTCGCTGAAGGATGCCTCCGCCGATCGTGCTCCGGCGACCACGTGGGCGCTGGTCAGCAGGAAGCCGTCCGCGGTGATGACACTCGCGCTGCCCGATCCGCCGCCGCGAGACGTGCGCACCGAAATGCTCGCGACGCTGGGCAGAACGCTTTCGGCGACCTCGACCACCGTGCGGGAGTAGGCGTCAAGGATCTCGTTGTCGTCCATGCGGCAATTGTGAACCGGGCGCGACGCGCTGTGGCCCGGTTTCGCTCTGGGCACACCCGCGCGGGATGGCTACGAGGCCGGGTCTTCCGGCGGTGCGGGCTGGAGGGTCTCGTTGAGCAGGGCGGCGAGCGTGCTGCCCGCGGCCGCATCGGCTGCGGATGCGGCGACGTTGGCCTCGGCGATCGCCGCGATCACCTCGTGGCGCTGGATGCGCACACCGGACGGCGCATCCACGCCGATGCGGATCGCGTCACCCTTGATATCGAGGATGGTGATGACGATGTCTTCGCCCACAAGGATGCGCTCGCCACGTTTACGCGTCAGCACCAGCACGCGGCCAGCCTATCCCACCGTGTCGGACCAACCGATGGGCAGGCCGAGCGCGCCCACAGAATCCGGTGACGCGGTTTCGACGCTGTGCAGCACCGCGATGGCGGAGACGTTGATGCCGGAGCGCAGCATGCCCACCCAGGCTGCGGTGTCGTCGGCTTTTCGGGCGGCGTCGACGACGACCCAGATCTGGTCGGCATCGACGGCGCGCAGTGACGAGAGGCTCGACTGCACGCCCGACGATCCGATGCCGACGCCCCAGGCGAGCAGCCCTACGGAGCCGACGGCGATGCACTTGGCGCGATACTCGGCGGCGGACCGGCGGTCGTCGACGCGCGGGAGACCGTCGCCGAGGATGCGTCCGCCCATCCGCACATCCGACCAGCGCACGCTGCGTGCGAGTGACCGCGCAACGACCAGCGCGTCGTCGCCGAGGCCGGCGAAGAGCACGAGGCCGCCGGGCTCGTCGTAGAGTTTCGGCGCTCCGGGTGCCTCGACGAGGCCCGACTTCGGTGACAGGTCGGAGTACGACTGCAGGTCTGACATCAGCATCTCGAAGTCGGCGCTCTGGGTCGACACGACCGGGATGACGGGCGGCCCCTTGGGCGGCAGGTCCTGGCGCTCGGCGCGCTCCGCCTCCTCGAGCAGGGCGGCGAGACCGACGGCTCCGCTCCGCGAGCGGGTGGCGGGATTGGGCGCGTTCGGAACGTCGACGACGACGTCGACGTAGCGTCGCGCGAAGAATCCGCCGACACCGCCCACCCTCACCTCCGAGGCGGAGATGATGCGGGCGGATGCCCCGAACTCGGAGCGAACGCGGGCGGTGAGGGCTTCCCGCGAGACATCGTCAAACCGGAATCTGATCGAGGGCACGAACAACTCCAACCGTTTCAATCGTGGGGTGCGCGGCCGTCACCTCGAGGTACGACAGCACGGGAAGGTCGCCGGGGTTCGGGGCGAGCAGGCGGCGAACCGCGGACCTCAGCGCGGGAGCGCAGGCGATGACGACGGGGTCGCCGCCGGCTTCCGCGGCGGCCCTGGCCTGGGCGAGCGAGGTCATGACGGCGTGCAGCTTCTCGGTGTCGAGGATGATCTGCGGCCCGACCTCCGACGGACGCGCGCCCTCGAGCATCGACTGCTCGAGCAGCGGCTCGATCATGATCACGCGCAGGGTGGAGTCTTTGAGGTGGCGCTGCGCGATGACCGGGCCGAGGGCGGAGCGCGCGGCTTCGACGAGGCCGTCGGCATCCGTCGAAACCCGGGCGCGCAGCGCGAGCGCCTCGTAGATGCGCGAGAGGTCGTTGATCGGCACCCCCTCCGACAGCAGGCCCTGCAGCACGCGCTGCACCTCGGCGAGGGAGAGCAGCGACGGGATGAGTTCGTCGACCGCCGAGGGGTTGATGGTCTTGACCCCGTCGGTGAGCACGCGGACGTCTTCGCGCGACAGCAGGCGGGCGGCATTGTTCGTGATGACCGACGACAGGTGCGTGATGATGACGGATGCCCGGTCGATGACGGTCGCGCCGCCCAGTTCGGCGCCGTGGCGCAGCTCGGCGGGAATCCATTTGCCGGCGAGCCCGAACACGGGGTCGACGGTCGAGACGCCGGGGAGCGCTTCGAGGGCGTCGCCCAGGGCGAGCACCTTGCCGGGAGGGGCGACGCCGCGACCGGCCTCGGTACCGGCAACCTTGATGACGTAGGTCGAGGGCGGCAGGTCGATGCTGTCGCGGGTGCGCACCGGCGGAACGACGATGCCGAGCTCGATCGCGAGCCGGCGGCGCAGCGCGCGCACGCGGGAGAGCAGGTCGTCGCTGGCCCCGGAGGCCAGTTCGACGAGGTCGGGGGCGAGCTGCATCTCGAGCGCGTGCACGCGCATCTGCTCGATGAGGTCTTCGGTGCTGTCGCCCGTGTTGGTCTTGGGCGTGTGCGCGCCGACCTGTGCGGCGATCGCTTCCCGCTTCTGGCGGGCGCCGATGCGCCGCGATCCGATGATGAGGCTGATTCCGATGACGAGGAACGGGACGATCGGCATTCCGGGGATGAGGGCGAGCGCGATGGCCGCGCATCCGGCGATGAGCACGGCGATGCGGCGACTGCGACAGCTGGGCGGCGGTCATCGAGCCCATGTCGGCGTCGACGTTCGACCGGGTCACGATCATGCCGGTGGAAACCGCCATGAGCAGGGCCGGGATCTGGCTGACGAGCCCGTCGCCGATGGTCAGCAGCGTGTACTTGCTGACGGCGTCGCCGATCGACATGCCGTTCTGCATCATGCCGATGGCGATGCCGCCGATGATGTTGATGACGATGATCACGATGCCGGCGATCGCGTCGCCCTTCACGAACTTGGACGCGCCATCCATCGAGCCGTAGAAGTCGGCCTCGGCCGAGACCTCGGCCCGCCGTCGCCGCGCCTCGGCTTCGGTGATGGTGCCGGCGTTGAGGTCGGCGTCGATAGCCATCTGCTTGCCGGGCATCGCGTCGAGCGTGAACCGTGCGCCGACCTCGGCGACGCGCTCGGCGCCTTTCGTCACGACGACGAACTGGATGACGACGAGGATGAGGAAGATGACGGCGCCGATGATGAGCGACCCGTTGACCGCGACGTGCCCGAGCGACGCGATGACCTGTCCCGCGTAGCCGGTGCTCAGCACGAGCCGGGTCGAGGCGACGTTGAGGCCGAGCCGGAACAGGGTGGCGACCAGCAGCAGCGACGGGAAGACCGAGAAGTCGAGCGGCTTCTTCACGAACATCGTGGTCAGCAGGATGATCAGCGCGAACATGATGTTCACGATGATCAGGATGTCGAGCAGCCACGCGGGGATCGGCACCACGAGCAGCAGGACGATGCCCACCACTCCGACGGGTACGGCATATGTCGGCAACTTTTTTCTCATGGGCGGTTTTCCTGAGGGCTAGACGAGCACGGTTGATGAGGCGAGCTTGTGCACGCCCTGGCCCGCACCGCGGGACTTGAGCGCGAAGACGAAGGCGAGGATGCGGGCGACGGCGTTGTAGAGGTCGGCGGGGATCTCGTCGCCGACCTCGCACGATTTGTGCAGGGCGCGGGCGAGCGGGATGTCCGTGCACCATCGGGATGCGGTGCTCGGTCGCGTTCTCGCGGATGCGGGCGGCGACCTCGTCGGCGCCTTTGGCGACGACGCGCGGGGCGGACTTGCCGGCCTCGTACTTGAGCGCGACGGCGATGTGGGTCGGGTTGAGCAGCACGACGTCGGCGGTTCGCACCGCGTCCATCATGCGACGCCGGCTCATCGCGAAGGCGCGCTGCCGGCGCTGGCCCTTGATCAGCGGGTCGCCCTCCGAGCTCTTGTTCTCGTCTTTGATCTCGCGCTTGGTCATGCGGGTCTTCTTGAGGTTGCGGCGCATGATGACCCAGACATCGGCCGCCGCCACGACGAGCCCTGCGGCGATCGCGGTCTCGACCAGCACGGCCACGCTCGATTGCGCGACGCTCACCACCTGGTCGAGCGGCAGGAATCCGGAGCCGAGAAGCTTCGGGATGACTCCCTGGATGACCGTGAGCAGCACGAGGCCGACGACCAGGGTCTTGAGCAGCGCCTTCGCGCCCTCCCAGAGCGCCTGGGTGCCGAAGATGCGTTTGATGCCGGCGAGGATGTCGAAGTGTTTGAACGAGAACGAGAACGCCTTGAAGTGCAGGCCGCCCTGAAGCGCCGTGCCGGCGATGATCGAGGCCACGACGGCCACAAACATGGGCGCGAGCGCCGGAAGGATGCCCATCATGCCCTGGTTGAGCGCCCCGAGTGCACCCGCCGGGGTCGGGTCTTTGATGATCGTCGTCGACGAGGGCGAACTGGTGCTGCGTGTTGCGACTCGACGATCGAGATCAGGGCCGGCATGGATGCCGCGGCCGCCGCGACCGAGAGCCACGCGCTCAGGTCTTTCGAGGTCGACAGTTCGCCCTTGCGGCGAACATCGCTGCATCCGCTTTTCGGTCGCCTGTTCGGTGCGCTCCCCGGAGTCGGCCATCAGCCGGCCCTCCCCAGCAGTTGGAGGCCCGACTCCATGACCGACGAGACGACGCCGGGAAGCAGCACGAAGATCACTCCCGCGAACGAGATCGTGATGAGGATCTTGAGCGGGATAGCCGAGCGAGAACGCGTTGAGCGCCGGTGCGACGCGGGTGAGCAGGCCGAGGCCGGCGTCGGCGAGGAAGAGCACGAGGATGAGCGGCCCGGCGATCTGCACCGCGGCGAGGAACATCTGGCTGAATGCCGGTGACGAGCGCCTGCGCGGTGATCGAGAAGTTCGGCAGATGCCGCTCGACGCGGGATGGCCGTGAACGAGCGCGTGATCCCGGCGACGACCATCTGGTAGCCGTCGGTCGTGAACAGCAGGGCGATCGCGGTGATCTGGAACAGCCGCGTGAACTGGGCGCCGTTGACGAGCGACATGCGGGTCGTAGCCCTGGGCAGCTGGAAACCGCCGAACAGGTCGATGAGGCCGCCGGCCGACTGGAGAGCCGAGAACGCGAGCTGG
>CAVTXB010000002.1:0-422274 GCA_963738535.1 uncultured Actinomycetota bacterium
AGTTCTGGATGGTCGTGTACCGAACGCGGGCGTTCTTCTTCACGATGATCTCGACGACCGCGGAGTGCAGCGAGTCGCTGGAGTAGATCGGCGCCGTGCAGCCTTCGATGTAGTGCACGTACGAGCCCTCATCGGCGATGATCAGCGTGCGCTCGAACTGGCCCATGTTCTCGGTGTTGATGCGGAAGTAGGCCTGCAGCGGGATCTCGACGTGCACGCCCTTCGGCACGTAGACGAACGAGCCACCCGACCACACCGCAGTATTCAGCGCCGCGAACTTGTTGTCGCCGGCCGGGATGACCTTGCCGAAGTACTCGTCGAAGAACTCGGGGTGCTCGCGCAGCGCCGTGTCGGTGTCCATGAAGATGACGCCCTTGGCCTCGAGCTCGGCGTTGATCGAGTGGAAGACGACCTCGGACTCGTACTGTGCGGCGACGCCGGAGACGAGGCGCTTGCGCTCGGCCTCGGGGATACCCAGCTTCTCGTAGGTGAGGCGGATGTCTTCGGGCAGGTCTTCCCAGGTCTGGGCCTGCTTCTCGGTGGAGCGCACGAAGTATTTGATGTTCTCGAAGTCGATGCCCGAGAGGTCGGCGCCCCAGGTCGGCATGGGCTTCTTGCGGAACATCGAGAGGCCCTTGAGCCGGTTCTTCAGCATCCACTCGGGTTCGCTCTTCAGCGCGGAGATGTTCTCGACGACCTCTTCGCTGAGACCGCGACGCGCTATGGCGCCTGCGGCGTCTGAGTCGGACCAGCCGAACTCGTACTGCCCGAGGTTCGACAGCTCTGGTCGATCGATGAGTACGTCAGACATGTGTTTCCTTCTTCCTGCCACCCACAACCGTTGGAATGTGGGCGACATTCCCGCGCACAGCACAACTGCAGGTTGCGAGGGGAGTGTTGGTGCGGCCGCTATCTGGACTGCTGGCCCAACCTAAACTGGGCCTGAACAAAAACTGGGCCTGAACGAACTGGCACAGGCCCCTTGCCTCGGTCGATGGTGCCGTGGTCAAAGAGTGACCTTCGTCATTGTTTGACCTTCGTCACCATTGACTCCCTGGCATGGGCGGCGTTCATAGAACCCCTCGATTCTACAGGGGATGCCGAGAAATAGTAGTGAAAGGCACGTACGCGTGACGCAAACCCCGACCCGGCCCTCTTCCCCGCTGCGCCGCTTCTGGAACTGGCTGCCCGATTCGGTCAATCGTCCGGTGCGAGTGCTTGCATGGCTCTCGCTGGCGCTCCAGATCGTGCTGGTGGGCACGGGCGGCGCAGTTCGCCTCACCGCGTCAGGGTTGGGCTGCCCGACCTGGCCGCAGTGCGAGGCCGGCTCGTTCGTGACCACGCCGGAGCTGGGCATCCACGGGATCATCGAGTTCAGCAACCGAATGCTCACGTTTGTGCTGTCGATCGTCGTCATCCTCGTCTTCCTGGCGGTGCTGAAGATTCGCAGGCAGCGCCGCGACCTGTTCGTGCTGACCCTGGTGCAGGGGCTTTCGATTCCGTTCCAGGCGGTTCTCGGAGGTATCTCGGTGCTCACCGGGCTCAACCCGTATGTCGTCGGTTCTCATTTTCTCGTGTCGGTGCTGCTGGTCATCCTGACCACAGCGCTGGTCTATCGCGCGTACAACGGGCGGCGCGGGGCCGACCGACTCACTCCGCCCTGGTATGTGGCGCTGTCTGTCGTGACGGCGGTGTTCGTCGGGATCACGGTCGTGCTGGGGGTGCTCACCACCGGATCCGGGCCGCACGCGGGCGACAACTCCAATGCGAAGGCGCTGGCACCGCGCAACGGGCTCAACCCGGCACTGCTGCAGCAGATCCACAGCTATCCCGCCTACATCACCTTCGGTCTCACGCTTGCGCTCGTGCTCGCCGTCTACATCGTGGGCGCGGTGACGGGCAGGCGGGCTCGCCTTCGCTGCGTGCGCTTCTATTCGGTGGGCCTGCTGGGCGTGGAGCTCGTGCAGATCATCGTGGGCATCACTCAGGCCAAGGAGGGGCTGCCGATCGGGCTGGTGAACATCCACCTGGTGCTGGCGGTCATCCTGGTGGCGGCGATGACGGCCCTCATCCTGTCGCAGCGAGGCGTCCGTACTGAAAACTCAGGCGAAACCCGCACCACGGCAGCAGTTGCTGGCCAGGGGGTCGGTATCTCCTGAGTTTTCAGAAGTGGACGAGGTGAAGGGCGGGCACGAGCGGGTCGACGCCGACCGCCACGAAGATCAGCGTCAGGTAGGTGATCGAGCTGTGGAAGACCCGCATGGGCTTCACCTCGCCGTGGCGGATCGCCCGGCCGTACAGGCGGTGCGACTCGTAGATGAACCAGCCGCCGGCGACGACGGCGACGGCCGCGTAGATCAGGCCCATGTTGGCGATCGGGATGAGCAGCAGCGAGCAGACGATGGTCGCCCAGGCGTAGAGGACGACCTGCAGGCCGACCTGGGTGCGCCCGCGCACGACGGCGAGCATCGGCACCGAGACTGCCTGGTAGTCGTCGCGATAGCGCATCGACAGCGGCCAGTAGTGCGGCGGCGTCCAGAGGAACACGATGCCGAACAGGATGACCGGCGCCCAGCTCAGCGAACCGGTGACACCGGCCCAGCCGATCAGCACGGGCATGCAGCCCGCGGCCCCGCCCCAGACGATGTTCTGCGGCGTGCGACGCTTGAGCAGCAGCGTGTAGACGAGCACGTAGTAGGCGACGGCGACAACCGAGAGCGCGGCGGCGACCCAGTTGACCAGCAGCCAGAGCCAGGCCACGGATGCGACGCCCGTGATCCACGCGAAGACGAGCGCTTCCCGGTCGGTCAGCTCCCCCGTCACCAGCGGGCGCTTCTTCGTGCGGTCCATGACGCGGTCGATGTCGCGGTCGATGTAGCAGTTGAACGCGTTGGCGGAACCGGCGCTCAGCGTGCCGCCGATGAGCGTGCCGAGCACGAGCCAGAGGTTCGGGATCGCGTGGGTTCGGCGTGATCGAGTGCTGCGCGAGGATCATCACCGGCGCGGTGGTGACGAGCAGCAGCTCGATGACCCGCGGTTTGGTCAGGGCGACGTACGCCCTGGCTTTGCGGACGAACGCCGATGCGCGGCCGAGTTTGCTCGGTGCTTACCGCGACGTCCATGAATCCTCTTCCTGCGCCCGATTGGGGAGCGCTTCGATACTAAGCGATACCGGTCGGTCGCCGTTCCGCAACCCCCCGCCGCGAACCGGCGGCGGGGTCGGCTGTTCTCTATACTTGAGGTGCTTGCCAATCGTGGCCACCACGTCATCCCCGCCCCATTGGCGGGCGCTGTGGTGCCGCGAAGCTCCCGCGGAGAGTGCCGATGATGTCAGGCAGGCAGCTACCACCACACGGTGGTTTCGGCACGTTGCTCTTTCTTGAGGCGTGCCGAACTACCGAAGTACTAAGAAGGGTCATCGCTTCAATGTCAGCTATCCAGTGGGATCCGATCGACGCAAAGGCCGTAGACACGGTTCGCGTTCTTGCAGCAGACGCAGTGGAGAAGGTGGGCAACGGGCATCCGGGAACGGCGATGAGCCTCGCCCCCGCCGCCTACCTGCTGTTCCAGCGCATCATGCGCCGCGATCCGAGCGACAGCACCTGGATCGGTCGCGACCGCTTCATCCTCTCGGCGGGCCACTCCTCGCTGACCCAGTACATCCAGTTCTATCTCGGCGGCTACGGCCTCGAGCTGAAAGACCTCGAGGAGCTGCGCACCTGGGGTTCGAAGACCCCCGGGCACCCGGAGTACGGCCACACCGACGGCGTCGAGATCACCACCGGCCCGCTCGGCTCCGGCTTCGCTGCCTCCGTCGGCTTCGCCTACGCCTCGCGCTACGAGCGTGGCCTGTTCGACCCGGACGCCGCGCCCGGCACGAGCCCGTTCGATCACTTCGTCTACGTGCATCATGGGCGACGGCGACATGGAGGAGGGCATCACCAACGAGGCCGCGTCGCTCGCCGGCCACCAGGAGCTCGGCAACCTGATCGCGATCTACGACTCCAACCAGATCTCGATCGAGGACGACACCAACATCGCCTTCACCGAAGACGTGCACGCGCGGCTACCTCGCGCTGGGCTGGGACGTGCAGGTCGTCGACTGGAAGAAGACCGGCGAGTACGTCGAAGACGTCCAGGAGCTGTACGACGCGATCGAGGCGGCGAAGGGCGTCACCGACAAGCCGTCGCTCATCATCCTGAAGACCATCATCGGCTGGCCGTCCCCGCACAAGCAGAACAGCGGCAAGATCCACGGCTCGGCGCTCGGCGCCGACGAGGTGGCCGCCCTCAAGCGCGTCGTCGGCTTCGACCCCGACAAGAACTTCGACGTCGACCCCGAGGTGCTCGCGCACACTCGTGAGGCCGTCGACCGCGGCAAGGCAGCGCACGCCGAGTGGAACACGCACGTTCGACGCCTGGGCGGCCGCCAACCCCGAGCGCAAGAAGCTGTTCGACCGCGTCGCTCGTCCGGCGAAGTGCCGGACGGCATCGAGGAGGCGCTCCCGGTGTTCCCGGCGGGCAAGGATGTCTCGACCCGCGCCGCGTCCGGCAAGGTCGATCAACGCGATCGCGCCGATCATGCCCGAGCTGTGGGGCGGCTCGGCCGACCTCGCCGAGTCGAACCTCACGACGATCGAGGGCGGCGGATCGTTCGTTCCCGTGAAGTGGTCGACCCACGAGTGGTCGGGCAACCCGTACGGTCGCGTGCTGCACTTCGGCATCCGCGAGCACGCGATGGGCACCATCCTGAACGGCATCGTGCTGCACGGCAACACGCGTCCCTTCGGCGGCACGTTCCTCATCTTCAGCGACTACATGCGCCCGCCGGTTCGCCTGGCCGCGCTCATGAAGGCGCCGGCCATCTACGTCTGGACGCACGACTCGGTCGCGCTCGGCGAGGACGGCCCGACCCACCAGCCGGTCGAGCAGCTGTGGGCGCTGCGCGCGATCCCGGGACTCGACATCGTTCGCCCGGCCGACGCCAACGAGACCGCGTACGCCTGGAAGACGATCCTCGAGCGCCGCGAGGGCCCGGCGGGCCTCGCGCTCAGCCGCCAGAACCTGCCGGTGTTCGAGCGGGGCGACGGCGACGCGACCGGCGACACCTTCGCATCGGCGAAGAACACCGCCAAGGGCGCGTACGTGCTCGCCGAGGCGCCGGGCGGCACGCCGGACGTCATCCTCATCGCCACCGGCTCCGAGGTGCAGATCGCGGTGGATGCGCGCGAGAAGCTGAAGGCGGAGGGCGTCAACGCCCGCGTCGTCTCGGCGCCGTGCCTCGAGTGGTTCGAGGAGCAGAGCGAGGCGTACCGCGAGTCGGTGCTGCCGAAGGCGGTCAAGGCGCGCGTCTCGATCGAGGCGGGCATCGCCCTGGGCTGGCGCGGCTACGTCGGCGACGCCGGCCGCAGCGTCTCGATCGAGCACTTCGGTGCATCCGCCGACTACAAGACGCTCTACGAGAAGTTCCACATGACGACCGAGCACGCGGTCGCCGCCGCCCACGAGTCGCTCGCTGCGGCCAAGGGCTAGCCCACCAGCTACACTGACCAGAGAACGAAGAGAAGAAGTCAACGAAATGACCGACACCACCTCCCCCACCGCCGAACTCTCCGCAGCTCGGCGTCAGCATCTGGCTCGACGACCTGTCGCGCGAGCGAATCGCCTCCGGCGGCCTGCAGAAGCTCATCGACGACCGCAACGTCGTCGGCGTCACCACCAACCCGACGATCTTCGCCGCCGCACTCGCCAAGGGCGACGCGTACGACGCCCAGGTCGCCGAGCTCGCCAAGGCCGGCACCAGCGTGACGGATGCCGTCTTCGAGATCACCACGAACGACGTCGTCGGACGCGTGCGACGATCTTCGCGCCCGTCTACGAGGAGTCCGGCGGCAAGGACGGCCGCGTCTCGATCGAGGTCGAGCCCGGCCTCGCGCACGACGCCGAGGGAACGACCGCCGAGGCCAAGCGCCTCTGGGCCAAGGTCGACAAGCCCAACGCGATGATCAAGATCCCGGCCACGATCGAGGGCCTCACGGCCATCACCGAGACCATCGCGGCGGGCATCAGCGTCAACGTCACGCTGATCTTCAGCCTCGAGCGTCACCGCCAGGTCATCAACGCCTACCTGACGGGCCTCGAGAAGGCCAAGGCCGCGGGCCACGACCTCTCGAAGATCTACTCGGTCGCATCGTTCTTCGTTTCGCGCGTCGACACCGAGATCAACAACCGTCTCGACGCCATCGGCACCGAAGAGGCGATCGCGCTCAAGTCGCAAGGCGGGCGTCGCGAACGCCCAGCTCGCCTACGAGGTGTTCGTCGGGGCGTTCGAGTCGGAGCGCGCCAAGGCGCTGCTCGCCGCCGGCGCCAACAAGCAGCGACCGCTGTGGGCATCGACGGGTGTCAAGGACCCGAGCCTGCCCGACACGCTCTACGTGACCGAGCTCGCCGTGGACGACGTCGTCAACACCATGCCGGAGAAGACGCTCGAGGCGACCTTCGACCACGGCGTCATCGAGGGCGACACGGTCACCGGCAGCTACGCCGCCGGCCAACGCCGTGCTCGACGCCATCGCCGAGCTCGGCATCTCGTACGACGAGGTGACCGAGCTGCTCGAGAAGGAGGGCGTCGACAAGTTCATCGTCTCCTGGAACGAACTGCTCGACACCGTTATCGGCGGCGCTCGAGGCGGCCAAGTGACCAGTTCGCATCAAGGCGACCGGGCGCGGCGCAGGACGCCGTCACGAGCGCTGTTCCGACCCTCGTGAAGGATCTGGTCGCGAGTCGCATCGCCGACTCCGACGAGTCGCTCTGGGGGCCGGATGCCGAGCCGCGAGGCGGCGAAGCGACTCGGCTGGACCGAGGCGGTCTCGATCTCCCGGCCGCTGGTCAGCGAGATCTACGAGCTGCGGGACCTGCTGCACAAGACGGGCGTCAACCACATCGTGCTCGCCGGCATGGGCGGCTCGTCGCTCGCGCCGGAGGTCATCACGCGCACCTACGGCGTCGAACTCACCGATCCTCGACTCCACCGAGCCGGGCCAGGTGCTGCACGCGCTCAATGACCGCCTCGCGACGACGGCGCTCGTCGTCTCCTCCAAGTCGGGGAGCACCGTCGAGACCGACAGCCAGAAGCGCCTCTACGAGAAGGCCTTCGCCGACCTCGGGATCGATCCCGAGCCGTCGCATCATCGTCGTGACCGACCCGGGATCACCACTCGATGTTTCGGCGCGCGCCGACGGGTACCACGTGTTCAACGCCGACCCGAACGTCGGCGGCCGCTACTCCGCCCTCACCGCGTTCGGCCTCGTGCCCTCGGGGCTCGCTGGGGTCGACATCAACGCGCTCCTGGATGAGGCGAACGCGACCATCCTCGAGCTGGTCACCGACAACGACGTGAACCCGGGCCTCGTGCTCGCCGCCGCGATTTCGGGCACCAACCCACTTAAGGACAAGCTCGGCGATCGTCTCCGACGGCACCCACATCGTCGGGTTCGCGGACTGGGCGGAACAGCTCATCGCGGAGTCCACCGGCAAGCAGGGCAAGGGCATCCTGCCCGTCGTCGTGGGCCTGTCGCGCGCCGGAGCTCAGCGAGAACCTGCACGACGTGCAGATCATCCGGCTGGTCGGGTCGGCCGCCGACGAGCGTCACGTCAACCCGGGCGAGATCGAGATCACGGGCTCCCTCGGGCGCGCAGCTGCTGACCTGGGAGTATGCGGTCGCGGTCGCGGGTCGCCTGCTCGGCATCGACCCGTTCGACCAGCCCGACGTCGAGTCGGCGAAGATCGCCACTCGCGCGCTGCTGGATGAGACCCCCGCGCCGATCGCGCCGGCCTTCACCGAAGACGCTGTCGAGGTTCGCGGCACCCCCGACGTGATCGATGGCGCGAGCGACCTGAAGACCGTGGTCGACCAGCTGCTCGCGCATCTCACCGACGACGGTTACCTGGCCATCCAGGCCTACGTGGACCGTGTCGCGCATCCGCACCTCGCCGAACTGCGCGACGTTCTCGCGGCCCGTACCGGGCGTCCCGTCACCTTCGGCTGGGGACCGCGCTTCCTGCACTCGACCGGCCAGTTCCACAAGGGCGGACCGGCCGTCGGAGTATTCCTGCAGATCACCCAGACGGCCGCTGAAGACCTCGCGATTCCGGATCGCCCGTTCACCTTCGGCCAGCTGGTCACCTACCAGGCGGCGGGCGACGCGAGCGTGCTCGCGACGCACGGCCGCCCGGTGCTCACCCTGACCCTGACCGATCCGGCGTCCGGCGTCGGCCGTCGTGGCCGGCGCACTCCGCTAGACGCGGCACAAGACAAGCAGAGGAGCAGCATGT
Source organism: uncultured Actinomycetota bacterium (assembly GCA_963738535.1). Lineage (GTDB taxonomy): Bacteria > Actinomycetota > Actinomycetes > Actinomycetales > Microbacteriaceae > Galbitalea. The sequence continues at coordinate 8,338 of CAVTXB010000002.1, forward strand.
CACCCGGTGGAAATCACTCCACAGTTCAATCCGCTGCGACTGCCGTCGGACCGACGGCTCAATCGCATCGCCGGCCCGAGCGCGCTGATCATCTTCGGCGTGACCGGCGACCTCGCGCGCAAGAAGCTCATGCCCGCCGTCTACGACCTGGCCAATCGCGGCCTGCTGCCGCCGGGCTTCGCGCTCGTCGGGTTCGCCCGTCGCGACTGGGTCGACCAGGACTTCGCCAAGGTCGTGCACGACGCCGTCGAGCAGTACGCGCGCACGCCGTTCGATGAGGACGTCTGGAACCAGCTCGCCGAGGGCATCCGCTTCGTGCAGGGCGAGTTCGACGACGACGAGGCGTTCCTCGACTCTCAAGAAGACGCTCGCCGAGCTCGACAAGACGCGCGGCACGATGGGCAACCACGCGTTCTACCTGTCGATCCCGCCGAAGTCGTTCCCGCAGGTGACCGAGCAGCTCCGGCGCTCGGGGCTCGCCGACCAGGTCGGCGACGAATGGCGCCGGGTCGTCATCGAGAAGCCGTTCGGCAGCGACCTGAAGACGGCGCGCGAACTCAACGCGGTCGTCGAGTCGGTCTTCCCGCCGGACAGCGTGTTCCGCATCGACCACTACCTCGGCAAAGAGACGGTGCAGAACATCCTGGCGCTGCGCTTCGCCAACGAGATGTACGAGCCGATCTGGAACGCCAACTACGTCGACCACGTGCAGATCACCATGGCCGAGGACATCGGCGTCGGCGGCCGCGCCGGCTACTACGACGGTATCGGCGCCGCGCGCGACGTCATCCAGAACCACCTGCTGCAGCTGCTTGCGCTGACCGCGATGGAGGAGCCGGTGTCGTTCGCGGCCTCCGACCTGCGGGCCGAGAAAGAGAAGGTGCTGTCGGCCGTTCGCCTGCCGAAAGACCTCAGCCACCTCGACGGCTCGCGGCCAGTACTCGGGCGGCTGGCAGGGCGGCGAGAAGGTCGTCGGTTTCCTCGAAGAAGACGGCATGAACCCGAAGTCGCTCACCGAGACCTTCGCGGCCATCCGGCTCGACATCGGCACACGCCGCTGGGCCGGTGTGCCGTTCTACCTGCGCGCGGGCAAGCGGCTGGGTCGCCGTGTGACCGAGATCGCGGTCGTTTTCAAGCGCGCCCCGCAGTACCTGTTCGCGGAGAGCCAGACCGGCGTGCTCGGGCAGAACGCGCTGGTCATCCGGGTGCAGCCGGATGAGGGCGTGACGCTGCGCTTCGGCTCGAAGGTTCCGGGCGCAGGCATGCAGGTGCGCGACGTGACCATGGACTTCGGCTACGGCCACGCGTTCACCGAGGCGAGCCCGGAGGCCTACGAGCGGCTCATCCTCGACGTGCTGCTCGGTGATCCGCCGCTGTTCCCGCGTCACGAAGAGGTCGAGCTGAGCTGGAAGATCCTCGACCCCATCGAGGAGTTCTGGGCCACCCAGGGCCAGCCCGACCAGTACCGTCCGGGCACCTGGGGGCCCGATTCGGCCGACGAACTGCTGGCCCGCGACGGACGAGTCTGGAGACGACCATGATCATCGACCTGCCCGACACCACGACGAGCCAGATTTCGAAGACTCTCGTCAAGATCCGCGAGGAGGGCGGCGCGGTCGCCCTCGGCCGCGTGCTGACCCTCATCATCTCGACGAGGCTCGGCGAAGAAGAAGAGGCCATCGAGGCGGCGAACGACGCGTCGCGAGAGCATCCGATGCGTGTCATCGTGGTCTCGACGAGCGGCGACTCGCACAACCACAGCGACGCACGCCTGGACGCGCAGATCCGCGTCGGTGGCGATGCGGGTGCGAGCGAGGTCATCGTCGTTCGCGCCTACGGCGATACCGCGAGCGACAAAGAGGGCCTCGTCACCGGCCTCCTGCTGCCCGACGCCCCTGTCGTGGTCTGGTGGCCGGGAGACGGTCCGCACAACGCCTCGCAGTCGGCGCTCGGGCGTATCGCACAGCGGCGAATAACGGATGCCGCCGCGGCGAGCAATCCCCTCGGCGCGCTGCACCACATCGCGAATACCTATGCGCCGGGCGACACCGACTTCTCCTGGACACGCCTGACTCTCTGGCGCGCCCAGCTTGCCGCTGTGCTCGACCAGCCACCCTACGAGACCATCACCGCGATCGAGGTGGACGGCGCCGCCGATTCGCCGTCGACCGTGCTGCTCGCCGCATGGCTGGAAGAGCAGCTGCAGGTGCACGTCAAGCTCGAGATGACCAACCCGTCGACCGGTTCCAGCGGCATCCACGGGGTTCGGCTGCATCGCGCGTCCGGTGTCATCGAGCTCGAACGCGTGACGCCCACCATTGCGACCCTCAAGCAACCGGGACAACCGACCCACGACATCTCGCTGCCCCGGCGCAGCCTCAGGGACTGCCTGGCCGAGGAGCTGCGTCGGCTCGACCCCGACTCGCTGTTCGGCGAGGTCATCCGCGACGGCGTCGCCCAGCTCGAGAAGTCGGCCGGCGAAACCTCGAAGGCCAAACCCGCAGCTCGACCGAAGGGCAAGGCAGCCGCGAAATGACCAGTGAGCGTCGGGTCATCGTCTACGCCGACAAGCAGGTTCTGGCCGACACCATCGCCGAGCGGTTGCTGGCGAAGCTCGGCCGGTTCATCGCCGCACGCGGCGAGGCGACGATCGTGCTCACCGGCGGCAGCATGGGCTCCGCATCACTGGCCTCGGTCAATGCGTCTCCTCGTCGCGACACCGTCGACTGGTCGAAGGTCAACTTCTGGTGGGGCGACGAGCGATGGCTGCCCGACGCGGACGCCGAACGCAACGAGACCCAGGCCCGCGAAGCGCTACTCGCGCACATTCCGGTGGACCCGGCGAGAGTTCACGCGTTCCCCACGTCGGATGGGGGCCTGGAGCTTGACGATGCTGCGGACGCGTACGCCGCCGAACTCAAGGCCGCGGCGCCCGACGGCGCCGAGTACCCGGTCTTCGACATCACGTTTCTGGGGGTAGGGCCCGACGGGCACATCGCCTCCCTCTTTCCCGAGCGCGGCGGCATCCGCGAGGAGCACCGCACGGTCATCCCGGTGCGAAACTCCCCCAAGCCGCCGCCCGAACGCCTCAGCCTGACGTTGCCCGTGATCAACTCGTCCGAGCGCATCTGGCTGATGCTGGCTGGCGCAGACAAGGCGTCGGCCCTGGGGCTCACGCTCGCGGACGCCAGCGTCTTCGAGGTTCCGGCCGCAGGCGTGCACGGACGCCGCAGTACCAAGTTCCTGGTGGACCAGGATGCCGCCGCTGAGGTGCCCGACAGCCTGAAGCTTTCCGAACAGTTCTGGACCGCCGAAGACGAGTAGGCATCCGGCAGCGCTGGCCCTCGAGCGACGACGAAGTCGTCGGGTCGGGTGGCAGCGCGACGAAGGAGCCCGCGTTACCGAGACTTAGTCAGGACGCAGGAGTCTTGCCGCGACGGGCGCGGAGCTGCTCCAGCGCCTCTTCGAGCAGTTCGGCCGCTTCCTTCTCGGTGCGACGCTCTTTCACGTAGGCGAGGTGAGTCTTGTAGGGCTCGAGCTTCGCCACCGACGGCGGGTTGTTGCGGTCGCGGCCGGCCGGCAGGCCGGTCGACGGGGAGTCGATGATCTCGGGGATCTCGTCTTCGGGCAGGTTCGCCGCAAAGTTGCGCACGGTCTCGTTGCCGAGCTCGTCCCAGTACGACACCTGGATGCGCTCGGCGTGGAAGCCACGGTCCTGCTCGCCCATGGGGCCGGCCCCGACACGGGAACCTCGAATTGCACTACCGCCAGAGGCCACGGGATTCTCTTCTCGACAAGATTGTAAAAAATGGGACGTATTGCACGAACAGGAACGGCAGGAAGCTGTCTAACTGCTGAACTTGACGATGAGGCCAAGAACCACGATGCAGGTGATCCAGACCAGGCACAGGATGACCGTGATGCGGTTGAGGTTGCGTTCGGCGACACCGGAAGCACCCAGGTTGGACGTGACGCCACCGCCGAACATGTCGGACAGGCCGCCGCCGCGTCCGCGGTGCAGCAGGATGAGCAGGGTCAGCAGAAGGCTCACGAGCCCGAGAATGACCTGCAGTACAACCTGAAGAATTGCCACGACTAACCTTTCACCACGGCCGGAAGGCCGAGGTCAAGTATAAACGGGTTATGGTCAGGTTCCGACGTGCTTGCGAAATTGCGCGATCGAGGCGAATTCCGCGATGTCGAGGCTCGCACCGCCCACGAGCGCCCCGTCCACGTTGGGCTGGCGCAGGAACCCTGCGATATTGGTGGACTTGACCGATCCGCCGTAGAGGATGCGGGTCGCGTCGGCGACCTCGCCTCCGAGTACCTCGGCGACCACATAGCGCAGCTGCTCGGCCACCTGCTCGGCCTGCTCGGGCGTTGCCGCCTGGCCCGAGCCGATCGCCCAGACCGGCTCGTACGCCACCACGATGTCGGTGGATCCCCCAGCCAGCGCGAGGGCGCCGTGCAACTGCTGCACCGGGACTGCGCTCGGGCCGTAGAGCTCGAGATCTTCGGCGGTCTCACCCACGCAGATGACGGGAACGATGCCGTTGCTGATCGCAAGGGCCACCTTCTCTGCGATCAGCTCGTCGGTTTCGTGGTGGTACTGGCGCCGTTCCGAGTGCCCGACGATCACATACTGCACCTCGAGGGCCTTCAGGAATTCAGCCGAGATCTCCCCGGTGTAGGCGCCGCTCGTGTGGGCCGAGACATCCTGTGCGCCGAAACCGAGTTCCAGCTTGTCGGCGGACACCAGCGTCTGCACCGACCGCAGGTCGGTGAATGGCGGGAATACCGCGACCTCTGTCGCCCGGAAGTCATGCCGTGCGTCCTGGAGCGTCCAGGCGAGCTTCTGCACGAATGCAATGGATTGCAGGTGGTCGAGGTTCATCTTCCAGTTTCCTGCGATGAACGGGACGCGTTCCTTCGGAGCTGCCATTACTGTTCCTGCCATCCGAGTACTTCGAGCCCGGGGAGTTTCTTGCCTTCGAGGAATTCGAGGCTCGCACCGCCGCCGGTAGAGATGTGACCGAACTGGTCGTCAGAGAATCCGAGTTCGCGCACGGCGGCCGCGGAGTCTCCCCCGCCGACGACCGCGAGGCCGTCGACCCTGGTGAGGGCCTCGGCGATCGCGTACGTGCCCGCCGCGAATGGCGGCAACTCGAAGACGCCCATCGGTCCGTTCCAGAACACCGTCTTCGAGCTCTCGATGATCGAGGCGAAGCGCGGCAGACGTCTCAGGCCCGATATCGAGGCCGAGACCGGCTGCGCCGAACTCGGTGTCTTCGATGGCGTCCGAGGCTGCGACGACGTGCCGGGCGTCCCCGCCGAATTTCTCGGCGACCACGACGTCGGTGGGCAGCACGATCTCGACGCCGAGGTCGGCCGCCTTCTCGAGGTATCCCTTGACGGTCTCGACCTGGTCGAGTTCGAGCAGGCTGGCCCCGACCTTGTGGCCCTGGGCGACCAGGAAGGTGAAGAGCATGCCTCCGCCGACGAGAAGCCGGTTCACTCGCGGCAGAAGCGCCCCGATGACGTCGAGCTTGTCGGAGACCTTCGAGCCGCCGAGCACCACCGTGTAGGGCTTCTCGGGGTTCACCGTGAGGCGTTCGAGCACGTGCAGTTCTGCCTCGATCAGCAGCCCGGCCGCGCTCGGCAGCTGCTTCGCCAGTTCGTACACGCTGGCCTGCTTGCGGTGCACCACGCCGAAACCGTCCGAGACGAAGGCGTCGCCGAAGCTCGCGAGCTTGTTTCGCGAAGGACTCCCGTTCGGTTTCGTTCTTGCTGGTCTCGTCGGCATTGAAGCGCAGGTTCTCGAGCAGCACCACGCCGCCGTCGTCGAGTGCGGCCACCGCCTCGCGTGCCGAGTCGCCGACGGTGTCAGTGGCAAAGGCCACCGGCTTGCCCAGCAGCTCGGAGAGCCGGCGCGCCACCGGCGCAAGGCTGTACTTCTGATCGGGCGTGCCCTCGGGCCGACCGAGGTGCGAGATGACCACCAGCTTCGCGCCGGCCGCCGACAGCGCCTCCAGGGTTCCCAGAGAGGCGCGTATGCGGCCGTCGTCGGTGATCTCACCGTCTTTCAGCGGAACGTTCAGGTCGCAACGGACGACGACCGTCTTGCCCGAAAGGTCTCCGAGCGAAGCAAGCGTGCGGAGTGCCACGGACGCGGCCTACAGCTTGTCGGCGACGTACTCGGTGATGTCAACGAGGCGGTTGGAGTATCCCCACTCGTTGTCGTACCAGGAGGCCACCTTCACCTGCGTGCCGATGACCTTGGTGAGGCCGGAGTCGAAGATCGACGAGTGCGGGTCGCCCTGGATGTCGCTCGAGACGATCTCGTCTTCGGTGTAGCTGAGGATGCCCTTGAGCGGCCCCTCGGCGGCAGCCTTGTAGGCCGCATTCACCTCGGCGACGGTGACGGGGCGCGAGGCCTCGACCGTGAGGTCGGTGATGGAGCCGGTGATCACGGGCACGCGGAGTGCGTAGCCGTCGAGCTTGCCGACGAGCTCCGGGATGACCAGGCCGAGCGCCTTGGCCGCACCCGTCGAGGTGGGGATGATGTTCTGGGCGGCTGCGCGGGCGCGACGCAGGTCGCTGTGCGGTCCGTCCTGCAGGTTCTGGTCGGCCGTGTACGCGTGCACCGTCGTCATGAGGCCACGTTCGATGCCGAAGTTGTCCATGAACACCTTGGCCAGTGGCGCGAGGCAGTTGGTGGTGCAGGATGCGTTGGAGATGATGTCGTGGGTCGCAGGGTCGTAGGTGCCCTCGTTCACTCCGAGCACGAGTGTCGCGACGTCGTCGCCGGTGGCGGGAGCCGAGATGACGACCTTCTTGGCGCCTGCGGTGATGTGCTGGCGGGCATCCACGGACTTCGTGAAGCGGCCGGTCGACTCGATCACGATGTCGACGCCGAGTTCGCCCCAGGGCAGCTCGGCCGGGTTGCGAACGGCGAGAACCTTGATGGGCTTGCCGTTCACCACGATGGAGTCGCCATCGACCGTCACTGTCGCGCCCAGGCGGCCGCCGACGGTGTCGTACTTGAGCAGGTGCGCGAGCGCCGCCGGGCTGTCGAGGTCGTTGACCGCGACGATCTCGAGGTCACTGCCCTTGGCGAGTGCGGCGCGGAAGAAGTTGCGGCCGATCCGACCGAAACCGTTGATACCGATCTTGACGCTCAATGGAACTCCAGATGCTCATGCGCCCAGAGCGGACGCTCGTGTGGTGGTGGTAGAGGGGTAACGAGAGATGTGGCCGGGGCACCGAGGCCCCGGCCACAATGCCGTTACGAGAGTAGCAGTAGGGCGCTGGCGCCCGTGCGTGCCGCCTCGAAGCGGGCCTGGGCGTCGGCCCAGTTGACGATGTTCCAGAAGGCCTTCACGTAATCGCCCTTGACGTTCACATAGTCGAGGTAGAAGGCGTGCTCCCACATGTCGAGCTGCAGCACCGGAATCGTGCCCAGCGCCGTGTTGCCCTGCTGGTCGAACATCTGCTGGATGATCAGCTGCTTGCCGATCGGGTCCCACGAGAGCACGGCCCAGCCGGAACCCTGCAGGCTGATCGCCGCGGCGGTGAAGTGGCCGACGAACTTGTCGTACGAGCCGAAGAACTCATCGATGGCCGCCCCCAGTTCGCCGGTCGGCTTGTCGCCGCCATCCGGTGACAGGTTCTTCCAGAAGATCGAGTGGTTGATGTGTCCGCCGAGATGGAACGCGAGATCTTTCTCGAGCTTGGGGACGTTCGCGAAGTCGCCGCTTTCGCGGGCCTCGGCGAGCTTGGCGAGTGCGGTGTTGGCACCCGCGACGTACACCGCATGGTGCTTGTCGTGGTGCAGCTCCATGATGCGCGCACTGATGTGCGGCTCGAGCGCTGCATAGTCGTAGGGAAGATCTGGAAGTGTGTACTCGGCCATCGAATTCTCCTAGCAAATTGGCCCCGGGCAGCGCGAATTCGATCGGGCCGGGGGTGACTATTTCAGTCTAGTGACGAACCCAGGCGCATTCCCGGTTGCTTCCACGCTCAGCGGAGCCCACTCGATGGCGGGAAATTCTCGAACTATTCGTCGAGATCGGGCGGCAGGTTGGCGTCCGTGCCCGGGATTCCGAGGTCGGACGCCCGCTTGTCGGCCATCGCGAGCAGGCGGCGGATGCGGCCCGCGACGGCGTCTTTGGTCATCGGCGGGTCGGCGTGGTGCCCGAGCTCGTCGAGGCTCGCGTCGCGGAAGCGGAGGCGCAGGTCGCCGGCGTACCGCAGGTGCTCGGGCACGTCGTCGGCGAGGATCTCGAGCGCCCGCTCGACACGCGAGCAGGCGGCGACGGCGGCCTGGGCGGAGCGACGCAGGTTTGCGTCGTCGAAGTTGACCAGCCGGTTGGCGGTTGCGCGCACCTCGCGGCGCTGGCGCAGTTCTTCCCACGCGGTGACGCTCGTGACCGCGCCCATGAGCACGAGCATGGCGCTGATCGCTTCGCCGTCGCGGATGACCACTCGGTGCACCCCGCGTACCTCGCGTGCCTTCGCCGGCACGTGGAGGCGTCCTGCCGCGCCGACGAGGGCCATAGCGGCCTCGTTGCCGGGGCAGATGACTTCGAGGGCGGCGGAGCGACCCGGGTCGGTCAGGGTGCCGCGCGCGAGGAAGGCACCCCGCCAGACGGCGGCGAGCTCCTCGCGGGATCCCGTGGTCAGACGGTTGGGAAGGCCTCGGATCGGGCGCCGCCGGGCATCCAGTAGTCCCGTCTGGCGGGCCAGCGTTTCGCCGCCCTCGACCACGCGAACGAGGTAGTGGCTGGCCTGGCGCGCTCCGGAAGCCGAGACGACCGCGACCTCGCTGCGCACGCCGTACAGCTCGGCGAGATCCTTGCGTACGCGACGCCCCAGCACGGGGCTGTCGAGTTCGGCTTCGACGGCGATGCGGTTCGAGATCACGTGAAGTCCGCCCGCGAAGCGCAGGATGGTGGCGAGCTCCGCCGCCCGGACCGTTGTTTTGCTGACGCCGATGCGCGCAAGTTCTTCTTTGACATCGGCGGTCAGTGCCACAGGTATGGTCCTCTTCGGTTGTCGAAAGTTACGGCGGGGGTAGCGGGGCGCGGGCTGGAGCCGTGCTCCGCGAGGGTTACTCGCGACCGAGGTCTCGATGTTTGACGTTCACAACGACCCCGGGCTCAGAGCGGAGCAGGGAGGCCAGCTTCTCGCCGACAGCAACTGAGCGATGCTTACCACCCGTGCACCCAATGGCGATCGTAGCGTGTCTCTTGTTCTCGCGTTGGTACCCGGCGAGCACGGGCGCCATCGCCCTGGCGTAGGCGGTCGACGAACTCCTCGGCGCCCTCTCCCCCGAGCACGTACTGGCTGACCTCGGGATCGAGGCCGGTGAGCGCCTTCAGTTCCGGGATCCAGAACGGGTTCGGCAGGAAGCGCATGTCGGCGACGAGATCGGCGTCGGCGGGCAGGCCGTACTTGAAGCCGAAGCTCACGATGGTGACCTGCACGCCCGGAGTCTCGGCCTCGGCGAATTTCTCGGAGATGCTGGTCGCCAGCTGGTGGATGTTGAGCTCTGAGGTGTCGATGACGATGTCGCTCGTCTCGCGCAGTTCCTCCATGCGACGTCGCTCCTTCGCGATGCCGTCGAGCAGCGTGCCCTCGCCCTGCAGCGGGTGCGGCCGACGCACCTGCTCGAACCGCCGCACCAGCGCGGCGTCCGTCGCGTCAAGGAACAGCACGCGCACGCGTGCATCGGTCTCAGCTGTTGAGCGCCTCGAGCACATCGCTGAACAGGTTGCCGCCGCGGATGTCGATGATGGCCGCGATCTTCGGCAGCGAACCGCCCGCGCGCTCGGCCAGGTCGACGAGCGGTCGCAGCATCTGCGGCGGGAGGTTGTCGACCACATACCAGCCGAGGTCCTCGAGCGCGTTGCCCACGGTGGAGCGCCCCGCGCCGGACATCCCCGTGACAACCAGCAGTTCCTGCCGATCGCTGTCCTTGGTCATGCGGATCCCTGGTTTGCGCCTAGTCGAACCGCCAGTTTAGCGCCGAAGCTGCTCGTAGATTTGGCGGGCCAGCACCGGGCCGACGCCTTTGACCTCGGCGATGGTCTCGGTGTCCGCCGCGCGCAGGCGGGTCACGGAGCCGAAGTGCTTGAGCAGCTGCTTCACGCGGGCCGGCCCGAGTCCGGGGATGTCCGACAGTGCCGAACTCACATCGCTGGACCGGCGCTGCCGCTGGTAGGTGATGGCGAACCGGTGAGCTTCGTCGCGGATGCGCTGGATCATGAACAGCGCGTCGCTGTTGCGCGGCAGGATGACCGGGTAGTCCGAATCGGGCAGCCAGATCTCTTCGAGTCGTTTGGCGATCCCGCACAGCGTGATGCCGGTGACCCCGGCGTCCTCGAGCGCCCGTTTGGCGGCGGCAACCTGCGGCTGGCCGCCGTCGACGATCAGCAGGTTCGGGCGGTAGGCGAAGCGGCGACGCGGCAGGCCCTCAGACTCGGCAAGTTCGTTGGCCTCTTCTGCGCGCGTCTCGTCCTGGTCGAGGTGCGCGAGCCGCCGCGTGAGGGTCTGGTAGATCGACTCGGTGTCGTCGGTCGAGTCGGGGATGCTGAACCGGCGGTACTGGTCTTTCTTGGGCAGCCCGTCTTCGAACACCACCATCGATGCCACGATGTTCGTTCCGCTCAGGTGCGAAACGTCGTAACACTCCATGCGCAATGGAGCGTCGGGCATCTCCAGCGCCTCCTGGATGTCGGCGAGGGCCTGCGAGCGTGCGGTGAAGTCTCCGCTGCGACGGGTCTTGTAGAGCACGAGGGCGTTGCGGGCGTTCGTGGCGACGGTGAGCGCGAGCGCCGCCTTCTCGCCGCGCTGGGCGGTCTTGAGCGAGACTTTGGTCGCGTTCTGGTGGGCGCCGGCACGCAGGTTGGCGAGCCACTGCTCCAACTCGGCGGCGTCTTCCGGCAGCACCGGCACCACCACCTCCCGCGGAGGCAGGTCGTCCGCGCTGTAGGCGTTGTGCAGCACGCTCTCGATGAGCTCGGGCAGCTCGACATCCAGTTCTTTGTCGACCACCCAGCTCTTGGTGCCGCGGATGCGCCCGCCGCGCACGATGAACTGCTGAACGGCCGCCGCGAGTTCGTCGTGTGCTATTCCGAAGAAGTCGGTGTCGATATCTTCTGAGAGCACGACGGCGTTCTTCGACATCGCCGTCTGCATCGCGCCGAGCTGGTCGCGATAGCGCGCCGCGGCCTCGTAGTCGAGCTGCGACGACGCCGATCGCATCTTCTTCTCGAGCTCGGTCATGAACTTCGAGTCGTTGCCCGACATGAAGGACGCGAAGTCGACGGCGATCGACTTGTGGTCCTCTTTACTGACACGGCCGACACAGGGTGCCGCGCACTTGCCGATGTCGCCCAGCAGGCACGGGCGGCCGGTCTGTTGCGCTCGTTTGAACGTGGTGTCGGTGCAGCTGCGCATGGGGAATGCTTTGAGCAGCGTGTCGACGGTCTCCCGGATCGCCCAGACTCGCGAATACGGCCCGAAATAGCGGGCTCCCGCGATCTTGCGGTTGCGGGTCACCAGCACTCGGGGCACGTCTTCCTGGAGGGTGATGGCCAGGTAGGGGTACGACTTGTCGTCGCGGAACTGCACGTTGAACGGTGGGTCGAACTCGTTGATCCACGTGAATTCGAGCTGCAGCGCCTCGAACTCGTTGCCGACCACCGTCCACTCGACCGACGAGGCCGACGTGACCATGCGTCGCGTGCGCTGGTGCAGGGTGTGCAGCGGCGCGAAGTAGTTGCTGAGGCGTGAGCGCAGGTTCTTCGCTTTGCCGACGTACAGCACGCGGCCGGTCGAGTCACGGAACCGGTACACGCCCGGGGAGGTCGGGATCTCGCCGGCTTTGGGCCGGTAGTCCACCGTGTCAGCCATGACCGATTCCTTCGTCGACGTCGAGAGTGCTCAGCCTGCGAGCAGCGCCGGGCTCAGTATCTCGCGCAGGAAGGTCGCGGTGTGGCTCTCGGTGCTGGTGGCGACCTCTTCGGGTGTGCCGACGGCCACGACCTCGCCTCCTCCGGCACCGCCCTCAGGCCCGAGGTCGACGATCCAGTCCGCAGACTTGATGACGTCGAGGTTGTGCTCGATCACGATGACGGTGTTTCCCTTGTCGACCAGCCCGTTCAACACGATCAGCAGCTTGCGGACGTCCTCGAAGTGCAGGCCCGTCGTCGGCTCATCCAGCACGTACACGCTCTTGCCGGTGGCGCGACGCTGCAGCTCGGTCGCAAGCTTGACGCGCTGCGCCTCGCCGCCCGACAGGGTGGTGGCACTCTGCCCGAGCCGAACGTAACCGAGTCCGACCTCGACGAGGGTCTTGAGGTAGCGGTGGATGCTGCTGATGGCCTCGAAGAAGTCCGCGGCCTCGGCGATCGGCATGTCGAGCACCTCGGCGATGTTCTTGCCCTTGTAGTGCACGGTGAGGGTGTCGCGGTTGTAGCGCGCTCCCCCGCAGACCTCGCACGCCACATAGACGTCGGGAAGGAAGTTCATCTCGATCGTGATGGTGCCGTCGCCGGCGCAGTTCTCGCAGCGGCCGCCCTTGACGTTGAAGCTGAACCGGCCGGGCAGGTAGCCGCGCGCTTTGGCCTCCGCCGTCTCGGCGAACAGGGTGCGGATCTTGTCGAACACGCCCGTGTAGGTGGCCGGGTTCGACCGCGGGGTGCGACCGATCGGCGCCTGGTCGACGTGCACGACCTTGTCGAGCTGCTCGAGGCCCGTGACCCGGGTGTGGCGGCCGGGGATCTGCCGAGCGCCATTCAGTTCGTTGGCGAGCACCTTGTACAGGATGTCGTTGACGAGCGACGACTTGCCCGAACCGCTCACGCCGGTGACCGCCGTGAAGACACCGAGCGGGAAGCTCACGTCGACATCACGCAGGTTGTTGGCCCGTGCCCCGATGACGGTCAGCTGGCGCTTCGGGTCGACCGGGCGCCGCACTCGCGGCGTCTCGATCGCGAGGCGACCCGACAGATAGTCGCCCGTGAGCGAGTTCGTGTTCTCGAGCAACGACTCGTACGAGCCCGAGTGGACGACCTCGCCGCCGAGCTCTCCCGCGCCCGGTCCGATGTCGACGATCCAGTCTGCGGTGCGGATCGTGTCTTCGTCGTGCTCGACGACGATGAGCGTGTTGCCGAGGTTCTTGAGCTTGACCAGGGTCTCGATGAGACGGCGGTTGTCGCGCTGGTGCAGGCCGATGCTCGGCTCGTCGAGAACGTAGAGCACGCCCGTGAGGCCCGACCCGATCTGGGTCGCGAGGCGGATGCGCTGCGCCTCCCCGCCGCTGAGGGTGGCCGCCGCTCGGGCAAGGTCGAGGTAGCTCAGGCCGACCTCGATGAGGAACTCGAGTCGCAGTCGCACCTCGCGCAGCACGGCCGCGGCGATGTGCGCCTCGCGGTCGGTGAGCGTGAGCGCCGCCATGAACGACTGGCGTGTTGATCAGGCTCAGCTCGCAGACATCCGAGATCGAGTAGCCGTTGATCGTGACCGCCAGCACCTCGGGCTTGAGCCGCTTGCCGTGGCAGACCGGGCACGGGGTCTCGCGCAGGTAGCTGAGGTAGCGCTGCTTCGACCACTCGGACTCGGCTTCCAGGCTCTTGCGCTGGATGTAGGGCATGACGCCCTCGAAGCCCGTGGTGTATTTCATCTCGCGGCCGAACCGGTTGCGCCAGCGCACCGTGACCTCGAAGTTGTTGCCGTTCAGGATGGCGTCGTGCACCTCGTCGGACAGCTCACCCCACGGGGTGTCGAGCGAGAACCCGAGGTCGTCGGCGAGGCCCTGCAGCAGGCGCTCGAAGTACTGCGCGACGCCCTTGCCCGACTGCGCCCAGGGCAGGATCACGCCATCTCGAAGGCTGACGGAATCGTCGGCAATGAGCAGGTCGGCATCCACTGTCATCTTCGTGCCGAGGCCGGAGCACTCGGGACATGCCCCGAAGGGCGCATTGAACGAGAACGTGCGCGGTTCGATCTCGGTCAGTTGAAGCGGGTGACCGTTGGGGCACGAGAGCTTCTCGGAGAAGTTGCGCCAGGCGGCGTCTCCCGTCTCATCGACGTAGTTGATGGCCACAAGGCCGTCGGTCAGGCGAAGCGCGGTCTCGAGCGAGTCGGTGAGCCGGGTCAGGATGTCGTCGGCCGCGACCAGGCGGTCGACGATGACGGCAATGTCATGTTTGAGCTGCTTCTTCAGGGTCGGCGGCTCGCTGAGCTGGATCTGCTCTCCGTCGACGATCGCGCGCGAGTATCCGCTGGCCGCGAGCGACTGGAACAGGTCGACGAACTCGCCCTTCTTCTGGGAGATGACCGGGCTGACCACCTGGTAGCGGGTGCCCGCGGGCAGCGTCATGAGCTGGTCGGCGATCTGTTGCACCGTCTGGCGTTCGATCTTCTCGCCGCAGACCGGGCAGTGCGGGATGCCGATGCGCGCCCAGAGCAGGCGCATGTAGTCGTAGATCTCGGTGATGGTTCCGACCGTCGACCGGGGGTTGCGGTTGGTCGACTTCTGGTCGATCGAGACGGCGGGGCTCAGGCCCTCGATGAAGTCGACGTCGGGGCGATCGACCTGCCCGAGGAATTGGCGGGCGTATGCGGAGAGGGATTCGACGTACCGGCGCTGGCCTTCGGCGAAGATCGTGTCGAACGCCATCGACGACTTGCCGGAGCCCGAAAGACCGGTGAAGACGACGAGCGAATCACGAGGAATTTCGAGGTCGACGTCTTTCAGATTGTGGACGCGCGCGCCCCGGACACTGAGCTTCGAGAGCGAGGGAACGGATGAAATCGACACTCTCTACAGTCTACGGAAGCCACCGACATTGGACGGCGAGGTTCGCTCAGCGCTGACCGCGGGTCCCGCTCGGTCGGGTGAGACCAGCCCTGCATGGATTGCCTCACCCGACCTGACGAAAAGCTGCTGAGAGCGCGAATCCCGGCCATGATGGGCTTCTCTCCCCCGCAACAATCACAGTCTGCAGAGCACCCCGTAACGGCTAGGTAACGTCTACTTCAGGTGCCCGGCGCTCACCATCTGACGCAGCTCTTTCTTGAGCTCCGACACCTCGTCGCGCAGGCGGGCGGCCAGCTCGAACTTGAGTTCGCCGGCGGCCTGGAGCATCTGCTCGTTGAGGTCGGAGATGATCGCTTCGAGGTTGTTGCCGCCGACCGCCGCCAGCCCTTCGAAACCGCTCTCCCGACGCAGGTTCGGCGTCGGCGCGCGCTTCTTGCCGTCTTTTGCCGACCGCGACGAACTCAGCAGTTCTGCGGTGTCTGCACCCTCACGCAGCAGCGCGTCGGTGATGTCGGCGATCTTCTTGCGCAGCGGCTGCGGGTCGACCCCGCGCTCGAGGTTGTAGGCCACCTGCTTCTCGCGGCGCCGGTTGGTCTCGTCGATCGCAAGGTTCATCGAGTCGGTCAGCACGTCGGCATACATGTGCACCTCGCCGGACACGTTGCGGGCCGCGCGACCGATCGTCTGGATGAGCGAGGTGGATGACCGCAGGAAGCCCTCCTTGTCGGCGTCCAGGATGGCCACGAGCGACACCTCGGGCAGGTCGAGGCCCTCGCGCAGCAGGTTGATGCCGACGAGCACGTCGTAGACGCCCTGCCGCAGTTCGGTCAGCAGCTCGACCCGGCGGAGCGTATCGACATCCGAGTGCAGGTAACGAACGCGCACGCCGGCCTCGCCCAGGAAGTCGGTGAGCTCCTCGGCCATCTTCTTGGTGAGCGTCGTAACGAGCACGCGCTCGTTCTTCTCGACGCGGATCCGGATCTGTTCGAGCAGGTCGTCGATCTGGCCCTTGGAGGGCTTGACGACGATCTTCGGGTCGATGAGGCCCGTCGGCCGGATGATCTGCTCGACCACCGAGTCGGTGATGCCGCGCTCGTAGCGCCCGGGGGTCGCCGAGAGGTAGACCTTCTGGCCGACGCGATCGAGGAACTCCTCCCACTTGAGCGGGCGGTTGTCGAGCGCGCTCGGCAGCCGGAAGCCGTGCTCGACCAGGGTGCGCTTGCGTGACGCGTCGCCCTCGTACATCGCCCCGATCTGCGGCACGGTCACGTGGGACTCGTCGATGACGACCAGGAAGTCGTCGGGAAAGTAGTCGAGCAGGCAGTTCGGCGCCTCGCCGGGCGCACGCCCGTCGATGTGGCGCGAGTAGTTCTCGATACCGCTGCAGAAGCCGATCTGCTCCATCATCTCGATGTCGAACGTCGTGCGCATGCGAAGCCGCTGCGCTTCGAGCAGCTTGCCCTGTCGCTCGAGTTCGGCGAGCCGTTCTTTCAGCTCTTCCTTGATCGTGACGATGGCCTTCTTCATGGTGTCCGGGCTTGCGGCATAGTGCGTCGCGGGGAACACCGAGACCGAATCCATCTTCTTGATCACATCGCCGGTGAGCGGATGGAGGGCGTAGATGGCCTCGATCTCGTCGCCGAACAGCTCGACCCGGATCGCGTGCTCCTCGTAGACGGGGATGATCTCGATCGTGTCGCCGCGAACACGGAACTTGCCGCGTGAGAAGTCCACATCGTTGCGCTGGTACTGCATGTTGACGAACTGGCGGATGAGATGGTCGCGCCCGATCCGCTCGCCCACCTGCAGCGCGACCATGGCGCCCAGGTATTCTTCGGCCGCCCCGAGGCCGTAGATGCACGAGACCGTGGAGACGACGATGACGTCGCGGCGCGACAGCAGCGAGTTCGTCGTCGAGTGGCGAAGGCGCTCGACCTCCGCGTTGATCGAGGAGTCTTTCTCGATGAAGGTGTCGGTCTGCGGCACGTATGCCTCGGGCTGGTAGTAGTCGTAATAGCTCACGAAGTACTCGACAGCGTTGTTGGGCATGAGCTCACGGAACTCGTTTGCGAGCTGGGCCGCCAGCGTCTTATTGTGCGCCAGAACGAGAGTTGGACGCTGCACCTGCTCGATGAGCCAGGCCGTCGTCGCCGACTTGCCTGTTCCGGTCGCGCCCAGCAGCACCACGTCGGTTTCACCGGCGTTGATGCGCCCCACCAGCTCGGCGATGGCCTGCGGCTGGTCGCCGCTCGGCACGTACTCGCTGATGACCTCGAAAGGACGAACGACGCGAGTTGGCTGCATGCATCAAGCTTAGGCAGCGCCTCCGACACTCGCCGGGGTGTGCGCTGAGAGCGCACTTCCGCCCATCACACCGGCTGGAACGCGTTCACACCCGTCAGCGACGCGGACAGTGCCCACAGGCGCGCGGCGGAATCGGGGTCGACCGCGTACTCATTCACGCCGCGGATGCGGGCGTCCGGAGCGTCCGGCCGGGTGATCTCGGCGATGTCGCAGTCTTCGCAGTAGACACCGCCCATGCCGTCCAGCTGAGGCGACGTCGCCGCCCACACGGATGTCGCGGCGCCCTGCTCCGGCGTCTTGAACCGCTCGTTGACGGTGCCGTCGGCATCCAGCCATCCGGCGGCCACCATTTCTTCCCTGGGAAGGTGACGCTGCAGTTCGGTCATGATGCCTCCGGGGTGCACGGCGAAAGCGCGAACGCCGAAGGGTTCGCCCAGCGCGTCGAGCTGCACCGCGAACAGGCTGTCGGCGGTCTTGGCCTGCCCGTACGCCTTCCACTTGTCGTAGCCGGTGGTGAACTGCGGGTCGTCCCACTGGATGTCGGAGAGCTTGTGCCCGGTCGACGACAGGGCGATGACCCGGGCGCCGCCGCCGTCGACGAGGGCGGGCCAGAGCCGGTTGGCGAGCACGTAATGACCCAGGTGGTTCGTCGCGAACTGCGACTCCCAGCCGTCGCCCACACGGGCCTCGGGCGATGCCATGATCGCAGCGTTGTCGATGAGGATGTCGATGGTGCGGCCAGACTCGAGGAAGCGGTTGGCGAACTCCCCAACGCTCTCGAGGTCGGCGAGGTCGAGCTCGGTCGACCTCGACGACTCCAGGCCCGCTTCATCGAGCACCGCTGCGCGCCTGCTGCGGCCGACGGGCGGGAACGACGACGGTCGCGCCAGCGCCGGAGAGCGCACGAACCGTCTCGAGCCCGAGACCGGAGTAGCCGCCCGTCACGATCGCGAGTTTGCCGGTGAGGTCGATTCCCTCGATCACCTCGGCGGCCGTGCTGCGTGCGCCGAAACCTGAACCGATGGGAGCCTGGGGTGTCGTCATGAATCCAGCCTACGGTCGTGCGCGTCGGGCTATTCGGCGCGCAGTTCTGCCCACAGCGAATCGACCTGCTCGAGCGTGTGCTCGAGGGAGCCATTGCTGTCGATGATCACGTCGGCGAGCTTCAGCCGGTCGTCATCGGACGCCTGCGCGCGAAGGCGCCCCTCGGCCTCGTCACGGCTCATTCCGCGCAGTTTGACCATCCGCTCGATCCGGGTCTCGATGTCGGCCTGCACCACCACGATGAGGTCGAACCGCATTGGGCGGTCCTCCGCGGCCTCGGCCAGCAGGGGCACGTCGTAGACGATGATCACGTCGGGGTCCGCGCGCCTCGGCCGCGGCGAAGAGCTCCTTGCCGCGCTGCCAGATGGCGGGATGAGTGATCGCATTGAGCTGGGCGCGCTTATCGGCATCCGCAAAGATGATGGCGCCGAGCGCGGGGCGATTCAGCGATCCGTCCGGCGAAATGACGGACGGCCCGAAGACGCGCTCGATCTCGGCGAGAGCCGGCGTGCCCGGCTCGACGACCTCGCGGGCGAGCGCATCCGCATCCACCACGACCGCGCCCAGCTCGGCCAACCGTCGCCCGACGGTCGACTTACCCGATGCGATCCCGCCCGTCAGCCCGATCAGCTTCATATCTGCGAGCCTAACCAGTTGCGGGTTAACGCAGGATGGCCGGCACCCGAAGGTGCCGGCCATCCGAACGATCGGACTAGTTGCTCGAGCTGAGCTTCTCGCGCAGGGCCGCGAGCGACTCGTCGTCGGCAAGCGTGCCGCCAGAGGTCGCGGGCGCGTCATCGCTCGAGAACGAGGATGCGCCGGCCGGAACACCGGTGGACGGCTGGTCCTCTTCGAGGGCGGCGGCAGCGACCTGCTTCTTGTGCGACTCCCAGCGAGCCTGGGCTGCAGCGTAATCCTGCTCCCACTTCTCGCGCTGGGTCTCGAAGCCCTCGCGCCACTCGTTGGTCTCCGGGTCGAATCCGTCCGGGTACTTGTAGTTGCCGGCCTCGTCGTACTCGGTGAGCATTCCGTAGAGCGCCGGGTCGAACTCGGTGCCGTCGGGGTCGACGCCCTCGTTGGCCTGCTTGAGGCTCAGCGAGATGCGGCGACGCTCGAGGTCGATGTCGATGACCTTGACGAAGACCTCGTCACCCACCGAAACGACCTGCTCGGCGAGCTCGACGTGCTTGCCGGACAGCTCGGAGATGTGCACCAGGCCCTCGATGCCCTCGGCAACGCGAACGAACGCGCCGAACGGAACGAGCTTGGTGACCTTTCCGGGTGCAACCTGGCCGATCGCGTGCGTGCGCGCGAACACCTGCCACGGGTCTTCCTGGGTGGCCTTGAGCGACAGCGAGACGCGCTCGCGGTCGAGGTCGACCTCGAGGATCTCGACGGTGACCTCCTGGCCAACCTCGACGACCTCAGAGGCGTGCTCGATGTGCTTCCACGAGAGCTCGGAGACGTGAACGAGTCCGTCGACACCGCCGAGGTCGACGAATGCGCCGAAGTTGACGATCGACGAAACGACACCCTTGCGAACCTGGCCCTTGGACAGGTTGCCGAGGAACGTGGTGCGGCTCTCGCTCTGCGTCTGCTCGAGCAGCGCACGACGGGACAGCACGACGTTGTTGCGGTTCTTGTCGAGCTCGAGGATCTTGGCCTCGATGTCCTGGCCGAGGTACGGCGTGAGGTCACGAACGCGGCGAAGCTCGATGAGCGACGCCGGCAGGAAGCCGCGGAGGCCGATGTCGACGATGAGGCCGCCCTTGACGACCTCGATGACGGAACCGGTCACGATGCCATCGGCATCCTTGATCTTCTCGACATCGCCCCACGCGCGCTCGTACTGCGCGCGCTTCTTGGACAGGATGAGACGACCCTCTTTGTCTTCTTTCTGGAGGACGAGCGCCTCGACCAGGTCACCGACCTGGACGACCTCGGTGGGGTCGACGTCGTGCTTGATGGAGAGTTCGCGAGAGGGGATGACACCCTCGGTCTTGTAACCGACGTCGAGGAGCACCTCGTCACGATCGATCTTGACGACGGTTCCTTCGATGAGGTCACCGTCATTGAAAAACTTGAGAGTCTTTTCGACCGCGGCAAGGAAATCTTCAGCAGATCCGATGTCGTTGATGGCAACCTGCTTGGGTGCCCGGCTGCTTAAAGCGCTGTCGGTCGTTACGAGTGTCATGTAGTTATTGCTCCAGTAGGGACACACCCGCGAGCGGGCATAAATCAGGCCGGTGACGATGTAGTGCGTGTTTTGGTTCGCCACCAGCGGGCGAATAGAAATGTGCGTTACTTCTGGTGAACACCAGACAAATTGCGACATTCCAGCTTAGCGGACTGATTCTGCCCGCGCCAACACCGTGTTCATGTAGTCGAATTCGGTCTCGTACACGTGCGCGGACTTCACGATGAAGTCGAGCCGTCCGACCGCAACGCCCAGCCTGCCCGCGATGTGCTGCTGCAGCCAGGCCAGTTCGACCAGGTTGCCGTAGCCCTTCGCGCCGAAGTCGATGCTGTGCGCGTAGACCACCTGCTCGAGCGCTGCCGTCGCGCATCCAGAAGTCGAGCAGGCTCACGCACGGGATGTACGTGGTGTCGAGCAGGGGCTCGAACGTGGTGATGGTCGCCGACCGCGAGGTCGGATCGGCCCTCAGGCGCTCCACGAGCCAGTCGATCTGGTTGCGGCCGGCATCGCCGTAGTCGAACAGCCGACTCGCATAGCTGCGCGCATCCCCGAGTTCGCGCACCAGGGCGTGGTCGGTGAAGTTGGCGTGCATCCAGGCCAGCCGTTCGGGGTCTGCCAAACGCTCGATGATCGCGTCGTCGGCGCGCGGCGACCGCACCGTGATGGTCACGCGAGGTACCTCGACGACGGGAAGGTCGTCGTACCTGCTCGACTCGCCCTGGTCCAGGATCCCGCGCGCAACCTCGAGCCACGCTTCGCCGATGGTCTCCGTCTCGATGTTCATCACCGGTATTCTCCCACCGCATGCGAGTCCGGGAGTCGGGCATGCCCGGGCCCGAAGAACCGCTCCCGCAGCGTGCCCGGCTCATAGCCGGTGCGGTAGAGGCCGCGCTTCTGCAGCGCGGGCACCACGAATTCGACGAAATTCTCGATCGTGCCCGGTGTCGTGAACTGGCGGAGGTTGAAGCCGTCGATGCCGGTGTCCCGCACCCAGCCCTCGATCGCGTCCGCGATCTCGTCACCCGTGCCGAGCGCGAAGAAGGGGCCGCGGTCGAATCTGACGACCTCGCGCAGCGCGTCGCCGACGGTTGCGCCGGGCGCGTATCGCGACATGGTCGCGGAATCCTTCGTGCTCGTCGTCGCCGCAATGATGTCGGCGATGCGAGTCTCGGGCGGGTAGGCGGCAAGGTCGATGCCGCTGCCACCACCGGCGTACGCCAGGTAGCCCTCAGCACTCGAGAGGCGCAGGTGCTCGTCGGCCCGGCGTTCCGCCTCCTCGTGGGTCTTGCCCGCGATGAGCACCGCGCTGCCCAGGGTTCTCACCGCGTCGGAACCGCGCCCGCCCGCCTCAGCCAGCCGGTGGATGTCCGCGATGCTGGCCGCGAAGTCCGCCGACGTCGCCCCACCGACGAACACGACTTCGGCGTGCCGGGCGGCGAAGGCCCGGCCGGTCGGAGAGGAGCCGGCCTGGAAGAGCACCGGCGTGCGCTGCGGCGAAGGCTCGGACAGGTGCGGACCCGCGACCCGGAAGTACTTGCCAACATGATCGATGGCGTGAACCTTCGCCGGATCGGTAAAGACACCCGCCGTCGCGGTCGCGAACGACAGCGCCGTCCTCCCACGAGCGCTCCCAGAGCTTGTAGAGCACTTCCATGTACTCGTGCGCCCGGTCGTACCGCTGCTCGTGGCTGAGCTCGTCATCCAGACCGAAGTTGCGCGCCGCATTGGGCAGGTACGAGGTCACGATGTTCCAGCCGAACCGCCCGCCCGGTGAGATGGTCGAGCGTGCTCGCCCGGCGAGCGAACGCGAACGGCGGCTCGTAGGTTGTCGAGAATGTCGCGACGAACCCCAGGTACTCCGTGACGGCGGCCATGGCAGGGATGACGAGCAGGGGGTCGTTGTTCGGGATCTGCACGGCCTCGCGGATCGCCGTCTCCGGCCCGCCGCGATACCCGTCATACGCGCCCACGACATCCGCGAGGAATACCGTGTCGAATAGCCCCTCCTCAAGCAGTCGTGCCTCGGTCTGCCAGAACTCGAGCTCGGTGTAGCGCTCGCGCGTGTTTCCCGGCTTCTCGCCACAGGCCCTGCGAGATGTGCCCGACCGTGTTCATCTCGAACAGGTTGAACGAGATCGGGCGCGGCGTGCTCACTTGAGCAGGGCGTCCTTCAGCGTGTCGAGGCCGATGCCGCCGAGGTCGAGTGCCTTCTTGTGGAATGCCTTCGGGCTGAACGCCGCGCCCTCGCGCGCCTTGTACTCGTCGCGGATCTGCTCCCAGATGCGCTGGCCCACCTTGTACGACGGCGCCTGTCCGGGCCAGCCCAGGTAGCGGTTGACCTCGAAGCGCACGAACTCCGGCGACATGTGCACGTGCTGTGCCATGAAGTCGAAGGCGTAGTCGCCCGTCCACGCGCCCTTGCCGTCCGGGCGCTGCTTCTCGAGGTGTACTCCGATGTCGAGCACGACGCGCGCTGCGCGCATCCGCTGCCCGTCGAGCATGCCGAGGCGGTCGGCCGGGTCATCGAGGTAGCCGAGCTCCTCCATGAGCCGCTCCGCGTAGAGCGCCCAGCCCTCGGCGTGGCCGGAAGTGCCGGCCAGCAGGCGGCGGTAGCTGTTCAGCGTCGCGCGGTTGTACACGGCCTCACCGATCTGCAGGTGATGCCCGGGAACGCCCTCGTGGTAAACGGTCGTGAGTTCGCGCCAGGTATCGAACTCGGTGACGCCCTCGGGCACGGACCACCACATGCGGCCAGGACGCGAGAAGTCGTCGGTCGGGCCGGTGTAGTAGATGATGCCGCGTGTGGCTCGGGGCGATCATGCACTCCAGCGTGCGCATCTCCTGCCGGGATGTCGAAGTGGGACTTGCCCAGCTCCTCGATGGCGTGGTCGCTGGTCTCCTGCATCCATTTCTGCAGGGCGTCGGTACCGTGCAGCTTGCGCGACGGGTCACTCGTTCAGAAATTCGATAGCCTCCTCGACGGATGCGCCGCTCTTGATCTCGTTCGCGATGCTGGTCTGCTCGTCGACCATTCGCTGGAGTTCCTCGACGCCCCACTCGTACGTCTCATCGAGGTCGACGGTCGCGCCGAGGAATGAGCGCGACGCGACCGCGTACAGCTCGCGCCCCACGGCATCCTTGTCACCGGCCGCCGGCAGCAGTTCTTTCTCGAAGAATTCGGCGAGGGTGCCGTAGGCCGCCGCCGAGCTGGCCGCGCCCCTTCTGCAGGTCGTTCGCCAGCGACTCCGAGATTCCGGCTCGCGCCCGCGACGAGGTTCGCGAACAGGCCGTCGGGGTCCGCGGTCTCGCGGCACTGGATGATGACCTCGAGCACCTGGCGCTTCGCGGGAACGACGCCGCGCTCGATTCCGAGGCGCAGGGTCTCGATGTACTGGTCGATCGCGGTCGGCGACGAGTTCAACCGCGAGGCGACGTTGGCCCAGTCGTCCTCGGAGTCGGTGGGCATGATGTCGTAGGTCTCGCGCAGCGTCTGCACGGGCGAGGCGAGCACGTTCACGTCGCGCAGGTGGAAGCCCAGTTCGTGCTTCTCGAGCTCCAGCTTCAGCGTGCCGAGCAGGTCGTCCTTGGTGACCGCATCGACGTCATCCGCGGGCTGCAGCGGGGAGAGCTCGGAGACGACATCCCGTGCGGCGGAGGCGAGAGCGTCGGCGCCGGCGGGCGAGAAGTCCTCCCACTCCCCCAGCTTTCCCCGGTCCAGCCCGATGTAGGTGGCGAGCGTCGGCACGAGATCACCGAGTGTCTCAACCCACTTCTCGGCGATCGGCGTCGATCGCGGTGGGGGTACGGACGGCGGGGGTCGAGTCGTCAACAGTCATTAGGAAAGCCTAGAACAGCACCCTCGACGGGCGGAGGGAAAACCGGAGCAGCTAACTTGCGAGCAGCGCTCGAACCTGCTCCGCGGTGGTCGCTTCGCGCAAGGATTTTGCGCGCCCCTCGTCGAGCAGGGCCGTCGCGAGCTGACTGAGCAGGGTGATGTACCGACGGCCGTGCGCCGCGATCCCGATCACCAGCGCTGACGGGCTGGCCCGCCCAGTCGACCGGCTCGGCCAGAATCAGCACCGACAGCCCCTCGGTGATGACGTCGCTCTTGGCGGTGAGCGTTCCGTGCGGCATGGCTATCCCGTCGCCGACGAAGGTCGACACCACGCGCTCCCGCTCGAGCATCTGCTCGACGTAGTCGGGGTCGACCGCACCGGCCGCGACCAGCAGTGCGCCCGCCTGGCGGATCGCGTCATCGCGGTCGGCTGCGAGAGCAGTCCAGGCCGATCGACGTCGTCGGCAGCAGATCTGGAAAGCTCGTCGAGCGTGGGAGCCATGTCGCCAATCTACGTCGTGCTAGTGCGCGGCCTGGTCCCAGTTCTCGCCCGTGCCGATCTGCACGTCGAGCGGCACCCGCAGGTCGGCGGCGTGCCCCATCCGGTCGCGCACGATCGCGGTGAGGGCATCCAGTTCGCCGTGGGCGACCTCGAACACGAGTTCGTCGTGCACCTGCATGAGCATGTTCGACGCAGAGTCCCGCCGCTGCGAAGGTCGTCGGCGATGCCGAGCATCGCGATTTTCAGGATGTCCGCCGCGGAACCCTGGATTGGTGCGTTGAGTGCCGCGCGCTCCGCATTCTCGCGCAGCACCCGGTTGTTCGACGTCAGGTCGCCGAAGGGCCTGCGCCGGCCGAAGATGGTCTCGGTGTAGCCGTCGACGCGCGCCTGCTCGACCACGTTGCGAAGGTATTCGCGCACGGCGCCGAACCGCAGGAAGTAGTCGGCCATCAGCTGCTTGGCCTCGGCGGTCTCGATGCGCAACTGCTTGCTGAGCCCGAACGCGCTGAGCCCGTACGCGAGCCCGTACGACATGGCCTTGACCTTCGTGCGCATGATCGGCGTCACATCCGCCGGTTCGACCCCGAAGATTCTGGCGCCGACGAACCGGTGCAGGTCTTCTCCCTCGTTGAACGCCAGGATGAGCCCCTCATCGCCTGAGAGATGCGCCATGATGCGCATCTCGATCTGGGAGTAGTCGGCGGTCAGCAGCGTCTCGAACCGCTCCCCTCGCTCGAACGCCGACCGGATCTCGCGTCCGACCGAGGTCTTGACCGGGATGTTCTGAAGGTTCGGGTCGTTCGACGAGATGCGCCCCGTGCTGGTGCCCGTCTGGTCGTACGTCGTGTGGATGCGCGCCATCCGACGCGATTCCGCGCTCGAGAGTCTCGATGATCTGCTTGAGCTTCGTGGCATCGCGGTGCTGCAGCAACAGGTCGAGAAACGGATGCGGCGCCTGCTCCTGCAGGTCGGCCAGCGACGCGGCATCCGTGGAGAACCCGGTCTTGTTCGACCGGGTCTTGGGCATGCCGAGTTCGTCGAACAGCACCTGCTGCAGCTGTTTGGGTGAGCCGAGGTTGACCTCGTGGCCGATCTCGGCGTACGCGCGGCTCGCGAGATCGGTGGCGTTCTCGGTGAGCGACGTGTTCAGCCGCGACAGCACGCTCGCATTCACGGTGACGCCGGTGTCTCCATGGCGGCGAGAACCGGGACGAGCGGAAGCTCGATGGTCTCGAGCACCCGCAGCGAGCCCGTATCGAGCCGCTCGGCGAGGTACTGCGAAAGCCGCAGCACGTACCAGGCCTCGGTCGCCGGGCTCAGCGCCTCGACGTCGGGAACAAGCTGGTTGGGGTCGGACCGCGGCAGATCGACTCGGAGAGGAAGTAATAGACCTGGTCGACGAGATCCTGGTTCTTGCCGCCCGGGCTTCAGCAGCCAGGCGGCGAGCGTGGTGTCGAAAGCGATGCCGTCCAGCTCCAGCCCGGACTGCTGCAGCCACTTGAGCTCGCGCTTCGAGTCGAACAGGTACTTGGGCGCGGTGCCGCGCATCCACTCCTCGAGTGCGACGTAGTCGGGTCGTCCCGGCGCCCACGGCACGAAGGCGGACTCGGTCTCGCTCGCGATCCCGAGCCCGGTGACCTCGCCCGACGTCACCTCGACCCGGAGGCCCAGTGGTGCGGTGCCCTGCTTCGACTGGGTGTCGAGCCACTTCGCGAGCTCCTCGTCGACCATGGTGCGCACGGGCGGAGCGCCGGTGCCGTCGTCGTCGAGGAACGCGTCGGTCGGGTCGTCGGCTGCGCCATCCTGTGCGGCGATCTTCAGCACCCGCTCCTGCAGGGTGCGGAACTGCAGCCGGTCGAACACCTCGCGGATGGCGGCGGTGTTCATGGGCTTGCGCTCGAGGTCGGCGGGGCCGTAAGGCAGGTCGATGTCGGTGAGCAGGTGGTTGAGCTTGCGGTTGCGCACGGCGCGGTCCTGCTGGTCGCGCAGGTTCTGCCCGACCACTCCCCCGATCTCGTCGGCGTGCTCGAGCACGCCGGCGAGGCTGCCGAACTGGGTGATCCACTTCACGGCGGTCTTCTCGCCGACCTTGTCGATACCGATCAGGTTGTCGCTCGTCTCTCCGACCAGAGCGGCGATGTCGGGGTACTGGTGCGGCTCGATGCCGTAGCGCTCGAACACGGTGTCGCGGTCGTAGCGCTTGAGCTCGGACACGCCGCGCGCGTTCGGGTAGAGCAGCGTGACGTTGTCGTCGATCATCTGGATGGCGTCGCGGTCGCCCGAGACCACGAACACGTTGAAGCCCTGCGCCGATCCCTGGTGGGCGAGGGTGGCGAGGATGTCGTCGGCCTCGTAGTCCTCCTTCGACAGGGTCGGAATGCTCATGGCGTGCAGAGCCTCTTCGAGCAGCGGAATCTGGCCGACGAACTCGGGCGGGGTCGCATCCCGTGTGCCCTTGTATTCGGGGTATTCGCGGGTGCGGAACGAGTAGCGGGAGATGTCGAAGGCGACCGCAACGTGGGTCGGCTTCTCGTTGGCGAGCAGGTTGATGAGCATCGAGATGAAGCCGTGGATGGCGTTCGTGTGCTGGCCGTCGCGGGTGACGAAACTGTCGACCGGAAGGGCGTAGAACGCCCGGAATGCGAGCGAATGGCCGTCGATGACCATGAGGGTAGGCTTTTCGTGAGTCCGTCACCTGAGTCAGCCTAGCGCTGACCACCGACGCGCAAATCTGTGTGCAGAAAGAAGCCGATGACGACCTATCCCGATGACCTCGACCCCGAGCTCTACAAGCGCCTGGTCGAGTCGCGCGGTGGTCTTCTCACCGACAAGATGGGCATCGAATTTCTCGAACTCGGGGCGCAGCGTTCGGTCGCGCGCATGCCCGTCGAGGGCAACACCCAGGTCATCGGGCTGCTGCACGGGGGCGCCCACGTCGTGCTCGGCGAGTCGCTCGGATCGATCTCGGCGGCCATCCACGCCGGGCCCGGGCGTTATGTCGTGGGCATCGAGATCAACGCCACCCACAGTCGTTCGATCACGGAGGGCTGGGTGACGGGAACAGCGACGGCGCTGGTTCTGGGCCGCACCCTGGCTACGCACGAGATCGTCATGACCGACGACCAGGGCCGCCGGCTCTCCACTGTGCGGATGACGAACCTCCTCCGCGACCAGTAGCTAACTGTTGTGCAGGAGTTGCGGCGCTCTCGTCACAGTTCTATTGGCAAATCGGCCACTTCGCCGGGCGACTCCTGCACAACCGTTAGGGCGAGGGGTCAGGCGGCGGACTTCTGCTCGTAGTACGCCGGGAGGCTTGCGACGGGGCCGTCGCTGAAACGCTGCAGAGCGCGCACCACCGGACTCGCGAGCCGGGATGTGCCGGGCCACTCGAGGATGACCGGAAAGCCCGCGAAATCCTGGTTCTCAACCTGCGCCGACGAGACCCAGCACGCGCCGGTGGTGCGCACGAGCACCTCGCCCAGATAGAAGCCGATGCTGATCACCGCGGCGCCGACGTCGGTGTACTGCCGCCCGGATGTGCGGAACGACTCGACGATGTCGTCGGCCCGCACGAGGCTCTCGACGGAATAGTCGAGCTCGATGTGGTCGACGGCCGACGCGATGGCGACGATGTCGTCGGCGAACAGCACCGCGTTCTCAGGCGCCAGCGCCCACGTGAGAGTGAGACTGACGTCGTCATCGGCCACCGCGGGCTACTTCTTGGCGGAGAGCTGTTCGATGATGGCCTGCGATACGTCGTGCATCGTCAGGCGGCGGTCCATGGATGCCTTCTGGATCCAGCGGAAGGCCTCGGGTTCGGTGAGACCCATCTTCTCGTTGAGGAGGCCCTTGGCCCGGTCGACGAGTTTGCGCGTCTCGAAGCGTTCGACCAGGTCGGAGACCTCGGCCTCGAGCGTAATGATCTGGGCGTAGCGGGCCAGGGCGATCTCGATGGCCGGCAGAAGGTCGTTCGGAGTGAACGGCTTGACGACGTAGGCCAGCGCTCCCGCTTCGCTGGCGCGCTCGACCAGTTCTTTCTGGCTGAACGCGGTGAGCAGCACGACGGGGGCGATGTGGTTCTTGGTGAGGCGCTCGGCGGCCGAGATGCCGTCGAGTTGCGGCATCTTGACGTCCATGATGACGAGGTCGGGGCGCAGTTCGGTCGCGAGGGCCACGGCGGTCTCGCCGTCGGCGGCCTCACCGACGACCTCGAAGCCGTTGTCTCGCAGGGTCTCGACGATGTCGAGGCGAATCAGCGACTCGTCTTCGGCGACGACGACGCGTCGCGGAGCCGACGAAGTCGACCCCGAGGAGGACTGCGCGGGTGACGTGGATGCCTGATCGCTCACGATCCAACCCTACGGTATTGTTTCCCACGTTGTTGTGCGCCGGATTGGCGGAATGGCAGACGCGGGGCACTCAAAATGCTTTGCTCGAAAGGGCGTGCGGGTTCAAGTCCCGCATCCGGCACATCGATCGACGTCCGACACACACCGGTCGCTGACGTCACCAGGGTGACCGCTCGCTGCGGGAGGTGCAGGCGCCTACCCGAAAGGCGCCTGCACGATCCAGTCCCCCGACTGGATTTGATACTTCCCCGCACGCATAAGCGGTCGGAGTGTCCGCCATCACCCGAACAGGCAGAACGAGACTCTCGCCCGAAACGTATAACGTTTGATGTCTGTATGTCAATTCCCCTGCGCCTGCTAACGTTTTGGCGAGAGTTGAAGGGAACTCAGGTGACGGATTCGGTACAGGGTGAGTGGCGTCCCAAACGCTCCACCCGTCTGAGCGCGGATGTCGCGTCCGACGTCGTCGAACGCATCGTTCGCGGCGCACTGCAGCCCGGCACGACCCTGCCCAACGAGGCCGCACTCTGCGAGTACTACGACGTCAGCCGTCCGGTCGTGCGCGAAGCGCTCAAGCTCGTGGAACAGAAGGGGCTCATCCGCATTCGCCAGGGCGACGGCACCACGGTGCGGGCGCGCGAGGAGTGGATCCTGCTCAACGCCGACGTGCTGCGCATCTCCCTCGATATGGACTCCTCCGGCACGCTGCGCCGCGACGTGCTCACGCTGCGCCGTGACCTTGAAATCGGCATGGTCGAACGAAGCGTGGACCGGTTCACCGACGACGACTTCGACGAACTCGACCGCCTGCTCGATCGAATGGATGCGGCCACCGACTGGTATGCCGTACAGGTCGTCGACGACGAGGTGCACCGGCTCATCCATCGGGTCTCGGGCAACGAGGTCGCCCGAGCCATCGTCTTTCAGCTGGTCAACGAGGTGCGCAACCTCGACGCGCTCAACTTCACTCGTGCGGAGTTCGACGAATCGAACGCCTCGCTGCGCCGTGTGCGCGATCGACTGCGCGAGCGCGACGCCGCGGGAGCGGGCGCGGCGATGAGCGACCACATCACGATGAACTGGTTCTTCGGGCGGGGCCAGCAGAGCTGAGCCCCACCCGGGTCAGCCGGTTCAGTCGTGGTGCTCCGGCTCCGGCGCATTCGCGGCGGTGCCGACGATGTGCACCCGAAGGTCGTTGGTCGAGCCCGAGACTCCGGGAGGGGAACCCGAGATCACGACGACCTTGTCGCCGGCGTCGGCGAGGCCATGGCCGAGCAGCACCTCGTCGACCTGGTGGTACATGGCGTCGGTGTGCGTCGACCCGGTCGACCACGAACGACTCGATGCCCCAGAACAGCGCCATGCGTCGACGGATCGCCGGGTCGGGCGTGAACGCCTTCATCGGCACCTTGTAGCGCAGTCGCGACATCCGCCGTGCGGCGTCGCCCGACTCGGTGAAGACGCAGACGAACTTGGCGTCGACGAAGTCGGCGACCTCGACCGCGGCGAGCGTGATCGCGCCGCCCTGGGTGCGCGGCTTCGTGCCGAGCGGTGGGATGCGCTCGAGTCCGTGGTCCTCGGTCGACTCGACGATTCGAGCCATCGTCTGAACCGTGATCACCGGGTACGCGCCGACACTGGTCTCACCGCTGAGCATGACCGCGTCTGCGCCATCCAGCACCGCGTTGGCGACGTCGGAGGTCTCGGCGCGGGTCGGGCACCGGCGACGAGATCATCGACTCGAGCATCTGGGTCGCGACGATGACCGGCTTCGCCATGCGGCGGGCGAGCTCGACGGCGCGCTTCTGCACGATCGGCACCGCCTCGAGCGGCAGCTCGACACCGAGGTCGCCGCGCGCGACCATGATCGAGTCGAAAGCGTCGATGATCGCCTCGAGGTTGTCGACCGCCTGCGGCTTCTCGATCTTGGCGATGACGGGGACCTTGCGACCCTCCTCGGCCATGATCTCGTGCACGCGGGTGATGTCGCTTGCGTCGCGCACGAACGAAAGGGCGATGAGGTCGCAGCCGAGGCGAAGACCCCAGCGGAGGTCATCCTCGTCTTTTTCGGACAGCGCGGGCACGTTGACCGCGACGCCGGGAAGGTTGATGCCCTTGTTGTTCGACACGGGACCCGCGACGATGACCTCGGTCGTCACGACGGTGCCGTCGGTCTCGAGGACCTTGACCTTCACCTTGCCGTCGTCGATGAGCAGGAAGTCGCCGGGCGACACGTCCTGCGGCAGACCCTTGAACGTGGTGCCCGAGAGCTCCTTGGTGCCGATGACGTCTTCGGTGGTGATCTTGAAGATGTCGCCGACCGCGAGGTCGTAGGGGCCGGCCTCGAACTTGCCGAGGCGGATCTTCGGACCCTGCAGGTCGACGAGAACTGCGACCGCGCGTCCCGAATCCTCGGCGGCCTTGCGAACGTTCTTGTAGACCTCTTCGTGCACGTCGTACGATCCGTGGCTCAGGTTCATTCGCGCGACGTCGACTCCCGCATCGATGATCGCGCGGATGTTCTCGTAGCTCGACGTGGCTGGGCCAAGTGTCGCGACGATTTTTGCTCGTCTCATTGGGTCCTTCTGTGGTGGTGTGTGGTGGTAGATGCGGAAGCGGTCGTGCGAGAGAAGGTCAGATCGCGAGAGCCCGGTCGGACGGCTTCACCGGGAAGGGCAGTTCGGTCGAACCCTCGAGGAACCGGTCGACAGCGGATGCCGCGGCGCGCCCTTCGGCGATGGCCCAGACGATGAGCGACTGGCCGCGCCCGGCGTCGCCGGCGACGAAGACGCCGGACTCGCTGGTCTCGTACTGCTCATCGCGTGACAGGTTACCCCGGTCGTCGAACGGGCAGCGAGAGCTGCGTCGTCGATGGCGGCATCCTCCGGGCCCAGGAAACCCGAGCGACAGCAGCACCAGGTCGGCGGGGATGTCGCGCTCGGTGCCCGACTTCGGCACGCGGCGTCCGTCGAGGTATTCGGTCTCGGCGACGCGGATGCCGCGCACCTCGCCGACCTCGTTCGAGAGGAACTCGACGGTCGAGGCGAGGTAGACGCGCTCGCCGCCCTCCTCGTGGGCGCTCGACACCTCGAACAGGTTCGGGTGCATGGGCCACGGCTGGTGCTCGGGGCGCTCGGTCGGCGGCTGGATGCCGATGGCCAGGTTGGTGACCGAGAGTGCTCCCTGGCGGTGGGCTGTACCGATGCAGTCTGCTCCGGTGTCTCCACCGCCAAGGACAACGACGTGCTTGCCTTCCGCAGTGAGCTGCTCGGCGACGTAGTCGCCCGCGCCCGCGCGGTTCTGCTGCACGAGATATTCCATGGCGTAGTGCACGCCGAGAAGGTCGCGACCCGGGATGGGCAGGTCACGCGGCTTCATGGCGCCGGTGGCGACGATCACGGCGTCGTAGCGAGACTTGCAGGTCGGGCCAGCTGATGTCGACGCCGATCTCGACCCCCGCGCGGAACCGCGTGCCCTCCGCCTGCATCTGCGCGAGACGGGTCTCGAGGTGCTTCTTCTCCATCTTGAAGTCGGGGATGCCGTAGCGCAGCAGGCCGCCGATGCGGTCATCCCGCTCGTACACGGCGACGGTGTGGCCGGCGCGGGTGAGCTGCTGAGCGGCGGCGAGTCCCGCGGGTCCGGATCCGACGACGGCAACGGTCTTGCCCGTGAGCCGCTCGGGCGGATGCGGGGTGACCCAGCCGTTGGCGAACGCCTGGTCGATGATCGACACCTCGACCTGCTTGATGGTCACCGGGTCCTGGCTGATGCCGAGGACGCAGGACGACTCGCAGGGCGCGGGGCAGAGTCGGCCGGTGAACTCCGGGAAGTTGTTGGTCGCGTGCAGGCGCTCGATTGCCGCCCGGCCCTCGTCGCGCCAGGTGAGGTCGTTCCACTTCGGGAATGAGGTTGCCGAGCGGGCATCCGTGATGGCAGAACGGGATGCCGCAGTCCATGCAGCGCCCCGCCTGGCGCTCGAAGCGTCGCGGCGTCACCCTGCTCGTAGACCTCTTTCCAGTCCATGAGTCGCACCGCGACGGGGCGGCGCGGCGGCGTCTCCCGGTCGGGCACCTTGAGGAATCCCTTGGGATCAGCCACCGGTCACCTCCATAATCCTCGACCACACGACGTCGCCATCCGGGTCGAGTCCTTCGTCGAGCGCGATCTTGCGCGTTTCGAGCACGGCCGCGTAGTCGCGCGGGACCACCTTGGTGAACTCGTGCGATCGATGCCGGCAGGTCGGCGAGCATCCGGATCGCGACGGCCGATTCCGTCTCGGCGCGCGTGGCGCTCGAGGAGGTCTTTCAGGATCTCGACGTCGGCGCTGCCGAGTGTCTCGAGGCGCAGTTCGCCGCTCGCCAGGGAGTCGCGGTTCACGTGGTCGTGGTTGAGGTCGTAGACGTACGCGGTGCCGCCCGGACATGCCGGCGCCCAGGTTGTGTCCGGTCGCGCCCAGGATGACGGCGAGACCGCCCGTCATGTATTCGAGCGCGTGGTCACCGACCCCCTCGACGACCGCGGTCGCTCCGGAGTTGCGCACGAGGAATCGCTGCCCGACGGTACCGCGCAGGAACATGCTGCCCCGCGTCGCGCCATACCCGATGACGTTGCCGGCGATGACGTTGTCTTCGGCAGTCAGCGTGGCTCGCGTGTCGGGGCGCACAATGATCTCCCCGCCGCACAGGCCCTTGCCGACGTAGTCGTTGCTGTCGCCGAAGAGCCGCAGAGTGATACCGCTCGGCATGAAGGCGCCGAACGACTGTCCTGCCGAGCCGTGGAGCGTCACGTCGATCGTGCCGTTCGGCAGCCCGTGCTCGCCGTGTCGCAGGGTGATCTCGTGGCCGAGCATGGTGCCGACCGCCCGCTCGGTGTTGCGCACCGGCAGGTCGATCGTGACCGATCCCGCCGTCGTCGAGAGCGGATCGGCGCTCAGCCGGATGAGCTCGTTGTCGAAGTGCTTGTCGAGGTCGTGCTTCTGGCCGTGTTCGTTGTGGCGCGGCTCGTCGTCGGAGAAGTCCGGTCCGACCAGGACGGGCTGCAGGTCGAGACCGGATGCCTTCCAGTGCTCGACGGCGCGGTCGACGTCCAGCAGCTCGGAGTGGCCGACCGCCTCCTCGATGCTGCGGAAGCCGAGCTCGGCCAGGTATTCGCGCACCTCCTGGGCGAGGAACTCCATGAAGTTGACGACGAACTCGGGCTTGCCGGTGAAGCGCTCGCGCAGCACGGGGTTCTGGGTTGCAACGCCGACCGGGCAGGTGTCGAGATGGCAGACGCGCATCAGGATGCAGCCGGAGACGACGAGCGGTGCCGTCGCGAAGCCGAACTCCTCGGCACCGAGCAGCGCGCCGATGATGACGTCGCGACCGGTCTTCATCTGGCCATCCACCTGCACGACGACGCGAGAACGCATGCCGTTGAGCATGAGCGTCTGCTGCGTCTCGGCGAGACCGATCTCCCACGGTGTTCCCGCGTGCTTGAGCGAGTTCAGCGGGCTGGCGCCGGTTCCGCCGTCGTGGCCGGAGACCAGCACGACGTCGGCCAGCGCCTTCGTCACGCCCGCGGCGACCGCGCCGATGCCGGACTGGCTGACCAGCTTCACGTGCACGCGCGCCGTCGGGTTCGCGCGCTTGAGGTCGAAGATCAGCTGCTTGAGGTCTTCGATCGAGTAGATGTCGTGGTGCGGCGGCGGCGAGATGAGGCCGACGCCGGCGGTGCCGTGGCGCGTGCGCGCGATCCACGGGTAGACCTTGCCGGACGGCAGCTGGCCGCCCTCGCCGGGCTTCGCCCCCTGCGCCATCTTGATCTGGATGTCGGTCGCGTTGGTGAGGTACAGGCTCGTGACACCGAAGCGGCCGGACGCGACCTGCTTGATCGCACTGCGGCGCGCCGGGTCGAGCAGCCGGTCGACGTCTTCGCCGCCCTCGCCCGTGTTCGACTTGCCGCCGATGGAGTTCATCGCGATCGCGAGCGTCTCGTGCGCTTCTTTGGAGATGGAGCCGTAGCTCATGGCACCTGTCGAGAAGCGCTTGACGATGGCGGAGACCGGCTCGACCTCATCGATCGGAACGGGCTTGCGCACGCCCGTGCGCAGCTTGAAGAGGCCGCGCAGCGTCATCAGGCGCTCGGCCTGGTCGTCGACGAGCTTCGTGTAGTCGCGGAAGATGTCGTACCGGCGCGCCCGGGTCGAGTGCTGCAGCTTGAACACCGTCTCCGGGTTGAACAGGTGCGGCGGCCCTTCGCGGCGCCACTGGTACTCGCCGCCCGTCGCGAGGCGCTCGTGGATGCTCACGGCGCCGTCTTCGGGGTAGGCCGCGGCGTGGCGCGCGGCGTTCTCGGCCGCGATGACCTCGATGCCGACGCCGCCGAGCAGGCTCGTGGTGCCGGTGAAGTACTGGTCGACGAACTCCTGTGAGAGGCCGACCGCCTCGAACGCCTGCGCGCCCGCGTAGGAGCCGACAACGGAGATGCCCATCTTCGACATGATCTTGAGCACGCCCTTGCCGAGCGCCTTGATCAGGTTCTTGACGGCCTTCTCGCCGGTGACCCCGGTGATCATGCCGCTGCGAACGAGCTCCTCGGCGGTCTCCATGGCGAGGTACGGGTTGACCGCGGAGGCGCCGTAGCCGATGAGCAGCGCGACGTGGTGCACCTCGCGGACGTCGCCGACCTCGGCGATGATGCCGACCTTCATGCGGTTCTCCGCGCGGATCAGGTGGTGATGCACGGTGGCGACCATGAGCAGCGACGGGATGGGCGCGTAGTCCTTGTTCGAGTCACGGTCGGACAGCACGATGAACTGGGCGCCGTTCTCGATGGCCGCGTCGACCTCGGCGCACATCTTGGCGAGGCGCTTCTCCATGGCGCGCGGGCCCTTGTCGACGCGGTACAGGCCGCGAATCGTCGTCGTCAGCGTCGACCCCGGCGTCGGGTCGATGTGCTGGATCTTGGCGAGCTCGTCGTTGTCGATCACGGGGAAGTCGAGGATGACCTGCCTGGCGTGTTCCGGTGTGGCCGTCAGCAGGTTGCGCTCGGGGCCCGAGGCCGACGCTCATCGAGGTGACCGTCTCTTCGCGGATCGAGTCGAGCGGCGGGTTCGTGACCTGCGCGAACTGCTGGGCGAAGTAGTCGAACAGCAGCCGGGGACGCTCGGACAGCACGGCGATCGGGGTGTCCGACCCCATCGCGCCGAGGGGCTCCGCGCCGTTCTGCGCCATGGGCGCGAGCAGGATGCGCACCTCTTCCTCGGTGTAGCCGAAGGTGCGCTGGCGACGCGTGACCGAGGCCGGGGTGTGCACGATGTGCTCGCGGTCGGGCAGGTGCTTGAGGTTGATGCGGCCCTCGTCGAGCCACTCGCCCCACGGTTCGGATGCCGCGAGCTCGGCCTTGATCTCGTCGTCTTCGATGAGGCGCCCGGCCTCGGTGTCGACGAGGAACATCTTGCCCGGGCGCAGCCGACCCTTGCGCACGACCTTCTCCGGCGCGATGTCGAGCACGCCGATCTCGCTCGCCAGCACGACGAGGTCGTCGTCGGTGACCAGGTAGCGACCGGGGCGCAGGCCGTTGCGGTCGAGGGTCGCGCCGACGAGCGTGCCGTCGGTGAACACGAGGGCGGCGGGGCCGTCCCACGGCTCCATGAGCATCGAGTGGTACTCGAAGAAGCTGCGACGAGCCGGGTCGATGTCGGACTGGTTCTCCCACGCCTCCGGCACCATCATCATGATCGAGTGCGGCAGCGAGCGGCCGGTGAGGCTCAGCAGTTCGACGACCTCGTCGAACGACGCCGAGTCGCTCGCGCCCGGCGTGACGATCGGGCAGCAGCGGGCGCGACGTCGCCGATGCAGCTCCGATTCGAGCTGCGACTGGCGCGCGCGCATCCAGTTGCGGTTGCCCTGCACCGTGTTGATCTCGCCGTTGTGCGCGATCATGCGGAACGGCTGCGCGAGCGGCCACGACGGGAACGTGTTCGTCGAGTAGCGCGAGTGCACGAGGGCGAGCTTCGAGGCGAAGCGCTCGTCGGACAGGTCGGGATAGAACGGCTCGAGCTGGAGCGTCGTGACCATGCCCTTGTAGACGACGCGTGCGGCACGACAGCGACGGGAAGTACGCGCCCAGCTCGCGTTCCGCGCGCTTGCGAAGCCGGAACGCGAGCCGGTCGAGTTCGATGCCCGCGCGCACGGTGGCGCCGGATGATGCGACGAACAGCTGCTCGAAGGCGGGCATGGCCTCGCGCGCGAGGTTGCCGATCTGCGTCGGGGTCGATCGGCACTTCGCGCCAGCCGAGCACCGAGAGGTTCTCGCTGCTCTGCGATGCTCGCGGATTCCGGCCTTCAGCTGCTCGCGCTCGTCGTCGTCGGTGGGCAGGAATGCCATGCCGACTGCGTACGCGCCGACAGGCGGCAGCTCGAAGTCGACGACGGCGCGCAGGAACTCGTCGGGGATCTGCGTGATGATGCCGGCGCCGTCACCGGTGCCCGCGTCGGAACCGATAGCTCCGCGGTGCTCGAGGTGGCGCAGCGCCTCGAGAGCGAGGGCGATGATGTCGTGGCCCGCTGTGCCGCGAAGGGTGGCGACCATGGCCAGGCCGCAGGCATCCTTCTCGCTGGCCGGGTTGTACAGGCCGGACTTCGGCGGGCACGGCGCTGAAGCGTGCGCCGGGCAGGCCGGACGCGAACGGGGCACCCGGAACGCTGCCGGTCACTGGTTGGGGTGGCGTGAGAGCCATGAATAACCGTCCTCACGAGACGAAAGGTTCGTCGGGACTGCGGTGGCCCAAGAATTGGTCAGAAATCGCGCCATGCCGGGATATTTGCGCACGTGGGGGAAAACGAGAGGTCCGGGTTACCGGACGCTGCCGAACTAGACGCTAGCTCCGCTTGTGGCGGCGCCGCTTTTCAGCGACCGTTCGGGCTTCTCGGCGGCATCGTTGTCGTCATCGCTATCCGAATAGGTCTCCTCGGAGTCTACCTCAGGAGCAGTCGGAACCCATTCCTTGCCCGGGCGGTAGACGCTCGGTTCGAGACCCGGGTGCCGGCGCGACTGGGTTCGGAAGATGACGATTCCCAGAACGATCGCGATGAGCGCAGCCCACACGTTCGTGCGCAGGCCGAGGTACACCACGCTGGGGTCGATGCGGATCGATTCGAACCAGACGCGCCCGATTCCGTAGAAGACGAAGTAGAGCCCGATGAGCTTGCCCCAGCGGAAGTGGTAGCGACGCTCGAGCAGCAGCAGGACGACGAGAACCAGCACGTTCCAGATGATCTCGTAGAGGAACGTCGGGCTGGAACAGGGTGCCCGGCGGGAAGCCCGATCGGATAGGCGGCGTTGGTCGACTCGATCTGAAGTCCCCACGGCAGGCTGGTCGGCTGGCCGTAGAGCTCGTGGTTGAAGTAGTTGCCGAACCGGCCCATGGCCTGGGCGAGGATCAGCCCGGGCGCGAGGGCATCCGCGAAGCTCCAGAACCGGATGCCCGGTGAAGCGGCAGCCGATGTAGACGCCGAGAGCGCCGCCGAGCAGCGACCCGAAGATCGCGATGCCGCCCTGCCAGACGTAGAACGCCGTCATCGGGTCTTTGCCGGGCCCGAAGTAGTCGTTGTAGTGCGTGAGCACGTGGTATACCCGCGCGCCGATGATGCCGAACACGACGGCGGGAATGGCGATGTCGAGCACGACCCCCGGCTCGGCGCCGCGCGCAGTGAGGCGCCGCGATGTGACGATCACCGCGGCGATGATGCCCGCGAGCAGGCACAGCGCATAGGTCTTGATGTCGAGGCGGTAGTCGGCGTGAGACCGCCGGGATGATGTCGTGGATCCAGCCGAGCGGGATGTAGATGTCAGCCCACGCCTTCGGCGGACTGGGAATGCTCAGGGGGGCGTACAGCTGGGAAGCGAACAACGAACCGGCGCCTTTCATTGCTGGGCCTGGCCGAGACCAGTAGAACTAGGCAAGCCTAATGCGCTCCGGCGTGCGATTTGCCCGAGGCGAGAAGCGCGGCGGCCTTTGCGACCGCATCCACTCCGCCATCGGCCAGCGCCTTCACGAGCATCGACCCGACGATCGCTCCATCGGCGTACTCGAGCACCTCGCGCACCTGCTCCGCCGTCGAAATGCCGAGTCCCACGCAGGCGCTCGTGGCACCCGCTGCGCGCAGCCGTGACACGAGGCCGCGTGCGGCCGCGGTCGACATCGGCTCGAGCGCCCGTGATGCCCATGGTCGAGACCGCGTAGACGAAGCCGCGGCTCTTCTCGACGGCCTGGCGCAGGCGCTCGTCGGTCGATGAGGGAGCGGCGAGGAAGACCCGGTCGAGGCCGGTGCGGTCGGAGGTCGTCGAGCCACTCGCCCGCCTCGTC
Source organism: uncultured Actinomycetota bacterium (assembly GCA_963738535.1). Lineage (GTDB taxonomy): Bacteria > Actinomycetota > Actinomycetes > Actinomycetales > Microbacteriaceae > Galbitalea. The sequence goes on from CAVTXB010000002.1 coordinate 47,747, forward strand.
GGGAATCAGGTCGGGCGTGATGAGCCCCGCCCCGCCCGCGGCGACGAGTTCGTCGGCGAACCGGTCGACGCCGAACTGCACGACCGGGTTCCAGTAGGTCATGACCAGCACCGGAGTGTCGACGCGCGCGGTGATCGCGGCGACCGCGTCGAAACCGTGGCGCAGGCGGAATCCGCCCGCCAGAGCGGCCTGGGTCGCCTTCTGGATGACGACGCCGTCCATGACCGGATCGGAGTACGGCAGGCCCAGCTCGATCGCGTCGACGCCGTTCTCGGCGAGGGCGACCGCCGCTTCGATGCTGGTGGCGAGATCGGGATAGCCGACGGGCAGGTAGCCGATGAGCGCACCGCTGCCCGCGCTCTTCCGCGCGGCGATGACGTCGGCGACGCGGCTCACTCGCTGGCCCCGGTGCCGAGCTCGTCCGGGCGGACGGGCGCGGCATCTGCGTCCGCGAGGGCCTGCGCGTCGAGGATGTCGAAGTACTTGCCCGCGGTCTCCATGTCTTTGTCGCCGCGACCGCTGAGGTTCACGAGGATCGTGGCGTCCGTGCCCAGCTCCTTGCCGAGCTTGATCGTGCCCGCGAGGGCGTGGGCGGATTCGATGGCCGGGATGATGCCCTCGGTGAGGCTGAGCAGGCGCAGCGCCTGCATGGCCTCGTCGTCGGTGATCGGCAGGTAGCTGGCACGCCCGATGTCGGCGAGCCAGGCGTGCTCGGGGCCGACGCCCGGGTAGTCGAGGCCCGCGGAGATCGAGTGCGACTCGATGGTCTGGCCGTCCTCGTCCTGCAGCAGGTAGCTGCGCGCGCCGTGCAGCACGCCGGGCCGCCCGCGCGTGATGGTGGCGGCGTGCCGCTCGGTGAGGTGCCCGTCGCCCGCCGCCTCGTAGCCGTAGAGCTTCACGTCGGCGTCGTCGAGGAACGCGTGGAAGATGCCCATGGCGTTGCTGCCGCCGCCCACGCAGGCCGTGACCGCATCCGGGAGCGCGCCGGTGAGCTCGAGCACCTGGGCCCGGGCCTCCTCGCCGATGATCTTGTGGAAGTCGCGCACCATGACCGGGAACGGGTGCGGCCCGGCGACCGTGCCGAGCAGATAGTGGGTGGTGTCGACGTTGGCGACCCAGTCGCGCAGGGCGTCGTTGATCGCGTCCTTGAGCGTGCGCGAGCCGGTCGTCACCGGGATGACGGTGGCGCCGAGCAGGCGCATGCGCGCGACGTTGAGCGCCTGGCGCTCGGTGTCGACCTCGCCCATGTAGACGACGCACTCCATGCCGAACAGCGCGGCGGCGGTCGCCGTGGCGACGCCGTGCTGCCCGGCGCCGGTCTCGGCGATGAGGCGCGTCTTGCCGAGCCGGCGCGCGACGAGCGCCTGGCCGAGCACGTTGTTGATCTTGTGCGAGCCCGTGTGGTTGAGGTCCTCGCGCTTCAGGATGATGCGCGCGCCGCCCGCGTGCTCGGCGAACCGCGGCACCTCGGTGATGATCGACGGCCGGCCGGTGTAGGTCTTGTGCAGGTCGGCGAGCTCCTCCTGGAAGACCGGGTCGACCTTGGCGGCCTGGTACGCGGCATCCAGTTCGTCGAGGGCCGCGATCAGCGACTCGGGCACGAATCGGCCGCCGTATTCGCCGAAATAGGGGCCGAGCTCGTCGCGAAGCGCCATCAGACCGACCGGAATTCCTTGAGCGTCGCGACACGGGGTCGCCGCCCGTGACGAGCGCTTCGCCGACGAGCACGACATCCGCGCCCGCCTCGCGGTAGTGCGCGACGTCGGCCGACGTCTTGACCGCCGACTCGGCGACCCGGATGACGCCCGACGGGATCGAGTCCGGCGAGCGTGCCGAACAGGTCGCGGTCGAGTCCGAACGTGCTCAGGTTGCGCGCATTCACGCCGACGATCGAGGCGCCGACATCGAGCGCACGCTCCAGCTCATCGGCCGAATGCGTCTCGACCAGCGCGGTCATCCCGAGCTCGCCGATCAGGTCGAAGAGCGCCTGCATGCGTCGACTGCTCGAGCGCGGCCACGATCAGCAGCACGAGATCGGCGCCCGCGGCGCGAGCCTCGAACACCTGGTACGGGTCGGCGATGAAGTCCTTGCGGAGCACGGGCACCGAGACGGTCGCCCGCACCAGCTCGAGATCTTCGAGCGAGCCGCCGAACCGGCGGCGCTCGGTGAGCACGCTGATGGCACTCGCTCCGCCGGTCTCGTAGGAGGCCGCGAGGGCCGCCGGGTCGGGGATGTCGGCCAGGGCGCCGCGCGACGGACTCGCGCGCTTGACCTCGGCGATGATCTTGACCCGGTCGGCGGGCGCGAGCGCAGCGAGCACGTCGAGGGCGGGCGGCCGAGCGGTCGCCGCTCGCCTCGATATCGGCGAGAGGAACGGCAGAACGTCGGTCCGAAGCGTCCTCGAGAGCTCCGGCGACCAGCTCGGCAAGCATGTCGGTAGAAATGAGCCGACTTACGCGTGCGATTTGGGTTGGTAGCGATCGCCGCCGACGCCGAAGCCCGCGAGCTTCAGAACCAGGCCGACGAGTGCACCGACGACGAGCAGTACCGCCGATGCCCAGACGAGCCACACCACCGCGAACCAGAACGCGAAGGTGCCGATCGCGAACGCGATGAGCATGATGATGACAGCGGTCCATGCTGCGGGCGAGTTGCCGTGGCCTGGGACGGTACCTGCTGGCACGATTCTCCCTATGGGTTTCTTGGGTGGCGAACTGAGTTACTTGTGCAGCGCTCGATTGGATCGCGCGCCACCTCCCACGAGGGGATGGCCCTACTTTACCGGCTCGTCGCCCTGCGCACTGCCAGGACCCTCGGTGGGGTCCTCGCCGTCGCTCAGTGCATCCCAGTCGACGACGGAATCGCGCGGCCCATCAGCCGGTGCAAAGCGCACGGCCTGGTACTTTCGCGACGCCACCGGCCAGAGTCGGAACGTGATGAGCAGCCAGATTCCGATGAGGAAGGCCACGACTCCGAGGGTCACGGCCACGAACCCCCACGGTGTCAGCGTGACGCTCGTGATGAGCGCGTCGATGGAGGCACTTCCCGCAATGCCCGTGGCGGCCTGAACGGCCGCCTCCGACGGCTGGTCGGGGCGCGCGAGCGAAATGATCGATGAGAACACGATCGTGAACGACAGCAGCAGCTGGAGAAGCCCGAGGATGAGGCGGAACACCGGTCCCGCGAGGGCCAGAGCAGCGGCGAGCACGAGCGCGCACAGCGAGAGGGCGGTCAGGGCTGGCGCAGCGACGGTCCCGGCGAGGGGCAGCGATTGCGTTGCGAGGTGAAGCGTCCACCAGGTCTGGGTGGTCGTGAGAGCGTCAGCCCGGCCACGACCCCGATCGCGACGATCGTGTAGAGCCGCAGCCGCCGTGCCCGCGAGCTCCGGAACGGCGATCTCGCACGCCATGCTCAGTCACTGCCATCCTCTGATCCAATCACGGGATCGAGCGGGTCGACGTCGAAGCAGGCGTGAGCGCCCGTGTGGCACGCCGGTCCGACCTGGCTGAACCGTGACGAGCAGGGCGTCCGCCATCGCAGTCGAGAGCAGCGCCGCGAACGTACTGGCGGTTGCCGCTCGTGTCGCCCTTGCGCCAGTATTCCTGGCGGCTGCGCGACCAGAACGTCACTCGGCCCTCGGTGAGTGTGCGGCGGATGGCCTCGTTGTCCATGTAGCCGAGCATGAGCACATCCTTCGTGCCCTCCTCCTGGATGATGGCGGGCATCAGCCCCTTCGAGTCGAATGCGACCCGGTCGAGGATGGCCTGCACACTGGCTACGCCGCTGTCTGTCGTTTCGGTCATCTCGTCAGCACTCCCGCCTCTGCCAGCGCGTGCTTCACGTCGCCGACCGTCAGTTCCCCGTCATGGAAGACGGATGCCGCAAGCACGGCATCCGCGCCCGCCGCGATCGCCGGGGCGAAGTCGACGACCGACCCCGCACCTCCGCTCGCAATGACGGGAACCGTGCTGAGCTCTCGCATCATCGCGATGAGTTCGAGGTCGAAACCCTGTTTGGTTCCATCCGCGTCGATGGAGTTGACGAGCAGCTCGCCGGCGCCGCGTTCGATGGCCTCGCGGGCCCAGTCCAGGGCATCCAGCTCGGTCTCGACGCGGCCGCCGTGGGTGGTGACGACGAAACCGGACGGCGTGCCCCCGTCGGCCTCCGTGCCTGGTGAAGCGCGCTTCACATCGAGGCTGAGCACGAGCACCTGCGCGCCGAACCGGTCCGCGATCTCGTCGATGATCCCCGGTCGCGCGATGGCCGCGCTGTTGACGCTCGACCTTGTCGGCGCCACTGGCGAGCAGGCGCGCGACGTCGTCGCGGCCGCGCACTCCCCCGCCGACGGTCAGCGGGATGAAGACCTGCTCCGCGGTCGCGGTGACGACGTCGTACATCGTCGCGCGATCATCCACGGTCGCCGTCACGTCGAGAAAGGTGATCTCGTCGGCGCCCTGCTCGTAGTAACGGGCGGCCAGTTCGACCGGGTCGCCCGCGTCGCGCAGGTTCAGAAAGTTGACGCCCTTGACAACGCGGCCCGCCGCGACATCGAGGCACGGGATGACGCGCACTGCGAGTGCCATGTCACAGCCTCGCCGCGAGGATCGACGTCACGAGGATCGCGCGCGCGCCCAGCTCGTAGAGCTCGTCCATGATGTGGTTGGTGTCGGCGCGCGGAACCATGGCCCGCACGGCGACCCAGTCGGGGTCGTGCAGCGGCGAGATCGTCGGCGACTCGATGCCGGGCGTGATCGCGGTCGCCGCCTCGAGCAGTCGCAGCGGCACGTCGTAGTCGACGAGCACGTACTGGCGGGCCACGAGAACACCCTGCAGGCGGCGCTGGAGCGTCGTGATGCCCGGGCAGCTCGGCATTGGCGCTGACCAGCACCGCGGTCGACTCGAGGATGACCGGGCCGAAGATCTCGAGGCCCTGCGCGCGCAGCGTCGATCCGGTCGAGACGACGTCGGCCACCGCATCCGCGACGCCGAGCTTGACCGCCGACTCGACCGCGCCGTCGAGCGGAACGAGGATCGCCGTGACGCCGTGCGACTGCCAGGAAGTCGCCGACCAGGCCCGGGTAGCTGGTCGCGACGCGCACGCCGTCGAGCTCGGCGAGCTCGGTGAACCGGCCGGCGGCGGCGGCGAACCGGAACGTCGACTCACCGAAATCGAGACTCGCGATCTCGACCGCGGTCGACCCGGAGTCGAGCAGCAGGTCGCGGCCCGTGATGCCGACGTCGAGCGCGCCGGAGCCCACATAGGTCGCGATGTCGCGCGGGCGAAGGTAGAAGAACTCGACATCGTTGCGCGGGTCGGCGACGGTCAGTGCGCGCGGGTCGCGGCGGCCGGCGTATCCGGCCTCCAGCAGCATCTCGGCCGCCGTCTCGCTCAGCGAACCCTTGTTGGGTACTGCGATTCTCAGCATTTCTGATGGTCTCTCAGGCTTGAAGGGGACTTGGGCTGGTCTGCGGCGGCGTGTCACAGATGTCGGTAGACATCGACCGGCGTCAGGCCCTTCGCGACCATGAGCACCTGCAGGTGGTAGATCAGCTGGGAGATCTCTTCCGCGGTCTCGACGTCGGACTGGTACTCGGCGGCCATCCAGACCTCCGCGGCCTCTTCGACGATCTTCTTGCCGATCGCGTGCACGCCGGCATCGAGCTCGGCCACCGTGCCCGAGCCCTCCGGGCGCGTCGTCAGCCTTCTCGCTCAGCTCGGCGAACAGCCCCTCGAAGGATTTCACGCCTCAAGGTTACCGGCTCACTGTGTCGGACCTGTTTCGAAGACCCGACACGCTGGTGACAACCGGTGCTACTTGACGCCGAGCAGGTCGATCACGAAGATCAGGGTGCGGCCGGACAGGCGATGTCCGCCGCCCGCGGGACCGTAGGCGAGGTGCGGCGGGCAGATCAGCTCGCGGCGACCGCCGACCTTCATGCCGGGGATGCCCTCCTGCCAGCCCTTGATGAGGTTGTTCAGCGGGAAGTCGATCGACTGGTTGCGGCTCCAGGACGAGTCGAACTCCTCGCCGGACTCGAAGTCGACGCCGAGGTAGTGCACATCGACGGTCGACCCGGGCTGCGCCTCAGCGCCTGTGCCGATCTCGATGTCGCGAATGACCAGCTCGGTGGGCTCCGGGCCGTCGTAGAAGTCGATCTCTGGCTTGGTTTTGTCAGTCATGGAGTAATTCAAGCAGACGGCACGGTGCGAGGTCTCGATACGGGCGCCAGAGCGCCCTACTCGACCACCGGGGTCGAGCGCCACTCGACCACCGGGACGAGCGCCCTACTCGACCACCGGACGAGCGCTGGACCACCGGAATCGCGATCAGTGGACGTGCGCCTCGGCGGCAGCGCGGAGGGCGGCGATAGCCGCCGTCGGGTCGTCGGCGCCGAAGACGCTGGACCCGGCCACGAAGGTGTCTGCGCCGGCCTCGGCGGCGATGATGATCGTCTCCTCGGTGACCCCGCCGTCGACCTGCAGCCAGATGTCGAGCCCACTTCGCTTCACCACCTCGCGCAGCGTCGACGAGCTTCGGCATCATGTCGGCCATGAACGACTGGCCGCCGAATCCCGGTTCCACGGTCATCACGAGAATTTGGTCGAACTCGTCCGCGATCTCGAGGTAATCCGCCACGTCCGTTCCGGGCTTGAGGGCCAGGCCCGCCCGCGACCCGATGTCTCGAAGTCGACGCGCCAGCCCGACCGCGTCGCCGGTCGCCTCGGCGTGGAACGTCACGGAGTATGCGCCCGCCTCCGCATAACCGGGAGCCCAGCGATCGGGATCCTCGAGCATCAGGTGCACATCGAGAGGCTTGGGAGTCACCTGCTGGAGGCGCTGCACCATCGGAAGCCCGAACGTGAGGTTGGGGACGAAATGGTTGTCCATCACGTCGACGTGGATCAGGTCGGCGGCCGCGATCCGCTGCAGCTCGGAATCGAAGTTGGCGAAGTCCGCGGCGAGGATCGACGGGCTGATGCGAACGGTCATTGCCTCAATCTACCGAGGGCTCGGAGCTCTCCGCCTTCTGCAGCAGCTGGATGAACATCGCGTCGGTCCCGTGACGGTGCGGCCACAGCTGCACGTGGGATGCCGCGGGAAGGTCCAGCGGTTCCCGAGTGAAAGCGTTCGAGCAACGTCCTGGGTGTCGACGAGCGTCACGACGTCGCCCAGCTTCCGCACCGCGGACTGCACCGCGACGCGGGTCTCCCCGAGGTGCGGAGAACAGGTGACGTAGGCCAGCAGGCCGCCGGGCTTCAGCGCCGCTACTGCCGAACGCAGCAGTGCGAACTGAAGTTCGGCGAGATCGGCGACATCGCGTGGCTGCTTGCGCCAGCGGGCCTCGGGCCGTCGCCGCAGGGCGCCGAGGCCGGTGCACGGTGCGTCGAGCAGGATCCGGTCGAACCCGCCCGGAAACAACTCCCCGACCGTCGTGCCGTCGAGCTCGAGCACCTCCGGCGCAGGGTCGAAGACTGCCAGAGCGTTGCGCACCAGCTGCGCCCGCGCCGGAACCAGCTCGTTCGCGACAGGGTCGCTCCGCCGATCGCCGCTTCGGCCGCGAGCAGCGCCGCCTTGCCGCCCGGCCCGGCGCACAGGTCGAGCCACCGTCTCGCCACGCTCGACTGGCCGCGCCCTGGCTCAGTGCGAGTGCGGCCAGCTGGGATCCCTCATCCTGCACTCGAGCATCGCCCGCGCGCACCGCGGGAATCCGGGAGGGATCGCCGCGGTCGAGCGTGGCACCGACCGGCGAGAACGGGCTCGGATAGGCGTCGAGGTCGTCGACCGTCGACTTGCCCGGCAGTGCCGTCAGACTGACCCGGGGTGCGACGTTGTCTGACGACGAGCAGCGACTCCAGCTCCTCCTCGCGACCCTCGGCGGCCAGCGACTGCCGGAAGGCACGCAGCACCCACTGCGGATGCGAATACTCGGCAGACAAGCAGGTCGTCGGGGCTCGTCGCACCGGCGAGCACCCGTTCGCGCCACTCGTCGGCGGGTGCTCCGGGTGATCGTGCGCAGCACCCCGTTGACGAATCCGGTCGCGGAATTCGAGCCGACCGTCCGACGCCAGCGACACCGCCTCGTCGACGGCGGCGTGCGGCGCGACCCGCATCGACAGCAGCTGGTGGCAGGCGAGCCGCAGCACGTCGAGGATGCGCGGGATCGATGTCGGTCGCCGGCTCGACGCGCGGCGAGTTCGATCACTCGGTCGTAGTAGCCCTGCAGCCGCAGCGTGCCGTAGGTCAGCTCGGTGCGCGAGTCCCGCGTCGGCCTCGGACAGCCGGGCCCGCTCGAGCCGCACCGGCAGCAGGAGGTTCGCGTAGGCATCCGATTCGCGCACCGCGATCAGGATGTCGAGCGCGATCCGGCGGGCGGGCTGCACCGCGCCCGCCGGCGCGGAGCCCTCGCGACCGAGCGCGCATCAGCTCGGCCATCCGGCCGGCGTCGACCGGTCGCCCGCGCCACCAGTCGGCGGCGGCCATCGGCTTCTCTGCCCGCGGGCTGCACCATCGAGAAGCTCGACGCGGATCGGTTGCCGTTCCGACGAGCAGCCGGCGGCCCTCGAGAGCGAATTCGCCCGGCGCCCGTCGCGGGGCGTCCCGGGCGATCGCGGCAGTCGCAGCACCTTGAGCCGGGCACCGTCGACCGTCGTGAAGGCGCCCGGCTCCGGCGTCACACCGCGGATCAGGCTCGACGACCACGACGGCCGGCGCCGTCCAGTCGATCCGGCCGTCGTCGAGCGACGAGCTTGGGCGCGAGCGTCACATCGCCGACCTGGGCTTCGGCGCGCGCGGTTCCGTCGGCAAGGTTGTCGACAACGCGAACGAGAAGCTCGGCACCGGCTTTCGGCAAGCGAACCGAGCAGGTGACCCGCTGTCTCGAGCGCGCCGATCGGCTGGGTGAGCTGGCCGAACAGGTCGCCGGCGTCGAGCTCGGGAACGAGCTGGAAGACACTCGCACCCGTCAGGTCGTCGCCTGCGATGATGGCGCGCTGAACGGGGGCGGCGCCACGCCAGCGCGGCAGCAGCGAGAAGTGCAGGTTGATCCAGCCGAGCCGGGGGGTCGAGAGCAGCGGTTCGCGAACGAGGCCGCCGTAGGCGACGATGACGCCGAGGTCGGGCGCGAGCTCGGTGACGGCCTCGGTCGGCTCGCCCGCGAGCCGGTTGGCCCGGATCACGCGAAGGCCGAGTCCGTCGGCGGCGTCGGCGACCGGTGTGGCGTGAGGGTGCCGCGGCGTCCCTGCGGGGAGTCCTCGCGAGTGATGACAGCCGCGAACCCGATGGGAGCTCGCGGCCAGCGCCCGAAGGCTCGGAACGGCTGCCGCCGGGCTGCCGGCGAAGACGAGCGAGAGGGAGGGCATCCGACCATTCTCGCAGGCCACGCGCGCGCCCGGGGCTGCTGGACGTGCAGCCGGGCGTTCACTGCGCGAACGGCTCCACATCGTCGAAGCGCACCCGCAGATTCGCAGGAACTCGTGCGGGGGCTCCCTTCTGCGCGAGCGAGCGGCGCCGCGATGTCGCGCTTCGAATGATCTCAGCGCGCAGCTCGGCGGCCACCTCGGCGCCGCGCGGCGAAATCGAAGCGCAGGATGGTGCGCACGCTGCCCGCGCCCGGTGTCGACCGGGCCGAGCACGTCGTCGGGTGGCGATCTGCACCGCGGCGACCGCTGCTCGCCACCGCGTCCAGCGAGCCGGTGACGGATGCGACGCGCACGGCGGGCGGGAACCGCAGCCGCCGCCGGTCGGCCAGCTCGGCTCGGGCGTAGTCGGCCTGGCGCCAGGTGGCGAGTGCGCTGGCGAGGGCGCCGCCCACTCCGACGAGGTAGGTGGGGGCGCCCCGTGCCGCCAGGGCCGTCGCGTTGGACCACCAGCGCAGGCAGTCCTCGCCGACCCGAAGGCTTTCGCGCGCCGCCATGCGGTCGCCATCCAGCAGCAACACTGCCCGGTATCCCCCCGCGGCAACGCGGCTCCGCGCCACGGGTGGCGATGACAAGCGCCGGCTCTGCGCCCACCGAAAGGATCGGGTGGTCGCCGTCCGCCACAATGATGCGTACCCCGGGAAATGCGCGCCCGAGGTCTTCCGCCGTGCGGGTGGTACCGCCGGCACCGACCAGACGCATCCGCGTGCCATCGCAGTTATCGCAGTGCCAGTCGACGGCCAGCGCGCCGCACCACGCGCAGGCAGGGCACCGATCGAGCCGACTTCTGCGCGAGCGGCCCCTCGCACCGAAGGCACCGTGCCGACTGGCCGCAGTCCACGCAGGCCAGCCGTGGCGCATAACCCGGGTCGGGCGACCTGCACGAGAACCGGCCCGCTGCGCACGGCACTGCTCGCCTCGCGCCACGCGGTCGAGGGAATCCTGGCCTGTGCGGCGAGACGATCGCCGCCGGCCTGCGCTGACGTCGGAATCACCTTGGGCAGCACACTGGGCGCGGGCGAGACCGACTCGAGCCAGCCGATCTCGACCAGGCGCTCGACCTCGGTACTGCGGGAGTGGCCCGACGAAGAGCAGGGCGCAGCTCTGCAGCTCCTGCCGCAGCAGGGCCGCATCGCGCGCGTGCACGTAGGGTGCGAGCGGCTCGCTGTGCAGCGGGTCGCCGTCATCCCAGACCGCAATCAGGCCGAGGTTCGCTGCCGGCGCGTACACGACCGACCGGTTGCCGACGATGACGAGCGCCTCACCCTCAAGGCACCGCAGGAAGGCGCGGTACCGATCGGGATTGGACTGGCGGGCATCGAGCCGCACGATGCGCTCGGGGGGCAGGACTGCGGCCAGGGCTGCCTCGAGCTGTGCCTGGTCGCGATAGTCGGGCACGGCGAGGATCGCCGACTTTCCGGCCGAGAGGGCGACGGTGGCCGCCGCCGCGAGGGTCGATCGCCCAGCGCCCGACCCACTGTGACGGCGCCACCTCGACGCCCAGGGGAATCGCGTCGACGGCAAGGCGGCCGCCGGTGAGTACAGCGTCTTCGATTCTGCCGGGCGAATAGCCCGAAACCTCGCGCCCAACGACGGGTGGCAGCGCTGCAGTCTCGTCTGCCGCCAGCCACGCCTTCTCGACGCGTGCCTGTCGACCCGGCACCGCGACGCGCACGATGTCGATGGCTGAGCCGGCCGCGCGGTCCGCTGCCTTTCGCGCCAGGGTCGCGACTTCGGGCGCGAGTACGGGAGCGAGCGAGACGACCGCTTCGACCGAACTCAGAACGCCCGTGAACTCCACCGAATCGACGAGGTCGATCACGTAGGCGTCGACGAATCGACCCGCCGAGCGCCATGGCACGCGAACTCGGATTCCCAGCCGCACCTGCGTCGCCAGCTCGGGCGGCACGCGGTAGTCGAAGAGGCGGTCGAGTTGTGGGAGCGGCGAGTCGACCAGCACGCGTGCGATCGACCCCTCCCGGGGACTCGAGTGCCCGGCCGGCATTGTTACAGCTTGGCCGCGCTGCGAAGAGCGTCGACCCGGTCGAGCTTCTCCCAGGTGAAGTCGGGCAGTTCTCGACCGAAGTGACCGTAGGTCGCCGTCTGCGCGTAGATCGGCCGCAGAAGGTCGAGTTCACGGATGATGCTCGCCGGCCGAAGGTCGAACACCTCGCGAATGGCGCGCGATGATGGTCTCGTCGTCGACGTGCCCGCTGCCGAAGCTCTCGACGTAGAGACCCGACCGGGGCCGCCTTGCCGATGGCGTACGCGACCTGCACCTCGAGGCGGTCGGCGAGCCCTGCGGCGACCGCGTTCTTGGCGACCCAGCGCATGGCGTAGGCGGCCGAGCGGTCGACCTTCGACGGGTCTTTTCCGCTGAAGGCGCCGCCGCCGTGGCGGGCTCGCGCCGCCGTAGGTGTCGACGATGATCTTGCGGCCGGTGAGACCGGCGTCACCCTGCGGGCCGCCGATGTGGAACACACCGGTCGGGTTGATGAACGTCTTCTTCGCACTCGAATCGAGCTCGACGCGCTCGAGCACGGGGTTGATGACCAGCTCGATCATCTGGGCCCGCAGGTCGTTCGATCGCGATCGTGGGCGAGTGCTGGGTGGAGAGCACGACCGTGTCGACCGTGCGCGGAACCACGCCGTCGTAGCCGATCGTCACCTGGGTCTTACCGTCGGGCCGCAGGAAGTCGACCTGGCCGGACTTGCGAACCTCCGCGAGCTGCTCGGCCATACGATGCGCGAGCCAGATCGGCAAGGGCATGAGCTCGGGAGTTTCGGTCGTGGCGTAGCCGAACATGATTCCCTGGTCGCCCGCGCCCTGTGCGTCGTCGGCGTCGGTGCTGTCGCCCTCACGCCGCTCCTGAGCGCTGTCGACTCCCTGGGCGATGTCGGGTGACTGCGAGCCGATCGAGATCTCGACGCCGCACGACCGGCCGTCGAACCAGACGTCGGACGAGTCGTACCCGATGTCGGTGATGCGCTTGCGGACGATGCCGGGGATGTCGACATACCCGCTCGTGGTCACTTCACCGGCCACGTGGACGAGACCCGTCGTGACGAGCGTCTCGACGGCGACCCGTGAATGAAGGTCTTCGGCGAGCAGCGCGTCGAGGATGCTGTCACTGATCTGGTCACAGATCTTGTCGGGGTGGCCCTCCGTCACGGACTCGGACGTGAACAGGCGCAACTCGTTGGTCATTGAGAAAATCTCCGGGATTGAGGTCGACGGATCCCTGGCTGTCGCCGGCACGGACTGCAGCGCATGCAGTAGCGCAGTGCACCTAGAGAAGCACGTCCAGAATTCGATTGGCCACCGACATTTTCGCGCCGCTGGCCTCGCCAACTATATCGCCAGCCCGGTTGATGATCGTGACCGTGTTGCCGTCGGTGGCGAATCCCGTGGTCCATCCCACGTTGTTGACGACAAGAAGATCGCACCCCTTCCGAGCGATCTTGGCGCGGGCCAGCTGCAGCAGCTCAGCGGGGTCGGTCTCCGTTTCGGCGGCGAATCCGACGATCACCTGGCCCGGCCTCCTGCCTTCCGAAATATCGTGCAGGATGTCGGGATTCTTCACCAGGGTGAGGGTGAGCACGTCGCCCTGCGTCTCTTTCTTGATCTTCGACTGGGCGACGGAATCGGGGCGGTAGTCGGCAACCGCAGCCGCCATGATGATGACCTCTGCGGTGGCCGCCTCGGCGTGCACGAGCTCCGCCAGCTCGGCGGTAGTCGCCGCCGCGAGCACAGTGATCGACGCCGGCACATCGACCTCGAGATTCGCCCCGATCAGAGTCACCTGACGCGCCGCGTGCGGCCGCGGCCTGAGCAATGGCGACGCCCTGCTTGCCGCTCGATCGGTTTCCGATGAAGCGCACCGGGTCGAGCGGTTCGCGTGTGCCCCCCGCGGTGACCAGGATTCGCCGGCCGGCCAGGTCCGCCGTCGCTGACGCGGCCGCGAGAGCCGCGGCGACGATGTCGTCGGGTTCTGACATCCGGCCGGGGCCGGAGTCGGTTCCCGTGAGCTGTCCGACCGCGGGTCCGACGATGGTGATGCCGCGTTCACGAAGCACATCGATGTTGTGCTTGCGTCGCGGCGTTGTGCCACATCTCGGTGTGCATCGCGGGTGCGACCACGAGCGGAGCCTTGCTGGCCAGGATGGTGTTGCCGAGCAGGTCGGCGGCGAATCCGCCCGCGAGCTGAGCGAGGAAATTCGCGGTCGCCGGCGCGACCACGATCAGGTCGGCGGCCTGGCCGATCGCGACGTGGCGCACCTCGGCCACGCCCTCGTAGAGCTCGGTGTACACCGGGTTGCGGCTGATCGCCTCGAGCGTCGGTTTGCCGACGAAGCGGAGCGCGGCGTCGGTTGCAACCACCTGCACCGAGTGCCCGGCGAGCACGAACGCCCGCACAACACTGACGGCCTTATAGGCCGCGATTCCGCCGGTGATCCCGACGACGATCTTCATTCAGCGGTCCGGGTGGATGCCAGTCGCGGGAAGACGCGGTCCGGCTACTCTTCGATCAGCGACGTGAGGACAAGCCGGTCGTCGTTGATCTCGCGGAGCGCGACGGACAGAGGCTTGTCGTCGATGGTCGAATCGACGAGCGGACCCACGTTGTCGAAGAGGCTTCCCTCGTGCAGGTCGGCGTAGTAGTCATTGATCTGCCGTGCACGCTTGGAGGCGAAGATGACGAGAGCGTACTTGGAGTCGACCTTCGAGAGAAGCTCGTCGATGGGCGGGTCGATGATTCCGGTCTGCTTGTCAGCCATGGATATTTCCTTTGATAGTGGACCAGTGATGGTGACACACCAGTGACGGTGCACCATCGGTTATACGTTCACGAGACGGCCGTTCGACCGGCTCGAAGTCGAGAGATCCTGCGGGCAGTCACTGCCGGTGCGAGGACACTTCCATCAATTCTACGACTTCCTGCGCGGCAGCGCCGACTTCGGTGTTCACGACACGGTAATCGAACTCATCCTGCGCGGCCAGTTCGACGCGTGCGGTCTCGAGCCTGCGCGCCTGTTCCGCGGGATCCTCGGTGCCCCGGCCCGTGAGCCGGCGCACCAGTTCCTCCCACGTCGGAGGCAGCAGAAACACCAGCACCGCGCTCGGCAACTCGGCGCGCACGCTTCGCGCGCCCTGGAGGTCGATCTCGAGCAACACCTTCTTGCCGGCCTCGAGCGCGGCATCGATGGGGGGCCGCGGAGTGCCGTAGCGATACGAGTTGTGCACGACCGCCCACTCGAGCAGCTCGTGGGCGGCGATCATCCGGTCGAACTCGGCGTCGCTCACGAAGTAGTAGTGCACTCCGTCGATCTCGCCGGGTCGCGGCGGCCTGGTCGTGGCCGAGACGCTGAGCAGGATCTCGGGGTGGTGCTCGCGGATGAACGCCGAGACCGAGCCTTTTCCCACCGCGGTCGGTCCGGCGAGCACGACGAGCCTGCCGGGGGCGACTCCGCCCTCCCGCGCGAGCAGGTAGTTCCACAGCTCGCCGCGCTGGCGAACGCCGAGCCCGCCCGCGCGCTTGGATTCGGCGATACCGAGCTCGGCCATGACTTTCGCGGCCCGAATCGGACCGAGGGTCGGCACACTGGTCAACAGTTCACGCACCCGCAGGCCGGCTTCCGCCGACGAGGAATCGGCCCAGGCCGTCTCGAGCACGTCTCGGGCGGTGCGCGTGTGGGTGGCGATGTCGTGCTTGACGGCGGCTCGAGCTCGGCGGGCTGCAACCGCTGCACGGGATGCGGCGACCCGATCGACCTCGGGCGGGTCCGGGCGTGGCGTCATTGCGCGTAGACCTCGGCCAGTGCACGAGCCTGTGCCGCGATTGCCGTGGCGACGCCCCCGGGACCCGCCTCGAGGATGCCTCGGGACGAGCTGACGATGGTGTTGGCCGACGCGGCTCCGTAGGTTGTGCGCAGCGAACCGAGCGCGGCGCCCTGGAATCCGAAGCCCGGAGCGAGAATCGGCGTGTGCTCGAGATCCGCGTCTGACAGGCCGAAGTCCGCCAGCGTGACGGTCGCCCCGATGACCACCCCGAACGACCCGAGCGGGGCGTCGTTGCTCTTGTTCACCTCAGCCACGATACTCGCGGCCACGGTTCGAGCAGAGAATTCTCCGGTGCCGACGACAGCAGTCTGGGTCGCGAAACTCTCGGGGTTCGACGTCGCAGCCAGCACGAACAGGCCCTTGTCGTGTTCCCGCGCCAGGATCATCGGCGCCGCCAGCGAGCCGACGCCCTGGTAGGCGCTGATCGTCATCGCATCGGCTTCGAGCGGTGAGCCCGGGGTCAGCCAGGACTGCGCGTAGGCCTCGACGCTGGTGCCCACATCGCCGCGCTTGGCGTCGGCGATGACGAGCAGCCCGGCCTCGCGGGCCGCAACGAGCGTGCGCTCCAGGGCCTCGTACCCCGCGGAGCCGTGCCGTTCGAAGAAGGCGACCTGCGGCTTGACGATGCCCGCCGTTGCGACAGCAGCATCGACGACCCGCAGCCCGAATTCGCGAAGGCCCTTCGCCGAATCCGGCAGGCTCCACTCGTCGAGCAGGTAGGGATGCGGATCGATCCCGACGCACAGGTGACCGGAGTTCGAGAAGACCGCGCCGAGCCGAGCGCCGAAGCTCCCCCGCGGGTCGGCGACGGTCGTCATCCTGCTGCTGCCAGCCTGGCCGCCCGGTCGAGCGCGTAATCCTGCAGGCTTCGCACGTCGAAGCCGTCGCGGATGGCCTCGAACGATGCCACAGCGGCCGCGAGTTGCGCGATCGTGGTGAAGAGCGGCTTGTCGGCCGCGACCGTCGCCGTGCGGATCTCGAAGCCGTCTGCCCGGGCGCTCCGGCCGCTCGGCGTGTTGATCACAACATCCACGCGCCCGTCATTGATCAGATCGACGATCGACGGCTCACCCTCCACCGACTTCTGGCCGAGGAAGTACTTGCGCACCACGGTCGAGCGGGATGCCGTTGCGCCCCAGGATCTCCGCGGTGCCCTCGGTCGCCAGGATCTCGAACCCGAGCTGGCTGAGCCGCAGAACCGGCAGGATGATCGCGCGCTTGTCGCGGTCGGCGACGGAGACGAAGACCGATCCCGTCGATGGCAGGCCGCCATACGCGGCCTCCTGGCTCTTGGCGAACGCGCGCGGGAAGTTCGAGTCGATGCCCATGACCTCGCCCGTCGAGCGCATCTCGGGACCGAGCACCGAGTCGACGATGTTGCCCTCCTTGGTGCGGAACCGCTTGAACGGCAGCACAGCCTCTTTCACGGCGACCGGCGCATCCATGGGCACGATCGAGCCGTCCTGCGCGGGAAGCAGTCCGCTGTCGACGAGCTCGCGGATGGTGCGGCCGATCATGATCAGCGATGCCGCCTTTGCCAGCGGGATGCCGAGCGCCTTCGAGACGAATGGCACGGTGCGGGATGCGCGCGGGTTGGCCTCGAGCACGTAGAGCACGCCCTGGCCGATCGCGAACTGCACGTTGAGCAGCCCCTGCACGCCGATGCCCTTCGCGATGCCGAGCGTCGCCTCGCGAACCCGGTTCAGTACGTCACGCCCGAGGGTCACGGGCGGCAGCGTGCAGGCGGAGTCGCCGGAGTGGATTCCTGCCTCCTCGATGTGCTCCATGATCCCGCCGATGTAGAGCTCGTCGCCGTCGAACAGTGCGTCGACGTCGATCTCGATCGCGTCATCCAGGAAGCGGTCGACGAGCAGCGGGGGACCCGGGGCCGATGATGCCGATGTCCTTGACTCGCTCGAAGTAGTCGGCCATCGACTCGGTGTCGTAGACGATCTCCATGCCGCGGCCGCCGAGCACGTGACGACGGGCGTACGAGCACCGGATAGCCGATGCTCTCGGCCACCGCGATCGCGTCCCGGCCGTTCGTTGCGGTGCCGTTCTTCGGTGCGAGCAGGCCCGCCTCGTCGAGGATCTTCGAGAACAGACCGCGCTCCTCGGCCAGGTCGATCGCCTCAGGCGAGGTGCCGAGAATCGGCACGCCGGCATCCTTGAGGCCCTGGGCCAGTCCAAGAGCGGTCTGGCCGCCGAGCTGCACGATCACGCCGACGAGTTCGCCGCTCTGGCGCTCCGCGTGGATGATCTCGAGCACATCTTCCAGGGTGAGCGGCTCGAAATAGAGCCGGTCGCTGGTGTCGTAGTCGGTCGAGACGGTCTCCGGATTGCAGTTGATCATGATCGTCTCGAAGCCGGCATCGTGCAGGGCGAACGAAGCGTGCACGCAGCTGTAGTCGAACTCGATTCCCTGGCCGATGCGGTTCGGCCCCGAGCCCAGGATGATGACCTTGCGGCGGTCGCTCGGCGATGACCTCGGTCTCGAGGTCGTAGCTCGAGTAGTGGTAGGGCGTGAGGGCGGGGAACTCGCCCGCGCACGTGTCGACGGTCTTGTAGACGGGACGAACTCCCGCATCCCAGCGCGCCGTGCGCACCTGGTGTTCATCGAGGCCGCGGATCTGCGCGATCTGCGCGTCGCTGAAGCCGTGGTCTTTCGCCAGGCGCAGGATGCCGGCATCCAGCGCTGCGGCGTCCCGATCTCGGCCGCAACCTCGTTGATGAGCACGATCTGGTCGATGAACCAGGGGTCGATGCCGGTGGCCTCGAACACCTCCGCAATGGATGCGCCCGCGCGAAGCGCCTGCTGCACGGTCACGATGCGGCCATCCGTGGGCACCGCCGCGATCGCCAGCAGCGTTGCCGTGTCTGCCGGGTACACCGGTCCAGTGGAAGCTGCTCCCCCGCTTCTCGAGGGAGCGCAGTGCCTTCTGGAGCGCCGTGCTGTAGTTGCGACCGATCGCCATGGCCTCGCCCACCGACTTCATGGTGGTGGTGAGGGTCGTGTCGGCGGCCGGGAACTTCTCGAACGCGAATCGGGGCACCTTCACCACCACGTAGTCGAGCGTGGGCTCGAAGGAGGCCGGGGTCACCTTGGTGATGTCGTTCGGAATCTCGTCGAGGCGGTAGCCGATTGCCAGCTTGGCGGCGATCTTCGCGATCGGGAACCCGGTCGCCTTGGACGCCAATGCCGACGACCGTGAGACGCGCGGGTTCATCTCGATGACGATCACGCGCCCGTTCGCCGGGTCGACGGCGAACTGGATGTTGCAGCCGCCGGTATCGACGCCGACCGCGCGGATGATGTCGATGCCGATGTTGCGCAGGTTCTGGAACTCACGGTCGGTGAGTGTCAGAGCGGGCGCAACGGTGATGGAGTCGCCGGTGTGCACGCCGACCGGGTCGACGTTCTCGATCGAGCAGACGACGACGGTGTTATCGGCCGTGTCGCGCATCAACTCCAGCTCATACTCCTTCCAGCCGAGGATGGACTCCTCCATCAGCACCTCGGTGGTCGGGCTCTGGTGCAGGCCGTCGGTGACCATGCGCACGAGTTCGGTCTCGTCGTAGGCGAACCCCGAGCCGAGACCACCCATGGTGAAGCTCGGGCGGATGACGAGCGGGTAGCCCAGGTCGGCCGCCGCCGCGATGGCCTCGTCGACCGTGTGGGCGATATGGCTGCGCGCCACATCGGCCCCCGCGTCGATGACGAGCTGCTTGAAGATCTGGCGGTCTTCGCCCTTGTTGATGGCCTCGAAGTTGGCCCCGATGAGCTCGACGTCGTACTTCTCGAGGATGCCGTGGTTATGCAGCTCGATGGCGGCGTTCAGCGCCGTCTGGCCGCCCAGGGTCGGAAGGATGGCGTCGGGCTTTTCCTTGGCGATGATCGTCTCGATCACCTGCCACGTGATGGGCTCGATGTAGGTGGCGTCGGCGAAGTCGGGGTCGGTCATGATCGTGGCCGGATTCGAGTTGACGAGGATGACGCGCACGCCCTCCTCGCGGAGCACCCGGCAGGCCTGGGTGCCCGAATAGTCGAACTCGGCCGCCTGCCCGATGACGATAGGGCCCGAGCCGATGACAAGCACCGAGTTGATGTCTTCACGCTTCGGCATCAGAGGCCTTCCTTTACCGGTGGTGGTGTTGCGCCCGACGAAGGAGGACGCGTATCGAGACCCGACACCACGAGGTCCCTGAACCGGTCGAACAGGTAGTTGGCGTCGTGCGGGCCCGCCGCGGCCTCCGGGTGGTACTGCACCGAGAAGGCGGGGATGTCGAGCGCATTCAGCCCCTCCACGACGTTGTCGTTGAGGTTCACGTGGCTCACCTCGACGCGGCCGAACCCGGCCGGCGACTCGGTGATGACACCGATCGGAGCGTCCACGGCGAACCCGTGGTTGTGGCTGGTGATCTCCGTGCGCCCGGTCGCGACATCCACCACCGGCTGGTTGATTCCACGATGGCCGAACGGCAGCTTGTAGGTGCCGAACCCCAGGGCACGCCCGAGCAGCTGGTTGCCGAAGCAGATTCCGAAGAACGGAAGCCCCTCACGCAGGACACCCTGAAGCAGCTGCACATGCTGGTCGGATGCGCCGGGGTCGCCGGGCCCGTTCGAGAAGAACACCGCATCGGGCTTCGATTCGAGCAGCTCGTCGAGTGCGATGGTCTGGGGTACGACGTTCACATCGAAGCCGCGCGCAGCGAGGTACCGCAGTGTGGAGGTCTTGACGCCGAGGTCGAGCACCGCGACGGTGCCGACGCGCTCTCCCTCCGCCGGAAGCGAGTACCCATCGGTGGTCGACACCAGGGAAGACAGGTTGAGTCCGACCATCGACGCCGAGCTTCGCACCAGGTCGAGCTGCTCGTCGGGCGGCAGCCCGGCATCCGCGCCCGCGAACACGCCGCCGCGCATGACGCCGGCATCGCGCAGCCGACGGGTGATCGCCCGCGTGTCGATGCCGCTGATTCCCACCACGCCCTGGTCGGCCAGCTGGTCGTCGAGCGAGCCGGTCGCGCGGTAGTTGGAGACGATGCGGGACGGGTCGCGCACGACGTACCCCGAGACCCAGATGCGCGACGACTCCGGATCCTCGTCGTTGACGCCGGTGTTGCCGATGTGGGGCGCCGTCATCACCACGATCTGGCCCGCGTAGCTCGGGTCGGTGAGGGTCTCCTGATAACCGGTCATCCCGGTCGCGAACACCACCTCGCCGAAGCTGCGGCCAAGGGCGCCGTACGCACGGCCGTCATAACGCGTTCCGTCCTCCAGGACGAGCACTGCGGGGTCGATCGCCACTACGCCTTCTTCCCTGTCTCGCTCGCGGCCGGCAGCAGGCTCTCCAGCGCGGCGACGAGTCGTTCGGTCTGCTCGACGCGAAAGTAGCTGTCGAGCTTCGTCTCGCCGAGCGTCCAGGCCAGCAGCACAAGGCCACCGGGCTCGACCACTCGGTCGATCGTGTAATTGGATCGCGTCACCTCGCGGAGGGACTCGCGCGGGATGAAGATGGTGTTTCCCGGCAACGCCAGCACGACGCCGGCATCCGCAACCGCCACGGTCGCCCGGGCGCGGAATCCCAGCCCGCGAACGGCCACGCGGTTGAGCGGCTGGCCATCGAGCGTCGTCGAGACGTAGAAGCCGTCGAACTCGGCGCGCACAGTGCCGATGTCGGCCGGCAGGGGAACCGTCTCCGGGATGCTCCGCTGGCGCCGCCGGCGCGCGGTCCAGCCCAGCACGGCGAGGACGATGATGATCGCGAACCCGACGAGCACGTACACCAGAAGCCGGGTTCGCGTCGCGTTGTCGTCGATGTTGAGTGACGCGAGCACGGTGGGTGCCGCGGAGAGGAGCGCGCTATGCACGGGGGGTCCTTTGGTCGAAATCGCTGGCGGAGGTGGCCACCGTGCCGGCGTCGACAAGACTGCCGTCGAGCACCGTGGGGTAGCCGTTGTGGATCGTGGCGACGACGCGTCCCGGAAGCGTGCGGCCGACGTAGGGGGTGTTGAGACTCTTGCCCCGCAGGTCGCCGAGGCCGAAGACGCGGCTCGCCGCAGCGTCGTAGAGAGTGAGATTGGCTGTGGCACCGACGGCGAAAGGCCGGTCGTACCCGTCCAGGCCACCGATCGCCGCGGGCGCCTGGCGAGAGCACCCGGGCGACATCCGACCATCCGAGCAGGCCGGAGTCGACCATCGCCCGGTGCACCACGCTCAGCGCCGACTCGAGACCCACCATGCCGAAGGACGCCTCGTCCCAGGCGCACTCCTTCGATTCGAGGGGGTGCGGTGCGTGGTCGGTGGCGACGATGTCGATGGTGCCGTCGGCCAGAGCACCGCGAAGCGCCTGCACGTCCTCGTCCCGCCTCAGCGGCGGGTTCACTTTGAACCGCGAGTCGTAGGAGCGGGCCAGGTCTTCGGTCAGCAGCAGGTGATGCGGCGTCGCCTCCGCCGTCACATCGATGCCGCGGGCCTTAGCCCAGCGCACGACCTCGACCGATCCGGCGGTGGACACGTGGCAGATGTGCAGTCGCGCGCCGACGTGCTGGGCGAGAAGAACGTCCCGCGCGATGATGGCCTCCTCGGCGACCGCGGGCCAGCCGGCGAGACCGAGCTCACCCGACAGGGCGCCCTCGTTCATCTGTGCGTTCTCGGTGAGTCGTGGCTCCTGCGCGTGCTGCGCGATCACTCCCCCGAACGTCTTCACGTACTCGAGGGCGCGACGCATGAGCAGGGCGTCCGAGACGCACCGGCCATCGTCGGAGAAGACGGTGACCTTCGCGCGCGAACCCGCCATGGCGCCGATCTCGCTGAGTCGTTCACCCGCGAGACCCATCGTCACTGCGCCGATCGGCCGCACGGTGACATAGCCGTGCTGGGCGCCCAGCGAGTGCACCTGCTCGACCACGCCCGCGGTATCGGCGACAGGCGAGGTGTTGGCCATCGCGTGCACGGCGGTGAAGCCGCCGGCAGCGGCCGCCCGGGAGCCGGTCAGAACCGTCTCGCTCTGCTCGTAGCCCGGCTCGCGCAGGTGCGTGTGGAGGTCGACGAGGCCGGGAAGCGCTGTGAGTCCGGCTGCGTCGATCGTGGTCGCCCGCGGGCCGGCCTCAGAGGCGAACCGGCCGTCCGTGACGAAGAGGTCGCCGGAGGTGCCATCGGCGCGTGTCGCACCCGAGATCACCAGGTTCACAGCGCACCACCTTCACTCGCGAGCAGCAGGTAGAGCACGGCCATCCTTATCGAAACCCCGTTAGCGACCTGTTCGAGCACGGTCGATCGAGACGAATCGGCGGCCGCGGCCGAGATCTCCAGGCCGCGGACCATGGGCCCGGGGTGCATGACCATCGTATCGGCGCGGAGCCGGTTCAGTCGTTCGTCGTCCAGTCCCCACTCGCGCGAGTACTCACGGCTGTTGGGGAAGAACGCGGCCTGCATCCGCTCGGCCTGGATGCGCAGCATCATGACCACGTCGGGGTCGTCGCCGACAGCGGAATCGAGGTCGTAGCCCACCGCCACCGGCCACGTGTCGACGCCCGACGGCAGAAGCGTCGCGGGCGCGACGACGGTCACCTGGGCGCCGAGAGTGGTCAACAGCCACACGTTCGATCGGGCGACCCGCGAGTGCAGGATGTCGCCGACGATCGTCACTCGCAGTCCGGTCGAGGTCACGGCCCCGTGAGGCGTCGCCGTGGCGGCGTTTGCGCATCGTGTACGCGTCGAGCAGCGCCTGGGTGGGGTGCTCGTGCGTGCCGTCGCCGGCGTTGAGGATGGCGGCGTCGATCCAGTCGCTCTCGGCGAGCACCTGGGCGGCACCCGACGCCGAGTGCCGAATGACGACGGCGTCCGCACCCATCGCGGCGAGCGTCTGAGCGGTGTCCTTGAGGCCCTCGCCCTTCGAGACGCTCGAACCCTTCGCGCTGAAGTTGATCAGGTCGGCTGACAGGCGCTTGGCGGCCAGCTCGAAGCTTGTGCGCGTGCGGGTGGAGTCCTCGAAGAACAGGTTGATGACCGTCTTGCCGCGCAGCGTCGGAAGCTTCTTCACCTCCCGGGTCGCGACATCCGCCATGTCTTCCGCGACGTCCAGGATGCCGACGGCCGTGGCCAGGTCGAGGTCCCTCGTGCTCAGGAGATGTCTCACTCGGCACCCCCGGTGATCTCGACGAACTCGTCGCCGTCGACCTCCTCGAGTCGAACGCGGATCTTCTCCTGCGCCGACGTGGGCAGGTTCTTGCCCACGAAGTCGGCGCGGATCGGCAACTCGCGATGGCCGCGGTCGACGAGAACGGCAAGGCGCACGGCGCGGGGACGACCGTGGTCGGCGAGAGCATCCAGTGCGGCGCGGATCGTGCGACCCGAGTAGAGCACGTCGTCGACGAGCACCACCGTCCGGCCGTCGATGCCGCCGCTCGGGATCTGCGTCGGCGACGGTGCCCGGGTGGGCTGGCCGGACAGGTCGTCGCGGTACATCGTGACGTCAAGCGATCCCGTCGATGCCGCACCCGGCTGCAAACCCTCCAGGATCGCCCCGATGCGGCGCGCGAGCACGACGCCGCGGGTCGGGATTCCGAGAAGAACGAGCCCGCCTAATGGTTCATCACCCTGGGACTCCAGGATCTCGTGCGAGATCCGAGTCAACGCTCGCGTGATGTCAGCGGGCTGCAAGACAGTGCGTGCAGTCACTCTGACCTCCTTCCCCGCCTCTCGGGACGGAACTTAAAGGATGTCTGTTTCGGCTACTTTAGCAGGCCCAACCAGGGCGATGACGCGAACATCCCGCGCTAGGCGTCGAGCCAGCGCGCGAAGGCATCGAACGAGTAGTCCCGCCCAAGGAAGTCCCGCACCAGGTCGGCGGCATCCCTGCTTCCGCCGGGGGCGAGCACGAGGTCCCGGTAGCGCGCGGCCACGGCAGGATCGAACAGATCCGCGGCGTTGAACGCCGAGAACAGGTCCTTCGCGATCACGAGGCTCCACATGTAGGTGTAATAGGCCGAGGAGTATCCGGTGAGGTGGCCGAAAGAGGCCTGGAAGTGGGTGCCCGGAATGGGCGCATACAGGTCGTACTCATCCTGCAGCCGCTCGATCTCGGCGGTGCGGTCGTTCGGGCGGTCGCGGTGCAGAAAGAACGAGACCGCCGCATAAAAGGTCTGGGTGCGAACCGAAAGCCCGTTGCCGAACTCGTCGGCGGCGCGCATCCGCTTCACCAGGTCGGCCGGGATGGGCTCGCCTTCGGCATTCGTGGCGAATGAGCGCAGCACGCTCGCATCCCAGGCCCACTCCTCCAACATCTGGGATGGCGCCTCGACAAAGTCCCACTCGGTCGAGATGCCCGCGAAATCGGCGTACTTCTGCCCGTTGGCGACGATGTGGTGCACGAGGTGCCCGAACTCGTGGAACAGCGTGACGACGTGCGAATGCTCCATGAGGCCAGTCGGAAGGTTGCACACGAGGGCGCCCTCCGCGAGTTGCCGCCCGGCCACGCCCGCCGTGATGTCGAACATCGCCGCGTGCTTGTACTTGCCCTCGCGCGGATGCAGGTCGAGATGGATGCGCCCGATGCGTCGACCGTCGACGGCGACGTCGTAGACGCTGACCGCTTCGTGCCAGGTCGCCGCGTCGGGCACGGCCGTGTATTCGAGGCCAAGCAGGCGGCCGGTGACATCCAGCAAGCCCTGTCGCACCTTGCCCGCGTCGAAGTACTGTCGCGACTCCTGCGAGTCGACGGCGAACGACTCGCGGCGAACGAGTTCGGAGTAGTACGACGCGTCGGCGGCATCGATAGTCGCCGCGTCGGCACGGTCGGCTCGCTGTCGTTCGACCAGCACGTCGCGGTCCCGCACGCCCGCAGGCTCTGCTGCCGCAGACAGCCGGTGGATGAAATCGTCGATCGCCGCCGCGCTGCCCACCATCTTCACCTCGGCGTCGAAGTCGGGCCAGGACTCGTAACCGAGAAGGTGTGCATACTCGTGGCGCAGGTCGAGAAGCTCGGCGAGCAGGGCGTCGTTGGCCGGCCAGGCTCGATTGAGCGACTGCATGAGCAGGGCGCGGCGCGCGTGCGCGTCGCGGGAAAACTTTCGGAACGGGACCGCGTCCGGCGAATCGGTGGTTATGGTAACGAGGCCATCCTCATCGGGCCGGTGCGCCTCGGTGTAGTCGGCCGGCAGGCCGTCGAGCGAGGAGACCGGCACCCGGATCGAGCGCACGTCGTCGCGGATCGCACGCGAGAAGTCCTGGTCGATGATCGTGGTGCGCTCGGAGATCTGCCGAACGCGGTCGCGATCATTGGCGTCGCAGTGCCGATGCCGCTGCGACGGAAGTCGCGAAGCACGTGCTCGAGCAGGCGCGTACTCTGCGCGTCGAGCCCCGTCGGGTCGACAGCCGCCAGAACCTCGTACAGATCGTCGTTCAGGCCGCGTTCGGTGAACGCCTTGACCGCGACCTGCGAACACTCCTCGGCCAGGTCGCGCGTGGACTCGTCCGGATGCACCTCCGCGAGCAGGCCCACGAACTCGCCGGCGTTTCGCAGTCCGATCTCGGACTCGTTCCACAGGTCGAGCACGTCCTGGGCGGATCGCGGAGTGCCGTCGGTCAGCTCGGCGATCGCAGCATCCGATCGCTGCGAGGTTCGTCGACGGACCAGGTGCGGATGAAGATCAGGCCAGCCGTCGCGTCGGCGGCAAGGGAGACAGGCTCGAGAGTCGCGTCAGTCACGACTACGACTCTAGAAGCTGCGGGCCTAGCGCGAAGCGCCGCGATTCGCCCGAGCAGCCCGTTGACGAACCCTGCGGAGTCCTCGGTCGAGAGCGACTTCGCCTCCTCGACCGCCTCGGAAATCGCGACGGCCTCCGGAACCTCCGGGTTGAAGAGCAGCTCCCAGATACCGATGCGGATGATGGCGCGGTCGACCGCGGGCATGCGGTCGATGGTCCAGCCCTGCGCGTAGGTCTCGATCAGCTCGTCGATCTCGTCGCCGTGCTCGGCGACACCCTGCACGATCTGCTTCGCGTAGGCCCACGAGTTCGCGCGTCTTGTAGGTTCGGCGAGCTGGCGGGTCTCCTCCGCGAGCAGCGACGCGTTGATGGATTCGCCGCGTACATCCGCGCCGTAAAGGATGTCGATCGCGCGCTTGCGCGACTTACCGCGGGCCGAGAGTACCGACATCAATCGTTGACGCGGCCCAGGTAGCTGCCGTCACGGGTGTCGACCTTGACCTTGGTGTTCTGCTCGAGGAACAGCGGCACCTGGATCTCGTAGCCCGTCTCGAGCGTCGCCGGCTTGGTTCCGGCCGACGAGCGGTCTCCCTGCAGGCCCGGCTCGGTGTAGGTGATCTCGAGAATGACGGATGCCGGCAGCTCGACGTACAGCGGGTCGCCGTTGTGCAGCGCGATGGTCACGTTCTGGTTCTCGAGCATGAAGTTCGGGGCGTCGCCGACCTGCGCCGCGGTGAGCGTGATCTGGTCGTAGTCGGACGCGTTCATGAAGACGAAGCCGTCGCCATCTTTGTACAGGTACGTGAAGTCGCTGCGGTCGACGGTCTCGGTCTCGATCTTGGCGCCCGCGTTGAAGGTGCGGTCGACGACCTTGCCGGTCATGACGTTCTTGACCTTGGTGCGAACGAACGCGCCGCCCTTGCCCGGCTTGACGTGCTGGAAGTCGATGACGGTCCAGAGCTGGCCGTCCATGTTGAGAACGACGCCGTTCCGGATATCGCTGGTGGAGGCCATGCCTGTACCGCTTTCACTACTGGGGGATTGTCTGCCCGCGAAGAATGGTCGCGATTAGCGCGACCCTCAATGCTACGGGGTTACGCTGCCCGACGCGCAGACGGCGTGGAGCGCGAGCACGTAGGAGTCGAAGCCGAACCCGGCGATGACGCCCGTGGCGACACCGGAAATCACGCTGGTGTGGCGGAACTCCTCGCGCGCGTGCGGGTTCGAGATGTGCACCTCGATCACGGTGCCGCCGCTCGTCGTCACGAGAGCGACGGCATCCCGCAGCGCATACGAGTAGTGCGTGAACGCGGCCGGATTCAGGATGACCGGCGACGCTTCGTGTCGGCAGCTTCGTGCAGCCATCCGATGAGTTCGGCCTCGTCGTCGGTCTGGCGCAGGTCGATGTCGCCCAGTTTCTCGTTCTGCAGCAGCGTCGTCAGCGCGGCGAGGTCCTGGTTGCCGTACACGTCGGGCTCACGGCTGCCGAGTCGGCCGAGGTTGGGCCCGTTGAGCACGAGTACAGACGTCATGACTCCCAACCCTATCTGCGCGCCTGCTAACGGTTGTGCAGGAGTTGGGGCCTGTTCGTCACAAAGTTACTGGCGAACTGGGTCGTCGGCGCAGAAACTCCTGCACAACCGTTAGCAGGGTCAGCCGGCGATCTCGGTGTAGGCGGCGAACAGCAGGGATTCGTCGGGGGCGGTGAGCACCGAGGGCTTGCCGATATCGTCGAGCACGATGAAGCGCAGGTGGCCCGCCCGCGCCTTCTTGTCTCTCTGCATCGTGGCGAGCAGCGTGCTCCAGCGCCCGAGCGGGTACGTGATCGGAAGCGACAGCGATGTCAGGATGCGCCGGTGCCGGTCGACGGCGTCGTCGCTGAGGGTGCCCGTCAGCCTCGACAGCTCGGCGGCGAACACCATCCCAACCGAAATCGCGGCACCGTGCCGCCACCCGTACCGTTCGGCATGTTCGATGGCGTGACCGAGGGTGTGGCCGTAGTTGAGAAACTCGCGCTGGCCGGCCTCGCGGAAGTCGGCGGAGACGACGCGGGCCTTCATCGCGATCGACAGTTCCAGCAGCCGGCGGAATTCGGGGGTCGAGGGATCAACGGCCGCATCCACGGACGCCTCATAGATGTCGAGGATTTCGGGCTCGGCGATGAAACCCGCCTTCACGATCTCCGCCGAACCGGCCAGGATCTCGTTCCTGCTGAGCGTGTCGAGAAGGTCGAGGTCGACGAGCACAGCGGCCGGCGCCCAGAACGCACCGACCAGATTTTTGCCCTCGGCGGTGTTGATACCGGTCTTGCCACCGACCGCAGCATCCACCATCGCAAGAACCGTCGTCGGAACCTGGATGACGCGAACGCCGCGCAGCCACGTCGCCGCCACGAAGCCGGCGAGGTCGGTCGTCGCTCCCCCGCCCAGCCCGATGACGACATCCGTGCGAGTGAAATCGGTCTGGCCCATGACCTGCCAGCAGAATGCCGCGACTTCGATCCGCTTCGCGGCTTCCGCATCGGGCACCTCCGCGAGCAGCACCTCGTAGCGGTCGAGCAGGCTCTCGCGCAGTGCGACGGCGCGCGCGCCCAGTGTCGGGGCGTGAACGATCAGCACCTTGGTGGCCTTCGTGCCGATCTGGTCGGCGATGCCCGCCAACAGGCCGCGGCCGACGAGGATGTCGTAGCTCCCGTCGCCGGTAACGCTGATGACAGTAGTGTCGCCCATTCAGGCCTCTTCCCTCGACAGGTCCGAGGCGGCCCAGTCGGCGATCTCGGCGGCGATTCTCGTGAGCGGCCTCGACGACGTGTCCCACGTGCGTGTGGCGAGGCGCTCGTAGATATCGCGGCGCGCTTCGTAGATCTGCTTCCACGAGTCGATTCCGCCGGTCAGCAGCGGCCGCTTCGTTCCGGCGATCCGCGGCGCCACAGCGGTCGCACTGACCGTGATGAGCGCGACGCGCCGGTCGAGCAGGTCGGCCTGGGTGTCCTCGTTCACGATGGCGCCTCCGCCGAGAGCGACAACCGCGTCCTGAGCGAGGGCGTCCTCGACGGCCACGCGCTCGAGCGCACGAAAATGGGCCTCACCGAACTCGGCGAACAGGTCGGTGATCGTGCCGTGCTCGGCCACGACCATCCGGTCGGTGTCGACGAACGGCTTGCCCAGAATGGTTGCCACGCGCTTGCCCAGCTTGGTCTTGCCGGAGCCCATCGGCCCGATCAGAACGAGTGTCACCGTCAGCTCGCGCTGTCGTCGGTGCGCAGGTTGGCCGGGATCGCGGCGAGGTAGCCGCTGCAGGTTGCGACGAGTCTCGTCGAGCGAGTCTCCCCCGAACTTCTCGAGCATGGCGTTGGCGAGCACGAGCGCCACCATGGCCTCCGCCACGACGCCCGCCGCGGGCACGGCACAGACATCCGAGCGCTGGTGGTGGGCCTCCGCGGCAGCGCCCGTCGCGATGTCGACGGTGCGAAGGGCATGCGGAACCGTGGAGATGGGCTTCATGGCGGCGCTCACGCGCAGCAAAGTGCCCGTCGTCATTCCGCCCTCGGTGCCGCCGGCTTTGTCGCTCAGCCGGGAGATCGTGGTGCCGTCGGTCACGAGTTCGTCGTGGGCCTGGGAGCCGCGGCGCGTGGCCGTTGCGAATCCGTCGCCGACCTCGACGGCCTTGATGGCCTGGATGCTCATCAGGGCTGCGGCAAGCTGCGCATCGATCTTGCGGTCCCAGTGCACATACGACCCGAGTCCGGGCGGAACACCGTAGGCCAGCACCTCGACGACGCCGCCCAGTGTGTCGCCGTCTTCGTGCGCCTGGTCAACCTCGGCGACCATGAGAGCGGATGTCGCGGGGTCGAAGCAGCGCAGCGGATCGGCGTCGAGCGTCGGCACGTCGGACGGCCGCGGAAGCGGGGAATCGGCGGGCACCCGCACCGGGCCGATCGACAGGGTGTGCGCGACGAGCTTCGACGCCCAGTTCGCGCAGGAACGAGCGAGCGATGGCGCCGAGCGCGACCCGGGCCGCCGTCTCGCGTGCGCTGGCGCGCTCGAGCACATTGCGCGACTCGTCGAACCCGTACTTCTGCATGCCGACGAGGTCGGCGTGGCCGGGCCGCGGGCGCGTGAGCGGCGCGCCGCGGCCCTTGGGAAGGCTCTCGACGTCGACCGGCTCCGGGCTCATGACCTCGACCCACCTCGGCCACTCGGTGTTGCCGATGCGCAGCGCGATCGGGCTGCCCATGCTGAGTCCGAAGCGCACACCGCCGGAGATGGTCAGCTCGTCTTCCTCGAACTTCTGTCGTGCGCCTCGACCGTAGCCGAGCTTGCGGCGGGCCAGGTCGGCACGGATGCCGGTGAGCCCGACGGGAACACCGGCGGGAAGCCCTTCGATCACCGCGACGAGTTCGGGGCCGTGGGATTCACCTGCGGTCATCCAACGAAGCATGGCCCCAATCCTTCCACAGACGGGTGCCGCGCTTTCACGGGCGTGCGACCCCGCCGGCGAACGCGGCGGAGAACACTCCGGTCAGAGCCCGACGGCCGCGAGCATTGCGCCCAGCACGTCGGGGTCGCTGTCCAGGGGCAGGTCGGGGTCGCCGCCCACAAAAATGCGCACCTGGGCGAGCGCCTGCAGCACGAGCATCTCACGGCCGCCGATGACGTTCTCGCCGGTCCATGTTGCGGCAAGCGGGGTGGGCCAGGGCGAGTAGGCGACATCGAAGAGAGTCGCCGACGTGATCGTGTCTGGATCGAGCGCGACGTCGACAGCCGCACCGTTCGGCAGCGTGCTGATCACGGCGTCGAGTCCCTCGTCGATCTCGACGAGGCGGTCGAGCGCACGAACCTGCACCGCGACGCCCTGGGCGCGACCGATGTCGAGAAGACCTGCGGCGCGCTCGGGCGACCGCACGCCGACGAAGACGGTGGAGGCACCCATCCGAGCAGCGGCGACGACGGCGGAAGCCGCCGTCGCCCCGCCACCGAGAACGAGCACCGTTCGGAGCGACGGGCGCCCGTGCCGGATGAAACCCTGTTCGATGCCGTACACGTCCGTGTTGAACCCGCGCAGGCCGGCATCGCTGAACAGCACAGTGTTGGCCGAGCCCGTCTCGCGCGCGAGCTCGGACACGTGCGTCAGCAGCGGCAGTACTTCGACTTTGAGCGGCATCGTCAGCGACAGCCCACGCCACTGCGCGTCGAGCGTGCCCACGAAGTGCGACAGTTGGCCGCGCCCGACATCGGCGGCCTCGTACGACCAGTCAAGCCCCAGCACCCGGTAAGCGGCTCGATGGAGATCGGGCGACAGCGAGTGCGCAATCGGCGAACCGAGTACCGCGAGCCGCGCGCCCGCCATCACGAGCCCGCCATCACGAGCCGGCCATTACGAACCGTAGCCCGGGTGCGCCTTCAGCCATGCCTGCCACTGCTTCACGCCGGCCGCCTGGCCTGCGGCCGTGGTCGAGTAGACGGTCTCGCCCGTGTAGCCGTTGACCAGAACGAAGTAGATCCACGGCCCGGCGACAGGGTGCAGCGCCGCGTCGATCGCGGTGTCTCCGGGCGATGCGATGGGACCGATCGGCAGCCCGGCATGCGCGTACGTGTTGTACAGGTTGCTCGCGTCCGCCCGCTGCGCACCCGTCGTGGCAATGGTCTTTGTTCCGGCGCCGTAGCTGACCGTCGCATCCGACTGCAGCGGCATGCCGACCGCCAGCCGGTTGGTGAACACGCGCGACACCTTGTAGAAGTCGGCATTCGTGCCGCCCTCCTTCTGGATGATCGAGGCGAGCGTGAGCACCTTGAGTTCATCGGCGGGCGCGACACCGTGCGACTTGAGCGACTCGTCCATGCGCGTGACCATCGTCTGCAGCTCGACCTTCGCGGTCGTGCCCGGGCTGAACTCGTACGTCGCTGGAAACAGGAACCCCTCGAGGCTGGGGGCGGCCGCGGGAACTCCGAACTGCGTGTAGTTCTTCGCTTCGGTCTGCAGATCAGTCAGTGGAACGCCGGTCTTGGAGTTCAGGCGAGCCAGGATCTGCTGCAGCGTGTAGCCCTCCGGAATCACAACCTTCGAGACCACGCGGTTGGCCGGGTTGGAGAGAGCGGTCAGTGCCGACTGGGCACTCATCTGCTTCTGAAGCTTGTATGTGCCCGGGAACAGCGTGGGCGCCTTCTTCTGCTTCAGCAGCAGGTCGTAGAACGCGGCCGGGGTCTTGGTGACGCCCGCCTTCGCAAGGCTGTCCGCGACATCCGAGCCGAGCTGGCCGGGCAGGATCGTGATGGTCGCCGCCTGGCCGTTACCCGTGCCCGTGTAATCGACGGAGGGTTCCCAGCCCATGACGTGACGGATCTGCGGGCCGAACGCCGAGTAGATCACACCGGCGCCGGCGGCGCCCAGGACGAACAGCACGATGAGCACCCAGAGCCACGTCAACCGACGCTTCGGCTTCTCGGGCCCTCCAGCGCCACGACGGGGTGTTCCGCGACGACTGCCGTCGCCGGGCGCGGAGGACGCGTCGGCTCCCCACACACTCGCGCCAGAAGCAGCGGGCGGAAGGGTCTGGGTGCGCTCGGGAACCGGCGACAGTTGGCTGGCATAGGTCGGCTGCGGGGCGGCAGCGGTCGGAACGGGCTGCGGCGGGTAGCTGGGTGCCGGCGCGGCCAGGGGGCTGGCGGCCGGAGGGCTGGTGGCAGGAGGCGGCGAGACGGGAGCCTGGGCGGCGGGAGCCTGGGCCGGGGGCAACTGCGAGGGCGCCCCGAAGACCGGCGCGCTGTGGGTAGCGGGTTGCGCGGGATTCTGCTGCGCGGGATTCGGCTGAACAGGGCTCTGCTGAACGGGATTCGGCTGAACGGGATTCTGCTGAACGGGGGCCGGCTGAACGGGCGGCGTGGCGGGTTCGGGCGACCCGAACAGGTCCTCCCAGGTTGGCTCATCGGCCATTGTGCTGCCCTTCGTCCGGGTGGGCGATCTCGCCCGGCGGAGTTCCCGCGGTGCGCTCAAAGTCGAGAGCGTGCTGCACGATGATAACAGCGGCAACCTGATCGATCACGGTGCGCGATTGTTTCTGTGAGCGCCCGGATGCCCTGAGGGCCGTGTGCGCGGACACGGTGGTGAGCCGTTCATCCACCAGTCGAACGGGCAGTTCGGTCGCCCCGGCGAGGCGTGCCGCGAATCCGGTCGCATCGTTCGTCGACGCAGTCGCGGTGCCCGCGAGAGACAGCGGATGACCGACGACGAACTCCATCGCGTCGAGCTCTGACGCGATCGCGAGCAGGCGATCGATGTCGCCCAGCCCGCGGGCAATCGTCTCCACCGGGGTCGCCAGAAGCCCGTGCGGGTCGCTGCGTGCGACTCCGATCCGAACAGTTCCGACGTCGACGCCGACGCGAACCCCGTGGCGCACCGGGTCCTGCCTAGCCGACGAGGGCTTCGCGAATAGCGTCGAGCGCCGGGCGGATCGCATCGACGTTCGAACCACCGCCCTGTGCGAGGTCGTCCTTGCCGCCGCCTCCGCCGCCCAGGATGCCTGCGGCGAGCTTCGCCAGCACGCCGGCGCTCGCGCCTGCCTTGCGGGCGGCATCGTTCGTTGCGACGATCACCGACGGCTTGCCGTCGATGGTCGCCGCCAGTGCGGTGACCGAGGCCTCCACGCCGAGGCGTTCCCGCACGCTCGTCGCCAGCGACCGCAGGTCATCCGTCGACCCGAGCGCGCCAACGTGTTCGGCGACCAGCAGCACGCTGCCGACCCGGGTCGCGGACTGTGCGATCGCCGGCACGCGGTGGCTCCGCTCACTGGCCTCATAGGCGGCGATTCGCTTCTCCGCGGCTTTCAGGCTGGCCGCCAGCTCCGCGATCCGGTCGGGGAGCTGTTCGCGCGGCGTCTTGAGCGACGAGGTCAGGGTCGAGATGATCGCGCGTTCGGCGGCCAGGTCTTTGAAAGCGTCAATCCCGACGAGCGACTCGATGCGCCGGTTGGTCGAGCCGATGGATGACTCGCTCACGAGGTTGATGAGTCCGACCTCAGACGACCGGCTCACGTGGGTGCCGGCGCAGAGCTCGAGCGACCAGGGGCTGCCGATCTGCACGACTCGCACCTCGTTGCCGTACTTCTCGCCGAAGAGCGCCATCGCGCCCAGCGCTTTCGCCTGCTCGAGTGGCAGCACCCGGGTCGTCACTTCGAGGTTGTCGACGATCGCGTTGTTGGCGATGTTCTCGATCTCGCTTCGGGTTTCGGGCGACAGCGGCTTGTTCCAGTTGAAGTCGAGGCGCATGTAGCCGGCCTTGTTGTACGAGCCGGCCTGGTGCGCCTCCTCGCCGAGGGTCTGGCGCAGGGCCGCGTGAATCAGATGGGTCGCGGAGTGCGCCTGCGCCGCGGCGTGGCGCCAGGTCGGGTCGACCACGCTCGTCGCGGCGTCGCCCACGGCGACCTCGCCGCTTCGTACCTGCACACGGTGGCTGATGAGCCCCTTGACGGGCTTCTGCACGTCGAGCACCTCGAGGTCGAATCCTTTGCCCACGATGGCTCCGGCGTCGGCCTCCTGGCCGCCCGACTCCGCGTAGAGCGCGGTCTCCGCGAGGATGACCTCGGCGATGTCGCCCACGACGGCGCGGTCGACGGACTCGCCACCCACGATCAGTCCGAGAATGGTGCTCTCGGTCGTCAGCAGGTCGTACCCGGTGAAGACCGTCTCCCCGGCCGCACGGAACTCGCTGTACACCGAGAGGTCGGCGAGTGCCGTCTTCTTGGCCTTGGCATCCGCCTTGGCCTTGGTGCGCTGCTCAAGCATGAGCGCATCGAACGCGGCCCGGTCAACCGTGAGCCCGGCCTCCTCCGCCACCTCGAGGGTGAGGTCGATGGGAAAACCGAACGTGTCGTGCAGCAGGAACGCCGTATCGCCGGCGAGCTGCTTCGCCCCCGACTTCGAGGTCTTGTCGACCGCGACATCCAGGATGGCGGTACCCGCCGTCAGCGTACGAAGGAAGGTCTCCTCCTCACCGAGCGCGAGCCGTGAAATGCGGTCGAACTCGGTGGCGACCTCGGGGTACGCCGCCTTCATGGCATCGCGCGACGCCGGAAACAGCTCGCCCGAACGTGGGGTCCTCGACGCCCAGGAGCCGCATCGCCCGCACGCTGCGACGCAGCAGGCGGCGCAGGATGTAGCCGCGGCCCTCGTTGCTCGGGCTGACGCCGTCAGACATCAGCATGAGCGACGACCTCACGTGGTCGGCGATCACGCGCATCCGCACGTCGTCGTCGTGGTTGGCACCGTACCGGCGGCCCGACAGCTGCGACGCCATGTCGAGCACGGGGCGCACCTGGTCGATCTCGTACATGTTCTCGACACCCTGGGTGAGGAACGCGACGCGCTCCATGCCCATGCCCGTGTCGATGTTCTTCTTCGGCAGTTCGCCGAGGATCTCGAAGTTTTTGCCGCTCCCCTCGCCGCGCAGGAACTGCATGAAGACGAGGTTCCAGATCTCGACGTACCGGTCGTCATCCGTCGCCGGTCCGCCGTCCTGACCGTAGGCGGGGCCACGATCGAAGAAGATCTCGGAGCAGGGGCCGGCCGGGCCCGGCTGGCCGGTCGACCAGTAGTTGGTGTCCATCTCGAGCCGCTGGATGCGCTCGTCGGGCAGTCCCGCGATCTTCTTCCACAGCGCGATCG
Organism: uncultured Actinomycetota bacterium; assembly: GCA_963738535.1. Taxonomy (GTDB): domain Bacteria; phylum Actinomycetota; class Actinomycetes; order Actinomycetales; family Microbacteriaceae; genus Galbitalea. The sequence goes on from CAVTXB010000002.1 coordinate 83,374, forward strand.
CCTCATCGTCGTCTTTGTAGACGGTGACCCACAGGTCACGCGGCTGGAAGCCGAGGCCGCCATCCGACTCGGAGGTGGTGAGCAACTCCCACGCGTACGCGATCGCCTGCTCTTTGAAATAGTCGCCGAACGAGAAATTGCCGTTCATCTGGAAGAACGTTCCGTGTCGGGGCGTCTTGCCGACCTCCTCGATGTCGAGGGTGCGAATGCACTTCTGCACGCTGGTCGCGCGTGGGAACGGCGCGGGAACAAGACCGGTCAGGTAGGGAACGAACGGCACCATGCCGGCGACGGTGAACAGCAGCGTGGGGTCGTCACTGACCAGCGAAGCGGACGGCACGATGGTGTGGCCGCGGTCGCCGAAGAAGTTGAGCCATCGGCTCTGGATGTCTGCAGTTTGCATGGTTTCCTACTGGTGGTCGAGTGGCACGAGCCGGGTCGTTCGCGGGCGTATCGATGGTGGTCGAGTAGCACGAGCCGAGGTGGTTCGCGGGGGTATCGATGGTGGTCGAGTAGCACGAGCCGAGGAACGAGGCCCGGGCGTATCGAGACCCTACTCCCCGCGCAGCTCGGCCTCGCGGGCCCGGTATCCGTCGATGAGCGCGTTGCTGAACTCTTTGCCGCGCCGCTCGACCTGCTCGAAGAACTCCTTGCCGGCCGGGCTTTTGCTGACCTGGTGGGCGATGACGAAGCCGGCGCCGATGCCGACGATGAGCAAGAGGATGTTCTTCATTTGTCGCTCCTGGGGCGTCACGGATGGGTACGTCAAGCCTATCGGCGCGGAGACGACGAAGGCGGGCCACCACCGGTGACCCGCCTGCCGCTGCTCCGAACGTCAGTGCGACTCTGGCGCCGGCGCGTATCGAGACCGCTACCCGACTAGCGGGCCGCGTAGTACTCGACGACGAGCTGCACTTCGCAGGTCACGGGAACCTCGGCACGCTTCGGGCGACGCACGAGGCGCGCCTGCAGCTTGTCGAGCTCGACCTCGAGGTACGCGGGAACCTTGGGCAGCACGTCGACGTGTCCGCCGGCGGCGGCGACCTGGAACGGCTCCATGCCCTCCGAGCGCGCCTTGACGTGGATGAGCTGGCCCGGCTTCACGCGGAACGACGGGCGGTCGACGAGCTGGCCGTCGACGAGGATGTGGCGGTGCACCACCATCTGGCGGGCCTGGGCGGTGGTGCGGGCGATGCCGGCGCGCAGCACGAGCGCGTCGAGGCGCATCTCGAGCAGCTCGACCAGGTTCTCACCGGTCAGGCCGGCGGCACGACGTGCCTCCTGGAAGGCGATCTTGAGCTGGGCCTCGCGGATGCCGTACTGGGCGCGAAGACGCTGCTTCTCGCGGAGACGAACGGCGTAGTCGCTGTCGGCTTTGCGCTTGGTGCGGCCGTGCTCACCCGGAGCGTACGGACGCTTCTCGAGGTACTTGGCCGCTTTCGGGGTGAGTGCAATGCCCAGCGCGCGAGACAGGCGAGTCTTGCTGCGGGTACGTGACTTGGTTGACACAGGTTCTCTTTCGGTCGGTGTGGAAGATGGCTTCCGGGCTCTCACGCCTTCGCAAAAGCGCGCAAGGAGGCATCCGGTGAAAGTTGAGAGGATTTGCCGCGCAACCCGATCGGCTAAAGATCAAGGATTGTGCGGGGTGTTGCGTGCCCACCGATTCGAAGCAGCAGCCGTGCGCAGAGAACCGGATTTGGGCGGTGCTAAGCCTAACACGCGCAGCATGGGGTTTGAATTGGTCGCCCGGCACGAATCGAAGGACAAAGTCGCGTCGGAACGGCGAAGAACTCCTTCATTCGTGCCGATGCGCGTGGAGCGTCCTTCGTTTTCGCCGCAGGCGCCGGCGGAGCACCACGATAGGGCACGGTGACGCGCGATCGAAAGGATGCCCGCCCCGATACCGCCCGATCTGTCCTGTCAGACGCCCCGAACCCAGGATCTGCCCTGTTGGCGGGTGAGCGGTGGCGTCTGCCGGTCAACCGCGGCCCGGCCAGGCGGGTGCCTGAGGGTTTGGCCCGTTTGCGATGCCTCTCGGTGGCTCGATGTCGAATGATTCTCGATGCCCCGTGGCGGCCGTCGCCACCCAGTCGAGGATGTCGCTGCTACTTCGCCCCGCGGATGATGCGCTTGAGTTTGTCCCACCGCGCCGACACGTCCCGTTCGTTGCCGTGCTCGGTGGGCTTGTAGTACGTGACGCCGCGCAGCTCGTCGGGCAGGTATTGCTGCTCGACCACACCCAGCTCCGAGTCGTGCGAGTACTTGTAGCCCTTGCCGTGCCCGAGCTTCTTCGCACCGGCGTAGTGGGCGTCGCGCAGGTGCAGCGGCACCCGCCCGAAGTTGCCCTGCTTCACATCGGCGATCGCGGCATCCAGCGCCATGTACGAGGCGTTCGACTTGGGCGCGGTCGCGAGATAGACGACCGCCTCGGCGAGGGGGATGCGCCCCTCCGGCATCCCGACGTACTGCACCGCGTCGGCGGCTGCGACCGCGATCACCAGCGCCTGGGGGTCGGCCATGCCGACGTCCTCTGACGCGCTGATCATGATGCGCCGGGCGATGAACCGCGGATCCTCGCCCGCCTCGATCATCCGGGCCAGGTAGTGCAGCGCTGCATCGGCGTCTGAGCCGCGAATCGACTTGATGAACGCGCTGATGACGTCGTAGTGCTCGTCGCCCTGGCGGTCGTAGCGAAGCAGCGCCCGATCGACGGCCAGCGCGACGATCTCGTCGGTGATGACCGGCTTGCGACTCATCGTCCTCATCCAGGTCGGCGGATGCCGTCGCCGAGAACGCGGCCGCCTCGAGCGCGGTCAGCGCCCGCCGGGCATCGCCGGACGACAGCCGGATGAGCACGGCGCGAGCCTCGGGGGTGAGGGTGACCGCGTCGGCGAGTCCGCGCGCATCCGTCACCGCACGATCGATGAGCACGCCGAGGTCGTCGTCGGTGAGCTGTTCGAGGGTGAGCAGCAGGGACCGCGACAGCAGCGGCGAGATGACCGAGAACGACGGGTTCTCGGTGGTCGCGGCGATCAGGATGATCCAGCCGTTCTCGACCCCGGGCAGCAGCGCGTCCTGCTGGGCCTTCGAGAACCGGTGGATCTCGTCGAGGAACAGCACGGTGGTCACGCCGTACAGGTCGCGCTGCGACAGCGCCTGCTCGAGCACCTTGCGCACGTCCGCGACGCCGGCGTTCACGGCCGACAGTTCGACGAAGTTGCGACCGGAACTGTGCGCGACCGCCTGCGCGAGGGTCGTCTTGCCGGTGCCGGGCGGGCCCCACAGGATGACCGACACCGCGCCGCTGCTCCCCCGACTTGTCGGCGGCGAGGCTGACGAGAGGCGAACCGGGCCCGAGCAGGTGCTTCTGCCCGGCGACCTCGTCGAGGCTGGTGGGGCGCATCCGCACGGCGAGCGGCGTCGCGCCGCCGCGAAGGCCTGCGCGGGTATCCATGGTCGCCATCGTAATCGCGACCGGCGACGGCGGGCCGGGCGCGGCATTTGGCGGGGTCCTTGCCCTCGCCCGTAAAGTTCTCTGGGGCAGCGAGGCCCGAAAGCGTTGGAGGACACCAGTGGCACCGAGCAAGAACACGGACCGCGAGGCGCGCGAAGCCCGCGACCGCCTGCGCCGGTACAACGCCCGCCAGTCGGTGCACGCCCACCAGTCGAAGCGACGCGTGCGCGACAACGTGCTCGCCCTGATCGGCCTCGTCGTCGTCGCGACGCTCGCCACGGTCACCCAGATCTACTACTTCAGCGCCGGGCCCGGGCAAGCCCGCGGCCAAGTCGTCGCTCCGACTCGCCGACACCCACTCCGACGGCCGCCGCGGGCGCGAACGTCGGCAACGTTCCCACCAAGAGCGTCGCGCAGGACCGCACCTGGACCGGCACGCTCACGCTCAACAGCGTCAAGCTCGGGCATCTCGCTCGACGGCAAGGCCGCCCCGCAGGCGGTCGCGTCGTTCGTCACCGACGTCGAAGAACAACTACTTCGACGGCACTGCTCTGCTGGCGCCTCACCAACCAGACCAACTTCTATGTGCTGCAGTGCGGCACGTCATCGCCGACCGGGCGCGGACACCGGCACCGCCAGTACTCGTTCGGTCCGCTCGAGAACACGCCGTCGAACAACGTCTACCCGGCCGGGTCGATCGTCGAGGCGCGCACGTCCGACAACGCCTACAGCCAGGGCCACCAGTTCTTCATCACCTACAAGGACACGACCATCCCGGCAGACTCGGCCGGCGGCTACTCGATCTTCGGACACGTCACGAGCGGGCTCGCCGAGCTGAACTCCCAGATCACGTCAAAGGGCATCGTGCCGCCGGCATCGGGATCGACCACGACGACCACGACCGACGGACCCCGGTCGTCACGACGAAGATCACCGCGGTAACGATCAAGTAAGGTTCGATTCGGCCGCCGAAAGCCGGTGCAATAGGCTGGACGGCGGCCGCAGAGCGCGCACCTGCACGACCAGCCTCGATACGAACAAGGTGAACAACGTGGTAACTGACGAACAGACCCCCTGGGGTCGCGTCGACGAGACGGGAACCGTCTTCGTCCGCGAACCCGAGGGCGAACGCGCCGTCGGCCAGTACCCCGATGGCACGCCCGAGGAGGCGCTCGCCTACTTCCAGCGCAAGTTCACCGAGCTCGCCGGGCCAGGTCACGCTTCTCGAGCAGCGTGCCAAGCGCGGCGCTCCCGCCGCCGACATCGCCAAGGCCGTCAAGTCGCTCACCGCGAACGTTGTCGACGGCCAACGCGGTCGGAGACCTCGCGGCCCTGCAGCACGCGGCTCGAGGCGCTCGGCGGCACCGTCACCGAGCTGACCGAGAAGCAGACCGAGGAGACGAAGGCACTCGTCGCCGCAGCGCTCGCCGAGCGCGAGGCGATCGTGGTCGAGGCCGAGAAGCTCGCCGCGCAGGATCCCGGCGAAGGCGCAGTGGAAGCAGGTCAGCGCGAGCCTCGACGAGCTGTTCGCGCGCTGGCAGAAGCACCAGCAGGACGGTCCGCGCCTGCCCAAGAACGAGAGCAACGAGCTGTGGAAGCGATTCCGCGCCGCGCGCGCCATCATCGACGGCCACCGCAAGGCGTTCTTCGCCGAGCTCGACAGCACCCACAAGGATGCGCGCACCCGCAAGCAGGAGCTGGTCGCGCAAGGCCGAGGCGCTCGCAGCCGAAGGGCGCCGACGGCATCCCGGCCTACCGCACGCTGCTCGACGACTGGAAGCTCGCCGGTCGCGCCGGCAAGAAGTTCGACGACGCGCTGTGGGCGCAGTTCAAGGCCGCCGGCGACGCGCTCTACGCGGCGAAGTCGGAGATCGACGCGAAAGACAGCGTCGAATTCGAGGCCAACCTGGCCGAGAAGCTCGAGCTGCTCACCGAGGCCGAGAAGCTGCTCTCGGTCACCGACCGGGTCAAGGCCAGGGAGTCGCTCGCGTCAGCATCCAGCGCCGCTGGGACAAGATCGGCAAGGTGCCGCGCGACAAGGTCAAGACCGTCGAGGATCGCCTGCGCAAGGTCGAGACTGCGGTGCGCAAGCTCGACGAAGACCACTGGCAGCGCTCGGACCCCGAGAAGCAGGCCCGCAGCGAGGGACTGGCGAGCCAGCTGCACGAGGCGATCGCCAAGCTCGAGCGCGAACTCGCTGACGGCGAAGGCGAGCGGCGACAAGGCGAAGGTCGCGAAGGCCCAGGAGGCGCTCGACGCCCGCAAGGTCTGGCTCGACGCGCTGGGCTGACGCTTCCACAGGCCCGTCACTGTCCACAGGTTGCAGGTTTCACGCGTTGCGACTGATTCGCAGTCGCCGATAGTTGCTGGATGGCCCGCCTGCTCAGCCCCGTCCTTTCGCCGTTCGACTTCCCGTCGGCTGAGCTGTCGGCGATCCTGCTCGACGGTGAGGCATACCGAGTCGGGGCAGAGTGTGGCGCCGATCGACGAGGTCCCGGGCCCACTGATGCGGGCTGCGGCCCTTGCGGCCGAGCTTCCACCTCGGCTGATCGCCGAACAGCACACGGCGGCCTGGGTCTGGGGTGCGCAGCCCTACCCGCCCGAGCGTCACGAGGTGTGCGCTGACACCGCCGCTCGCACTGCGACCGGCGCTGGATGCTCGCTCGCGGTGCGAGAGGTCGTGCTCCGACCCGAAGACACCCGGCTCGTCGGCGAGCCTCATGCGTCACCACTCCGCTGCGCACGGCGATCGACCTCGCGCGCTTCGTCGACCGACTGGAACGACGACGAAGCCGCCGTCGTCGCGTCGCTGCTTCGGCTCGGGCGACGTCGACACTCGAGGACTGCGCGCGCTCGATGAACCGGCGGCGCAACCTGCCCAGCAAACGAATCGCACTCGATGCGGCTCGCCAGCGACTGACGCTGAGCTGGCGTGGCTAGCCCGAGTTGACCCGGTAGACGTCGTAGACGGCGTCGATGCGTCGAACCGAGTTGAGCACCCGGTCGAGGTGCGTGGTGTCGCCCATCTCGAACACGAACCGGCTGAGCGCGAGACGGTCGCTCGACGTCGAGACGGTGGCCGACAGGATGTTGACGTGGTTCTCGCTGAGCACTCGCGTCACGTCCGACAGCAGGCCCGACCGGTCGAGCGCCTCGACCTGGATCTGCACCAGGAAGATGCTCTTCGACGACGGGGCCCACTCGACCTCGATCATGCGCTCGGGCTCGGTGAGCAGCGACTGCACGTTGTGGCAGTCCTGCGCGGTGCACCGAGACGCCGGCGCCGCGGGTGACGAACCCGACGATCTGGTCGCCGGGCACCGGCGTGCAGCACTTGGCGAGCTTGACCAGGATGTCGGGCGCCCCACGCACGAGCACGCCGGAGTCGCTGTGGCGCAGCTCTTTGCTGCTGCGCGACTTCGGCGTGAACACGAGTTCGGAGTCTTCGGCCTCGGCCTCGGTCTGCAGCGACGCGACGACCTTCTCGATCACCGACTGCGTCGAGACGTGGCCCTCGCCGACCGCCGCATAGAGCGCCGCGACGTCGTCGTAGCGCAGCGTGCGGCGACCTCGGAGAACGAGTCCTGGTTCATCAGCTTCTGCAGCGGAAGGTTCTGCTTGCGCATGGCCCGCGCGATCGCGTCCTTGCCCTGCTCGATGGCCTCCTCGCGGCGCTCGATCTTGAACCACTGCCGGATCTTGTTGCGGGCGCGAGGGCTCTTGACGAAGTTGAGCCAGTCCTGGCTGGGCGCGGCATCCGGATTCTTCGAAGTGAAGACCTCGACCGAGTCGCCGCTCGACAGTTCGCTGTCGAGCGGCACCAGTCGGCCGTTGACCTTCGCGCCCATGGTGCGGTGGCCGACCTCGGTGTGCACGGCGTAGGCGAAGTCGACCGGCGTCGCGCCGGCGGGCAGGCCGATGACCTTGCCCTGCGGCGTGAAGACGTAGACCTCTTTGGCGCCGATCTCGAAGCGCAGGTTGTCGAGGAACTCCCCCGGGTCGCTGGTCTCGGCCTGCCAGTCGGAGATGTGCGCGAGCCACGCCATGTCGGTGTCGGCGACCTGGGTCGCGGCCTCCGCGCTCTTGCCGCCGTTGACGCGCTCCTTGTACTTCCAGTGCGCCGCGACACCGAACTCGGCGCGCTGGTGCATCTCCGGGCGTGCGGATCTGGATCTCGACCGCGCGCCCCTGCGGCCCGATGACCGTGGTGTGCAGCGACTGGTAGAGGTTGAACTTCGGGGTCGCGATGTAGTCCTTGAAGCGACCCGGGCATCGGGGTCCAGCGCGCATGGATGCTGCCCAGCACGGCGTAGCAGTCGCGCACCGAGTTGACGAGCACGCGGATGCCGACCAGGTCGTAGATCTCGTCGAACTCGCGACCGCGCACGATCATCTTCTGGTAGATCGAGTAGTACTGCTTGGGCCGGCCGACGACGGTGCCCTTGATCTTCGCCGACTTGAGGTCGTCGTTGACCGCGTCGATGACCTGCTGCACGAACTCCTCGCGCTGCGGGGTGCGCTGGCGCACGAGGCTGTCGATCTCGACGTAGAGCTTCGGGTACAGCACCGAGAACGAGAGGTCTTCGAGCTCCCACTTGATCGCCTGGATGCCCAGTCGGTGCGCGAGCGGCGCGTAGATCTCGAGGGTCTCCTGCGCCTTGCGGGTCGCGGACGCCTCATCGACGAATCCCCAGGTGCGCGCGTTGTGCAGGCGGTCGGCCAGCTTGATGACGAGCACGCGGATGTCTTTCGACATCGCGACGACCATCTTGCGCACGGTTTCGGCCTGCGCGCTGTCGCCGTACTTGAGCTTGTCGAGCTTGGTGACGCCGTCGACCAGCATCGCGACCTCGTCGCCGAAGTCGCGTGCGCAGCATGTCGAGCGTGTAGTCGGTGTCTTCGACGGTGTCGTGCAGCAGCGCGGCCGCGAGCGTCTTCGCGCCGATGCCGAGGTCGGCGAGGATCTGCGCGACCGCGACCGGGTGCGTGATGTACGGCTCGCCGCTCTTGCGCTTCTGGCCGGAGTGCGCGCGCTCCGCGGTCGCGTAGGCGCGCTCGAGAGGGCGAGGTCGGCCTTCGGATGGTGCAGCCGAACCGTCTTGATGAGACGGTCGACGGCGCCGGACGGCTGGGCACGCGAGAAGATGCGCGGGATGAGTGCTCGGCGCGAGGGCGCTGCGGGCGGGCTCGACCGGAGCGGGCCGGCGCGGCAGGCTGCGACGACGTGGTGACGCCGTCGGAGGTCTCCGTCGTCATAACCCCTCCCTCGACAGCAATTCTAAGCGAGGGGCGTGCCGGGACCGTCCGTGACGACTACGCCACCAGCGGACTGCCAGGCTTCCATGCCGCCCGCGACGTTGACCGCGTCGTAGCCCGGCGTCGACGAGGGCCTTGGTCACCTGCCACGAGCGGTAGCCGCTGTGGCAGACGACGACGATCTCGCTCGTCGTGCGGGATCTCGTCGATCCGGTCCATGATCGAGCCCATCGGGATGAGGTGGGCGGCGGGCGCGTGACCGCGGTCCCACTCGTCTGGCTCGCGCACGTCGAGCAGCCAGCCGCGCCGGCTCGACGAGGGCGATGGCGTCGTCGGCAGGAATCTGCTGGCTTCGGGCATCAGCTGCTACCTGACCGCGCCGGTGCTCGTGCGAGCGACCGTGGTGCGCGTTGCGCGCTTCTTGATCTCGGGCTCGCCGCTCGCGCAGCAGCGAGTAGAGCGGGGCCGCGACGAAGATCGTCGAGTAGGTGCCCGACAGGATGCCGACGAACAGCGCCAGCGAGATGTCGCGGAGGGTTCCGGCGCCGAGCAGCGTCGCGCCGATGAAGAGGATCGCGGCGACCGGCAGCAGCGCGACGACCGACGTGTTGATCGATCGCACGAGGGTCTGGTTGACCGCGAGGTTGACCGACTCGGCGAACGTGCGCGCCGATTTGTTCGCCGTCTTCGCTGGTGTTCTCGCGGATCTTGTCGAAGACCACCACGGTGTCGTAGAGCGAGTAGCCGAGGATCGTCAGGAGGCCGATGACCGCGTCCGGCGACACCTCGAAGCCGAGGATCGCGTAGACGCCGGCCACGATGATGAGGTCGTGCGCGAGCGCGACGATCGCGGCGACCGACATCTTCCAGGTGCGGAAGTACAGCGCCATGATGATGACCGCGAGCACGATGAACGCGATGAGCGCTTCGATGGCCGCCTGGGTGATGTCCTGCACCCCAGGTCGCACCGATGAACGTCGAGGCGACCTTCGTTCTCGGGCACGTCGTAGGCCTTGGCCAGCGCGGACTGCACCTCGAGCGTCTTGGCGTGGTCAGCAGGTTGGTCGTGACCTGCACGCGTCGTGTTGTCCCGCCCGGCGATGACGACGGTCGGCACCTCGCCGGGAACGACCTTGCCGACGGTTTTCGTCGCGAGCGTCTGGTCGGGGTTCTTGCCGACGTCCGAGACGGTGAACTGCGAGCCGCCGCGTGAACTCGACGCTGAAGTTGAAGCCCTTGAAGATCGGCACGAGGATCGCGATGAGGATGAGCACGCCGGCGATCGAGAACCAGATGCGGCGACGGCCGACGATGTTGAACGAGCGCGCGCCCGTGTAGAGGTCGTTGCCGAACTTCGAGAAACTGGCCATCAGGAGTCCTTACCCTTCGGGCGGTTTGCTTCGGCCTCGGCGGCTTTGCGCTCGGCGATGGTCTGGCGTCGCTGCGGCCTCGCGCGAGCTGCCCGAGTTTTCGGCTGCGACGGCGACCGGCGTGCGGAACTGCGCACGACCGCGGTAGACGGCGCCGAGAGCGTTCGGGTCGAGGCCGCTGAGCCCGGTGTCCCTCGTAGAAGAACGGCACGCGAGCGAGCAGCTGCAGCGTCGGATGCGTGAACAGCGACACCACGACGACGTCGATGATCGTCGTCAGGCCGAGCGTGAGCGCGAATCCCTTGACGTCGCCGACCGCGAGGATGAAGAGGATCAGGGCGGCGAGCAGGTTGACGCTGTCCGACGCCAGGATCGTGCGGATCGCGCGCTTCCAGCCGGCCTCGACCGGAGACTCGAGCCCTCGGCCATCCCGCAACTCGTCGCGTATTCGCTCGAAGTAGACGATGAACGAGTCGGCAGTGATACCGATGGCCACGATCAGACCCGCCACACCGGCGAGCGACAGTCGGTAGTCGGCCTGCCAGGACAGGTAGGTGACGAACTCGTAGGTGATGATCCCCGAGATCGACGAGGGAGGCGATCGTGACGAGATCCGAGCACCCGGTACTGCAGCAGCGAGTAGAGCACGACGAGGAGCAGTCCGATCAGCGCCGGCGAGCAGGCCGCCGAGCAGCGATGCGGAGCCGAGCGCGGCCGAGACGTTGTTGCTCGTGAGCACCTTGAAGCTGATCGGCAGCGCACCGAACTTGAGCTGCTGGGCGAGCGTCGTCGCAGACGTCTGCGTGAAGTTACCCGGTGATCTGCGGGCTGCGACGACGACGCCCAGCACCTGCGGGTTCGTGATGACCTGGCCGTCGAGCACGACGGCGAACTGGTTGCGCGGCGAGGTCAGCGCGATGAGGCGGTTGCCGATGGCCTCGAACTTCGCGCCGCCCGCGCTGTTGAAGGTGATGTTGACGGCCCACTCGCCGGTGGATGCGCCCTGGCTGGTGGTGACGAGTGCGGCCTCGGCGTCGGTGATCGCGGTGCCCGGACAGCTCGACCGGGCCGAGGATGAACTTCTCGGTTGCCCGTCGGAGTCGCAGGTGACGAGCGGCTTGTTGGCCGGCGCGAGGTTCGCGTCTGAGCGCGGCATCGCTCTTGCAGTTGAAGTTCGTCGTACTCGCGCCTGCGAGCGCGGGCGTCACGTAGGCGAGGTCGCTGCCGTTGGTCGGCTTGCTCGTCGGGGTGTTGCTCAGCGAGCGCTGTGGCGACGGGGTCGGCGTCGATGTGGCACCCGGGCGTTGCGCGTCGGCGACGAGGTCGCCGCGGTCGCCGCAGACGTCTCGAGCACCGCGCGGAAGCTCAGCTTCGCGGCCTTCGTGATGCGTGACTGCGGTCTGCGTCATCGAGCGTGCCCGGGATCTGGACCGACGATGTTCTCGCTGCCGCCGGTGCCCTGCGTGCTGATCGACGGCTCGGAGACACCCGCCGCGTCGATTCGCTCGCGGATGATCGCGACGGCCTGGTTCAGCTGGTCGTCGGTGACTGTCTGCACCCTTGGCCAGCTGCGGCTGCAGGATGATCTCGGTACCGCCGATGAGGTCGAGGCCGAGCTTCGGTGCGAAGGTCGCGGCACTGCGACGTGCCCTTGGGACCGACGATCGTGAAGAAGTCGAGCACGTTCGAGCCCCGCGAGACCGAGAATGATGACACCGAGCCACGCGAGGGAGCGCCATGCCTTCCTGACCGGAGTGGTTCTTGCCACCTGGGAACTCAGCTTTCTGTAGTCGTGCGCGCGCGACGAGCGATGCCGCGCATGAGGACACCGGCCGGCTCTCGCCGACCGCACACAAGGTTAGTGCTTACGTCTAGTCGGTCTTCTTGGGGGCGCGAGGCGCGCGCTTGGTCGTGGCCTTGGTGATCGGGTCGTCGATCCGCTCGCCGTAGGCGGGCGCTTCGGCGTCGACCTTGGCGGCGGCTTCGCGCTCGGCCTGCTCGCGGTTGGCGATCTCCATGGCCTCTTCGACCGAACGCGGCGCGTCGCCGGTGTCGGCGCGAGCTCCTCGGGGGTCGACGACCTTGCTCAGCGTCTGGCGGTGAACGCGAACGATCGTGCCCGGCGAGGTCTCGATCTCGGCGACGTTGGTGGCCTCGTCGATGGAGAGAAGTTTGCCGAACAGACCGAAGTTGGTCATGACCTCGACACCGGGAACGATCGCGGCGCGGAGGTCCTGCTGGCGCTTGCGGTTGCGACGGCTGCTGAAGATCATGAATCCGATCAGCAGCACCAGCGACGATGAGAATTACGTAGGTTTCCATTGTTTATGAAGCCTTCCAGGCAGTCTTGGGGACCGGGTCAGTCTAGACAGACTGTCTTCACGGTCGCCTTGAGGATTATAGGTCATCCCCGAAGAGCGTTCCGGCGGAGCCCTTGGTGAGGCCGAAGTGTCGCCAGGCCTCCCGGGTGGCGACTCGGCCCCGCGGGGCTGCGCGTCAGCAGCCCGATCCGCACCAGGAACGGCTCGACGACCGACTCGATGGTCTCTGCTTCTTCGCCGACCGAGACGGCCAGGGTGTTGAGCCCGACCGGGCCGCCGTCGAACCGGGTGAGGATGATCTTCATGACTGCGCGGTCGAGCCGGTCGAGTCCGAGCGCATCGACGTCGTAGAGCTCGAGCGCCGCGTGCACGGCGTCGAGATCGCCCGTCGCAGTACCTGAGCCGGTCGAGGGGTGCACGAGCGCGTAGTCGCGCACCCGCCGCAGCAGCCGGTTCGCGATTCGCGGCGTTCCGCGGCAGCGTCCGGCGATCTCGGCGAGAGCGCGACGGTCGATGTCGAGGTCGAGCAGTGCGGCCGCCCGCGTGAGCACCTGTTCGAGTTCGGGTTCGTCGTAGAACTCGAGGTGAGCGGTGAATCCGAATCGGTCGCGCAGCGGGTTCGGCAGCAGGCCCGATCGCGTTGTCGCACCGACCAGCGTGAACGGCGCGAGGTCGAGCGGGATGGATGTCGCGCCCGCGCCCTTGCCGACCATGATGTCGATGCGGAAGTCCTCCATCGCGAGGTAGAGCATCTCTTCGGCCGACCGCGCCATGCGGTGGATCTCGTCGATGAAGAGCACCTCGCCCGGGGTGAGCGACGACAGCAGCGCGGCGAGGTCGCCGGCGTGCTGGATGGCCGGACCGCTCGACATCCGCAGCGGTCGACCGCTCTCGGTGGCGACGATCATGGCGAGAGTCGTCTTGCCGAGGCCGGGAGGGCCGGCCAGCAGGATGTGGTCGGGCGTGCGGTTCTGCATCGCGGCGGCCTGCAGCAGCAGCTGCAGCTGCCCGCGCACCTTGGTCTGGCCGACGAATTCGGCGAGGCTTCGGGGCCGCAGCGCTCCCTCGAAGGCGAGTTCGGCATCCGATTCGGGCGTGGGCCGCAGAACCTGCGTCGAGTGCGTCTTCGGCCATCAGCGTGGCTGCCTCCCGGCGTAGTGCTGGCGATGGCGGTCCGAGCCGCGTGAGGGCGAGGCGAAGCAGTGCCGGCACGCTTCCCGTTCGGTCGCGGTCGCTCCGGCCATCGGCCTCGTCGACGGCCTGGCTTGCGGCGCGCTCGTTCCAGCCGAGGCCGACGAGGGCGACCAGCACGCTCTGCTCGACGCTCTGCCGCGGCCGTCGGTGCCGAGGTGCCGCGCGGTGCGATCGCGAGTTTGCCCGCGAGCGACAGCACGATGAGTTTCGCTGTCTTGGGGCCGATTCCGCTGACCTTGCGGAACGCGGCGTCGTCATCCCGAGCGATCGCCTGCGCGATCTCCCCGGGGTCCATCGCAGCGAGCACGCCCATGGCCGACTTCGGGCCGACGCCGGTGACGCCGCGGAGGGCGTCGAACACGGTCAGTTCGTCGGCATCCGCGAAGCCGTACAGGCTCAGGTCGTCTTCGCGCACGATGAGTGCGGTTCGGACGAACGCTTCGCTGCCGACTCGCAGCGACAGCGCATGCTGCGGGAGTTACCTGGATTGAGAGGCCGACTCCGCCGACCTCGATGATCACCGCCGGCCCGGCGATGGCAAGAACGTTGCCACGCACGGAAGAAATCATGCGTCCAGCCTACGAGCGTGCGGCCTTCTCGGCGGCTCGCCACGCTTCCTGCGCCGGAGTCGAGCTGCAGATGTTGCCCTCGGACGCCGCTCCGGATGCCGCGCCGGATGCCGGCTGGCCGACGGTGGTGCGGGTCGCCAGGCGTGGCAGAGCGCGAGCGCGAGTGCATCGGAGGCGTCGGCGGGCGTCGGCGGTGCATCCAGCCGCAGGATGGTCTGCACCATGGTCGCGACCTGCTTCTTGTCGGCCGACCCGTAGCCGGTGACGGCAGCCTTCACCTCGCTCGGGGTGTGGAGACCGACGGACAGGCCACGTGCCGCGGCCGCGTGCAGTGCGACTCCGCTGGCCTGGGCGGTGCCCATCACGGTTTTCAGGTTGTGCTGCGCGAACACCCGCTCGAGCGCTACGGCTTCGGGCTGGTACTCGTCGAGGAGTTCGGCGATGCCGGTTCCGATCGCGAGCAGGCGCTCCTCGAGCGGCGATGTCGTGGCGGGGTGCGGATCACGCCCACGTACACGAGCGTTGCGCGACGGGAGGGTTCGACGTCGACGATCCCGACGCCGCAGCGGGTCAGCCCGGGGTCGATCCCGAGTATCCTGCGTGCCGCCACCGCGCGGAGTGGACAATGACTACTCGTCGTCGTCGAGTGCGGCCTGCACGTCGGCCGGGATGTCGAAGTTGCCGTAGACGTTCTGCACGTCGTCGTTGTCTTCGAGTGCGTCGATCAGCCGGAATACCTTGCGTGCGGTTTCGAGGTCGACTTCGACGCTGACGCTGGGAACGAACTCGACGTCGGCGGAGTCGTAGTCGATTCCGGCTTCCTGAAGCGCAGTGCGAGCGGCGACGAGGTCGTGCGGCTCGGTGATGATCTCGAAGCCGAGCCCGCGATCGTTGACCTCTTCTGCACCCGCATCGAGCACCGCGAGCAGGATGTCGTCTTCGCTCACCGCGTCGACTTTCTCGACGCTGATGACGCCTTTGCGGTTGAAGTTGTAGGCGACGCTGCCCGGGTCGCCCATGTTCCGCCGTTGCGACTGACGATGGTGCGCACGTCTGCGGCGGCGCGGTTCTTGTTGTCGGTGAGGCACTCGATGAGCAGCGCGACGCCTCCCGCCGCGTAGCCCTCGTACATGATCGTCTGGTAGTCGACGGCTTCGCCGAGCTGGCCGGAGCCGCGCTTGATCGCGTTGTCGATGTTGGAGTTCGGTACGGAGGTCTTCTTCGCCTTCTGCACCGCGTCGACGAGTGTCGGGTTGCCGGAGAGGTCGGCGCCGCCGAGTTTCGCCGCCACCTCGATGTTCTTGATGAGCTTGGCGAAGGATTTTGCCCGCCGCTGGTCTTTGACCGCCTTCTGGTGCTTGGTGGTCGCCCATTTGGAGTGGCCTGACATGAATCTCCCTTACGCAGCTTCTCGCATCCGGGCTCGAGGGCGCCACAGGATGCCCGACCATTCTAGCCAGCGGGCAGCTGCTACCCGGCTCGTTGCTCCCGCCGGAGATCCCTCATGGCGGCACTCTTTGAAACAAGCTCGATCGGTGTCTGCTTCGGGTCGCGATCCGGCGGGGGAATCAGCCAGTACCTCGAGTCGGAGTCTCGTTTGATCTCCCATCCCCGGTTGTGGAAGAGGAGATGGTGGTGTCGGCAGAGCAGTATTCCGTCGGCGATGTCGGTCTTGCCTTTGTCACGAGCCCAGAACACGATGTGATGGGCTTCGCACCAGGATGGTGGCCGATCGCAGCCTGGCGCAGCGCATCCGCCCCAGATGATCGCCAGCGCTTCCCGCTGCTTGCGGGTGAAGAACCGTTGTTCGCGCCCGTAGTCGAGCGCTCGACCGAATTCGTCGAAGACGATGCCGGCGACTCCCGCTTCGCAGGTCAGCCGCCATGCCGAGGAGATCGACACAGGCGAGACCTGGCCCTGAATGCGCGCAAGACCGGTGCCCCGCTCGAACGCCGTCTTCGTCGCGGTGAGCCGGATCACCGGCGCACCCGATCCCAGCATGAATCGAGGGTTGGCGTCGGCGCCAAGCTTGAGGAGCTGCTCGAAGCCGTCTGATGCCAGCTGCTCGGGCGTGCGTTCGTCGCTCAGGATGGCGTCGCTGAGCGCCTGGCGCTCGGGGTCGACAAATCGAACGCCGCCGAGCTTCGGTGAGGTCGTGCGGTCGTAGAGGTCTCGAACGGTGGCTGCCGTCTCGGGGTCCATGACCCAGACCAGCTTGGTCGTGCCATCCGCCTGAACGAAGAGTCGCAGCGATCGCCGGGCACGGCGTTCGTCTTCGCGCAGCGCAGCGCTCGCAACGTCGAGCTCGTCGCGAACCGCCCGTGCATCGCGTGCCAGCGCGTCGGGATCGACCGTGCGCGCCGCCCTGGTCAACTCGGCGGCGGCAGTGCGAAGCTGCTCTTCGGTAATGACCGAATTCGGGGCTCCCAGCCCGGCGCGAATGGCCTCAGCCGCCTCGATCGAGATCGTGCGCGCCGCCAGGGCCTCCGTGACCGGCGAGAGCCAGGGATGGGACGACGACGCAATCTCGCCCGTGCGGGAATCGACTGATCCCTCGGACGCGGCCTCACGCATCAGCGAACCCACCCGCACCGCCGTCACGGCCTCTCGTGCGGTCGCGCCGGTTGTGATCTTGACGAACTGCTCCGCCGTGCGGTGCCCCGATCGCTGGGCAATTCCCGCCGATCCGAGCTCGGGGGCCGAACGATGTGCGATCTCGCCCGCGATCAACGCGCCGCCATTGCGCAGCGCGACCTGTGAACCGGCGAACAGCTGATTGATTTCGAGAAGGGTCTCGTCGCTCAGAGTCGCATACAGTTCAGCGCCGGTGGGTAGCTCAGCCAGCGCTGCCGATGCCGAGCGGTAACGCTCAAGCAGCAGGGTGTCGGTCGATGGCATACAACAATTTTCCCCGATCGAACATATGTTCGGTGGCCGAGAGATCAATCTGTGGAGAACTTATCGGCCGATCCCGGCCGACACGGGTCACGCCCGCAACTCAGAAGCCGGATCCCGGTGCATCGATCCGACTCCACTCGTCAGGCAACCGAGGGAGCGTGGGGCGCTCGGGCGGCAACCAGCGGTCCCAGTCGGCGGAGAACGGCCACGCCCGGCCCTCGATCCGTTCGACGGCCAGGGCTGCAGCGCCGCGAACCCGCTCCACCCAGTCTGCGCCGGCCTCGCCCGTTACTCTCGCCCACTCCAGTTCGTCGTCATCTTTGTACCGCCAGCTCCCGTCACCACGGGCGACGACATCCAACACCCAGTCGCCCGAATCGAAACCGATCGAAGTTCGACGCCACGGGTCTTCAAGGTTGACGTAGAAATCGTCTGACCAGTGCCGATCGTTGTCGAGCCACCGCCACACCGACCACGGCTCACCGAATCGGTGCAGTCGGAGCACACCGAGACCAAGCCACACGACATCGTCGTGGCCGCCATCCCACCCGCGCGCAACCATGTTGCGTCCACGTGGACCAATTCGCGTGCCACTGGCCCGGCGCCAGATGGTTCCGGCCGGCTGGTACAGCGCCACGTGGTCGGCAGTCTGCTCGACCGACAGGCAGGGAACAGCACCCGTGATGCGGGTGCCGGCGAGCCAGCGCAGCGTGACGGTCAGCGCTGGGAAACCTTCGACAGGAAGTACTCGTGGAAGCGCGTGTCACCCGTCATCTCCGGGTGGAATGACGTGCCGAGAAGGTTGTGCTGTTCGACGGCCACGATCCGACCATCCTGCAGCGAGGCCAGGGTCGTCACGGCCGCCGACACAGACTCGACGATGGGCGCGCGAATGAAGACGGCGTGGAGGGCGGGTTGCCCCACGACCGGGATGTCGAGGTCGGTCTCGAACGAGTCGAGCTGCGAACCGAATGCGTTGCGTCGAACCGCGATGTCGAGGCCGCCGATCGACTGCTGGCCCTCGATGCCATCGAGAACCGTGTCCGCGAGCATAATGAGGCCCGCGCACGTTCCCCAGACCGGCAGGCCCGACGCGATCGCCTGCCTCAGCGGGTCCGCGAGGCCAAACATCCGGCTCAGCTTGTCGATGACCGACGACTCGCCACCGGGGATCACGAGTCCGTCGACGTCCGCGAGTTCAGCCGGTCGGCGCACGCCCACGGCATCCGCGCCCAACGATCGCAGCACAGCGATGTGCTCGCGAAAATCGCCCTGGAGCGCGAGCACCCCGACACGCGCAGCAGTCACGGAACGGGAACTACCAGCCACGCTCGGACAGTCGGTGCGGGGCCGCAAGGTCAGACACGTTGATGCCGACCATGGCCTCACCAAGCCCGCGAGATGCCTCAGCGATGACGGATGCATCGTCGAAGAACGTCGTGGCCTTCACGATCGCCGCGGCGCGCTGGGCCGGGTTGCCCGACTTGAAGATTCCGGAGCCCACGAAGACGCCGTCCGCGCCGAGCTGCATCATAAGAGCGGCATCGGCGGGGGTGGCTACTCCCCCGGCGGTGAACAGCACGACGGGCAGCTTGCCCGAGGCAGCCACCTCGACGACCAGGTCGTAGGGCGCCTGCAGCTCTTTCGCGGCGACATAGAGTTCGTCCTTCGACTTGCCGGCCAGCGCCGCGATCTCGCCCTTGATGGTGCGGATGTGCTTGGTCGCCTCCGAGACATCCCCGGTGCCTGCCTCGCCCTTGGAGCGGATCATGGCCGCACCTTCGGTGATGCGCCGGAGCGCCTCACCGAGGTTGGTGGCGCCGCACACGAACGGCACGTCGAACTTCCACTTGTCGATGTGGTTCACGTAGTCGGCCGGGCTCAACACCTCGGACTCGTCGATGTAGTCGACCTTGAGCGCCTGCAGCACCTGGGCCTCGACGAAGTGGCCGATGCGCGCCTTTGCCATAACCGGAATCGAGACCGCGGCGATGATTCCATCGATCAGATCGGGGTCGCTCATGCGAGCGACGCCACCCTGGGCCCGGATGTCGGCGGGCACACGCTCGAGAGCCATGACAGCGACAGCGCCGGCGTCTTCCGCGATCTTCGCCTGGTCGGCTGTGACGACATCCATGATGACGCCGCCCTTGAGCATCTCGGCAAGGCCGCGCTTGACTCGGGTCGTGCTGGGCTGATCTGACGTGCTGTTCTCGCTCATATCCTTGATTCTATCTGGGAGCCACTGGGGGCCGGCCGTGTGGGCTGATCGTGACTGGGACTACTGGGAAGCTGTTGGCCATGCCGCGGCGAGCTGCTCTCGCATCTCCCCCAGCAGCTGGGGCAGCGCCTTCGTGCGCGCGATGATCGGAAAGAAGTTCGCGTCCGTCGCCCACCGCGGAACAATGTGCTGGTGCAGGTGGTCGGCGACCCCGGCGCCGGCGATTCGTCCCTGGTTCATGCCGATGTTGAAGCCTTCGCAGTGCGCGACCTCGGTGAGAACGCGCATCGCCGTCTGGGTGAGAGTACCCATTTCGGTGATCTCCTCCTCGGTGGCCTCGTCATACATCGCAACGTGGCGGTACGGGCAGACCAGCAGGTGACCGCTGTTGTACGGGTACAGGTTGAGCAGCACGTAGGCCGTCGTGCCCCGCGCGACGATCAGCGCTTTCTCGTCGGATAGCGTCGGAGCCACACAGAACGGGTCGACGTCGTCTTTGGGCCCCTGGTTGTGCTCGATGTACACCATGCGATGCGGAGTCCACAGGCGCTGGAAGGCGTCCGGCACCCCGGCGAATTCGCTCGACTGCTCGAGCTCGGCGTCATCCATCGGTCAGACCTGCGCGTGCGTGGCGATCGCGTCGGTGATGCGCGCGATCGCGTCGGCGACGGGAATGCCGTTCTCCTGGTGCCCGTCGCGAAAACGGAAGCTGACCGAGCCGTTGGCCTTGTCTTCTTCGCCCGCGATGAGCTGGAACGGAACCTTCATGGTGGTGTGGGTGCGGATCTTCTTCGCCATCCGGTCGCTCGAGTCATCGAGTTCCGCGCGAACGCCCTTGGCCTTCAGCTGGTCGATGATGCCGCCGAAGGTAGTCGTCGTAGGCCTCTGCCACGGGGATGCCGACCACCTGCACCGGGGACAGCCAGACCGGGAATGCTCCGGCGTAGTGCTCGAGCAGGATGGCGAAGAATCGCTCGATGGAGCCGAACAGCGCGCGGTGGATCATGATGGGCCGCTGGCGGGAGCCATCCTTGTCGGTGAATTCGAGTTCGAATCGCTCCGGCAGGTTGACGTCGACCTGCACGGTCGACAGCTGCCAGACGCGCCCGATCGCGTCTTTCGTCTTCAGGTCGATCTTCGGCCCGTAGAACGCGGCCTCGCCGGGCACCTCGGTGAGCTTGAGCCCCGACTCGCATCGCGACGTTGCGCAGCGCGTTCGTGGAGTACTCCCAGAACTCGTCTGAGCCGATCCACTTCGACTTCTCGTCGTCCTTGAGCGACAGCTCGAGCTCGAAGTCGTCGAGACCGAAGTCGCGCAGCATCGAGACGACGAAGTCGAGAACCTTGGTCACCTCTTCTTCGAGCTGGTCGGGCGTGACGAACAGGTGCGAGTCATCCTGGGTGAAGCCGCGCACGCGGGTGAGGCCGTGCAGGGCGCCCGAGAGTTCGTTGCGGTAAACGGTGCCGTTCTCGGCCAGCCGCATCGGCAGGTCGCGGTAGCTGCGCCCGCGCTCCTTGTAGATCAGGATGTGCATCGGGCAGTTCATGGGCTTCAGGTAGTAGTCGACGCCCTGCTTGGTGATGTTGCCGTCGGCATCCTTCTCTTCGTCCATGCGGATGGGCGGGAACATGCCCTCCTTGTAGGTGACGAGGTGGTTCGACTGGATGAACAGGTCGGCCTTCGAGATGTGCGGCGTGTACACGTAGGTGTAGCCGGCCTCGACGTGGCGTCGCCGCGCGTGCTGCTCGATCTCCTGGCGCACGACGCCGCCGCGCGGGTGCCAGACCGACAGCCCCGAGCCGATCTCCTCGGGGAACGAGAAGAGGTCGAGTTCTTTGCCGAGCTTGCGGTGGTCGC
Organism: uncultured Actinomycetota bacterium; assembly: GCA_963738535.1. GTDB lineage: Bacteria > Actinomycetota > Actinomycetes > Actinomycetales > Microbacteriaceae > Galbitalea. The sequence goes on from CAVTXB010000002.1 coordinate 104,515, forward strand.
GTTTGGCGCGCCTCGGCCTGGCGCTCCTGGTATTCGCGCAGTTCATCCTTGCTCGCCCACGCGGTGCCGTAGATGCGCTGCAGCTGCTTGTTCTTCTCGGAGCCGCGCCAGTAGGCGGCCGCGTTGCGCACCAGCGCCCAGCCGTTGCCGATCATGCGGGTGTTCGGGAAGGTGCGGGCCGCGGCAGAGGTCCTTCCAGTAGACCTCGCCGGTCTTGCCGTCGACGTTCTCGTAGATGGTGAGCTCGGCGCCGCCGACCTCGACATCCTCGTTGTCGTCGGTGGAGCCGGCACCGTGTCCGACGTGGCCCTTCAGCCCGATGAGCTCGAGCTTGTACGGCTCGTTGGCCAGCTCAGCGCGCGCCTCATCCTCGGTGACGACGCGACGCACGAAGCGCTGGCCCTGGCGGATGATGCGATCCATGGCCTTCTCGATGGCCTTGAGGTCTTCGGGAGTGAACGGGGTCTCGACGTCGAAGTCGTAGTAGAAGCCGTCGGTGATGGGCGGCCCGATGCCCAGCTTGGCCTCCGGGTTGATCGACTGCACGGCCTGCGCGGTCACGTGCGCCGCCGAGTGGCGCAGGATGCTCAGCCCGTCGGGCGAGTCGAGGGTCACCGGTTCGACGGTGTCGGTCGTCTCCGTCGTTGCCGCGAGATCTTTCAACTCACCGTTGACGCGCATGGCGACAACGTTTCGGTCGGTGAACAACTCGAAGCCGGTAGACATGCCGTCAACTTTACCGGGGCGACAGCGACCGCCTTTGCGCGCTGCGTTAACGGCCGCAGACCCGCCCCTGTGTTCAGGAACGGGCCCGCAGTACTGCACAGTTCATCGCGCTATACGCGACGGCCTGAGATCGATCGGATCAGGAATGCAATCACTGCCAGGATCAGCAGAACAATTCCCACCCAGAGGAGGAAGCTGAGAGCGTGGATAAGTCCACCCGTGATCGCAAGAACAATTGCAACGATGGCGATGATAACGAACAAGATGCTCATTTTTTCGACCTTCCTTTTTCGCTATATCTAGCGGGTTAGACGCTACCGCTGCCGGTCGATCGAGGGTCAGGGGTTGCTATTGTGCGTGAATTAGCGCTAGGCACAGCAGAGCGTCGCCGAGTTGCCGCGAACGGTTGCTTTGAGCGAGGCATTCCAACCACCCGCGTCAGGTCATGGGGATGCTCAGCCCGGGTAGCCCTGAAACTCGGGCGCACCGTGCGAGCGCACGAACGTCATGTGCGCTGCGTGGCACGCCGCCTTCAACGTTCGGAAGTACCCGACCAGTTCGCCTCGCGCGTTGTCGGCACGATAGCCGACCTCAGCTCCTCGCCGGATGAGGCGAATGTCGCCGTACGCCGTGCCGTACTGGGTCACCAGCTGCCAGTGGCCCGGCTCGATCTCGGCCGCAGCCAGGATGGGATGCCACGTGGCGGAGTAGTCGCGCGCCGCGCGCGCCCGGGCGGCATCGCCGTCGGTCTGATCGTGTCGCATGGTTGCTCCTCAAGTGAGAAGCAGCCGGCCCTGCAGGATTCGAGTTTAGATCGGTCCGCCGACGCGGCAACAGAACTCTCTAGCCATCGATCGGGTCGATCAGTGTCGGGTCAGACGGGTCCACCGCGCGCGTGTTGTTGACGCGACGGTCGACCTCGTACGTCGTGATGGTCGACGCGACCTGGTCTGAGATGACCTCCAGCAGTGACAGCGTGTGCTCGCGATCCGATTCGGTTTCCAGCTTCGCCGGGTTCAGCCACTCGTCGTAGCGGTCCGGGATGAGAAACGCCGGCATGCGGTCGTGCACCTCGCCCGACGCATCCCGGGCTTCACGGGTAATGATCGCCGTCGAGACGACCCACTCGTCGTTCACTTTTCGCGCCGTGTAGATGCCGGCCGCCGCGAGCAGGTCGGAGTCGCCGTGGATGAAGTACGGCTGCTTGAGCTTCTTGCCGTTCTCCTCCACCTCGGCCCACTCGTAATAGCCGCGCATCGGCACGATGCAGCGCGAACTCGCGAACGCACCCTTCCACAGGCCGTTGCTCGACACCGTTTCGATTCGTGCATTGAACTGGGGTCGCTTCGACTCGCGCATGAAGGCGGGGTGGAAGTCCCAGACCGCGGCATCCAGCGTTCGCGTCACCTCGCCGGACTCCTTGTTGCGGCGTTCACGGATGATCGGGATGACGTCGGTGGGGGCGAGCGAGTAGCGCGGCACCCAGTCTTCGAAGTCGTTGCCGTCCGCGACGAACGCTGTGATGAGGTCGTCAGTTTTCTTGTCGAGAGCAAAGCGTCCGCACATGTGAACAGTTTGCTCCGAATGCGTTCACTTAGCTGTCCATCATCGGTCGCGGGCTGCGGCTCCTCTGAACTGCCAAAATTCGGACCGCGCTGATGATGACGACGGCGGTGCCGGCGAGTGCGACGACGACTCCGATGACGGATGCGCCAAGAAAAAGGCTGGATGCGCCGCCGACGACCGCGGCGATGAGGCCACCGAGGAATATCGCCAGCGCCGACGGGGGTAATTCGGGCTGTGTCTCTGACATGCTCCGAATGTAGGGACTCCGAGCATGTCAGAGAATAAGTCGCGATTACTCAATCTCGGCGGGTGATCGTCGCTGCTCGGCGCGTTGCGATTTAGTGCCCGAGCACCAGCGCGACATTCCCATGCACCATGTCACTGGCCGAGTACTTGATGACCCCGCGGTGGCTGACCTCGACCCCGTAGGTCTTGTCTCCGCGCGGTACGCCCGCGATCGAGAACGAATATTGGCAGGTGAGCCCGTGTTTGATCGACGTCCCCGGGCCCAGAGTTCCCGACGCTACCGTCTTGCCGTTCACACTGATATCGACCGGAGTACCCTGCGCGATGTCCTGATACCCCGCATGGGGAAGACAGGCGCTTCCGTCCTGCGTGTCCTCGAGATCAAAAATCCCGGTCGCGGTGAAAGTTGTGGACCTGGTGACGATCTGAACCGCGACCACGCTGACGACGACGCCAAGCACGACGACACCGACGATGCCGAAAATGATGCCGAGACGTAGTCGCCGACTGACGCGCTGACGACGAACAGACGGCGCGGGCTCGATTGATGGTGCGTCACCTGGTTGCGACGCACCAGCTCCGGCCCACTCTGACCCGTCCCAGTACCGGTGCTGGCCGCCGGAGATGACATACCAACCGGGCGGCGCGGCAGGCGCGGACCGCGGCGCATCCGTTTGCGCCATTCTGGACTCCACCTCCGCGTCGATTTCACTCATGGCGAGAGCATAACTATCACGTGGCGTCTCGCTATATGCCCAGTTGGTGGGCCCCCGACCCTGCGCAACAGTGGGACACTGCGGGGGCTTCGCGATCAGATCAGCTCGGGCCGGTGATCGTTCCCGTGGTGAGCGTGAAGGTGTGGCCACCCGTGGAGGTCATGCCGCCGCTGCTGTTGTAGCCGGTGATCACGTAGGAGGTGCCGGTTACCGTGCCGAGCGTCAGAACCACGTTGGGCGACTGGGTCAGGCCGTAGGTGGTCGTCAGCGAGCCGGTGCCGGTGATCGTCAGTCCCGTGTAGCTGCCGTTCTTGGCCGTCGCGTACGACGCTGCCGCGATGGCTGCGTTCGACAGGTCGGACTTCGTGGCGGAGTCCCACGCGGACTGGCGCTGGTTCAGGAACGCCGGGATGGCGATCGCGGCCAGGATGCCGATGATGATGATGACCACCATGAGCTCGATAAGGGTGAAGCCCTTGTCGTTGCGGTCTTCTTCGAGGCTTGAGCGACGACGAGTAAGGTCGTCAATTGAGTCTTTGATCATGCTGTTGTGAATCCCACCCAGTTGCACAGTTGACTTGTTAACGGGGTAAATGATCCTGAACCGCCCCCACAGACCATCTTGCGGCAATCGTGTTGCTGAGGAAATCCCGCTAACGGGGGGTGCTTTCTGTGAGGAATCACAGAAACACGTCGATCAATCCACTTGGTGATGGCCGCACTTCTGGTTGGCTACCGCGCGTCTTGAAGAGTTGTGATCACCTTCTCCAGTGCCGAAGTCGACAGCGCGGAGACATCGTCCGGGTGGTAGTCGGAGGCGACAATGACGTCACTTCCGAAGAGGGCAACGATCGTGCCGTTTTGGTACACAGCTTTGTCTCCTAACCCGCTGAGAACTGTCGCGGTGCCGCCCGAGATGCCACTCTCCTGCTGCGCGAACATTGAAGCTCCTCCGCCGTAATAGAGCCCAACGCCGAGGTTGAGTGACGAGTCGGCGCCCCCATCGCCAAAGTATTGGCACGCGCTCGTCGTGGGATCACTGGACGACGCGGATGTCAGATATGAGCGACCTGTGATGCTGTTCACTGCGGACGTGGTCAATGCTGTGCACACGTCGACCTTCTTGCTGGGTGAAGGTGATGATGAAGCCGGGCTCGGTGAACTGGCCGCGTTAGCAGCGGGCGAGGCCGCAGAGGCAACTGTGGATTCGCCGGAACAGCCGGCGAGAGCTGCTACGACGACGAACGCAGACAGGGTTGCAACGAGGGGCTTCATGACTGTGACGTTATGCCGAGGGCCGTAACGTCTGAGTAATCGCGGCCCGTCGTTGTGAGTTCGATCGCGCTATCGACCTGGATTCCCAAAAGAAAAACCCCCGGTTAACCGGGGGTTTTTTTGTGGGCGGTACTGGGATCGAACCAGCGACCTCTTCCGTGTCAGGGAAGCGCGCTACCGCTGCGCCAACCGCCCGTGCAGATATTCAATTGAACGTACCGAGTGATGCCTGGTGAGGTGGCGACGGGATTCGAACCCGTGTGGACGGCTTTGCAGGCCGTTGCCTCGCCTCTCGGCCACGCCACCATGGTGGGTTCCCATGTGATCCATAGGACTTCACTCGAGCGGATGACGAGATTCGAACTCGCGACCCTCACCTTGGCAAGGTGATGCGCTACCACTGCGCCACATCCGCATTGCCCGCATTTCTGCGTGCCTCATGACTGTACCGGATGCCGGGAACGAACGGCAACCGACGCGGCGAGTGTGACGTAACCCGGGGCCGAACAAGGCGCCCCGGGTTTCGCGATACGATGACTACCGTCCGATTTTCGGGCGATTGGCGCAGTTGGTAGCGCGCTTCCTTCACACGGAAGAGGTCATCGGTTCGAGTCCGGTATCGCCCACAGTGAGTAATTCACCCGAATCCGAGCCGCCACAGCCCAAGCGAACCCATTTCGTCGACCTGTCGCCGCTTCGCGAGAGCCCCGCGTTCGCGCGGCTCTGGTTCGGCAACACGATCTCGGGCATCGGCGGCCAGATGACGATCGTCGCGGTGGGTCTGCAGATCTACCACCTCACCGGTTCGACCTTCTCGGTGGCGCTGGTCGGCGGAATCGCGCTCATTCCGATGATCATCGCCGGACTCTACGGCGGGATGCTCGCGGACGCGTTCGACCGCCGGCTCATCCTCTTCGTGGCGGCCATCGTGGCCTGGTCGTCGACCATCACGCTGGTCACGCTGACCCTGACCGGCGTGCACCTGCTCTGGCCGTTCTACGTCGCCACCTCGGTCAACGCCGTCGCGGCGACCGTTCTCGGTGCGGTGCGCCAGGCGGTGACGCCGCGCATCCTGCCTCTGCGCCTGCTTCCCGCGGCGTCGGCGCTGACAGGCATCGCCAACGGCCTCATGATCACGGTCGGACCGGCCCTCGCGGGCGTGCTCGTCGCGAGCGTCGGCTTCGCCTGGACGTACTCGGTCGACGTCGTGCTGTTTCTGACCGCCTTCCTGGGCATCCTCTCGCTTCCCAGGCTGCGTGCCGGAGGGCGAGACTCAGCGACCCGGACTCGAGTCGCTCGTCTACGGCGTTCGCTTCCTGCGCACGGCCCCGAACATCCGGATGTCGTTCCTGGTCGACATCGTCGCGATGACCTTCGGCCAGCCGCGCGTGCTGTTCCCGGCGCTCGGCGCGCTCGTGCTCGGCGGCGGCCCGATCACGGTCGGCATCCTGACCGCCGCCGGAGCCGTTGGCGCGTTCATCAGCAGCGTGTTCTCCGGCCGCACCGGGCACGTGCGCCGGCAGGGCCGCGCGATCGGCTGGGCGATCGCGATCTACGGCGCCTTCATCGCGGCGTTCGGGGTGGTGGCCCTGGTGACCGATCGCGGTATCGTCGGGCATCCGGGCGCCGGTTCGGTCGACCCCAACGTGGTGGCGATCGTGATCGCCTCGATCGCACTCGCCGGCGCCGGAGCTGCCGACAACATCAGCTCCATTTTCCGGCAGACGATCCTGCAGTCGGCCGTGCCGGACTCGATGCGCGGGCGGCTCCAGGGCGTCTTCACCGTGGTCGTGACCGGCGGACCGCGCCTCGGCGACCTGTTCGTCGGCGTGATCGCCGCCATCGGCGCACTATGGTTGCCGCCGCTGCTCGGCGGGATCGCAATTGTCGTGATCATCGGCACACTGCTGCGGTTCCAGCGCACATTCCGGCACTACGACGCGGCGAACCCCACTCCCTAGTTCGGCCGTGCATCCGTACGGTGTCCGCGGCGGGCGGACTGCCGCACCGCCAGCCACAGCAGCAATGAGATGAGCCCCGACCACAGCACCACGGCGACGAATCGACAGCAACTGCACCTCGAACAGCGTCGGCTGGCCGTTGTAGATGAGGCCGAGGCCGAGGCCGAAGAACCCGACCATGAGCAGGCCGACCGAGGCGGCGAGCAGGTGTGCGCCGACGAGGAACCACGCATGGCGTCCCGTCGCGCGAACTCGACCGCTGACGAACAGCGACGTCACGAGTCCCGCAACCAGACCCGTGAGGCCGGCCCAGAGCGGCGTGAAGTAGGCACTGCCGGCCGAGATCGCCACAATCCCGCTGAACAGGCCGGCCACCGCACCCAAGGCAGTTGTGGTCGCGCTCGCGATGCGCTGCGCGATGAGCCACCCGACGATTCCCAGCACCGGTGCGATGACGGAGTTCAGGATGATGCGCGGCGTGATCACACTGTCGATGCTCAGCTCCAGCCCGACGAAGCCGAGCAGCCAGCCGGCCCAGATCACGAGCCCCGACACCAGCAGCAGCCACGACCGAGGTCGCACATGCGAACGGTCTTCGACAGCCCACGTGCGGGCGACAGTCAGCACGACGAGAGCGCCAGCTCCCACGGCGACCTGCACGGGCAACGCACCGCCCAGGTCGAGCGGTCCGGCGGTCAGCGGGATGCCGACGCTCGTCGGAAACAGCACGACAATCGCGATCGGCACAAAAACGAAGGCGGTCCATCCGGCCGTAAACAGCACCGCGGGCAGCGGATGCGACGTCGTGTCGCGCACGGTCAGGCTGGCGAGAAATCCTGCAACCGCGGCCAGCGCCGCGGTCGGGTACTCGAGCGGCGACGACCACACCGAAGGAATGAAAAGGCTCGTGACCAGCCAGATCAGAAGCGAGATCCCCGAGATCACGACGGTAAGCCGCACGGATGATCGCAGCCCGGTTCGATCGAGAAACTCGCGGTACTGGATCGAGAGCGCCGGGATGACAGCGAGAATGGCGAGCGTCGCGACGATCGTCAGGCCCGTCGAAATCATGCGTCCGCACTCCCTCCGCACGGCAACTCTAGGTGGCGCAGGCACCGTGCGAACAGCGACGCGGGGCGCCACTCGAAAGTGACGCCCCGCGCAGTGCTGTGGTGAGCGAGCTACACCGTTGCAGGAATTTCGTATGCTTCTTCGCCGTGCACGGTGGCGTCCACTCCGGCGACCTCATCCTCGTTCGTGATGCGGAAGCCCATCGTCTTCTGGATGATCCAGCCGATGATGAATGCCATGACGAAGGAGTAGATCGCGACTCCGAAGCCACCGAGTGCCTGCGCGCCGAGCTGGTTGAACTTGCCGGTTGCGAAGAGGCCGATGCCGCTTCCGAAGACACCGATGTAGAGCGTGTCCGAAGAGTCCACCGATGAGGTGGATGCCGACCACGTCGAGCGAGTCGTCGAAGCCGAGCTTGTACTTGAGCTCGATCGAGATGCAGCACAGGGCGCCGACCGGAGGCCGAGGACGATGCCCCAGAACGGCGTCAGGATGTTACAGGCCGGGGTGATCGCGACGAGTCCCGCGACCGCTCCCGATGCTGCACCAATCGAGGTCGACTTGCCGTCCTTGATCTTCTCGACCACGATCCAGCCGATGATTCCGGCGGCGGGAGCGGCGAGCGTGTTGATCCAGGCGATCGTCGAGGTCGTGTTGACCGCGGCGGCGGAACCGGCGTTGAAGCCGAACCAGCCGAACCAGAGGAGCGCGGCACCGAGGAGGGTGAGCGGCACGTTGTGCGGTGCGTTCATGCCCTTGGCGAATCCGACGCGCTTGCCGAGTACGAGCGCGAGCGCGAGACCCGCGGCACCGGCGTTGATGTGCACCGCGGTACCACCTGCGAAGTCATTGACGCCCAGTCCGAAGACCGACCACCCACCGTCCGTGACGACGCCCTTGGCGTTCAACCGCGAAGTTGAACACCCAGCTGGCGACCGGGAAGTAGACGAGGGTCGCCCAGACGCCGGCGAAGACCATCCACGCGCCGAACTTTGCGCGGTCGGCGATAGCACCCGAGATCAGCGCGACCGTGATGATGGCGAACGTGGCCTGGAAGGCGACGAATGCGAGGCTGTAGGTGTTGCCCGACGTTCGCCCCGTTCATTGCCGCGAAGCCGGCGGTCACGCTCGTGTTGCCGGTTCCGAGGAACTGGCTGCAGCCCGACGTTGGCGAACGGGTTGAGCAGCCAGCCCTTCGATGAGCCAGTCGGTGATGTGACCCTTGCCGTCGGTCAGACCGAACGACATCGAGTAGCCGTAGAGCACCCAGAGCACTGAGACCAACGCAATTGCGCCGAAGCTCATCATCATCATGCTGATGACGGACTTCGCCTTGACCATGCCGCCGTAGAAGAACGCAAGGCCCGGGGTCATCAGAAGAACCATCGCTGCACCGACGATCAACCAGAGCGCATTGATGTTGCTCGTGTTGTCGCGCAGTCGCGTCAGCCAGAACCGAAAGATCGACCATTGAATTGTTTACCTCTCAATAGACAGGGGAGCACCGTTGGCTTGCGTACAACGACAGTGGATCGTGTCGCCTCGGGTACGCCCCCAGTTTGGAGGGCGTACGTTTCGGCAGCACAGTCGTCGCGTTTCGGTCGTGTTACGCGGCGGCCCGGATTGTAAACATCGTGTTTCGAGGATCGGAAGATTCGCCCCAAAGAATCCTCATCGCCTTGACCCGTGAGATTTCTTCCGTGTGAGCGGCTGTCGACAGTGCTCCTCGATCTGACGCAGCGGCGCTCGGCAGCATTGGATTCACCGTCACCACGGTGAGTTCGAGGCGGTATCCCCCAGCGTAAAGTCGTTGCGTGAGCGATCCTGCCGTGCCCGACGTTCCAGAACCGATTCACGACCCGATCGACAAACCAGCACCGGATCCGCTCACGCAGCGCACGAGCTTCCGCGTCGCCCTCGCCGCGATCGCGCTCGTGGCCCTTGCGGCGCTCGTCACGTTCGTGCTCGTCGTCTCGCTGGGCGTCATCGGCGGAGGACTCCTGCCCGCGGCGCCGCCGCTCGTGCGCTGCTCACGAGCAGCGACGTTCGTCACATCGCCGGCGTCGCAGTCGAGAGCGGCGGTCGCACCGGGGTCACGAAGTCGACGCTGCAGCAGTACGTGCGCAGAAACCCGGTGGGCGATCCGGCCTCGGTGCAGCCCTCCCGGTGCGCAGCAAACATCGAGGGCTGGATGGCCTGGGCCGCCCTCGACAATGCGTCGTATACCGGCTGGACCCGGGACACGGTGTACACCGCCGCCAATATCGTCGTCGAGTCCGCACAGGACTTCGGGCCGGGCATCCAGCAGTCCCGCAATTTCGCGACGGTCGCCGCCGCCACCGCGTTCATGAACGCCGAGCGCGGCTGGTACGCGCAGTGCGGCACCGCCAGTTACTCGGATCCGTCGACTCCGAGCGACTCGGCCACGTACGCGTTTGCGCCGGTCGGCCTGAAGCTGGGGCTCGACTCGATCGTCGAGGGTTCGACGGACCACGGTCGCGGTGCGGCCCCGCACCTCGTCGACGTCTACCTTCGCGACCGCAACATCGTTTACGCGCTCGAGATCGCAACAAACCGCGACCCCGCGAAAGGGCTCGACCGGGTCAGTCGCGCAGTAGTGGTCGCCGCCGCGAACAAGCTGCTCAGCGTCGGTTAGAGACCGCTGCCGGTCGTCAGCGCGATCAGCCGCGACACCGCGCGCAGGTACTTCTTGCGATACCCGCCGGCGAGCATCTCGTCGGGAAACACCTGGTCGAGAAGGGTCCCATTGGCGACCACGCGCACCTGGGCGTCGTAGAGCCGGTCGACGAAGGCCACGAACCTGAGGGCGTCGGTCTGGTTGACGAATGGATGCACATTCCGCATCGCGACCGTGTCGATGCCCTCGACGAGCCGCACGTAGCGCGACGGGTGCACCTTTGACAGCGTGGTGAGCACCGAGTCGAAGTCGTCGACTGTCACGACGCCATCCGACGCCGCGACCGCGGCATCGAAATCCTCGGCGCGAGAGGGTGACCGCGTGGCCCTCGATATCGCGGCGGCGGTAGTCGAGCCCGTCGATGCGCACGATCTCGAACTTCGCCGCCAGCGCATCGATCTCGCTCAGGAAGTCCTGTGCGGCGAAGCGCCCCTCGCCGAGCGCGTTCGGTGGAGTGTTGGACGTCGCTGCGAGCCGGGAACCGGATGCGACGAGGTCGCTCAGAAGGCGCGACATCAGCCGGGTGTCGCCGGGATCATCCAGCTCGAACTCGTCGATGCAGACCAGCGATGCGCCCTTCAGCAGAGCGACCGTCGGCTGGTAGCCGAGCGCGCCCACGAGAGCCGTGAACTCGATGAACGTGCCGAAGTACTTGCGTCCGGGCGCCGCATGCCAGAGCGCGGCGAGAAGGTGCGTCTTGCCGACGCCGAATCCCCCGTCGAGGTAGATGCCGGGCGGGGTGTCGGTGCCCTTCCGTCGGCCGAACAGGCCGGTCTTGCCCGCCGTCCACCCGGCCGAGAACGTGCGGATGGCGGCGAGGGCCGCCCCCTGCGACGGGTAGTCACGGTCGGGGCGATACGAGTCGAGCGTCGCCGAAGCGAACTGGCGCGGTGGCACCAGGTGGGCGACGATTTCCTGGCCCGAGAGGGTGGGGTTGCGGTCGGCGAGAGTGCCCACTGCGAGCGGGCGAAACGGCAGTCATCAGGAGGCCTTGGCTATGTGTCGAACTCTTACGGTCATCCCGTGCGAGAACGCGCGCACTCTCGTAGATTCGAATGGACAGGTCAGGCGTCAAGCCTAGACCGACCACCTGAAGCACAATCTCCACGGAGGCACCAATGACCGTCGCAACCGATCCAGACGCACGATTCGCCGAGCTACGCGCATCCCGAACGTCTCGTCTCGACGGAGTGGCTGGCCGCCAACCTCGGCACCCCGGGCCTCGTCGTCGTCGAGTCCGATGAAGACGTGCTGCTCTACGAGACCGGCCACATCGAGGGCGCGGTCAAGATCGACTGGCACACCGACCTCAACGACCCGGTCGAACGCGACTACGTCGACGGCGCGGGTTTCGCGAAACTGCTGGGCAGCAAGGGCATCACCCGCGACACGACCGTCGTCATCTACGGCGACAAGAACAACTGGTGGGCGGCGTACGCGCTCTGGGTGTTCAGCCTGTTCGGCCACGAAGACGTTCGACTGCTCGACGGCGGCCGCGCCAAGTGGGAGGCCGAGGGCCGCCCCTACACGACCGACAAGGAGTCCGCTCCGACCGTCGAGTACCCGGTCGTCGAGCGCAACGACGCCCCCATCCGCGCCTACAAAGATGACGTGCTCGCGCACCTCGGCAACCCGCTCATCGACGTCCGCAGCCCCGAGGAGTACTCGGGCGAGCGCACGACCGCTCCCGCCTACCCCGAGGAGGGCGCGCTGCGCGCCGGCCACATCCCGTCCGCCCAGAACGTGCCGTGGGCGAAGGCCGTTGCCGAGGACTTCGGCTTCAAGTCGCTCGACGAGTTGAACGCCATTTACCGCGACGGCGCGGGCCTGAAAGACGGTGATAGCGTCATTGCGTACTGCCGCATCGGTGAGCGTTCGAGCCACACCTGGTTCGCGCTGACCCACCTGCTGGGCTTTGAAGGAGTTCGCAACTATGACGGTTCATGGACCGAATGGGGCTCCGCCGTGCGCGTGCCGATCGTCAAGGGCTCCGAGCCCGGCGCGGTTCGTCGCGCACTAGTCTGCTGCGGGTCGCGGGGAGGGCGTCGATGAGCGACGAACTTCCCGAGACCCTCGCGCAGATCCGCGCCGACTTCCACGAGCTCGAGATCCGCGAGCGGCTTCAGTTGCTGCTCGAGTTCGCGAACGAGCTTCCCGAGCTGCCGGCACGGTACGCGGAGCATCCCGACCTGCTCGAGCGCGTCGACGAGTGCCAGTCGCCCGTCTTCATCTTCGTCGAGGTGGATGATCACGACATCGTGCACCTCTTCGCCACCGCCCCGAAGGAAGCCCCGACGACCCGGGGATTCGCGTCGATCCTCGTGCAGGGTCTCGCGGGGCTCACAGTGCAGGAAGTGCTCGACATTCCCGACGACTTTCCCGCAGGACCTCGGGCTGACCGAGGCGGTGAGCCCGTTGCGGGTGCGCGGGATGACCGCACTGCTCGGGCGGGCGAAACGCCAGATTCGCGAGAAGACCGCCGCGTGATCGTTCGCCGGGTCTTCCCGACGGCGGGCGAGCCGATCGACCTCGACGTTCCTGACGCCCGCGACCTGCTCACGGCGCTCTACGAGCCGTCCCGGCCGGGACAGGTTCGACTGAACCTGATCGGCAGCGTGAGCGGAAGTGCCACGGGTTCCGACGGCACGAGCGAGACGCTCACCAACTCCGCCGACCGGATGATCCTCAAAGTCATCCGGTCGCTCGCCGACGTCGTGGTCGTCGGCGCCGCTACCGTTCGCGCCGAGGGGTACTTCGTTCCCCGCTCGGCGGCGCTCGCCGTCGTCACACGCACGCGGTGACCTGTCACGGCCACCGGCTGAAGGGCACGTCAGGTGCCGGAACGCTCGTCATCCTCTGCCCCGCGGCTGCCGTCGAAGCCGCGACGCGCGACCGCCCCGCGTCGCCGACGCCCGCATCGTCGTCGGTTGCCGACTCCGATGGATTGCTCGGTGCGACATCCATCGTTGACGCCCTTCGCGACGAAGGATACGCATCCATCGTGGCCGAAGGCGGACCGCAGCTCGCCCGCCTGTTCATCATCGGAGGCGTCGTCGACGAACTCTGCCTGACAACCAGCCCGGTGCTCAACGGCGGAGTGCTGCCGCTGTTCGGGCCGGGCGAATTCGCCGAGCATCCGCTCGCGCTCGAGCCAGCTGCTGGTCGACGACGGCGGTGCGACCTACGCGCGCTGGGCACTCGCCGACCGACCCTAGGGCAAGCGATTCAGCCAGCCGCCGATGTCTTCGTTGAAACGCTCGGCGTCGTAGTTCCAGAGCTTGGCGTGGCGGGCGACCGTGAACTCGTCGAACGTCACGATGTCGGGGCGCGCGAGCGCGAGCGCGCGCGATGCGTACGGCGGCACGTATCCGTCGTCGGCGCTGTGCATGAGCAGGATCGGCAGCGTCAGCTCGTCGGCCCGCGCCACGAAGTCGAGCCGCGCGAGGTCGATGGAGTCGTCCTGGCCGGTGAGACCCGCGGGCCCACGAGGCGAACTGATGAGATGGCGCGCTGCGGCGCTCACGACGCGCGGCGCGTGCTGAGGCGTCCGTCTGGTAGTTGATGGTGTCGGCCCAGTTGACGACCGGCGACTCGAGGATGATGCCCTTGAGGATGCTGCGCGTGCGCCGACCGGGTGGCGACCTGCAGCGAAATCGCGCCCCCCATCGACCAGCCCATCAGCACGATCTCGGTCGCCCCGTTCGCGATCGCGTACTCGATCGCGGCATCGACATCGGGCCACTCGGTGTCGCCGAGGCCGTAGCGGCCGTCGTCGCTGAGCGGCGCGTCGCCATCGTTTCGATACGAGACCAGCAGCGAGGTGTAGCCGCAGCGCCGCGCGACCTCGACCGCGCGCAGGCACTCCTGGCGCCGCACTCCCCTGCCGTGCACACCGATCAGCCAGCGACCCGTCTGCTTCGTCGGCCGGGATGAGCCACGCGGGCGCCGCCCCCACCGGCGTCTCGATCTGACATCCTCGCTGTACGTCGACACCGAGCTGCTGCGGGATCGAGGTAGAACCAGCCGGCGATCGAGCCGCGAGTAGCGCCGCGGCGAGGTCGCCGTGGTCGACTCGCAGATCAGCTCGCGCGCAACCCAGCTCGGCCCGACCTCGAGCACGCGCGCCCAGCTTCGCGTGACCCGGCGCCCTCGGAGAACCACAGGCCGTACTGGCCGGGCAGCAGGGTGTCGAGCGTCTTCGACAGCGTCACGGTGGTGTCCGTGCAGCCGAGAATCGCGCAGGTCTTCGACGCCGCGTCTTGCTGGGAATGATCACCTTGCCGGGCGACGTAGACCGAGAGGCTGCCGAGCGCGGCGATCCCCGGCGAAAGCCGCGGCGCCCAGCGTGATCGCGGTCGCCGCCAGTGCCGTCGAACCGGAGCTGCGCTTGCCTGGCCATTCGCTCACACCCTCCTCAGCGCGTCGTTGCTCTCTTCGGAGGCGGCGAGTCTCACGATAGCCACCCTCAAAAAAGCCTAACCTTCACTCGTGTCCGATTCTGTCGCCGGAAGCCCGATTCCTCCGGCATTTACGCGCGCGGTGGCCGCAATGCAGGCCGCGCGCACGCGCCCGGAACTGACCGTCACCGAGATCGCGGCCCCGGGTTCGCTCGCGCCCAATGCCATCGCGCTCGCTGCGGATGTCATGCCCGCGCGCCACGGCATCGACTCGCCGCTCGGCACCGGCCGGTTCATCCTGTTGCACGACCCTGCCGCGCCCGAGGCGTGGGGCGGCGAGTTCCGCGTCGTCTGCTTCGCGCAATCGCCGCTCGACACCGACATGGGCCTCGACCCGTTCATGGCCGAGGTCGCGTGGTCGTGGCTGGTCGACGCGCTGGCCGCGAGCGGCGCCCAATATCACTCCGCGTCGGGCACCGCGACGAAGATCCTGTCGACCGGATTCGGTGAACTCGAGAGTCCAGGGCGATGGCGCGGTCATCGAGCTCCGCGCATCGTGGACCCCCGTCGACGACGAAATCGGCCCACATGTGGAAGGGTGGAGCGAGCTATTGTGCATGTTGGCCGGGCTTCCCCCGGCAGTTGAGGGAGTAAGCCTGTTGTCGCTGCATAAGGGATCCGCCCGATCCGGGGCGGACTCGAAGTCCCCCGCGCCGAGCAGGTCGTGACGAGCCCGGACGAGGCGCCGATTCCCGCGCAGCCGGAGGACGCGGCTCCGCAGCAGGCCGACCACGTGCCGGTGAACGTCATCGACACTCGCGACGGCCTATCTCGCGGCGGTCGAGGCCATTGCGGCCGGCAACGGTCCGATCGCGATCGACGCGGAACGGGCATCCGGATTCCGTTACTCGCAGCGCGCGTACCTCATCCAGATCTTCCGCCGGGGCGCGGGCACCTTCCTGTTCGACCCGCCCGCCATCGGCGATGTTCGCCGAACTCAACGAGGCGCTCCACGACGAGGAGTGGATCCTTCACGCGGCCAGCCAGGACCTCACCTGCCTGCGCGAGGTCGGAATCGACCCGCAGAAGCTGTTCGACACCGAACTCGGCGCGCGTCTGGCGGGGCTCCCGCGCGTCGGCCTCGGCACCGTCGTCGAAGACCTGCTGGGCATCCACCTGGCCAAGGAGTTCTCGGCCGCAGACTGGTCGACACGCCCACTGCCGCAGGCGTGGCTGGTCTACGCGGCCCTCGATGTCGAGCTGCTCGTCGATCTGCGCGAAAAGCTCGGCGACCTGCTTGAAGCCGAGGGAAAGGGCGAGATCGCCCGCGAGGAGTTCGAGGCGGTGCTCGCGCGCGACTTCCGTATCGTGCGCGAGCAGCCGTGGCGCCGCCTGAGCGGACTGCACTCGGTGCGCGGCGCACGGGGCCTGGCTGTCGCGCGTGAGCTCTGGCAGGCGCGCGACGACTACGCGCGCGAGACAGACATCGCACCCGGCAGGCTGGTGCCCGACTCCGCCCTGGTCGCCGCAGCTCGAGTGCTTCCCGCCTCGAAGCGCGACCTGGTCGCGATGAAAGAGTTCACCGGCCGAGCGAGCCGCTCGCAGATCGATCGCTGGTGGGATGCCATCCAGGTCGGGCATGACCACAGACCGACCTGCCCGTGCTGCGGGCGACGACCGACAGCGTTCCTCCGCCGCGGGCCTGGGCCGACAAGAATCCCGAAGCGGACCGTCGGCTCAAAGCCGCCCGCGTAGCCGTCACCGACACGGCCGACCTCGCTCAACATCCCGATCGAGAACGTGCTCACTCCCGAGCTCCTTCGCCGTCTCGCGTGGGCCCCACCGCAGCCCATCGAGCTCGGGAACGTGCGCGAGGCTCTCGCGGAGATGGGCGCCCGCCCCTGGCAGGTCGACGCGATTGCCGGGCCGATGACCGACGCATTCCTCGCCGCTGCCGAGCCGGATGTGGTGGAACCCTCCGAAGCGGTTGTGGATATTCACCAAACGAGTCCGACGCGAGCCCGAGCCCGAGTCGTAGGAACAGTCAAAGGATTATGGGCCGCAAACGCCGAGCCTAGGATCGATTTGTGCCGTATTTTTATGCGGCCTTTTGACTGTGGAGGGCATTGTGGCCGAGAGAGCTGAAGTCGTATTCGTCGACGGAGTGCGAACCCCGTTCGGGCGAGCTGGCGAGAAGGGCATGTACTGGAACACCCGGGCCGACGACCTCGTCGTCAAGGCCATGATCGGCCTGCATGGAGCGCAACCCGCAGCGTCCCCCAGGACCGCATCGACGACGTCGCGATCGCGGCGACCACGCAGACGGGCGACCAGGGCCTGACCATCGGTCGCACCGCTGCACTTCTGGCCGGACTCCCCCAGTCGGTTCCCGGCTACGCCATCGACCGCATGTGCGCCGGAGCGATGACGTCGGTCACAACAATCGCCGGCGCGATCGGCTACGGCGCGTACGACTTCGGTATCGCCGGCGGCGTCGAGCACATGGGCCGTCATCCCGATGGGCTCCGGCGCAGACCCGAACCCGCGCTTCCTGTCGGAGAAGCTCGTGAGCGTCGAGGCGCTCAACATGGGCAACACCGCCGAGAAGATCCACGACCGATTCCCCGCCCTCACCAAGGAGCGGGCGGACCGCTACGCCCTCCGCAGCCAGCAGAAAGCCGCCGCGGCCTACGACAACAACAAGCTGCAGCCCGACCTCATCCCGGTCGCGATCAAGAGCGAAGCGGGATGGGGGCTCGCCACCCGCGACGAGGCGCTGCGTCCCGAGACCACGCTCGAGGGCCTGTCGACCCTGAAGACACCGTTCCGGCCGCACGGACGCGTGACGGCGGGCAACTCCTCCGGACTCAACGACGGCGCCACCGCCAGCCTGCTGGCCAGCGCGGATGCCGCCAAAGAATTCGGGCTCGCCCCGAAGATGCGCATGGTCAGCTTCGCCTTCGCGGGCGTCGCGCCCGAGATCATGGGCATCGGCCCGATCCCGTCGACCGAGAAGGCACTGCGCAAGGCCGGCCTGACCATCGACGACATCGGGCTCTTCGAGCTCAACGAGGCATTCGCCATCCAGGTGCTGTCGCTGCTCGACCACTTCGGAATCGATGACGAAGACCCTCGCGTCAACCAGTGGGGCGGCGCAATCGCCATGGGCCACCCGCTGGCCTCCTCCGGCGTTCGCCTCATGATCCAGCTCGCGGCACAGTTCGCGGAGCACCCCGAGGTGCGCTACGGCCTCACCGCCATGTGCATCGGTCTCGGCCAGGGCGGTTCCGTCATCTGGGAGAACCCCACCTACGCAGGCAGCTCAGGCAAAGGAAACAAGTAGATGACGACTGCAGCGGACTTCGCCGACCTCAGGGCCGCCGTGGGCGACGACGAGGTCGTCACCCACTCCCGCGTGCGCGACATCCCGCTTCCCAGCGGCAAGACCCTCGCCCTGATCACGCTCGACAACGACCGGGATCACACCCGACCGTCGACCCTGGGGCCGATCACGCTGCTCGAGCTGTCGGATGTGCTCGACCAGCTCAAGGAGCGCGCCGCCCGAAAAGAGATCGACGCTGTCGGAGTCACGGGCAAGCAGTTCATCTTCGCGGCGGGCGCCGACCTGTCGAAGGTCAGCGAGACTGCCGAGTCGCGCCGTCGCGAAACAGATGGCCGTGCTCGGCCACTGGACGCTGGGCAAGCTCGTCAGAGCTCGGCGTGCCGTCGTTCACGTTCTGGAACGGGCTCGCCCTCGGCGGTGGAGTCGAGATCGGGCTGAACTCGACCTACCGCACTGTCGACTCGCTCGGTCGCGGCGATCGCGCTGCCCGAGGTTTCGCTCGGCATCATCCCGGGCTGGGGCGGCGCGTGGCTGCTGCCCAACCTCATCGGCATCGAGAACGCGCTCAACGTCATCATCACGAAGCCCGCTGACCCAGAAGACGCTGAAGGGCCAGCAGGTGTTCGACCTCGGCATCGCCGACGCGATCTTCGGGCCGGCAAACTTCCTCGAGAAGTCGCTGCTGTGGGCCGACGGCGTGCTGACCGGCGACGATCAAGGTCAAGCGCCCCAACGAGCCCGGCAAGATCGAGCGCGCCGTCAAGTGGGACATCGCGATCGGCATCGCGCAGAAGACTCTTGAGGGCCGCATCGGCACCGTCGCCGAAGTCGCCGTACCGCGCGCTCGACCTGCTGAAGGCGGCCAAGAACACCGACAAGAAGACCGGATTCGCGGCCGAGGACGAGGCGCTCGCCGACCTCATCTCGGGCGACCAGTGCCAGGCCAGCATCTACGCGTTCGACCTCGTGCAGCGTCGCGCAAAGCGGCCCGCCGGCGCCCCGGACAAGGCCCTCGCGAAGAAGATCACCAAGGTGGGAATCGTCGGCGCCGGGCTGATGGCCTCCCAGTTCGCGTTCCTGTTCGTGCGTCGCCTCAAGGTGCCGGTGGTCATCACCGACCTCGACCAGGAGCGCGTCGACAAGGGCGTCGACATCCATCCACGCCGAGATCCAGAAGTCGTTCGACAAGCGGCCGAATCACGCACGATGAGTCGAACCGCTGGCAGGCACTCGTCACGGGAACGACCAACAAGGCCGACTTCGCGGACTGCGACTGGATCATCGAGGCCGTCTTCGAGGAGCTGGGCGTCAAGCAGGATGTTTTCGCCGACGTCGAGCAGTACATCTCCGACGAGGCGGTGCTCGCGACCAACACGTCGTCGCTCTCGGTCGAGCAGATCGGCGCGAAGCTGAAGCATCCGGAGCGCCTCGTCGGCTTCCACTTCTTCAACCCGGTCGCGGTCATGCCGCTGGTCGAGGTCGTGAAGACGCCGCACACCGACGACGCGACGCTGTCGACCGCGATGGTCACCGCCGCCGCGCTCGGCAAGAACGCGGTCATCACGACCGACACGCCCGGATTCGTCGTCAACCGCATCCTCGCCAAGGTTCTCGGCGAGGCGATGCACGCGGTCGACACCGGCACGCCATTCGAGGTCGTCGAGCAGGCGACGCAGCCGTTCGGCCTGCCGATGACGCCGTTCCAGCTGCTCGAGTTCGTCGGGCTCCCGATCGGCGCGCACGTTCTCGACACGCATCACGCCGCGTTCCCGGACCGCTTCTTCGAGAGCGACAACCTGCGCAAGCTCGCCGAGCTACGGTCACATCCTCGAGCGCGACGGCAAGGGCAAGGTCAAGGGTTACGACCCGAAGGCGGTCGCGATCGTGAGTGGCGGAACGACACCGATGACCGCGCGATGAGCTGCGCGTTCGCATCGAGGACGGCCTCGCCGACGAGATCCACCGGATGCTCGAGGAGCACGTGGTCGCAGCGCCGGAGGACATCGACCTGTGCCTCATCCTCGGCGCCGGCTATCCGTTCGGTGCCGGCGGAATCACGCCGTACCTCGACCGTGTCGGGCGCCTCCGAGCGCGTCTTCCACGACACGTTCCACCACCCGGTGATCAAGGGCATCAACTAGCTCGATTGCGACGAATCGCAGGGTGCCGGACATCCCGGCACCCTGCGATTCTCGGCACGTCGCTAGCGGTTGACCTGGGTCATGTCGGCGTAGCGGTCGCCGGCGGGCGCGGCGATGGAACCAAGGCGCTCCAGCTGGGCATGCGGTCAGCTCGAGGGCATCCGCGCGCGGCGTTCTCTTCGAGGCGCTCCACCCGCTTGGTGCCCGGGATCGGCGCGATGTCGTCGCCCTGGGCGAGGATCCACGCGAGCGCGACCTGGCTGGGCTTCGCGCCCACTTCCGCCGCCACGGCCTCGACCTCATCCACGATTCGCAGGTTGTCCTGCAGGTTATCGCCCTCGAAGCGCGGGTTGGCGCGACGGAAGTCCGTCTCGTCGAGGCTGTCGACCGAGCGGATTGCGCCGGTCAGGAATCCGCGACCGAGCGGCGAATACGGCACGAAGCCGATGCCGAGCTCGCGCAGCAGCGGCAGGATCTCCGCTTCCGGGTCCCTGCTCCAGAGCGAGTACTCGGTCTGCAGCGCCGTCACCGGGTGCACGGCGTGGGCGCGACGGATGGTCGACGGCGCGGCCTCTGACAGCCCGTAGCCGCCGATCTTGCCCTCGGTGATGAGCT
Organism: uncultured Actinomycetota bacterium; assembly: GCA_963738535.1. Classification (GTDB taxonomy): domain Bacteria; phylum Actinomycetota; class Actinomycetes; order Actinomycetales; family Microbacteriaceae; genus Galbitalea. The sequence continues at coordinate 125,270 of CAVTXB010000002.1, forward strand.
CGGCCAGCGCGCCGACGGTGTCCTCGATGGGCACGTTCGGGTCCATCCGGTGCTGGTAGTACAGGTCGATGTGGTCGGTCTGCAGGCGACTCCAGCGAACCTTCAACCGATGCTCGAACGTTTGCCGGGCTTCCGTCGAGTTGACGCTCGTTCGTCTGGTGGTTCAGCGTGCCGAACTTGGTCGCGATCGACGGCCTCATCCCGGCGGCCCTTGAGGGCCTTGCGCGAGCAGCTTCTCGTTCTCGTACGGCCCGTACATCTCGGCCGTGTCGAAGAACGTGATGCCCAGCTCGAGAGCGCGATGGATGGTCGCGATCGAGCCCTGCTCATCCGTTCCTGCGCCCGTGTAGAACGCGCTCATTCCCATGCAGCCGAGACCGAGGCGCGAGACCTCGAGACCGTTACTGCCCAGTGTGATCTTTTTCATTTGTTTCCTTTTCTGTACGTCGCGATCTTGTAGTCGATCGCGGCGAGACTGTGGGTCATCTCGTCGAGCTGGGCGATGACGGATTCGCGGTGCGCAAGCAGCAGCTCGAGTCGTGCGGGCGTCGAGTCGTCGCCCTGCCGAACGAGGTCGACGTATTCGCGGACCTTCGCGATCGGCATCGCCGTCGACCGCAGCTTGGTCAGGAACTCGACCCAGGTGATGTCGCCGTCCGAATACCGGCGGTGGCTCGAGGATGCCCGGTCGACACCGCTCAGCATGAGGCCCTCGCGCTCGTAGTAGCGCAGCGTGTGCGTCGAGAGGCCCGGTGCGTTCGGCGGCCTCCGAGATCGAGAGCGAGGCATCAACAAGAGTCATGACTTCAGGCTAGAACTTAGAGCGCACTCTAAGTCAAACGGGCCGAGACTCACGTGACGCAACGGTTGCTATCGACGGCTGATAGCGCCACTCGGGTCAGACGGCTGCGTCGCGCTCGTCGGATCGCTCGCGCGATCGGCGCGACTCGTCCTCGGGCAGCGGGCGGGCGACGGGGACGCGGCTGCCGAGCACCTGGGCGACAAGGTCGCGGGCGATCTTCTGCGGGTTGAGACCCACGACGTCGAGGATCTCGTCGCGCGACCCGTGCGGCAGGAACTCGTCCGGCAGCCCGAGCTCGGTGACCGCCGTGTCGACGCCGGCGGCCCGCAGGTCCTGGCGGATGCGCGTGCCGATGCCGCCGACGCGCACGCCGTCTTCGATCGACACCACGAGGCGGTGGTCGGCCGCCATCGAGATGATGCTCTCCGGCACCGGAACGACCCAGCGCGGGTCGACGACGGTCGCGCCGATGCCCTGCGCGGCGAGCCGGTCGGCGACCTGCAGGCCGAGTTCGGCCATCGGCCCGACCGTCACGATCAGGACATCCTTGTGCGCGGCCTCGCGCAGCACGTCCACGCCGTCGTCCGTGCGGCGGGTGGCCTCGATACTCGTTGCCGACGGAGCCCTTGGAGAAGCGGATCACCGTCGGCGCGTCGTCGACGGCGACGGCCTCGCGCAGCTCCTCGCGCAGTCGCGACGCGTCACGCGGCGCGGCGAGGCGGATGTTCGGGACGACCTGCAGGATCGCGAGGTCCCACATGCCGTGGTGGCTCGGGCCGTCGGGGCCGGTGACGCCGGCGCGGTCGAGCACGAAGGTGACGCCGGCCTTGTGCAGCGCGACATCCATCAGCACCTGGTCGAACGCCCGGTTGACGAACGTCGCGTAGAGCGCGACGACCGGATGCAGGCCGCCGAAAGCGAGGCCGGCAGCCGAGGTGACGGCGTGCTGCTCGGCGATGCCGACGTCGAAGACGCGGTCGGGGAACTTCTCGGCGAACCGGTGAAGCCCGGTCGGCCGCAGCATGGCGGCCGTGATGCCGACGATCCGCGGGTTCTCGGTCGGCGAGCTGCAGGATCTCGTCGGCGAACACCGAGGTGAAGGATGGCCGGCTGGCGGTCTCGATCGGCTCGCCCGTCTCGGGGTCGATGTGGCCGACCGCGTGGAACTGGTCGGCGACGTCGTGCAGCGCCGGCTCGTAGCCGCGACCCTTCTGGGTGATCGCGTGCACGATCACCGGGGCGCCGTAGTTCTTGGCCTGGCGCAGCGCCAGCTCCATGGCGTGGATGTCGTGCCCGTCGACCGGGCCGATGTACTTGATGTCGAGGTTCGAGTAGAGCGCCTCGTTGTTCGTGAAGCGCGCCAGGAAGCCGTGCAGGCCGCCGCGCACGCCGCGGTAGAACGCGCGCGCGGGTCCACCCAGGTGGCTGAAGAACCTCGTGCTCGAGATGTGCAGCGTGCGGTACGTGCGGCGCGTGCGCACCGTGTTGAGGAACCGCGCCATGCCGCCGATGGTCGGGGCGTACGAGCGACCGTTGTCGTTCACGACGATGATGAGGTTGCGGGAGTTGTCGTCGCTGATGTTGTTCAGCGCCTCCCAGGTCATTCCGCCGGTGAGCGCGCCGTCGCCGACGACCGCGACGACGTACCGGTCGTCCTGGCCGGTCATTGCGAAGGCCCGAGAGATGCCGTCGGCCCACGACAGCGAACTGGATGCGTGCGAGCTCTCGACGATGTCGTGCACGGATTCGCTGCGCTGCGGATAGCCGGCGAGGCCGCCCAGCTCGCGAAGGTGACTGAAGTCCTGCCGGCCGGTGAGCAGCTTGTGCACGTAGCTCTGGTGGCCGGTGTCGAAGACGATCGCGTCCTTCGGCGAATCGAACACCGCATGGATGGCGATGGTCAGCTCGACGACGCCAAGGTTCGGTCCCAGGTGTCCCCCGGTCTTCGACACCTCGGCGACCAGGAAGTCACGGATCTCCCGCGCGAGCTCGTTCAGCTGCGCATCGGACAGTCCGTCAAGGTCGCGCGGGCCATGGATGTTCTCGAGCAGGCTCACCAGATCACCATACGCTTTCGGGCGCGCCAAACCGCGGGGGTTGACGCGCGCCACAAACTCAGACCAGCGACCGCAGTACGTACTGGAGGATTCCACCGTTGCGGTAGTAGTCCGCCTCGCCGGGGGTGTCGATGCGAAGCACGGCGTCGAACTCGATGTCCTTCTTGCCCGCCGGTGAGTTGTCGCTCGGCTTCGCCACCACATGCAGTGTCTTCGGAGTGCGGCCCTCGTTGAGTTCCTCGACACCCGTGATGTCGACGACCTCGGTGCCGTCGAGACCGAGCGACTCCGCCGTCTCGCCGGCCGGGAACTGCAGCGGCAGCACGCCCATCCCGATCAGGTTGGAACGGTGGATGCGCTCGAAGCTCTCGCTGATCACGGCCTTGACGCCCAGGAGGCTCGTGCCCTTGGCCGCCCAGTCGCGCGACGAGCCGGAGCCGTACTCCTTGCCGCCGAAGATGACGAGCGGGATGCCGGCCGCCTGGTAGTTCATGCTGGCGTCGTAGATGAACGACTGCGGGCCATCCGCCTGCGTGAAGTCGCGGGTGTAACCGCCCTCGACTCCGTCGAGCAGCTGGTTCTGAGACGGATGTTCGCGAAGGTTCCGCGGATCATGACCTCGTGGTTTCCGCGGCGCGAGCCGTAGGAGTTGTAGTCCTTGCGCTCGACGCCGTGCTCCTCGAGGTAGTGGCCAGCGGGGCTGTCGGCCTTGATGTTGCCGGCCGGGCTGATGTGGTCGGTGGTGACCGAGTCGCCCAGCTTGGCGAGAACGCGGGCACCGGCGATGCTGGCGACCGGCGTCGTCTCGATGGTCATCCCATCGAAGTACGGGGGCTTGCGCACGTAGGTCGACTTCTCGTCCCACTCGAACGTCGCGCCGGTCGGCGTCGGAAGCGAACGCCAGCGGTCGTCGCCATCGAATACGCCCGCGTACTCGTGCGTGAACATGCTGGTGTCGATCGATGAATCGATGGTCGCCTGCACCTCGGCCGCATCGGGCCAGATGTCGGCGAGGTAGACATCGTTGCCGTCCGAGCCCTGGCCGAGGGCATCCTTCTCGAAGTCGAAGTTCATCGAGCCGGCCAGCGCGTAGGCGATGACGAGCGGCGGAGAGGCCAGGTAGTTCATCTTCACGTCGGGGTTGATGCGTCCCTCGAAGTTGCGGTTGCCCGACAGCACAGCGGTGACCGCGAGGTCGTTCTGGTTGACCGCGGCCGAGATCTCTTCGATCAGCGGGCCGGAGTTGCCGATGCAGGTCGTGCAGCCGTAGCCGACCGTGTAGAAGCCGAGGTCCTCGAGGTAGCCCGTGAGGCCGGCCTTCTCGTAGTAGTCGGTCACAACCTTCGATCCGGGCGCGAGCGTGGTCTTGACCCACGGCTTCGACTTCAGGCCCTTCTTGCTGGCGTTGCGGGCCAGCAGGCCGGCCGCGAGCATGACGGACGGGTTCGAGGTGTTCGTGCACGACGTGATCGCGGCGATGGCGACGGCGCCGTGGTCGAGGATGAAGCCCTCGCCCGATCTCGAGCACGACCTCGGTCGGGTGCGACGCCGTGCGTCGGAGCGTTCGCGGCATGCGTGTGCTTGTGCGAGTGCTCGTGAGCGGAGTTCTCGTCCTGCGCGGTGAAGCCCGACGGGTCGGATGCCGGGAACGAGCCCTCGAGCGACGGCATCCACCCGCGAGAGGTCGTCGTCACTCGCGTAGGAGCCGAGGTCGATCTCGAACTGGTCTTTTGCGCGGCTGAGCTCGACGCGGTCCTGGGGACGCTTCGGGCCGGCGATCGACGGCACGACGGTCGACAGGTCGAGTTCGAGGTACTCGCTGTAGACGGGCTCGACGGACTGCGTCGTGCCACAGCTTCTGCAGCTTGGAGTACGCCTCGACGAGCTGCACCTGCTCCTCGCTGCGGCCGGTGAGGCGCATGTAGTCGAGGGTCACGTCGTCGATCGGGAACATCGCCGCCGTCGAACCGAACTCGGGGCTCATGTTGCCGATGGTGGCGCGGTTGGCCAGCGGCACCTCGGCGACGCCGGCCCCGTAGAACTCGACGAACTTGCCGACCACACCGTGCTTGCGCAGCGTCTGCGTGATCGTGAGCACGACGTCGGTTGCGGTGACGCCGGTCGGGATCGAGCCGGACAGCTTGAAGCCGACCACCTTCGGGATCAGCATCGACACCGGCTGGCCGAGCATGGCCGCCTCGGCCTCGATGCCGCCGACACCCCAGCCGAGCACGCCGAGCCCGTTGACCATGGTGGTGTGCGAGTCGGTGCCGACGAGAGTGTCGGGGTAGGCCTGCAGCACACCGCCGACGGTGCGGGTGTAGGTCACGCGCGCCAGGTACTCGATGTTGACCTGGTGCACGATGCCGGTTCCCGGCGGAACGACCTTGAAGTCTTCGAACGCGGTCTGGCCCCAGCGCAGGAACTGGTAGCGCTCGCCGTTGCGCTCGTACTCGATCTCGACGTTTCGCTCGAGCGCGTTCTCGGTGCCGAACAGGTCGGCGATGACGGAGTGGTCGATGACCAGCTCGGCGGGGGCGAGCGGGTTGATCTTGGTCGGGTCTCCCCCGAGGTCGGCGACGGCCTCACGCATGGTCGCGAGGTCGACGATGCAGGGCACGCCGGTGAAGTCCTGCATGACGACGCGGGCGGGCGTGAACTGGATCTCGGTGTCGGGCTCGGCCGTCGGAACCCACGATCCGAGGGCCTCGATCTGCGACTTTGGTGACGTTCGCGCCGTCTTCGGTGCGCAGCAGGTTCTCGAGCAGCACCTTGAGGCTGAACGGGAGCTTCTCGTATCCCGCGACCCTGTCGACCCTGAACACCTCGTAGTCGGTCGAGCCGACCTTCAGGGTGTCCTTCGCGCCGAAGCTGTTGACTGCCGCCATTGCCGTCTCCCACCGTACTTTTGTGAACCGTATTTATTGAGTTGCCGAACGAATACCCGTCAAAAGTATCTTGACATCAAGATAAATCTAGCACCTGTGCCGCCGCGAGGAGACGACGGAAATCAGTCGATCCTCGGCATCGTCCGCACTCGGCGTCCGCAGGCCGTGTCTCCAGCGTAGACACCGCGCACCAGAAGCCACGTTGCCCACAGGCACACCGCGTACAACGGCACGCTCGTGATGAGGCGGACGACGCCAAGTGCCGCGACATTGTCGGCGAAGTACAGCGGCACCTCGATCGCCAGCCGGATCGCGAAGAGGGCGACCCAGAGCCACGTCGCGATGGTCAGGATGCGGCGCTTCGCGGCATCCTTCCGCCAGCCCTCGAGGTCACCGAACAGCAGGCCGACGACGAGGCCGATCAGTGGCCAGCGCACCAGGATGCTCACCAGCATCACGACGAAGCCGACGGCGTTGATGACCATGCCCGGCACGAAGTTGTTCACCGCCCGACCAGTGATGAGCGTCAGCACCGCGGTGATGGCCAGCAGTACGGCGCCCGTCGACGGCGCTCGACATCGATTCGAGCGAGCGCCCGCACGGGCAACGACGAAGACGAGGGCGACGAACGCCGGCACCAGCACAGCGACCAGCAGGTTGTGGGTCGTGAGGTAGATGGCGAGAAGCGATGCCCGGGCACAACCGACTCGACGATGCCCCGCGATGCCACCGACCGCCGACAGCAGCTGCGCGGGCGCTCGGAGTCTCCCCCGGCTTCAGCTGGCGAAGGCCGCTCTGCTTAGCTGCCGCCGCGAGGCTCTCCGAAAAGGTCGGGCTCGGTTCTTCTCCTCGGGCACGGCGGCGTCAGCCACATCCTCCCGCATTGGCCGGCATGTGCAGCGGGATGAGGTCGCGCGGCGGCATCGGCGTGTTACCGCGCACCACGACGACGCTGCGGAACAGGTCTTCGACATGCGACGCGGCCTCGGGGTCGACGGCGCCTCGCCCGAGATCACGCCGCGCAGAAACCAGCGCGGCCCATCGACCCCGACGAACCGCACCAGGCGCGACCCGGTCTCGCCGTCGACCGTCGCCGGGAATCTGGGCGAGCACCTCGGGCCCGAACGGCCCTGGCGCGATTCGAGTCGTGCCGCCCTGCTTCTGGATCTGGTCGACGATCTGGTCACGGATCTCCGCCCACAGCCCGCTGGTGCGCGGAGCGGCGAACGGCTGCACCTGCAGGGTCGAGCCCGCGTAGTCCATCGCGACCGCGACCACCCGCTGGGTGCCCTCCTCGACCTCGAGCCGCAGCTGCAGGTCGGCGCGGGGCACGATCTTCACGCCCCCGAGATCGACGTACGGCCGAACCGCGTTGGCCTCGCTGTCGTCGAGGGGGCCGTTCGATCTCGCGGTCCGCCGGAGCCGACTTTGGCTCATCCGGTGTCGCGTCGAATCCAGTCGGTATCACTCACGCTGGCGCTCCATTTCGGTGCTTCTCCGCTTGCGTCGGCGGTGTCGAATAGCCTGTGGATCCAAAACCTGACTCGCCGCGCTCGCTGCCCGGCAGGTGCTCGACCTGGATGAAACGGGCCCGCGCGACCGGCTGCACGATGATCTGCGCGATCCGGTCGCCGACCGCCATGGAGTAGCTCTCGGACAGGTCTGTATTCAGAAGGGTCACGCGGATCTCGCCGCGGTAGCCCGGCATCGACCGTGCCCGGGCTGTTGACGATCGTGATGCCGTGCTTGGCCGCGAGCCCGCTGCGGGGCACGACAAAAGCGACGAAGCCATCCGGCAGGGCGATCGAGACGCCCGTTCCGACCGTCGCTCGCTGGCCCGGCGCGAGTTCGACGGCCTCGGCCGCATGCAGGTCGGCACCGGCGTCGCCCGGATGCGAGTACTCGGGAACCTGCCCGGAGCCGATCAGGACCTCGATCACATCAGCCACGTGTCGAGGGCTAGTGCAGATAAATGATGCAATAGACCCATGTTGATTATACCGCGAGCGGCTGCTGCCCGGTCCGATGATCTTCGTGATCACCGCGCTGATCATTCCCGCCAGCCTGCTCGTGTTCCTGCCGATCAACCATGACCGCTCGGCGTGATCTGCGCGGTCGTGCTCTACTCGGCGTGCGTGATCCTGCTCGATCATCGGTTCGCCGCGCATCGAAGTCACCGATGCGATGCTGGTCGCCGGGCGCGCCCGCCTTCCGCTGCCCAACGTCGGCGAGGCCACCGGCTACACCGGTACCGAGGCCACGCAGCAGCGCGGGCCCAAACTCGATGCCCGCGCCTGGCTGGTCATCCGCGGCTGGATCTCGCCCGTCGTCAAGGTCGATGTGCTCGACGCGAGCGACCCGACGCCGTACTGGCTGGTCTCGACGCGCCACCCGCGCCGAACTGATCGCCGCGCTGGAGAAAGCAAAGCGCCGGTCAACAGCTAGCTAAAGAACAGCCAGCCACCGGGGCAGACAGCTGCTAGGCTGCGCACTCCGCGCAGATCGGCCCGAGCTTGGTGTCGTGGTCGAGCTGCGAGCGGTGCTTCACCAGGAAGCAGTTCACGCAGGTGAACTCGTCCGCCTGGGGCGGAAGAACCACGACGTCGAGGTCGAGGTCTGAGAGGTCCTGCCCTGCGAGTTCGAAGCTGCCGGGGTTGTCGGCGTCGTCGACATCCACCTGGCCGGACATCTTGTCCGGGACGCGCTCCTTCAGGGCCTCGATGCTGTCGGAGTCATCGTCGGTCTTGCGGGGTGCGTCGTAATCGGTTGCCATGCCCATCCACTTCTTTATGTGCCTAAATAATCCCAATCGGCGGCCACAGTTTGCATGAATGGGAGCCGAATAGCAAACCGCGAGACCGAGGCTTGCGATCTGTTCGCTGATGTAACTGACGGCACGCCCGCTCTATTCCCCGGATTCACGCCGCATCGCGTGTCATTCTTGAGCAGAATTGCGACAGCCGGAGGGCTTTTCACCATGCAGGACCTACGCGTAATCGGTACAGAAGACGGTGCACTACTCGTCTCGGACGACGACGGCACGCGGTATCGACTGCCCGTCGACGACGTGCTGCAGCTCAAACTGCGCCAGGTGACACCCGATCCGAGCATCGGGCAGCGGCTCGCACCGCGCGACATCCAGGCGTACATCCGCTCCGGTATGTCGGCGGAGGATGTCGCGACCATCACCGGCGCCCCGCTCGACCACATCCAGCGGTTCGAGGGGCCCGTGCTCGCCGAGCGCGAGTTCATCGTCACCAGCGCGCTGAGCGTTCCCGTGCACACCGCGCTCGAGACCGACCCGCTCGCGACAGGGAGTGAACTTCGGCATGGCCATCCGTTCGCGCCTCGTCGACCTTGGCGCCGCGAGCGAACGCTGGGCCAGCTGGAAGGACTGCCGCGACCGGCTGGATCGTCAAGCTCTCGTTCACCGCCGACCAGATCGACCACGACGCCCGCTGGCAGTTCGACCCGAAGACGGCAGGCGCTCGACCCGCATGAACAACGAAGCCGATCACGCTGTCGCAGCAGGGTGACCGCAACCGGCACCCTCATCCCCCGCCTGCGCGCCGTGCACCAGGAGGAGCGCTCGCAGGACGCGAGCCGCTTCGACAGTGGAGCCTTCGACCTCGGCGAGACCGGACGTACCCGAGGCCCGGGCACGACTCGAGGCCGCGACGCTGAGCATCGCGCAAGCCGCCGCAGGACGAGCCCGGCGAGATGAACCAGACCGCAGACCTGCTCGAGGCGCTGCGCCGCCGCAGGGGTGAGCGCGAGGCCGCCGCCTACGACGACGATCCCTTCGAGGATGCCGCCCCGACGAGTTTTGCGCCGCCGGTCTCCAGCCACCCGTCGACAGGCGCGATCCGCATCGTGAACATTCCGACCGAGGTGCCGACAGCCGAATCGTCGCCGACGCGCACCACCGCGCCCGCAGCCGTCGATCCGCAACACGGGTCCGCCAGCCACGGGTTCGCAAGGGTCGCCAGACGATGCCGACCTGGGACGAGATCGTTTTCGGCGCGCGTCCCGACGACGACCTGGCCTGAGCCGGCACCCCGGGTCGAACCGTGACCTCGGTGGTCGAGTAGCGCGACCGAGCCTGCGAGGCCGGGCGGGTTACTTCGGTGGTCGAGTAGCACGAGCGAGCCTGCGAGGCCGGGCGTATCCGAGGGCTTACGGTTCGGTGGTCGAGTAGCACGAGCCGACGAAGGAGGCCCGGGCGTATCGAGACCCGGCGTTCGAGGAGGGCGGGTCTCGATACGCGCGCCAGAGCGCGCTACTCGACCACCGGAGTGTTCGGTGGTCGAGTAGCACGACCGAGCTTGCGAGGACGGGCGTATCGAGACCCGGCGGCTCGAGGGCGGCCGGGTTACTTCGGTGGTCGAGTAGCACGAGCCGAGCTTGCGAGGCCCGGGCGTATCGAGACCCGGCGTTCGAGGGCGGGTCTCGATACGCGCGCCAGAGCGCGCTACTCGACCACCGCGCGTTGGCCAGAGCGCGCTACTCGACCACCGGAGTAACTCGGTGGTCGAGTAGGCGCGTGAGGAACGAACCGCCGTATCGAGACCCCACCACCAAAGGCAGCCGGGTCTCGATACGCGCGCCAGAGCGCGCTACTCGACCAACGCGTTGGCCAAGCGCGTATCGACCACGAGCGCGGCAGAGCGCACTCGGCGCTAGGCGAAGGCTCCGAAGCGCAGCAGAGGCACCTGCAGCTCGGCGGGCGACCATGACCCGTGCTGGCCGACCATCGCCAGGGAGCGCTCGTTCGCCGTGCGCCCGTCGTAGTAGGCGATGTTCTTGCGCGCGGCCACCAGCAGGTCGCCGATGCGCGGCGCGACCTCGGCGGCCACCTCGCCGAACCAGCCGGCCGCGATCGCCTCGTCGCGCGTCACAACCCACGACCTGCCCGACTCGGCGTCCCGCCACCGCTCGACCACCGCATCCGCGTCGGCCGCGGGCAGGGATCGGGTCGAAGTGCAGCTGCAGGCACCGCGGTTCTCCGGCAACGAATCGCACGCCCTCGAGCAGGTGCGGCGCCGTGTCGATGAGGATGTGCGCGGTCGCGGGAACGTCAACTATCCCGTGGTCGGCTGTCACGAGCACCGCATCCGTCGGCCTGGTGCGCGCCAGCAGGGTGCTGCACCTCGGCGTCGACCACCTCGAGCCGCTCCGTCCACTCGGGCGACTCCCACCCGCTCGGCGTGCGCGATCGATGTCGAGCTCGGGCACGTAGAGGTACAGCAGGCCGGGCGGCCCGGGCTCGCGCAGCCAGCGCGCGGCCACGTCGAAGCGGTCGGCGATGGATGCGCCGACCCGGTACTCGGCGCCGCGCAGCACGGCGCGCGTGAAGCCGCTGTCGGCGAACCGCGCCGGGTCCGACCGCGACCGCTGCGAAGCCCGCGCCGACGGCGCGCTCGAAGACGGTGGGCTTGCGCTGCCAGGTCTCCGGATCGAGCCGGTCATCCCAGCCGCTCAGCTGGTTCACGACGCGGTCGTTCGCGGCGTCGAGCACCGAGTAGCCGACCAGCCCGTGCTGGCCGGGCAGGTTCGCCGGTGGCCAGCGACGCCAGTGCCGCGGCTGTCGTGGTCGGGAAGACGGTATCGATCGATGCGCCCGCCGCGCTGACGACATGGTGCGGGCGTGACCGGCGCGGGCGCGAAGCGCGGCGGCGCCGAGGCCGTCGACGAGCACGACCACGACCCGGTTCGCGGGCGCAAAGCCGAGCCGATTGCCGGCCCGAGCCGAGCGCCGCGAGGCAACTGGGCAACACGTCGGCAAGGCTGATCCGGTCGTCGTTGGGCCCCGGTAACATGGGGGCAATCTTATGGCTACTCCTCCCACCTCCGTTTCTGATGGCACCGACTGCCGAGGCCCCGGGCGAACGCATCGAAGACGTCGATGTCTCGCCGAGATGCAGGGCTCGTTCCTCGAATACGCCTATTCGGTCATCTATTCGCGCGCGCTCCCGGATGCCCGCGACGGACTGAAGCCGGTGCAGCGCCGCATCCTGTACCAGATGACGGAGATGGGCCTGCGACCGGATCGCGGCCACGTGAAGTCGAGCCGCGTCGTCGGCGACGTGATGGGCAAGCTGCATCCGCACGGCGACGCATCCATCTACGACGCGATGGTGCGACTGACGCAGGACTTCATGCTGCGCGTTCCGCTCATCGACGGGCACGGCAACTTCGGCTCACTCGACGACGGCCCCGCCGCCCCCCGCTACACCGAGGTGCGGCTGGATGGCGCGGCCCTCGCGATGACCGACGGGCTCGACGAGGACGTCGTCGACTTCGTTCCCAACTACGACAACCAGTTCACGCAGCCCGAGGTTCTTCCGGCGGCATTCCCGAACCTGCTCGTCAACGGCGCGAGCGGCATCGCCGTCGGCATGGCCACGAACATGGCGCCGCACAACCTCATCGAGGTCATCGGTGCCGCGCGCCACCTGCTCGAGAACCCGGATGCCACGCTCGACGACCTGATGGAGTTCGTTCCGGGGCCCGACCTGCCGACCGGCGGCACGATCATCGGGCTCGCCGGCATCCGCGATGCCTACGCGACCGGCCGCGGCGCGTTCAAGACCCGCGCCAAGGTCACCGTCGAGGCGATCTCGGCTCGCAAGACCGGACTCGTCGTCACCGAGCTGCCCTACCTGGTCGGCCCGGAACGCGTGATCGAGAAGATCAAGGACGGCGTCAACTCGAAGAAGATCAGCGGCATCTCGGATGTCACCGACCTCACCGACCGCAAGCACGGACTGCGGCTCGTCATCGGCATCAAGACCGGGTTCAGTCCGGATGCCGTGCTCGAGCAGCTCTACCGCCTCACGCCGCTCGAAGACGGCTTCAGCATCAACAACGTCGCGCTCGTCGACGGCGGCCCGCGCACGCTCGGGCCTCAAGGAGCTGCTGCAGGTCTACGTCGACCACCGGCTGTCGGTGGTCACCCGGCGCAGCCAGTACCGGCTCGCCCGCCGCCGGGAGCGGCTGCACCTCGTCGAGGGCCTGCTCGTCGCGATCCTCGACATCGACGAGGTCATCCAGGTCATCCGCACCTCCGACGACAGCGAGGCGGCGCGCACGCGGCTCATGGAGGTCTTCGACCTGAGCCAGGTGCAGGCCGAGTACATCCTCGAGCTGCGGCTGCGGCGGCTCACCCGGTTCAGCCGGATCGAGCTCGAGACCGAGCGCGACGAGCTGCACCGCGAGATCGAGGAGCTCGAGGCGATCCTCGCCGACCCTGCGCGCATTCGGCTGCGTGGTCTCCGACGAGCTCGAGGCGACCGCGGAGAAGTTCGGCACCCCGCGGCGCACGCTGCTCACCGAGGCGCGCGCCGTCCATCGCGACGACGACGTTCGCGGTCGGCGCGCGCGGCGGCACCAGACCTCGAGATCGCGGATGCCCCGTGCCGGATCTTCCTGTCGACGACCGGGCGCATCATCCGCGTCGACCTGCCCGAGGACGGCTCGCGAGCTGCCGGCAGCGAAGCGACGCAGCAAGCACGACGCCATCCGGTCGGTCGCTGGATGCGACGAGCCGCGCCGAAATCGGTGCGGTCACCTCGCTCGGCCGACTCATTCGGTTCACCGCCGTCGACCTGCCGTCCGTGCCGGCGAACTCCGATCCAGCTGGCCGCCGGCGCTCGGATCGCCGACTACCTGGCGCTCGCGAACAAGAAGGAGCGCGTGCTCGGCCTGGTCTCGCTGACGTCGGAACACCCGATCGCGCTCGGAACAGCCCAGGGCGTCGTGAAGCGTGTTGCACCCGGACTGCCCGCCAAGCCCGACTTCGAGATCATCGCGCTGAAGCCCGGCGACGAGGTCGTCGGGGTCGCGCAGGGCCCGGAGAGCGACGACCTCGTCTTCGTCACCACGCGATGCGCAGCTGCTGCACTTTCCCGCCGTCCGCCGTTCGCCCGCAGGGTGTTTCCGCCGGCGGCATGGCGGGCATGAACCTGGGCGCAAAGTCCACCGCGATCTTCTTCGGCGCGGTCGACCCGGGCGCCGAGATCGTCGTGGCCACGGTGTCGGGATCGACCGCCGTGCTGCCGGGCACTGATGCGGGCCGGGCGAAGGTTTCGGCGCTGTCGGAGTTTCCCGGCAAGGGGCGCGCCACGGGCGGCGTTCGCGCGCACAGCTTCCTGAAGGGCGAAGACACCCTGACCGTCGCGTGGGTGGGCGCTTCACCCGCTGTCGCGGTCGGAGCCGACGGATCGGCGCGTGACCTTCCCGAGGCGGGAGCCAGGCGCGACGCGTCGGGTTCGCCGCTCGACGCGGTGATCGGCTCGATCGGGTCCGCGCTCTAGATGAGGCCGCCGCTGCCCATTCTCGCGCGGCGACGCCTTCGAACTCACCGAATTCCTGCGCTCGGCCGGCCTGTCGACGGCCGGCGTCGGCGACCCCGGACTGGCGGCTGTGGGTCGACCTCGATCCGGACGGGCGCATCGTCGGAAGCGTCGGGCTCGAAGTGGAGGGCAGACACGCGCTGGTGCGCGCGATCGCGGTCGCCACACCACTGCGGGGACGGGGCAGGGGCACCGAACTCGTCGAGTTCGCGCTCGACGTGGCGCGCGAGCGGCGGGTCGACACCGCCTGGCTGATGACCGCGCGCTCCCCCGGCTTCTGCGCCAGGCTGGGTTTCGCTGCGGCGGAGGTCACCGAGCTGGCCGACGCCGTGCCCGACAGCCACCAGGTGCGCTCACTCAGTGCATCCGGGCTCCTGCGCTACGAGACCGCCTGGTCCCGCGCAGTGGGCCCGCCCGCCCGCGCCTGACAGGGCGGGCGAACAAACGAATGCGCTAGGCGTCGATGCGGGCGCGATCGAAGCCGTCGCCGGCCACGATGAACTCCTTGCGCGGCGCGACATCGTTGCCCATGAGCAGCTCGAAGACGCGCGTCGCGTCCTCCGCGTCTGACAGCCGCACCCGGCGCAGGGTGCGGTAACGCCGGTCCATCGTCGTGTTGGCGAGCTGGTCGGCATCCATCTCACCGAGTCCCTTGTAGCGCTGGATCGGGTCCTGGTAGCGCTTGTTCTGGCGCTTCAGCCCCGCGAGCACCCCGTTCAGCTCGGTCTCGGAGTAGGTGTAGATCGTCTCGTTGGGCTTCGACCCGGGGTTCATCACGATGACCCGGTGGAGCGGCGGCACCGCGGCGAAGACGCGGCCCTCCTCGATCATGGGGCGCATGTACCGGAAGAAGAGGGTCAGCAGCAGCGTGCGGATGTGGGCGCCGTCGACGTCGGCGTCGCTCATCATGATGATCTTGCCGTAGCGCGCCTGGCTGATATCGAAGCTGCGACCGGATCCGGCGCCCACGACCTGGATGATCGACGCGCACTCCGCATTCGACAGCATGTCGGCGACGGAAGCCTTCTGCACGTTGAGGATCTTGCCGCGGATGGGCAGCAGCGCCTGGTACTCGCTGTCGCGCGCGAGCTTCGCCGTGCCGAGCGCCGAGTCGCCCTCGACGATCATGAGCTCGGTGTTGAGCACGTCGGTCGACCGGCAGTCGACCAGCTTGGCGGGCAGCGACGAACTCTCGAGCGCGTTCTTGCGCCGCTGCGTCTCCTTGTGGGCCCGCGCCGAGATGCGCGACTTCATCTCGGCGACGATCTTGTCGAGCACGAGCGCCGACTGCGCCTTGTCGTCGCGTTTCGGCGACGCGAACCGCTCCGCCATTGTCTTGGCGATGACGTTCGCGACGATGTTGCGCACGGCGGGCGTGCCGAGCACCTCCTTGGTCTGGCCCTCGAACTGCGGTTCGGGCAGGCGCACGGTGAGCACCGCGGTGAGCCCGGCGAGGATGTCGTCTTTCTCGAGCTTGTCGGTGCCGACTTTGAGCCGGCGGGCGTTGAGCTCGACCTGCGAACGCAGGAACTTCATCATTCCCTGCTCGAAGCCGGCCTGGTGCGTGCCGCCCTTCGGCGTCGCGATGATGTTGACGAAGCTCTTGAACACGGTGTCGTAGCCGGTGCCCCAGCGCAGCGCGATATCGACTTCGCAGTTGCGGGTGAGCTCGGTGGGCACCATCGCGCCCGTGGGCTGCAGCACGGGCACCGTCTCGGTGAACGTCGCCGGAGCCCTGCATGCGCCAGGTGTCGGTCAGCGGAGCGTCCGGGGCGAGGAATTCGACGAACTCCGAGATGCCGCCCGCGAAGTTGAAGGTCTGCGTGACCGGCTCGGCGCCGCGACGGTCTTCGATTTCGAGGGTGATGCCCGGGCACCAGGAACGCGGTCTGGCGCGCCCGCGACATCAGCTCCTCGGTCTGGAAATCGGCGCCGCGCGTGAAGATCTGCGGGTCGGCCCAGTACCGGATGCGCGTGCCGGTGACACCCTTGCGCCACCTTGCCGACGATGCGCAGCTCGCTGCCCGACAGGAACGGCGAGAACGCGGCATCCGGGGTCGGGTTCGCCGGGTCGGCGTCGGCGAAGGTGCCGGGCTCGCCGCGGTGGAACGACATCGCGTAGGTCTTGCCGTCACGGTCGACCTCGACATCAAGTCGCTCCGAGAGCGCGTTGACGACCGACGCCCCCACACCGTGCAGGCCACCGGATGCCGCATACGATCCCGACCCGAACTTGCCGCCCGCGTGCAGCTTGGTGAAGACGACCTCGACACCGGTCAGCCCGGTCTTCGGCTCGATGTCTACCGGGATTCCGCGTGCACGGTCTCGAACCTCGACCGAGTTGTCGGCGTGGAGGACGCACGTCGATGGTCGACCCGTGCCCCGCGAGGGCCTCGTCGACCGAGTTGTCGATGATCTCCCACAGGCAGTGCATGAGGCCGCGGGCATCCGTCGACCCGATGTACATGCCGGGACGTTTTCGAACGGCCTCAAGCCCCTCGAGCACCGACAGGTGCCGCGCGGAGTAGTCGGAACTTGCCACGAGGACTCCTTTGAAATTGAGGGCACGACCAACCAAGACTAATCAGAACGACCGACCGTGGCCGTTATCGACACCCGTAGTGGGGTGCTCAGCGGCCCCACTTTGCGCGCACAGCGAAATACGAGGGAAATACCGAGTGAATGACCCACGTCTGTAACACGAGCATGTTTGGATAGAGACACGGAACGAAGTAAACGGAACCCGAAGGAGCAAGCCCATGTCGCAGATCACCGAGAACGATGTCGAGCTTCACTCCGCCTTCCAGCTGTCGGCGCTCGATCGCTGTGACAGCTGCGGCGCGCAGGCATACGTGCGCGCAACGATGAGCACGGGCGAACTTCTGTTCTGCGCTCACCACGCCGCCCAGTTCAAGGAGAAGCTGTCGGCCACCGCACTCGAGTGGCACGACGAGTCTTACCGCCTGCTCGACGAGCAGAACGCCTGATTGGCCGCCGCTAAGCGACCCAGGGGCACGCAGGGGCCCCTCAACTATTTTCTGGCCCGGCTGCAGCGTCTCGACCTGCGCAACATGGTGCGCATCGCCGGCAAGATCAGCGCCGAGTACAAGACCCCGCGCGCGTTCATCCTCGCGGACATGGCGATCAATTCCGTCGTGAACAACGCGGGGTACTACGACTACCACGAGTGGGATTTCAATCTCATGAACTGGCGCGAACGAAAGACGTTTCTCACTCGCCCACAGGCCAACCAGCTCACCCTGCGATTCAACAACATGGCGTTCAAGAACCTGTTCTCCGACAAGGTGCAGTTCAACAAGAAATTCGCGCCCTACATTGGTCGCGAGTGGCTGGATGTTCGCGAGACGAGCACCGAGCAACTCACGACGTTCGTCACTCGTCACGGCTCCGTCATGTTGAAAGATCCCGTGAACCTCGGCGGCTACGGCCTCGAGAAGAAAGACGCCTCGTCCATCGACGACTTCGAGGCCTTTCGCGCCCACCTGCTCGAGTCCGGCCAGGTGCTCGTCGAAGAGTTCGTCACGCAGCATCCCGAACTCGACCGCCTGAGCCCGAAGAGCGTCAACACCCTCCGAATCATCACCTACTTCGACGGCACGACCGTTCACGTTCTCGCCCACGCGTTCAAGATGGGCAACGGGGCCGACCTCGACAACTTCGGCCAGGGTGGCATCCAAACCACCGTGTACGAGGGCGGCGTGTGCCGGTACGGCGCGTTCAACAAGGAAGGCGACAAGTACCTCGTGCACCCGCTCACGGGCGTCGACATCGTGGGGTTCGTGGTACCGCTGTTCGATGAGGCGGTGGCGATGGCCGTCGAGATGGCGACGATCGTTCCCGAGGTTCCGTACATCGGCTGGGACATCGCGATCACCCCGGAGCGCCCCATCGTGATCGAGGGCAACTACAACACGGGTGTCTTCCAGATGAAACCGAGCCTGAGCGGGATCAAGACCGGGCTCAAGCCGACCTACGTCAAGGCGATGCGGCTCTAACCCGCTCGTACGGGTGCCACCGGTGGCCATCCCTGAAGTCCCGTAACCGGGCGTCGTAGGCGGCGACAGCGAAATCCTCGTGCGCCAGCGTCGGCTCCGAGTCCGGATCGAGCTGTGCGAGCAGGCTGCGGGTGTAGTGCGGGTTCGCGACCAGCAGCGGGCCCAGCAGTGACGTGCCGATGAAGTTGGCTCGGCGAACCCCCTCGACGGCGGTGGTCGTATTGCGACCGATGCCACGTTCGGCGGTCATGAACCCCGGCAGCGACTCGTGCGCCGTGACCATCGAGAACTGCGACTTGTACCCGACGATCGGGTGCTCGGGGCCGACCTCGGCCACCGTGCCAATCACCTTGCCGTTGTATCGTGCCGAACATCGCCAGATTCGACTCGAGCTCGAAGATGCCGACACCCGCCTCGTCGTAGCCCATCTCGTCGTTGCGGATGCGGGTTCCCAGCACCTCGAGCGCGTTGTGAGTGAACAGGAACGAGGTGCCCCCCTCGATGAGCGCCTCGAGCCGGTCGCGGTGGGGCAGCAGCCGCTCGACAGCCTTGAGCTGGCCGTACTCGGTGAGGGCGCCCAGGTAGATCAGGTCGACCGGTGCGGTCACAAACGCCGGCAGGTCGGTGAGGCCGGTTCGAATGACTCGCGCGTCGGGTCTGCACTGGGCGAGGTAGGTCGATGTTGGCGTTGTCGCCGTGAAGGTTCGCGATCTCCGGAAACAGCATCTCGATGGTGAGGTGCGCGGCTCATGATTCGTGCTCCGACGGCTCATCCACCGCGGCACGCCGCTCGAGGCGCGTGCGCAGCCGTCTCTGTACGACGTTGCCGGTGGACAGCGCGTTGTGCACGCTGTGCAGGTTGAACACGTTCTGCGCATCCGCCAGGTCGACGAGATCCGCGGCGGCGATCTTCGTCCTCGACGGTGAGGATGCGTGCCGGGTCCACCCCTGCGATCGCCAGCCGCAGAGCCTGGTCGTAGCGTCGAATCCCGCCGACCACGATCTGCTCGAGCGAGTCGTCGGCGAGATACTCGTAGTCGGCGTCGTAGGTCCACGCCGTGTTCTCGACCTCGTTATCGCGTTCGGTGGCCTCGTCGATGTTGAGGACGAGCCGCCTTGCGCCCGCTGAACGAGGCCAGGTATTGGAACGCCCTCGAACACGCGACACCGACGAGGCCCTTGGTGAGCAGGCGCACCAGCTGCACGCCTGCCACCGATTCCTGCGCGAATCGCGTCGTCGGCGGCTCGAGATGATCGAACGCCGACACGATGCGCTCCCTCGCCACTCCCAGCTGGTCGAGTGCCGCCGCGACGGCGATCTCGTTGTAGACATTGACGATGTTGTCGTTGATGAGGCGAGCCGTTCGACGGTCGCCGTCGAGCTCGAGCACCACGGTTCCGGTCGCGCTGTCGACCTGCCCGGCGCGATACGGCGCATCCGGCGAGCGGAAACCGCACGCGGGGCAGAACGCCTTGCCGATGTGGTTGAAGCGCCAATACTCCCAGCTCGAGCGGGTGATCGCAGACGGGGCAGATCGTCACGTCGACGGCCGCGCCGTTCGGGCGGTCGCCGTCTGTCGCAATCCGGTCGACAGCGAAAAGGCGCGCGGGTTCGCTGCGGTACCGAGGGACGACGCGATCAGGTCGTCCGCGTTCAGCAGCAGGCTCGTACCTTCGGCCAGGGCAGACGACACGATCCAGGCGATGTACGCAGGGTGCGCGTTGCGCTTGATCGAGTCACGGGTCAGGTTCATGCAGACCAGCAGGTCGGGCCTCAGCCCCGGCAGGATGAGCTTCGCCGACCGCTCATCCATCTCGATGACCGCGATGTCGGCTCGCAGCGCGACCCGTCCAGGTCACGGCGCCGATCAGCGTCGTGGCGACTCCAGCCGCCAGGTTGGAGCCGCTGCGGTTGCTGGCGACGCGCAGGCCTTCGCCTTCGAGCGCCTCGGCAAGCAGGTTCGCCACCGTGGTCTTGCCGTTGGTGCCGGTCACAACGACGACACGCGCCGGATGCGCGATCGCCCCGAGGATGCCGGGGTGCAGCCGACGAGCGATGAGGCCGGGCGTGTGCGTACCCGCCCGACCGATTGCCCTGATGAGCACGCCTGCGAGCTTGGCCGCCCAGATCGTGAGCAGCACTCTCAGCACGCCGGTGGCTTACTCGAGGTAGTCGCGCAGCGACTGCGAGCGAGACGGGTGGCGAAGCTTCGCCATCGTCTTCGACTCGATCTGGCGGATGCGCTCGCGCGTCACGCCGAACGTGTCGCCGATCTGGTCGAGGGTCTTCGGCATGCCGTCACCGAGGCCGAAACGCATGCGGATCACGCCGGCTTCGCGCTCCGACAGCGAGTCGAGCAGGCTCTCGAGCTGCTTCTGCAGCATCGTGAACCCGACCGCATCCGCGGGAACCACGGCCTCAGTGTCTTCGATCAGGTCGCCGAACTCGCTGTCGCCGTCCTCGCCGAGCGGCGTGTGCAGCGAAATCGGCTCGCGGCCGTACTTCTGAACCTCGATGACCTTCTCCGGGGTCATGTCGAGCTCGCGGCTCAACTCCTCGGGAGTAGGTTCGCGACCGAGATCCTGCAGCATCTGGCGCTGAACGCGGGCCAGCTTGTTGATGACCTCGACCATGTGCACCGGGAATGCGGATGGTGCGCGCCTGGTCGGCCATCGCGCGGGTGATCGCCTGGCGGATCCACCACGTGGCGTAGGTGGAGAACTTGAAGCCCTTCGTGTAGTCGAACTTCTCGACCGCGCGGATGAGGCCCAGGTTGCCTTCCTGGATCAGGTCGAGGAACTGCATTCCGCGGCCCGTGTAGCGCTTGGCGAGCGAGACGACGAGTCGAAGGTTGGCGCCGAGCAGGTGGCTCTTCGCGCGCTGGCCGTCTTTGGCGACCCAGAGCAGCTCGCGACCGAGCGTCGAACGCCGCTCGGCCTCGCTCATCTGTGACAGCTTGTCTTCGGCGAACAGGCCCGCCTCGATGCGCATGGCGAGCTCGACCTCTTCGGCCGCGTTCAGAAGCGCGACCTTACCGATCTGCTTCAGGTAGTCCTTGACCGGGTCGGCCGTCGCGCCCGTGATGGCGCTCGAGTAGACCGGGCACCTCGTCCTCGTCATCGACGAGCGACAGCACGAGGGCGCCCTGCGGCAGCTCCTCGTCCGACTTCTCTTTCTCGTCGTCATCGTCGTCGTCGTCGTCGGTCGACGACCTCGTCGACATCGACCACGACGCCCTTGACGACCTCGACCACGTCGACGACCGCTCGGCGTCGACATCTCGACGACGTGCGTCGTCATCGATCAATCACTTCGTCATCGTCATCCACCGCGATGTCGACATCGTCGTCGCCGACCTCGGTATCGCTGCTGCAGCCTTCGCGCCGCGGCCTTCGTCGCGCGTCTTTGCCGCCGGTGCCGCCTTCGGCCTTGCCTGCCGGCGCCTTTGCCGGTGCGACGACCTCTGCTGCTGCTGCGCTGGCGGCCGACTTGCCGCGCGGAGCACGCTTGGCAGCGGGCACCGCTTCACTCTCGGGTGCGTCAGACTAGTCGCTGCTTCGAGCGTGGTATCACTCTTGGTCCGGGTTGCCATGCGAACACCTTTCCTTCGTGGTCTCGGGATGTAACTAGTAGTTCGTCGTGCGCCGTCAGGTGATCGAGTGCAACAGATAGCACTTCGCGGACGGGCACAACTAAGACCCTTGTCAAGTCCTGATGCGCACGCGCCACCGAAGTGGATACGAGCATCCAGGCCCTAACAGGGTCTCTGTCGTCAATTATTGCACGTTTCGCGTGCGGCTCTTGCCAGCGCACGCGTCGTGCGGTACGACACGCCAATGCACCGCCAGCGAAGCCGTCAGCCCCCGCCGTGACGTCGCCGCGACGCCACGCCCTGCATTAGTGCAACCCACAGCGGGGCCACTTCTATTCCCTCCTGCTCGTGCATGCGACGGCGTGTCTGCCTTCTCGCGATGACGAGGAACACGACCCCGATACCCACGACGACGTACTGCACCAGGAACGCGACCCGGAAGCCAGCCAGCGAGTACAGCGCTCGTGGCCGTGCCGACGGCGCCCGTCGATCGCGCGTAGCCGTCGAGCAGGATGCCGATGACGAACATCATGACAAACGATGCGAGAAATCCGCCGACGTTCACGATTCCGTTCGCCGAACCGAGGCTGCGCAGCGGGTTGAAGGTGCGGGCGAAGTCGAAGCCGATCAGCGAACCCGGGCCGCCGATCGCGATGACGACGACCAGCAGGATGACGCTCCAGACCGGCGGCTGGCCCGGCCACGCCAGCACGATCGCCCAGGCGATCCCCATGGCGCGTCACGATGCCGAGCACGATCGTGCTGCGCCGCAGCGGGAAGCGCGCGGTCAGCAGGCCGAGGATCGGGCCCGACCACGATCGCGGTGACCACCATCAGCGTGAGCAGCAGCGACGCGTTCGACGGCCCGTAGCCGAGCGCGACCGAGAGGAACGGGAAGCCCCAGAGCAGCGCGAAGACAGTGCCGGACGACTGCGTCACGAAGTGCGACCAGAAACCGAGGCGCGTGCCAGGCCGGGCGAGCGCATCCCGGATGTGCCGCAGCGGCAGAAACTCGCGCACCGCCCGCGACGGGGATGGACCGAGTGACGGGCGAGGTGCCGTTGTCGCACGAAGAGCAGCACGCCGACCAGGCCGAGCGCGGACGCGCTCGACAGGATGAGGAACGTCGGCGTCCAGGCGCGCGCACCGAGAAGCAGAGTGAGCGGGACCGCCGAGAGGATCTGCCCCAGCTGGCCGAGCGTTCCGACCCACTGCGACACGATCGGCAAGCCGCCGACCGGAGAACCAGTTGGGCAGCAGCCTGAGCACCGAGATGAACGTCATCGCGTCGCCTGCCCCGAGCAGCACGCGACCGACGATCGCGACGCCGATCGACGGCGCGAGCGCGAGCGTCAACTGCCCGAGCACCATGAGGGCGGCGCCGGTCGCGAGCAGCACGCTTCGACCCGACCCGGTCGAGGATGACGCCGACAGGGATCTGAAGGCCCGCGTAGACGATCAGCTGGATGACGGCGAGACTCGACAGCAGCGCGGCCGACACATGGAACCGGTCGGTGGCCGCGACGCCCGCGACCCCGAGCGACGAGCGCTGCAGCACGGCGATGATGTAGTCGAAAACGGCGAAGCCGAAGACCACCCAGGCCCGCCGCGAATTCACCCCCGAATTGTACCGACCGCCCCGAGTCCCGCCGCCGCTCGAGCGCACCCCGGTGGTCGAGTAGCGCGCTCTGCGCAACGCGCGGTGGTCGAGTAGCGCGCTCTGGCGCGCGTATCGAGACCCGCCCGCCCCTGGGTGGAGGGGTCTCGATACGCCCGGCCTCGCAAGCTCGGTCGTGCTACTCGACCACCCGAGGTATACCGGTGGTCGAGGAGCGCGCTCTGGCCCAACGCGCGGTGGTCGAGTAGCGCGCTCTGGCGCGCGTATCGAGACCCGCCCGCCCTCGGGTGGAGGGGTCTCGATACGCCCGGCCTCGCAAGCTCGGTCGTGCTACTCGACCACCGAGTCACTCCGGTGGTCGAGTAGCGCTCTCTGGCGCGCGTATCGAGACCCGCCCGCGTTTGGGTGGATGGGGTCTCGATACGCCCGGGCCTCCTTCGTCGGCTCGTGCTACTCGACCACCGACGTGACCCGGCCGCCCTCGGGTGGAGGGGTCTCGATACGCCCGGCCTCGCAAGCCCGGTCGTGCTACTCGACCACCGACGAGCGCGACGCCGCTAGATGGTGGGGCTGTCGTCGTCCCTGCGCATCGCGAGGAAGTTCTGCAGCTCGGCGGCGATCGAGTCGGCCGACGGAAGCTCGCCATCGATGTCGGTCAGCGGCGACCGGAGCGGATTGTCCTGCAGGTAGCTGTCGTGGCGCTCCTCGAGCGTGGCCACCAGCTTCGCCAGCTCGGGGTTGCCCTCGACCTGGGTCTCGATCTTCGTCAGGAATTCGCGACCCGACTCGCGGAGCGCGTCGGTCGGGAAAATCAGGCCGGTCGCTGCGCTGACGCTTTCGAGCGCGGTGACGGCGGCGAGCGGGAATTCGGTGTCGGACAGGTAGTGCGGGAATGAGCAGCACGAAGCCGGCGATCGGGTGCCCGAGCTGCTGCAGCCGGTACTCGACGAGGTGCAGCGCGTTCGCGGGCGCCTGCGTGCGCGGTTTCCAGATCGACATGGTTTCGATGAGCTCGGCGCGGTTGCCGCTGACCGTGACACTGATCGGCCGAGTGTGCGGCACCGGCATCGGGATGGCGTGCACCCACGTCGTGGACTTGACCTTGAGCCGTTCTCGACGAAGCGGATGATCGCCGCCGTGAACCCCTCCCACTTGAAGTCGGGCTCGTACCCGGTGAGCAGCAGGAACGGCTGCCCGACCTCGTCGTGCGCGAGATACAGGCCGAGGCGAAGCGGCGTGTAGTCCGCGAGGTGGTCTTCGTCGAAGTAGATCGTGGGACGACGCGCCCGGTAGTCGAGCAGGATGTCGTTGTCGAACTCGGCGATGGTGGAGTAGTCGAGCGTGTCGAGAAAGTGCTCGCTCAGCTGCGAGACGGCGCCGCCGGCATCCGCGAATCCGGTGAGCGCCCCGACCAGCGGAAGGCCCTCCGGCACGTCCGCGAGGTCGGTGACGAGCTCGTAGAGGTCGTCGGGATTGTGCACATTCCAACTCTAATCGCGGGCCACAGCGTCGGGCCCGGACGCGGCAGGCATGCCCACAGCGAACACGACCGCACGACGCACCTCGCGGGCGCGAGCTAGCATTGCCGAATGACTGTGCCCGAGCTGCGCGTGAGCCCGCAATCCCGGCTTCCGACCTCGATGTGGACGTGCTCGTGCTCGGGGTGCAGAAGACGGATGACGGGCCGAAGCTGCTCAGCGACGACCCCGCGTTCGCGTCGCTGGCCGATTCGCTCGCCGCGATCGGGATCACCGGCGGCGTCGACGAGGTTCGCCGTCTGCCCGCCGTCGGGGATCGCGGCACGATCGCTCGCGCTGGTCGGGCGTCGGGCCCGACTGTCGGGCACCAACGAGCTGCGCTACGCCGCCGGCTCGGCAAGCCGCCAGGTGCGGGGGGTCGCCACCCTCGGGCTCGCCCTGCCGACCATCGATAGCGAGCAGTTGCTCGCCGTTCTCGAGGGCGCCGCGATCGGCGCCTACTCGTACCTCGAGTTTCGCACGCGACGTCGAGCCGACACGAAGCGTCCCGCGACCGCCATTGTCGTCGCCAGTTCGCTGCCGAACCCCGAGCCGCTCGTCGAGCGCGCCACAATTGTCGCGACGGCGATGCACAGTGTGCGCGACCTGGTGAACGCGCCGTCCTCGCACCTCTACCCGGAGACCTTCGCGCAGGAGTCGGTGGAGCTGGCGGAGGGCGCCCCGGTCGACGGTGGAGGTGCTGCGACGAGGACGCGCTGCGCGCCGGCGACTTCGGCGGCATCATGGGTGTCGGCCAGGGCTCGGTGCATCCGCCCCGGCTGGTCAAGGTGAGCTACTCCCCCGCCGGCGCGACCCGGCACCTCGCGCTCGTCGGCAAGGGCATCACGTTCGACTCCGGCGGAATCTCGCTCAAGCCGCCGGCATCCATGGTCGGCATGAAGTACGACATGACGGGAGCAGCCACCGTGCTCGCCGTGACTCTCGCCGCAGCGCGTCTCGGCCTGGCCGTTCGTGTCACCGCGCTGGCTGTGCATCGCCGAGAACCTGCCATCCGGCATCGGCGATCAAGCCCAACGACGTGCTGCACATGAAGGGCGGCAAGACCGTCGAGGTGCTCAACACCGACGCCGAGGGGCGCCTTGTGCTCGCCGACGGAATCGTGGCCGCCAGCGAGGAGCACCCGGATGCGATCATCGACGTCGCGACCCTCACCGGTGCGCAGGTGGTCGCGCTCGGCAACCGGTACTCGGGCGTCATGGGCGACGACCAGCTCGTCGCGCAGCATCGTCGCTGTGGCCAAGACGGTCGGCGAGACCTTCTGGCCCATGCCGCTGCCTGCCGAGATGCGCACCATCCTGTCATCGGATGTCGCGGATATCGCCAACTCGAAGCCCGGCAACACCGCCGCCGGGATGCTCGTCGGGCGGCGTCTTCCTCTCCGAATTCGTCGGCAGCAACGGCGAAGGCGACGACAAGACGACCATCCCGTGGGCACACATCGACATCGCGGGGCCGTCCGAGAACAAGGGCGGCGGGTACGGTTTCATCGGGCAAAGGGACCGACCGGAGTTACCGTTCGCGCACTGCTCGCGCTGGCCGAGGAATTTTCTGCCGCGTAGTAAGGTTTTTGAGGCGGGCAGACCCGCCCATTCGACCGCCGGCTCATCCTGTCGGCTGGTCGCGAGCACACCAGAGCGCACCAAGGAGCTTTTCCGTGTCTGAGCAGAACTTTGACATCGTGGTACTGGGCGCAGGCAGTGGTGGCTACGCCGCCGCGCTGCGCGCGAGCGAGCTGGGCTTCTCTGTAGCCCTCGTCGAGAAAGACAAGGTCGGGCGGTACCTGCCTGCACGTCGGCTGCATCCCGACCAAGGCACTTCTGCACTCAGCGGAGGTCGCGGACTGTCTCGCGCGAGTCCGCGAAGTTCGGCGTGAACTCGGAGTTCGGCGGCATCGACATCGCCGGCGTCACCGCGTACCGCGAGAGCATCATCGCCAGCAAGTACAAGGGACTGCAGGGTCTCATCAAGGCTCGCGGCATCACCACCATCGAGGGCGAAGGCAAGCTGACCTCCCCGACCACCGTGCAGGTCGGCGACGACACGCTCACCGGCAAGAACATCATCCTGGCGACCGGGTCGTACTCGCGCTCGCTTCCCGGCCTCGAAATCGGCGGCCGCGTCATCACGTCCGAGCAGGCGCTCGAGCTCGACTATCGTGCCGAAGAAGGTCGTCGTGCTCGGCGGCGGCGTCATCGGCGTCGAGTTCTCGAGCGTCTGGAAGTCGTGGGGCGCCGAGGTGCAGATCATCGAGGCGCTCCCGCACCTGGTTCCGAACGAGGACGAGTCGGTCAGCAAGCAGTTCGAGCGCGCGTTCCGCAAGCGCGGCATCAACTTCAGCCTCGGCGTGCGCTTCCAGAGCGTCACCCAGGACGACAACGGCGTCGTCGTCACGCTCGAAGACGGCCAGACCTTCGAGGGCGAGCTGCTGCTCGTCGCCGTCGGTCGCGGCCCGCGCACCGCGAACCTCGGCTACGAGGAGGTCGGCGTCACGATGGACCGCGGCTTCGTCATCACCAACGAGCGCCTCGCGACCAGCGTTCCCGGCGTCTACGCGGTCGGCGACATCGTTCCCGGCCTGCAGCTCGCGCACCGCGGGTTCCAGCAGGGCATCTTCGTCGCCGAAGAGATCGCCGGGCTCAACCCGATCGTGGTCGACGACATCAACATTCCGAAGGTCACCTACAGCGACCCCGAGGTCGCGTCGATCGGCTACTCGCGAGGCGAAGGCCGCCGAGAAGTACGGCGCCGACAAGATCACCGCGTACGACTACAACCTCGCCGGCAACGGCAAGAGCCACATCCTCGAGACCGTCCGGATCGGTCAAGGTCGTTCGCGTGAACGACGGGCCCGTCGTCGGCGTGCACATGATCGGCGCGCGCGTCGGCGAACTGATCGGCGAGGCGCAGCTCGCCGTCAACTGGGAGGCGTACCCCGAAGACATCGCGCCGTTCATCCACGCGCACCCGACGCAGAACGAGGCGCTGGGCGAGGCATTCCTCGCACTCGCCGGCAAGCCACTCCACGCCATCTAGGCGCCTGCGCGACGCACGCCCAGAACTAAGCTAGCACACGCAGCATTCGGTAATAAGGAGCATCACTGATGAGCGAATCCGTCAACCTCCCGGCACTCGGCGAGAGTGTCACCGAGGGCACGGTCACCCGCTGGCTGAAGAACGTCGGCGACCGGGTCGAGGTGGACGAGCCGCTGCTCGAGGTCTCGACCGACAAGGTCGACACCGAGATCCCGTCGCCGGTCGCCGGCGTCATCGAGGCGATCCTGGTGGCCGAGGATGAGACCGTCGAGGTCGGCACGCCGCTGGTGACGATCGGCGACGGATCGGGTGGAGGCGCTCCAGCCGCACCCGCGCCTGCCGAGGCAGCTGCCGCGAGGCGCCGGCAGCGCCGCAGCCCGTCGCCGAAGCGCCGGCACCCGCGGAGCCGGCACCCGAGCCGAGCCGCCGCGGCCGAAGCGCCCGCCGCACCGGCAGAGCCCGTCGCCGAGGTGCCGTCGACCGACGCGCCCGCCCCCGAGGAGGCGACTCCCGATCGCGCCGGTGCCGCCGGCACCAGCCGAGCACGTCGAGCCCGCACCGGCCGAGGCCGCCGCGCCGCCGCGCCGAGCCGGCCGCCGAAGCTCCTGCCGCTGAAGCTCCCGCACCCGCCCCTGCGGCTGCTCCGGTCGCCGAAGCTCCGGCCCCTGCCGAGGCGCCCGCTCCGGCCGCGGCTGCTGCCGCCGAGCCCGCAGCAGCTGCACCGCGCATCCAACGCCGGCCTACGTCACCCCGATCGTGCGCAAGCTCGCGCACGACAACGGCATCGACCTCGCGACCGTCACCGGCACCGGTGTCGGCGGCCGCATCCGCAAGCAGGACGTGCTCGCCGCGGGAACCAGCCTCAGCAAGGTTGCGCCCGCCCCCGCGCCGCAGCGCGAGCCGATCGCCACGTCGCCGCTGCGCGGAACGACCGTTCCGATGTCGCGCCTGCGCAAGGTCATCGCCGAGCGCGCCGTCGTCTCGATGCAGACGTCGGCCCAGCTCACCTCGGTCGTCGAGGTCGATGTCACGCGCGTCGCGCACTTCCGCGACGACGTGAAGGACCAGTTCCTCGCGTGAGACCGGCGTCAAGCTCTCGTTCCTGCCGTTCTTCGCTCTCGCCGCGGCCGAGGCACTGCGCGCCTACCCGATCGTCAACGCGACGATCGACGGCGACTCGATCGTCTACCCGGACCACGAGAACATCAGCATCGCGGTCGACACCGAGCGCGGCCTGCTGACCCCGGTGATCCGCAATGCGGCCGGACCTCACTCTCGCCGACTTCGCGAAGCAGATCGCCGACCTCGCCGAGCGCACTCGCGAGAACAAGCTGAAGCCGGACGAGCTCGCGGGCGGCACGTTCACGCTGACCAACACGGGTTCGCGCGGCGCCCTGTTCGACACGCCGATCGTCTTCCTGCCCCAGTCCGCCATCCTCGGCACGGGAATCGTCGCCAAGAAGCCCGTCGTCGTCTCCGACAACGGTCTCGACGCGATCGCGATCCGCTCGACGGTCTACCTCGCTCTGTCGTACGACCACCGCATCGTGGACGGCGCCGACGCCGCCCGCTTCCTCGTCGCCGTGAAGGACCGTCTGGAGAACAGCAGCTTCGAGGGCAACCTCGGCATCTAGCCGATCGGCGCGGCGGACGACGTCGTCGCCGGCCTGCCGTCCAGAAAGTCTCGTATTCGCCATCCGGCCTCGGTTCTGATCATCAGGACCGAGGCCGGATTGCTGGTGCCGCCCACGCTGACCAGTGCCGTGTCGCCGAGACGCTCGACAAGCGCGAGAGCACTGCCGCTCGAGGCGGGACGCGCCTCGCCACCCTGCTGCACCCGCTGCACCGCCGCAGCATCGCTCGAGAAGGCTGCCGACGACGCCTCGTCCACAGTGTCGAGACACAACACCGACAGCGCGCGAAAGCACTGATCTCGGGCCGCGAGGAGCACCGCCAACGCCGCGACCGGTTCGTCGGGCAGGGCGGGGGCGCTCGGCTCAAGGTGCGCCGGAGGGTGTGATGCGGGCGCGACGGGAATCGGCCGACTGTCATGGTGCCCTGCCGGCAGGAGAGCGAGCGCAATGACGAGTGCCCCGAGGATGCCGGCAGCCGCGAACCAGTAGCGTCGCCGAACCGATCGAAACAGTGCGGCTGCGCGACGTTTCACTTCACCGACCGGATCATCGATGACTTCCTGGGTGAGCCAGGCCGGTGTGTCTGCCCTCGGGCGCAATGATGCGCACCAGAGACCGGGTTCGAGACCGGCTCCGAGACCTCGCTCCGGAACCGACTGGCCCGAAAAGAACGCGATCGGGGCTGCCTGCGCCCAGTCGAACAGGCGCTCTTCGAGTTGCGCGGGAAGCTCGAACGCATTCGGTGCCGTGTCGATCCAGCGCGCGAACTCGATCGTGCGCGGATCGTCGGCCGATCCGGCGACTCTCGAGAGCAGGGTGCCCGCGAGCGTAGCCAACGCAGCCCGGTCGGCCGAAGCCGCGGGCTGTTCGTCAAGGGCGGCAGGCGGTAATCCTTCGGCGAAGAGGCGTGCGTGCCCGAGGCCCAACAACACGGGCTCACCGCCTTCGCCGAGATGCACGGCGGACGGGCCCAGCTTTCCGTGGCCGACTCCGGCGAGCTGCAGCTGCGTCACCAGCCGGGTGATCGGCGCGAGGAGCGTGACGATCTCGCCGCGCTCGAGGTGTTCGCGCGATCGGATCAGCGCTGCCAGGCTGCCGCGCCTCACGTGCTCCAGCACGAGCACGGGGAGTTCCTCGGCCATTCCCGACACATCGAGCAGTCGAACCAGGTGGGGCGACTGCACCCTGCCGAGCGCCGTCAACTCGACGCCCACGCTCTCGCGTTCGACGTGGGCGGCGAACGTCTTCAGCGCCGCAGTGCCCTTCTGCCCCGCAACGAGGTAGACGTCGGCGCGCGACCCGGAACCCAGCTTGCGAAGCAGCCGGTAGCCGGCGAGAGTGCCATCCCTCTGCACCGGTTGCGTCATCCGCCCATGGTCGCAAGCCCGCATTCGGTCGCCTCGACGAGCGCCTCCCGCTGTGCATTGGATGTGGGTCTCGCAAACTGTTGAGGAGCAGACAGCGCCGATCGGACCGACTCGCCTATGCTGGACCACGTGGTCGACATTGTCGTCACGGGGCTAAGCGCCAACTCCGTGCCGTATCTCGACGCTCTGGACCTTCAGCGGTCAGTCCACGCTGATGTTGTCGCAGGGCGGGCGCCTGACACTGTCCTTCTTCTCGAGCACCCGGCCGTGTACACGGCGGGTAAACGCACCGAGAACCACGAGCGGCCGACCGATGGCACCCCCGTCATCGACGTCGACCGCGGCGGAAAAATCACCTGGCACGGTCCCGGCCAGCTGGTCGCCTACCCGATCGTGCGACTGCCCGACCCGATCGACGTCGTCGCGTACGTTCGACGGCTCGAAGACGTGATGATCGCTGTCCTCGCGGAACTCGGAATAGAGGCCGGACGCGTGCAGGGCAGGTCGGGGGTGTGGCTGCGCTCGGATGAGCTGCACCCCGGCGACAAGATCGGCGCCATCGGCATCCGGGTCGCGGAGGGCGTGACCATGCACGGGTTCGCCCTCAACTGCTCGAACTCGTTCGAGGCCTACGATGCGATCGTCGCCTGCGGCATCGCGGATGCCGGCGTCACCAGCATCTCCCGCGAACTCGGTCGCACAGTGACCCCGACACGACATCGTCCCCCTGGTCTCGGAGCAACTCGCCTGGGCCCTCGACTTCGAAAGAGCAGCCAGCACCGCATGACGCACCCCACCGACGGCCGCAAGCTGCTTCGCCTCGAGGTGCGCAACGCCGAGACCCCGATCGAGCGCAAGCCCGCGTGGATCAAGACGACGGCACGGATGGGGCCCGAGTACCAGCAGCTGCAGGCGCTCGTCAAAGACGAGGGCCTCCACACGGTCTGCCAGGAAGCGGGATGCCCCAACATCTACGAGTGCTGGGAAGACCGCGAGGCGACGTTCCTGATCGGCGGGTCGCAGTGCACCAGGCGCTGCGACTTCTGCCAGATCGACACGGGCAAGCCCGCCGACTACGACACCGATGAACCACGTCGCGTCGCCGAGTCGGTCACCGCAATGAACCTGCGGTACGCCACGGTCACGGGTGTCGCCCGCGACGACCTGCCCGATGAGGGCGCCTGGCTGCATGCCGAGACCGTGCGCCAGATCCATCGTCAGAACCCGGGCACAGGCGTCGAGATCCTCGCCACCGACTTCTCGGGCAACCCGGAGCTGCTGCGAGTCGTCTTCGAGTCGCGTCCCGAGGTGTTCGCCCACAACGTCGAGACGGTGCCGCGCATCTTCAAGCGCATCCGGCCGGCCTTCCGCTACGACCGGTCGCTGGATGTGCTCACCCAGGCCCGCGACTTCGGCCTGATCACGAAGTCCAACCTGATCCTCGGGATGGGCGAGGACCGCGACGAGATCAGCCAGGCCCTGCACGACCTGCACGACGCGGGAACCGACATCATCACGGTCACGCAGTACCTGCGCCCGACCCCCCGGCACCTGCCGGTCGACCGCTGGGTGCGCCCCGAGGAGTTCGTCGACATCAAGGCCGAAGCCGAGCAGATCGGATTCCTCGGCGTTCTCGCCGGTCCGCTGGTTCGCTCCAGCTACCGCGCCGGTCGCCTGTGGGCGCAGTCGATGGTCGCGAAGGGCCGCGAGATTCCGGTCGAGCATGGCCGGCCTCGCCGACGCCAGTCTGGGGTTCGCGCAGGCCGTATCCTAGGTGACATGGCACGTGTAGACGACCGCCCGCAAAAAAGGTCAAGGAACCGAACCGCATCAAGCAGATGTGGGACGTCTTCCAGATGACCCGCAAGTACGACAACCGCGCGGTTCCGTACCTGCTCCTCGGGTTCGTCCCACCGATCATCGCCGGCGTGCTGCTGGGATTCCTGCTGCCCGGTCGCTCTCTGCTGACCGAGATCTCCTACCCGATCATCGGCTTGCTCGCGGGGCTGCTGCTCGTGCTGATCATCCTGGGTCGTCGGGCTGAACGCGCCGCCTACTCGCAGATCGAGGGCCAGGCCGGTGCCGTCGGGGCGGTACTCAAGAACTCGGTTCGCCGCGGCTGGCAGACGAGCGAGATGCCCATCAACGTGAGCCCCCGCACGCAGGACGCCGTCTACCGCGCTGTCGGCCGCGGCGGAATCGCCCTCATCGGTGAGGGTCCGAAGTCGCGCACGCAGCGCATGCTCGAAGACGAGCGTCGCACGGTAGCTCGCATCCTGCCGAATGTGCCGGTTACCTTCCTCTACGTCGGGCCGGATGCCGACTCGATTCCGCTGTACAAACTGGCCGGCAAACTGCAGCGCATCAAGCCCGCCCTTCGCAAGGCGGAAGTACTCGCCGTGGGCAACCGCCTGTCGTCGCTGAGCAAGCCCCCCATCGGAATCCCGAAGGGCATCGACCCGAACCGCATGCGAGCCCAGCGTCCGCGCTAGCGATTCGTTGGGTTCATCGGTCCCTGGTTCGTCGGCCCCCGGCGGGCAACTCTGGAATCACAACATCCACTACTTCGGGCTGGTCGAGAAGATCGCCCGACGTCGGCCCCGCGCGAACGCCATCGATGTCGGCACGGGCGACGGGATGCTGGCTGCGCGGCTGCACGCGTTCATCCCCACGGTCGTCGGGCTGGACTCGAGCCGGCACCAGGTGGATGTGTCGGCCGAGCGGTATGCCGCACCGCCCGGCCTCAGCTTTCAGCACGGCGACCTGCTGGATGCGACGGTGGAGGGCGCGCCGTTCGACTTCGTCGTCTGCAGCGCGACCATCCACCACATGGACCTGGCCGCTCGGACTCGACCGGCTCCGCGAACTCACCGCACCCGGCGGCACCCTCGTCGTGATCGGTCTCGGCAGAAAGTCCACGCCCGGCGAGCGTGTGCTCGCCTTCGCCAGCCTCTTCGTCTCCCGGTTCATGCGCGCGCGTCACGGGTGGTACGACCACGGCGCCCCGATGGAGGAGCCGCACCAGACCTATTCGGAGATCGAACGGACGGCCGCACACATCCTGCCCGGTGCCGATTTTCGCCGCCGTCTCTACTGGCGGTACTCGATCGTGTGGAACAAGCCCGCCAACTGAGAGCACAACTGACACGTCGTCGTAACATCCCCGGTTTATGAGCTTCGTAGATTGAGCGCATCCGAAGCAGACATCCGCGGGCGAGAGCCCTCGCGGTGAAGGGGCAAACATGAGTGGAAATACGGTCCGACTTCAGGCGATCAGGGATGTCGAGGCGTATGTGCCTCCGGCCGTCTCGTTCTCGCTGTCCGAAACCCCTGGCGAGATCTACGGCGAGAACGTCTTCAACAAGACCGTCATGCAGAAGCGCCTGCCGAAGTCGGTCTACAAGTCGGTCATCGCGACCATCGAACGCGGCGAGACCCTCGACCCGCTGGTCGCGGACGCCGTCGCCTCCGCGATGAAGGACTGGGCGCTCGAAAAGGGCGCCACCCACTACGCGCACGTCTTCTACCCGCTGACCGGACTCACCGCCGAGAAGCACGACAGCTTCCTCGAGCCGGAGTCCGATGGCACCGCCCTCGCCGAGTTCGCCGGCAAGACGCTCGTGCAGGGCGAGCCCGACGCATCCAGCTTCCCGAACGGCGGACTGCGCAACACGTTCGAGGCCCGCGGATACACCGGCTGGGATGTCACCAGCCCCGCCTACGTGCTCGAGAACCCGAACGGCAACACGCTGTGCATCCCGACCGTCTTCGTCTCGATGACCGGTGAGGCGCTCGACCACAAGACGCCGCTGCTGCGCTCACAGCAGGCCATGGGCGAGCAGGCCGAGCGCATCCTGAAGCTCTTCGGCCACGAGAACCTGAACCACGTCGTCTCGTTCTGCGGACCCGAGCAGGAGTACTTCCTGGTCGACCGCCACTTCTTCCTTGCCCGGCCCGACCTGCTGAACGCGGGACGAACCCTGTTCGGCGCGAAGCCGCCCAAGGGCCAGGAGTTCGACGACCACTACTTCGGCGCCATCCCCGAGCGGGTGCTCGGCTTCATGATGGACACCGAGCGCGAGCTGTTCAAGCTCGGCATCCCGGCGAAGACCCGGCACAACGAGGTCGCACCCGGCCAGTTCGAGATCGCGCCCATGTTCGAGCGCAGCAACATCGCGTCCGACCACCAGCAGCTGCTGATGACGACCTTCAAGTCGATCGCCAAGAAGCACGGCATGGAGGTGCTGTTCCACGAGAAGCCGTTCCAGGGCGTCAACGGATCCGGCAAGCACGTCAACTTCTCGCTCGGCAACAACGAGCTCGGCAGCCTCTTCGTGCCCGGGCGACAACCCGCACGACAACGCACAGTTCCTCGTGTTCTGCGCCGCGACCATCCGCGCGGTGCACCTCTACGGCGGTCTGCTGCGCGCATCCGTCGCGTCGGCGTCGAACGACCACCGCCTCGGTGCCAACGAGGCTCCCCCGGCGATCATCTCGATCTTCCTCGGCGACCAGCTCGCCGACATCTTCGACCAGATCGCCAAGGGCTCGCTGACGTCGTCGAAGGGCAAGGGCACGATGCACATCGGCGTCGACACGCTGCCCGTGCTGCCGACCGACCCCGGCGACCGCAACCGCACCAGCCCGTTCGCGTTCACCGGCAACCGGTTCGAGTTCCGGGCGCCGGGCTCACTGCAGACCGTGGCTGCGCCGATGGTCACGATCAACACGATCATGGCGGACTCGCTCGACTACTGCGCCAACGAGCTCGAGGCCGCAGTCGCGGCGGGAACCGACTTCGACGAAGCCGTGCAGACCCTGCTGACCGAAAATCATCACGGAGCACGGCGCCGTCGTCTTCAACGGCGACGGGTACTCGGCGGCGTGGCCCATCGAGGCCGAGAAGCGTGGGCTCAAGAACCTGAAGACCACGCTCGACGCACTACCCGAGCTCATCACCGAGCCGGCCCTCGCGCTGTTCGAGAAGTACGGGGTCTTCAACCACCGGGAGATGCACAGCCGCTACGAGATCGGGCTCGAACAGTACGTGCTCACCATCGGTGTCGAGGCGCGCCTGTCGCTCGAGATCGGGGCGACCGCCATCCTGCCCGCCGCGGTGCGCTACCAGACCGAGCTCGCAGCGAATGTCGCGGCGCTCAAGGCCGCTGGAGTGGAAGCGGACACCTCGTCGCTCGAGGCGGTGAGCGCGCCCATCGCCGACCTGCGTGCCGCGCTCGCGACGCTGAAGGATGCGCTGGCCGCCGACGCCGGGCACGATGCGCTCGCGGAAGGCCAGCACGCCCGCGACTCGCTGCTGCCCGCGATGTCGGCCGTGCGCACCGCCGCCGACGCCCTCGAAGAGATCGTCGCCGACGACCTGTGGCCGCTGCCCACCTACCAGGAAATGCTGTTCATGCTGTAGCCGAGGCGGGGCTGCACTATCGACGGACGAGGATTGTTCCCGCCCAGCGGTCGTGCAGCCCGCGCTGGTCTTTGTCGTAGATGACGGCGGGGATGAACAGGCACAGCAGCACCGTGCGCAGCAACGGGCGCCAGAGGCCCAGGTAGCCGGGAACCAGCGGAACGAGCCGCAACCCGAACAGCAGGTGGCCGAGGCTCGCCGTTCAGCGACCAGCAGGAAGACCAGCTGCAGAGACGGCGAAAATGCCGAGCGTCGCGAACCCGTCCGGGTCCGGACGAAAGAAAGCAAAGGAGACCAGGTAGCTCATACCCCAATCCACCACGAGAGCGCCCAGCCTGCGCCCCAGCCGCCCGATCGAGCGCGGCCCGGTCTCGGGCAGACCCAGGCGCTTCCCCGGCCAATCGGCTGACACCTGTGAAGTTGACGACACCCAAGGATTCTACCGGCGCGCCCCTTCGTAACATCGTGGAAACAAACGCGTCACCATGGCGAAACCCCCTCGCCCGTAGCCTTCACGTCAGGCTGCGATTGCAGTCTGCCACGTCTCAGCTCATCTGGAGTCGCCCCAATGTTCAAAGATTCCTCCGAGGTACTGAAGTTCATCAAGGACGAAGACGTCAAGTTCCTTGACATCCGCTTCACCGACCTCCCCGGCGTGCAGCAGCACTTCAACATCCCCGCATCGACCGTCGACGAGGAGTTCTTCTCGGTCGGCCAGCTGTTCGACGGCTCCTCGATTCGCGGCTTCGCCAACATCCACGAGTCAGACATGCAGCTCATCCCGGACGTGACGACCGCCTACGTCGACCCGTTCCGCGTCGAGAAGACGCTCATCATGCTCTTCGACATCTACAACCCGCGCAACGGCGAGATCTACCACCGCGACCCGCGCCAGGTCGCCAAGAAGGCCGAGAAGTACCTCGCCTCGACCGGCATCGCCGACACCGCGTTCTTCGCGCCCGAGGCCGAGTTCTACATCTTCGACGACGTGCGCTACGAGGTGAAGCAGAACACCAGCTTCTACGCGGTCGACTCCGACGAGGGCGCCTGGAACTCCGGCCGCGTCGAAGAGGGCGGCAACCTCGCCAACAAGACGCCGTACAAGGGCGGCTACTTCCCGGTCAGCCCGATCGACAAGCAGGCCGACCTGCGCGACGACATCAGCCTCAAGCTCATCGAGGCGGGCCTCATCCTCGAGCGCGCCCACCACGAGGTCGGCACCGGCGGCCAGGCGGAGATCAACTACCGCTTCGACACGATGGTCAACGCGGCGGACGACATCCTGAAGTTCAAGTACATCGTCAAGAACACCGCGCTCGAGTGGGGCAAGGCCGCGACCTTCATGCCGAAGCCCCTGTTCGGCGACAACGGTTCGGGCATGCACACCCACCAGTCGCTGTGGAACGGCGGAACGCCGCTGTTCTACGACGAGAGCGGCTACGGCGGACTCTCCGACATCGCCCGCTGGTACATCGGCGGCCTGCTCAAGCACGCCCCGGCTGTGCTCGCGTTCACCAACCCGACGCTCAACTCGTACCGTCGCCTCGTGCCCGGCTTCGAGGCGCCGGTCAACCTGGTGTACTCGGCCGGTAACCGTTCGGCGTCCATCCGCATCCCGATCACCGGCACGAACCCGAAGGCGAAGCGCATCGAGTTCCGTGCGCCCGACGCCTCGGGCAACCCGTACCTCGCGTTCGCGGCCCAGCTGATGGCCGGACTCGACGGCATCAAGAACAAGATCGAGCCGCACGAGCCCGTCGACAAGGACCTCTACGAGCTGCCGCCCGAGGAGGCCAAGAACATCCCGCAGGTTCCGGGTTCGCTCGCCGAGGTGCTCGTCGCCCTCGAGAACGACCACGAGTTCCTGACCGCGGGCGGCGTGTTCACGTCGGACCTGATCGAGACCTGGATCGCGTACAAGCGCGAGAAGGAGATCATCCCGGCCTCGCAGCGTCCGCACCCGTTCGAGTACGAGCTGTACTTCTCGGTCTAACCCGCTTTCCATAACGGTTGTGCAGGAGTTTCGTCGCGCTTGGCGTGTTTTGCCAAGAGAAATGTGACGAGCAACGCCAAACTCCTGCACAACCGTTAGCGGACAGACGTTAGCGGCCAGACGTTAGCGGACAGGCGAGGGAGCTCAGCCGGTGGTGGGTGCGGTGCGAGTGGTGCCGTAGAAGAGCCGCTCGAAGACCTGCCGCGCGAGGCGGGTCGTGCGCAGGTAGTCCTCCTCGAGCTGGCTGGCCGAACCGGGCGGATACTCCAGCAACCGTGCAACACCCTCGAGCGCCTGGCGGTCGGTGGGCAGCACGTCTGCGGTCTTGGCCGTCCACAGTGTCATCGCAGACCGCGCGCGGGACGCGATGATCCACGCGTCGCGAAGACGGGCGGCATCCGGCGGCGGGAACGAGCCTGTTCTCGGCAGCAACCTCGAGCGCCGTCAGCGTCGAGGTCGTGCGCAGGCCCGGGATGCGCGCGCCGAACTGCAGTTGCAGCAGCTGCACGAACCACTCGACGTCGCTGAGCGATCCCCTGCCGAGCTTGAGGTGACGCGACGGGTCGGCGGCCTGCGGCAGGCGCTCCGCTTCGACCCTCGCCTTGATCCGCTTGACCTCGCGCACATCCTGCTCGCTGATCCTCTGCCGGGTACCGCACCTCGTCGGCCAGCGACTCGAAGTCCCGGATGAGCGAGTCGTCACCGGCAATGCCTCGGGCCCGCAGGAGCGCCTGCGCCTCCCAGGTGAGCGACCATCGTTCGTAGTAGGCGCGGTAGCTGTCGAGCGAGCGAACGACGGCGCCGTTCTTGCCCTCCGGACGCAGGCCGATGTCGAGGTCGAGCGGCAGCCGCAGGTCTTCGGTCAACCGGCCCAGCGTCGAGATGACCTGCTCGCTGCGCGCCTGCGACTCTTCGCCCGTCGCCGTCGTCGGCCCGGTACACGTACACGATGTCGGTGTCGGAGCCGAACCCCAGCTCCCGGCCGCCGTAGCGACCCATTGCGATGATGGCGAACTCCATGCCGTCGGGTTCGCGGCGCGCCAGCTCGAGCATGCCGGTGAGAAGCGCCGTCGTGATGTCGCTGAGCGCGACGCTGACCTCCGTGATGGTGACGATGCCCAGGATGGCCGCGATGGCAACCCGAAGAACCTCGCGGCGGCGGGCGGTGCGCAGCGCGAGAGCGGCCGCCTCGACGTCGTCGTCGTGCCGTGCGATGGTCGCGTGGGTCTCGTCGAGCAGCAGCGAGAGGCTGTGCGGCTGAAGCTCGTCCTCGTTCTCGAGCCAGGCCGCGCCATCCGGAATGCGCTCGAGCAGGTTGCTGACGAAGCGCGAACCCGACAGCACGCTGGTGAGGCGCTGCGCCGCGCCGGATGAGTCGCGCAGCATGCGAAGGAACCAGTACGCCTCACCGAGGTCGTCGCTCAGCCGCCGGAACGCCAGCAGGCCGTGGTCGGGGTCGGCGCCCTCGGCGAACCAGCCGAGCATCACCGGCAGCAGGGTGCGCTGGATGGTGGCGCGTCGCGAGACCCCGCCGGTCAGCGCGGCGATGTGGTGCAGGGCGCCGGCCGGATCGTGGAAACCGATGGCGGCGAGACGCGCCTCCGCCTGCTCGCTCGACAGCGTCGAGGCCGTCACCGGGCAGCGCCGCCACCGCGCGAGAGCAGCGGGCGGTAGAACAGGCGCTCGTGCAGGCTGCGCACCTCGTGCTTCGTGCGCTGCCACGCCTCGGTGAGTTCGTCGGCGCTCGGGTAGAGCCCGGTCGCCCGAGCGAGGATGCGGAGCGGCCTCGGGGTCGCGCGGCATCAGGTGCGTGCGCGGTCAGTCGCGGCGAGCTGGAGCCGATGCTCCAGCAGCCGCAGGAACCGGTAGTCGCGAGAGAACTCGGACGACTCGACCCGGCCGATGTAGCCCTGCGCGGCCAGGGCGACCAGGGCGGGAAGCGTCGCCTGCTGGCGCACCTCGGGGTCGTGCTGGCCGTGCACGAGCTGCAGCAGCTGGATGGTGAACTCGACGTCGCGCAGTCCGCCCGGGCCCGAGCTTGAGCTGGATGTCGCGCTCGTCCGCCGGGATGTTCTCGGTGACGCGCTCGCGCATCCGCTGCACCGACTCGACGAAGCCCTCACGCGACGCGCTCGACCAGACCAGCGGCGCGATGGCCGTCGACGTACCGCTCGCCCAGTTCGAGGTCACCGGCGAGCGGGCGCGCCTTGAGCAGCGCCTGGAACTCCCAGCTCTTCGCCCAGCGCTCGTAGTAGGCCAGGTGCGACTCGAGCGTGCGCACGAGCGCGCCGTCCTTGCCCTCCGGTCGCAGGTTCGCGTCGACCTCCCACAGCGTCGGCTCGGAGGCGAGTTCCTGGATGCCGCGGGCGGTCTGCATCGCGAGCCGTGTGCCGATCTCGACCGCCCTGTCGGCGCCGAGGTCGCCCGCGGCCTCGACCACGAAGATCACGTCGACGTCGCTCACGTAGTTGAGTTCGCGCGCGCCCGACTTGCCCATCCCGATGATCGCGAGTCGGGTGTTCGCGACCTCCGCGTCCGAGAACCGCGTGCTCCGTCGCGCGACGTCGAGCGATGCGTCGAGCGCGGCGCCGGCCAGGTCGGCGAGCATCCCGGTCACGTGCGAGACGGCGGCCAGCGGGTCGGGGTTGGAGAGGTCCCAGGCGGCGAGGCGGGCGAGGTGCCGGCGG
Organism: uncultured Actinomycetota bacterium; assembly: GCA_963738535.1. Taxonomy (GTDB): domain Bacteria; phylum Actinomycetota; class Actinomycetes; order Actinomycetales; family Microbacteriaceae; genus Galbitalea. Next base: position 166,272 of record CAVTXB010000002.1, read on the forward strand.
TAGCGCACCCGGAGCGCGGTGAAGGCGGCGTCATCCACCAGGCCCGTCGACCGACGCGAGCAGGTCGGCACGCAGCTCGTCCGCGTCGGGCAAGTCGTCCAGCGGCTCGCAAGCAGCGCGGCGAGCTCGCCGGGATGGCGGAGGAAGAACTCGGCGATCCCGCGTGACGCGCCCAGCACGCGGATGAGCCGGTCGGCCGCATCGGGCCGGGCGAGCACGGCATCAACCTGGGCTTCGGCGCGGATGCTCGCAGCTCGCCGAGCAGCCGCAGTGCCTGGTCGGCGTCCGCCGCGTGGGCGAAATGCGGGAACGAGGTCGTCGGCGAGCCCGTCGAGAAGCGCGCCCGCCTCGCCGAGCTCGGTGAACCCGAGTTTCGCCAGTTCAGTCAGCGTCGTCTGCTGGCGATGTCGCCTCATCGGCTCAGCGCTTCTGAGGAATCAAAGGATCTCTAGGTTGCTCTCCAGCTCGAACGGCGTGACCTGGGCGCGGTACTCGTTCCACTCGCGCCGCTTGTTGAGCAGGACGAAGTTGAAGACCTGCTCGCCGAGCGTCTCGGCCACGAGCTCGGAGTCCTCCATGAGCGAGACCGCGTGGTCGAGGCTGGCGGGCAGCTGGCTGTAGCCGAGCGCCTTGCGCTCGGCGTCGGTGAGGCTCCAGACGTTGTCCTCGGCCTCGGCGGGGAGCTCGTAGCTCTCCTCGATGCCGCGCAGGCCCGCCGCCAGCAGCAGCGAGTAGGCGAGGTACGGGTTCGCGGCCGAGTCGATGGCGCGATATTCGACGCGCGCGCTCTGGCCCTTGTTGGGCTTGTAGAGCGGCACGCGCACCAGCGCGGAACGGTTGTTGTGGCCCCAGGTCACGAAGCTCGGCGCCTCGCCGAGCTTGTTCTGGGCCGAACCGCCCCACAGGCGCTTGTACGAGTTCACGAACTGGTTGGTGACCGCAGTGATCTCCGGCGCGTGGCGCAGCAGGCCGGCGATGAACTGGCGCCCGATCTTCGACAGCTGGTACTGGCCGCCGGCGTCGAAGAACGCGTTGACGTCGCCCTCGAACAGCGACATGTGGGTGTGCATGCCCGAACCCGGGTTCGCCGGAGAGCGGCTTCGGCATGAACGTCGCGTACACGCCCTGCTCGATCGCCACCTCTTTGACGACCGTGCGGAAGGTCATGATGTTGTCGGCGGTGGTCAGCGCATCGGCGTAGCGAAGGTCGATCTCGTTCTGGCCCGGGCCCGCCTCGTGGTGGCTGAACTCGACCGAGATGCCGAGGTCTTCGAGCATCCGCACCGAGCGGCGACGGAAGTCGTGCGCGGTGCCGCCGGGCACGTTGTCGAAGTAGCCGGCGGAGTCGACCGGCTGCGGGCCGCCGTTCTTGTAACTCGCTCGACTTGAGCAGGTAGAACTCGATCTCGGGATGCGTGTAGAACGTGAATCCGCGCTCCCCCGCCTTGGCCAGCGTGCGCTTGAGAACGTTGCGCGGGTCGGCGACGGCGGGCTGGCCGTCGGGCGTCGTGATGTCGCAGAACATGCGCGCGGTCGGGTCGATCTCGCCGCGCCACGGAAGGATCTGGAAGGTCGTCGGGTCGGGATGCGCGAGCACGTCCGCCTCGTAGGAGCGGGTCAGGCCCTCGATCGCCGAGCCGTCGAATCCGAGTCCCTCGGCGAACGCGCCCTCGACCTCGGCCGGGGCGATCGCGACCGACTTCAGGGTGCCGACGACATCCGTGAACCAGAGCCGGATGAATTTGACGCCGCGCTCCTCGATGGTGCGGAGAACGAAGTCGCGCTGCTTGTCCACTTGACTCCTTGAAAACGTTCGCCTCGTGCGGTTCAGCGCCCGATTCCTGTGGCTCTGACCGCGCTATTAGGCTAGTGGCTATGCCCCGACTTCGCTTGGCACTCGCCCAGACGAACCCGATTCTCGGCGACCTCACGGGCAATGCCGCACCAGATCGTCGATGCCGCCAAGCGGGCTGCTGCGCAGGGCGCCGACATCCTCGCCGTCGGTGAGATGGCGCTCAGCGGCTACCCGATCGAAGACCTCGCCGCGCGGCCCAGCTTCCTGCGCGAGGCCAGCGCGGCGGTCGCCGCGCTGGCCAAGCAGCTGCTCGACGAGGGGCTCGGCGATCTCGTCGTGGTCGTCGGGCATCCGGACGGCCCGTTCGAGCCGCGACTCCTCGGCACCAGCAATGCGCCGACCGCCATCGCGAAGAACCGGGCCAGCGTGCTTCAGCACGGCCACGTGCGGGCGCACGTACTGCGAAGCACCACCTGCCCAACTACTCGGTCTTCGACGAGTACCGCATCTTCATTCCCGGCGACGAGCTGCTGGTCCTGCGCATCAAGGGCGTGGATGTCGCGCTCATCATCTGCGAGGACCTCTGGCGCGACGGCGGCCCGGTCGCCCGCGTGCTCGAGGCCGACGCCGGGCTGCTGCTCGTCATCAACGCCTCGCCGTTCGAGCGCGACAAAGACGAGGTGCGGCTGCCGCTCGTCACCCGCCGCGCGGTCGAGACCGACACCATCGTCGCCTACGTCAACATCGTCGGCGGCCAGGACGACCTGGTCTTCGACGGCGACAGCGTCGTCGTCGACGGCACGGGCGCGATCCTGGCGCCGGGCGCCGCAGTGGGTCGAGCACCTGCTGGTGCTCGACCTCGACGTGGCGCCCGCCTCCGAGGCTCCGCTGCCGCAGGACGTCGTTCGCGTCGAGCTCGCCGACGCCGCTCACCGAGCAGAACGCCGATCGAGCCGGACATCGCTGTTCCCGCCGACGACCACGAGCAGCTCTGGAACGCGCTCGTTCTCGGGCTGCGCGACTACGTCGAGAAGAACGGTTTCCCGTCGGTCGTGCTCGGGCGTCTCGGGCGGCATCGACTCCAGCGTCGTGCGCCGCGCATCGCCGCCGATGCGGTCGGCGCCGATCGTGTCTACGGCATCGCGATGCCGAGCCGGTACAGCTCGGGCGGTTCCGTCGACGACGCCGAGCGACCTCGCCGGAACGGATCGGGTTCCACTACTCGGTGGAGCCCATCGCCGACCTGGTCGCAGCCGATCGAAGAGCAGCTGAAGCTCACCGGCGTCGCGGCCGAGAACGTGCAGGCGCGCATCCGCGGAATGATCTGGATGGCCGAGTCGAACATGCACGGCCACCTGGCGCTGACGAACGGCAACAAGACCGAGATCTCGGTCGGCTACTCGACCATCTACGGCGACTCCGCCGGCGGCTTCGCGCCGATCAAGGATGTGCCGAAGACGCTGGTCTGGGAGCTCGCCCGCTGGCGCAACGAGATCGCCGAGACGCGCGGCGAGACTCCGCCCGATCCCGGTGAACTCGATCGAGAAGCCGCCGAGCGCCGAACTGCGCCCCGACCAGACCGACCAGGACACCCTGCCGCCCTACGAGGTGCTCGACGCGATCCTCGACGCCTACGTCACGCGCAACCTCGGCCGCGAGGATGTCGTCGCGCTCGGCTTCGACGCCGAGACCGTCGACTTCGTGACGCGACTCGTCGACCGCTCGGAGTGGAAGCGCCGCCAGGGCGCCATCGGCCCGAAGATCAGCGGGATGGCGTTCGGGCGCGACCGCCGCCTGCCGATCACGTACCGGCCGAACCTCTAGACGCTGGCGACGGCCCGTGCGCGCTCGACGACTCGCGGGCAGTCGGTAGACTCGAGCATGGCAGAGCAGTCAGCTTCGGCGCCCAAGAAGGTCCGCACCCGTCACTTCCAGAACGCGAAGGAGAACGGGATCAAGATCACCGGGCTCACGAGCTACGACATGCTCACGGCATCCATCTTCGACGAGGCCGGCATCGACTTCCTGCTCGTCGGCGACTCCGCCGGCAACAACGTTCTCGGCTACGACACGACCCTGCCCGGTCACGATCGACGAGCTCATCCCGCTCACCCGCGCCGTCGCCGGCGCCGTCAAGCGCGCCTTCGTCGTCGCCGACATGCCCTTCGGCTCCTACGAGACCGGGCCCGGATGAGGCGCTGCACACCGCCTTCCGCTTCATGAAGGAGACCGGCGCGCACGCGGTCAAGCTCGAGGGCGGCGTTCGCTCGGCCGAGCAGATCCGTCGCATCGTCTCCGCCGGCATCCCGGTCATGGGCGCACATCGGCTTCACGCCGCAGAGCGAGCACGGCCTCGGCGGCCACGTCATCCAGGGCCGCGGCGACCAGGTCGACGCAGCTGCTCGCCGACGCCCACGCGGTCGAGGATGCCGGCGCCTTCGCGGTCGTGCTCGAGATGGTGCCCGCCGAGGCGGCCAGGCAGGTCACGGCCGAGCTGCGCATCCCGACCATCAGCGTCGGCGCGGGCCCGCACACCGACGGCCAGCTTCTCGTCTGGACCGACTGGGCCGGGCTCACCAAGGGCCGCATCCCGTCGTTCGTCAAGCAGTACGCGAACCTGCGCAAGACGCTCGGCGACGCCGTGACCGCCTACCGCGCGGACGTCGACTCCGGCGAATACCCCGGCGAGAAATACTCGTTCCACGACTAGACCGCCCGCCACTAGACCGCAGCCAGAAACGGAACGCCCATGGAACTCGTGCAGGTTGCCCAGCACGTCGACGACCTCGACCGAGCAGTCGCGTTCTACGAAGACCTGCTCGGGCAGAAGGTCGCAGCCCAGTTCGATCCGCCCGGAATCGCGTTCTTCCTGCTCGACGGCACGCGGCTGCTGCTCGACGTCGAACGCGCCGTCGAGCATCCTCTACCTGGCGGTCGACGACGTCGAATTCAGCGACGACCAGGCCCTCCGCGGACCGCGGCGTCCCGGTGGTCTCCGAGCCGCACGTGATCTTCCAGCACTCGGATGACACGCTCGGCCCCGCCGGCACCGACGAATGGATGGCGTTCGTCAACGACTCCGAAGGCAACACCGTCGGGCTCGTCAGCTACGCGGACAGCCGACCCCAACGACTAGTCGTTCTTCGCATCCTCCGCAGCCCACGCGGCGCGAACGCTCCGCGATGATCTGCGGGCGCGCGCTCGGCCTCTTCCCGCGTAGCGAACGGTCCGTCGAGGTCGGCTGCGAGCGACTGCCTGCCCTCTTCGACGTCACCGGTCTTGATGTTGTAGAACCACTCGGTCAACGTTGCTCCTTGAGTCACGAAATGCCAGGAAAAGCTAGAATCGATACTATGCCTCGGGATTCGCAGACGGACACCTTGTGCCCGGGCGCATCTCACCCGCGCGAGCTGTGCCATCCGCCATCCCCCGCCCGGAGTACGTCGGCAAGGCCGGGCCCGCGGGCCTACACGGGCACCAACATCTACGACGCCCGGCGAGATCGAGCTGATCCGCGAATCCGGGCGCATCGCCGCACGCGCCGTCGAAGCCGTCGGCCTGGCCATCCGACCCGGCGTGACGACCGACGAACTCGACGTGATCGGGCACGACTACATGGTCGAGCACGGCGCCTACCCGTCGACGCTCGGCTACCGCGGATACCCGAAGTCGGTGTGCACCTCGATCAACGAGGTCATCTGCCACGGGATTCCCGACGACACCGTGCTCGTCGACGGCGACATCATCAACATCGACATCACCGCGTTCAAGAACGGCGTGCACGGCGACCTCAGCAAGACCTTCATCGTCGGCACGCGAGCCAGGAGGCCACCGACCTCGTCGAGCGCACCCGCGAAGCGCTGAACCGCGGCATCAAGGCCGTCGCGCCCGGGCGCGAGATCAACGTGATCGGCCGCGCCATCGAGTCGTACGCTAAGCGGTTCGGCTATGGCGTCGTGCGCGACTTCACCGGCCACGGCGTCGGCGACGCGTTCCACTCGGGCCTGATCATCCCGCACTACGACGCCGCGCCCGACCACTACGACACGTGATGGAGGTCGGCATGGTCTTCACGATCGAACCCATGCTCACCCTCGGCGACTACCAGTGGGACATGTGGGCGGACGACTGGACGGTCACCACGCGCGACAAGAGCCTCACCGCGCAGTTCGAACACACGCTCGTCGTCACCGAGCGCGGCGCCGACATCCTGACCACTCCCACGGTCGCTAAGCCACGTAACAGCAAAGGATCACGCATGGCAAAGGCAGTTGGCATCGACATCGGCGGCACCGGCATCAAGGGGGCGCTCGTCGACACGACGACCGGCGAGCTCCTCAGCGACCGCATCAAGCTCGACACGCCCGAAGGGCGGCGAGCCGCGACGACATCGTGAAGGCGGTCGTCGAGATCATCGACCAGCTGAAGGTGGCCAAGACCGTTCCGGTCGGCGTCTGCTTCCCCGCCATCGTCATCGACGGCAAGACGATGTCGGCCGCGAACGTCTCGAAGAAGTGGATCGACTTCGACGCCGAGAAGCTGTTCGAGAAGGCGCTCGGGCCGCGACATCCGGTTCGTCAACGACGCGGACGCCGCCGGGCTCGGCGAGGTTCGCTACGGCGCAGCGAAGGACGTCGAGGGCCTCGTGATCATGACGACGCTCGGCACCGGCATCGGCAGCGCGATCATCTACAACGGCGTGCTGGTGCCGAACGCCGAGCTCGGGCACATCGAGATCGACGGCAAGGATGCCGAGAACCGGGCGTCGTACTCCGCCAAGGAGCGCGACGACCTGAACTGGGAGGAGTGGGCGAAGCGCCTGCAGAAGTACTACAGCACCCTCGAGTTTCTGCTTCTCCCCCGACCTGTTCGTGGTCGGCGGCGGCGTCTCGAAGAGCTACGAGGAGTTCCTGCCGCTGCTCGACCTGCGCACGAAGATCGTTCCGGCGACGCTGCGCAACAACGCCGGGCATCCTCGGCGCCGGGTCGCTCGCCGTCGAGAAGGTCGCGGCCAAGAAGTAGCTCGCGCTCACTGCCCTCTCCCAATTCAGGAGTCTCGGTCTGAGCAGCAGATGGTCGGCGCGCACATGGGCGCGGGCAAGCGGTGCTGGATGGCCACACCCCTGAATTGAGAGGGACACCTCCTGAGTTTAGGAGAGTTTCGTAAGGGTTTGCGGGCGGGGCGTTAGGGAGTCGTTAGCGCCGGGTCGGAAGCCGGGGCGCGCGCAGTTGACTCTGATGGCGGCAGGATGCCGCCCGGTGTCGCCACCGCGACGTCCGGACCCTTCGGATGGAGTTCTTCCATGCTTGACGTCATCTACGTCGTCGCGATCATCGCGCTGATCGCGATCGTCGCCCTCATCGGCAAGGCGGTCGAGAAGCTGTGATCGTGTTCGCCTGGGTCGCGGCGATTCTCGCCGTCGCCGCGATCGGCTACCTCGTCTACGCCCTCGTGAAGCCGGAGCGCTTCTGATGGAGGTCTGGCTCTTCGTCGCCGCAACTGGCGACGGTCCTGGTCGTGCTCGCGGTCGCCTACCGCCCGCTCGGCAACTACATGGCCCGCGTCTACACCGAGCCCGAAAGACCTGCGCGTCGAGCGCGGCTTCTACCGCCTGATCGGCGTGAAGTCGGATGCCGAGCAGAGCTGGCCCGCCTACCTGCGCAGCGTGCTCGCGTTCTCGCTGGTCGGCATCCTGCTGGTCTATCTGATCCAGCGCGTGCAGGAGTGGCTGCCCTACTCGCTCGGGCCTGCCCGCCGTGCCCGAAGCCGCTCGTCGTTCAACACGGCGATCTCGTTCGTGACCAACACGAACTGGCAGTCGTACTCACCCGAGCTCACCCTCGGCTACACGGCCCAGTTCCTCGGCGCTGGTCGTGCAGAACTTCGTGTCGGCGGCCGTCGGCATCGCCGTCGCGATCGCGCTGGTGCGCGGGTTCTCGTATCGCCGCTCGGGCACGATCGGCAACTTCTGGGTCGACCTCACCCGCGGCACGCTGCGCATCCTGCTGCCGCTCTGTCGGTGGTCGCTGCGATCATCCTGATCGCGGGCGGCGTGATCCAGAACTTCGCGCGGCTTCCAGCATGTCGCGACGATCGCCGGCGCGACGCCAGACCATCCCCGGCGGCCCGGTGGCCAGCCAGGAGGCCATCAAGATCCTCGGCACCAACGGCGGCGGATTCTTCAACGTGAACTCGGCGCACCCGTTCGAGAACCCAACCGCCTGGACGAACCTGTTCGAGATCATCCTCATGCTGGTGATCCCGTTCTCGCTGCCCCGCACGTTCGGCCGGATGGTCGGAGACAACCGCCAGGGCTACGCGATCGTCGGCGTGATGGCGACGCTGTACGTGGCGTCGGCCGCGCTCATGACCTGGGCCGAGCTGAGCGCAGGCGGCGCAGCGACCAAGCTCGCCGGCGCGGCGCTCGAGGGCAAGGAGCTGCGATTCGGCATCGCCGGATCGACGCTGTTCGGCACCAGCTCGACGCTCACCTCGACGGGTGCGGTCAACTCGATGCACGACAGCTTCACGCCGCTCGCGGGCGGGATGGCGATGCTCAACATGATGCTCGGCGAGGTCGCGCCCGGCGGTGTCGGAGCCGGCCTCTACGGCATCCTCATGATCGCCGTCATCGCCGTGTTCATCGCCGGCCTCATGGTCGGTCGCACGCCCGAGTACCTGGGCAAGAAGATCGGCGGCCGCGAGATGAAGCTCGCGAGCCTCTACACGCTCGCGACGCCGACCCTCGTGCTCGTCGGCACCGCGATCAGCTTTGCGATCCCCGCGGTTCGCGCCGGACCTCGTGAAGACGTCGATCTGGAATCCCGGAGTGCACGGCTTCAGCGAGGTGCTCTACGCGTTCACCTCGGCCGCCAACAACAACGGCTCGGCCTTCGCCGGCCTCACCGCGAACACGCCCTGGCTCGAACACCGCTCTCGGCGTCGTCATGTTGCTCGGCCGGTTCCTGCCGATCGTGTTCGTGCTCGCGCTCGCCGGCGCGCTCGCCGCGCAGGACCGGATCCCGGTCACCGTCGGAACCCTGCCGACCCACCGCCTGCAGTTCGCCGGCCTGCTCATCGGCACCATCCTGCTGGTCTCCGCTCTCACCTATTTCCCCGTTCTCGCGCTAGGTCCGCTGGCGGAAGGGCTTTCATAACCATGTCAACCGCATCACCGTCATCGCGATCCGGCGGCTCGTTCTCGATGCCCGCAGCTGGTCGCGCGCGCTCCCCGGGGCGTTCCGAAAGCTCGATCCGCGCCTCATGGTGCAAGAACCCGGTGATGTTCATCGTCGAGGTCGGCGCCGCGCTCACCACGGTGCTCGCCATCGTCGAGCCGTTCTTCGGCCCGGAGAAATCGGGCGGATCGTACCGCTCGCGCCGACCTTCACGCTCGGGCATCGCCGTCTGGCTGTGGATCACCGTGATCTTCGCCAACCTCGCCGAGTCCGTCGCTGAGGGGCGCGGCAAGGCGCAGGCCGCATCGCTGCGCCAGACCCGCACCAGCACGCCGGCGCTCCGCGTCGATCGACTACGACGCCGTGAAGCGGATGTCGCGGCGCTGCACGCCCAGACCACGACGATCTCCTCCGCCGACCTCGCTCTCGGCGACACGGTCATCGTGACGGCGGGCGACGTGATCCCCGGCGACGGCGACGTCATCGACGGCATCGCCTCGGTCGACGAGTCGGCCATCACGGGCGAGTCAGCTCCGGTCATCCGCGAGTTCGGTGGCGATCGCAGTGCGGTCACCGGCGGCACCCGAGTGCTCAGCGACCGCATCGTGGTGCGCATCACGAGCAAGCCCGGTGAAACCTTCGTCGACCGCATGATCCGGCTGGTCGAGGGCGCAGCCCGGCAGAAGACGCCGAACGAGATCGCGCTCAACATCCTGCTGGCCGCCCTCACGATCGTCTTTCTGGTGGTCGTGCTCACGCTGGACCCGCTGGCCACGTTCCTCGGCGGCACGACGAGTGTCACCGTGCTCGTCGCGCTGCTGGTCTGCCTCATCCCGACGACGATCGGTGCGCTGCTGAGCGCGATCGGCATCGCCGGCATGGACCGGCTGGTGCAGCGCAACGTGCTCGCGATGTCGGGCCGCGCGGTCGAGGCCGCGGGTGACGTCACCACGCTGCTGCTCGACAAGACCGGCACCATCACCTACGGCAACCGCCAGGCGACCGAGTTCGTACCCGTTGGGGACGCGTCGCTTGACGAGCTGACCACGGCTGCCCGCATCTCGTCGCTGAGCGACCCGACACCGGAGGGCAGCTCGATCGTCGACCTGGCCAAACGGCTCGGAAACGACGGCGCCCGCCATCGCAAATGCGCGGTCATCGTTCCGTTCACCGCGCAGACCCGGATGAGCGGTCTCGACCTGCCCGACGGTTCCCAGCTGCGCAAGGGCGCGGCCAGCATGGTCGCGGAGTGGGTCGGCACCGTGCCACCCGCCACGAAGAAGCAGCTCGACGACGCGGTCACCGCGATCTCGCAGTCCGGTGGAACACCCCTCGTCGTCGCGTCACGAGATGCAGCCGGCGTGTCGCGCGTGCTCGGTGTCATCCACCTCAAGGACGTCGTCAAGACCGGCCTCAAGGAACGCTTCGCCGACCTTCGCGCCATGGGCATCCGAACCGTCATGATCACCGGCGACAACCCGCTCACCGCAAAGGCGATCGCCGCGGAGGCGGGAGTCGACGACTTCCTCGCCGAGGCGACCCCGGAAGACAAGCTCGCCCTCATCCGCAAGGAGCAGGAGGGCGGCAACCTCGTCGCCATGACCGGCGACGGCACGAACGACGCACCCGCGCTCGCCCAGGCGGATGTCGGCGTCGCGATGAACACGGGAACGTCGGCAGCGAAGGAGGCCGGCAACATGGTCGACCTCGACTCCGACCCGACCAAGCTCATCGACATCGTCCGAATCGGCAAGCAGCTGCTGATCACGCGCGGGTCGCTGACGACCTTCTCGATCGCCAACGACGTCGCCAAGTACTTCGCCATCATCCCGGCCATGTTCGCCGGGGTGTTCCCGGGGCTCGAGGCGCTCAACATCATGCACCTGCACTCGCCGGCCTCCGCGATCCTGTCGGCGATCATCTTCAACGCGCTCGTGATCGTGTTCCTCATCCCGCTCGCGCTGCGCGGAGTGAACTACCGGCCGGTCTCGGCCAGTCGCATCCTGAGCCGCAACCTTCTCATCTACGGACTCGGCGGCATCATCGCCCCGTTCATCGGCATCAAGCTCATCGACCTCGTCGTGAGCCTCATCCCCGGCTTCTAAGGAGCTAAGAACAATGCATTTCAACGCGGATCTCTTCAGGCAGGCTGGGCGTCGCCATCCGGGCGATGATCGTGCTCACGATCGTCCTCGGCATCGGCTACACGCTGGTGATCACCGGGATCGGGCAGCTCGCTCTTCCCGCCCAGGCCAACGGCTCGCTCATCACGGTCGACGGCAAGGTCGTCGGCTCGAGCCTGCTCGGCCAGTCGTTCACCACGCGAAGGGCGCGGCGCTGCCGCAGTGGTTCCAGTCGCGGCCATCCGCGGCGGGCAACGGCTACGACGGCGGCGCGTCGAGCGGCTCGAACTACGGTCCGAACAGCAAGGCGCTCATCGCCCTGATCACCGCCCGCGCAGACGGCCATCGAGAAGTCGGACGGCGTCACGCAGGCGCAGATCCCCGCGGATGCCGTGACCGCATCCGGCATCAGGGCTCGACCCCGACATCAGCCCCGCCTACGCGCTGCTGCAGGTCGATCGCGTCGCGAAAGCGCGCGGACTCGCCGTTGCCGATGGTGAAGAAGCTGGTTGAGTCTAAAATTCAGGGACCGGGAGCTCGGTTACCTCGGCGATCCGACAGTCAACGTGCTGGAACTGAACATCGCGCTGGCCCGGCTCGGCTAACGCTCGCACCGCCAGGAAAGCAGGACGCACGCATGTCACGGGGACGGCTGCGAGTAATGCTCGGCGCCGCCCCCGGCGTGGGCAAAACCTTCGCGATGCTCGAGGAGGGTCGCCGACTGCGCGAGCCACGGGCAAGGACGTCGTCGTCGCGGTCGTCGAGACCCACGGCCGCGCGGCCACAGCCTCGCTGCTCGACGGGCTCGAGGTGCTGCCCCGGCGCACGGTCACCCACCGCGGCGTCTCGCTCGACGAGATGGACCTGGCGGCGTCTTCGACCCGACGCCCGGACATCGCGCTGGTCGACGAACTCGCCCACACCAACGCGCCCGGCTCGTCGAACGAGAAGCGCTGGCAGGATGTGGATGCCCTCCTCGAGGCCGGCATCGACGTGCTCTCGACGGTCAACGTGCAGCACATCGAGTCGCTCAACGACGTGGTGCGCCAGATCACCGGAGTTCCGCAGCGTGAAACGATCCCGGACGAGGTGCTGCGGCGAGCCGACCAGGTCGAACTCGTCGACCTCGCGCCCGAGGCGCTTCGCGATCGGCTGTCCGAGGGTCTCGTCTATCCGGCGGCGCGCGTGGACGCGGCGCTCAGCAACTACTTCCGGCTCGGCAACCTCACGGCGCTGCGCGAGCTGGCGCTGCTGTGGCTCGCCGACGAGGTGGATGTCGCGCTGCAGGCGTACCGGGTCGAGAAGGGCATCGACGCGCCGTGGGAGGCGCGCGAGCGAATCGTCGTCACGCTCACCGGCGGTCCGGAGGGCGAGACGCTGCTTCGCCGCGGCGCACGAATCGCGGCTCGGTCCGGCGGCGGTCAGCTCATGGCCGTGCACGTCACCAGCGCGGACGGCCTCGTCGGAAGGCAATCCGGCCGAACTGGATGCCCAGCGCGCGCTCATCGAGACGCTCGGCGGCAGCTACCATCACGTCGTCGCCGACCAGATCCCGGTCGCACTCGTCGAATTCGCTCGCAGCGTGAACGCGACCCAGCTCGTCATCGGTGTCAGCCGCCGCAGCCGGTTCGAGTCGATCGTGGGTGGCGCCGGAATCGGCGCCAGCGTCATCCGTCTGGCCGGCGACATCGACGTGCACATCGTTCCGCACGCGCAGGCGGGCAAACGGCGGCTGCCGACCATCGGCGGCGCGCTATCGCTGCGACGTCGCATCGCCGGCGTCGGTGCTCACCGTCGTCGGCCTGCCGCTGATGACCTGGCCGCTCACCGTTCATCCGCTCCCCGCGCGACGCTGTCGACCGAGGTGCTGGCCTACCAGCTGTTCGTCGTCGTGGTCGCGCTGGTCGGCGGCATCTGGCCAGCGCTGCTCGCCGCGGTCGGGGCCGGGTTCTTTCTCGATTTCTTCTTCGAACCGCCGCTCTACGTCATCCGGATCGCGGAGCCGTCGCACTTCGTCGTCGCTGATCATCTTTCTGGTGGTCGCGGCGCTCGTCAGCCTCGTCGTCGACCAGGCCGCACGGCGCCTGCGTGCCGCGAACCGTTCGGCCGCCGAATCCGAGGTGCTCGTGGCCGTCGCCAGCGGGGTCATCGGCGGCACCGATGCCATCGAGGCGCTCGTCGGCCGCCTGCGCGAGGCGTTCGGGATGACGAGCGTCGCGCTCGGTGAGGACGGCGCGCCGGTCTTCGTGTCCGTCGACGAGGCCAGTCGCGTCGCCGGACGACGAAGACCACGACCGTGCCACTCGGCAGCACGGCGCAGCCTGACGCTGCGTCGGCAAGACGCTCGAAGCCTCCGACCGCAAGATCCTGGGCGCCTTCGTCTCGCAGCTCGAGTCCGCGCTCGAACGGCGCCGACTGGCCGCCGAAGCGGAGGGGATGCGCCCGCTCGCCGCCGCCGACCGACTGCGCAGCGCGCTTCTCGCCGCCGTCGGCCACGACCTGCGTCGGCCGCTGGCGGCCGCGACCGCCGCCGTCACCTCCCTGCGGTCGAGCGAGATCAAGCTGTCGCCGTCCGACCGCGCCGAACTGCTCGAAACGGCGGACGAGAGCCTCGGCGACCTCGCCAACCTCGTCACCGACCTGCTCGACGTGAGCCGACTCCAGGCCGGCGTGCTCGGCGTCATGCTGCAGCCCGTCGCCGTCGAGGAGGTCGTCGGCGATGTGCTCGACGAGCTGAAGCTCAAGCCCGGACGCATCCAGCTCGAACTCGGCGAGACGCGCCCCGGTGTCCGCCGACCCGGCGCTGCTGCAGCGCGTGCTCGTGAACCTGCTCGCCAACGCCCTTCGATACTCGCCGAAAGGGTGCGCACCGATCATCTCGACGAGCGAATTCGGCGACCGCGTGCAGCTGCGCGTCATCGACGTCGGGCCGGGCGTTCCCGAGTCACGTCGCGAAGAGATGTTCGTGCCGTTCCAGCGCCTCGGCGACACCGACAACACGCACCGGCGTCGGCCTCGGCCTCGCACTCGCCAAAGGGTTCGTCGAGGGCATGGGTGGCACACTGGAGGTCGAGGACACGCCCGGCGGGGGCCTGACCATGGTCGTCGAGCTGGAGGTCGCCCCGTGAAGATCCTCATCGCGGACGACGACCCGCAGATCCTTCGAGCCCTCCGCATCACCCTGACGGCGCGCGGGTACGACGTCCTGACCGCGTCCGACGGCCGCGCCGCACTCAATGCGGCCATCGAACATCATCCCGACCTGGTCGTGCTCGACCTCGGGATGCCGGGACTCACCGGCATCGAGGTCATCGAGGCGCTCCGCGGCTGGACGCAGATCCCGATCCTCGTCGTCTCGGGGCGCAGCGAGTCGTTCGACAAGGTCGACGCGCTCGATGCCGGCGCCGACGACTACGTCACCAAGCCGTTCGCGGCCGACGAGCTGCTCGCCCGCATCCGCGCGCTGTCGCGGCGCACCCCGACGGCGACGGATGAACCCTCCGTCACATTCGGCGACGTGACCGTCGACCTTGCCGCCCACGTCGTGACCCGCGCGGGCGCGCCCGTGCGACTGACGCCGACCGAGTGGCACCTGCTCGAGGTGCTGCTGCACAACCGCGACCGGCTGGTCACGCGCGAGACGCTGCTGCGCGAGGTGTGGGGGCCGCAGTACACGACCGACACGGGCTACCTGCGGCTCTATCTGGCCCAACTGCGCAAGAAGCTCGAGCCCGTGCCCTCCGAGCCCGCGGTACCTCGTCACCGAGGCCGGGATGGGCTACCGTTTCGTCTCCGATCCGGCCTGAGAATTAGGCCAGCCTCACTGAGGCAGACCTTACGAAGGGTCGCCTATCCTTGCTGGAATCCGCGGCGCAGCAGTGGTTTAGTTGCGCTATGACTTCACTCGTCGACCTGATCCCGGGCCTGCGTGCGCGCCGCGACGAGGGCATCGCGAGCCGACTCAACTGGCTTCGCGCCGGCGTGCTGGGCGCGAACGACGGCATCGTCTCGGTCGCCGCGATCGTCGTCGGTGTGGCCGGTGCGACAACACACAATGCGGCCATCCTCACCGCGGGGCTCGCCGGTCTCGTCGGCGGCGCCATCTCCATGGCCCTCGGCGAGTACGTGTCGGTGAGCAGCCAGCGCGACACCCAGCGAGCACTCATTGCGAAAGAGCAGTCGCCTCGAGCGCCGATCGAGCTCGCCACCGCCGCCGAGAAAGGGCGTCGTCAGCACCGCTGGCAGGTCGCGGCGAACTCACGAGACGCGTCGGCGCCATCTCGAAGCCAGCTTCCTGGCGAGGACGACGTCGTAGTCGTGGCACGCTGCGCTCGCATCGCATCCGTTCACGTGGTGGCTTCTCCGCTGTCGCGATCCTGCTCATCCCGTTCACGTTCGTCCATTAGTTCTCGTTGCCCTGGCTCGCGACCGGTGCTGCGGGTGCGCGAATCGGCGGCAGCCCGGTGCTGCGTGCGACGGTGCGGGTCGTCATCGGCGGGGCGCTTGCCCTCGCCGCGACATTCATCATCGGTCACCTGCTCGGGGCGAGCGGCATCGTCTAGCAGCCCCACCAGCCTGAAAACTCAGGCGATGGGTTACCCCCAGGCGCCATGGCGCGGCGCCGAGCAGCTTTGTCCTGAGTTTTCAGAGGTGGGCTAACGCACAAGTCGAGCCTCGAGCACGGGGGTTCCCGCGACCGCACCCACCTTCGTGGCACCATCGGGCACGAAGCCGTTGCGCGTGTAGAAGGCACGCGCGCGCGGGATTATCGTCGGCAACCCAAAGACAGGCCGCCGCATCGCCGATCGCCGCATCGAGGAGAGACTGGCCGGCCCCCGTGCCGTGGTGGCTGGCCAGCACATAGATGCTCTGAGCTCCAGAGCCCGCGGGGCGTCGCCGTCGCGGCTCGGGCCCGACCCGGCGAAGCCGACGACGCTGTCGTCGCTCGGTCGCGACCCAGATCGAGGCCTCCGCGCGACTCAGGATCTCGTTCCAGCGCAGTTCGCGCTGCGTCACGCTCAGTCGCGCGAGAGTCTCGGCAGGCGCGAGGTGCGCGTACGTCTCCCGCCAACCCGCACGTGCACCACGGCGATCGCCGTGCGCATCCGACGGGATCGCCCCGCCGCACCACGAGTGATCATGACCCTCGAGACTACCGAGGGAGGCAAACGGGCCGACCGTACGCCGGGTTCTGTCCCGAGACCGAGATCTCATCGACGGCCATCTATCTACGATGTACGTTGCCGCACACCTCTAGCGGTCTACCCGGAAACTGGGCGAGCAGCCCGTAACGCTTCCTGTCTGACCTTGCTCCGGGCGAGGTTTACCCAGCCAGCCCGATCACTCGGGCTGCTGGTGGTCTCTTACACCACCGTTTCACCCTTACCCGGGGCCATACGCCCGAAGGCGCAGCGCCCCTGGCGGTCTGCTTTCTGTTGCACTTTCTCGCGGATTGCTCCGGGTGGGTGTTACCCACCGCCCTGCTCTGTGGAGCCCGGACGTTCCTCGGTGCCTCCTGCGGGAGACAACGCGACCGTCTCATCGACCCGTTTGCAGCCCTAAGGCTACTCGACCGGGCGCCCTATTCGAAGCGAACCGTGCGCTTCTCGTGCCCGGCGGGGCCGCGCACGAACGACAGCTTCTTGTCCATGACCTCGTTGGCGACGCGGTCGGCGCGCGAGTTGTCGGCACGCGGCATCCACTCGAAGCTCACCGGGGTGCCGGTGAGGAGCTGGCGCGCCTCGGCCGCCAGGTCGGCCATATCGGGATGCTTGATCTTCCAGCGCCCGCTCATCTGCTCGATGACGAGCTTCGAATCCATCCGCACGTGGAGGTTCGCATTCGGGTCGATTTCGAGTGCCTTGCGGATGCCCGCGATCAGCCCGCGGTACTCGGCGACGTTGTTCGATGCGATGCCGACGTAGGTGCCGACCTCGGCCAGGACCTCGCCGGTACCGGCGTCGATCACGATCGAACCGCTGCCCGCCACGCCCGGGTTGCCCCGCGATCCGCCGTCGGCTTCGACGATCAGTTCTCGTGCGCCATCAGAGGCCGGACTCCCCTGTGCGCACGAGGATCGCGTTGGAGTCGGGGCAGAGGATGCACATCGTCCGGCGCCGCGGCGCGGATCGCGACCATGTCGTTCTCGTTGAGCTTCACTCCGCTCGCGAGCGAGACGCCGCCGCGCAGCAGGGATGCGCCACTGCCGTAACGCTGGCGCTGCTTCTCGTAGAGCGCCAGAAGGTCGTCGCGAACCCTTGCGGCGATGTGCCGATGCGGTTCGCGCTGGCGTTCGCTCGCTCCTCGTCGATCAGTCGCATCGCGGAGTCGCGCTCGCCCTCGAGGTCAGCCATTCGACCCTGCAGCGCACCCGCCTGCTCACCCAGCTGTCCGACGACGGCGTCCTGCTGCTCCACTTTCTCCATGACGGTGAGTTCGATCTCCTCGAGGTCGAACTGGCGCTTCTTGAGCGCCGCGAGCTCCTGCTCGAGCGCGGCAACATCCTTGACGGACGAGGATGCCTGCAGCCGCGCGGAATCGCGAGTGATGCGTGCCTCGACGACTTCGACATCCGACTCGACCCGCTTGAGTTCGATGCGGGCGTCTTCGAGCACGCCCTTCTGCTCGGCCAGCGTGACCAGCAGTTCGGAGTTCTCGACGGCGAGCTGCTGCAGCGCAGCAGTGCTCCGGAAGACTCTTGGCCCGGTGGTCGAGCTGCTGCAGCTTCGTATCGATCGCCTGGATGTCGAGCAGCAATGCCTGCTCGGAAGGTGTGGCCTTCAACGCCATGTTTGTATCTCTTCCCCGAATTTCACGTATGTGCGGGTGCTGGCGGTCATTGGACCACCAGGAAGTCCCATGGATCTGTGCGGAGTTCGCTCACGGTCACGGTCACGCCCGGCAACTCGGCGCGCAACTGGTCGGCTGCGGTGTCGAGCCAGAGCCACTCGCTCGCCCAGTGTGACACGTCGAGAAGCGCGGGGCCGCCCCCAATTGTGGCGTTCTCGCGAAACTCGGAGGCAGGATGGTGGCGCAGGTCGGAGGTGATGTACACGTCCGCCGCCCGAACGGCGGCGAGGGCCAGCAGGGAGTCGCCGGCGCCCGCGCACAGGGCGACGGTTGTCACGGGGGCGTCGTAGTCCCCCGCAGCCCGGATGCCGCCCGCGGTGGGGGGCAGGATGTCGGCGAGCTGCCTGCGCGAGCCGACCGAGCGTTGTTGCGGCCGGCAGCGTTCCGACCCGACCGATTCCGCGCTCCGGTCGTCTCCCCCGCGACGAGGGGATGCAGGCCGGTGAGGCCGAGTCGCTGGGCGAGGATGGCCGATGTGCCGGTTTCCACGACGTCGGCGTTGGTGTGTGCGGCGATGAGAGCACAGTTCCCGCGGATGAGGCGCGCGAGAGCTGCTCCCTTGTAGCGGTCTTCCGCCACCGTCGTCACACCGCGAAGCAGGAGCGGGTGGTGCGCGAGCAGAACGCTCGGCGCCGGCCTCGACAGCCTCGTCGACGGTGGCCAGCACGGCATCGACGGCCAGGTGGATGCTCACGACCGGTGCGCCCGGATCGCCGGAGACCAGCCCGACGGCATCCCAGTTCTCAGCCCCTGACGTCGGCCACAGTCGTTCGGTGACGGCGAGAACGTCGGCGAGGGTGGGGGCCACCGCCCCAGTCTATTCGGGGAGCCCCTCGGAGCTCTCCTGACGGCGGATGGCCCGTATTCCGAAGATGGCCGGAAAGGCGAGGCCGAGCACGAGCGCCACGAGCACCCCGAGATCGGAGGTCGCCAGCTGGCTGTCCAGCGGCACGCCGAACGCCGAATAGAGGTAGCCCTCCCAGCCGAGGCCGGGAAGTGTCGCACTGAGTAATCCGAAGCCGATGGCGCTGATCACGACCAGCGCCCCGAGGTTGCCCCAGCGCACGTCGGCGTAGACCCCTCCGCGATTCAGGAGAGACTCGGAGTCGTAGCGGCGGGAGCGGATCATGATTTCGGAACCGAAGAGACCCACCCAGGCGGCGACGGGAACAGCGACCGTCGTCGAGAAGTCGCGGAACAGCTGGCGTGAAGTCGGTGACGGTCAGCGCGATGAACACGGCGATGAGCACGGCGAGCAGACCGACGAGCAGTGTGGAGAGCGACCGCTTCAGCTGGATGCCGGCGGACTGCAGGGCGAACCCTCCCGAATAGAGGGCGAGAACGACTCCGGACACCAGGCTCAGGGCCGTCGCAGCCACGAGCGGAACCGGATACCAGACGGGAAGCAGCCGGCCGAGCGAGTCGAAGGGGTTGGCCGCCATGCTGGTGGCCAGCCGCGGGTTGGATGCGGCGAGCAGGGCACCGTACGCGATCAGCACGAAGCTGGGCAGAGCGGCGCCGAACGTCGCCCAGATCATGGATGCCGCCCCGGACGAGCCGGCGCGCTGGTAGCGCGCGACATCCGCACCGCTGTTCGCCCAGGCCAGACCGATGAAGCTGAACACGAGCACCGCCCCCGTCACCACCAGGATCCAGGGGCCGTCGGGAGCCGAGAGCGCTGTGCCCAGGTGAACGTACTGCGCGGTGAGCGCGATGAAACCCACGATCGCGATCCCCGAGATGACGCTCACGATGAGCTGCACGATCGACGATCAGCCCGTAGCCGCCGTAGGCGATGACCACGGCCAGGAAGAAGCCGATGACCATGACAGCGAGTGTCAACTGCTCTTCGCTGAATCCGTCGGTGAGCCCGGCGCCGACGAGGATGTCGGCCGCACCGGCTCCCAGCACCCACAGCAGCGCCGCCGCCCAGAACATGCGGCTGAACAGCGAGATCAGGGCGGGAAGGATGTTGCCCACGACGCCGAAGGTGGCACGCGAAATCACCATCGTCGGCTGCCCGCTGCGCTTGCCCGCGAGGGTACCGAGCCCGAGCGGAATGAACGACACGACGACACCGGCCAGGGTCGCCACGATCGCCTGCTGAAGGTTGACTCCCAGGGCCACGATGATCGCCCCGAAGACCACCGCGGCGATCGACGAATTCGCGGCGAACCACAGCCAGAACAGTCGTGCCGATTTGCCCACCCGCTGTTCGAGCGGAGTCGGCTCCATCCCCGCTTTCTCGGTGACCGAGATGGGAGGGGCAACGAGCACCATCGGCTCTGCCGTGCCCGGATCGGGCTCGGTGTGCGGGTCGGGCTCGACCACGATGTACTCCGGAACCGTGGGAACGGTCGCCGGGTTCAGCGCCAGGGACGCGGGTGGAGCACCGAAGATACTGTCTGAGGGGTCAACCGCTTCGTCGCGTTCGACCCCTTCTCCAAAAGGGTGTCTCTCCTCCGGAACCGCATCGTTGGTCGGCTCACTGGTCGGAGCGGGATCCGCGGGAGAAGGTGCGGCGGGAGGAGCCTCCGCCGAACTCCAGGCGGGGCCCGGTGGCTGCTGGGGGCTCGGTTCGACTACCGACCCACTGAGCAGATCATCGAATCCGCCCGGCATTGCGGGCGGAACTGTCGGAGCAGCAGCAGGCGGAACCTCGGCGACGGGTGGCTCGAACGGCGAGGCCGCGGCCGGCGGCGCACCGGGCGCGACATCCCAGATCGGCGGAGCGGTGATCTGCTCTGCCGGGGACTCAACGGCGTGGTCTGCCTGAGGCGCGACGACAGGCTCTGCCGGTTCGGGAGCCAGGGGCTCCTGCGACGCGGCGCGCCAGAGATCGGCAACCCCGTCTGGCGCCGGTGGCTCGACGAGCACGGGAAGCTCGTGCACGGGAGAACCGTTGTCATCCGGCGGAACTGGAACCTGCGGCGCCGGCTCCTGCGTCGTCACATCCCGGGGTGCCTGCAGTGCCGGTTCGAGGAAGACGGGCGTGTCGGGGATGGGCGACGGCTCGAACGTCAGCTCGTGCGGATCGCTCGGCGCCGAAAAGTCGAACGCGGACGTGTCCGCGGGTGGGGCGAATCCCGGAAACGGAGTGGCCTCCGCCGGCGGTGCGGGTTCGGGCGCCGCGTCGGCCGGCACACCGAAGATGTCGAAAGGGTCATTCCCGGGTGCGGCGGGTGTTGGTGTCGCCTCATCGACCGGTGGGGCGAACGCCGAGTACGGCTCGTCCACCGGCGGCGGCGGAGCGAAGACGGACGGCTGCGGCGGCGGGGTGAAAGCGGTGGGTTGCTCGACCGGCGGAATCGGCGCTGGCGGCGCGAAGTAGGGCGCCGGTTCATCCGCGGGCGGTGCAAAGAACTGCATCGGCTGATCGGCCGGAGGCGTCATGTAGGCGGGCGGCTGCTCGACCCGAGGCGGCGCATAGGCGACCGGCTCCTCGCTGGGCGGTGCCACATACGCGGCGGGCTCCTGCACGAACTGCGGGAAGCTCGGCACGGGTTCTGGCTCGGGCGGCGGCGGGAAAGCCGGCGGCTGCCCGGCGACCGGCGCGGGCGGCGCCGATGCGGCCTGTGGTGCCGGCGGCGCAAGGAACGAGTCGAAGTCGTCGGCGGGCGGAGCCAGGTAGCGACGGGCTCCTCCGCGGGAGGTGCAAGGTACGCAACGGGCTCCTCTGCGGGAGGTGCAAGGTACGACGCAGGCTCCTCCACGGGTGGTGCAGGCTCTGCCGCCGGCTGCACGGCGGACGGCTCAGTGGCCAGAGGAGGCGCGGTGAGGTCGGGGCGCTCGGCACGAGCATCCTGAACCGCAGCAAGCGCCTCAGGCGTGCCCACATCGACCATCGAGGATTCCCATGCCGCATACTCGCGGGACTCGCGATCGCGCTGGTCGAGATGCGCCTGCAACTCCTCGATCGCGCTGAGCGTCTCGGAGGACTGCGGTTGCTCGGGCGCTGCTGGTTGCTCTGGCGCTGCTGCCTGCTCGGGGGCGGGCGCTTGCTCGGGCGCCGAAAATGCCCAATCGGCCGCCGGCGTGGGGTAACCGGGCGGTGGCGGTGCGTCTGCCGGGGGGACGGTCGGTGCCGGTGCCGCCGAATACAGCGCGCGGAGGGCATCCGCATCGGTCGTGGCCAGCGGCTGGCCGAACGCCGACGCTGGTCCGAACGCGCTCGGCGGCGGCTCTGCCGGCGAGTCACCCGGTGGGGGGAACGGCCCATTGGATGGCGCGAACGGCGGTGCACTGGGTGCGAACGGGTCGGATTGGGCTTCCACCGGGTCGGGCACCGGGGGCAGCTGCTGGGCCGCGGGCTGCTCGTACGTCGGCTGCACGGGCACGGTCTGCTCATCGCTGAGCTGGCCGAACAGCGGCGTGGCCCAGTCCGGCGGCCCCTGGGGTGCAGACGACGTCGGAGCGAACGAGGAGGGAGCCTGTTCTGGCTGTGCCTCCGCGAGTGGTTCCTCGGGTGCGACCGGCTCGGCTGCAGCTGGGGCGGCGGCCGCTTCAGGCTCCGCAGCCACCACGGGCTCGGGAGCCGCGACGGGCGCTGTGGCGACCGGAGCGGGCGGTGCTCCCCATGCGGGCGGCTCCTGCGACGGCGCCGGCACGGATTGCGTCGGGGGCACGGGCGGCGCCTCCGGCTCAACATCGTCGAGCAGGTAGACCTGATCGACGAACGCATCGGCCTGCGGTTCCGTGGTCCCCTGCAGGGGCTCTTCGGGAACGGCGGACTGCACGAGCACGGGCGGCTGGAAAATCGATTCGGACTGCGCGGGTACCTCGGCGGGCTCCGGCTGCGCCTCGGACACCGGCTCCGCGTGAATGACGGGTTCGGGCTCGAACACCGGTTCTGCCTGCGCGACCGGTTCTGCCTGCGCGACGGGTTCGGGCTCGGACACCGGTTCTGCCTGCGCGACCGGTTCGGGCTGCGACACCGGTTCGGCCTGCGACACCGGTTCGGCCTGCGACACCGGTTGTACTTGAACGACCGGTTCGGCCGGCGTTTCGTGTTCCGGTTCGTCGGCATCGTCGATTGGCCACGCGGGGTGTGTGCCCGCGGGCCGTTGGATGGGAATCGGTCCGGATGCGACGCGGGCCAGCTCCGCAGCCATAGCAGCGGCGATTTCGTCGTCGTCGAATACACGCCGCCGCGGCCTCGAGCGATTCCGGCGTCGGTCGGAGCGGGCGTGAAGCTCGAGCGGCGGGGGCCGGTGGGAGCGAAGAATCTCCCACTCCGGTCGCACCTCGAACGTCGTCGTCGTCAGCCATTCCAAAATTCTACGGGCGTCGCTCACTTTTGGATCGCGAACCGGGCCGCGAACCACGCAGAACGTCGCTGGAGTAATTTCGCAAACGTGTTGACAACGAAATATTACCGATATATCGTTAACCTGTCGCTGACGAATACGCGACGCATCATCCACAAACTTTGAAAAGGACAGAATCACCATGAGAAACGAATTTCCCGTACGACACCACCACGATCACGACGGTCACGACGGAGGGCGCTCCAGCCGCTTCGGCTTCCGCGGCAGGCCCCGCCGAGGGCTTCGGCTTTCCCGGCGGCGGCGCCGGCTTCGGCGGCTTCGGCCCCCGGGGCTTCATGCCCCCCGGGCCGCAGCGCAAACGCCGCGGCGATGTGCGCATCGCAATCCTGTCGCTGCTCTCCGAGCAGGCGAACAACGGATACGGCCTCATCAAGGAGATCACGGACCGCTCCGGCGGAACGTGGTACCCCAGCCCCGGCTCGATCTACCCGACGCTCCAGCAGCTCGTCGATGAAGAACTCATCGAAGCCACCGGCGAGGGCAAGCGAACCGACTTCCAACTGACCGCAGCCGGCAGGGAATGGGTCGAATCGCACGCCGACGAGCTCGCCAGGGTCTGGCAGGGCGCGGATGCTCGCATCCAGGCCGACGCCGGCCTGCACGAGAGCATCGCCAAGCTGATGGGCGTGATCCACCAGCTGCGCTTTGCCGCGAACGACGCCCAGCGCACCAAGGCGATCGAGACGCTCGATGAGACTCGTCGCGCGCTGTACGCCATCCTCGCCGACTAGCGCATCAATCCGACCGGGAACGCGATCCGTCGCGTTCCCGGTTTCTTTATGATCGGGTCTCTTTTTGATAACGAGAGGCCTTGTCGTCGGGTTCCACGCGGGAGTAACGTCCGGAATGGAGCCCGGCAACGACGCCGGGCAGAAGTACGGAGTCGAAATGACCGCTCTACACAACTCTGATCCAGCCCCAACCGCGGCCGCCGCCCGGTTCGCCAACCCAGGCGCACTGGGACTCGGCGCATTCGCACTCACGACCTTCGTCCTGAGTTTCGCAAACGCGGGCTGGGTTCCCGGCGCCGGAGGCGCCGTCCTCGGCCTCGCTCTCTTCTACGGCGGAATCGGCCAGGTCATCGCCGGCATCTGGGAGTTCGCGAACAAGAACACGTTCGGCGCCACTGCGTTCACGTCGTACGGCCTGTTCTGGATGGCGGCGTGGTTCCTGCTCATCTCGGGAATCAAGGTCGACGCCCAGGGTGTCGGCATCTTCTTCCTGGCGTGGGGCATCTTCACGCTCTACATGATGTTCGCCGCCATCAAGTCAACGTCGTGCGTGCTGCTCGTCTTCATCGCCCTGACCCTCACCTTCGCCTTCCTGGCGATCGGCGAACTCGCCGGCTCTGTCACGATCGGCCACATCGGTGGTTACCTCGGCATCCTCACCGCGATCCTCGCCTGGTACGGATCGTTCGCCACGGTGATGAACTCGACCTGGAAGCGCACAGTGCTGCCCGCTCTGGCCCGCCAGCTGACCGGCGGTCGAGCGAACCGAGACCGTAGTGAAATGCAATGCGGGAGGGCAGACCGCTCCTCCCGCATTAGCGTTTACGTGAGCCCCCGAATATGCCGGCGGTGCGCTTCGGCGTGCCGCGGCCAGTACACAAGCAAGGGAAACGCAGTTCAACGATGACTGACACAACTGAAGCCGCACTCGACAATCTCTCCCGGGAAGAGCGCCGGTTCCCGCCGACCGAGGAGTTCGCCGCCCAGGCCAACGTCAAGGCCGACGCCTACGCCGAAGCCGCGGCCGACCGGCCCGCCTTCTGGGCCAAGCAGGCCGAGCGCCTCACCTGGTCGAAGAAATGGGACCAGGTGCTCGACTGGAGCAACCCGCCGTTCGCCAAATGGTTCGTCGGCGGCGAGCTCAACGTCGCCTACAACTGCCTCGATCGCCACGTCGAGGCGGGCCTCGGCGATCGCGTCGCCTACTACTTCGAGGGCGAACCCGGCGACACCCGCACCATCACCTACAAGCAGCTGACCGACATGGTCTGCCAGGCCGCCAACACGCTCGAGGAACTCGGCGTGAAGACGGGCGACCGCGTCGCCATCTACATGCCGATGATCCCCGAGACGATCGTCGCGATGCTGGCCTGCGCCCGAATCGGCGCGCCGCACACCGTGGTGTTCGGCGGATTCAGCGCGGATGCGCTCGGCACCCGCATCGACGACTGCCAGGCCAAGATCGTCATCACGGCCGACGGCGGGTTACCGCCGGGGCGCCGCTTCCGCTCTCAAGCCCGCCGTCGACCGGCGCTCTCCACGCGTCCCGAGGTCGAGACCGTGCTCGTGGTCAAGCGCACCGGCCAGGACGTCGAGTGGACCGACGGTCGCGACCAGCTGGTGGCACGACACGGTCGAGAAGGCGAGCACGTCGCACACCGCGCAATCGTTCGACTCCGAGCATCCGCTCTACGTGATGTACACGTCGGGCACGACCGGCAAGCCGAAGGGCATCCTGCACACCTCGGCCGGCTACCTGCTCGGCTGCTCGTTCACCCAGTGGGAGGTCTTCGACCTGAAGCCCGAGACGGACATCTACTGGACGGCCGCCGACATCGGCTGGGTGACCGGCCACAGCTACATCGTCTACGGTCCGCTCTCGAACGCGACCACCTCCGTCATGTACGAGGGCACGCCCGACACCCCGCACAAGGGCCGCTGGTGGGAGATCATCGACAAGTACAAGGTCACCACCCTGTACTGCGCGCCGACGACCATCCGCACGTTCATGAAGTGGGGCAACGAGATCCCGGCGGGGTACGACCTGTCGAGCCTCAAGCTCATCGGCTCGGTCGGTGAGCCGATCAACCCCGAGGCCTACATCTGGTACCGCAAGAACATCGGCCACGACAAGACGCCCGTCGTCGACACCTGGTGGCAGACCGAGACCGGTTCGCTCATGATCAGCCCGCTTCCCGGCGTCACCGCGGGCAAGCCGGGCGCCGCGATGGCCGCGCTTCCCGGGATCGCCGCGGACGTCGTCGACGCGGCCGGCAAGTCCGTGCCCGAACGGCAGCGGCGGGTACCTCGTGCTCACCGAACCGTGGCCGTCGATGCTCCGCACGATCTGGGGCGACGACGAGCGCTACAAGGAGACGTACTGGTCGAAGTTCCCGGGCATGTACTTCGCCGGCGACGGCGCCAAGAAGGACGAGGACGGCGACTTCTGGCTGCTCGGCCGCGTCGACGACGTCATGAACATCTCCGGTCACCGCCTCTCCACGACCGAGATCGAGTCCGCCCTGGTGTCGAACCCGAAAGTCGCGGAAGCCGCGGTCGTCGGTGCGAACGACGAGACGACCGGCCAGGCCGTCGTCGCGTTCGTCATCCTGCGCGCGGAAGCGGGGGACGGCGGCGAACACATCGTGAAGGAGCTGCGCGACCACGTCGCCACCCAGATCGGCGCGATCGCAAAGCCTCGCCAGATCATGGTCGTCGCCGAGCTGCCGAAGACGCGATCGGGCAAGATCATGCGCCGACTACTGAAGGATGTCGCAGAGAACCGGCCCGTGGGCGACGTGACAACCCTCGCCGACTCGGGCGTCATGGATGCGATCCGCACCGGAATGGAGTCGCACTCGTCCGCTGACGACGAGTAATTTGTGGTGTGGGCGAGCTCGACCGGGCTCGCCCACACCAAACCCCGTGGAGCGTCCGATCAGTCCCGAACCCGCAGCCCGTCGCGTCGTCGTTGCGCGCTGGGCGTGGCGCGCGTTCCTCGTGGGCGTGCTCGTGCTCGTCGTCTGCTTCGTGCTGGTGCCGCAGTTCGCGGATGCTCGCACCGCGCTGCTGTCGCTCAGCCACATTTCGACTCCCCTGCTCGTTCTGGGAGTGCTGCTCGAAGTCGCATCCATCGGGTGTTACAGCGCGCTCAGCCGCGCGACACTCAATCGGTCGAGTCGTCCGGGCTACTTCACCATCCTGCGCGTCGACGTCGCGACGGAGGGCGTCAACAACACGGTGCCGGGCGGCGGGCCCACCGCAACGGCGGTCAAGTTCCGCATGCTGACGCTGGCCGGGGCGACGCCCGCCAACGCGATCACCGGCACAACCGTCGAGGTCGCGACCTCGGTGCTTACCCTCGGCGGCCTGTTCGGTCTCTCGATCGCGTTGTCGGCAGCCGCAATGCACGGAAACCCCGAGTACATCGTCGCAGGAGTCGTCGTCGTCGGGGTTGCCGTGCTGTCAGGGATGGCCGTGCTGCTGCTCTCGCGGCACCGTGACGCGACGCTGGCCTTCATCGGACGAGCAGCGCGACGCATCCCGTACCTGCACGAAGACTCGTCGGTCGCGTTCGCCGCCACGGTCGCGGATCACCTGGACGAGTACCACGCCAAGCGGGG
Organism: uncultured Actinomycetota bacterium; assembly: GCA_963738535.1. Taxonomy (GTDB): domain Bacteria; phylum Actinomycetota; class Actinomycetes; order Actinomycetales; family Microbacteriaceae; genus Galbitalea. The sequence goes on from CAVTXB010000002.1 coordinate 193,899, forward strand.
GCGTCTCGTCGTCGCGGTCGCGTGGGCGGCGGCCAACTGGCTGCTCGACGCCGCCACGCTCTGGGTTTTCCTGCTGGCGTTCGGCTCCCCCACCGATCCGCGGCAGCTGCTGGTCGCCTACGGCCTCGCCTGCCTGTGCGGACTGGTGCCACTCACTCCCGGCGGTTTGGGCATCATCGAAGGCGTGCTCGTGCCGGCCATCGTCGCCTTCGGGACGCCGCACGGCATCACAGTGCTTGCTGTGCTTGCGTGGCGGCTCGTGCAGTACTGGATCCCCATCCCGCTCGCCGCAGTCGCCTACGCCTCGCTGAAAGCCGGGCCGCTGAGGCGTCGGCGGCACGATCCCGGTGACGCACGAACTGGGGATCGAGCGAGCGAAACGCTCCCCGTAGACTCCCCCAGTGGGATCCCCGGGGGCACGTAGTCTGCAGCGCGCGCTGCGCACTCGTGTGTCGTCGCCCGTCGTGGCGATTTGGCTTGCCGCCGCGGTAGTCATCGTCGGCACGACAGCGGGAATCGACGCGAGCGACGCGAGCGCTCACACGCACCTCGTCGCCGCTCATGCGTCCGCCACGACTGCGGCTGCAGCGGCCGCCGGCGCGACCACCCGAGCCGTGACGCACATCGCCTCGCCCACGCCCACGCCCACGTCCACGCCCACCGCGACCGCGACCGCCTCCCCGCCCGCCGAAGCGGCCGCGACGACACACTCGGGCGGCACAGCCCACACGGCTGCGCCGCAGCCATCGACCCCGGCGGTGGCCCCACCGACCATCACGACGCCGCCCGTGGCAACCCCTCCCACCATCCCGAGCCGCCCCACGGTCACCCCGGAAGAGGACAGCGCGACCTGCGACCCCACTACGATTTCGGGCGCACTCTTCGTCTCCGTCACCGCCACCGACGGGGGCACCATCAACCCGGTGCGCATCTTCATCAACGGTGTCTCGTACCCACTGAGCCCGCAGGGCGGAGCCCTGTGGGGCGGCAGCTACGCGTTCCCCAATTCGGGCGGCGGCACCAGCATCCCGTTCTGGATCGACGTGTCGGTGAGCGACAGCAAGGGCGGCAGCGTCGACCACGAAGTCGAAGCAGTCGCTGAGTGCTGAGTGCTGAGTGAAACCTAGGCGAGCACCCACTCGCGCTCGAGCGCAGCGGGCCGTGCCGGCTTGGCGCTCGTCGGTTTCAGCGAACGGGACGAGCCGGCGTCTGATTCCAGACGATTCAGGCATGCCCGGAACCACCGGTCGAGCCGCGACTCGGCCGCGCTCGAACTGGTCGCCTCAACCGCGACCAGAAACCTGATCTCGCGGTCTTTCACCGATGAGACCACCACTGCCCCGGTCATCTCGGTGCCACTCCAGACGATCCTCGACAGACGGCCCCCCAGTTCGCCGAACCGTCGCGAACTGACTCCCTCGACCTTGAACGACACGCGAGCCTGATAAGTGCGGGACATGACCTACCCCCAATCTCCCACGCAGGGAAACAAGCTTAGTTCGTGCCTAATCGTGGCTGGCAGCACCACGATACCGCCCATTGTGGGCACGCGGACGGTGTACCCGTGCTTTGTGCACACGCACACGTAGAGCGAATCCTGGAATGTCACAGTCCACCGGCAGAACGTCCGAAGCGTCTCGAACAGGGACTCCATCGCCGGATCGGCGTGCGGAATATAGATGTGCATCGCCTCCCAATCGCGCATCGTATTCGTACGCGCGGAACCCCTGCTCATCTCCTCCACAGGTCTACGGCCCACCGGTCCGGCCTGTTCCAATCCCTCCGCCGGGCATAGTGTCGGAGCTGTGGCAGAAGCCGTTTCCGATGACCGCGTGGCGCAGCTTCGACTGATGCAGGCCGAGGTCGATGCCCAGCTCGACTCGTACGATCGACGCCTCCAGAGCATGGATACGCGGGCCGGGCTGCTGGTCGCCGCGGCGGGCATCGCAGCATCCCTTGCAGCAGCGCGCGTCGGCAACGGATGGATGACCATCGCCATCGCGATGCTTCTGGCGAGCGCGATATTCGGGGTTGTGGCGCTGTGGCCCGGCAGGGCGCAATCGCTGTCCCGCGACGGCATCCGAACCGAGGTCTACGGGCGCACCGAAGCCGGCGCGCTGCTCTGGCTGTTCGACATGAAAAACGCCATCCTCACGCACAATGAGGCCAGGATCGTGCGAAAGGCGCGCCTGTTCCAGGCGGGCGCCGTGCTGTTCGCTGCCGCGGTGGTCTTCGTCTTCCTGGCCGCCACCACCGTGCAATGGACGATCGGCTAGCGACCGGATGACACGCAACCCGGAGCCCGCGGCCGCGCCGGCCAAAGTCACGCCTCCCCCGCCGGAGGTCGACAAGAAGTACATCGTCGACATCTTCGAGGCGGTCCGTAAGCCCCCGCCCGACAAACCGCCGGTCGACGACTCGCACGAACCCTGAACCTCCGCCCGCCACGACCCGCCGCGGCGAGCTCCCGCCCCACTACCTTCGCCCCCCCCCGTCCGCCCAGTCGAAAACTCAGGCACCTCGTATCGGTGGCTGGCTCAACCTGCGGGATAGCCAGCGCGGTCGAACGGCACCGCACGAGGTGCCTGAATTCTCGACAGGGGACGACGGGAAACGGGCACGACGGGAAACGGGCACGACGGGAAGCGGGAACCACAGAGGGATCAGGGCGCGGGACCAGGGCGAGGACCACGGCGGGCCGCAGGGGCCGGAGGGGCCGGAGGGGCCGGGGCCGGCCGCACCACAGATCGAACAGTGGGCCCTACCGGGCTCGAACCGATGACATCCACGGTGTAAACGTGGCGCTCTACCAACTGAGCTAAAGGCCCGTCGTCCGCGAGGGACAACGCTCGACAATCGTACAAGCAAGTGGGGCGAATACGGACAGGGCGGGCAGCCGCGGATGCCCGTGGTGACCGCGTTGGCCCCGAACGCGAGTTGCGCAGCGGGTCGGGCCGGACCGCTCACCTAAACTCGGGCGCATGAGTACTGACGCCTCGAAGAACGGCCAGAAGCTGCGTCCGGAACATCGCTGGGCCGTCGCCATCGGAATTGCGATCGCGCTCGCCCTGTACTTCTACATCCCTCAGAAATACCAGCCGATCCCCCACTGGATCGTGCCCTCCCTCGGCGTGCTGCTGCTCATCCCCCAGTTCATCCTCAACCCGGTGCGCTTCACGAAAGAGCGGGCCTGGTCGAGGTGGTCGTCCATCGGGCTCTCGATCGTCATGCTGGTCGTCAACCAGATCACGATCGTGCTCGTGGTGCGCGAACTCATCGCCGGGAGTGCGACGGGACCAGCCGTACTACTGACCGCAGCGCAGGTGTGGATCACCAACGTGATCGTCTTCGCCTTCGTCTACTGGGAGCTCGACCTCGGCGGCCCGTTCGGGCGTCGGCTGCACAACGCCCGGGCGACCGAGCAGATGGACTTCCGCTTTCCCCAGCACGACGGTGCACCCGGTAATAAGAATTGGGAACCCGGCTTCTTCGACTACGCCTACTTCTCGATGTCGAACATGATGGCGTTCAGCCCCACCGACGTGATGCCCATGACGACGAGGGCGAAAGCCCTGATGGGTTACCAGGCGCTGACCGGATTCGCGCTGCTCGCCCTGGTCATCTCGCGGGCGATCAACATCCTGCACTGAGGTGACGCTGAGGCAGCCGGGTCTCGATACGCCCGGGCCTCGTTCCTCGGCTCGCGCTACTCGACCACCGGAAGGCTCGGGCTACTCGACCACCGGAAGGCTCGTGCTACTCGACCACCGGGTCGCCGGGTCAGCCGGCGACAGTGGCGGGCAGAACCGCGTCGAGCGCGGCGCGGTACTCCTCGAGCGAGCGAGCCTCGCCGGGCGCCGTCTTGAAGCCGGCGCGGATGATGCCCTTGACGTCGATGACGAAGGTCGCGCGGTTCGCGAAGCCCTTCTCTTCGAGGAATACGCCGTACTCCTTGGCGACGGCGCCGTGCGGCCAGAAGTCGGCCAGCAGGTTGAAGTCGTAGCCCTCGTGCTCGGCGAACGCGCGCAGGGTCGCCTTCGAGTCGACCGAGATGCCGAGCAGCTCGACCCCGTTCTGCTTGAACAGCGCGAGGTTGTCGCGCAGCGTGCAGAGCTCGGTCGTGCAGGTGCTCGAGAACGCGAGCGGGAAGAACACGAGCGCGACGGGCCTCTTGCCGGCGAAGTCGCTCAGGCGAACGTGCTCGCCAAACTGGTTGGGAAGTTCGAAGTCGGGTGCCCGGGTGTCGATTTCCAGAGCCATTGAAGTAAATCCTTTCGCACCGATCAGCCATGATCCGGTGGCACGAGAGACCATGCTACGCCGCGGGATGCCCGGATGCGCGGGCACGCGTGCGCGCGTCAGCAGATGAGGAAACCGACACCTAGAATTGACGCGGCTAGTCGAATCCTCCAAAGCCGTAACCCGGCTCACGAGACGACTGCCGTCCGATCTGTCTCTACCAGGAAGAGGTCAAGGTGACGGTAAATGATCAGGACCCGTACTCGGTGAATCACACCGACAGGGACCCTGAAGAAACCGCCGAGTGGAACGACTCGCTTGAAGCGGTCGTCGAAGCGCAGGGACACGAGCGTGGTCGCGAGATCATGCTCAGCCTGCTCAAGAAGTCGAAAGACCTCCACCTCGGTGTGCCGATGGTTCCGACCACGGACTACATCAACACCATCGCCCCCGAGAACGAGCCCGAGTTCCCCGGCGACGAAGACATCGAGCGCCGGTACCGTGCCTGGCTTCGCTGGAACGCCGCCATCACCGTGCATCGCGCGCAGCGCCCCGGGATCGCCGTCGGCGGCCACATCTCGACCTACGCCTCATCCGCGGCCCTGTACGAGGTCGGCCACAACCACTTCTTCCGCGGTCAGGACCACCCGAGCGGCGGCGACCAGATCTTCTACCAGGGCCACGCCTCCCCCGGCATGTACGCCCGCGCGTTCCTCGAGGGCCGCCTCGGACCAGACCAGCTCGACGGCTTCCGCCAGGAGAAGTCGCACCCGGCCGGCGGGCTCTCGTCGTACCCGCACCCGCGCCTCATGCCCGACTTCTGGCAGTTCCCGACCGTGTCGATGGGTCTCGGCCCGATCAACGCGATCTACCAGGCGCAGACCAACCGCTACCTCACCAACCGCGGCATCAAGGATGTCGGCGACTCGCACGTCTGGGCGTTCCTCGGCGACGGCGAGATGGATGAGGTCGAGAGCCGCGGCGCGCTGCAGCTCGCCGCCAACGACGGCCTCGACAACCTCACCTTCGTCATCAACGCCAACCTGCAGCGCCTCGACGGCCCGGTTCGCGGCAACGGCAAGATCATCCAGGAGCTCGAGAGCTTCTTCCGCGGCGCCGGCTGGAACGTCATCAAGGTCATCTGGGGCCGCGAGTGGGACGACCTGCTCGCCCGCGACACCACCGGCGCGCTCGTCAACCTGATGAACCGCACACCGGATGGCGACTACCAGACCTACAAGGCCGAGAACGGCGCCTACGTTCGCGAGAACTTCTTCGGGCGCGACCCGGTCACGGCCGAGCTGGTCAAGGACTACACGGACGACCAGCTCTGGGCGCCTCAAGCGCGGCGGCCACGACTACCGCAAGGTGTACGCGGCGTTCAAGGCGGCCTCGGAGCACAAGGGCCAGCCGACCGTCATCATCGCCCACACCATCAAGGGCTACGGCCTCGGCCCGTCGTTCGAGGGCCGCAACGCGACCCACCAGATGAAGAAGCTGACGCTCGACAACCTCAAGCAGTTCCGCGACGCCATGCACATCCCGATCACGGACGCGGTGCTCGAGGAGAACCCGTACCTGCCGCCGTACTACCACCCCGGTGAGGGCGACGAGGCGATCCAGTACCTGCAGGAGCGACGACGCGCGCTCGGCGGCTACGTGCCCGAGCGCCGCTCGCGAGTACACGCAGGTCACGCTGCCCGAGGATTCGTCGTACGCGATCGCGAAGAAGAGCTCCGGCAAGCAGGAGATCGCCACGACCATGGCGTTCGCTCGCCTGCTGAAAGACCTGCTGAAGGCGCCCGGCTTCGGCAATCGCATCGTCCCGATCATCCCGGACGAGGCGCGCACGTTCGGTATGGACGCCTACTTCCCGACCTCGAAGATCTACAACCCGAACGGCCAGCACTACACGTCGGTCGACCGCGAACTGCTGCTCGCCTACAAGGAGAGCCCGCAGGGCGCGATCATCCACGTCGGCATCAACGAGGCCGGCGGGTTCGCGTCGTTCACGAGTGTCGGAACGTCGTACGCGACGCACGGCGAGCCGCTGATCCCGGTCTACGTCTTCTACTCGATGTTCGGCTTCCAGCGCACCGGCGACGCCATGTGGGCGGCGGGCGACCAGATGGCGCGCGGCTTCATCGTCGGTGCCACGGCCGGTCGCACCACGCTGACCGGCGAGGGCCTGCAGCACGCCGACGGCCACTCGATCCTGCTCGCCTCCACCAACCCGGCTGTCGTCGCCTACGACGCCGCGTACGGCTACGAGCTCGGTCGCATCGTGCAGGACGGGCCTCGAGCGCATGTACGGCGGACAGCACCCCGACCCGAACGTCATGTACTACCTGACGGTCTACAACGAGCCGATCCTGCAGCCCGAGGAGCCGGAGAACCTCGATGTCGAGGGTCTGCTGCGCGGCATCTACCGCGTCTCGGAGAGCCAGCACGACGGGCCGAAGGCGCAGCTGCTCGCATCGGGCGTTGCCGTGCCGTGGGCGCTCGAGGCCCAGGAACTGCTGGCCAAGGACTGGGGCGTGTCGGCGGATGTCTGGAGCGTCACGTCGTGGACTGAGCTGCGCCGCGACGGCCTCGCCGCCGACGAGCACAACTTCCTGAACCCCTACGAGGACCCGCACGTGCCCGTACGTCACGCGCAAGCTGCAGGACGCACGCGGGCCGTTCGTCGCGGTCACCGACTTCATGCACGCGGTGCCCGACCAGATCCGGCAGTTCGTGCCGGGTGACTTCGCGACGCTCGGTGCCGACAACTTCGGCTTCTCGGACACCCGCGCTGCGGCGCGGCGCTACTTCAAGATCGACGGGCCCGTCGCTGGTGGTTCGCACGCTCGAATCGCTCGCACGGCGCGGCGAGATCGACCGCTTCGTGGTCGGTGCCGCGATCGAGAAGTACCGCCTGCTCGACGTGACCGCCGGCACCACCGGCAGCGCGGGGGGCGAGAGCTAACCTCCCGTGGCGCCCAAAGACGAAGGCACAGACGCTTGCATGGCTGCGCACCATCTCGGGTGAGCTGTCGACTGCGACGCTGAAGCGCCTCGAAGACACGCTGCCCTGGTACGGCGACATGCCCCCCGGGCGGCGGTCGGCGGTCGGCCTGGTCGCCCAGGCGGGCATCACGTCGTTCATCAGCTGGTTCGAGGACCCGAAGTCGACGCCGTGGATTGCCGCGGACGTGTTCGGCGCGGCCCCGCGCGAGCTGCTGCGCTCGGTGAGCCTGACCCAGACGCTGCAGCTCATCCGCATCACGGTCGAGGTCGTCGAGAACCGCGTCACGCGCGTCGGACGAGGTGCTGCGCGAGGCCATCCTGCTGTACTCGCGGGAGATCGCCTTCGCTGCGGCGGATGTCTACGCGCGCGCCGCGGAGGCTCGCGGGCTGTGGGATGCCCGTCTCGAAGCCCTGGTCGTCGACTCGATCCTCTCGGGCGAGTACGACAACGAGCTGCCGTCGCGCATCGCCGCGCTCGGCTGGAACGGGCACGGCGAGGTGTGCGTGCTCGTCGGCACGACTCCACGTGTTCTGGATGTCGACCAGCTGCGGCGAACCGCCCGGCACCTCGACGCCGACGTGCTCATCGGCGTGCAGGGTAATCGCCTCGTCCTCGTTATCGGACGAGCCGAGCCCGCGCCGGTGGAGAGCGACGACTCGAAGCCCCCGCTGCCCTTCCTCGACATCGCCAAGCAGCTGGAGCCCGGGTTCGGTGCCGGGCACCTGGTGCTCGGCCACGAGGTGCCAACGCTGGTCGATGCCTCGAAGAGCGCCCGCGCGGCGCTCGCGGGCTTCGCGGTCGCGCGCTCGTGGCGCAATGCGCCGCGGCCGACCCTCGCCGACGACCTTCTGCCGGAGCGCGCGTTCGCGGGCGATTCGCTCGCCCGTTCGACCCTCATCAACCGCATCTACAAGCCGCTGCAGGCGCATTCGACCGAGCTTCTCGCGACTCTCTGGTGCTACCTCGACAACGGTCGCTCGCTCGAGGCGACGGCACGCGAGCTGTTCGTGCATCCGAACACCGTTCGTTACCGCCTCAAGCGCATCAGCGAGGTGATCGGCTGGGACGCCACCGGTGCGCGGGAGGCCCTCATCCTGCAGTCCGCGCTCATCGTCGGTTCGATCGCCGAACCCGAGAGCCCCCGCAAGCCCTAGTCGCACGGACCTCGCCCACCACCGATCGAAGGGGATCATCATGCAGAGTAACCAGTGGAAGCTTCATGCGCCGGCCCGTCGGCCTGCCGGACGCCGACGACTTCTCGTACGAGGTGGTCGAACTCGCCCCGCTCGAGGAGGGTGAGGTGCGCGTCGCGAACGAGTTCGTCTCGGTCGACCCCTACATGCGCGGCCGGATGAACGACATGGAGTCGTACATTCCGCCGTTCGAACTGGGCAAGACGATGCTGGGCGGCGCAGTCGGCCGCGTCGATCGAATCGCGCTCCCCCGAATTCGCCGAGGGAGACGTCGTCGAGCACATGTACGGCTGGCGCGACGTGGCGCAGGCGAAGGCGTCGCACTTCACGAAGCGAGCCGAGCTGCCCGGCCTGCCGACTTCCGTCTACCTCGGCGCGCTGGGTGTGCCCGCACTCACCGCCTGGATCGGACTCTTCGTGGTCGCCGAGATGAAGGAGGGCGAGTCCGTCTTCGTCTCGGGCGCGGCGGGTGCGGTCGGCACCGCCGTCGGCCAGCTCGCCCGGCTTCACGGCGCGAGCCGCGTCATCGGCAGCGCAGGCAGCCAGGCCAAGATCGACGCGATCACCTCGAAGTACGGCTACGACGTCGCGTTCAATTACAAGGACGGCAAGGTGTCGCGGCAGCTCGCCGCCGCGGCGCCCGACGGCGTCGACGTCTACTTCGACAACGTCGGCGGCGATCACCTCGAGGCCGCCATCTTCTCGATGAACCGTGGCGGCCGCGCCGCGATCTGCGGCTCGATCTCGAGCTACAACGCCGAGTCGATGCCGCCCGGACCGCGCAACCTCTGGATGCTGACGACGAAGAGCCTGACGCTCAAGGGCTTCACGATCCCGAGCATGATGCACTACACGGATGCGTTCGTCGCCGAAGTCGCGCCGCTCGTCGCGTCCGGCGAATTCGTCTGGGACGAGACCATCGTCGATGGCATCGACAACGCCCTCGAGGCCTTCTACGGCCTCATGCGCGGCGAGAACACCGGCAAGATGCTGGTTCGCATCTGACTCACCGGCACGACGGGTCTTTGGGCGGCACCGTGCCGTCGAGCAGGTAGCTGTCGACCGTGTCGTCGATGCAGCCGTCGCCGCGGTCATAGGCCGTGTGGCCCTGGCCGTGGTAGGTCACCAGGTGCCCGCTGTCGAGCTGCAGTGCGAGGTTCTTCGGCGTCCGAATAAGGTGTCGCGGGATCGCCCGTCGTGCCCAGCACGAGGATCGGGGCCGCGCCGTACGCCCGTACCGGGTTCGGGAACGGCGAGGGACCGTACTTCCAGCCGCTGCACGCGAGATCGGAGTAGCCCGAGTAGATGCCGAGCACCGGTGCCACCGTGCGCAGCTCTTTCAGCTCGCGAGCGTCGAACGCGAGGTCCACCGACGGCCCCTCCTCGAGGCAACCGATGGCCAGGTGCGCGAGGTCGCCGTTGTCGTCGTAGCTGCCGTCGGAGTTGCGCCCGTTGTAGTCGTCGGCGAACTGGAACGCGTCTTTCGGGTTGCCCGCCTGCAGCTGGTCGAACATGCGCGTCAGCTGCGGCCAGTCGCTCGGGTCGTAGAGTGCGTCGTCGATCGCCGTGGCGAGTGTGGACGACCCCAGCAACCGCCCGTCCGACGCCCGCAGAGGGTGCGCATCCACTCTCGCGAGAAGGCGCTCGACCTGGGTTTTCGCATCCGACAGCCCGGAATGGAAGGGACAGGTCGACTCGCCCACGGCCGCCTCCTCACCGTTCACGCAGCTCTGCAGGTAGCTGTAGAGCGAATCCTCGAACCCGACCGCCTGGGCGACCGTGGAGTCGGAATCGGGGCTCACACTGAAATCGTCGCCTCCGCCCGTGGTGTCGCCGGCCGAGTACCCGGTGCCCCACGGGTCGAATGCGCCATCGAGCACCATCCTGCCGACCCGTTGCGGGAAGAGCCCCGCGTAGATGGTGCCGAGGTAGGTTCCGTAGGAGTACCCGAGGTAGTCGAGCTTCGACTGGCCCAGGGCGGCGCGGATCACATCCATGTCGGTGGCCGCGTTGATGGTATCGATGTGCCCGATCACGGGGCCGGTGTTCCGCTCACACGCGCTCGCGAGGTCCCGGGCCTTCTGCTTCTCGGCCGCTATCCAGACGCTCGAACCGATCGCACCCGGGTCGATCCCGTACAGGTAGCTGTCGGTGGCTCCGTTGTCGAAGCAGGTCACCGGGGCGGAGAGGCCCACCCCGCGCGGGTCGAACCCGATCACGTTGTAGTCGCGCGCGATCGAGGCGTCGACCACATCGCCGAGGCCGCCCTCGACGAATTCCACCCCAGACCCTCCGGGTCCGCCCGGGTTCACCAGCAGGTCGCCCTGCGACGCCCCCGTCGCCGGATGCTCGACGAGGGCGAGCGAGATCGATGCCGTGCCCACGTGCTGCCAGTCGATCGGCGCCCGCACCGTGCCGCACTACAGGTTGCTGTGGCACGCCGTCCATCGCACCGTCTGGGAGTAGTACGGTTTCAGGGCCGCCGTCTGCTTCGGTCTCAGCGCGCCGATGTCGACGCCGTCGCTCGAAGTGCCCGCGTGTGACGACCTCGGATCCGTGCCCCGAAAGGCTGGTGCACCCGGCCAGCGACACCGCGACGACGACGAGCATCGCGACGCACGCCAGTCTGCCGGCACGCGGGCGACGCAGGCGCTCCCGAGGCATGTAGTCAACGCTAGTCGACCGAATCCGCTGGAGGACTCGCACAACGATTTCGGCGATGTTTGGGACACATACCACAGCGCGTGCCCGATATTCTTGGCAGACTGATCAGGTGATTGTTGTCGTCGCCCCCGGACAGGGATCCCAGACCCCAGGCTTCCTGGAACCGTGGATCGCAGAACCCCGCTTCAAGGAGCACCTGCAGAGGATCTCCGACAGCGTCGAGATCGACCTGGTCAAGCACGGCACGACCAGCGATGCCGACACCATCCGCGACACGGCCATCGCGCAGCCGCTCATCGTCGCGGCCGGACTGCTGGCCCTCGAGGGACTCGTCCCCGACAAAGGGCAAGCCGAAGATCGACGGCACCGCGGGCCACTCCGTCGGCGAGATCACCGCATCCGTCGTCGCCGGGATCCTCGGCGAAGAAGAGGCGCTGCGCTTCGTCAAACAGCGCAGCCAGGGAATGGCGGATGCCGCAAAGCTGGTCAAGACCGGCATGAGCGCCGTCATCGGCGGCGACGAGGATGCCCTGCTCGCGCTGCTCGCAGAACTCGACCTCGAGCCGGCGAACTTCAACGGCGGCGGCCAGATCGTCGTCGCCGGCGAACTCCCCGCGCTGGCGAAGCTCAGCCGAGAATCCGCTCGCAGGCTCCCGCGTCATCCCCCTGCAGGTCGCGGGCGCGTTCCACACCCACTTCATGGAGCCGTCCGTCGAGGCCCTGCACGAGGTCGCCGCATCCATCTGGGCGAGCGACCCCGAATTGCCGATTTGGACAAATCGCGACGGCTCCGTCGATCGAAAGCGGTACGACATTCGTAGACCTCATGGTCTCCCAGGTCACCTCGCCAGTACGGTGGGACCTGACCATGGCGTCGCTCGCCGAGGCCGGCGTCACCGGACTGATCGAACTGGCTCCGGCCGGCAGCCCTGGTCGGGCTGGCCAAGCGCGGACTCAAGGGAATCCCGACGGTCGCGATCAAGACGCCCGACGATCTCGCCGCGGCCCACGACATGATGAATGGCAACTAATCAGATGACCCCCACACTGAAGCAGTCGGTCGGCGCCCAGTTCACCCGCATCTACAGCTACGGCGCCGCCCGCGGCGACCTGGTCGTCCCGAACGAGGACCTCATCGGCCCCATCGACTCGAGCGACGAGTGGATTCGCCAGCGCACCGGCATCATCACCCGCACGCGCGCGCTCCCGCCATGTCGGCGCAACCGAGCTCGCGACGACGGCGAGCCTCGAGGCGATCGAGAAGTCGGGCGTCGCGGCCATCCGACATCGACCTCGTCATCGTCGGCGACCGTCAGCAACACCCTGGTGACGCCATCCATCTCCGCGGTCGTCTCCGACCGCGTCGGGGTCAACCCGGCCGCGGCCTACGACTCCAACGCCGCCTGCGCCGGCTTCAGCTACGCGGTCACCCAGGCCGATGCGCTCATCCGGTCCGGTGCCGCCCACTACGCGCTCGTCGATCGGTGCGGAGAAGCTCTCCGAGTTCGTCGACCCGGCCGACCGCTCCATCTCGTTCCTGCTCGGCGACGGTGCCGGCGCGGTCGTCATCGGCCCGAGCGACACGCCCGGAATCGGCGCCGGCCGTGTGGGGCTCGGATGGCTCGAAGCGCGGATGCCGTCGAGCATGAACCACACGCTCACCGACTCCCGCCTGGATGGCGCGGAGTGGCCGACCCTGCGCCAGGACGGACCCACGGTGTTCCGCTGGGCCGTCTGGGAGATGGCCAAGGTCGCCAAGCAGGCGCTCGAGGCCGCCGGCATCGAGGCCAGCGATCTCGCCGCGTTCGTGCCGCACCAGGCCAACATGCGCATCATCGACGAGCTCGCCAAGCAGCTGAAACTGCCCGACACCGTCATCATCGGTCGGGACATCGAGACGACCGGCAACACGTCCGCGGCATCCATCCCGCTGGCGACGCACCGGCTGCTCGAGGAGCATCCCGGAACTCAGCGGAGGCCTCGCCCTGCAGATCGGATTCGGCGCCGGACTCGTCTTCGGCGCGCAAGTCGTAGTGCTCCCCTAACGAATAAGCTATTCAACGGTCATAACGACACCCTCAAGGAGATAAACACATGGCATTGTCCACCGAAGAAGTCCTCGCAGGACTCGCCGAACTCATCAACGATGAGACCGGTATCGCAACTGACACGGTCGAGCTGGACAAGTCCTTCACCGACGACCTCGACATCGACTCCATCTCGATGATGACGATCGTCGTGAACGCCGAAGAGAAGTTCGACGTCAAGATCCCCGACGAAGAGGTCAAGAACCTCAAGACCGTCGGTGACGCCGTCAGCTTCATCACTGCAGCACAGGGCTAGCACCTCACCGGTGCGGCGCCGACCAGCGATCGCGCTCGGTCGGCCCGCCACCACGGTGTGCCGCGGCGACATCCAGCGCCCGACTGACCAGGGAAAACGTAATGACCAAGAAGATTGTTGTAACAGGCATCGGCGCCACGTCGCCGATCGGCGGAACCGCCGCAGGACACCTGGAGCGCCCTGCTCGCCGGCAAGTCGGGTGCACGCACCCTCGACAACGACTGGGCCGAGAAATACGCCATCCCGGTCAACTTCGCCGCACCGGCGCTCGTGCGCCCCGAGGAAGTCCTCGAGCGCACCGAGGCGAAGCGCCTCGACCCGTCCGCGCAGTTCGCGCTCATCGCCGCGCGCGAGGCGATGGCGGATGCCGGGCGACCTGGATGTCGACCCCGAACGCCTCGGCGTCGACTGGGCCACCGGCATCGGCGGCCTCTGGACCCTGCTCGACGCATGGGACACCCTGCGCGAGAAGGGCTCGCGCCGCGTGCTGCCGCTGACCGTGCCCGATGCTCATGCCCAACGCGGCATCCGCCGCCATCTCGATGGCGTTCGACGCCCGCGCGTTCGCCCGCACCGTCGCATCCGCGTGCGCATCGAGCACCGAGTCGATCGCCAACGCGCTACGAGCACCTGCAGCTCGGGCTCGCCGACGTCATCATCGCCGGAGGCGCCGAGGCGGCCATCCACCCGATCACGATGTCGTCGTTCTCGTCGATGCAGGCGCTCTCGAAGCGCAACGACTCCCCCGAGACCGCGTCGCGGCCCTACGACATCAGCCGCGACGGTTTCGTCATGGGCGAGGGCGCCGCCGCCGTCGTGCTCGAGACCGAGGAGCGCGCGCTGGCCCGCGGCGCAAGGATCTACGCCGAGATCGCGGGCGGCGGGGTGACCTCCGACTCGTACCACATCACCGCTCCCGACCCCGAGGGTCGCGGCGCCGCTCGCGCCGTCGGCCTGGCCCTCGAGCAGGCGGGTGCCGACCGCGACGAGGTCATGCACATCAACGCCCACGCGACCAGCACTCCGTCGGCGACATCGCCGAGTACGAGGCGCTCAAGGCCTTCTTCGGCGAACGCGTGCACTCGATCCCGGTCTCGGCCACCAAGGGGGCGACCGGGCACCTGCTCGGCGGCACCGGCGCGCTCGAGGCGGTCTTCACCATCCTCGCGCTCAAGGAGCGCACCGCTCCGCCGACGATCAACATCACCGAACAGGATCCCGAGATCAAGCTCGACGTCGTGACGTCGCCGCGCAAGCTGGCGGACGGCACCCTGCTCGCGATCAGCAACTCGTTCGGCTTCGGCGGTCACAACGCCGTGCTGGCCATCCGCAGCTACGACTAGCCCCACCGTCGAGCCTGAAGTCGATCGCTCGTAGGCGAGGTAGCCGGGCAGGCTGCTGAGGCAGTCGGTCCAGCCGCGTTCGTGGTCGGCCCGGCTCGCTTCGTCGGGAAAGTTCTCGTGCGTCAGACTCAGACTCCGTACCCTCGCCGGACGGTTCGATCGAGATGGTGAGCAGCGAGTCGCCGTCACGATTGGTCTGGGTCCAGTTCATCACCAGGCGGGTGATCGGGTCGATTTCTCGAGTAGGTGCCCTGGATCGACAGTCCGCGCGAGTTCGGATGCGACGCGGAACGCGCCGCCGACCCGCAGGTCGATCTCGCATTCCGTGTTCCACTCGGCGGGCCAGATCCATGCCGCGTACTGCGTCGCGTCGGTGAACGCCGACCAGACGCGCTCGGGCGCGGCCGCGATCGATCGGGTGAGAGTGAAGCCGTTCATTGGTCCTCCAGGTAGGTGACGAGTACATCGAGTCGTTCATTCCAGAATTGCTCCTGCTCGGTGAGCCACGCCGTGGCGTCCGTGAGGGAGCGTGGGCACGATCGCGCAGCTGCGCACTCGTCCCCGCTTGGTGGTGCGGACGATGTGGGCTGACTCGAGCACGGCGATGTGCTTGCCGACCGCTGCGAGCGTCATGGTCAGCGGCTCGGCGAGCTGGCTGACGGTGAGTTCGCCCGCCGCGAAGTCGCTCGACCATCTGTCGACGGGTGGGGTCAGCGAGGGCGGAGTAGACCGCATTCAGATTGTTTACCACACGGTAAAGTATTGCACACGCGTCGGCCCGCACAACCGTCAGGTACAAGAAAAGGGCGGCCGAGTCTCCCGAATGAGACTCGACCGCCCGCGGCACCTAGCCGGTTGGGGGGTCAGCCACCTGGTGCTGGCGTCAGTCCGCCTGAAGGCGGTACGTGTCGAGAGGAATGAACGTGACGCGATGACGTCCGCTCGAAGGAGTCAGGAGGCGCTCGGAGGTCGGCGCGGAGATCGCGCGGCGCACGCGCGCCGACGCCCCTGCAGGCCGGTCGAGGCCGAGTTCGACCGGGCGCAGAGCGGCGAACCGGTGGTGCCGTCAATTCGAGATGTGCTGACATCGTGCCTAACCCACCTTGTGCAGCCACACGACTGCGCTGTCGTCGGTGGCGTGACGGAACGCCTCGAGCTCGTCATCCCAGGCCTGGCCGAGAGCGAGGCGAAGCTCGCGGTGCAGTTCGAGCGCGTTCGATCCCGCCGATCTCCATGGCGTAGCGGATGCGGTCCTCGGGGATGACGACGTTGCCGACCGTGTCGGTCTGGGCGAAGAAGATGCCGAGGTCGGGCGTGTGCATCCAGCGACCGCCGTCGCTGCCGGCGGTCGGATCTTCCGTCACCTCGTAGCGCAGGTGCTCCCAGCCGCGCAGGGCGGACGCCAGGGCGGCCCCGGTGCCGCGCGGGCCCTCCCAGTAGAACTCGGCGCGTTGCGAGCCCTTGAGAACCGGTTGGTCGTCCCAGTTGAAGTTCACGGCGCGCTCGAGGGCGCGACCAGCAGCCCACTCGATATGTGGGCACAGCGCGCGCGGCGCGGAGTGGATGTACAGAACTCCGCGCGCAGTTGGATACAGTCACGGTTTCTCCATTCGTTCAGGTGCGACTTCCCCATCGACCTATGAACGGATATCCGTGTGTTGATTGAATTATTGCCGATTGCGGCCGTAAATCACAAGAGTGTCATTCTCTCAGTTTCTCGCGTGGCGGAATCAGCAGTGAACCGTCGACACGACCGCCCCGGTCGCCGACTCGATCGATGATCGACACTTACGGGTGGCGAAATCTGCGAGCACAGGGTCGCCGCGCTGAACGGCACGAAGTTCGTGTTGACCGTCACGAATGCCCGGAAGCACCGTCGCGCGCGGGATGGGAGTGGCTGCACGAGGAACTGCCGTCTCGAAGGACACAGCGATGCGCGCTCCCCACACCGCGAATGCCAGCACCAGCACGACCGCGATCGCCGACCACGCCGCACGGTATGCGAGCGGTGTTCTCCGCGCCTCGTCCATCCCGCCATCCTCTCGCGATCTGGATATAGTTGCCCGGTAAGCACATTGCCACCCGGAGGTCACGTGTCGGTTCGACTCAGCCTGCTCGCCCTGCTGGACGCAGGGCCCCTGCTACGGCTACCAGCTGCGCACCGAGCTCGACTGGCGCACCGGCGGAGCCGGGCCCATCAACGTCGGACAGATCTACAACACCCTCGATCGGCTCGAGCGCGACAAACTCGTGCGCAAGACCGGTGCCAACAACTACTACGAGATCACGCCGGCAGGCGTCGGCGAGGTCGCGGCGTGGTTCGCCTCCGCCTCCTCGTCAGCGGAACTGCCGTCGAAGCTCGCGCTCGCGGCGACGCTTCCGGGAGTGGATGTCGCAGCGATCATCCGGGCGCAACGTGCCGCGTTGGTGGCCGTCGACCCGGGTGCCGTGCCCACCAGCGCCGAGGACCTCGCCCGATCGGTGGTCGCTGAGGCTCAGGCCGCAATGGTCGAGGCAGACACGCGGGTGCTCGACGCCGCCGAGCGCCTGCTCGCGCTCGACATCGGCCGCCAGCCGCTCGCCACCGAAGTGCCGAGGCGGGGCCGTCCCGCGAAGGCGACCGCGTAGCATCCACGCCGCGGCGTCACTTCGCCTCGCCGTAGTTATCGACAATCGCGACGGTCAGCGGAAAGTCCACCGGAAGCGTCGCCGAACAGCAGGCGACCGGCATCCTGTGCCGCGGCGCGCACCTCATCGGCGACCCGATCGGCCAGCGACTGCGGCGTGTGCACCACCAGCTCGTCGTGCAGGAAGAACACCAGGTGGGGCGCATCCGTGAACCAGGCCGCGGGCTCGAGCGCCGTCAGACGATTACGCAGGCTCGCCATCCAGCAGAGCGCCCACTCGGCCGCCGTGCCCTGCACGATGAAGTTGCGGGTGAAGCGTCCCCAGCTGCGCGCGTAGCTGCGGGCCCGATCGGCGGCGGCCGCGGCTCGCCTCCTCGCCGTACGCCTTCTCCTGCAGCTCACGCCAGGTCGTCGCCGGGCAGCGGCGAACTGCGACCCAGCCGCGTCGTCACGATCTCGCCACGCTCGCCCGCGCGCGCCGCATCCTCGACCATGCCAATCGCTCGCGGATACGCCCGCGCGAGCTGGGGCATCAGCCGCCCGCCGTCGCCCTGCGTCGCGCCATACATCGCCCCCAGCAGTGCGACCTTCGCGTGCTCGCGAGTGTCGATGGCGCCGCTCGCGACGATGCCCGCGTAGAGGTCGCCCGCGGCGCCCGCCTCGACCATCTCGCGGTCGCCCGCCATGGCAGCGAGGATGCGCGGCTCGAGCTGGGCGGCATCCGCCACAACGAGCTTCCAGCCGTCATCCGCGACCGCGGCGCCGCGAATCTGCTTCGGCAGCTGCAACGCTCCCCCGCCGCTCGTCGCCCACCGGCCCGTGACGACGCCGCCGACCACATAGTCCGGGCGAAACCGACCATCCGCGACCCACGTCTCGACCCAGTTCCAGCCGTTGGCACTGGCCAGCCGCGACAGCTTCTTGTACTCGAGCAGCGGTGCGATGGCGGGATGCTTGATCTTGCGCAGCTCCCACGATCGCGTGCTCGTCGCCAGAATTCCGCCCCTCGCCAGGCCCTTGAGCAGCTCGGCGGGCGAGTCGGGGTTGAGGTCGGGCACGTCGAGCAGGCTGCGCACCTGCGCCAATGCCGCCTCGACCTTCGCGGGCCGCTCGCCCGGCTGCGGTCGTGGCCCGAGAAGCTGCTCCAGCAGCACGTCGTGCACGTCGGCGCGCCACGGCATACCCGCGAAGCGCATTTCGGCCGCGATCAGCGCCCCCGCCGACTCGGCCGCGAGAAGCCGCGAGATGCGGCCGGGATCGGCGACAGGCGGCGATGGCGGCACGCTGGAGGAGCCACTCCGCGACTTCGTCGGCCGCTGGCCGGGACGCCTCGGGCTCCAGGGTGAACAGGCCCTCATCCGGGAGACTCTGCGCGGCGCGGAGGACGATCCCAGGGCCCGGGCTCGGCCTTCGCGAGCTCGGAGTCGCTGGTGAGCGCCGAATTGCGCAGGATGACGTGACTCAGCCGCAGGTCGACGCAGCGTGCCACGCGAACGCCCGCCGCCAGCAGCGGCGGGTAGCGGATGCTCGTGTCATCCCACACCCACCGCGGCTCCTCGGCCTCGAGCTGCCGCACCCGTGCGGGGAATTCCGCTTCCGCGACCCGCTCGCTGGCGCCATCCTCGTGACCCAGGAGCACGCCATCGGGAGTGAAGCCGACCACGATGTGCACAGGGGCCAGTCTGCCGTCTCGCGGCGACATCCGTTCGACCCTGTCGCAAATTCAGGTACCTCGTTCACGCCATCGGGCCACGGCCATTTTCCGTGCTGGCCTCAGCGCCATCCAGGTGAACGGGATGCCTGAATTTTCGACAGCGGGGGTCGGGGCGGTCAGACGAAGGGGGTCGCCGTGTCCATGAGGCGGGACCGGATCATGAAGCGCACGCCCTCCGGCGCCTCGACCGAAAACCCGCTCCCCCGCCCTTTCACGACATCAACCGTGAGGTGCGTGTGGCTCCAGTACTCGAACTGCTCGGCCGACATCCAGAAGTTGATGAGGCTGCGGGTCGCTCTCGCGTGCCAAGATCGAACCGTCCCAACAGCACATCCTGATCGGAGGTGATGAAGTCGCCGTCCGGGTAGCACATGGGCGAGCTTCCGTCGCAGCAGCCCCCTGACTGGTGGAACATGAGCGGCCCGTACTGGCCCCACAGTTTGTGCAGCAACTCGATGGATGTGTCGCTGAGCGCCACGCGCGACAGGGTCTCACCGGGCACCGCGGGAACGGAATCGAGCATCATTGCCTCCACATCAAGGGTACGGCGGCCCGCGCGACATGGCTGGGCGCGGGCCGCCGGTTTTTTCGACCGCCGCGAAAGGAGCCTGGAGTCAGTCGCGGCAGCCGAACCGGTTAGAAGAAGCCCAGCTTGTTCTCGGAGTACGACACAAGCAGGTTCTTCGTCTGCTGGTAGTGGTCGAGCGCCAGCCGGTTGTTCTCCCGGCCGATCCCCGAACTCTTGTACCCGCCGAACGCGGCGCCCGCCGGGTAGGCGTGGTAGTTGTTCACCCAGACGCGGCCGGCCTGGATGTCGCGCCCGGCACGGTAGGCGACGTTGCCGTTTCGCGACCACACGCCGGCGCCCAGCCCGTAGAGCGTGTCGTTGGCGATCGCGATCCCGTCGTCGTAGTCGTCGAAGCTCGTGACTGCGACGACAGGCCCGAAGATCTCTTCCTGGAACAGGCGCATTTTGTTGTGGCCTTCGAAGATCGTCGGTGCGACGTAATAGCCCTCGCTCAGGTCACCGCCGAGGTCGACGCGCTCGCCGCCGAGGGCGAGCTTCGCGCCCTCCTGCTTGCCGATGTCGATGTAGCTGAGGATCTTCTCGAGCTGGTCGTTGGACGCCTGCGCGCCCACCTGGGTGTCGGTGTCGAGCGGGTTGCCCTGCACCGCCTTCTTCGTGCGCTCGATCGCGTCGCCGAGGAACGAGTCGTAGATCGGCTTCTGGATGAGGGCCCGCGAGGGGCAGGTGCAGACCTCGCCCTGGTTGAAGGCGAAGAGCACGAAACCCTCCTGCGCCTTGTCGTAGAAGGCGTCGTCATGGTCCGCGACATCCGCTGAAGAACAGGTTCGGGCTCTTGCCGCCGAGCTCCACGGTCGACGGGATGATGTTCGCGCTCGCGTACTGCAGGATCAGGCGACCGGTCGTGGTCTCGCCAGTAAACGCGATCTTGCGGATGCGCGGGCTGGACGCGAGCGGCTTGCCCGCCTCGACTCCGAACCCGTTGACGATGTTCAGCACGCCGGGCGGCAGGATGTCGCCGATCAGTTCCACGAGCACCAGGATCGATACGGGGGTCTGCTCGGCCGGCTTGAGCACGATCGCGTTGCCGGCGGCAAGCGCGGGGGCGAGCTTCCACACGGCCATGAGGATCGGGAAGTTCCACGGGATGATCTGCCCGACGACCCCGAGCGGCTCGTGGTAGTGGTACGCCGTCATGTCGCCGTCCATCTCGGCGAAGTAGCCCTCCTGCGCTCGAATCGCGGAGGCGAAGTAGCGGAAGTGGTCGGCGGCGAGCGGCAGGTCGGCGTTGAGCGGCTCCCTGACAGGTTTGCCGTTGTCCCAGGTCTCGGCGACGGCGAGCAGCTCGAGATTGTCTTCGATGACCTGCGCGATTTGTACAGGATGGCCGCCCGCTCGGTGGTCGACGTCTTGCCCCAGGCCGGCGCCGCCTTGTGCGCGGCGTCGAGGGCCGCCTCGATGTCTTCCGCGGTTCCGCGCGCGACCTCGGCGAACGGTTTGCCGGTCACCGGCGAGATGTCCTCGAAGTACTGTCCCTTGACCGGCTTCACCCATTCGCCGCCGATCCAGTGCTCGTAGCGGGGCTTGAAGGTTACTTTGGCGCCGGGGGTTCCCGGTGCGGCGTAAATGGTCATAACGCTCCTTGTGACGACGTTGTCCGTGAGCGACGCCACGGGATGGTGACGCGCACTGTGCACGCTACGTTCGCGAAGGTTGCGAGAAGGTTGCAGTTAGTTGCGAGCCGAGCTCGGCGTCGATGCGCTCGATGCGACTCACCACGGCGGCCCGCTTCGGCGACCGGGCGGGCAGCAGCCGCAGCACGGCTTCCAGACGTCGATGTCGTAGGCGGCGTCATCCGTGCGCGCGTAGCCGAGCAGGGTGTCGACGGAGGCGTCGGCGAGCAGGGCCTCGCGCACGTCGACCGCTCACCTCGTCGCCGATTGCGCGGATCCCGGGCGCCTGCGAGGTCGGCATCACGCGGCCCGTGTAGGCGGCGAGTGCGACCCGGTGCGCCCCGCGTCGAGGAAGGTGAGCACGCGATGCGCGTCGAGCTCGAGCGGGCGGCGCAGGCGGTACGGACGAGATTCGGGGGCGAGGGTGGGATCGAGCGCGAGCAGGATCCGCCGCAGCCGCACCATCTCGGCACGCAGGGTGACGACGGCCGTCCTCGCGCCCGTATACCAGCTGGGCGAGCTGTTCGGCGCTCAGGCCGTCGCGGTGCCAGGCCAGCAGGGTCAGGATCTCGGAGTGACGGGCGCTCAGCTCGATGGACCTGCTCCCCGACGTCGAGCTTGCCGTCTTCGCGACCCGAGCACGCTGAGCAGGGCCTCCGCCGAAACGGCGCGCCGGGCGCGTGGACTGCTTGGCGTCGGCGGGGCGATGGCCTCATCCAGTCGCCGAATGCGCAGCTCGGCCTCGACGGCGGCGACCGCCGCCTCGATGAGCGGCAGCGTCGCGGGTGAGACGGCATCGTCGCCGCCGGTGATGTCGATGACGCCGAGCACGCCGCCCGTCGCCGGATCGTGCACGGGCACCGCGGTGCAGCTCCACGGGTGCACGATGCGGTTGAAGTGCTCGGACCGCGAGATCTGGATGCCGTGGTTGAGCGCGAGCGCGGTTCCGGGAGCGCTGGTGCCGACCGCGCCCTCCGACCAGTCGGCGCCCTCGACGAACAGCATGTCCTCGGCTTTGCGGCGCAGCGTGCGGTCGCCGTCGATCCAGAGCAGGCGGCCGGCCTGGTCGCCGACCGCCACGATGAGCCCGCTGTCGAAGGAGTGCCGGATCAGCAGGTGGTGGATGGTCGGCAGCACGAGCGACAGGGGATGCTGGCTGCGGTACTCGCGCAGCTCTTCGTCGCTGAAATCCGGCGAGTCGCGCGGAGCACGTCGGGGTCGACGTGGAACTGCAACGATCGCTGCCAGGACTCTTCGACGAGGCGGCGCACCCCGCTCACCGGCGTGCCGTCGCCGACTACTGCGTCATGCGCTCGCGCGACGTCGAGGTCGTCGAGCGACGGGGCGATGCTCCACGGGCTGGGCACGTTCCTCCGATCTGCACTGGCCGAGAGGTGCACTCAGGCTAACCCGTCGACCCCGCACTGACCAGAGAGCGCGGCTACTCGTGCAGGAGCGAGCCGTCTTTCTTCAGCACGTTCTTCTCGCCCGCCTCGATCGCCACCCCGAAGCGGTTCTGCTTCGGCGGCAGCGGGCAGTTGAAGTTGTAGCTGAAGGCGCAGGGCGGCAGAACGGCGCGGTTGAAGTCGAGCGTGATGGTGCCGTCGGCGTTTGGCGCGAGGAACAGGAATCGGCCCACCGAGTAGGTGCTGACTCGCCGCTGGTCGCGTCCGCGAAGACCAGCTGCAGCGCACGCCCGGCCTTGAACGCCGCGAGGTCGTAGTCGACGCCGTCCTGGCTGAAGGTGATCTGCCCGGGGACGACTTCGTCGCGCGTCGCGCCGTCATCTTTGAGGTGCTCGAAGCCCATGGCGATGCCGCCGGGAATCTCGGCCCACGTCGCCGTGATGACCCACTCGCGGGTTGTAGGGAAAGCGTCGATCGAGCCGAACTCCTGGATGCCCTCGGAGTTGGCAGTCCCAGACCCGCAGCGCATAGCTGCCCGCCTCGCTCGCGATCACGAATCCGCGTGACGGTGTCGCTGAACGACGATTTCGCTCGGGCTTCGGGTCATCCTTGCCGCGCACGACGACCGATGCCGTCGACCAGCTCGCCGTCGACCCGGATGCCGTCGGCCGCGGTCGCGGTGAGCAGCAGGCCCGACTCGCCCTCGGGCGCGCGGCGCCCAGGTTCCGGGAACACCCCAGATGGTCTGCTCCGAGTCGATCCACTGGGTGTTCACCAGCGCGAGGCTTCCCTTCGGCTGCACCACGGAGAGCTCCCGGCGCTCGTGGTAGGTCTGGCATCCTGCTCGGCGGTCGGGGTGGTCGTGGTGTGTCGGTCATGCGTTCCATCCTCGTTCAGGTCACTGACCATAACGACGAACAACACGAAAATATTGCCGCCACGCAGCCGACGAATCCAGTGCGGCCCGCGCCAACCCGAATGGCGCGGGCCACACGCGGATTCCCCGAATCTCGCCCTACAGGTTCTCGCGCAACAGCGGCGTGGTCGTGCCGGACAGGCGGATCTCGACGCTGCGGATGTCGCGAGGCGATATCGCGACGACGCGGACAGCCCCGCCGCGTGCGGGCCGGCCGAACGCCCAGGTGGCGACGATCGACTGTCGCGCCCGGAGTTCGCGATGACGACGAGGTCGTACGAGACGGCCGTCGTGTAGGGTCTCGTTGTTCGGGTAGCTGCACGACCAGTCGAATCGCGTTCCCCAGCGCCTTGCGCGTGACTGCTCATCTACGCCGTGATGACGTGCTGGTTGCAGCGGCGCCATCGCGACCGTCGGCCCGACCGGCGGGCTGCGTCGTCGTGTAGACAACGCCACCGACCGCGATGACCGCGACGACGGCGACGGCCGCACCGATGATCGGCAACCGGATGCGACGGCGACGGCGGCGCGTCGCCACCGCGAGCCGCTGCACCAGCCCCGGAGCGTGTGACGTCCGTCACGCAGGTGGTCGTCGACGCCGAGCGAGTCACGTCGTCTGTCGGCGAGCAGCGCGACCGCATCGTCGGACGACAGCTTGCTCAGGATGCCGGGAAGTCCGGCGAATTCGGCGACAGCCGCGCGCGCAGGTCGGGCAGGTCGCGCAGGTGGCGCTCGAACGCGCGGCGATCCTCGGAGTCGAGCGCGCCGAGCACGTAGGCGGCATCCCAGTCGCGGAAGCGGTCCGTCGTGTCGGTCACTGGGTCACCCCTCTCTCCTGCAGCGCGATTCTCATGGCACGAAGCGCGTAGTGCAGTCGCGACTTGACCGTGCCCTCCGGCAGGTCGTTGCGACGCGCGATCTCGGCGACCGATCTGGCCCAGGTAGTAGGCGCTCACGACCGCGGTGCGGTGCTCGAGCGAAAGCGACGCGAGGGCATCCGACAGCACCCAGGCGTCGAGCAGGGCGTCCGCCCCATCCGGCGTGCCCGAATCCGGAAGGTTGTCGGTGAGGATCTCGCGCGCGTGGCGGGCGCTGCGGCGGTCGTCGATGACGATGTTGCGCACGACGGTGAACAGCCAGGCTCGCGCCGATTCGTCGCTCTGCTCGAGGATGGCGGGCTTCTTCCAGGCGCGCAGCAGGGCCTCCTGCACGACGTCCTGGGCGAACGTGTAGTCGCCGGTCAGCCGCAGCGCGAAGCGCAGCAGCGCGGGGCCGTGGGCGTCATGGATGGCCCGCAGCAGCTCTGACTGGTCGGTCGGCACGTTTATCCCTCCACTCTACAACGAAGTCTGCGCGCATTCGGTTCAATCGTGCCGCCAGACCTCAGCGCAGCCTCGGCCATGGGCGTAACACGGGTGACACGTCTCGCTGGTAACGTCTGCGCATGACACAGGCACGCACCGCGTCGGGCCGCCTGACACAGGCGCAGTGGCGGCACTACACCGACATCCCGCTCACCATTGCCGCGGCGATCTTTCTCGTGGCGTACGCGACCGAGGTCATCGCCGACCTCCGGCCACCCGACGACCTCGTCGACCGAGACGATCATGTGGGTGATCTGGGGCATCTTCGTCGTCGACTTCATCGTCAACCTCGTGCTGGCGGAACGGAAGGTGCGCTGGTTCTTCACGCACTTCCACGAATTCCTCATCGTCGCCCTGCCTGCACTCAGGCCACTGCGACTGCTGCGACTCGTCACCCTGCTGGCCATCCTGCAGCGCGGCGCGGGCCGGGCCCTCCGCGGTCGCGTGGTGATCTACGCGGTTGGCGCATCCGTGATTCTCGTCTTCGTCGCCGCGCTCGCAGAGCTTGACGTCGAACGGCACGCCGTCGGAAGCCACATCCACAATTTCGGGGACGCGCTCTGGTGGGCGTGCGTCACGATCACCTCGGTCGGCTACGGCGACATCGCGCCGGTAACGCTCATCGGTCGATTTGTCGCCGTGGGTGTCATGATCGCGGGGATCGCCCTGCTCGGAACCGTCACGGCGACTCTCGCCTCATTCTTCATCGACCGCGTGGCCGACACGAGCAAAGAGGAGAGCGACGAGACGCAGGCGGCGCTCGCCTCCCTCACCGCCGAGATCACCGCGCTGCGCGACGAACTGCGCCGCGTCGCCCCACCGATCGAGGGAAACGCCTGACCGCTCGCGATGGCGCAGAATAGACAGGCACGCCCTCGACCGATCGGAGCTCACATGGCAGGTTCAGCACCGGTCGCCACCCTCGACGGATGGACCAGGTCGTCGTTCACCGGAGCGGGCCTGACGCACGATGTGTATGAGAAAGGCACCGGGCCGGGAGTGGTGCTCATCCCGGAGGTTCCGGGCATGACGCCCGAGGTTCTGGGGCTCGCCCAGCACCTCGTCGACAGCGGCTTCACTGTTGCCGTACCGTCGCCGTTCGGAATCCCGGAACGCGCGGGCACGATGGGCTACACGCTTCGCACGGTGGCGCGGCTGTGCGTCTCCGCCGAGTTCCGGGCGTTCGCGCTCGACGCGCACCGGCCCATCACCGACTTCCTGCGAGCTGTCGCCGCCGACCTCGCCTCGCGCACCCCGGGTGCCGGAGTCGGCGTGATCGGCATGTGCTTCACCGGCGGTTTCGCGCTCGCCACCGCGGTCGAGGGATCAGTACTCGCGTCCGTGCTCAGCCAGCCGGCCGTGCCGTTTCCGACCAGCCGCGCGCGACGGCTGGATCCCGGTGCATCGAGCGCCGAGATGGATGCCCTTGCCGCCCGCACCGCGAACGATGGGCTCTGCGTGCTGGGGCTGCGATTCAGCGAAGACGCCAGCGCGCCCCGCACGCGGTTTGCGACCATCAAAGACAAGCTCGGGGACGCGTTCGAGGTCATCGAGCTCGACTCGTCCGACGGCAACCCCGACGGCTACCCTCGCGGTGCACACTCTGTGCTCACCGGCGAGGTGCGGGAGAATCCGGCCAATTCGGCCTTCGACACCCGCGCGCGCGTCGTCGATTTCTTGCGAAAGAACATCAGCCGCAAGGCTGACGACGTTTCTCCACAGGGCTGACCCCGGCTCCTGGGCCCGTCAATAGACTGGCGCCCATGAGCAGGACATGGAGCGAATCGGCCAGCGCATACCTGGCGCGAACGGACATCTGCCCGCGCTGCGACCGTGCCATCACGGCAGCCGGCCGGTGCGTCACCTGCCACACCGTTCTGGACGGCGAGCCTGCGGCACGGGTGGTCGCCGCCTCTCTCGCGGTAATCGACGCGCTCACGGCTCGGCAGGCTCTCGTCGATGCGCTTCCCCGTTTCGAGGTGCCGGTGCCGGTGGTCGCACCCGCGGCGGCGCGCGCAACCGTGATCCCCGCACGGGAAGGGTCGACCATCAGCGTGCAGTCGGTGCTGGCCGTCGTGGGCGCCGCGTTGCTCGCTGTTGCCGCCATCGTGTTCACGTTCCTCAACCCGGATCTCACTAATTTCGCGACGCGAACGGCGATCGTCGCGGTGACGACGGCCATTTTCCTCGGCGGTGCATGGCTGCTCGCTCGGGCAGGGCTCAGGTTCTCGGCCGAGGCCATCGGCGCGCTGGGCATGGTATTCGTCGTGCTCGACGTGTGGGCGTTCTCCCACAGCGCGCCCCGCGGCATCAGCCCGTATGTGTTCGCCGGCATCGGAACCATCGTCGCGGCACTGGTCATGATCGCGATCGCGGTCGCGGTGCGCATCCGCACGTGGCTGTGGCTCGGACTGCTGGGATTTGCCATCTCGCCGGCCTGGTTCGGCTACGCCGGCCACAGCCCGTGGGGGCCCATCGTCGGCCACCTCGGGGTCGGGGCCACTGCCGTCGCCGTACACGAGATCGCCCGTCGGCTCGGCCGTCGTTTCGACAGCGGCCTGCGCGCCGATCGCTGGATGGCCACCGTGCTCGAACTGGTCGTGTTCGTCGTCGTCGTGGTGCAGCTGCTCCCCCTTCTCGGCCAGCCGAACGCCGTCGGCAGCGCCGCGGTGCTGGCCACCCTGGCGGCGCTGGCGACCGCGAGCACGCGAAATCAGCTGCCCGCCGCGTGGAGCCTGCTTGCCGGCATTCTCTTCACGCTCGCCGGCGTCGAACTCGCGATGGCGTTAACGCTGGCCGACGGAAACTGGTTGGCCGCGATCGTTCCGCTGTGCGCGGCGGCCATGCTGGTCATCCTGTCTGCGGCGACCCGGCTGCGCGGCGCCGCCGGGGTGAGGGTCTCGCGTGACTTTCTCGTGGGCGGGTCGATGCTGGCGGCATCAGCGTGCACTGCCTTCACCCTCGGGGCGGCCGGCCTGCAGTTCGTGCCACCGCTCGCTCGATACCTTCCCCCAACTCTCGGCCTCGCCTCCTCCATCGGCCTCGCGGCCACCGCCGCCGGGCTTCTCGCCGCGTGGGCGTTCACCGCCGACCGCGTGCGCCACGCCGTGCGCGACGGCAGCGCACTTGCGGCGCTCTGCCTGGCACTGGCCTCGCTCATCTCGTTCACGGGTTGGGAGGCGCTGTCCAACACCGCCAGGCTGTCGATCAGTCTCATCGGGGCCGTGGCCCTGAGCGCCCTGCTGCTCGGCGTGCACCAGGCACGGGATGCCCGCCCGTCGGCACGCCTCCCCCTCACCGTGGGTGCCCACCTGCTCGTGATCCACGCGGCGACCGTGGCCTGGTCGTCCCCCGTGCTGAGCGAAGTCGGCGGAACCGCGGTCGTGGTCTCACTCGCCGCGCTCACACTCGTCGTTCCACGCATCCTGCGCCCCATCCACACCGCCGTCGGCTTCGCGTACGCGCTCGTCGTGTTCGCACACTCGCT
This sequence comes from uncultured Actinomycetota bacterium, assembly GCA_963738535.1. Classification (GTDB taxonomy): domain Bacteria; phylum Actinomycetota; class Actinomycetes; order Actinomycetales; family Microbacteriaceae; genus Galbitalea. The sequence continues at coordinate 222,404 of CAVTXB010000002.1, forward strand.
GCAGCTCGCGCACCTTCCGACGATCGCCCTGTTCTGCATCACGACCGCTCTGGCATCCGCCGTGGCGCTCGCCGTGACCGTGGTTCGCCGTATTCCCGCGCGCTACTGGTACGCGGTGCTCATCGTCACCGCCGTGCCGTTCATCATCGGGATCGTGACAGTGCTGTTCGTGCGCAGCGGATGGACCGCGCTTTCGACCGGGGTCACGTTCGCGCTCGCCCTCACGCTCGTGGTGACCAACCGTCCGGGCCTGAGCCGCTACCTGCGCGCGATAGCCGCCGCGTTGCTCATCCCCGCCCTCGCCGTGGTCGTGGTGTGCCTCGGCGCGCAGGTGTTGCTGGTGAGCGCATCCCCGATCACCCTGCCGGTCATCGCCGTCATAGTCGCCTGCACGCTCCCCAGCACCGAGCTGGTGGGCGCAGCGCTGCGCCGCCGCGGCCTTCCCGAGGTCGACGTGCGGATGGTGCGGCTGGCCATCGAAGCCTCGACCCTGCTGACGGGCGCTCTGGCCGTTGCTCTCGCCCTGGTGCGCGCGGCCGCCGGGCTCGACACCAGCTTTCTCGTGCTGCTCATCATCGGAGTGGGGGCCGCCGCGACCGCACTCATCAGCCGTCGACGTTACGGCTGGATCGTCGCCGCGGCGAGCTGGACCGGGGCGCTCTGGTGCTTCTGGGGCATCCTGGGCATCCAGGTGCTCGAGCCGTACCTGCTGCCACCCGCGGTCGCCGCAGCCATCATCGGCGCGGTAGCGGTGCTGCGAAAACTGCCCGGCCTCGGCCTCTACGCTGTGGGACTCGCCTGCGCGATACTTCCGTCGCTCGTGGTGCTCGCCGGCTGGGGCAACGGCGGTGACATTCAGTGGCGCGCGTACGGGCTGCTGGCGAGTTCCCTGCTGCTGCTGGCTGCGGGTGCCACGGCGTCCCGCCGCCGAAAGGGATCACGAGTGCGCGCTCTGGGCGCCCCGACGCTGGTCGTCGCCATCGCGGCCGCCACCGCCGGGCCAATCGAGGCGATCCGCACGGCGCTGGGCTTTGACCGACCATGGGCGGCGAGTTCCCAGCCGCTGACGGTCTCGGTACTCGAGCTCGGCGTGCTCGCCGCGGTGCTCGCCGCCGTCGCCGCGCGGTTTCTCATCACGCCCGAGCGGCTCTCACGGTCGCGCTGGCGCTGCGTGTACATGCCGGCCGTGATATTTCTCGTGGCCGGCCCGATTGCCGCAATCCGGCCAGGCTGGCTGGCGGTCTGGATCCTGTTCGGACTCACCCTTGCGCTGCTCGCCATGATGATCGCCACGGCGGTGCGCAGTCGGGCCGGTGCCGTGTCGCTGCCACCCGTCTGGTTCCTGTTCGGTGTGGCCTGGTGCACTGCGGTCGCCGGATGGAGCGACCGCAACCTGCGAGTCGAGGCGTTCTCGCTGCCGCTCGGTCTCGCGCTGCTCGCCGTCGGGGTGCTCGCCCTGGGACCGGCAACGGCGCGAGGCCGCAGTCTGACCTCCTGGCCGACCGGGTTCGAGGGCTCATGGTGGCTGCTCACGCCGGGGATTGTTGCGACATTCCTGCCATCGATCCTCGCGACCGGAACCGACCCGCAGACGCTGCGCGCCATCCTCGTGATCGCGTTCGCGCTGCTCGCGATCCTCGTCGGCTCGCTGCGCAGGCTCGGCGCGCCGTTCCTGCTGGGGATCATCGTGCTGCCCCTGGAGAACATCACCGTATTCGCCGCACAGATCGGCCACACGATCAGTGCGACCTCCTGGTGGATCACACTGGCCACCGCGGGCGCCGTGCTGCTCGTCATCGCCGTCAGCTACGAACGAAGAAGCGGTGGCGAACGCGGCGTCGCGGCCCGAATCCGCGACCTTCGCTAGCCGGGGGCACTCACGCGTGCAAGCGCCGCGCTGCGCGGCAGTGCATGCGAACCCGTGGTTCGCAGAGAACGTCCGGCTCGCCGCGTCATCCTCGGCCGCGAGCAGCACGACGAAGCTGTCGATGTCGCGAGTCGCGGCGCCCTTGTCTTTTCTGGCCGTCGACGCGCCGGCCGCGATCGCGCAGTCGATGAGCGAAGCGGCCGCCGGATGATCAGCCGAGTACGAACTCGGTGACCTCGGCCACCAGGCGATCCATCTCCTCGTAGGCGAGCATGTGGCCGGAGTGCTCGTAGACCTCGAAGCGTGCTCCGGGGATGAGGCTCGCGACCTCCTCGCCCGCCTCCGGCGGGTTGAGGCCGTCGGAGCGTCCCGAGACGACCAGCGTTCGGGCGGTGATCGACCCCAACCCTGGGCGCAGGTCGAACCCGGCGAGCGACCGATCGATCGCCGCGCGCTCGTCCGCGGTCAACACCTGCTGAGGCTCACCCTGCTGGGCCATGAGTTCGTCGCGGCGCTGCTGCGTTGTGTCTGGCGACCACAGCGCCCCGGCCATGAACGCGATGAGCTCCTCCATCGTGGCGTTGGCCAGATCGAAGCCGTGGCGCTGCGCATACGCCAGCGTGGACGAGGTCGCTCCCTGGCCCTTGCTCACCACGAGCACGAGGTGGGAGATACGCGCCGGTTCGAGGATCGCTGCCTGGGCGGCGACGTAGGAGCCCATCGAGATACCCACGATGGCCGCGGACTGGTAGCCGAGCGCGGCGATGAGCGAGTTCAGGGCGCGACCCTGGTCGGCAAGCGTGAACCCGTCGGGCCTCGGCGACCGGCCGTGCCCGAGCGCGTCGACCGCGATCACGCGGAAACGAGCGGCGAACTGCTCGGCGACGGGTGCGACCGAGAGCGAATCCCCGTACAAGCCGTGCACGATGACCAGTGGTGGATTTGCCGGGTCGCCGAATTCCCGGAAGAACAGCTGCGGAACGGCGGGCTCTGCTTCGGTCATGTAGGGCGGATGGGACTTGAACCCATGACCGACGGATTATGAGTCCGCTGCTCTAACCAGCTGAGCTACCGCCCCGTGCCGCGCGCGACGGCACATTCACGATACAGGCTGTCGCCGGTTGCACGTTTTCGTGGCCTCGCCGCGTCTGAGGCCGCGAAAACATGCAACTCGGGGAATTACTGGGCCTTCGTGGACCGACGCACCTGGGGCACCCGGGGGCGAGGCACCTTCACGCGCGCGAGACGCTCACGGATGATGCGGTGGAAGGGCAACGATTCCTCGATGAGCGGCTCGACGACCTTGTGGCCGCGGTAGAGCTCCTCGAAGGTCGTGATCGTGCGGTTGATGTCGTGCGCCTCGACGATGACGCAGGCTCTCGCGCTTGAACTCGCTGCAGCTCATCCTCGGGCATAGTCAGCACGTCGGTCAGTCGCGCAGCGAATTCCTCGACATCGCCGGGCTCGAACAGGTAGCCGTTCGCGTCCATCGTGCACGAGGTGCGGCAGCGCCATAGCGTTCGCCGCCACGACGGGAAGACCGGATGCCAGCGCCTCCATGGTCGCGATGCTCTGCAGCTCGGCGATCGACGGCATCGCGAATACGGTCGCACGCGTCAGCGCCGCACGCAGGAACTCGGTCGTGACATAGCTGTCGAACGATGACGCGATCGGCCACACCGAGCGTCTCGGCAAGGTACTTGAGCTCGTCCTCGAGCTCGCCGCCGCCCACGATCTCGAGCTTCGCGTTCGAGCGCCGGGTCGAGCAGGGCGAACGCCCGGATCAGCTTGTCGATCTGCTTCTCGCCGGTGACCCGACCGACGAACATGATCAGGTTCTCCGTGCGCGGGGCGAAGCTGGGCGTGTAGTTCGAGGCATCCAGACCGCACGAGATCGCGAGCACACCTTGCGGATGTCGGTGTTCTCCTGCACCAGGTCGGCGGCCCGGCGCGTCGGGCTCGTCATGGCCTCGGCGCGGCCGTAGATGCGGTTGGCGTCCCACCACAGCCACTTCACGACGAGCATGCGGGCGAACTGCGGAATGAGGCTGAACTCGAGCAGGTTCTCGGGCATGACGTGGTTGGTGGCGATAAGACGGATGTTGCGCTTGAGCGCCTGCTTGGAAAGCCCACGGCCGACCACGATGTTGGACTGGAAGTGCACGACATCCGGCTTCACCGTCGTCGAGGATGCGCGCGCTGTTGGCCTGGATGCGCCACGGCAGCGCGAAGCGCAGCCACGGGTGCGGACGGTAGCGCCAGCTCCACAGCCGGTGCACGGTGACCATCTCGCCGCCGTGCTCCTCCTGGAAGGTGCCGTGCATGTGGCGGCCCGCGGCGGGCGCCACCACGTGCACCGTGTGCCCGCGGCGCACAAGGCCACCGGCGAGGCTCGCCGAGAACGTGGCCGAGCCGTTGATCTCGGGCGCGAACGTGTCCGCGCCGATGACGATCGTCAGCGGCTTGGAGTCTGCGCCGACCGGAACATCGGGGACGGCGTCGTACGCTGCGGCGCTCTGGGGGGCGTCAGTCAAGTTGGGGGTTCCCTCGTCTGTGTGGGCCCGCGTCGCTCGGGCTCACGTCGTGATGCGGAAAGCTAACTCCAACGTACCCTAGCGACGAAACTGCGGGTGGTGTTTCGACAACTGGAAGACGCCGTAAATCGCAACAATGCCCGCCGAGCACGAAAACGATGGCGGCCCACAGCGGCGCTCCCGACGCCTCGCCGAGCACCACGATGCCGATTGTGACGCCGACCAGCGGGTCGATCACCGTCAGGCCCGCGACGACCAGGTCGGGCGGCCCCGACGAGTAGGCGGTCTGCACGAAGTACGATTCCGAGCAGGCCGGCCAGGATGAGGCCGAGCAGGCACACGATAGTCAGGCTGTCGCTGACCTGCAGTGCCGCGGTGCTCCGCGATGATCGTCTCGATCCGGTCGATGTCGACCTTCGCCAGCGTCGCGACGAACCCGAACAGGATGCCCGCGCCGACGATGTAGAAGATCGTCGTGAACTTCTTGCGGAAGAACGCGAAGACAGTGCTGCGACGACCAGGATCACGCCGAGGATGACCAGCACGACGACGAGCTGGGCATCCGGATCGGGCACCGAGGTCGTCGTGAGCGAGGCGATGGTCACGAACAGGCCGACGCCGAAGACGCAGAACGCGATCGCCCGAATGGATGCGCGCGTCGAGCGGCTTGTGGCTGACCCGCGAATTCACGATCGCGGTGATCACAAGCCCGAGAACGCCCAGCGGCTGCACCACCGTCAGCGGGGAGAACTTGAGGCTCGACGAGCTGGAAGACGATTGCGAGGCCCAGCATGAGCGTGCCGATCAGCCACGACGGCCGCCGCGCCAGCGAGAGCAACTGGCCGGATATTGAGGCCGGCCTTGTCTTCCGGTGCGCGTCGCGGCATCCACCTTGTTGACGCCGCGATGCTGGAACTGTGCGCCCAGCGCCAGGAAGACCGACCCCACCAGCGCGATGGGGATGCCCAGCGCCTCCTGTGGAGTCAGTGTGACGAGGTGGAGGGACACTCGATGAATCTACCTGTCTGTAGGCCGATAATCTGTGTGAATGGCCGTACTCCCCATCCGAATCAGCGGCGACCCCGTGCTGCATGCGCCCGCCATGCCCGTAACCGAATTCGACGAGTCGCTCGAAGACTCTCGTCGCCGACATGTTCGACACGATGGCTGCCGCGCCCGGCGTCGGACTGGCGGCCCCGCAGGTCGGAGTGCCGCCTGCGCGTGTTCGTCTTCAACTGGACCGACGATAGACGGCGAGCTCTGGCGCGGAACCGCCATCAACCCCGAACTGTGGATCACTCCGACCCCCACGGGCGAAGCCGATGAGGAGTCCGAGTCCGAGGGGTGCCTGTCGATCCCCGGCGAGCGGTTTCCCGCTGCGTCGCTCGCGCGCGCGCGATACTGCGCGCTACCGAGACTCGACGGCTCGCCGTTCGAGATCGCGAGCCGAAGGATGGCTCGCCCGCATCTTCCAGCACGAATACGACCACCTCGACGGCATCCTCTACGCCGACCGACTCGAGCACGAGCACACCAAAGCGGTCGCGAAGGCGCTGCAAAAAAGGGCTGGGGTGTGCCGGGCCAGAGCTGGACGCCCGGCGTCGACGACCTCGAAGGCTAGCTGCAACGCACAAACTCCCCCGGGCCGTGAGGCCGAGGGAGATGTTGCGTGCTGGTGCGACTACTTGGCGCCGGGGCCTGCGGCATGCCGTTGTTGGCGCGCAGCACCTCGAGACGAGCGCGGTACTCCTTCTCGTCGATGTCGCCCTGCGCGAAGCGCTCGGCGAGGGTCGACTCGGCGCTGCGCGCGGCGCTGCCCCACGGGCCGAAGCCGCGCGTGGCCCCACGCGCCCCAGCGGGCCATGCGGCGACGACGGCCGCCCACCGCGAACGCGATGATCAGCACGACGATGACGAGCCAGATCACCGGCCCGATGATGAAGAGCGGGAAGAAGAACGCGCCCCCGTGGAACGCGGTAGCCGCTGCGGCAAGCGAGTGCAACACGATGAATTCCTTTGCTAGTGAGGTTCGGGATGAACCTTCTGCCTCAAGCTTCGTGCGAGCGTGCGCCGCGCGAATCTGCCCGGCGGATGCCGATGGCTACTCCCCCGGGAGCAGATTTTGCGGCGCACTACTCCGCACACGCGGTCAGATCCAGCCGGCCTTCACGAGCCCGGTCTCGTAGGCGATGACGACGAGCTGCACGCGGTCCCGCGCCGCGAGCTTCGACATGATGCGCGAGACGTGGGTCTTGGCGGTCAGCGGGCTGAGGTAGAGCTCGCGGCCGATCTCGTCGTTGGTGAGGCCCCGACCGACCAGCGCGAGCACCTCGCGCTCGCGATCGGTCAGCGCGCGCAGCTGGGCGGTGTCCGGCGCATCCTTCCAGTCGACCGCGACGCGCTCGAGCAGCCGGCGGGTGACGCTCGGGCTGAGCAGCGCATCGCCGCCCGCGACGACGCGCACCGCGCGGATGAGCTCGACCGGCTCGGTGTCTTTGACCAGAAACCCGCTCGCCCCCGCCCGGATCGCGTGCCCGACATACTCGTCGAGTTCGAACGTCGTGACGATGACGATGTGGGTGTTGACCGAGCCGCGGGTCGGCCACGATCTGCTCGGTCGCCCAGAGGCCGTCGCCATCGGGCATCCGGATGTCCATGAGCACGACATCGGGACGCTCGCGTTTGGCGAGCTGCACGATCTCGCTGCCCGTGCCGGCCTCGCCGACGATCTCGATGTCGGGCTCAGCCTCGAGCAGGCTGCGGAATCCGGCGCGGATGAGGCCCTGGTCGTCGGCGATCGCTACGCGGATCATTACTGCCTCACGCTCGAACGGACGGGGATTCGCGCGGTGACCCGGAAGCCGCCGCCGGCATCGGACCGGCGCTCGAGGGTGCCGCCGAGCAGCTCCGCGCGCTCGCGCATGCCGAGCAGGCCTCGACCCTCGGTCTCGCCCGTCGGGGCCGGCGCCGTGCCGTTGTCGGTGACCGTCACCTCGTAGAAGCCGTCGGACTCGCCGAGCTCGACCGCGGCCGTCGTCGCCTTGGCGTGCCGCACGATGTTCGTCAGCGACTCCTGCACGATGCGGAACATCGCGAGCTGGGTCGCCTGGGGCACGTCGCCCGGCTGTCCGGTCACCGTCACCTCGATGCCCTGCGTGCTCACGGATGCCGCAAGCCAGTCGAGCCGAGACAGGTCGGATTCGGGCACCAGCGGCGCATCATCCTCGCCGCCCTCCGCGCGCAGGACGCCGAGCACCGAGCGCACCTCGTCGAGCGCCGACTTGCTGGTCTCCTTGATGCTCGCCAGCGCATCGCGGGCCTTCTCGGGCTGCGCATCCATCAGGTGCAGCCCGACGCCCGCCTGCACGTTGATCTGGCTCAGCGAATGCGCGAGCACGTCGTGCAGCTCGCGGGCGATCCGCACCCGCTCGGCCTGCACCTCGCTCTGGCGACGCTGCGTGCGGATGCGCGTGATCTGGGCGATGCGCTCCGCGCGCGTGCGAGCCGACTCACCGATGCCGAACACGATCAGGATGCACGAGGGTGGTCGCCGCAATTCGGAACGGGCGACCAGTCGGTGCCAAGCACGATCGACAACACGAGGCTGAGCACCCACGCCAAGCCCCACGGATGTCCACGCCCACACCCGCGCGTCGCGAGCGAGCGCGTTCACGATCGCGAAAGCCAGAGAGATGTAGACGGCCGAGTTGTCGGGGCCCAGCAGGAACAGGTCGGCCGCGGCCGCGGCAGCGACGAACGCCACCACCGGTCCGGGCAACCGCCGGCGCAGCAGCAGGGCGAGCGGCCCGACCACCGTGACAGCGAACGCCACCCAGAACTGGCCGGTCGGCAGGTGCAAGCAGCTCGGGCCGATGCGCCGGAGTGAACGTGAACAGCACCGACGGGAGCTGAACGATCAGCGAAAACACAACGGGGAAAATGAGCCGCCCGCGACTGCGGCGCCGGAGGTGCTCGGCATCCATCCACTGGCCGACCCACGGCGGGTGGCCCCGGGGCGGACCACTCGCGGTACGACCCAGGCTGCTCCATGGCTCGATCGTACGCGGCGGCGCGGCCGCGGGCATCCGCTACCCGGTGCGGCAGCACTACTCCCCCGGGAGTACCCGCTACCGCGAAATCCGCGCCCTCGCGGGCCACAACAAGACGACCCCAGCCGTGGAGGGCTGGGGTCGAAGCTCCCCGACTTGGACTCGAACCAAGAACCGCCGCATTAACAGTGCGATGCTCTGCCAATTGAGCTATCGAGGATTGGCTGAAACAGCTTTGCTACTTTACCAAAAGATGGCAGCGGGCCAAACCAGCGGCGAGTTGCCCCCACCGACGCACCGGGATCAGCCCAGCAGCAGGTAGGTCGGCGACTGAACGACCAGCGAACTGTGCTGCCGGGGCATGCCGTCATCGCCGAGCGTGAACGTGACCACCGAATTGGTGAGCTGGTTGGCAACTCGCAGGTAGTCCCCGTCGATTACCAGGTGGCGCGGCCATCCGCCGCCCGACCAGACCGAACCGACCGGCGTCAGCGTTGCGCCGTCGTCGTCGACCGCGAGCACCGCGACGCGATCCGAGCCGCGAAGCCCCGCGTACGCGAATCGACCGTCACTGCTGAGCGCGAGAGCGGCAGCATGGTCACCCTCCTCGGCGCCAGGCAGCGCTGCACTGCCGCCAATCGTGAAACCCTCGCCGTCGCGCTCGAGAACGAAGACCTCATGGCTCAGCTCGCCGAGCACCCAAACCCGGCCCGACGGGTGCAGCAGCACATCCCGCGGCCCCGTCAGCGCGGGGAATTTCACGGTACCGGTGCGGGTCAGGATCTCACCGTCGAACGAATGCACGTAGACGTCTTCGGTGCCGAGATCGGTGGTGAGCACCGTCGTCTCGTCAACCTGCAGCGCGGCGTGCGCGTGCGGGCCCGTCTGGTTGATGCGCGAACTCCTGCCCTCCCCCCGAAGCGACTGCGCCGTCTTGTGCAGGGCGCCGTCCGGGGCGAGCGGGTGGACATCCACCGTGCCGTCGCCGTAGCAGGCGACCGCGAGCGCCGAACGGTCGCCCAGCACCGCCAGCGCGCAGGGCAACTCGCCCGCCGTGTTCTGAAGCCCGAGAAAGCGCAGCTCGTCCCCGGCAACCCGGTATGCGGACACGATCCGGGATGCCTCGCCCGCCGCGTAGACCATGTCGCCCGAGGCGACCAGGAACGACGGGGAGTCTGCGGCCACCGCGAGCCCGCGATCCTCGAGCGAACCATCGGCCGCGACACCGAGCAACTGAATGCCCTGGGCCGTGCCGGTCATGTCGTCGGTGTATCCGCCCACCCAGATCTTGCTACTTGACACTCAGTTCCTCCGCCGCCTTCAGGTCGTGGATAGCCCGGGCCAGCCCCGAGACGTATTCGTGCTGGGGAGAGTCAAGCACCTCGTCGACTCCCCCGATGCCGACGATCACGCCCCTGTGCATAACTGCGACGCGATCACCGAACCGTCGCACCTCGCTCACCGTGTGGCTCACGATGAGGGCCGAGAAGGCGCGATCGCGATGAAGGTCGGAAATGATGTCGAGAATCGTGCCGCGAACTGTCACATCGATCCCCGCAGTCGGGTCGTCAGCGACCAGCAGCGACGGCTCGAGGATCAGCGCCTTGGCGATAGCGACCCTCTGCCGCTGGCCGCGGCTCAGCTCGTGCGGATACGAGTTCATGATGGTGAGCGGCAGCCGAACGGCGTCGATGACCGTCGCCACCGCGATCCCCGCCTCGAGCTGGTCGAAGTCGTCGTCGCGGGAGTAGATCGGCTCAGCCACATTCTCGCCCACCGTCAGGCGGCCATCCAGCGCAGCGCCGGCATCCTGGGGCACATAACCGATCTTCAACGACAGGCGATCACGCTTGCGCTGCGAGATGTCGCGCACCGGCGTGCCCAGCACGGTGAGCGAACCGCCCGAAATCACCGGGTTCGGGCCGCCGGTACCCGCCAGCCCCGCCACCGCACGGGCGAGCGAGCTCTTGCCGGAGCCCGACTCGCCGATCACAGCGAGGATCTCGCCCTCCGGAATCTCAAACGACACGCCGTCAACCGCGGAACGCTGCGACTGCGGCCTGCTCCCCGGGTAACGGATCGACAGGTCGTCCGCGCACACCGCCAGCGCGCGCGGAGCGGGGACGGGGGCTGGGCCGACAGGCTCGCTGCTCACCGGGGAATCCTTACTCGCGGTCGAAAACAGTGCCGTTTCGCGAAGAAACGTGGGCCTTAAATCTACCCGCCAATTCGCGACGCGCAGAACGCGTCTTCTACTCGTCGCGAAGGCGCCGTCGATCCGTCTCCACGCTCATCAGCTGCTGCTGCAGCTCCCGATACTTCACCGGATCGGCCGTCGAATCGGTGCGCTGCAGTGCTCCCAGAAGCTCGGCCTTCGTGCGCAGCAGGTCACGGTCAACCAGGTCGCTCGCCACCCGCGCGCAATAGACCGCCATCTTCTCCTTGCGCTCCGGAATCGGGCCCACCGCGAGCTGCTGAACGAGGCTCGCATAGCTTGCCGGAACCTCCGACGTCACCGCGGCCACCCAGTCCGGGGACTCGAGGGCGCCGATACTGGTGGCGATCGCATCCCGCACCACCGTCAAGGTGTCGTTGACGAACCGCACGCGGGCAACCCGCTCGACGAGCGTTCGCCCGACATCCGTCGGATACTGCAGGATCGCCATGAGGGCGTCCCGCTCCTGGCGCGTCGGCGGGTCGACCGGCAGGTCGGTGAGCGAGAACTCGGCGAGCGGCGCGGCGTCCGAAACGACAGCCGAAGGCTCGGGAGCAGCTCGGCGGCGGCGGAACGTCGCGCCGCCGCGATCGCCCGCGCCGACCTCGGCCGGATCCATGCCCAGCCAGCCCGCCAGGCTGCGCGTATAGCCGACGCTCATCGCCTGGTCGCGGATGCCCGCAACGACCGGGGCAGACTCCCGCAGCGCGGCCACGCGACCCTCGACGGTCTCGAGATTGTGGCGCATCCAGGTGACGCCGGATCATGAACTCGAACATCGGACGACGGAGCTTGATCAGTGCCCGCACGGCGTCGTCGCCCTTGTTCAGTCGCAGGTCGCACGGGTCGAGGCCGTCCGGAGCGACGGCGACGAACGTCTGGGCCGCGAACCGCTGCTCCTCGGCGAACGCACGGCTCGCCGCCTTCTGGCCCGCCTCATCCGGGTCGAACGTGAAGATGACCTCGCCCGTGCCGGTCGTGTCGGCGTTATCGACGTCGCCGATCACGCGCCGCACGATCTTGATGTGGTCGACGCCGAACGCCGTGCCGCAGGTCGCAACCGCTGTCGTGACGCCGGCGAGGTGGCACGCCATGACGTCGGTGTAGCCCTCGACCACGACCACCTGCCTGCCGCGCGAGATGTCCTTGCGGGCCAGGTCGAGCCCGTACAGCACCTGGCTCTTGTGGTAGACCGCCGTCTCGGGCGTGTTCAGGTATTTGGGACCGTTGTCGTCATCCAGCAGCTTGCGCGCGCCGAAACCGAGCGTTGCGCCCGTGATGTCGCGGATCGGCCAGACCAGGCGACCGCGGAAGCGGTCGTAGACGTCGCCACGATCGCCACGGCCGAGCAGGCCCGACGTCACCAGCTCCTCCTCGGAGTAGCCCAGCGACTTCAGATGCTTGCCCAGCGCCCCGCCGCGCGGGGCGAAACCGACGCCGAAACGCTCCGCCGCCGACGCGTCGAAACCGCGGGAACCCAGGAACGCACGACCGGGCTCGGCCTCCGGCGTCGTCAGCTGCGTGATGAAGAAATCCTCTGCCGCCTTATTGGCAGCCAGGATGCGCGCGCGCACCCCGTGGTCGCTGGCCTGCCCACCATCCTCGTAATGCAGCTCGTACCCGATGCGGGCCGCCATCCGCTCGACCGCCTCGGAGAACGTGACGTGGTCCATCTTCTGCAGGAACGTGAAGACGTCGCCGCCCTCGCCGCAGCCGAAGCAGTGGTAGAAACCCACCTGGGGCCGCACGTGGAAGCTGGGGCTGCGCTCCTCGTGGAAGGGGCAGAGGCCCTTCATCGACCCGACGCCGGCGTTCTTCAGCGTGACGTACTCGCCCACGATGTCGGCGATGTTGGTGCGTGACCGAACCTCGTCGATATCGTTTCGTCGGATCAGGCCTGCCACGCCGCCAGTCTACTTTTGGCGCCGTCGGCCCGCTGTCGAAGACTGCACAGGGCCCGGGCCCGTCAACCCTCGCGCCACAAGGCCAGTTGCCGTGGCCACCCCTGTCGAACACCACCTGTCGAAAATTCAGGCATCCCGTGCGGGCGAGCTCGGGGGGCCGGCGGCACCACCTACGTACGTGTCACGGGCCGTGCGGGATGCCTGAATTTTCGACAAGGAGAGGGCGGGGTGAGCGACTCGGCCACGTCGAGGGCGTCAGCCGACCAGGCGCTCGTGCCACGACATCGCCGACTGGTCAGTCAGCGAGGCGATCTGGTCGACGATCGCTCGCCTGCGCTGGGCATCCGTGTCCGCTTCGCGCCAATCCTCAGCGAAACCCGGGTCGAGGTTGACCGCACCAGACGCGAGCAACGTGTCCGCCAGCTCCTGCAAGATCGACCGCTGGCGCGAATACAGCGGCTGGCGCGCATTCGTCGACATGACGTTCGCTGCGACGATCCCCTTCAGAACAGCGATCTCCGCCGTGATCTCCCGCGGCACCACCACGTTCGCCGAAAACCGGATGAGCGAGTCCTGCGGATACGCGGCACGCGTTGCACGTGACAGCCGCGCCGAGGAAACGCCCGATCAGCTGGCTGGTCAGGTTCTTGAGCCGACCCTGAGCGGAGCGGCTGCCGTCCCAGCCGTCGAGCCAGACATCCAGGCTGTCGAGACGGTCGAACGCCGCCACCAGCTCATCGTGCGACAGCTCTCCGCCGATCCACGTGAACATCGAGTCGACCAGTGCGTCGTGGTTGACCCGCGCGCTCAGCGACTCCACGTCGATGTAGCCGCCGAAGACGGCATCCTCGAAGTCGTGCACCGAGTAGCCGATGTCGTCGCTCAGGTCCATGACCTGCGCCTCGACGCACAGCCGTCGCGCCGGCGCATCGCGCCGCAGCCACTCGAAGGCGGCCACATCGTCGGCGTAGAAACCGAACTTGCTGCGCCCGCTCGGGTCCGGGATGCCGTCCGGCTCCGGCCACGGGTACTTGCAGCTCGCATCGAGGCTCGCCCGGGTGAGGTTGAGGCCGTAGCTGCGGCCATCCGGGCCGAAGACCTTCGGCTCGATCCGAGTCAGCACACGAAGCGTCTGCGCGTTGCCCTCGAAGCCGCCGATCTCGCGCGGCCCAGTCGTTGAGCGCGCGCTCGCCGTTGTGGCCAAACGGCGGATGTCCGAGGTCGTGGGCGAGGCAGGCGGTGTCGACAACATCCGGGTCGAGCCCAAGACTGGACGCCAGCTCCCTGCCCACCTGGGCCACCTCCAGGGAATGCGTCAGCCGGTTGCGAGCGAAGTCGAGACCCGCGGCCGGGCTGAGCACCTGCGTCTTCGCGGCCAGCCGGCGAAGTGCGCTCGAATGCAGCAGCCGGGCACGATCGCGGGCGAAGTCGCTGCGTCGGCTGGAGTGCTCCTCGGGCAGCCAGCGCTCGGCATCCGCCGGCGCGTAACTCAGCCCCCACTGTGATGCAGCTCCGCCTCGGTGAGCTCCGCGCGGTGCGTCTCCTGAAGTTCGCGGCTGTCGAGCCATCGGTCGGGCAGCGACGGGTTCTTCGGAGTTCCCGCGCGCCCGCGCTGTCCCTCCGCGTCGGGTCCCGGGTACGGCTGGTTTGCGTCGAGCTGCGCGAGCAGGTCGTCCATCATCGCCAGCGACTGCACGGTCGCGAGGCTCGCGCGCAGCTCTCCTCCGACCGCGTAGCCCTTGAAGTACCAGGCGACGTGCTTGCGGATGTCGCGGCAGGCGCGGTCCTCGTCGCCGTCGAAGAATTCCACCAACAACTCGGCATGGCGCTTGAACGCGCGCGCCACAAAGCCCAGGTTCGGCTCGAGCTTGTCTTTGCCACCCGAGAAACCGGATGCAAGGTCACCGAACAGCCAGGGTCGGCCGAGGCATCCACGCCCGACAACCACCCCGTCGGCGCCGGTCTCCCGCATCATGCGAAGGGCATCGTCGGCGCTCCAGATGTCGCCGTTGCCGAGCACCGGCACGCTCGTTACGGCATTCTTCAGCGTCTCGATAGCCGCCCAGTCGGCCGTGCCCGAATAGAACTCGGCCGCAGTGCGGGCGTGAAGCGCGATGCTCGACACCCCGGCGCCCTCCGCAATCCGACCCGCCTCGAGATACGTGAGGTGATCCGCATCGATACCCTTGCGCATCTTGATGGTGAGCGGGATGTCACCCGCCGCCCTCACCGCGCCCTCGACGATGTCGCGGAACAGGTCCGTCTTCCACGGCAGCGCCGCACCACCGCCCTTGCGCGTGACCTTCGGTACGGGGCATCCGAAATTCAGGTCGATGTGATCGGCGCGATCCTCCGCGACCAGCATCGTGACCGCATCCGACACCGTCTTCGGGTCGACCCCGTACAGCTGGATGCTTCGGGTGGTCTCCGACTCGTGGTGACGGATGAGCCGCATGCTCTCGGGGGTGCGCTCGACGAGCGCCCTGCTCGTGATCATTTCGCTGACGTACAGCCCCGCCCCGTACTCGCGGCAGAGGCGCCGAAACGCCGTGTTCGTGATGCCCGCCATGGGCGCGAGAATGACCGGGACGTCGAGGCTCAGTCGACCAATTTTTAACATCGTGTTACGGCGCGCCGCGTCGGGCGCTAGCGCGCTGTCAGCAGCGAGAATAGGCATCACAAACGATTCTTCCAGAAAGTGGGGAACGCATGGCCGACGGCGACCGCCTCGACGTGCTCCACTTCGTCGACCTCCCAGTCGAGCGCAGGTCCGCGTGGGGCCCCGGTGAGTACGCGAGTCGTCAAATCTCGATCAACGGGCAGCTGCTCGGCGACATGATCGCTGCGCGAACCGGCAACACCACTGAACAGTCGACACCCCTGGTGCAGGGGCACGTCGGCGTGATCACCCCCGCCGCCTACCTGCGCGCGCTGCTCGGCGGCCCCAAGGATGACGTGCTCGCCGACGGCCGCGTCGCGATCGGCTACTGCGACGCCTGCCTCGACGGAACCTGCGGCACCCTCCTCGCCGCAACGCTGAGCGTCGAGGGCGATGTGGTCTCGTGGTCGGCGATCGGATTCGAGGTCTACGACGACGGGGTCGCACCCCGAGCTGACGCCGTTCTGGAAGAAACCCAGCGCCGATCAGACCCCCGCCGCGGAAGCGCACTGGGAGCCGTCGCCCTTCAGCCCCGACGTGAGCCTCCACTTCGCCCGCGACCACTACCTCGAAACGATCCAGGCGGAGCGCCGCAGGCTCGCCGGACAGCAGTGAACGGGCGCAACCGCGTGCAGGCCGACGCCGACGCGCGCGGTATCGAGATCGAGTTTCTCGAACGTCCCGCGGCGCGCTCCCTCCACGAGGCGGCCGCTCTCATGAACCTGCCGACCTCGAGCGTGATCAAGACTCTGGTCGTGAAGCGGCACGACGGAGACTTCCTGTTCGCCCTCGTGCCCGGCGACCGACAGATCTCGTGGGCGAAACTGCGTGCGGTAGTCGGCGTCAACAAGCTGCAGCTGCCCGAGGCATCCGTCGCCCTCGAAGCCACCGGCTACGAGCGAGGCACCATCGTGCCCCTCGGGAGCACGACGCCGTGGCCGGTCTACGCAGACAGCCGCATCACCGGACGCATCGCGCTCGGCGCCGGGGAACACGGGCTGAGCGCGCTCGTCGACTGCGGCCCAACTGATCGCCGGACTCGACGCGACCGTCGCCGACATCACCGACTAAGAGGGCGGCACACGAGCCCAGGTGACGTCGCCGGAGGAGGTGACGGCCAACACGGCCAAGACCGTTCAGACGAGGTCGTCGTCCAGCCGACGATTCACGATCGCCTGCTCGTGGTGGTCCGGGATCTCACAGAAATCGCCCTCGCACACGGCGGCCGACGGGTCGCCGACCATGGTCAGCGGGCTGGTGATGGGATCCGTCATTATGCGCTCTCCTGCGTCACGGTCGCCTTCTCGCGCACGACCTGTTCCAGCACGTTAGCGAACGTTGCCGGATCCTGCGCGCCGGACACCCCGTACTTCTCATCGAACACGAAGAAAGGCACACCATTGATGCCGTACGCCTCGGCCTGCGCGACATCCGCCTTCACGTCCGCCAGGTACGTGTTGTCGGTGAGCACCCGCACCACCTCGTCGCGGTCGAGACCGATCTCGGCGGCCAGGTCGGCCAGGTCGTCGATGCGACCGACATGGCGGCCATCCACGAAGTACGCCTTGAGCAGGCGCTCCTTCATGTCGAGCTGGCGACCCCGGCTCTTGGCGTAGTGCAGGAGCTCGTGAGCCTTGATCGTGTTCGTCTGGTGCACGTGGTCGTAGTCGTAGTCGAGACCCACGCTCGCAGCGATACCCGTAACGCGAGCGAGCATCTGGTCGACCTGCTCTGGGGAGACGCCTTTACGCTGGGCCAGGTAGTCCTTCGGGCTGCCGTCGAAGTCGACCGGGGTGTCGGGTGCCAGCTCGAAGGAGTGGTACTCAACATCCACTTCGCCGTCGAAGCCGGCCACGGCGGCCTCGAACTTGCGTTTGCCGATGTAGCACCAGGGGCACTGCACGTCGGACCAGATATCGACCTTGATTGCGTCACTCACGATTGCTGCAACGTCGATCACCGCCACCCCTATTCCCGGCGCCATCGCCCCTCCCTTGTTGAAAATTCAGGCGACCGGCGCGGTGGCCTTCGGCGGAAGCCCTTCAACGAGCGGATCCGCATCGGGTCGCGACGCGGAAGTCCTGAATTTTCGAAGGAGTAGGTGCCACGATCGAGCGAGGGCCGTGTGCACTGCCCGCGCGAACCGGTCCCAGTCTCGAAACACCATGTCGGCGCTCGGACGCAGCGCATGCTTGTGATCGAGCGTGATGTCGACATCCTTGCGTCGGTCGTAGACGAAGCGGGTGAGGTGATGCTGCTTGCCATCGACCTCAATGGCCACCTCGCCTTCGACGACGAGGTCAATCCTTTGGACCTCCCCAAGCGGAACCTGAGACTCGACCCGGTAACCGCTCAGCCGGAGTCGTGTGCGAGCGAGGCTCTCGGGCAGGGACTCACATTTCTCGTCGACCCAGTCCCGAATTCCGCGCCGCTCGATCGGTAACCTCAGAATGAGAGTTTCGAGATCGATGATGTCGATCTGCCGTGTGTGCAGCGCCCAATCGAGCGCCGCCACCGCGACCTCGAAATGCTCGTCGAGTACGACGCGCTCGAGTGCATCGAGCAACCCCACCGCAACTGGCGTTCCCCGAGCGATGGCCTCGCGTGAAGTCCAGTGCAACACGACGCCGGCGGGAGCGCGAACATCCAGTCGTTTGTGACGATTGTGTTGGGTGCGCAATCTGGCGGCATTGTCATTGATCGCGACATGCAGTGGATGATTGCCCAGCACCCAGCCGCCACTCGCCGCTATCGCCGAAATGCCCGTCAGCCTGCCCCCGACCCGCACTGCCCGCAGTTGCGGGCTGCGCTCATCCAGTGTCGAGTACCACCCGTTTCTCACGCGCACGACGTCGCCCACCCGCACCGCATAGGTGAGGTCTCGATCGCGAACTCCGCGCCGCACCAGCTGCCGCTTCTGGGCCATGCCGCCCAGGCTGTTGACGATTTCGGAGAGCAATGCCACTCCGGCATCCTGAACCGTCGCCGCCCGCCAGTCGCGCTCCAGGTCCCACCGTGTGGATCGGCTGGCGGTCACCCACCCTCTGAAGGACTAGAGGCACCCGTCTTCCGCCAAGCCCGCTGAAAATTCAGGCATCTCGTATCGCATTGCCGTCAGTCGCGGCGCGACCCTGGGCAGGTCGGGAATGGACGTCAACGATCGCCTGAATTTTCGACATGGCAAGAGCCAGCGATCCACGACAGGCGGGCGCAGGGGGTCAGGCGGGCGCAGGGGGCCAGGCGGGCGCAGGGGGCCAGGCGGGCCCTGGCCAGGCGGGCGCGGGTCAGGCGCCCAGGAGGTTGGCGGCCAGGTAGGCCGTCAGCCGGTCCAGGGAAACGCGCTCCTGGCCCATCGTGTCGCGCTCGCGGATGGTGACCGCGTTGTCCTCGAGGGAGTCGAAGTCGACCGTGACGCAGAACGGCGTGCCGATCTCGTCCTGGCGGCGGTAGCGGCGTCCGATGGCGCCCGCGTCATCGAAATCGATGTTCCACAGCTTGCGGAGGTCCGCGGCGACCGTCTTTGCGAGCGGCGACAGCTGGTCGTTGCGTGACAGCGGCAACACAGCGACCTTCACCGGCGCGAGTCGGCGATCCAGCCGCAGCACGGTGCGCTTGTCGACGCCGCCCTTGGTGTTCGGCGCCTCGTCCTCGCTGTATGCGTCGATCAGGAACGCCATCAGCGCCCGGGTCAGGCCGAACGCGGGCTCGATCACGTAGGGAATCCATCGCTCGTTCTTGGCCTGGTCGAAGTACGACAGGTCGACGCCGGATGCCGCGGAGTGCGTTCTTGAGGTCGAAGTCGGTGCGGTTGGCGACGCCCATGAGCTCGCCCCACTCGCTGCCGGCGAAACGGAAGCGGTACTCGAGGTCGACCGTGCGCTTCGAGTAGTGGGAGAGCTTCTCCTTCGGATGCTCGAATCGCCGCACATTCGCCGGCGTTGAGCCCCAGGCCGGTGAACCACTCCTCGCAGTTGTCGATCCAGTACTGGAACCACTCGTCGTCGGTTCCGGGCTCGACGAAGAACTCCATCTCCATCTGCTCGAACTCGCGCGTACGGAAGATGAAGTTTCCGGGCGTGATCTCGTTGCGGAAGCTCTTACCGACCTGGGCGATACCGAACGGCGGCTTCATCCGCGACGATCCGAGCACGTTGGCGAAGTTCGTGAAGATCCCCTGCGCGGTCTCGGGACGCAGGTAGTGCAGCCCTTCTTCGTTGTCGACCGGGCCGAGGAACGTCTTGAGCAGGCCGGAGAAGTTCTGCGGCTCGGTCCAGGCGCCCGGCTGGCCGGTGTCGGGGTCTTTGATGTCGGCGAGGCCGTTGGCCGGCGGATGCCCGTGCTTCTCCTCGTACTGCTCGAGCAGGTGGTCGGCGCGGTAGCGCTTGTGGGTGTGCAGCGACTCGACCAGCGGGTCGCTGAAGACCTCGACGTGGCCGGAGACTTCCCACACTCGTCGCGGCAGGATGACAGCCGAGTCGAGCCCGACGATGTCGTCGCGGCCCTGCACCATGAACTGCCACCACTGGCGCTTGATGTTCTCTTTGAGCGCGACGCCGAGGGGGCCGTAGTCCCACGCGGAGCGCGAGCCGCCGTAGATCTCCCCCGACTGGAACACGAAGCCCCGGCGTTTGGCGAGGGCGATGACGGCGTCGAGAGGATTTGGCGTTGCCACGAGTTACTCCAGTGATTCAGCCGAGCTGGATGCCCGGTCGAGGGTGAGGCCCCAAGCCTACCGGCTAGTGGATGGTGGGCTCGCTCGGGGGCTCGTCTCGCAGCTCCCAGGGAATTTCGCCGGTCAGCTGGATGTCTTCGTCGGGCGGACTGCCGAACGGGATCGGCCCGGAGTAGGGCGGCGGTAGCCGCGGCGGCCCCATCGGGGGCGGTTCGACGTCGGCACCGAGGTCGTCTCCGCGTCCGAACAGGATGCCGTGCTCGCGCGGCTCTCTCTCGCTCATCCGGCCAGCGTATCCGTCGTCGCGCATCCCCGCCCTGTCGCAAATTCAGGATTCTGGTAGCAGCCAGGTGGCATCGGGCGCCGACGGGTGTTGTGGGCTCGACGGGTCGCCTGAATTTTCGACGGGGTGGAGCGCCGCGAGCGACGGGATGGAGCGCCGCGAGCGAAGGGCGATGTGAACGGAGGGGGCGAAGGGGCGCGAAGGCCGGTCAGGGGCGCAGCGCCGCGACGACGGCATCGACATCGGCCGCGGTGTTCCACAGGTGGAACGAGGCCCGCAACCGACCGGCGCGGCCCGAGGCGCGGATGCCCGCCGCGACCAGCTTCTCGAGCTCCTTTTTCTGCGGGTCGGCCCAGGTGACGATCGCCTGGTGCTGCTGTGGAATGCCGAGAGCGTCGCACAGCCGGTCGCCAAGGCCTGCGGCATGCGCCCAGACTTCGCGGATGTCGAGGCTCGCGAACAGCGCGATGGCGTGCTCGGCTCCCACCCAGGCCTGCCAGGCCGGGGAGACGTCGAACTGTCGTGCGTCAAGCGCGAGGTGCATGGATGGCCCGTAGCAGGACTGCCACACGTCGTCGCCGGCGTACCATCCCGCCTGAATGGGGCGAAGGAGCGCCTGCATCGGGCTCGACACGGTCAGGAAGGCCACCCCGCGCGGGGAGCACAGCCACTTGTAGGTGTGGCAGACCGTCGCATCCCATTGCGTCGCATCCACGGGCAGCACGCCGGCCGCCTGGGTGACGTCGCAGAAGGTCAGCGCGCCGTGGCGTCGCGCCGCCTCCGCGATGGCTGCTGCGTTGGCGACAGCGCCGGTCGCCGACTGGACGAGCGAGAACGACACCAGCCACGTTTCATCCGTGATCGAGTCGGCCAGGGCCTCGAGCGGCACCGAGCGCACACGGATGTCGGGGCGCTGCAGAAACGGGAAGACGATGGACGAGAAGTCTCCTTCGACGCAGAGCACTTCAGCTCCGGCCGGTACCGCGGCGGCGACGAGGGCCGTGAGCACGGAGGTCTGGGATCCGGCGGCGACCCGGTCGGCCCCGATCCCGACGAGGCGCGCGTACGACTCCCGCGTCCTCGCGATGATCGCGTCGTAGCCCTGCGGGTCGCGGTCGGCGCGGAACCACGCGTCGAGGTCGGCGCGCAGCGCGTCGACCGCAGCACGCGGGGGTAGTCCGATGGATGCGACGGCGAGGTAGCCGCTTGCGTCGCCGAATTCGGCTGCGGCCGCCTCGAGCGGGATGGATGGGGTGAGCGTGGTCGCCGAAGTCATGTCCCCAGCATTCCCGGCGGTCACCATCCAACAAGGCCAGCATTCCGATGCGATCAATAACCCGGCATTATGATTGCCCCATGGATACCGACCTCGACCTGCACTCGATCCGCATCGTGCGCGCCATCGCCGAAACGGGCACCATCACGGGCGCGGCGCGCGAGCTGGGATTCAGCCAGCCGGCGATCAGCCAGCACCTGCAGCGCACGGAGGCGCGCCTCGGCGTTCCGCTGGTGATCCGGGCGGGGCGAAGCATCCGGCTCACCGAGGCGGGACAGTTGCTCGCCCGGCATGCGGTGGCCATCTCCTCCGCCCTGGATGCCGCCGCCGGCGACCTCGCCGAGCTGGCCGGAATGCGCACGGGTACCGCCCGCATCGCGGCATTCCCGACCGCCTCCTCGACGATCATCCCCCGCCTGCTGCGCACGATGGCGCAGAAGCATCCGGGCATCGGGGTCACCTATGTCGAGGCGGAGCCGCCCGAAGCACTCACGATGCTGCGCGAGGGCACCATCGACCTCGCCATCACCTTCAGCTACCCCGGCGACCGAGCCGACCCGCACCGCGACATCACCTCGGGTCTCAGCCTCACGCCGCTGTTCACCGAAGAGGTCGTTCTCGCGCTGCCCGAAGACCACCCGCAGGCCCAGTTCCACGACGTCGACATCCGAACCCTCGATCGGGAACGGTGGATAGCCGGATGCCCGCTGTGCCGGGGCCATCTGCTGACGGTGTGCGAGTCGGCGGGCTTCGACCCCGATGATCGACCACGAGACCGACAACGCGGTCGCGGTGCTGCACCTGGTCGCCAGCGGCCTGGGTGTCGCTCTGCTGCCGCGCCTGGCCCTGGCGACGGCGACCGTCCCGGCCGGCGCTGCGATTCGGGCGACATCCCCCGCGACGACCCGCAGCATCCAGCTGGTGCGACACGCGGACGCGTCCCGGGTGCCAAGCCTTGCGGCGACGATCGCCGCAACGCGGGCCATCGCTGGCGACGACTGGGGCCTTCGCCGAGCATCCTGACACGCCGCCGGGAGGTTAGCTGCGTACGACCGTCCAGCGGAAGCCCGACCACTGCACCGAGATGGGCGGGAGCGCCCCCGTCGTCACCGCGCCGTTGAAGAAGACGATCTTCTGCTGGCGCCGGTCACCGGGGTCGGCGGTGGCCTGAACTCCGGATGAGGTCGCGTATCCCACCTCCCGCTGCAGCAGGGCCGCGCCGTCGGCCGCCGTTGCGCCGTTGCCCATCACGGCCGCGACGTCGGCGCCGCTCGACGAGAGCAGCACGACTCGCAGC
Source organism: uncultured Actinomycetota bacterium (assembly GCA_963738535.1). Taxonomy (GTDB): domain Bacteria; phylum Actinomycetota; class Actinomycetes; order Actinomycetales; family Microbacteriaceae; genus Galbitalea. The sequence goes on from CAVTXB010000002.1 coordinate 245,160, forward strand.
GCTGCGATGTACGGGTCGAGTGCGGACGAATCGGTGGAGGGGTCGCGCGTCATCACGCCCGACGGCACAGACGAGGCTGCTGCCGCAACGGTGGTGCCGCTGAAGGTGGATGTGAAGTGGATGCCGAGCGGCCCGGAGAAGTGCACTGTGATCGACGTCAGGTAGGCGACCGACCCGCTCTGGGGAGCGAACGAGAAACCGAGGTAGCGGAGGCTCCCGCCGTCGAGCTGGTATGGCGGCTTGCTCGCGTTGAGAGCCCACGTCGGCAACGAGCCGGAGCTGGCGTGCGATCCGCTCTGCGCGCGCTCGAGGTACACCGTCGGCACGACGGTCGAGCCGGCCGCGTTCGTGCTGATGCTTTCGATCGTGATCGGCCACGGGGCGGTGTTCCTGAGCCAGCCAACCTGGGCATAGACGGGTTTGGTGCCTGTCGCCTGCACGAGCTCCGATCCGGCACCCCCGAAAGTGAGTCCGGTGGATGTTCCGAGGTAGAGCACCGCGAACGCGCATCCGACCAGTACGAGCAGGAAGATGATCCCCGTGGCCCTGCGTACTGACTTCCGCATGATCTCTCTCGCTCGCCCTACGCGCTGGGCGCGTCGATCGCGCCCCCAAAACGACGATTCCTCGAAGCGTACATGGCGACGGCCTCCCAGAGGTCGACCCGGGAGAAGTCCGGCCAGAGCGTGTCGAGAAACACCATCTCGGCGTACGCGCTCTGCCAGAGCAGGAAATTGCTGGTGCGCTGCTCCCCCGAACTGCGCACGAACAGGTCGACGTCGGGCAGGTCGGGTGTGTAGAGCGCCCGCTGGATCGTCTTCTCGGTGATCCCCGACGGACTCAGCCGCCCCTCCGCCACCTCCGTGGCCAGCGTGCGCATCGGCATCCGTGAGCTCGTTGCGGCCGCCGTAGTTGACGCACATCGTGAGCGTGAGCACGCTGTTCGATGCGGTGAGCCGCTCGGCGAACTGCAGCTCCTTGATGACGGATGCCCACAGCCGGGGGCGACGCCCCGCCCAGCGCACCCGCACACCCCAGTCGTTCAGCTGGTCGCGGCGCCGGTGCAGCACATCCCGGTTGAAGCCCATGAGAAAGCGCACCTCCTCGGGCGATCGCTTCCAGTTCTCGGTCGAGAAGGCGTAGACACTCAGGTGCTTGACGCCGATCTGGATGGCGCCGGCGACGACATCCAGCAGTGACGCCTCGCCCGCGCGGTGCCCCTCGATACGGGTCAGGCCCTTGCCGTTGGCCCAGCGGCCGTTGCCATCCATGACGATCGCGACATGGCCGGGCACGGCGCCTCGAGGCAGCGCGGGCGGGTACAGGCCCGTCCAGTCGATGGGCTTGAAGTCGACGGCATCGCGGTGGGTTTTGGGCGCCGGGCTCACTGGACGGCCCCGGCGACCCGGGGGGCCGTGCGATCGACATGCTGAAGCGAGCGCAGCCCGCGCTCGAGGTGGAACTGCGCGTACGCGGCGACGACACCGCTCGCCTGGCCGCGCTCGCGGTCGGCGGCACCCTCGACCGTCGCCCAGTCGCCCGACGAGCAGTGCGGCCAGCAGGTCGAGGGTGCCGGGCATCCAGGCGCGGCGCACCGGGAGGGGCGACCGCGTCGGCCACCACACCGCCGAGCTGAACGACGAACGCGGAGTGCGGGCCCGGAGCGCCCGTCACGGCGCAGTCGACGAAACTCGGCGCCCAGCCCGCGATCGACAGCGAACGCAGCAGGAACGAATCGAGGATGAGGCCCGGCGCGTGCTCGCGCCGCGACAGCGCACGCAGCCCGCCCACGAGCAGGAGGTACTGCTGCAGGCTGCCGCTGTCATCCGTGATCTTGTCGGCCGTCTCGACCATGGCGTTCGCGGCCGTGTAGCTGCCGTAGTCGCTCGCGATATCGGCGCCGTAGGCTCCCAGTGACTCGGCCTGGGTGACGATGTCGAGCGTGCGGCCCTCGTAGAGCTGCACATCGACGACCATGAACGGTTCGAGCCGGGATCCGAACTTCGAGGCCGTGCGACGCACGCCCTTCGCGACAGCTCGGATCTTGCCGTGCTGCCTGCTCAGCATCGTCACAATGCGGTCGGCTTCACCCAGCTTGTGGGTGCGCAGCACGACGGCTTCATCACGGTACAGGGGCACCTACTTAGTATCCACTCAGCCCCTGAGATCGCGCGTCGCCCTCGCGGATGACTCTCGATCGATCCGGCCCGGTCGAGAATTCAGGCGACCCGTCGCGCGCAAACTACTCATTCGCGCAAAGCCACGGCCGAGCACCCCGAGGCTGCACGACAATCCTGAATTTCCGACCAGGCCGGGACCGGGATCAGACGGCGGCGAGCTCCAGGTCGTCGGACTCGGCACGAACCGCGCGGTTGACGGCCGAGACGACCGCCTTGAGCGACGCAGTCGAGATGTCGGCGTCGATACCGACACCCCAGATCGTCTTGCCGTTGACACGCAGCTCGACATACGACGCCGCGTACGCGTCGCCGCCCGCGCTCAGCGTGTGCTCGCTGTAGTCGAACAGCTCGATATCGCAGCCCGTGCTCCACCATGACCGCGAGGAACGCGGCGATCGGGCCGTTGCCGCTCGCCGCAGTCTCCTCGATCTCGTCGCCCACGCGCAGCTTCACGGTCAGGCTGGTCGACCCGGTCATGTCGCTGGAGGTGCGGGTCGACAGCAGCTCGTAGCGGCCCCACTTGGCTTCGTGTCTGCTTGCGCGGGCAGGTACTCGTCCTTGAAGATCTCCCAGATCTCGTCGCTCGTGACCTCGCCGCCCTCGGCGTCGGTCTTCGCCTGCACGACCCCGCTGAACTCGATCTGCAGCTTGCGCGGCAGGTCGAGCGCGTGGTCGGTCTTCAGCAGGTAGGCGACGCCGCCCTTGCCCGACTGCGAGTTGACCCGGACGACGGCTTCGTAGCCGCGCCCCAGGTCCTTCGGGTCGACGGGCAGGTACGGAACCGCCCACTCGAGCTCGTCGACCGTGACACCCTTGGCCGCGGCGTCGGCCGCCATCGCCTCGAAGCCCTTCTTGATGGCGTCCTGGTGCGAACCGCTGAACGCCGTGTAGACGAGGTCGCCGGCCCACGGGCTGCGCTCGTGCACCTTGAGCTGGTTGCAGTACTCGGCGGTGCGACGGATGGCGTCGAGGTCGCTGAAGTCGATCTGCGGGTCGATGCCCTGCGTGAACAGGTTGATGCCCAGCGCGACGAGGTCGACGTTGCCGGTGCGCTCGCCGTTGCCGAACAGGCAGCCCTCGATGCGGTCGGCGCCGGCCTGGTAGCCGAGCTCCGCCGCCGCGACCGCGGTGCCGCGGTCGTTGTGCGGATGCAGGCTCAGCAGCACGTTCTCGCGGTGGTTGAGGTTGCGCGACATCCACTCGATCGAGTCGGCGTAGACGTTCGGGGTCGCCATCTCGACGGTCGAGGGCAGGTTGATGATGACCTTGCGCTCAGGCGTCGGCTCGAAGACCTCGAGCACCTGGTTGCAGATGTCGAGCGCGAACTCGAGCTCGGTGCCGGTGTAGCTCTCGGGCGAGTACTCGTAGTAGATCGTCGTGCCGGGCGCGAGCTTCTCGGCCGCCTTGCACAGGCGCGCGCCCTCGAGCGCGATGTCGATGATGCCCTGCTTGTCGGTGCGGAACACGACATCCCGCTGCAGGATGCTCGTGGAGTTGTAGAGGTGCACGATCGCCTGCTTGGCGCCCCTGATCGACTCGTAGGTGCGGTTGATCAGCGCCTCGCGGGCCTGGGTCAGCACCTGGATGGTGACGTCATCCGGGATCAGGTTGTCGTCGATGAGCGAGCGCACGAAGTCGAAGTCGGTCTGGCTCGCGCTCGGGAAGCCGACCTCGATCTGCTTGTAGCCCATGCGCACGAGCAGGTCGAACATGATGCGCTTGCGCTCGGGGCTCATCGGGTCGATGAGCGCCTGGTTGCCGTCGCGGAGGTCGACCGCGCACCACATCGGCGCGGCCGTGATGCGCTTGGACGGCCAGGTGCGGTCGGGCAGGTCGACGGCGAACTGCTCGTGGTACGGGCGGTACTTGTGCGTCGGCATCGCCGACGGCTTCTGCGTGTTTTTCATCAGGTCCTCTTCCTTCAAGTCTGAGGTGGTCAGCCAATGGCAAACTCCGCGACGAGGGAGGCCTGAATTAGGACTCGTCGCGGCAGCTAAGAAGGAGCAGACCGGAGAACACGCTCAGGCTACCACCGTCCTGCCACCCCGTCGGAAATTCAGGCATCCCGTGCGGCGTTGCGGGCCGTTACGCGCCGGCGGGGTGGATGCGGGACGAGAGGCCTGAATTTTCGACAGGGGGTTCCGGGTGGGCGGGAGCAGGACGGCGGCAGGGGCTGACAGCGGGTGACAGCGGCGCGACAGCGCGCAGCGCGACAGGATGGGAACCAGTCGTAAAGGAGACACCATGACTGCTGCAATCGAGGCACACGGCCTCATCAAGCACTTCGGCAAGACCAAAGCGCTCGACGGCATCGACCTGACCGTCGAGGAGGGCCGCGTTCTCGGCGTTCTCGGCCCGAACGGCGCCGGCAAGACCACCGCGGTCCGCATCCTCGCGACGCTGCTCAAGCCCGACGGCGGCACCGCCACCGTCGCCGGTCTCGACGTCGTGCACCAGGCCACGGGCCGTCCGCCGCAAGATCGGCCTCACCGGCCAGTTCGCGAGCGTGGATGAGGACCTCACCGGCATGCAGAACCTGGTCATGATCGGCCAGCTGCTCGACCTCTCGACCGCGCAGGCCAGGGTCCGCGCGAAGGAACTGCTCGAGGAATTCGACCTCACGGATGCCGCCGGCCGCCTGGCGAAGACCTACTCGGGTGGCATGCGCCGCCGGCTCGACCTCAGCGCGTCACTGATCGGACGCCCCGCGTCGTCTACCTCGACGAGCCGACCACGGGCCTCGACCCGGCCAAGCGCGACGACGTGTGGGACATGATCCGCGTGCTGGTCAAGCAGGGCACCACCATCCTGCTCACCACCCAGTACCTGGAAGAGGCGGATGCCCTCGCCAACGAGATCACGGTCATCGACCACGGCAAGATCATCGCCCACGACACCCCGCAGGGCCTCAAACGCCAGACGGGCGGCCAGACCCTCGAGGTGCGCGCCGGCGTCGATCGACTCGCTCCCCCGCGTCCGCGAGCTGCTCGTGAAGTTCGGCACCCGCGAACCGGAGCAGCCTGCACCCGACCTTCTCTCGGTGCCGGTTGCCGACGAGTCGGCACTCACCACGGTCGTCGCGCGCGCTCGCGGCCGAGAACATCTCGGTCGCGGAGCTCTCGCTGCGACTGCCCAGCCTCGACGAGGTCTTCTACTCGCTCACCGGCCAGACCAAGAAAGACGACAGCCACGGAACGGGGCGGCAGCCTGATGATCCGCGACTCACTCATCCTCGCCAAGCGCACCGTCACGAAGATGTTCCGCAACCCGGAGCAGTTCATCGACGTGACGGTGCAGCCCATCATCATGACGGTGCTCTTCGTCTTCATCTTCGGCGGCGCGATCGCGGGCTCGACGGGCAAGTACGTCGAGTTCGCGCTTCCCGGCATCATCGTGCAGACGATCATGTTCACGTCGCTCACGATCGGCGTGAACCTCAACACCGACATCCAGAAGGGCATCTTCGACCGGTTCCGGTCGCTGCCGATCGCGCGGTCCGCGCCGCTGTTCGGCGCGGTGCTCGGCGACATCGTGCGGCACTCGATCGCCATCACGGTGACCCTGGTGTTCGGCGCCATCATCGGCTTCGAGTTCAACACGCCCTGGTGGCACGTCGCTGCTCGCGATCATCGTGATCATCGCGTTCGCGGTGAGCCTGTGCTGGGTCTCGGTGCTGATCGGGATGCTCGCCCGCAGCTCGGGCGCGGTGCAGGGACTGTCGTTCCTGATCGTGTTCCCGCTCACGTTCGGATCGTCGACGTTCGTTCCGGCATCGACACTGCCCGACGCTGGCTCCAGGGCTGGGTGGCGATCAACCCGGTCACGCACGTCATCGAGTCGATGCGCGGTCTGCTCACCGGGGTCGACGGATGTCGCCGGCGACACCACGACGGGCCAGATGCTCTGGGTGCTCGCCAGCTGCGTCGTGCTGGTGGGGGTCTTCTTCCCGCTCGCGACGTGGGCCTACCGCCGCAAGATCTAGCGCCCGCAGCAGATCCTCGAGCTGACGGCCATCGGGATCGGGCGCTCCGGCACTTCGGTGCCGGGGCGCCCGATCCCTGTCGCGTGGGCGGCTTCGACGATGGCGATCACCTGCGGGTTCGTGGCGTCGAATGCGCCGATCATGGCGGTCGCGAAGTCCACCGCCTTCACCGCCAGGGCGATGTCGCCGCGGGCGAGCAGGTAGCTCCCGACCGCAATCGCTACGGTGCCGATGATGGGCTGGTCACGGCTGCGCACGGCCGCGTCGGCGGCGAGTCGAAGGTGCTGCTCGGCGGCATCCAGGTCGCCTCGCAGCATCTCGATCGACCCGCGCAGCGATTCGACCGCGGCCGTGACCTGGCCGGGCTCGCGCTGCCAGCTGTCGCGTGTGGACTCGATCGCGAGCAGTCGGGATGTCGCCGACTCGACGTTGCCGAGCTGCACGTCGAGCTCCGCGGCCGTGATGTTGGCCTGCAGGATCGAGCGACCGTTGCCGCCCTCCTCGGCCTCGTCGAGCATGGCTCTGCACTCGGGCGATGGCCTCGGGCAGTCGACCCAGGCGCACGAGCATCTGCACGGCGAGTCCCTGCTGCTGGGCGAGGTCCCAGCTGGCGGGTGATGTCGCGCATGTGCTCGGTGGATGAGTCGCTGAGTTCGAGCGCCTCCTGCAGCCGCCCGTTCGCGGCGAGCCAGAGCGATCGCATCTGCTCGGAGAGCGCGATTCCCCACACGTCGCCGATCTCGCCGAACGCCTGCAGCGCGCGGCGCGCCTCCTCGCCGAGCTCTGCAATCGCGCCGCGGTTCTGGGCGATCCCTGCGCGCGCGAGGTGCAGCAGCGCGGTCGGCCAGGGGTCGAGGTCGTACCTCGAGCGGTCTCCGGGATACGGATCGCCGACATCCACTCGCGGTCGCCCGACGCGCGTCGGTGAAGGCGTCGACGAGGGGAAGCACGAGCTGCACGAGGTCGTGGCTGCCCGCCGGTACCTCCAGCTGCCCGGAGCGACCCGAGGAGGGTTGTCAGCTCGTCGCTCAGTTGGCCGGACATGGGGTCGGGCTGCCGTTCATCGCCGGGGGCGAAGAGCGGCATGGAGGTGCCCAGCAGGTCGAGCAGGCGCGCCTCGACCCCGTCGGCGCGCCCGGCGAGCGGGGCGACGAGTCGCAACCAGCCCTGCGCCTCGTCGTTGCGATCGCGGATGATCCAGTACCACGTGCAGGAGACGACGAGGCTGACGGCGAGGTCGGGAAGCGGGGCGCCGGTGCTGTAGCGCAGCGCGCTCGAGAGGTTGTCTTCTTCGGCGTCGAACCAGGCGATGGCGTCGACGATGTGGGCGCCGCGCAGCGCGCTATCCCTCTCGCGGGCGCGCCGCGCCATGAACCGCGCCTGCGTGACGAGCGCCTCGGCGAGGTCGCCCCCCGCGGAGAGCCGATCGATGCCGTACTCGCGCACCGTTTCGAGGGCGCGGAATCGACCGCGGCTGCGCTGCAGCAGCGACCGGTCGACCAGTGAGTCGAAGACGCCGGCGTCGGCGATGCCGATCTCCGCCGCAAACGCGCGGGTCTCGCCGGCCGCGAGCCCGGCGGGAAACACGGCGAAGTGCAGGAGGGCCGAGCGCTCGCTCTCGGAGAGCAGGCTCCAACTCCAGTCGATCATCGCTCTCAGCGTCTGGTGCCGCGGAAGCGCAGTGCGATAGCCGCCCGTGAGCAGCGTGAAGCGATCGTCGAGCCCCTCGAGCACTTCGTCGACGCTCATTGTGCGCAGCTTGGCCGCGGCCAGCTCGATGGCGAGCGGCAGTCCGTCGAGGCGTGCACAGATGCGCGCTGCACCTGCGACTTCGTCGTCGCCCAGTGCGGCTCCGCGTGCGGATGAGGCTCGCTGGCAGAACAGTTCGAGCGCGGCGAATGCCAGCAGTTCGCTGCTGGTCTTGGAGCCGATCTCCGCATCCGTTGGATGCGGCAGTGAACCGAGCCCCACGAATGCCTCGCCGGGAACGCCGAGCGGCTCACGGCTGGTCGCCAGGATGCGCAGCCGTGGCAGGGCCGACAGAAGGTCCTGGGCGATGGCGGCGGCCGAGTCGATGACGTGTTCGCAGTTGTCGAGCACTATCAGCACGTCGCGGCCGGCCAGCGCCTCGACGACGCGATCTCGACTGCTGGCTGGCTCGAGGCTGCCTTCGGCCATCCGAATCTCGCGCCCGGTCGCCGTGAGCACCGCGCTCGCGACCTCGCTCGGGCCGACCGGCGCGAGCTCGACCAGGATCGAGTTTCGGCGCGTCGATGCGGCCTCGAGCGCGAGTCGGGTCTTGCCGGCGCCGCCCGTGCCGATGATGGTCACCAGGCGGTTGGCGCGAGCTGGTCGGCGATCATCCGAGTTCGGCTTCTCGCCCGATCGAGGCTGGTCAGCTGGGCGGGCAGGCCGGGGTCTTCGCGCCGGCTCGCTGCAACGGCCGCCGAGCTGGATGGCGCGCGCATCGATCGGTGGCCGAGGTCGCGAACGAACCAGTCGAAGTTGTCGCGACGGAATCCACGGCTCGCCGCGCCACAGGGCGAGTGCCTCGGATGCCTCGACCGCGGGATCGGGGCTCGTTTCGGCCGCGCGCGACGAGGTCGGTGAATTCGAGTGCGTCCACGTCTGAGCGCGCGACGAGCAACCGGTACCCGCCGGCGGTCGATTCGATCGAGTGCGGCGGCAGCTGGGATCGCAGTCTCGAGACGATCGACTGCAGCGCGCCCTTCGTGTTCTCGGGCGCATCCATGGCCCAGATGTCTTCGGAGATCGCGCGGTAGCTGACGGCCGCTCCGGCGTCGACGGCGAGGCGAAACAGCACGGCGAGCTGCATGGTTCCGGTGACGGAGATGGCGCGACCGTCGTGCTCGACCCGCAGGCCCCCGAGCAGTCCGATTCTCACCCGTCAACTCTAGGGCGGGGGCCCGAGCGGCCGCCTCGTCCCCGGGGAGTATCCGGATGCACCGCGTGACGCCCGCGGCTTACTCCACGGCAAGCGCGTCGACGGGCGTCACGCGTGTCGCGCGTCGACTCGGCGCGACCGACGCGAGCACAGGTCAGCGCTGCGGCCGCGATCGCGATGATGGCCAGGAGGATGGGTGGAAACGCGGGCCAGATGATGCCCGGAGCTCCCCGGGCCGACCCGAGCACGGCCTCCGCTCCGGCCCACCCGTACAGCCGTGCCGAGCAGCAGTCCGACGAGCACGGCCGTCAGGGTGAGCTGCGCACTCTCGGCGAGAATCATGGTGCGCACCTGGCGACCGGTGAACCCGAGGGCTCGCAGCAGGCCCAGTTCGCGGATGCGCTGCAGCACGCTCAGCGACAGGTTGTTGACCATCCCGATCGCCGCGAGCAGTGCGCTGAAGCCACTGATGACGCCGAAGATCACGGCGAGCACGGTCAGGATCTGGCCGGTCGACTGGTACGACTGCGGCTCGGAACGCCGAATCGCGTCCGCCATCACCAGGAAGGTCTGCACCGCCACCGAGAACATCGTCACCAGGGTGACGCCGATGACGATGCCGATCGTGGTGCGAGTGCTGCGCTCGGGGTACCGCAGGGCGTTTTTCGCGGCGAGTCGGGCCGGTGCGCTCGAGCCGAACAGGCGACCGACCACCCGAAGAGCGCGCGGCATGACGGCTTCGGCCCCGAGCACCACCCCGGTGAACGAGATCATTCCCCCGACGACGGCGACGAGCACCCCCGCGGGCATGGCCTGGCCGATCCACACGCCCAGGGCGAGCAGAGCGATGCCGCCGACGAACAGCAGCGCCGCCCCGACGTTGCGGCCGGTTCGTGCCGCGACCTCCTCCGCGGCGCGCTCCTGCGCTGCGCCGGTCGCCTGCACGGGCGACACGACGAGCACACGTCGCGAACCGATCCAGGATGCCAGCCACGTCGTGAGCGCCACCGCGACCGGCGGAAGCACCTCGATCGGGGAGAAGTAGGCGAAGGGAAGCGTGGGCACGAAGTGCGTCGCGGTCGCAACGGCGATCACGAGCAGCGTTCATCCCGACACCGGCGGCCAGCCCGACCAGGGCGCCGATCACGCCGACGATCAGGCCCTCGCGCGCGACCGCCCGTCGCTGACTGCGGGCGGTCGCACCCAGCAGTCGCAGCAGCGCGATCGTGCGGGTTCGCCCGGCGATGATGGTGGCGAAGGTGTTGGACGTGATGACGGCGGCCGTATAGAGAGCGATGGCGATGAACACCAGTGCGATGAACCTGAGCACGGCCTGCACGGACGCGTGCCCGCCCGCCGGGGAATGCTGAAGATAGGTGGCCAGATCATCGGTCACGAGCAGCAGCGCCACGCCGAACGTCGAACTGAGGGCAGCGACGAGGATGCTCGCGGCGTGCTCGCGGAACCGGAAGCGATTCACGAGTGCGACTCCATTCCCAGCATGTAGGTGCTGATCTCTTCCGCGCTCGACCTGCCGCGATCGGCCGTGACCACGCCGTCCGCCAGGAAGACGATCCGGTCGGCGAAACTGGCCGCGATCGGATCGTGGGTGACCATCGCGATCGTCTGCCCGTAGTCGGAGCTCGCGGCGGCGAGCAGTGACAGCACCTCCCGGCCCGTTCGCGAATCGAGGTTGCCGGTGGGTTCATCCGCGAGCACGAGATCGGGACGGGTCGCCAGGGCTCGTGCGATCGCGACGCGCTGCTGCTGTCCGCCCGAGAGCTCGTGCGGGCGGTGCCGAAGCCGTCGACTGCAGCCCGAGAGACTGCACCAGCCGGAAGATCCAGGCCCGCTCGTCTTCGTTGGGTCGCCGGCCGTCAAGCTCGAACGGAAGCAGGATGTTGCCCTCCACATCCAGCGTCGGCACCAGGTTGTACGACTGGAAGACGAAGCCCGACCCGCCGACGGCGAAGCAGCGTGAGGGCGGTGTCGTCGAGACCCGTGATCTCGGTCTCGCCGAGCCAGACTCGACCGGAAGTCGCGGTGTCGAGCCCGGCGAGAACGTGCATGAGGGTCGACTTGCCCGACCCGCTCGGCCCCATGATCGCCATGAAGCGCCCGCGCTCGATGCCGAGGCTGACCCCGCGCAGCGCCTGCACCCGGTTCGCTGTCGGTGCCGTACGACTTGCTGAGGTTCTCGACGCGCGCGGCGTAGCGATCGTGTGTGGCGGAGGTGGCGTCGGTCTGCATGCCTCGAGGCTAGAGACAGACGGCGGGTGTGGCGAGTCAGCCGCACAGGTGCGACCGCGTCCGCCGAGAGGATGATCGTCAGTCGACGAGGCCGTTCTCGAACGCGAAGACGACGAGCTGCACGCGGTCGCGCAGCCCCAGTTTCGACAGGATGCGGCTGATGTGCGTCTTCACGGTCGCCTCGCTGAGGAACTCGCCCCGCGCGATCTCGGAGTTGCTCAGGCCGCGCGCGGCGAGCAGGAAGATGTCGTGCTCGCGCGAGGTCAGCGACGACGAATTCGGGCGGCGCGATCCTGGTGGCGGCCTGCGAGTCGAAGTGCTGGAACAGCTCGCGGGTGGCGGCGGCGGCGATGACCGAGGTGCCGGCGTGCACGGTGCGGATGGCCGCGAGCAGGAACTCGGGGTCGGCGTCCTTGAGCAGGAAACCGCTCGCTCCGCCGCGGATGGCCCGCGTCGCCGCCTCGTCGAGGTCGAACGTGGTCAGCACGATGATGCGGGGCGCGCGCTCCACCGCGCGTCATCCGCTCGCGCAGGATGGCCTCGGTCGACTGGATGCCGTCCATGACGGGCATCCGGATGTCCATGAGGATGACGTCGGGCCTGGCGGAGGCCGCGAGCGCGATGCCCTCGACGCCGTTGGCCGCCTCTCCGACGAACCTGAGGTCGGGCTGGGAGCGAGACGAGCATGCGGATGCCGGTGCGGAACAGCGCCTGGTCGTCGACGAGCGCGACCTTGATCGCGGCGCTCACGCGCGCACCGCCGCGCGTAGGCCGGGATGCGTCGGCGACGACACGAAGGTGCGATCGTCCACCGTCGGTGCGTCGAGGCGTACCGCCCGACGAGTGCCGCGCGCTCCTTCATGCCGGCGAGACCGTGGCCGACCCGCAGCTCGGCCGTCGCCGGGCGACGTCGTCACCGCGCTCGTGATCGTGATCTGCAGCTCGTCCGCCATCCATTCGAATCGCACCGTGACCTCCTGCGTGAACGTCGCCGTGCCGAAGCGCATTGGTGAGCGCCTCCTGCACGATCCGGTAGACCGCGAGCTGCTGGCCGGTGCCGAGCTGCAGCGGCTGCGCCCTTCGTCGTGAACGCGACCGTGAGCCCGGATGCGCGCAGCTGGTCGAGCAGCCGGCCGAGGTCGGCGAGCGCCGGCTGCGGTCCCTCGGTCTGCGGATGCCGCAGCTGGCCGAGCAGCAGGCGAACGTCGGCGAGCGCCTCGCGCGCCGTGGACGAGATGGCGCTGAGCGCGCCATCCACCGCATCCGGGTCGTTCTCCTTGGCGTAGCGGGCGCCGTCCGCCTGCGCGATCACGACGGCGAGCGAGTGCGCGACCACGTCGTGCATGTCGCGCGCGATGCGGTTGCGCTCCTGCTCGACGATGACGTCCTGTTCGGCGGCCTCGGCCTCGAGCTGCGCCGCCTGCTCGGCGACCCGACTGGCGCGCGCGGCGAGCCGAGTGCGGATGAGGGTTCCGGCCGTCCACGGCAGACCCGAGCAGGCCGACCAGCAGACCGAGGTTGAAGGCAAGCTTGACCAGGGTGGCAGCAGCGGCCACAAGCGACACCGTACCCGAGACTCACGCCGATGGTCGGATTCTCGTTACCCCACTCGAGGTAGATCCCGCCGAGAACCGCGCCGACAAAGATCGAGGCGAAGCCGAACCAGCGTGTCACCCGGTCGGCGTACCGTGCGTTGGCATACAGGATCGCCGAGGATGGCGAGGTCTGGCACGATCGGCACCGATGTGCACGAAGTACATCTGCCAGACGGCCGCGAGCCAGGCGACAGCGAGGGCGACCCTCGGCGAAAAGCGGCGGAAACCGAGAGCAACCGCCAGCGCGGCGACCGTCAGGACTTCGCCCACCTGGTCGGCGCGCTCGAGCGGCACGAGGCAGGCCAGGAAGAAGACGAGCGCGATACCGACGTCGATCACGGCCTGGCCGCGCGTCAGCCGGGTTGAACATGCCTCAACGCTAGAGGTCGCGGCGCCGGCGAGTCGATCGAAATCCGGACTGAAATCATCCTGCCGATGTAGCGGCGAGCCGACACGCTGCCCTGGCTAGAAGCCGAGGCGACCGAGCTGCTTGGCGTCGCGCTGCCAGTCCTTGGCCACCTTGACCCGCAGCGAAAGGAACACCTGCTTGCCGACGAGCGCCTCGATCTCGGCGCGCGCGCGGGCGCCGACATCCGCAGCCGCTCGCCCTTGTGGCCGATGATGATGCCCTTCTGGCTGTCGCGCTCGACGAACAGGTTCGCGTAGATGTCGAGCATGTCCCGGTCCTCGCGCTCACTCATATCGTCGATCGTGACCGCGATCGAGTGCGGCAGCTCGTCCTCGACGCCCTCGAGCACGGCCTCGCGGATGAGCTCGGCGATGCGCGCCTCGAGGCCCTCGTCGGTCACCGCATCGCTCGGGTACAGCGGCTGCGACTCGGGCATGCAGCGCGATGAGTTCGCGCGCGAGAACATCGAGCTGGATGTCCGTGAGCGACGAGATCGGGATGATCGCGTCCCACTCGCGCAGCTCGCTGACCGCCTGCAGCTGCTCGGCGACCGCGGGACGGGACGTCGCATCGACCTTGGTGACGATGGCGACCTTCTTCGCACGCGGAAACCGGTCGAGCTGCTCGTTGATGTACTTGTCGCCGGGGCCGATCTTCTCGTTCGCGGGCACGCACAGGCCGATGACGTCGACCTCGGCGAGCGTGTCCTGCACGATCGTGTTGAGCCGCTCGCCCAGCAGCGTGCGCGGGCGGTGCATTCCCGGGGTGTCGACGATGATGAGCTGGCCGGTCGGCTGGTGCACGATGCCGCGGATGGCGCGGCGCGTCGTCTGCGGCTTGGATGACGTGATCGCGACCTTCTCGCCGACCAGCGCGTTGGTCAGCGTCGACTTGCCGACGTTGGGGCGACCCGACGAAGCTCACGAAGCCGGCACGGAACGGGTCGGGTTCGTCGGTCATTTTTTGGCTCGGCTTCTTCGGCGTGGGGTCGACGCGTGTGTCGACCGGCTCGCTCATTGTCCTCCGCGAACGCCGCCTGCGCGTCGATCGAGGGACTGGTCGCGCTCGACGAGCACCGTGCTGATCCGCTTGCGGCGGCCCTCGGTGCGCTCGGCGGTGAGGATGAGGCCGGAGATCTCGCCGCGTCGACCCGGCGAGCGGAAGCCGGCCGACCGCCTTGGTGAGCAGGCCGCCGACCGAGTCGACATCGTCATCCTCGAGCTCGATGCCGAACAGGTCGCCGAGTTCGTCGATGGGCATCCGCGCCGCGACCCGGAACCGGCCGTCGCCGAGGTCTTCGGAATCGGGCACCTCGCGGTCGTACTCGTCGGAGATGTCGCCGACGAGCTCCTCGATGAGGTCCTCGAGCGTGACCAGCCCGGCGATGCCGCCGTACTCGTCGACCACCATTGCGAGGTGGTTCGACTCGGCCTGCATCAGGCGCAGCGTGTCATCCGCCTTCTTCGACTCCGGCACGAAGAGCGCCTTGCGGGCGAGGCTCGCCCGCGGTCTCCTTCGCGCGGCCCTTGCTCTGCTCGAACTCGAGCCGCGCGACATCGCGCAGGTAGAGGATGCCGACGACCTCGTCGACGTCCTCGCCGAGCACCGGCATCCGCGAGACGCCACGGCTGAGGAACAGGCCCATGGCGGTGTCGAGCCGTGTCGTCCGCGTCGACCGTGACCATGTCGGTGCGCGGCACCATGACCTCGCGCACGACGGTGTCGTTGAACTCGAAGACCGAGTGGATGAGCTCCTGGTCGTCCTTGTCGAGCACCTCGAGCTCGGTCGCCTCATCGACCATGCTGAGCAGCTGCTCCTCGCTCGAGAAGGTCGCATTCTTGGGGCGGCCCGGGCGTGACGCGGTTGCCGATCGCGACGAGCGCGTTGGCGATCGGCCCGAGGATGACCCGGATCGTGCGGATGATCGGAGCCGAGAACCGCATGACGCCGTGCGGAGTGCGCCCGGCCGACGCTGCGCGGGCTCGAGCCGACCAGCACGAACGACACCGCCGTCATGATGAGCGCGCTGGCGAGCAGCGCCCACCACCAGTCCTTGAACGAGTAGGCGAACGCGAGCGAGACGAGCACCGCGGCGGTCGTCTCCGAGACGACCCGCATGAAGTTGAGCGCGTTGACGTGCGCGCCCATGTCGCCGGCGATCGCGAGCAGCGAGCGCCGCGAGCGGCTGTGCGCGGCGAGGTCGACGAGGTCGGTGCGACTCAGCACCGTCAGCGCCGAATCGGATGCGGCGAGCAGGCCGCCGAAGATCACGAGCACGACGGCCGCCAGAACGAAGATCGCGATCATGGGGTCGCGACCTAGCGCTTTCGCTCGCTCATCGCGAAGCCGATCGAGGAGGTCGCGCTGGAGCGCGAACATCTCCTTCTCCTCCTCGGGTTCGGCGTGGTCGAAGCCGAGCAGGTGCAGCAGGCCGTGAGTCGTGAGCAGCTGCATCTCCTCGATCGGACTGTGGCCGGCGGCCTCGGCCTGGGCGATCGCGACCTGCGGGCAGAGCACGAGGTCGCCGAGCAGGCCGGCCGGGGTCGGCTGGTCCTCGGTGCCGGGGCGCAGCTCGTCCATGGGAAAACTCAGCACATCGGTGGGGCCCGGCTCGTCCATCCACTGCACGTGCAGCTGCTCCATGGCCGACTCGTCGACGAGCAGGATGGCGAGTTCGGCATCCGGATGCACGTGCAGCTGGTCGAGGTTGTAGGTGACGAGCCGCTGCAGCACCGACTCATCGACCTCGATCGCCGGACTCGTTGTTGACCTCGATCGACATCAGCGGCCCCACCGTCGGTCGGGGCGCGAGCGGCGGCTGGTGGTCCTGCGGGCGCTGGCCGCGACGCTCGGCGCGATTCGCGCCATCCGGATTGCCGGACTGCGCACCGCCCTGCTCGCGTTCGAACCTCGCGGCCTGCCGCTCGGCGTCGTACTTCGTGTAGGCATCCACGATCTGGCCGACGAGCGAATGCCGCACGACGTCGGCGCTGGTGAGTCGGGCGAAGTAGATGTCGTCGATCTCGTTGAGCACCCGGGTGACCAGCTGCAGGCCACTCGCACCGGCGGGAAGGTCGACCTGGGTGACGTCGCCGGTGACGACCATCTTCGAGCCGAAGCCCGAGCCGGGTCAGGAACATCTTCATCTGCTCGGGGGTGGTGTTCTGCGCCTCATCGAGCACGATGAACGCGTTGTTGAGGGTGCGGCCGCGCATGTAGGCGAGCGGTGCGACCTCGACGGTGCCGGCCGCCAGCAGCTTGGGCACGATCTCGGGATCCATCATCTCGTTGAGCGCGTCGTAGAGCGGACGCAGGTACGGGTCGATCTTGTCGGTGAGGGTGCCGGGCAGGAACCCGAGCCGCTCGCCCGCCTCGACGGCCGGGCGCGTCAGGATGATGCGCTCGACCTCCTTGCGCTGCAGCGCCTGCACGGCCTTCGCCATCGCGAGGTAGGTCTTGCCCGTACCGGCCGGGCCGATGCCGAACACGATCGTGTTCTGGTCGATCGCGTCGACGTAGTCCTTCTGGCCGAGCGTCTTCGGGCGGATGCTCTTGCCCCGGCTCGTCAGGATCGCCTGGCTCAGCAGCTCGGCCGGGCTCCCCGCATTCGACTCGAGGATGCGCGCCGAACGATCGTCACGTCGCTCGCCCCCAGATCGGCTCCATTTCGTACCAGCTGGATCAGCTCCTCAACCAGGCGGCGTGCCGCCTCTACCTCTGCCGACCGGCCGGTCAGCGTGATTTCATTTCCGCGCACGAGCACCTGACACCCGAGGGTGCTGGCGCTCGATGGTTTTCAGCAGGCGATCCTGCGGACCGAGCAGGCGAACCATCGCCAGTCCGTCGACCGTGAGCTGCGCCGTCTCCAGCTCGTCGTCAGGCGCTACTCGAAGCCAAGAGAACTCTCGTCGAACGAACCGCTGAGCACGTGAGCATGCACGTGGAAGACTGTCTGGCCCGCGCCCTCGCCGCTATTGAAGATGAGCCGGTACTCGCCGTTCGAGTGCTCGGCGGCGAGGTCGGCAGCCGTCGTCACGATCTCGGCGAGCAGGCAGGGCATCGCCCTCCGCCAGCTCGGCGACGTTGCGGTACTCCGACGTCTTCGGCACCACGAGCAGGTGCACGGGAGCCTTCGGAGCGATGTCTTTGAACGCGATGATGCGCTCGTTCTCGAACACGATCTGCGCCGGAATCGTGCGCGCGACAATGAGCTCGAAGACGGTGGGCTCGGTCGTGGACACCACTCAAGCGTAACGGCTGCAGCTCACCAACGCCCGAGTTTCGCGCTCAGCACAGCGATCGCGGCGGGCCCCGCGGTGCTCGTGCGCAGGATGCCGTCGCCGAGCCGCGCGCCGACCGCCCCGGCCGCGAACAGCAGGTCGAACTCGGCGGGTGCGATGCCGCCCTCGGGGCCGACCACCAGCACGATGTCGCGGTCATCCGTCTGGATCGCGGTCAAACCCTGCCCGGCCAGCGGGTCGAGCACGACGAGCATCGTCGACTCGCCCAGCGCAGCCAGCTGCCTGGTGCTGACCAGGGGCGCGACCTCCGGCAGCCATGCGCGTGCCGACTGTTTGGTCGCCTCGCGCACCACGGCCGACCATCGGTCCTGGCCTTTCGCGACCTTCGCGCCTTCCCACCGGGAGATGCTGCGAGCGGCTGTCCACGGAACCACGCCGTCGACACCCAGTTCGGTGGCCGCCTGGATCGCGAGTTCGTCGCGGTCGCCCTTGGCGAGGGCCTGGGCGAGCCAGATCGCGGGCGACGGACGCGGGGTCTCGGCCACGGCATCCACGTCGAAGCGGAACTCGCTGGGGCCGACGGCGGTGACGATACCGCTGGCCACGAGGCCCGCACCGTTGCCGACCCGCACCGTTTCTCCGACCGCGAGCCGACTGACCGTCACCGCGTGACGCGCCTCGGGCCCGACGACGACGGCCTCCTGGCCCACGGCGGGCTCGCCCAGCTCTTCACTCAGGTACTGGTTGGCCACCCAGCAAGCATGGCACCCCGTCCCCGTGTCGAAAATTCAGGCGACCGGTGCGGGCGAAAACGTCACGCGCGGGCGGCCACGCGGCAGGACGTTTCGGGCGAGAACCGATTGCCTGAATTTCCGACAGTGGGGCTGATGCTAGACGCTGAGACGCCAGCGCAGCAGACGCTAGACGTTGAGGAAGCGGTCGCGCAGCTTGGCGAACAGGCCCTGCTGGAACTGGGCGAGGTGCGGCGCCACCGACTTGCGTGACGACGCGAACTCCTTGATGAGCGACTGCTCGGCGGCGCCGAGACGCGTCGGCGTGACCACCTGCACGCCGATCTTGAGGTCGCCGCGTCCGCTGCCGCGCAGGTGCGTGATTCCGCGGTCTTTGATCGTGATGACCTCGGCGCTCTGGATGCCCGGCTTGATCTCGACGCGCACGTCGCCGTCGAGGCCCTTGCACCGTTGTGACGGTGCCGAGGATGGCATCCGTCATCTGCACCTCGAGGGTCGCGAGCAGGTCGTCGCCGTTGCGGCTGAAGATGTCGTGGTGCTTGACCTTGATCTCGAGGAACAGGTCGCCCGCCGGACCGCCGGCCGGGCCGATCTCGCCCTGGCCGGGAAGCTGGATGCGCAGGCCGGTGTCGACGCCGGCGGGGATCTCGATCTTGGCCGTGCGGCGTGGCGCGAACGCGGCCCTGGCCCTGGCAGGTGGGGCACGGGTTCGGGATGACCGTGCCGTAGCCGCGGCAGGTGCCGCAGGGGCTCGAGGTCATCACGTTGCCGAGCAGGCTGCGAACCGTGCGCTGGATCGAGCCGGACCCGTCGCAGATGTCGCAGGTCTGCGGCGAGGTGCCCGGCGCGCAGCAGCTGCCCTCGCAGGTCTCGCACAGCACCGCCGTCTGGATCTCGAGGTCGCGCTTGCTGCCGAAGATGACCTCGTCGAGGTCGAGCTCGACGCGCAGCAGGGCATCCTGCCCGCGCTCCTTGCGCGATCGCGGTCCGCGCTGGTTGCCGCCGCCACCGCCGCCGCTGCGCCGAAGAAGGTCTCGAAGATGTCGCCGAACCCGCCGAAGCCGCCCGCGCCCGCGCCGAACGCACCCTGGCCGCCGAGGTCGTACTGCTGGCGCTGCTGCGGGTCGCTGAGCACGTCGTAGGCGTGCGTGACGAGCTTGAACTGGTCGGATGCATCCGCGCTCGGGTTGACGTCGGGGTGCAGTTCGCGTGCCAGCTTGCGGTAGGCGCGCTTGATGTCGTCGGCGCTCGCGTTGCGATCGACGCCGAGCACTTCGTAATGGTCTGCCACTTGGTTCTTCCCTGCTTAATCTTCGCCGAGCAACCTGGTGAGGTAGCGCGCTACTGCGCGCACCGCCGCCATGTTGTTCGAATAGTCCATTCGGAGTGGTCCCAGCACTCCGAGTCGTGCAATCGATCCGTCGGATGCGCCGTAGCCGCTCGTCAGGATCGAAATCTCGCCGAGCCCGAATTCGGCGTTCTCGCGGCCGATGCTGGCCGCGACGCCGTCTGGGAGTTCGGCCGTTCTGGTCGGCCGCCATCTCGCCGAAGAGCCGCAGCAGTGTCACCTGCTCCTCGATGGCCTCGAGCACCGGGAAGATGCTTCCGGAGAAGTCTTCCTCGGTGCGCACCAGGTTCGCTGTGCCGGCCATGCACGAGCTTGTCCTGGCGGTTGGCCCCGATCTGTTCGACCAGGCTCGAGGTGAGGGTGCGCACCAGCGGATGCCGGGCGGGCTCGAACTGCGTCGGCGAACCTGGCGAGCACGTCGGTCGCCTCGGCGAGGCCGAGCCCGCCGAGCGCCGTGTTGAGGCGAGCGCGCACCTCGGCGAGAAAGACGTCGTCGATCGGTGCCGGCACATCCACGATGCGCTGCTCGACGCGGCCGGTGTCGGTGATGAGCACGCTCATGATGCGCGAGGTCGACAGCGGCACGAGCTCGATGTGCCGTACTCGCGACTTCGACAGCAGCGGGTACTGCACGAGCGCGACCTGGTGAGTGAGCTGCGAGAGCAGGCGCACGGTGCGGGCGAGCACGTCATCGAGGTCGACGGATGCGCCGAGAAACTGGTCGATGGCCTGGCGCTGCGCGGATGTCAGCGGCCGCAGGTCGGCGAGGTGGTCGACGAACATCCGGTAGCCCTTGTCGGTGGGAACCCGGCCCGACGAGGTGTGCGGCGCGACGATCAGCTCCTCTTCTTCGAGGAGGGCCATGTCGTTGCGAATCGTGGCGGCCGACACGCCGAACGAGTGCCGTTCGACGATCGACTTCGAGCCGACCGGCTCGCGGGACGCGACATAGTCCTGCACGATGACTCGGAGCACGTCGAGACTGCGGCCAGAAACCATTCGACAGCCTCCCTACGCTTAGCACTCGCCTCTACTGTGACTGCCAATTCTATCTTGAAATACCGCGCGTTTCCCGTTGCACGCAGGGGTGGCGGGGCGCTAGCTTGTGTCTGTGCTTGCGCGCGCCCCCTTTAACGGGGACAAGCGATCACGCAGCGCAAGGCCATGCTCTTCCTGATAACCCTCGGGAAATCCTGTTCCCGAACATCGAAAGGCAACACATAATGACTGACCCAACCCCCGCGCCGGCCGCTGCAGCCGCAGCCCGCTCAGCCGCTCTCGGAGTCGGACGACAAGCTTTGGGCGTCGCTCGCGCACTTCGGTGGCTTGCTCTACATCCTTCCTTCGCTGCTCATCTTCCTGATTCTCAAGCGACCGCGGCCCCAAGGTGCGCGTCGAGTCCAAGGAAGCCCTGAACTGGCAGATCACGTTCCTCATCGGCGAGGTCATCCTCTGGATCCTGTCGGCCATCCTGACCGCGGCTCTGTTCCTCACCCCGGCCTACGGGGTTGCCGTGCTTCATCGGCTTCCTGCCGCTGCTCTGGTGGATCGTCAACGCGATCTTCTCGATCCTGGGTGGCATCAAGGTCAACGGCGGCGGCTCGTACCGCTACCCGTTCGCCTTGCGCCTCATCAAGTAGCGCGCGTTCCGCGCTGAACCGAAAGGGCCGGGGTTTCCCGGTCCTTTCGGTTTTTATGGATGTGGGCACGAAACACGGAGCCCGAAACAAGGAGCCCGAAACAAGGAGATTGTCGAGCAGCATGTCCGAAACACCTCCGCCTCCGCCACCACCACCGACGCCGTACGCGTACGCACCGCCGCCCCCGCTCAGCCCGAGCGACCAGCGGCTCTGGGCCACGCTCATCCACGCCGGCGGTATCTTTTTCGGCATCCTGCCGTCGCTGATCGGCTACCTCGTGCTGAAGGACCGCGGTGCGTTCATCCGAGAGCACACCCGCGTAGCCCTGAACTTCCACATCACGGTACTGATCGCCCTCGCCGCCGGGTCGATCCTGTCGATCATCGTCATCGGCATCTTCGTGCTGATCGCCGTGGGCGTGCTCGACCTCGTCTTCTGCATCATGGCCGCCGTGGCGGCCAGCAACGGGCAGCTCTACAAGTACCCGCTGTCGATCGAGTTCATCAAGTGACCGACGCGCCGCCGCCGCCGACGCCGCCAACGCCGCCGGCCAACCCGTACGCGGTCAACGCGGCCAACCAGGCGCCGCTGAGCCCGTCCGAGGAGCGCACGTGGAGCATCCTCACGCACGTGCTCGCCTTGTTCGCGGGATTCGTCTCGGCGCTCGTGCTGTACCTGCTCTTCAAGGACCGCGGGCCCTTCGTGCGAGCGCACACCGTGACCGAGTGGAATTTCCAGCTGACTCTGCTGCTGGTGGATGCGGTCGGGTTCGGGTTCGCGTTTAGCACGTTCGCAACGATCGGCCCGGCCACCTCGGGGCCACCTCCTGGACTCGCACTGTTCTTCGTCGGATACGCGCTGATCCTCGTCAGCAACATTGTGCGTCTCGTGTTCGGCATCATCGCCGCGGTCGCCGCCAACAAGGGCAACTTTTACCGTTACCCGATCGCGATCCGCTTTGTGAAGGTGTAGCTACTCGTCGAGCAGGCGGCGGACGACGGCGTCGGCGAGCAGCCGGCCGCGCAGGGTGAGGCGGATGGTGCCGCGCAGGGCGGCGGCGGGCTCGACCAGCTCGTCGGCGATCAGGCCGGCGACGGCAGTGCGACCGGATGGCGTCGAGCTCGGCCATATCGCAGGCCGTCACGGATGCGCGTCGCCAGCAGCACGCGCTCCACGCGCCGGGTCTCAGCGTCCAGCGTCTCGCGCCCGGCCGCGGGCGACAGGCCTGCCGCGATGCGGTCGGCGTAGGCGGCGGGATGCTTGACGTTCCACCAGCGAACCCCGCCGACATGGCTGTGCGCGCCGGGACCCACGCCCCACCAGTCGTGACCCTGCCAGTAGGCGAGATTGTGGCGGGAGCGGTGCTCGGCGCCGTCGAGCACGTTGTACGCCGGTGTCGGCGTCTTCGCCCAGTTGCTCACCTCGTACCACTCGTAGCCCGCGGCAGCGAGCAGCTCGTCGGCCAGCTCGTACATGTCGGCGGCCAGGTCGTCATCGGGCTCGGCGACCTCCCCGCGACGGATCTGTCGTGCGAGCTTGGTGCCGTCTTCGACGATGAGCGCGTAGGCCGACAGGTGGTCGGGCTGCTGCGCGATCGCGCTGGTCGAGGGATGCGCGCCAGTCGTCGAGGCTCTCCCCCGGCGTGCCGTAGATGAGGTCGAGGCTGACGTCGAGTCCGGCGTCGCGCGCCCACTCGACGACGAGCGGGATGCGCGCCGGATCGTGAGTGCGTTCGAGCGTTGCGAGCACGTGCGGAACCGCCGACTGCATGCCGAACGACACACGAGTGAACCCGGCGGCCCGCAGGGCGACGAGGTACGTCGGCATCCACCGAATCGGGGTTGGCCTCGGTGGTGACCTCGGCACCCGGCGCGAGTCCCCAGCGTCTCACGCACCGCGTCGAGCATCCTGGCGAGGTCGGACGCCGGGAGCAGCGTCGGCGTTCCGCCGCCGAAGAACACGGTCGACGCGCTGCGCTCGGGCAAGCCGGCCGCACCGAGCACCGCATCGGCCTGAACCGCAGCTCCGCAATCGCCTGGCTGGCGTAGTCCTCGCGACGGGCGCCGCGCAGTTCGTCCGACGTGTAGGTGTTGAAGTCGCAGTAGCCGCAGCGCACCCGGCAGAACGGCACGTGGATGTAGACGCCGAGGTTGCGTTCGGCGGCGCCGTCGAGCACCGAGGCCGGCAGCAGTCCGTCGAGCGGCGCCGGGATCGGCGATCGGGAGCGCGCTGGGCGACATCAAGTCGGCAGCGGTCCGGCGAGCGCGCGCTCGTAGCGTCGCGTGTAGACGGACTGCACGATTCGGAGCACCGGATAGACCATCCACCACATCGTGGACGAGGGCCGGGAGAACGCGCGAATGGTCAGCCAGACCGAGCCGTCGTCGGACTGGTCGAGCATCCAGGCCTCTTCGCCGCTCTCCGGGTGCCCGGGCAGCGTGCCGTAGGCGAAGCCCTTGCGCGCGGGCAGATCGACCACGTAGACGACCCGCACGGGCGACCCGATATGAAACGGGCCGAACGGGATCACGAGGTTGGCGGTGTCGCCGGGACGAAGGAACGGCGTGCCGTCCGGTCCGAAGAGTGCCTCGCCGGACGAGTCGATCGTCGCGGGCGCGACCGGGGTTCCGGCCTCGTCGAACCCGACGGGAGTGTAGGTGAGGGCGGCGACCTCGCCGGGAGTGTCGCTGACGTCGACGCGCATGCCGGACAGCCGCTGAATTCCCCACGTGAAGAGCTGGGTCCAGGCGTAGTCCCACCGGTCGTCGCCGTGCCCGACGCGCACGCGCCGCTCGAGGGGGCGGAACCCGGTCGGCGGGTACTGCATCAGGTCGGCGGCCTGCGTTGCTCCCACGGCACCGTAGCTGACCGCCCGCTCCCAGAGCGCGACCGAGGTCACGGGTTCTGGGCAGCGACGGTCGGGGTCGCCGGTCGGGTCGGGCGTTCGCGCATGAATCCATTCTCGCAGCAGCGCGGGAAGTCGGCTCGACAAAGGATGGGGCGCCTAGTTAGATGGGCGTGACTTGCCGGCCGCGCGCCGGGCCGCCCCCGAGATGGGATCGATATGAGTGGCAATGTTCTCTTCGCTGTAGTGCTGATCGTGGTCGTCATCGGCCTCGTGATCTGGATCGCGTCGATTTCGTCGCGAGCGAAGCGGATGTCTGCGGCCAGCGATGCGCGACTCGCCAGCCAGCTGCAGGAGATCGCCGAGAATCCCCCGGTCACGAAGCCTTTCGACGAGGAGACGCCCGCGGAACGGTCGGAGGCGGTCATCGAGGCGGCAACGGATGACGACGAGACTCCGGCCCAGATCGCCGCGAAGACGAAGGCGGAGCGCCTCAGCGAGCTGAGCGACCTCCACGCGAAGGGCGCAATCAGCGACGACGAGCTGGCCGCCGCCCGCGCGAAGATCCTCGCCGAGTAGTTCCGCCACTTCGCCCGTTTGGGACGATGTGCCCTGCGCGCGCAGCGGGCCTCGTCCCGAACGGGCCACCTACTGGGGCGTGATGCGAAGGATGACGCGGTCGACTGCCCGCGATCCGCGACGAGCTTCGACCCAGGCCAGGAACCGCTGCTGAAAGCCGTACTTGCGATGCAGCACGTCCACGAAGTGCGCGCGCTGCGACAGGTCGGCGATGAGCTCAGCGGTGCCGGTGACGACCACGGCATCCGGCTTCACAGCCCCGGTGGCAGTGGATGGCCGCAGTTCGACGCGCGCGTCGTTCTTCAGCCGCTTCACCTTGCCGCTGTCGGAGTGCGTGCTGATGATGAGGGTGCCGTCGGCGTCCTGCGCAACCCACATCGCAGTGGCAACGGGATCGCCTGACTTGCGAAAGGTGGTCAGTGATACGTAGCGCGATTTCGCGACGGTCTCGAGAGCGGTCGGGTCGGTCATGCACCAAGCTCACCACACCCGGGCGGGACCCACGCGATTATGCGCTCGCTACTTCTCTTTCTTCTTCTCCGCGTCCCCCGAGAGCGCCGCGATGAACGCCTCCTGCGGAACCTCGACGCGACCCACCATCTTCATGCGCTTCTTGCCCTCTTTCTGCTTCTCGAGCAGCTTGCGCTTGCGGGTGATGTCACCGCCGTAGCACTTGGCCAGAACGTCCTTGCGAACGGCGCGGATGCTCTCGCGCGCGATGATGCGCGCACCGATCGCGGCCTGGATGGGCACCTCGAACTGCTGGCGCGGGATGAGCTTGCGCAGCCGCTCGGTCATGAGCGCGCCGTACGGCTGGGCCTTGTCGCGGTGCACGATCGCGGAGAACGCATCCACCTGCTCGCCCTGCAGCAGGATGTCGACCTTCACGAGGTCGGCATCCGCCTGGCCGTCGGGCTCGTAGTCGAGCGACGCGTAGCCGGCGGTGCGGCTCTTCAGGTTGTCGAAGAAGTCGAAGACGATCTCGCCGAGCGGCATGCGGTAGCGGATCTCGACGCGGTCCTCGCCGAGGTACTCCATGCCGAGCAGCGTGCCGCGGCGCTGCTGGCAGAGCTCCATGATGACGCCGACGTAGTCCTTGGGCGCGAGGATGGCCGCCTTCACCATGGGCTCGGCGACGGATGCGATCTTGCCGCCCGGGAACTCCGACGGGTTGGTGACCGTGACGGTCTTCTTGTCGTCGGTCGTGACCTCGTACGGAACCGATGGCGCGGTCGTGATCAGGTCGAGCCCGAACTCGCGGTCGAGCCGCTCGGTGACGATCTCGAGGTGCAGCAGCCCGAGGAACCCGCAGCGGAAGCCGAACCCGAGAGCAACGGATGTCTCGGGCTCGTAGACGAGGGCGGCATCCGACAGCTTGAGCTTGTCGAGCGCCTCGCGCAGCAGCGGGTAGTCGCTGCCGTCGATCGGGTACAGGCCCGAGAAGACCATCGGCTTGGGCTCGGTGTAGCCGGGAAGCGCCTGCGGTCGCGGGCTTCGAGGCAGTGGTGACGGTGTCGCCGACCTTGCTCTGGCGCACATCCTTCACGCCCGTGATCAGGTAGCCGACCTCGCCGACGCCGAGGCCCTTGGTCACGGTCGGCTCGGGCGACGAGACGCCGATCTCGAGGATGTCGTGCACCGCCCGCGTCGACATCATCTGGATCTTCTCGCGCGCGTTCAGCTTGCCGTCGATCATGCGCACGTAGGTGACGACGCCGCGGTAGCTGTCGTAGACCGAGTCGAAGATCATGGCGCGGGCGGCGGCATTCGGGTCGCCGACGGGGGCGGGGATGAGTTCGACGACGCGGTCGAGCAACTCAGACACGCCGGCGCCCGTCTTGCCGCTGACCCGCAGCACGTCGTCGGGCGACCCGCCGATGAGGCTGGCGAGCTCCTTCGCATACTTCTCGGGCTCGGCGGCGGGAAGGTCGATCTTGTTGAGCACCGGGATGATCGTGAGGTCGTTCTCGAGCGCCAGGTAGAGGTTCGCGAGCGTCTGCGCCTCGATGCCCTGCGCCGCATCCACGAGAAGGATCGCTCCCTCGCAGGCGGCGAGGCTGCGCGAGACCTCGTAGGTGAAGTCGACGTGACCGGGCGTGTCGATCATGTTGAGCGCGTAGGTCTGGTCGCCGCCGCAGCTGCCACGGCATGCGCACGGCCTGGCTCTTGATCGTGATGCCGCGCTCGCGCTCGATGTCCATGCGGTCGAGGTACTGCGCGCGCATGGCGCGGTCGTCGACGACGCCCGTGATCGACAGCATGCGGTCGGCAAGGGTCGACTTGCCGTGATCGATGTGCGCGATGATGCAGAAGTTGCGAATGAACGCGGGATCGGTCGCCGCGGGCTCAAGGCCTCGAAGTGCTCGTGGTGACATTTGTGCAATTGTCCCACGGCAGCGGGGTCGCCGCCTTCACCGGTCTAGTGCGATGACGTGCAGCAATGCCAGCGGCAGCCACACCATCAGCGCGAGGGCGCCGACCACGAGCCACCAGAACAGCACGACGAAGCCCAGCACGATACCCCAGGTCGACATCGTGCGTGCCCACGGCTCACGGCCGCGGGCAAGGAACCCGAGGATGATCGCCGCGATGGGCAGGATCACGAAGTGTCCGAGCGGGATCGAGGCGATGGCCGCGACGAGGCTCAGGATGCTGAGCGTGCGGGCGGGCGACGGCTCGGAGCGGAGAACGGTCGGGCGCGGGGGTGGGTCGAGTGGTCATGTCTCAACGCTAGAAACGCTGCGCCCCGGCGAACATGGGGCTAACCCCCGAATGCCGGGCGGCTCGATCGATCGCGGGCCGGTGCAGGATGTCGACGAGCGCACCCTCGAGCTCCGGGAACTCGAACTCGAACCCGGCGGCCAGCAGCCGCGTCGGGATGCACCCAGCGGCTCTTGAGCAGCAGCTCGGTCTCGGTGCGGATCGCGAACGCGCCGAGCTCCGAGCATCCAGCCGAACAGCGGGATGCCGAACCGCACGCCGAGGACTCGCCGCAGCGTCGCCATCAGTTCGCGGTTATCGACCGGGTTGGGCGAGGAGACGTTGACGGTGTCGCCGGGTAGCTCCGGTGCACGATCAGGAACTCGATCGCGCGATAGACGTCGTCGATGTGCACCCAGCTGAACCGCTGGCGCGCGCCCCTGGTCTTGCCGCCGAACTGCGGGCCGCCGAGCCCGAACCGGGTCAGAGCAGCGACGAGCGGGCCCAGCGCCGACCCGTCACCGAGCACGATCGCCATCCGCAGCGCGACCTGCCGAACGCCGTCGCGGTGGTGGGCGAAGAACTCGCGCTCCCAGGCGGTCGCGACGTTCACCGAGAAGCCCGTGCCCAGCTCGCCCGTCTCGTCGGTCATGGCGCTGGTCGTCCGCGTGCCGGTAGATCGTTGCCGTGCTCGCGTTGAACCAGACGGCCGGCGGGTGCTGCGACAGCGAGAACGGCATCCCCCAGCTCGGCGGTCGTCAGCAGCCGGGAGCTGAAGATCGCGGCCTTGTTCGCGGCGCGTGTACCGGCAGTTGACGCTCTTGCCGGCCAGGTTGATGAGCACGTCGGCGCCGTCGATCAGCGACCGGATGGCCGCCGCGTCGCCCCACTGCGCATCCGCGCCCGACCGCCCGATGGTCGACGACGGTGTCGCCGGCCTCGCCGAACCGGCGCGCAAGGTACCGTGCCGACGAAGCCGCTGGCACCGGCGATGACGATTCGCCGGCCGCTCATCCCGCGATCGGCACCGGGAGTCGGTCGAAGGCCCGTCCAGCACGACGTCGTGGTCGGCCGCGAGGCTGACCCGGATCCAGCCCTCGCCGGTGCGCCCGAACGCGCTGCCCGGGCGCGATCGCGACGCGCTGTTCGAGCAGGAACCGCTCGGCCCACGGCCGCGACGTCCCCGGCGGAGGCGTGGTCGACGCGCACCCAGAGGTAAAACGTGCCCGCCGGGCGCAGGTAGCTCGATGCCGCGCGCATCGAGCAGCGCGGTCGCCGCGTCGATGTTCTCGCGGTAGTGGGCGCGGGCATCCGAGCACGTTCTGCTGGCTGCCCGTGATCGCCGCGACCGCCGCGTACTGCGCCGGGGGTGTTCACGCAGCTGATGGATGCCTCCTGCACCGACCGCATGGTCTGCGGCGAGACCCGCGCGGCGTCACGAGGTAGCCGACGCGGATGCCCGTCATGGCGTAGGTCTTCGACAGCGAGAACGCCGTGAACACGCGGTCGTCGTCGTCGAGCGGACGCGAGGCTGACATGCGGCTCGTCCCAGGTGAAGTACTCGTAGACCTCATCGCTGAGGATCCACAGGTCGTGGCGCTTCGCGAAGTCGAGCAGTTCGCGCAGCACGGCCTCCGGAGAACACGGTGCCGAGCGGGTTCGAGGGCGAGTTGACCACGAGTACCCGGGTGCGACCGGTGACGAGAGACTCGAGCTCGGCCAGATCCGGGAAGAAAGTCGCGGTCCGGGCGCAGCGAATACGGCGACAGGAACGGCGTCGAGCATCCGCGGACCCATCGTGAACACCGTGTACCCGGGGTCGGGGATGAGGATCTCGTCGCCCGCGGCGAGCGTCAGGTGCATGGCCTGGTGCAGCGCCTGGGTGGCGCCGATCGTCACCCAGACCTGCTCGGTTTCGACCTGCATACTGTTGTCGCGCGCCAGTTTCTCGACGATCGCGGACCGCAGCTCGGCGATCCCGGCATTCGCGGTGTAGTTGGTGTCGTCGCGATCCCACGCGGCCTTCGCTGCTGCCGCGATATGCGGTGCAACGCGCACATCCGGGCTCGCCGACGCTCAGCGAGATGCACATCGTCGAGCTCGGACGCGAGCAGGAAGATCCGTCGAATGCCCGATGGCGGCACAGACAGAATGTGCTGTGCGAGGTGCGGCATCCCCCTACGCTACTGGCTTTGCCCCGGCCTGTCGCTGGCTGCGGATGCGATCGGCTTCGCGACTGCGCGCGCTCCTCGTGCGGCACGGCGGAGGCCTCGATTCCCGCGACGAGGACGGCCGGGTCGATGTCGAGTCCGGCCGCCAGCTTGATGATGTTGTGCAGGCTCAGGTTGCGGGTACCGCGCTCGACCTGGCCGACAAAAGTCCAGTGCACATCCGACAGTTGCGCTAGCGTTTCCTGACTGATGCCGAGGCGCTGGCGATTGCTGCGAACCCGCTCGCCAAAGATCCGGGCGGCATCGGACTTGGGTTCACGCATGCATCATGACTACTCATCCCGATGAACACCGGGCCAGAGCGGTACCGCACCTATAGCTTGGCGTACTAAATACTGTGCGTATAACTCCACGGGCTCGATTGCCGGATCGAGCGGTGGAACTGGTAATGTTGTCTGTTGGCTTCCGCGCGATATTCGGTTCACGAATTTCTGCTCCCTGAGGGCGGCGCGCTCTGCGTGTAAAACACCCAGCGTTTAACACACGCAGCGTTTGAACACCGCGGTCGAGACTCCGAGTAATTCGGATCTCATCCCGGCCGTCATCCCAACTCTGAACTTCAACGAAAAGGTTATCTACGTGGCAAACATCAAGTCGCAGATCAAGCGCATCGGCACCAACAAGAAGGCCCAGGACCGCAACAAGGCGGTCAAGAGCGAGCTGAAGACGGCCATCCGCGCCACCCACAAGGCCGTTGCCGCCGGCGACAAGGCGACCGCGACGACGGCGCTCACCCTGGCCGGCAAGAAGCTCGACAAGGCCGTCAGCAAGGGTGTCATCCACAAGAACCAGGCCGCGAACCGCAAGTCGGCCATCGCCAAGCAGGTCGCAGCGCTCTAACCGCACACGCCTCTCGATATTGCGCCCGTCGCCGGCTTGAGCCGCGGCGGGCGCTTTTTCGTGCCCGACGCTCATCCGCCAACCGGCGTTATCCACAGACTGTGTTATCCACAAATCAGGGAAAGACGACCTTTGTCGCCTGTTACCGGCTGCCAGCATCGGCGGATGGATGATGTCCTCGAGGTGCAGCGCACCCACATACATTTCGCATTCGACGTCGACGGCGACTGGCCGCCGGTAGCGGGCGAGTCGCTCTGGGTCACCGAGCTCGACGACCACCGCTACCTGGTCGACAACATCCCGTTCTTCGTGCTCGGGGTCGCCCTCAACGATGTGGTGGAGGCTGCTCCCGGCCCGGATGGGTGCCTGGCTTTCGTTCGCAAGATCTCGAGCGGTGGGCATTCAACCGTGCGCATCCTCGGCAGCGCAGAGCGAAGAGACACGCACGTCGAGCAGTTGCAGGCGCTCGGGTGCGGCATAGAGGGCAGTGGTTTCGGCGACCTGTTCGCGGTCGACGTGCCACCGGAAGTCAACCTGGTTGCGGTTCTCGCCCTGTGCAAACGGTGGCTCGACACCAACCAGGCCGACTATGAGACCGGATGCCTTCAGCGCTGAGCATGCCGGTGTGCGAGTCGCCCCGCCTCACCCTGACTGCCCGCCTCACCCTGACTGCCCGCCTCACCCTGACTGGGGGTGGGCTGCTGCTGTTTCGCCCGTAGAACGATCGGTACCGTGGACGGGTGACCAGGCGAGCCGTTCTTCTCGGAGCAACAGCGGTACTCGGCGTTGCCCTGGCGACCTCCGGATGCAGCGCCCAGCACACCTACGATCCGAACGGTCGCTGCCTCGGCTGGCAGCTCGCCGTCGCCGCCCACGTTCACCCGACCTCGACCACCGCTGCGCCGTCCTGGGACCTCACCTTCACGAACACCAGCGATGTCGCCTGCGTCTTCGGCGGTGTTCCGACGGTGCGCGTTCGATGGCGCCGGCGCCGACTCATCGGCGGGAATCGTGAAGGGCGCAGTCTCCCAGGAGTGGGCCGTTCAGCTGTCGCCGGGCGATGTGGCGTACGCGAATGTCGCGCTCGTTGCGACCGCACCGGCCGGGTGCACGCCGACGCTGGTTCAGAGCCTCCGAGTGGTCGCACCGCACGTCGCCGGCGGGCGATACGACGCCAAGGCCCCGGCGAAGTTCATGGGCTGCACGGGCGATACCATCGTCGCCCACGTCGGCCAGGTGACGGCGAAGCGCTCGGCCTGACCACGGAACCGGGCGGGCGGCTCAGTCGCCCCGCCGGGCAGATGACACCGACCATCCGTTCGAGGGCGAAGACGGGGTCACGGCCGCCGCCCTTGACCTGTGCGTCGGTCTCGGCGACGAACTCGATGGACCGCCCGAGGCCGGCGTCGCTCCAGCCCTGCAGGTCGCGCTTGGCGCGGTCCACCTGCCAGGGTGCGAGACCGAACTGCTGCGCGAGCTGCATCGAACTGCCGCGCACGCCGGAGAGCTTGGCCATGGTGCGCAGCTTGGAGGCGAACGCGGCAACCATCGGCACGGGGTCGGCGCCGGACGATAGCGCGTGCCGCAGCAGCACGAGCGCTTCACCGTGACGCCCGGCGATCGCGGTGTCGGCGACGCGGAACGCGTTGGTCTCGACGCGACCGGAGTAGTACTTCTCGACCGTGACCTCGGTGATCTCGTCGCTCGAGTCTTCGAGCAGCTGCTGGCAGGCGGACGCGAGTTCCGCGAGGTCGTCGGAGAAGGCGGAGACGAGTGCGCGCAGGGCGCTGGCTGTCACGCGGCGACCAGCGTCGGTGAATTCCGCGGCCGCGAAGTCGAGTTTCTCGGTGTCTTTCTTGAGTTCGGCGCACACGATCTCGATTCCCCCGCCGAGACCGCCGCGGATGGCGTCGAGCAGCTTCTTGCCCCGGACTCCCCCGGCGTGTCGCAGCACGAGGTACGTGTCGTCGGCGGGTGACTCGAGGTAGGCGAGAGTTTCGGTGAGAAAGGCGTCTGAGCACTTCTCGACGTTGACGACCCGGATGAGTCGCGGATCGTTGAACAGCGATGGGCTCGCCAGGGTCAGCAGTTCGCCGGGCACATACCCGTCGGCTTCGAGGTCGTTGACTTCGAGGCTGGGATCTTCGGCCCTGAGGGTGTCGCGGAGCATCCGCAGTGCCCGGTCGGCGAGGAACGCCTCTGTGCCCGAGACCAGGATGACGGGTGCCGGGCGCACCTGGCGCCATTCGAGCTGCGGGATCGACCGGCGCGGTCTTGCTGCCGCCTGAACGTGCCGACGATGCTGAACGTGCCGACGATGCCGAGCGTGCCGATGAAGCTGCCGCCACCGTGGTCCTTTCGTTCGCCCGGCTCCAGCTTAACCGGCACCACCGGTGTCGGGGCGTTCGCTCCACACCGTGACGCTGCCCGGCCTGGAGCCGGGTTTCAGCAGAACGAGCCCCTGCGTGTCGGTGCGGGCCGGCAGAGTGCCGGCGGAGGCCAGGATGTCGAGCAGGTGCTGGGTGGGGTGCCCGTAGCGGTTGTGCAGCCCCACGCCGATCAGGCCCACCGCGGCCCGCACGCGCTGGTAGAGGTCGGCACTCTGGTCGGCGGACCCGTGGTGCCCCACCTCGATGACATCCACGTGAGGCAGTGTCGGGTTCGCCGCGAGCATGAGGTTTTGCGCCGTCTGGTCGAGGTCGCCGATGAACAGGGAGCTGAGGCAACCGGAAGGGCACGGCGCAATCGGCTCGAACAGCACCGTCACGCAAGCCTGGTTGCCCGGAAGGATGCCATCGGGCAGGGGCGCGGGCGGCCATAGCACCGACCAGCGCAGGTCGCCCAGCGTTCCGCTGGCACCCTCGCTCACGCGATCGACCCTGGTATTGCCGTCGAGCAGGCCCTGGATGATGGCGAGATCCCGGGGTTTGCCCGTGGAGGGGCCCACCAGTGCGCGATTCGTCATCGAATCGACCACCGGCGTGCCTGCGACGTGATCGAGGTCGTAGTGGCTGAGGACCAGCAGATTGATGCGCGTGATTCCGAGCTCGTCGAGACAGGTGCGCAGCAGGGGCTCGGACGGGCCAGTGTCTATCAGGGCAACCTTTCCAGCGCTGCGGACGATCATCGCGTCTCCCTGGCCGATGTCGCAGTCGGCGACCTGCCAATCCGACGGATGCCCCAGCCGGCCGACGACGACGGCGAGTGACGTCACGGCTGTCGGCACGATTATTGCCAGCACCAGCGATGCCGAGAGGACGGCCCTCGTGCGTCTGCCCAGCTGCCCCATCAGCACGACGAGCAGCAGCGCGGTAACCACGACCAGTGCCACGACACCGGGCCAGCCGGCGGGCCAGGGCACTCGTGCACCGGGCAGACCGGCATAGAAGGTCGCGACGTCGGCGATCCAGGTCGCCGGTATCCACGCCAGCCAGGCGATCGCGTGTCCGAGCACCGGAGCAACCGGCTCCGTGACACACGCCACGAGTCCCAGCACCGTCGCAACCGGTGACGCCGGTTCGGCAAGCGTGTTGGCCAGTACACCGTAGAGCGGAAGCGACGGGCTGAGCGTGAGCAGCACGGGCTGGCAGGCCAGCTGGGCAGCCAGCGGCACCGCGATGAGCATGGCAAGCCACCGCGGCAGCCAGCGCCCCAGCCGACGTGCCAGGGGTCCCGCGAACGCCATGAGGCCGGCCGTAGCGAGAACGGAGAGTGCGAACCCGTCGTCGAACGCAAGCCACGGGTTCAGGGCGAGCATTGCGAGCACCGTCGCGCCGACGACCGGCAGGCCCGCGAGCGGTCGACCCGCTGCCAGCGCGGACAGCACGATCGCGGCCATGACGGCCGCCCTCAGCACACTCGGTTGCGGCGTCACCAGCACGACGAACCCGATGAGAACCCCCAGCGCCGCGCCGATCCGAACAACTCGGGCCGCCCCGAGCGCCCCGCCCACGAGCAGGATCAGGCCGATGATCACGGCGCAGTTGGCACCGGAAACGGCGGTGAGATGGCTCAGCGAACTCGTTTTCATCGCCTGGTTGAGCGCAGGTGAGACGGCCGCCGTGTCACCGATCGCGAGCCCGGGGAGAAGCTGGCCGCCCACACCGGGCAGCGACCGCGCCTCGCCGGCAAGCCCGGCACGCAGGTCGTCGGCCCACCGGAGATACCAGGGCGGTGCTGCCATGAGTCGTGCCGACCCGCGCGCGAACAGCAGGTATGAGACTTCGTCGCTCGGCGCCGTCGCCTGCGTCGTGGCCGCGACCCGAAGCGTGGTGCCGATCTCGGTGCGAGTATCGGGCGCCGCACCGAAGACGAGCACCGGAACGGAAACCTGCCGGCCACCCAGGCTGGTGAGCGTTGCGGCGAAGTGGGTGCTCGTCTTCGTGGCGGTCTCCGTTGTCACGACGGTGGCCTCCTGCGCGGAATGCATCGATGCCGACAACGGGTGTCGCGCATCGAATGCTGCTGCAGCTGCCGACGCGACCAGTGCCATGGCCGCCGCGCTGACGCCGATCACCACGAGCACCGTGCGCCCCGGATGCGCGCGACCACCAGCGTGACGATCGCGACCGCCCAGCACGCCGCCGCGACCGGAATCATCAATCGCGGAACGGGAAGCACGACGAGCGCAGCGACCCACGCTGCGGCTGCGGGGACGACAATGCGGAGATCGGTCACGTGCTCACGCTGCCTTTGATCGCCGCGAACTTCTTCGGCCCGATGCCCGTCACGTTCTGCAGGTCGTTGACCGATCGGAATCCGCCGTGGGCGGCGCGATACGCGAGGATG
This sequence comes from uncultured Actinomycetota bacterium, assembly GCA_963738535.1. Lineage (GTDB taxonomy): Bacteria > Actinomycetota > Actinomycetes > Actinomycetales > Microbacteriaceae > Galbitalea. The sequence goes on from CAVTXB010000002.1 coordinate 280,446, forward strand.
CGCGCAGCGAGTGCGGGACCAATACCGTCGAGGGTCTGCAGCGCTGCAGCATCGGCGGAATTCAGATCGACCCTGCCACCTGGGCCGACCGAACCGGCGGAGCGCGACCCACCAGGGGCGCCCTCCGAACCGGCGGGATCCGCGCTCGCCTCGGCCGCGCCCTGCGCCGCCACCACGACCTGCTGGCCGTCTTGCACGACCTGGGCAAGGTTGAGTGCGGCCTGGTCGGCGGAATCGGTGAAGCCTCCCGCGGCGGCAACCGCATCCACGAGCCGCGAACCCGCGGGCAGCTCGTAGAGTCCCGGGTTCTTCACCTGCCCGACGACGTGCACGAACGCCGTCGGCGATTGCGACGCTACCGGTGCCGGGGCGTCGGTGCCCTTCTCGTCGGCGCCCCTCGCGTCGGCCGCCTCGGGATCAGCGCCCGAGTAAGGCCGCACCGTGTGAACCGCCCGGGGCTGTTGCGCCACGGCCGTGGTTCCGTGGGACGCCGCACCCACGACCACTGCGATGCCGCCCAGCAGCAGAACGAGCACGACGCCTGCGCCGAGCCCGAGTTTGACACGCAACCCCGAGGGGCGCGACCCGCTTGTGTTCGCTGGTTCGATCTGCACCCGACGAGGCTAGGTCGCCCCGGTCACGGGGCAGCCCGAAGCGAGCCGACCTGTGGACGAGCCCCTATCGGGTCGCGATGTTGACGAGTCGCGGCGCCCGAACGATGACGTTCGCGATCTCACGGTCCCCCACCGTGCGGATCACAGCCGCCGAGGCGCGGGCCAGCTTCTCCAGCTCGTCCGTCGAGATCTTCGGCGAGACGGTGAGCTTGTCGCGCACCTTGCCGTCGACCTGGACGACCGCGATGACCGAGTCCTCGACGAGCAGCGTCGGGTCGGGCTTGCGCCAGCCGGCCAGTGCGACGGTGGGCTGGTAGCCGAGCTTCTCCCACATGTCTTCCGCGGTGTACGGGGCGAACAGGCTGAGCGCCACGGCGACGACTTCGGTCGCCTCGCGCACCGCAGCATCACCGGGACCCGCTCCCGAGTCGATCACCTTGCGGGTCGCGTTCACGAGCTCCATGAGGCGCGCGACGACGACGTTGAACTTGAACGCCTCGATCAGTCCGGGCGCGTCGGCGAGCAGGCGATGGGTCTGCTTGCGCAGGTCGAGCGTCGCCGGTCTTCCACTCGATCTCCGGGCCTGCTCGTGACGTCGTCGGCGAGGCGCCAGGCGCGCGCCAGGAACTTGCACCGACCCGCGCGGGCGAGACGTCCTCCCAGTTGATGTTGTCTTCGGGCGGTCCCGCGAACGCCATGGTGACGCGGATCGCGTCGACGCCGAACTGGTCGAGCTCGTCGCCCAGGTTGACGCCGCCCTTGCTCTTCGACATCTTCGCGCCGCCCGAGAGCACCATGCCCTGGTTCATGAGCGCGCTGAACGGCTCGGTGAACGACACGTAGCCGAGGTCGAACAGCACCTTGGTGATGAATCGCGCGTACAGCAGGTGCAGGATGGCGTGCTCGACGCCGCCCACGTACTGGTCGACGGGCGCCCACTTGTCGGCGAGGGCCGGGTCGAAGGCGCGCTCGTCGTCGTTCGGGATTGAGGAAGCGCAGGAAGTACCACGAGCTGTCGACGAACGTGTCCATGGTGTCGGGGTCGCGCAGCGCCGGCGTGCCATCGATCGGGTTCGTCACGTTCACCCAGTCGGTGGCCGCGGCCAGCGGCGACTGGCCCTTCGGCTGCAGGTCGAGACCGTCGGTGGGCGGCAGCACGATCGGCAGCTGGTCGAGCGGCACCGGGATCAGCGTGCCATCGGCGCCGTGGATGATCGGGATGGGCGTTCCCCAGAAGCGCTGCCGCGAGATCAGCCAGTCGCGCAGGCGGTAGGTCTTGGAGGCACGACCGGTGCCGGCGGCCTCGAGCTGCTCGATGATCTTCTTGATCGCGTTCGACTTGCTGAGGCCGTCGAGCGGACCGGAGTTGATCATCCGGCCGTCGCCGTGCAGCGGCTTGCCGGTCACGGCGGGGTCGAGCGGCGGAAGGTCGTCGGGCAGGATCGCCTGGCCGTTCTCGTCGAGCTCGAGCACCGGAACCGCGCCGGTGACGGGCGCGTTGGTGTCGACGACCACGCGCACCGGCAAGCTCGTACTTGCGCGCGAAGTCGAGGTCGCGCTGGTCGTGCGCCGGCACGGCCATGACCGCGCCGTGACCGTAGTCGGCGAGCACGTAGTCGGCGGCCCAGATCGGGATGCGCTCCCCGGTCACCGGGTTGATCGCGAAGCGGTCGAGCGGCACGCCGGTCTTCTCGCGCGTCGCATCCTGGCGCTCGATCTCGGTGGACTTCTGCACCTGCTCGAGGTACGGCCTCGAACGCTTGCTGCGCCTCGGGCGTCGATCCCGCGGCCAGCTCGGCCGCGAGGTCGGAGTCGGGCGCGACGACCATGAAGGTGACGCCGTAGAGCGTGTCGGGGCGGGTCGTGAAGACCGTGACCTTGTCGTCCCGACCCTCGACCACGAACTCGACGTCGGCGCCGTGCGAGCGGCCGATCCAGTTGCGCTGCATGGCGAGCACCTTGGCGGGCCACGATCCCTCGAGCTGGTTCAGGTCGTCGAGCAGGCGGTCGGCGTAGTCGGTGATCTTGAAGTACCACTGCGTGAGCTTCTTCTTGACGACGACGGCGCCGGAGCGATCGGATGTGCCGTCGGGCAGCACCTGCTCGTTGGCGAGCACGGTCTGGTCTACCGGGTCCCAGTTGACCCAGGAGTCCTTGCGGTAGGCGAGGCCCTTCTCGTACATCTTGAGGAACAGCCACTGGTTCCACTTGTAGTACTCGGGGTCGCTCGTGTGGAGTTCGCGGTCCCAGTCGAACGAGACGCCGTAGCGGCTTGCATCGACGCCTGCTGCTGCTCGATGTTGGCGTAGGTCCACTCGCGCGGGTCGATGCCGCGCTTGATGGCGGCGTTCTCGGCGGGCAGGCCGAACGAGTCCCAGCCGATCGGGTGCAGCACGTTGAAGCCCTGCTGGCGCCAGTAGCGCGCCGAGATGTCGCCGAGCGCGAAGGCCTCGGCGTGTCCCATGTGCAGGTCGCCGGACGGGTACGGAGAACATGTCGAGCACGTACTTGCGGGGACGCTTGTCGGCCGGGTCGCTGCGCGTCGAAGGGCTTGAGCTTGTCCCAGATCGGCAGCCACTTCTCCTGGATGCGGTGGAAGTCGTAACCGCTGTCCTGGTCGTCGTGGTTCGTCGTGCAGTTGTGCCACGCAGGTACGTCCAATGTCAAATGGGGGATGTACGGCTCGTCGCCGCAGACAAGCGTACTAAACGCGGCTCGAGCACCCGCCGACTGCAACCCGATGGTTGCAGCCTGCACTTCGCAACCTGCAATCATTGGGTTGCATGAGCGAACTTCTCGTCACCCGCACCGTGCACATCAACGCCCACCGAAGCGCCGTCTGGGCCGCCATCACCGAACCGGAACTCATCACCGAGTGGTTCGGCGACACGCGCAGAACTCGACCTGCGCGTCGGCGCCGCCGGGCAGGCTCGGCTGGGATGACTACGGCGAATTCCGCATCGTGGTCGAGGAGATCGACGAACCCAACGTGTTCGCCTTTCGCTGGGCGCGCGAGAAGGACACCGACCCGAGGCCCGGAAACTCGACACTCGTGCGCTTCCTGCTCGCCGACAAAGACGGGGGCACCGAGCTCACCGTGCGCGAGACCGGCTGGGAAGAATTCGAGGGCGACGCCGAGGCCGCGATGAAGGACAACACGGGCGGATGGGTCTCCGAACTCGACGAACTGGTCGCATTCCTCGACAAACAGGATTCGGTGTGACCGAAAGCCTCGGCGCCGGTCTTCGCCGCTCTCGCCGATGACACGCGCTGGGACATCCTGACGCGGCTCGGGGCGCGAGAGCTGTCGGCGTCCGCGCTCGCGGCCGAGCTGCCGGTGTCGCGACAGGCGATCGCGAAGCACCTGGCGGCCCTCGCCGAGGCCGGCCTCGTTCGGGCGATGCCCGTCGGCCGCGAGATCCGCTACCGTGCGATCGGAGCGCGGCTCTCGGAGGTCGCAACCGAACTCGACCGCATCGGCGCCGAGTGGGATGCGCGTCTCGATCGCATCCGCACCATCGCCGAGCGGCTCTAGGCGGCGCCGAGAGCGCGCAGGAGGGCTGCGGCCTTGAGCTTCACCTCGGCAAGCTCCTCGAGCGGATCGCTCAGTGCCGTGATGCCGCCGCCGGTGCCGATCGTCGCCCCCTCCGGCGAGAGCACGATGCTGCGGATGACCATGGCGAGGTCGATCCGCCCGTCGAGCCCGAAGTACCCGAAGACGCCCGAGTAGATTCCGCGCGGGTGCCGCTCGAGGGAATCGAGGATGCGCGTGGCACTCGACTTCGGAGTGCCGGTCATCGATCCCGCGGGGAAGCAGGCGATCACCGCATCCATTCCGACGAGACCCGGCTCCAGCCTGCCCCGCACTGTGCTGACGAGCTGGTGCACGGGCGCGTAGGTCTCGAGCGCGAGCAGGCTCGGGCACCTCCACGCTCCCCACGCGGCTGACGCGCCCGATGTCGTTGCGCATCAGGTCGACGATCATCAGGTTCTCGGCGCGCTCCTTCTCGCTGCCGGCGAGATCGTCGGCGCAGCGCCGCATCCAGATCCGGCGTCGCGCCGCGCGGCCGGGTTCCCTTGATCGGCCGCGACTCGACGATTCCGTCGGGGGTGACCACCATGAACTGTTCGGGCGACGAGCTGAGCAGCGAAAGGTCGCCGATGCGCAGCAGCGCCCCGTGCTGTCCGGGACTCGTGGCGCGAAGGGCGAGGTAGGTCGCCAGCGGGTCGGGCGTGACATCCACCCGAACCCGATGTCGTCAGGCACAGCAGGTAGGCGTCGCCTGCCGCAATCGCCGCCTGGCACTCGCGGATCTTCGCCAGGTACTCCTCGTCGGTGTCGCGCCAGTGCACCACCACGGTCTCCGGATTGATCGACGGTGCGGCAACACGGTGGCTGTCGGCCAGCACGCTCTCCACCCGGTCACGCCAGGCCGCAAGCTCGCCGTCCCAGCTCTCCCCCAGCGCCAACAGCGTGACCTCGCGGGTCACATGGTCGAATTCGACGGCGCGATCCAGAAAAAGGAAGGCGGCATCGGGGTAGGGCGACACCCGGGTGCGCGGTGTGCCCATCGTCTCGAAGCGGGTCTCATAGCCCAGCCAGCCGACCCAGCCCAGCGCGAACCCGCCTGCTGCGTCCGCAACCCGATTCGCGGCCAGATCGCGCCGAAGCGTCTCGATCACCGAGTCGACGGCGCCCGAGGTCACCGTGCGGGAAGCGCTGCCCAGGTAGCTGCGACCGGCCGAGGCATCCGGCCCGCTGTCCAGCCACACGATATCGGTCTCGTCGCCGAACAGCGCGGCGAAGGCGTCGGCGGGATCGACCCATCGCCCGATCGGGGTGCGCAGCAGCCGGGGCATAGCCTTAACCCTATGAGCGTCGAGTCCATCTACCGCTGGTACGACGGCGAGCTGGTCGCACTCGACTACTGCGACATGACCGACACCTCCATCGTGGTCGCGGACTCCTGGCTGGTGACCGAGGGCACCGCGCTCGCCCTGGGGCTTCACCGCGAGCGATTCCTCGGCTCGATGACGCCGGATGCCCGCTCCGAAACCCGGGCCGATGAATTCTGGGACGCGGCGCTTCGCCTGGTTCCCCGCCACGGCGACTGGTTTCCGCGCGTCGAGCTGCAGCTGCGCGGCAGCTCGCACCTGCTCGTCGCGCGCCTGCGAAGCGCTCCTGCCCGCAGCAACAACCTGGTCGAGGTGACGTGGCCGGGCCGCGATCCGCGCACCGTGCCCGCCACCAAGGGTCCCGACCTGGAGGCGATGACGCGCATGCGCACCACCGCCCAGGCGAGCGGCGCGTCGGAGGCCGTCATCCTGTCGAGCGACGGCTACATCGTCGAGGACTCCCACAGCGGGCTGCTGTGGTGGCGGGGTGACATCCTCTGCGGACCGCCGCGCGAGCTTCCGCGGGTCGACAGCGTGACCGTTCGCAGCCTGCTGGGCCTCGCGACAGCACTCGGCGTCGAGACCTACGAGGAGTCGGTGACCCCGTCGGAGATCGCCGACACGGAGCTCTGGTCGCTCAACGCGCTGCACGGCATCCGGATCGTGACCAGGTGGGTGGATGGGCCGCCGCTGGCGCAACTGCCGGGACGCCTGGCACTGTGGCGTGCCAGGATGGACGCCCTGCGTAAACCCCTGCCGGCGCCCGAAGCCTAGGGTTCCGTGAGCCGGTCAGGGTAGGTTCGGCTCTCGTGAACGAGTTTTTCAATTGGCTGCTCAGCACCGTTCACAACGTCGATCCGGTGCTTCGCGTCGCGCTCGCCGGCGTCGCGATGCTGTTCGAGACATCGATTCTTCTCGGGCTGATCGTGCCGGGCGACACGTCGTTCTGGTCGCCGCCACTGCCGTGAGCGGGCCTGTGCGAATTCGTCTCCCTGGCCGTCGCGGTCGTCGTGGGCTCGCTGGCGGGCGAGTCGATCGGTTTCGTGCTGGGCCGGTATTTCGGCCCCCGCATCCGCGATTCGAGGCTGGGCCGTCGGATCGGCGAGAAGAACTGGGTTCGCGCGGAGACCTACCTGGAGCGTCGCGGCGGCATCGCTGTCGCGATCTCACGGTTTCTGCCGGTGTTCCACTCGCTGGTGCCGCTCGTCGTCGGCTCGAGCGCGATGCGCTACCGGGTCTTCATCGCGTGGACTGTTCCGGCGTGCGCCGTCTGGGCGGTCGCCTACATCGCGGTCGGGGCTTTTGCGGCCGGGAGCTACCGGCAGCTGGAGGGCCAGCTGCGCTGGGCGGGGATCGTCTTCGTGGCGATCATCGTCGTGGCGCTCGTGCTGATCTACCTGCTGCGTCGTGCGATCGAGCGCCGCGAGGCCCACCACATGGACCCGCCTGCCTCCTGACCACCCACAACGTGAGGGGCGTCAATCGTTTGTCTGGGCGGTGGCCCAGACGCCCGATTGACGCCCCTCAGCGGTTGGCTTTAGAACAGGACGGGCTTAGAACAGCTTGGCCTGTGCGAGCCAGTTCTTTGCGGCGACGGCCGGGTCGGTCTTGCTCGTGCCGGACACCTCGGTGTTCAACTGCAGCAGGTCTTTCGTGGTCAGCGCGGCGGAGACCTTGTTGAGCACGCGACGCGAGCTTGCTGCTGTCTTTGCTGGTGCTCACGATCGGCACGACCTCCTGCGACGCGAAGAGGCTCTTCGGGTCGGTGAGGGTGACGAGCTTGTTCGCGAGGATCGACGGGGTCGTCGAGTAGATGTCGGCCACCTGCACGCGTGTTGTTGAGCAGCGCTGCCAGCGTCTGCGGGCCACCGCCGTCGCTGATCGCCTGGAACTTCAGGTTGGTCAGGCCGTAGACCGACTGGAGCCCGGGGATTCCGTCGGGACGGGTCTGGAACTCCGGGTTCGCCGCGAGCGTCACGTTGGCGACGTTCTTCAGGTCAGCGATCGACGTGAGGTTGTTGGCCTTCGCGAACGCCGGCGTCACGTTGAGCGAGTCGGAGTCGGCAGCGGTCGACGGCGTGAGCGCCTTGAGCGTCGACGGGAGCGCCTTGTCGAGTGCGGCCTTGACGTCCGACGGCGAGTTCGCGGTCGCGGACTTGCTCGAGGAAGTCGAGGATCGATCCCGAGTACTCGGGAATCAGGTTGACCTCGCCCGACTCGAGCGCCGGGATGTACGCCGCGCGCGCGCCGATGTTGAGCTTGTAGGTGACGGTGAAGCCGTTCTGCGCGAGAGCCTGGCCGTAGATGTCGGCGAGGATCACGTTCTCGGAGAAGTTGGCAGAACCGACGACGATCGACGTCTTCGGCGCAGACGTGCTGCTGCCGCCGCTCAGCGACTGGAGCTCGATGAGCAGCCGGCGAGGAGCAGTGACGCGCCGGCGATGACCACGCCAGCAGCGATCACACCTCTTTTTGATCCGAACATTTCTTAGTTACCTTCCATAATGGGTGTCCCTGTGTTTGCGGCAATGCCTCTGCCGCGGGCTGTGTTTCTTGTCTTCGTCGTTCCGCGGGACACTCCGCGCGGAACAACAAACCTTTGGATGATGGCGAGGATGCCATCGACGATGAGAGCGAGCGCGGCGACGAGGATCGCGCCGGCCAGTCATCTGCACGTAGTCGTCCTGGGCGAGACCGCTTGCGAGGTAGGTGCCGAGGCTGATCTGGCCGAACAGCGAGCGCGATGGTCACCGTCGCGATGATCTGTAGGGTCGGCCGAGCGAAGTCCTCCGAAAATCAGCTGCGCGCCGAGCGGTATTTCGACCTTGAGCAGCACCTGCCACTCCGTCATGCCCACCGCACGAGCCGCGTCGATGGTCTGCGCGATCGACGGACTCGAGTCCGGCATAGGCGCCCGGCGAGCAGCGGAGGGATGGCCAGGAGGGCGAACACGATGATGCACGCCGGATAACCGACCGGGAAGGAACGGCACGTTCGGCACGAGCAGGATCAGGATGGAGAGCAGTCCGAGCGTCGGTATCGCCCGCGCGATGTTGCTGGAGATGATCGCGACGCGCCGGCCATTGCCGGTGTGCCCGATGTAGAGACCGAGTGGGAGGGCGATGACGCCGGAGACCAGCAGGCTGAGCGCACTGAGCGCGAGATGCTGCGTCGAGCGCGTCGGGGATTCCGGTGAGCCTCGCTGAGGTGGTCCAGTGTGCGGGGTTGAAGATCCAGGCGAATCCCTGTGCGATGAGATTCATGCGGTCACCGCCCGCTGCTGTCGGCGGAGCGTGCGTGGGCTTGTGCGCCGGTTCCAGGGAAGCAACACGCGGGCGATGCTGGTGAGGATTATGTCGAAGACCAGCGCGATCAGGAGAACCACCACGATGCCGGCGATTGCTTCAGATGGGATCTGGCGGTTGAAGGCGTCATTGAAGAGGTTTCCGAGACTGGGTACGCCGATAAACGCGCCGACCGTAGCGAGGCTCACAGTACTCACCGAGACGATTCGCACGCCCGCCAGCAACACGGGCCCGGCCAGCGGCAACTCCACCGAAAGAATCGCTGCCAGCCCGAGTATCCGACGGCGCGCGCCGACTCCCGAACGTCAGGCGCCACCGAGATGAATGCATCGGTCGCGCGACCGGACCATGATCGCAATCGCGTAGATCGTCAGTGCCACGACGACGTTCCTGGGATCGAGGATCGCGAGACCCAGGGCGATGGGGACCACGACGAAGAGCACAATCGAGGGGATCGTGTAGAGAATGCTGAACACACTGAGCAGGATCGAGCGCGCGACAGCGCGATCTGCTTGCCCAGTAGCCGAGTGGTATGGATACGACAAACCCGATGATGATCGGGGGTACTGACAGGCCGAGATGATCGACCGTGTATCCCCAGATCTCCGGGAGGTTGCTCCATACCCAATCCATTACGCGTCGCCCGCCTGTGAGGTCTTGTTGGAGACGCTGCGCGACTTGGGCGACGCGGAACCGACGGCGAGCTTGCCATCGGGTGCGGAGATGACGCCCGCCGCGTAGCCACCGGCGTCGATGAGCACGACGTCGTCGCCGCTGCGCCTGCACTTTGGAGTCGACCGTCAGGCGGCGCTTTCCGCGGTCGGCGCCGATGAAGTTGGCCACGAAATCGCTGGCCGGGTTCGCCAGGATCTCTTCCGGGCGTGCCCTTCTGGGCGATCTTGGCGCCCTTCTCGAGGATGATCACCTGGTCGACCGAGCAGGAACGCCTCGTCGATGTCGTGAGTGACGAAGACGATGGTCTTGTCGAGGTCGCGCTGGAGGCGCATGGTCTCGGCCTGCAGGTCGACGCGCACGATGGGGTCGACCGCGCCGAACGGCTCGTCCATGAGCAGGATGTTGGGGTTGGCGGCGAGGCCGCGGGCGACGCCGACGCGCTGCTGCTGCCCTCCCGACAGTTCACCGGGATACCGGTTTGCCAGCGCCCGGTCGAGCCCGACGGTGTCGAGCAGCTCGTTGGCACGCTCGTACGCCTGCGCCTTCGGCACCTTGTTGAGGAACAGCACGGTCGCGACGTTGTCGATCACCTTGCGGTGCGGAAGCAGCCCGGAGTTCTGCATGACGTACCCGATGCCGCGGCGCAGGTGCACCGGTTCGGTCTGCTGCGATGTCTGCGCCGTCGATCTCGATCGTGCCCGAGGTCGGGTCGACCATGCGGTTGATCATGCGCAGAAGAGTGGTTTTGCCGCAGCCGGATGACCCGACGAACACGGTCGTCTGGCGCGACGGGATGACCACGCTGAAGTCCTCGACGGCGTGCGTGCCATCGGGGTACAGCTTCGAGACCGATTTGAACTCGATCATCGAGCAGCGCCAGAACACGGACGCCGAAAGAACTGCGGGGGGTATTCAGCACGATCGCTGGGCTCATTCCTCGCGCGGGGGCGCGAATCGACACTTGCCTTACTGACAGCTAAACACTATTCGGAGCCTCCGTCATTCCCGACGGGTTGCGTAACACGCAGTAAAGAGCTAGACGCGCGGCAGCGCGCAGGTCGTCAGTCGAGCAGTGGCGACAGCGTCGACAGAACCAGCTGGCGACCGCTTTCGAGGAACGCCGCGTCGCCGCGAGCGCTGCGAGCGAACGCCCGCGCGATGAGAGCATCCTGGACCTCGATGGCGTTCTCGAACGCGAACAGGGTCGTCGGCGAGACCTCGGTACCGAACCGCTCGGCGAGGGCACGCATGCAGCACCTCGGCGACGTGGGAGTTCACAGTCGACGAACCGGTGGCCGGACGAAGGTCGAGTACGTCGCCGGCGCGAAGAGATGCGAAGCCGGGCTCCGAGCGGAACGCGTCGACATAGGCAGTCGAAGCAGGCGATGACGGCCTCGCGCCAGCCGGTGGACCGGCGGTCGGCGACGGCACGGTCGATGGACCCGAGCACACGGTCGAGGTTGCGGCCGGCGAGCGCCTGCAGCACCGCGATGCGGTCGGGAAAGTAGCGGTAGACGGTGCCGATGGACGCGCCAGCGCGCTCGGCGACCATCGCGGTCGTCAGTCGCTCGTATCCAAGCTCGTCGATCGCTGCCGCGGCCGCATCGAGCAGTGCGGTCAGACGAGCGGTGCTGCGTGCCTGAACGGGCTCGTTACGTAGGTTGGCAGAAGCTCCGAGCTTGCCGTCGATCAGTTCCATGAGCGGCACTGCTCTTCTCCTTACTTCCGGTCGCCAAATCCTACCGCGCCCCCAAAGCGGGGGCGGCCGATTCATCCACATGTCCCGCATTGTCTGAGCGAATTGGCAGGATGAACACATGTGTGGACGATTTGTGCTCGACCGTACGACCGCCGACCTGGTCGAATTGTTCGATGTCGACACGGGCGGCAGAGCAGCTTCCGGAGCCCTCGTGGAACATCGCTCCGACGCAGTCGATCGCGATCGTGCTCGACTCGTTGCCGAAGGCGACCGAGCAGGAGCCGTACCCGGAGCCGCTGCGCCGTCTCGAGGCGGCACGCTGGGGGCTTGTGCCTGGCTGGGCCACCGACCCGAAGGCCGGGCCTCCGCTATTCAACGCCCGCAGCGAGGACGTCGCGGCCAAGCCATCGTTCCAGAACGCCGTCGCGACGCGGAGGGCCGTCGTGCCCGGCATCCGGCTACTACGAGTGGCAGGTCGTTGACGGGGGCAAGGTACCGAACTTCGTCTCACTGCCCGGCGACGAGCTGCTCGTGTTCGCGGGTCTGTACGAGTGGTGGCGCAATCCCGCGGCCGCGGAGGACTCGCCCGACCGATGGCTGCTCTCTGCGACCATACTCACGCGACCGGCGAGCGGCGCGCTCGCCGCCATCCACGACCGGATGCCCGTCTTCCTCGACGGCGACATGGTCGAGGGCTGGCTCGACCCGCAGGAGACTGGCAGCCAGGAACTCGTCGACGAGGTTGTGGCGGCAGGCGGCGAGGTCGCCGACCGTGTGCAATTCCACCGGGTCGGCGCGGCCGTCGGGTCGGTCGACAACAACGGCGCCTCGCTGGTGCACCCCGTCGCGTGACACTCGCCGTTGGCTCGGCATCGCGGCGGGCATGCGAGACTGGTTGCATGGCACCGGGTCAACCGCTGTGACCGGCAGTGCCGAAGCCTCTGCGCTTCACCGGGCGGCCCGCATCGAGGATGCGTTGCACGCGTTCCGCGCGAACCGCGCGCGCAAGCGCGGCCTGCTGCCGACGGTCATCCCCTACTCCGGCTATGGCGGCGACGGCTGGATTCGGGTGCTCGGGCGGGTGCTGCTTGTGCGCGCGCGACGGTCGGCCGGCGACGACAAGCAGCGAAGCCGCAGCGTTCGCGGATGGCGCAGTTTCACCAGCGTGCCCGCAGGTGAGGTGGAAGTGACCGTTCGCGCGGCCGGCAAGGATTACCGGGTGACCGCGGACCGGGGTGGTGTGGTGGACATGCGGCTGGCTGTCGCCCTGCCCCCGGGCTGGAACGAGATCACGCTGCGAACGGATGACTCGCCCGAGGCGACCGCCCCGATCTTCGTCGTGGCACCGGAGACGACGCTGGGCATCCTGTCGGACATCGACGACACGGTGATGGTGACCGCTCTTCCGCGGCCTCTGCTCGCCGCCTGGAACACCTTCGTGCTCGACGAGCACGCGCGAACCCCCGTGGCCGGCATGGCGGTGCTCTACGAGCGGCTCGTGCGGGCACACCCCGGGGTGCCGGTGGTCTACCTCTCAACCGGGGCCTGGAACGTCGCACCGACGCTCAAACGATTTCTCTCGCGCAACCTGTATCCGGAGGGCGCGCTGCTGCTCACCGACTGGGGGCCGACGCGCGACCGCCTGTTCCGCAGCGGCAAGGAGCACAAGCGCACCAACCTTGCCCGGCTCGCCACCGACTTTCCGGGGCTTCGCTGGGTGCTGATCGGTGACGACGGGCAGCACGACGAGGAGCTCTATGGCGAGTTCGCGCGCGCCCACCCGGAGTGCGTCGCGGCCGTCTGCATCCGCCAGCTCTCCCCCGGCCAGGCCGTGTTCGCCGGCGGCCGGAGCACCGTCGCTGAGGAGCTGACGGGCGGTTCCACCCGGTGGTTGTTCGCGCCCGACGGCGCGGGGCTGTCCGCGCAGCTGACCGAGCTGGGCATCCTGCCGACGTTCGAGCGCTGAGCGCACCGGCTCGGCCGCTCGGCTTGCTCAGCCCTTCGGCAACTGTTTCCAGCTGCGGGGGCCGGCCGACCCGGCGGCGTAGTTGTCGATCGGCACGGCGGCCTTGCGCCACGCGGTCAAGACCGGCGTGACGATGCGCCAGCACTCCTCCGCGACATCGCCGCGCACCGACAGCGTCGCATCCCCGGTCAGGATGCCCTCGAGCACCTCGCCGTAGGCGTCAAGCCCGGATTCGGCGAAGGTCGCCGAGAGCGTGACGGCATCGAGGGTGAACGGGTCGCCCTCGCCGTTGATGTTGAGGTCGAGCTCCATGTGGTGCGGGTCGAGCGCGATGCGCAGCTGCGACGGCGATCCCGTTGCCGCTCATCCCGGTCGGCAGGTGGGGTACCGCGCGGAAGGTGATGACGATGTCTTTGCGGTCGTCCGCGAGCGCCTTGCCCGAGCGCAGCACGAACGGCACCCCCGCCCAGCGCCAGTTGTCGACGGCGAACGCAATTTCCGCCAGCGTCTCGGTCGACGCGTGCAGGATCGACGCCCGGCTGCTTCACGTACGAGCCGAGCTTCGTGCCAGCCAATCGTGCCGGCGGTGTAGCGGCCGCGCCGGCTCTCGTTTTTGACGTCGCCTTTCCAGACTCGCGTCGCGCGCAGCACCTGCGCCATGGCGCCGCGCAGGTCATCCGAGTCGAGCGTCGACGGCGGCTCCATGGCGACCACCGCGAGCACCTGCAGCAGGTGGCTCTGGATCATGTCGATGAGCGCTCCGGCGTGGTCGTAGTAGCCCGCGCGACCCTCGAGCCCGAGCTGCTCGTCGTAGCTGATCTCGACTCGCTCGATGTTGGACGCGTTCCAGCTCTCTTCGAACAGCCGGTTCGCGAAGCGCAGGCCGAGGATGTTGAGCACGGTCGACTTGCCCAGGAAGTGGTCGACGCGGTGCACCTGCTTCTCGGGGATGAAGCTCGCGAGCAGGCGGTTGAGCGCGCGGGCACTGCGCAGGTCGGTGCCGAACGGCTTCTCGAGCGCGAGCACGATGCCGGTGGGCAGCTTCATCTTCGACAGCGTCTCGACGACCTTCTCGGTCACCGCCGGCGGCAGCGCGAAGTAGATAGCGGGCGTTCCCGTTGCCGCGGCGAGGACCTGCGCCGAGTTCGTCGGGGTTCGTCGCATCCGCGTCGAAGTACCGGCTGGCGGCGATGACCGGCTTCACGGCGCTGTCGTCGGCCCCGCCCGCGGTGAAGGATGTCGTCACCCGCTTGCGCCACTGCGCCGGCGTCATCGGCACCGAGCCGACACCGATCAGCTCGAGGTCGAGGTCGGGTCGCTGGCGAGATCAGCTGTCCGAGTCCGGGCAGAAGCAGGCGGGCGGTCAGATCGCCGCTTGCTCCGAGTATGACGAGAGTGCGACGTGGAGAACTCATTGTTCAAAACTAGCTGTCAGGATTGGCAAATGGCCCTGAACATCGAGGATTACGGTCTGATCGGCGATTGTCATACCGGAGCGCTGGTCGGCACGGACGGATCCATCGACTGGTTGTGCATGCCGCGGTTCGACTCGCCGTCCATGTTCGGCGCGCTCCTGGGCGACGAGGATCACGGCCGCTGGCTGATCGCGCCGTCGGGCGAGGTGCTGGAGACCTCCCGCGAGTACCTCGAAGACACGTTCGTGCTGGTCACTCACTGGAAGACCTCCACGGGCAGCGTCGACGTCACCGACTTCATGCCCACCGACAACCGACGCGCCGACATCGTGCGGCGAATCACCGGCATCGAGGGCGACGTCGAGATGCACGAGGAGCTGCGCATCCGTTTCGACTACGCGGCCGCTCTGCCGTGGATGCGCCAGGTGCCCGAGGCGGGCGGCAACGCGCTGATCGCGGTCGCCGGTCCCGATGCGGTCGTCATGCGCGGTCCCCGAGCTCGAGGCAAAGGATGAGGCGCACGCCGCGACGTTCACCGTGGCCGAAGGGCGAGACGGTCGACATCGTGCTCACCTGGTACCCCTCGCACCGGGAGCCGCCGGAGGCGATCGACGTCGACAAGGCCCTGGCCGACACGACGAAGTGGTGGCGCGACTGGGCCGCGAACTGCGAAGCGCCCGAGCACTACGGCGCCGAAGTGCATCGCTCGCTGCTGGTGCTGCGTGCGCTCACGCACGAAGACACGGGCGGCATCGTCGCGGCCGCCACCACGAGCCTGCCGGAGGAGTTCGGCGGCAGCCGCAACTGGGACTACCGCTACGTCTGGCTGCGCGACGCGTCCCTCACGCTGTACGTGCTCATCGGCCACGGCTTCTCCACCGAGGCGATGGCCTGGCGATCGTGGCTGCTTCGCGCGATCGCGGGCGACCCGAACGACGTGCAGATCATGTACGGGCTCGCCGGTGAACGACGACTGACCGAGTGGGAGGTGCCGTCGCTTGCCGGGGTACCGCGACTCCAGCCCGGTGCGCGTCGGCAACGGTGCCTTCGTGCAGTACCAGGGCGACATGTTCGGCGAGGTCATGCTTGCGCTCAACAAAGCCCGCGAGGCCGGCATCGAGGAGGGCCCGCTGTCGTGGTCGCTCCAGCGTGCCCTTCTGCAGTTCGTCGAGGACAACTGGCGCCGCCCCGACAACGGCATCTGGGAGATCCGCGGTCCGAAACGCCACTTCACCCACTCGCGCGCGATGCTGTGGGCGGCGTTCGACTGCGGCATCCGCGCGGTGCGGGAGCACGGCCTCGATGGTCCGGTCGAGCGCTGGGAGGCGCTCCGCGACGAACTGCACGACGAGATCGAGAGCAAGGGCTGGGATGACGCGCTCGGCAGTTACACCCAGTTCTACGGCAGCGGAACAGTGGATGCCTCGCTGCTCCAGCTGGCGCAGATCGGGTACCTCGAGCCGGATGACCCGCGGATGCTGGGCACGGTCGCGGCGATCGAGGCGGAGCTGCTGCCGACGGCCTGCTGTTGCGCTACCTGCACCGAGTCCGGTGTCGACGGGTTGCCCGGTACCGAGCATCCGTTCCTCGCCTGCTCGTTCTGGCTGGCCGAGCAGTATGCGCGATCCGGACGCCTCGGATGACGCCGATCACGCTCATGGACCGGCTGGTCGGTTTCTGCAACGACCTCGGACTGCTGAGCGAGGAGTACGACGTCGCGGGCAAGCGGCAGGTCGGCAACACCCCGCAGGCGCTCTCGCACCTCGCGCTCGTGCGCGCGGCGGACGCCATCGACGCAGGCCCTGCATAGCGGCCGGCTAGCTGTAACCCGCGTCAGGCGACCGCGACAAGCGCGTGCGCGCGTTCCAGCAGCCGCCGGGATGCCGCGGTCGGGTCGGTCGACCGGGGCTGCAGTGCATGACCGAGCAGGTGCGTCGCCGCGATCGCACGCGCGCGGGAGTCGAAGCCCGCGTTGCGGTTGCGTGCGCCAGCGCAGCTTCCACGACTCGGCGAGCCGAGAAGCACTCCGTGGCCGAGTCGGGGTCCCGCTCGCGCAGTGACTCGCCGAGCGCCATGAGGTGCGCATAGAACGCACCCGCGTCATCCGCCGGGTCGCCGACGCCGGCGGTGTCGATATCGAGGATGCCCGCGATCTCGCTCGGGTACTGCCGCGTCGACGAAGAGCTGGCCGAGGTGCAGGTCTCCGTGGATGGTGACCGGAGTGAATTCGAAGTCGAATCCGTCCCGGCCCTTGGTGGAGATCTCGACGCCGACCTCGGCGATACGGTCGGCATCGTCGGGCAGCCGCTCGGAGAGCCGGTCGACGTACCAGTCGAGCCGATGGAACAGGGATGCGCGGGCCGTGTTGACGGCGGGCACGGCTTCGAGCAGGGTGCAGAGGAATTCGAGCTGGTCGAGAAACGCGGCGTGGTTGCGGATCAGCCCCACGGCCGACTGCGCCTCGATCCCGGGGAGGCCGGTCATCCCGACGACTCCGTCGGACGACCAGCCGAGCAGGCGGGGAACCGGAAGGCCGCTGGAGCGGAAGAGCTCGTGACGCTCGGAAATCGACTCCGCCTTGCCCGGTTCGACGACTTTGAGGAACAGGCGCTGCGAGGCCGAGTCGACGCGAACGACCGCGCGTCGGCCGGGACGGTACGACACGACATCCACGGAGGTCGGGATAGCGGGGATTCCGAGCTGGCCGAGCACTCTCCGGGTCGAGGGGATGTCGGTGACGGTTCGAAGCGCAGGCAGGGCCGGGTCGCTCGGGTACAGCCAGACCGCGGCCACGTCATTCGTGCCGTCGACCGGAATGGTCAGCACGTCGGGGGCGAGTATGGATGCGAGCCCGGGCTCGACGAAGACCAGCCGACGCTCCGCCCCGCCCGCGGGGTTGCGCAGGTCGAGCTGGTATCCGCGCAGGTAGCCGTGATCGGTCGGCTCGGCGATCGATTCGGAATATCCGACCAGCGTGCACCCCAACCGCGCGGCGACCCGTGCGAGGATCGCATACACGCCGTCGGGCGCTTCATGCGGTGTTGGAATAGTGGTGCTCCCGGGGGCTGAGAGATACTTCTGTTTTGAGTATGAGTCAGGAATACTCCTTCCCGTAATCCGTTGCGGGCAACTTGACCAGATTGGAATGGGACTGATACTTTTGTGCGTGCTGGGCGATGTCCCCCTTATGGAGGACACTCTTTTCGAGGGATGTCGCAACACAACGGTTCAGTTCCCCCCAACGGAACCGGTTCCCAACCCGAATGGAACAACCAGCACGAACGCTGAGCTTCCGGTCGTCCCTGCGGTCGCCTGCACAGCGGTGTCCCATCGCATTGGCAGTTCAACTAGCACTCTGCGTGGTCGCCACGGCCGCCGATCCGGCGGCCGTGGCGCACGACGGATTCGGACACCATGACACCCTCCGGAACTGAATCCGACGATCCGCTCTGGGGATACGCGCCGCTGCCGCTCACCGGTGATGCCGAGCGCTTCGGCCTGGTGGAGTCGCGCATGTCGACCGCCTTCGGCACGATCGTCGCACGCTCGCAGCGCACCGGCCGGTCGCGGCGGGCGACCGTCTTTCTCCACGGCGCCGCGGGGTCGTGGACCACCTGGACGCCGCTTCTCGAGGCGGCAGAAGCCGCGGGCATCCCCATCGCCAACCCGGTGCTGCTCGACCTCCCCGGGTGGGGCGACGGCGAACTGACCGCGCGGGGCGAGAGCGACCCGATCGAGGCCATCAGCTCGCTGGTCAAAGCAAGTGCCGAGGCGCTGGGATTCACCGAATGGGACCTCGTCGGCCACTCCATGGGAGGCTTCATCGCCCTGCACATGGCGGCTCGCTGGCCCGAATGCGTGCTCTCGGTGGCGACCGTCTCGGCGACCAGCTGGTCGGTCATCGACGCGACGGAGCATCCGGTGCGCCACTTTCGACGGCTGCCGGGATTCATCATGCTGTGGCGGGTGATGCAGGCCCTCTCACACCTCGGCAGGTTCGGCTTCGGCGTCGCGCGCGCCCTGGATGCGGCCCACCTGCTGCGCGCGGTCACCTTCCCGCTGTTCCGGCATCCGTTTCGCATTCCCGCCAGTGTGATCACGGCCCTCGCGACGGAAGTGCGGCCGCGATCGTTCTCCGCAGCCGTCCAGCTCGCTCGCGGCTACAACCCGACCGTCCGCTGGGCGCGAATCGACTGCCCGGTGAGGGCGGTGCGAGGCGACCGTGACATCTTCGCCCGCCCGAGCGACCTCGACCTGCTGGGCGACATCCTTCCCGCGTCGCATCGCGAGACCATCGTCGACTGCGGCCACTTCGCCAACATCGAGCGGCCCGCCCAGGTGCTCGCCGCGTTCGGCTACGTGGCGCGGGGACCCAGGCAGGCTTAGGCCCCCCCGGCGGCGGTTACACTTTCGGCATGCCCCGTATGGCCACCGCGCTGGCCCGGTCGAGCCACCCGGGGCCGTCCGTCGCGGTCACGATCATCACGGTTGGCCTTGGCTTCGGCGCCGGCCTCGACGCGGTGCGCCTGGTCTTCCTCGGCCTGTCGATGCTGGCCGGCCAGCTGTCGGTCGGACTCTCCAACGATTGGATCGACGCCGATCGGGATGCCGCGGTCGGGCGCACGGATAAGCCGATCGCACTCGGACTGGTGACCGCCGCTGCCGTTCGCAACGCGGCATTCGTTTGCGCCGGTCTGATGATCCTGCTGGCGATCCCCCTCGGCTGGGCCGCCGCACTCGCGCTGGTCATTGCTGTCGGTGCCGCCTGGGCGTACAACGCGTGGCTGAAGAAAACCCTGCTCTCGATCGTTCCCTACCTGATCGGGTTCGGTGCGCTTCCCGCAATCGCGACTCTCGCTCGTGCGGTACCGGCCGCCCCCGCGCTGTGGGCACTCGGGGTGGGTGCGCTGTTGGGCGCGGCCGGCCACTTCGCCAACACGCTCCCCGACCTCGACGACGACGCCGCGACCGGTGTGGTCGGGCTGCCGCAGCGACTGGGCCGCCGGGTCTCCAGTGCGCTGACCTACGCGATCCTGCTCGGCGCATCCGTGCTCGAGTTTTTCGGCACGGGTGGGCTCGGATTCGTGCCCGGCGAAGTTGGCCTGCTGGCCTCGATCGTCATCGCGGCAGTCGGCGGCTCGATGATCCTGCGACCCACGCGCTGGCATTTCCGGCTCATCATCCTCGCCGCCCTGCTCGACGTCGTCGTGCTGATCTTCGCCGGGCACCACATCCTGGCCTGAGCCTGGCCTGGCTTGGGCGTGGTTGCGCGTTCGTGCACCGCGTCTGCGAATTCGTGTCGTCGTGCTTAGGCGGCGTTGTGGTGGTTCGCCCCGGAGGGTGTTGAGGCGGGGGTCGGTGGGGTCGAGGTCGTGGATGCTGAGGTACCGGTTTTCGGGCTCGCTGAGGTAGGAGTGTCCGGAGGGGAGTGTCCATTTCAGGTCCCCGTTGGGGAGCTGTTCAACACTGACATTGGTGTGGTGTTTCTCGTCGTGGTGCATGGGGCACAGGTGGGCCAGGTTGTCGTGGGCGGTCTGCCCACCGTGCTGCCATTCCTGGGTGTGGTCCAGGTCGCAGCGGGCCGCAGGACGAACACACCCGGGTTTGCGGCAGGTGCCGTCCCGGTGCGCGAGGAACGCCCGCAACGGGGCCGGAACTGTATACCGGGTGGTTCCCATCGACACCGGAACCCCGGTCTCGGGGTGGGTCAGCACCCGCAACCACGACGTAGCCGCCCCCGCCAACCGCTTCGCCGTGTCCAGGTCGATCGGCCCATACCCCTCAAGGATGGGCAGTTCCGGGGTGCCGTTCTTGTCGGTCACCCCCAACAGTGACAGGGCGGGCACGGTGACGATCACGGTGGGGCGGATCCCGAACTCGGGCCGACCTCCCACGCTGCCGTCGAGCAGCAGGTCAGCGACCACATCGGCCCGCAGCTGGGTCAGCGTGCGGGTCTCGCCCTCATCTCCCCCACCCGGGCCGTGGGCCAGGTCGCGGGCGATCTCATCCGCCCGGGTGAACGCGCCCAGGGTCACCGTGGCGGAGGAGTACAGGTGCAGCCACCCCATCCCCTCCGCCGCGGGCTCGAACGACACCTCCCGGTCAGCCAACGACTTCTGGTGCCGCTGCGTGATGGTCGCAGGATCCATCCGCTCCCGCACCGTGCGAGCCCGCCGATCAAACTTCGAAAACGTCAACCTCGAGGCTGACCCGACGACCGCCTGCTCGAAGGCGGCATGCAGCTCGTCAGGCAAGGTGCGGGCGTGCGCGACGACCGCTTTCGCATGCCGGTACGAGAAATCCCCCGCACTGCAGCCCCGCCATCGTGAGCGGGAGTCGTTCGCACAACATCCTGGCTTCCTCGATCAGGGCCTGCGCGGACACGTCCGGGATCCGCAACGCCAACGCCACCTCCGACACCGCCGTACGCCTCGCCGTCGCCGCCTGCGACCACGGCCGCATCCCCCGCGATGTTGTCACCGGGATATGGGTCTCCGTGTATTTCAGGATGCGGTACACCTGCTCAACCCGGTCCGCCGCCATCCGGTTCACCAAACGATCCGACACCGCCAGCGACTCCACCATGCTGCCCAGCACCTCGTCCCCGGCAACCGTCAGCTCCACCCGCTCGGCGCGGGCCGCGTCCTCATACCCCGCCCGCAGGGCACGCGCGCGCGCCGCCGCAACCTTGCGGCGGCCACCACGACGCACCCGGGAACTCATACCAACAGCACACCAGACACCACCGACAATCGAAAGAAGCTGATCAGGACTCGAATTATTCAGTGGACAACCACAACCCCCGGCCCCTGAGAAGGAGAAGACACGAGCCTCGGAAGCACCCAAGTCAGCCGCCCAACCACCTACCCCGCGGTCACCGCGACCTGCGCCGCGAGCGGAAGCGTCACGCTGAATTCCGTGCCGACGCCTTCTTCGCTCTGCACACTCATCTCGCCGTGGTGGGCGGTCACGATGGCTTTCGTGATCGTGAGCCCGAGCCCCACCCCGGGAACCGCGTTGCGGGTCGCCGTCGTCGCCCGGAAGAACCGTGAGAACAGCTGGTCGAGCTCGGATGCCGGGATGCCCATGCCGGTGTCCCGAACGGTGATGACCGCGTTGCGCTCCGAGACGCCGAGCGACACCGTCACCGACCCGCCCTTGGGCGTGAACTTGATCGCGTTGGAGATGAGGTTGTCGCACACCTGGCCGAGTCGCACCGGGTCGCCGTAGGTCACGGGAGCACCGCCCCAGACATCCTCGCTGATCGTGATGCCGGCAGCTGTTGCCGCCGGACTCGCCGACTCGACGGCGGCCGTGACGATCTGCTCGAGTTCGACATCTTTGAGGTCGAGCGGAAACTTGCCCGACTCGACCTGCGCGGTGAACAGCAGGTCGCCGACCAGCCGCAGCAGTCGGTGCGCGTTGCGCTCGGCGACACCCAGATATTGCTCCTGCTCTTCGGAGAGCGGGTTCTCCTCGTCGTCGCGCAGCAGTTCGAGGTAGCCGAGGATCGAGCTGAGCGGCGTGCGGAGCTCATGCGAGATGAGCCCGACGAACTCGTCTTTCAGTCGTGCCACCTCGCGCGCCTGGGTCACGTCGGCGGCAACGAACAGGTAGCCGATGGTCTCCCCCGACTCGTCGACGCGCTTGGTTACCGACAGCGAGACGGGGAATTCGGTGCCGTCGTCGCGCACGTAGGTCCACTCGCGGCTCTCGGCCTCGCCGAGGCGCGCGGTCTCGACCAGCGCCGAGAAGCCCGGGTTGAGCACGGTGGCGCCGGGCGGGTAGTTGAGTTCGCGGGCGCGGTTCTCGAGCTCGTCCTCGACGTGGAAGTCGAACACGTGGCGCTTGCCCTCGGCCTCGCGCCAGGTGAGCCCGAGCATCTTGGTGGCGCCCGGGTTCCACGCGTCGATGAGGCCCGTGACGTCGGTGCCGATCACGGACTGCTCGGTGACCGCCGCCCAGACCCCCGGAACATGCGGTCGGCGGCGCGGAATTTCGCCTCGCTCTCTTCGAGCTGGCTCGCGTACTCGAAGGTGCGCTGCAGCATCCGCTCTTTCTCGTCGACGAGGCCGTGGATGTCGTGCAGCTGCGAGCGGGACTGCCGGGCGAGCTCGTTGATGATGGCGGCGACGAAGAGGTAGACGAGGGGCGAGAACGTCCAGCGCACGATGTCGCTGGCGCTCGAGAACTTCGCGACGCCGAGCACGTAGGGCAGGATCAGCGCGACGGCGGTGCCGGCCGCGGCGAGCAGGATGTGGCGGCGCCCCTTCTCTGCGGCGAGCCAGACCACCGGCAGCACGATCATCGCGCCGAACAGCGAGAGGATGGCGCCCGTTCCCGACCGGTAGAGCCCGATCGCGAGGAAGTCGATGATGGGCATGACGATGGCCCAGCGGTCGAACCTGGGCCACGCGGTGAGCACCGCAGCGAGC
Source organism: uncultured Actinomycetota bacterium (assembly GCA_963738535.1). Taxonomy (GTDB): domain Bacteria; phylum Actinomycetota; class Actinomycetes; order Actinomycetales; family Microbacteriaceae; genus Galbitalea. The sequence goes on from CAVTXB010000002.1 coordinate 303,451, forward strand.
ACTGTCGCGAGAAACAGCAGCCCGATTCCGGATGCGGTGAGGGCCTGGCTGGTGATCTGGATGCCCGGCACAGCGAGCAGCACGATGAGCGAGATGACGAAGACCACGGTGAGCGGCAGCTGCTTGAGCCCGATCGAGGGGTGGTCGACGCTCAGAAAGCCGACGATCTTGGTGTAGATGCTTCTTCATCGCGTGCCTCCCATGTGCGCTGCGAGTCGTGACGCCAGTTCGCGCGGGCTGAACGGCTTGCTCAGGTAGTCGGCGGCGCCGGCACGCATGCCTGCCGCGATCGAGGCGTCATCGGCGGCCGCCGAGACGAGAAGGATCTGCACCTCGTCGAGCGACGGGTCGGCGCGCACCAGGCGGCAGATCTCGAGGCCGTTGTGGCCGGGCATCGCGACATCCAGGATGGCGAGGTCGGGCACGGTGCGCTGGATGGCTTCCCACGCCTCATGCCCGTCAGACGCCTCGCGCGACGATCTCGAGGCCGGCGCGAGTGGCCGAGATCTTGACGAGCGCGCGGATGTCGCTGTCGTCATCGGCGATCACAACAGTGGGGCTCACGGCGCCACCCATCTCGGGACGCAGTCCTTCGAGCACCTGAAGAATCTGGGCCCGCGTGAAGGGTTTGGGCAGCACCGCGTGCGCGGCCGGGTACTTTCGCTCGTCGAGCACGGAGGTGACGACGATCGCGCAGTCGGGTACGTCTGTGCGCAGGTGTTCGACGAGCGCCCAGCCGTCCATGCCGGGCAGCACCAGGTCGACAACGGCAAGGTCGGGTTCCGAGTCACGGTACGACGGAATCGCCTCCTCGGCGTTCTTCACGGTGACCACCGCGCATCCGGCTTTTTCGAAGTAGGCGCGCAGCAGGTCGCGCTGGTCGTCACTGTCTTCGACGACCAGCACGCGCACAGGATCCGGGGCGGGCGTCGTCATACGAAGAACACCTGTCGGATCGCGACGAGCACGGCGACGAGCGCGAGGGCGATGATCGCCTTCGGCACCAGCACCCGCTCATGGCTGAGGTCGCGGTCGAGTTCGCGCTGCATGAATGCGGCGTCGGGATGCAGCGGATCCGCGGGCGCCAGGTCGTCCGAACGTGCTGGTGTCGCGCCATTCAGGGAACTCATACGACCACCCTCCCGGTCTTTTCGGTCTTGTCCCACTTCGCCTCGGCGTGGCGCAATTCCTTGATGTAGGAGTCGAACGTGATCGCGCACAGCAGGGAGCCGTAGCCGACCAGGTACACGAGCAGCGGGCTGAGGAAGCGGCCGACCCGGGTGCTCTCGACTTCGCGCGCGATCCAGGCGCCCACCATCGAGAACGGGATCCAGATGTAGATGCCGAGCGTGAGGTAGAACAGGCCGCCGTCGGTCACGTGGATGCCGAACAGCGACGGGGATGTCGACCTCGGTGAGGTTCGGGAAGAACGCGGTGAGCATGACGATCATCGAGATGACCCCGGGAAACAGCACCACCTCTCGCCACGAGCGCGCGCTGAGTTTGCGGTCGAGCTGGGCCGCGATGGCGAGAGTGAAGACGAAGGTCACCGCGGCGCTGATCCACAGCGAGCGGAACACGATGGTCGCCAGCTGGCTGTGCAGCAGAAGCAGGCCGACCAGGCCGATCGATGAGGTCACCATCGCGACGGGCAGCAGCCACAGGCTGAACCAGACGATGCCGAACGGGCCATCCGCCCAGGTGGTGCACCTTCGACGGTCGGAACCAGATCTTGCGGTAGCGGGCGGTCACGGTGACGTTGCCGCGCGCCCAGCGCAGGCGCTGCTTCCAGAGGGCGGCGATCTCGCCGGGCTCCTCCGAGAGCACGATTGCGAGTGGCTCGAAGACCACCTCGCGTCCCCTCAGCTGGGTTTCGAAGGTGGTGATGGTGTCTTCCGCGAGCGTGGACGTGTCGATGCGCCCGCCCAGCGCGATGAGGTTCTCGCGCGTGTGCAGCTGCGCTCCGCCGGCGAGGCAGGCCTGCGCGCCGAGCACGTTCTGTGCGCGCCGCGCCGCGGGCTGCGACAGCACGTACTCGAACCCGATGAAGCGGGTGAGGTAGTTCTTGTCGGCCGAGCCCTCGCGGATGTACGCCGACACGGCGCCAACCTGCGGGTCGGCGAGGTGACGGGTCATCTTGCGCAGCGAGTCCGGCAGGTAGATGACGTCGGCGTCCATGATCAGCAGGGCCTGCATCCAGTCGTCCTCGAGGATGACCCGGATTCCGGCGTTGAGCGTGTGGGCCTTGCCCTCGCCGCCCTTGTCGCGCCGGATGTGGAAGACGCGGCCCGGGTACTGGTCGGCCTTGGCGAGCACAACGTCGGGCGTGTCGTCGGTGCTGGCGTCGTCGACCACGTAGACCCGCAGCGACTCGGGCGGATATTGCAGCGCCATCAGGCGATCGATGGATTCGCCGACGACGGCGCCCTCGTTCCAGGCGGGAATGACGATCGACACCCTCGGCAGGTATGGCGCGGCTTTGCGGTAGTGGTTCTTGACGGCGTGCACAGGGATCACGAGGAACGACATCGCGCCCGCGAGCACGGGCACGGCGCCGGTGCCGACGAAGATGAGCAGCACGAAGACCAGCGTCGTGTATCCGAAAACTCCCCAGTCGAACATCAGGCGTCGACCGCCTCGAGGATGGCCGCGACCGCGGTGTATCGGCCCACATCGCCCGCGGTGTGGCTGTCAGTGGATGCGACGAGCGTTGCACCCGCCGCACGTGCGGCTCGAAGCGACCGCGGCGACGGGCAGGCCCACTTCTCGTTGACCTCGATGAGGGTGCCGGTGGCTGCGGCCGACGTGGCCCAGGCGGCCAGGTGTTCGTCGGTCAGGTCGCTCTCGGCCAGGCCGATCTTCGGCAGGATCGAGAAGCAGTGCGCCAGCTGGCCCCACTCCACCGATTCCATCGCGGCGATCGTGGCGCCGACCAGCAGGTCGAGCGCGTCGGAGGCGCTCAGGCCCGCCGCGATCCTGCGCCCTGGTGTCGTCGGGCGTCCATGCGCCGTCGAGCCCGGGAAACTGGTGGTCGGCGATCAGTACGGCGTCGACGCCGCCGGGCCCGACGACGAGGTCGGCCGGAAGATCGAGTTCGCCGCGTGCGTTCAGGATCTTGGCCTCGACACCGGTGCGCACGGTGAGCCCGTCGTGCCGCGGTGCGGCGGCGACGGTGCTGACGAAGTCCGCGACCCAGCTGGTGGACTGGCGCACATGATCGACGAGCCGAATCTCGGCGAGACCGACGGATGCCGCTGCCGCGAGGTTGTCGGCGACGGTGCTGTGCGCGTCATCCGAGAAGGTCGAATGCACGTGGAAGTCGCCCTTGAGCAGGGAGGCGGGCGCGAGGCTCATTCGTCGCCCGCGCCCTCCTGGTGCGCGGCGTGCTCCGACCGGAGAATCTCACTCGGGTCGACGAACACGTCTTCGAGGAATCGCACGTTCGCGAGCTCGATGAAGTCGATCCGTTTCGGAATCTCGACGCCGAGGGCGAGATCGAGCACCAGCGAGGGCATATCGACGCCCGCCGCGATGGTGAGTGGCAGCGCGCCGGGAAATCTGGGGTTCACTTCGAGCAGCGCTGGTACGCCGTCGGCGTCTCGCCGCAGCTGCACATTGGCGACACCCCGCAGGCCGATCGCGCGGGCGACCGCCGCCGCCGTCTGCTCGAGCCCTTCGTCGTGCACGGTCTGGCCGGCGATCGAGACGCCGGAATCGACGCGGGTGCGTGTGCGCGGCACCGCTGCGACGACACCGCCGTCGGCATCGGCCAGCACGTCGACGGAGAATTCGTCGCCCGGCAGGTGCTCCTGGATGATGAGCGCCTCGTCGGGCTCCATGGCCGACAGCGCCGCGCGATCGGGAACGAGGCGAACGCCGCGCGATCCCGCCCCGCGGCGCGGTTTGACGATGACGGGAAAAGCCCAGCGCAGCGCGATGCCGTCGGCATTCAGCAGCCGCGTCACCGGCACGCGCAGCAGCGGTGCGCAGCGCTGCGCGAGCTCCCACTTGTCGAGCGTCACCGCGAGGGTGGCCTCGACTGGGTGCGGCGAGCACCGCGCCGAGGTCGTTGCGACGCGCAGCGAGGGGCGGCAGTTCGACGTCGACGGTCGAGATGACGACGTCGATCGAGTCCTGGGCGACAAGTGTGCGGATGCCGTCCACGAAGTCGGGGCTGAGCCCGGGCTGCAGGATGCGACGGCGCTCGGCGGCGACGAGGTAGAGGCCGCGAGGCCCAGCCATCCATGTCGCCGGCGAAGACCTCGACGTCGGGCCGTCGCAGCAGCGAACGAAGCACCGCGACGCCCGCGGGGCCTCCGACGCCCGTGACGAGAACGCGAGTCATGCGCCCTGGCCCGCCTGGGCTTGCCGGTGATCGCCGGACGGGTTCGAGACTGCACCGACAGGTCGTCGGCGTCCCTGATGATCTCGAGCGGCTCACAGTTGTCGCTGCTGCTGGAGTAGCGCGACCAGTAGCGGGCGGTCGCGAGCACGAAGTCGGGCTCGAGGTATTTGCGGATGTTCGCCTGCGACTGGAAGCACTGCAGCAGCTCGATCTTCTTCTCGGTGTACCCGTCGATCGAGACGAAGCGGGACGGACGGAAGTCGACGGTCGACGACGGGCTCTGGAAGCACGCGACCGTGTCGACGCTGCGGGCCGCGACGAGCACGGCCTCATGCACCGCCCGATGGTCCTGGTGCCGGTCGTGGATGCTGTGCGTGTAGACGATGGTCGGGTTGACCTGCTTGATCACGCGCTCGATGATCGCGATGGTCGGACCGGTGCTGGTGATCTCGGTGTCGACGAGGTCTTCGAGGAAGAGCCGGGCGCCGAGAAGCTCGGCCGAGCGCAGGGACTCCGACTGGCGGTCGTCGGGCAGGCCGCCTTTCGCGCCACGCGACATGGTGAGGATGACGACGGTGTCGCCGGCGTCGCGGTGCGCGGCGAGGATGCCGCCGACGCCGATCTCGACGTCGTCGGGATGCGCGCCCACCGCGAGCACATACTCGCGCGGGTCGCGCGGCTTCGCGGTTGGCGCGGCCCTGCGACGGCGAGGCGCTGCACGATGGCGATCAGGTCGGTGGAGGCGATCGGCTTGGCCAGGAACTCGTCGGCCTGGCTGCGGAGGGCGCCGACGGCGTATTCGACGGAGACGTGCGCGGTCATGACGATGATCGGGAAGATCGGGCTGGTCGGAGCGCAGCTGTCTCGATGAGCTGCAGGCCGGTCATGCCGGGCATCTCGATGTCGGTGACGACGACGTCCGGGCCGGAACTCGTCGACGGCAGCGCGCGCGAGAGTCGGGTCGGTGATGGCGCGCACCTCACACCCGCCGCGCCGTTCGAGAACGGTGCTGGTGTAGAGCGCGACATCAGGATCGTCATCGACGACGAGGACCCGGTAGGCGAGTTCCCCCATTCGCAGCCTCCCAACCGCTTGGGGATAACTTTACGGCGGATCGACGGGAGTAGACAGAGCGTGGACTACCCGCTTTCCGGGGTCACGGCTAGGGCAGGATGCCGGTATTCCGCTCGACGACCGCGAACCGGCGCAGTGCCACAGCGGGGTTCAGCGCGCGCACCTGCGTCGACGCGGGCGGCCGAGATGGATGCCACTGCGACATCCGTGATTTCGCCGATCGTGGCGATCTCGACCCCCATCGGGTCGACGATCATGCTGTTGCCGACGCCGATCGGCGGGGTGTGGTCGGCGGCCGCGACATAGAGGGTGTTCTCGAGCGCGCGCGCGGTGACCAGCGTGCGCCAGTGCTGCTCCTTGAGCGGCCCGCGCACCCACTCCGACGGCACGAGCACGAGCGTGGCGCCCGCATCCACCAGGCGCCGGGTGACCTCCGGAAAACGCAGGTCGTAGCAGGTCTGCAGCCCGACCAGGAAGCCCTCGAAGTCGAACACCTGCGGCGGCTCGATGTCGCCGGCCCGCACCCAGTCGGACTCCCGGTCGCCGAACGCGTCGTACAGGTGCAGCTTGCGATAGGTCGCGAGGATGTCGCCCAGGGGCGACACCGCGACGAGGGTGTTGGAGAAGCGTGACGCCTCGTCGATGCGCTCGACGAGCCCGGCGACGACGACGATTCCGAGGTCACGCGCCAGGGTGCGCAGCCCCCGCACGAACTCGCCGTCGAGCGGTTGCGCCGCATCCACGAAGTCCTGCCCGAGTTTCGCCGAGAAGTACGACGAGTACTCGGGGAACACGACCAGGCCGGCCCCGCGCGACGCGGCCGCCGTGGCCAGCTCGCGGATGCTCGCGAGGTTGGCCGCGACATCCGCGCCGGGCGCGAACTGGGCAACCGCGATCGCTGCTGCGGCGCGCGGGGTCTCGACCATGGCCTAAGCCTAGAACGCCGTGGGAGCATGGACCCGTGACCCGCGTCGTGATCGCCCCCGACTCGTTCAAGGGCACGGCATCGGCCCAGGTCGCGGCCGCAGCGATCGCCCGCGGCTGGGCGCGCGTCCGCCCCGACGACGAGCTGGTGCTGCTGCCCATGGCCGACGGCGGCGAGGGCACGCTCGACGCGTTCGCAGCCTCCGTGCCGGGGGCGAAATGGATGCCACGCACGGTGCACGGCCCCGACGGACGCACGGTCGACACCGAGTGGCTGCTGCTGCCCGACGGCACGGGCGTCGTCGAGCTCGCCCGCGCGAGCGGGCTCACCCTGCTCGATCCCCTGCTGCCCTTCGACGCGAACACCCTGGGATTCGGCGAACTCATCGCCGCGGCGCTCGATGAGGGCGCCACCCGTCTCGTGCTGGCGATCGGGGGCAGCTCGTCGACGGATGGCGGCGCCGGAGCGCTCAGGGCGCTCGGTGTCGCGCTGCTCGACGCCTCCGGGGCGCCCATCCCACTGGGCAACCGCGGGCTGGCCACCCTGCACTCGGTCGACTGGAGTCGCGCGCGCCCCGCGCCCGAGAGCGTGGTCGTGCTGTGCGATGTCGACCAATCCGCTGCTCGGTGCGCACGGCGCCGCAGCCGTGTTCGGCCCGCAGAAGGGCGCGTCGATCGCGGACATCCCGGCGCTCGAGGCCGGGCTCGCCCGCCTGGCCAGCGTTCTCGGCGGTGACCCCGGCTTCGCCGGCGCGGGCGCCGCCGGTGGCACGAGCTTCGGACTCGTCGCGTGGGGTGCACAGCTGCGGTCGGGTGCCGGGGAGATCGCCGCGCGCACCGGACTCGATGCGGCGGTCGCGTCCGCCGACCTCGTGATCACGGGCGAGGGACGATTCGACGCGCAGTCCGCCGCCGGCAAGATCCCGCACCACATCGCGGAGCTCGCGTCGAGCCTCGGCGTCGGCGTGGCGCTGGTGGCCGGAGTGATCGAGACGACCACGGCCCAGTTCGTCGACGCCGCATCCCTGGCCGGGCTGGCCGGCGACGCCGCCCTCGCGCGCGCCGACGCCGAACGCTGGCTCGAGGTCGCGGGAGGCGCCCTGGCTACGCGGTTTGCCTGACGAGCACCTCGTCGAGCCACGCGAACACCGTCGAATGGAACAGCGTGCGCGCCGAGCCCTCGCAGTGCGATCCCGCGCCATCCGCCGCCCGGAACTCGACGAACCGCTTGTCGCAGGTGAGCGCTTCGTAGAGGATCGGAGCTCGCTCGCTCAGGTCGTCGCCCTCTGCGCAGCAGACGAGAGTAGGGCACTGGATGAGGTGCTCCCGCCCCTTGAGCGTGTACTGCGGCGCCAGGTCGAAGTACGCGATCGGGTCGTCAACGCCGTGCACCAGCAGGTTGCGACGCAGGCCCCAGCCGGCGGTCGGCTGCTTCGCGACGGCATCGATAAGGCGCCGGAGGATCCCCAGGAGCAGCCGGTTGCCATCGGGCAGCGCTGCAGCGAGAAACCCGGGCACCCGGCTGATGCTGGCGTCGAACAGGTCATACGGACCGCAGTCCGAGACGCAGGCCGCGAGCCGGTGCTCGGCGGTGGCCGCGCGCGGGGCGAGGTATCCGCCGAAGCTCGGGCCGAGCAGCACCAGCCGGCTCGCATCCACCTCGGGCAGCGTGAGCACGTAGTCCACGACCGGGGTCACGACGTTCTCCCAGTCCGCACGGAACACCACACCTCGGTCGATGATCATGGCGCCCTGGCCGGGACCGTCGAAGACGAGCACGTTGTAGCCGCGTTCGAGCGCGGCCGCGCCGTTCGCGAAGTAGAGCTCTTCGGCCGTGCCGTCGTAGCCGTTGGTCAGGATCATCGTCGGCCGGGCCGCGCCATCGGCGCGCGCGCGAAAGAAGTAGCCCGGCAGCGCCGTGTCTTCCCAGGGGATGGCGACGATCTCGGGCGGAAGGTCGAGCAGGGCAGCGCCGGCGCGAAACGCCGCGACCTCGCTGGCGTAGCCGCGACGCAGCACGGCAAGCGCCGACCGTTCGAGGGCGAAGATATTGGCGGTGCGGAAGTAGTTGCTCGCTCGGAAGTACGCGCGACGCGCCCCCGCCCGATCCCCCGCGGCGAGACTGGCGTCGGCGAGATCACGTACCCGGGTCGCGGTGGCGGTCCACTCGTCGATCCAGAGGGTCTTGTCCACATGGGTGATCCGCTGCATGGTCGTGACGCATTCACCCACGTCTGCGGCGCCGTAGGGCGCGTAACCGAGCGCACGCAGCGCCTGGGAGTCGAACAGGTCGTCGTTGTGCAGGATGCCCACGGGTGTCTCGATTCGTCATGATCGTATGTTTACAGCCGTTAGCTAACACCTGTATACTCACAATGTCAACAGGAGGTCCACGGATGTCGGTTCCGCACGTACGAAACTCGCGAGGCGAGGGCGACAAGCTTCGCGGCCTCATCGTCGACGCCGCAATCTCGCTCATCGACGACGGCACGGAGGTCGGCGCGCTCAGCCTGCGCGCCGTCGCGCGCCGTGCCGGCATCAGCGCCCCCTCGATCTACCCCCACTTCGCGAGCCTCGAGCTGCTCCGCGCCGCCGTGGTCGACGCGAGCTTCGCGCAGCTTCGCGACGAAATCACCCTGGCGCAGCGTGACACAACCACCCCGGCCGACGCGCTGCTGGACACCTGCCGCGCCTACTTCGCGTTCGGTCGGTCCCACGTCGAGCGCTACCGCGCCATGTTCTCGCCCGAGGGTTACGGCCCCGAGTCCGGCGCGTCCCTCGAGTTTCTCGAACAGCTCATCGCCGCCTGTGTCGCTGCGGGCGAATCGCACAGCACCGACGTGCACGGCGACGCTTTCGTGCTGTGGGCAGCCATGCACGGCATGACCACCATCCCGCGACCGGCCAGGCGGGAAGACTGGCGGCTCGGCACATCCGACCGTGGCGCACTGTTCGAGACGATGGTGCGACGGCTCGCCCTGCTTGACTGATCGCCGGCGGGCTGCCGCTAGGCCTGGGCCTTCTGTACCGCCGCGAACACCGCCGGGAACAGCGGATGCGACGGCTCGAGCCCCGTCACCTGCAGCACGAAGCCGTGCGCGCTCATGCTGCCGAGCAGCTCCAGCATCTCGACGCTCTGCGGGTCGTCGGGCACATCGAACGAGAGCGCTGCGCCCATCGCGCGGACGAGAGCCGCGTTTGGCAACCCGCGCTCGGCCAGCTCCGCAGCCGGGCCGACGAACCGCTCATTGCGCGAGAGCTTGCGCAGCGGCTGGCGCCCCACACGCTCGACCGTGTCGGTGAGCTCCTCGTTGGCGAACCGCAGCAGGTTGGTGTCGATGTACTGCTGCTGCATCTCGGGCGGGAAGCCGTGCTTGCGCCACCAGCAGCTCCTTGGTCTCGGCGAGCACGGCGCGCACCTCGGCGAGCACCGCGGGCATCCCGATGGCCTCCGCGATCGACCCGGCGCCGGCCAGGAAGCCGTGGTAGGCGGTCGTCGCGTGGCCCGTGTTCACCGTGAACAGCTTGCGCTCGATGTACGGCGCGAGGTCGTCGACGAAGTGCGCCTCCGGGATGACCGGCACGTCGTGGCCGAACGGCGCCCGCTCGACGGCCCACTCGAAGAAGGCCTCGACCGTCACATCCAGGCCCGCGCCCTCCGGCTGGCCGGGCACGATGCGGTCGACGGCCGTGTTGGCGAACACGGCGCGATTCAGGTGCGACGGGTCGTCGATCGAATCGACGACCGAATTGCGCAGCAGGTCGGTGGCGTTGATCGCGTTCTCGCAGGCCATGACGGCGAGCGGCGTGCGCGACGCATCCCGTTTCGCCAGGGCAGCCGCGATCACCGGCGCGACGAAGCGAAGGATGTTCGGCCCGACTGCGGTGGTGACGACGTCCGCTGTCGCGATCTCGTCGATCACAGCGGCCTCGTGGGTCGCGCTGTTGAGCGCGCGATAGTTGTCGACCGTGCTGACCGATGCCCCGACGCCGACCTCGCGAACACGGTAGCTGGTGCTCGCCGCCAGGGCGTCGATCAGTTCGCCGTTCGACATCGGCGAAGACCACCTCGTAGCCCGCGTTGTGCAGGACGAGTCCGACGAATCCCCGGCCGATGTTTCCCGCACCGAAGTGCACAGCCTTCAGCGACATTCCGGCTCCCTCGCAGACGTCAGACGGGCGATCGTCACGCGTTGACGTCGCCAAGGAGTTCGAGAACTTCTTCGGGGGTTTCAGCGACGAGGAGCCGATCCACCTGCTCCTCGTCACTGAAAATGAGGGCGATGCTGGAGAGCACATCCATATGCCCGCCATCCTTGCCCGCGATCCCGACCACGAATCGAACGGGATTGCCACCCCAGTCGATCGGGTTGTCGTACCGCACGAACGAGAGCGCAGACGCAAGAACCGTGTCTTTGCCCTCGTTCGTGCCGTGCGGAATTGCCAGGAAGTTGCCCATGTAGGTCGACACCAGCACCTCGCGATCGTGCATGTAGCTGCGGGTACTCCGCGGTCACTGCCCCGGTGGCAACGAGGATGCGGCCGGCCTCGTCAATCGCCTCGGCCGACGTCGTCGCCGTGCCGTGCAGATTGATCTGCGGTAGTTCAAGTACCTTGCTCATGTTCGCGTGATTCCTTCCTGGCGTCTGTGTTACTGCGGATTAGGCCCTGCGAGGCCTTGACCTCGTCGACGAGCTCGTCGTACTTCGGGCTCGCCATGAAGTTGTCGACAGAGACGTGCTGCGCGTGGGGTGCCTTCTGCTTCGCGCGATCGGTCAGCTGCTGCTGCGTGATGACGATATCGACATCGTCGGTCGAGGTTCGCGATCGCCTTGTTCTCGACCGTAACACCGGTGATACCGGCCTTCTTCAGCTTGTTGCGCACGACGGTTGCACCCATGGCGCTCGAGCCCATTCCGGCGTCGCAGGCGAACACGATCGTCGACTGATCTTCGTCGCGGTCGCTCGGTGCGCGGCACCCGTCGCCGAGCAGGTCGCCGACGCGGCTGTCCTTGCCCTTGTTGGCGGCGTTCGCGGCGACAGCGTTCGAGAGGGCGACGTCGCCGCGCAGCTCGATCGCTGCCAGGTCACGCTTGCGCGTGGCCCGGATGAATGATCGACGGTGACGAGGAACGAGACCGCTGCCGACGAAGACGACCGAGCAGATGCACACCGACGGAGGCTGTCGGTCGGTGCCGCGAGCACGACCGCGATGATCGATCCCGGCGACGCCGGGCTGCGCAGGCCCGAGTGGAAGAGCACGTTGGTGAGCAACGCCGGTCGCGCCACCGAGCGATCGCCGCGATGACGCAGGATCGGCTTCGACAGCACGTACGGGAAGTAGATCTCGTGGATTCCGCCGATGAACTGGATGAGGATCGCACCGGGAGCGCGTGGCACGCAGCAGGCCGACACCGAAGACCGCGAACGCGAGCAGGATGCCGACGCCGGGGCCGGGGTTCGCCTCGATCAGGAACAGGATCGACTTGCCGGTCTGCTGCTGCCTGGATCGTGCCGAGCGGTGTGAAGACACCGTGGTTGATCGCGTTGTTCAGGAACAGGATCTTGCCCGGCTCGACGAACAGGCTCGCGAGCGGCAGCAGGTCGTGCGTTGACCAGGAAGTTGACCACGCTCTCGAGACCGTTGCTCAGTCCGGTGACCGCCGGGGCGATCAGGAAGAAGCCGACGACCGCGAGCGCGGCACCGACGATGCCGCCCGAGAAGTTGTCGACCAGCATCTCGAACCCGGGCCGGATCTTGCCGTCCCAGATGCGGTCGACCTGCTTCATGATCCACGCGGCACCGCGGGCCGACGATCATGGCGCCGAGGAACATCGGGATGCCCGAGCGCCGACGATGACACCCATGGTCGCGATGACGCCGATGACGCCGCCGCGCAGGCCGTAGACCATGCGGCCACCCGGTGTTCGCGATGAGCAGCGGCAGCAGGTAGGTGATGATCGGGCCGACGAGGCCCGGGTTCGACCACCTTCGGGTCGGTGCTCCAGCCACCGAGCTGCTGCACCCAGCACCGGGTCATAGTGGAACAGGCGACAGCCATCCGGTCTGGATGAAGAGGGCCGTGATGAGGCCCCACGCGATGAAGGCGGCGATGTTCGGCAGGACCATGCCGCTGACAGAATGTGCCGAATTTCTGCACGACGCACCCTCCCGCGGGATGAACCCGCGGGCGCTTGGGCTAGTACGGACGACGTTGTCATTGCTACTCCGATTTCTGTGTGATTGGTGGTGATGGGGGATGCCGCCGAGAGCACCGCTGCGCGGGCCTCGACGGCGCTATTTGCCGATAGTGCGAGTTCGGCGAATTCGATTGCCTGATGCTTGGTGAAGCGGGACAGTTCGGCGCGGACATCTGCGAGGGCGGCGGGCGACATCGACAGCGATGTCGCGCCGAGTCCGACGAGGACGACCGCCAGCATCGGGTCTGCGGCAGCTTCACCGCAGATTCCGACCGGCTTGCCGAGGGCTGCGCCCGCCCGGCCGACCTCGCCGACCAGACGCAGTACCGCGGGATGCCACGGATCCTGGAAGGACGCGACCGACCCCAGCAGCCGGTCGGCGGCCAGCGTGTACTGCGTCAGGTCGTTGGTGCCGATGCTGGCGAAGTCGGCATCGGCAAGGATGCGGTCGGCCAGCAGCGCCGCGGCGGGAACCTCGACCATGACGCCGGCGGTCTTCAGCCCGAGCTCGCTGGCGAGGCTCGACGAAGTAGCGCGTCTCTTCGACGGTCGACACCATGGGCGCCATGACCCAGACGTCCGCGTCGGTGACGGCGGCGGCGTTCGCGATGGCGGTCAGCTGGTCGCGCAGGATCGACTCGTGGGCACGCAGCGCGCGCAGGCCGCGAAGCCCGAGCGCCGGGATTCTCCTCCGGCTCGTCGTTGAGAAAGTGGAGCGGCTTGTCGGCGCCGGCATCCAGCGCCCGCACGACCACCTTCTTGCCGGGGAATGCCTCGAACAGGGTGGTGTAGTCGGCCTGCTGCTGAGCGACGGTCGGCGCGTTCTCGGAGTCGAGGAAGAGGAACTCGGTGCGGAACAGACCCGACACCCTCAGCACCCTTCTCGACCGCGTCGACGAGCTTGTCGACCGCGCCGAGGTTCGCGAGCAGCGGCACGTTCGTGCCGTCGGCGAGCCGCCCCGGCCCCACCGGGACCACGGGTGCGCTCGCGCGAGCTGCGAGGGTCGCCTCGGCCGTCGGAGCGTTCAGACTCCGTCGGATTGACCGTGACGACCCCCGTCGAGGCATCGACGATGACCGTTTCGCCGTCCTCGAGCGACAGGGCGCCCTGCGCGCCGACGACGGCAATGATCGACTTCTCCCGCGCAAGGATCGCGGTGTGAGAGGTCGGGCCGCCGTCGCTGGTAATCAGCGCGAGCACCTTGTCGAGGTCTAGTAGTGCGGTGTCGGCGGGCGCGAGATCGCGCGCGACCAGCACGAACGGATGGTCGGGGTCGGGCACCCCGGGTGCGGCGACGCCCTGCAGGTGGGCGACCGACCCGCTGCGAGACATCGTCGAGGTCGGTGGCGCGCTCCCCCATGTAGCCGCCCATGCTGGTGAGCAGGTCGCGGAACTGCAGCGAACGCCTCGAACACGGCGCGCTCGGCCGTCTTGCCGTCGTCGATGCGTGCGTTGACATCGTCTTTCAGGGTCGGGTCCTCGGCCATGAACGCCTGAGCGTCGAGCACGTCTTTGGCGGAGCCGCCCGCGCGGTCGCCGCGAAGCCGGATGTCGGCGGCGGTTGCCGCGAGTGCTCCCGCCGCGCGAACCTTCTCGGCGTCGGCATCCAGTGCGCTGGGCGAATCGGCGGGCTCGGGCAGCGGGTCGGGCATCCGGATCACCGGCCCGATGCCGAGCCCGCGCCCGATTCCCACCCCCTGCAGGGTCGTCGCCGTGGTGGTCATCGTCATGCGTCCATGTCCGTGGTGAGCAGCTCGACCAGCGAGTCGAGCACGGCGTCGGCGTTGTCGCCCTCGGTGGCGAGCGTGATCTGGTCGCCGTGGTTGATGCCCAGCGAGATCACGCCCAGGATGCTCGCCGCGTTCAGGGTCTTCTCGCCCTTCGTGAGCTGCACCGGCAGCCCGGACGCCGTGACAGCCTGCACGAACAGCGAGGCGGGGCGGGCGTGCAGTCCGTGGGCGGAGGCGATGGTGACGGTGCGTTCAGGCATTGACGGTTCCTTCTGTAGTTGCGTTCAGCATGGCGAGAGCCTGATCGAGGGCGTCGGTCGCGCCCTGCGGTCCAAATGCCGTCGGAGGGAGAAGAGCTGCGGGCACCGAGTGTTCAGCGGCCTGAGACGCCAGCTGCGCGAAATCCGGCTGCGAGGTGCGGTCCCACCAGCAGTACTCGCGCGTCGGGCAGCCGCGAGGCGAGATCGAGCGTTGCTGGCCGCCCGCGCGGTGAGGTCGAGTGCCGCGCTCGGTGGCGAGTTTGCGCATCCGCGAGGCGAGAAAGGTGCTGGATGCCCCGGCGCCACAGACGACAAGGATCAGGTCCATGGATCGCCTCCTTGCGTTCCTTGTGGTGCGGGGGTACGGCGAAGCTCCAGCATTCTTCGCTCGGCTCCATAATCGAGGTCGGCACCTCTCCCCTGCCAACAGATGTGCTTCCGCTGGTGCGGAAAAAAGACTGCGAGCGAACCACGCGCAGTGCTTGGCCGTTACAGTGACTGGGGAATGAGCGATAAGTATGAGCGCCTGCTCGACCACCTGGTGCAGTCCGAGGGCTGGGTCACGGCGAGCGAGCTGGCCGACCAGTTGGGCGTGACGACGCGCAGTGTGCGCAGCTATGTCACCGCGGCGAAGGCTGCCGCTCATCCGCTCGCCATCATCACGGCGTCGACCAGCGGGTACCGGCTGAACCGGGAGGCGTACGCCACCTTCGTGTCGGGGGCCCGCGCGAAAGACAGCGACTTCGATACCCCGCGCGACCGGGTGCACCACCTCGTGCGGCGGCTGACCGAGGCGCCTCAGGGCCTCGACGTGCACGCGCTCGCCGACAGCCTGTTCGTCAGCGAATCCACCATCGAGTCCGACCTGCGCAAGGTGAAGGCGCTCGGCGAGGAGGCGGGCGTCTCGCTGTCGCGCAACGGCAGCGTCGTGAGCCTGACCGGCTCGGAGAGCGACCACCGGCGCCTGCTGAGCAAGCTGTTCCACAGCGAGAGCGCGCAGGGATTCCTCGAGCTCGAGAACGTGCAGCGCGAATTCGCCTCGGAAGACCTGGGGCTGTTCAAGACCGACCTGATCGAGATGCTCGACAGCCAGGGCTACTTCGTCAACGAGTACGGCGTCAACAGCGTGCTGCTGCATGTCGCGATCGCGGTGGACCGGGTGATGCGGGATGACCGCCCGCTGTCGATCGCGCCGCAGCCGCGTGACGCCGAACGGGAGCCCGTCACGTTCGGACTGGCGACGCTCATCAGCACCCACTTCGACGTGCAGCTCGCCGACGTCGACCTCGAATACCTGGCAAAACTGCTGACCACGCGGGTAATCACGCCCGGGCAGGGGCAGCCCGTCGAGGAGGTGGTCGAGAACTACGTCGACCCCGACAACCTCGAACTCGTGCGCAGCGTCGTGGCCCAGGTGAGCGAGGAATACCTCGTCGACCTCAACGACGAGGCGTTCATGGTGCGGCTCGCGCTGCACCTCGGCAACCTGGTCGCGCGCGCTCAGGACAACTCGTTCTCGCGCAATCCGCTCGTGCGATCGATCAAGACCTCGTACCCGATGATCTACGACGTCGCCGTCTTCATGGCGTCGCAGATCCAGCGCGCGAAATCGATCACGATGAACGACGACGAGATCTCCTACATCGCGCTGCACCTCGGCTCGTTCCTCGAGCGGCAGTCGCGGCGCGAGGAACGGCTCACGGTCGCCATCGTGTGCCCCGGCTACTACGACATGCACACGATCCTGCGCGAGCGCATCGAGACCGCGCTCGGCTCCGAACTGTCGGTCGAGGTCGTGGTCACCCGCACCGACATCGACTGGCTCGACTTCTCCACCGACCTCGTGCTCACCACGATCGCGGGCAAGGGCGTCAGCGACAACATCGTCGTCATCCAGCCGTTCCTCACCGAGGGCGACATCGACAACATGCGCCGGGCGATCACCCGGGTGCGTCGGCACCGGCGGCGGGCCCAGATCAAGGATGACCTGCTGCTCTACTTCTCGGACGGCCTCTTCCTGCGCAACGCGGTCGCGGCATCCGAGGTCGAGATGATCCGCATGCTCGGCAGCCCTGATGGTCGACCGCGGCATCATCGACGAGAGCTACGTCGAGGGCGCGGTCGAACGCGAGCTCATGTCATCGACGGCCTTCACCGACACCATCGCCGTGCCGCACGCCATGGTCATGAGCGCGTCGCGCACCTCCATCGCGATCGCGGTCAACGAGACACCCATGAAGTGGGGCGACAACCGCGTCAACGTGATCGCGCTCATCGCGTTCTCATCGAGTGGGCGCAGCTCGTTCCAGGAGGTCTTCGACCAGTTCGTCGAGGTGTTCGCCGACCGCGGCGACGTGCTCGAACTCATCAAGCGCTCGACCGACTTCGCGACCTTCATCGAAGAACTCGTGCACGTCATCGACAAGTAGACCTGCGCGCTCGAACTGCTGCCTGCAGGGCGGCGGTCTCTCCAGTACTGATCGCGCAACGATTACTCAGGGCCGAACTGTCGCCGGCTCGGTACCCTGTGCACAACGCTGGTGCGCCAGCCGCGTTACCCAGGTGTTACGGCGCAGCCCGTACACCTGAACCAGGAACCCGCCGAACCGAGCGTCCCGGAGTGAAAATGTCACGCACACAGCCCCACACACAGGCCCGCATCCGTGCAGTCGCGACAGCAGCCGCGATCGCCGTCGCTGTCGCCCTGGCCGGCTGCGCGCCGGCCGCGACGCCACGGGCCGCCGCATCGCATCATCCGTCACCCGTGGCCCACGCCACCTCTTCGCCGACCCCGTCGCCCACCGCCACCGCGGCGGGCACCGCACCCCTGCCGGCGAATGCCCTGTTCCGCATCACCGCGACCGTCACCGAACCGGATGGCACCTCCGCAGCACTGGTACAGACCGTCTACGCACCGGCGGCACCCACCCCATCCGACACCGCCCTGCTCGACGCACAGTGCAACCTCACCGGCCAGCCGACCTGGGAGTCGAACTACAGCAGCCCGCAGTACGTCACGACGACGATCACAGCGACGATGCTCCACGGGTCGAGCTGGCCGGCGACCGACCAGGTGACCTCGTACTTCCTGGGCTCATCGAGCGCCTTCAGCGGCGCCTACGCGGTGGCGCAGTCGGACTGCGCGCCCGGCTACATCGGAATCCCCGGCACCATGCACGGGGTGGCGCCCGTCGACGCGGCGACGCCGGCCACGGGTACGTACGGCTGGGCGAGCGCGTTCGGATCGTACGGGTTCGACGGCGGTGGCAACGATCCCGGCGCCGAAGACTCGAGTGGAACGGCCGTCGTCGCCGACTGCACAATTCAGGAGAGCGCGGCGGCCCAGGCGGCGAGCCCCGTGGTCGCGGGATGGCTGACCAAGCCGTTCGTGGCGGCGCAGGGCTGCCAGTTCGACGGCGCCTGAGGCAGGGCAATCGGCCGTCTGCGCGACCGGCGGGATAGCCTTCTCAGATGAAGCGCACTGTCGCCCGGGCGGTCGTGGTCGTCGCCGCCGCATCCGTTCTCGTGATGCTCGGCGGATGCTCGGCGGGGCGCGCGACGCACACCCCCGTGGTACCGGGCACCTCGACATCCAGCCCGTCCCCCACGCCGGCGGCAGCGCCGACTCCCACTCCGCTGCCGGCAAACGGTCTGTTCCAGATCAATGCGGTCGCCACCGCGTCGAACGGCGCCATCGCCGACCTGGTCGAGCTGGCCTACCTGCCGACAGCGGCCGCAGCCGGGCAGACCGCGCTGCTGGACGCCCAGTGCAACTACCCGGGCGATCCCGCCGCCCAGGGGCAGCCCAGCTGGGAGACGCAGTACCCACGCACCATCTACCTGAACACGACGATCACCGCGACGGCGAGGGCCGGGACCCCGGCGTGGCCCAACTCGACCGACCCGGTGGCCTTCAGCTTCCTGCCGGTCTCGGCCTACACCGGCGACTACGCGGTGCTGCAGGCGCAGTGCGCCGCAGGCACCATCACCGTTCCCGGCACGGTCAACGGCGTCGCGCCACTGTGGGGCAGCAACCCCGCGCACGGTCCGTACGGCTGGGCGACATCCCTCGGCAGCTACGGCTTCAACGGCGGCGGCAACGACCCGGGCGGACCACTCTCGGGCAGCACGGTCATCACCGACTGCACCGTGCAGCTGAGCGCCACCGCTACCGCCGCCGGGGTGGGTTCCTGGGCGACACGCGCCTATGCCAGGGAGACGGGCTGCGTGTACGTCGGGTGACACGCACCGGCCGGCGCCGAGTGTAATCATGGATGAATGGCTATCGCACTCGTCACTGGCGCTACACGTGGAATCGGCCGAGAGGTCGCCCGGCGGCTCGTAGAGGCTGGCCAGACCGTTTATCTCGGCGCCCGAGACCTCGAGGCGGGCAGCGACGGTAGCCGCCCAGATCGGCGCAACGCCCATCCAGCTCGATGCCACCGACGCCGAGTCGATCGCGGCGGCCGTGAGCCGGCTGCGTGACGAGGTTGGGATGCTCGACATCCTGGTCAACAACGCCGGCATTGCCGGGGAACAGCGCCGGCCCGGTGAGTCGACAATCGACGACCTGCGCGCCGTGTTCGAGACGAACGTGATCGGCGCCGCGGCAGTCATCGACGCCGTCACTCCGCTGCTCGAGGCCAGCGCAGCGCCCGTCGTCGTGAACGTCTCGAGTGCCGTCGGCTCGCTGACGCTGAACACCTCACCCGACTCCCGATGGACGATGCTCGCCTACCCGATGTCGAAGGCGGCCCTCAACATGCTCACGATCCAGTACGCGCGAGCGTTTCCCCGCTGGCGGGTCAACTCGGCGACGCCCGGGCTTACGGCGACCGAGTTCACGGGGCCGCGCGAAGGGCGGCCGAGCGTCGACGAGCTGCGCACCGCCGGCATGCAGATCAACACCGTCGAAGAGGGTGCCGACATCATCGTGCGGCTCGCGCTTCTCGGCCCCGACGGACCCACCGGAACCTTCGCGGGGAACGACGGCCCCGTGCCCTGGTAGCCGACCGGCACATGCCCCGTTCGGGACCACTTCGCCCGCGCGCGCGGTGGATGTTGGCCCGAACGGGAGAAGTCGGGGCGGGAAGGCGAAAGGCCCGACCTCACGGCCGGGCCCTTCGTTTGTTGCTGTCGTTGCGGGGACAGGATTTGAACCTGCGACCTCTGGGTTATGAGCCCAGCGAGCTACCGAACTGCTCCACCCCGCGTCACGAATAGCAACGTTAGCACAGGGCTCGGTGGGCCGCTGCGCGGCGGCGCGACCTCGACTGGCCGCCCCCGGCCGGCAGCGATGGCGTCCTTGATGTCCTGCTGCAGGCGGGCATCCGCCTGGGCCGCCGCAACCAGGTTGTTGGCGGCGTAGGCCGCCGTGCGAGCCGCGAGGTCCGTGGACATGGCCGGCAGGGCCGCACGCAGAGCGGCGCTCTCGGTCGCCGCTCTGCCGTGCCGGTCGGGACGGGCGTCGGCGTCGAGGACGAGTTCGAACCGCTGTCGCCGGCCGTCGCGCCGGAGTTTCCGCCGAACAGCGTCGTCGAGCGCGGCATCCAGCGTCGGCTTGAACTCGACCTTGTTGCCGAACGCCACCAGAACCTCGCGCAGCAGCGGGTAGCTCGTCTCACCCGTCGACTGACACGTAGACCGGTTGCACGTAGAGCAGGCCGCCACCGACGGGCAGGGTCAGCAGGTTGCCGTAGGTCCACCTGCGTGGCACCGCGCGTCAGCAGGGCTAGCTCGTTGCGCGACAGTCCGGGTCGGTCTTGAACTGGTTTTGCACAGAGCCCGGCCCCGGAATGTTGACCTGCTTGGGCAGCGTGAGAATCGTGAGCTTGCCGTAGTCGGGCCCGACATCCGAATCCACCGCGAGATACCCGGTGAGCACACTTCGCGTGTTCTTGGTCGAGCTGTTCGGGATGAACGTCGAGTACAGCGTGAACGCGGGCTTGGCCGTGCCCGGAACCTTCATGGTCAGGTAGTACGGCGGCTGCAGCGCCGTGTTCGCCGCCGAGCGGCGTCGGGTCGTTCGGCGTCACCCACTGGTCGTCGCCGGCGTAGAACGAGGCCGCGTCGGTCACGTGGTACGAACCGAGGATGGCGCGCTGCGCCTTGAACAGGTCCTGCGGGTAGCGCACGTGGGCGAGCAGCTGCGTGCTCATGTCCGACTCCGGCTTGACCGTCGCGGGGAAGATCTTCTCCCACGTCTTCAGCAGCGGGTCACTGGGATCCCACGCGTACAGCGTCACCTTGCCGCTGTAGGCGTCGACGGTCGCCTTCACCGAGTTGCGGATGTAGTTCATGTCGTCGAGCGAGTACGCCGGCGCGCTCACGTTGGCGTCGGCGACCACCTGGCTGAGCTGCTCCACCGTCGAGTACGGGTACTGGTCGGTGGTCGTGTAGCCGTCGACGATCCAGACGATGCGGCCGTTGACGATCGCGGGGTACGCGTCCTTGTCGAGGGTGAGGTAGGGCGCGACGGCCGCGACACGGTCGCGCGGGTCGCGGTTGTAGAGGATCTGCGAGTCGTTGTTGACCGCGTTGGAGAGCACGATGTCTTCGGACTGGAACTTGATCGCGTAGATGAGCCGCGTGAACAGGTTGCCGAGCACCGGTCCGCCGCTGCCGGTGAACGTGGTCTTCTTGTTCTGCGCGCTGTCGTTGCCGGCCGGGTAGTCGAGCTCGAGCGGTGCCGACCCCTTCGGACCACCGACGATGGAGTACTGCGGGCGAGTTCTCGCCGAAGTAGATGCGCGGCTGGTAGCTGCCGAGCTTGCCCGGTGCTCGGGATGCCCGACTCGAGGAACACGGGCTGGCCGCGATGACGTGCGCTCGTTGCCGTAGGCGGCGACGACGCCGTAGCCGTGCGTGTAGACGATGGTGTTGTTGTACCAGCTCTGCGACGTGCCGAGGCCGCTCTGGCTGAGCTCGCGGGCCGCGATCACGGTGTCCTGGGTCTTGCCGTCGATCTTGTAGCGGTCGACATCGAGGTGGTCTTCGAACTGGTAGTACTGCTTGAACTGTTCGAGCTGCCCGAACGACTTCGACACCAGGTCGGGGTCGAGGATGCGGATGCTCGCGGTGGTCTCCGCATCGGTGCGGAGGGCGCCCGCCTTGGCGGTCGTCGTCGCGTTGTACGGCACGGTCTTCACGTTGGCGACGCCGTAGGCGGCGCGGGTCGCGTTGATGTTGCGCTGGATGTACGGCGCCTCGAGCGTCTGCGCGCTCGGGATCGACCGTGAAGTCGCTCGACGATCGCCGGGTAGATCGCGCCGATCACGATCGCGCTCACCAGCAGCAGCGCGGTGCCGATGATGGGCAGGCGCCAGCGACCGATCGACGGCGGTCACGAAGAACAGGATGGCGACGAGCGCGGCGACGACGGCGAGGATCTCGCGTGGCCGGGATCGTCGCGTTGACCTCCGTGTACCCGGCGCCGGTCGCAGGAATCCGGCGCTGGCGCTGGTGACGGTCGCGTACTGGTCGAGCCAGACGCTGACCGCCTGCAGCGCGATGTAGATGCCGACCGTGGTGGCGATCTGGATGCGCGCGGTGCGCGAGATGCGCAGCTCGCGCCCGTTCAGCCGGATGGCGCCGTAGAGGTAGCTGGTGGCGAGCGCCGCGATGACCGCGATGATGAGCACCGCGGAGGCGAAGGCGACGATTCCCCGCCAGAACGGCAGGTCGAAGACGTAGAACGAGACATCGAGGTGGAACTGCGGGTCCTTGGTGCCGAACGACGTGCGGTTGAGGTACTCGAGCACGGTCTGCCAGCGCGACGCGGCGGATGCACCGCCGAAGATGCCGATGATTGACCGGGATGCCGTAGATCGCGAGACGCCGCAGCGGCTCGACGACCTGCTGGTAGCGGTCGAGCTGCGAGTTGAGCTTCGCGTAGACGGGCCGCCAGCGGAACGCGATCTCGATGCTCGCGAAGACCGGGATGCGCCATCCCGAAGAAGCCGATGAAGAACAGCGAGATCTGGGCGTACCACTGCGTGGTCAGCACCTTCAGGAACCCGAGCTGCTGGAACCACAGCCAGTCGGAGTACAGGCCCGCGAAGATGAAGAACAGGATGATGAGCACGGCGAGGATGATCGCCGTGATCGTCAGCGTCACCCGGGTTCGTGTCGCCGGCCGGTCATGTTTGCGCCGGTCGGTTCGGGGTTGAGGTCACGTGACCACTCCTGGCTCTAGTTAGTAGTGCTGTCATCTTAACCGCAGGTCTGCAACTTGTTCAGGCCGCTGCCCGACGCGATGGCCTTCAGGTCGGTCGACCGACTGCTTCAGGGTCGAGGTCGCGAACACCGTGCAGACCCGACGGGATGTGACCGCGCGACCTCGTCGCAGTTGCTCGCGGGCGCGAGGAAGTAGGTGGCTCCGGCCGCGCGCGCGCCGTACATCTTCTGCCGGATGCCGCCGATGGCGCCGACCACGCCGTAGGCGCGTGATGGTTCCCGTTCCGGCGACGTGCTTGCCGCCGTTGAGCTCGCCGGGGGTGAGCTTGTCGATGATGCCGAGGGCGAACATCATGCCGGCACTCGGGCCACCGACATCCTGCAGCTGCACTTTGACCGGGAACGGGAAGTTGTAGTTCTCGGCGAGGTAGACGCCGAGGAACGGGCCCGGCTTGGTCGACCTCGGGCGTGACCTGCGCCGATGTGCAGACGCCCTTGCGCGTGAAGGCGATCGTCGCGGCCTTGCTCGTGCCGTTCGTCGACGACGAGCTGTGAAGCTGGTCGGCGTCGACGAAGGTCTTGCCGTTGAACGTCTTCAGAATGTCGCCCTTCTTGCAGAACGCCGGACGCCGGCGAGCCCTTCGTGGTCCCGTCCGACGGTCACCGTCGCTCGTGAACGTGATGCCCAGCTCGTACAGGGCTGCGGCGGTCGCCTGCTGCTGCGAGTCCACCATCTCCTGCGTGCCCTGCTGGTTGGACTGCTGCACGGTCTCCTGGGGCGCGTAGATCTCGTCGATCGGGTGACGGCCTTGCTCGGGTCGAACCAGGCGGTCGACGATCTCCGACCAGTTGGGCCGGTTCTGCCGGGTCGCCCGTCGATGTTGACCGTGAGCATGTCGAGCGCACCGGAGGTCGGGTAGGTCTTGTGACCGCTGATCGAGAGCACGGGCACGGTCTTCGAACCGACCGTGGTGGTGCCCGAGGGTGTTGAACACCGGCCCCGGCTCCTCGATCACGTACGACGAGGGCAACAGCCCGACAACGATCGCCGCCGACGACGGCGAGGACGATCAGGATCCAGCCGATGCGACGGCCCGGCGCCTGCGCGCTGGCACGTCTGGTTGTCAGCGGTGAAAATCGCCACCGTCATCCTTACGTTCCAAGTGGAGTCCGCGGTGCCGCGGAGTCGACTGTTCGCCACGGGCGCAGCACCAAACGGCCCAGCGTAGTGCCACTATTCCGAGTGCGTTCAGGTGTGCAGCGGCTAGCGTAGTTTGCATGCCTGATGATTCGCGGGAAGAGCCCGAGGACGAGTTCGATGGTCGGAAAACGAACTGAGCAAGCTGCTCCGCGAGTTCCTGGCCGGCAACACCATCATCGATCCCGCGCAGCTCGCCAGCGCGGCCGGCCTGCCCAACGATCCGGAGCTCGTCGAGCGGCTGATGGAGCAGCTGCAGAGCGCGCTGCAGTCGAGCAGCGAGGGCGTCAACTGGGCGCTGGCGCTCGACCAGGCCAGGACGATCGCCTCGCGGCACGTCGGTCGTCTCGCTTCCGGCCGAGCGCTCACAGCTCGAGCAGGCACTGCACGTCGCATCGCTCTGGCTCGACGAGGTGACCTACGTCTCCGCAACTCAGCTCCGAGCCGCGCCTGATGAGCCGCACCGAATGGGCCACCGCGACCATGCCGGTCTGGACAGCAGCTCGCCGAGCCCGTCGCGACCTCGATCTCGAACTCGCTCGCCGGGGTGCTGCGCGACCAGGCGCCCGAAGAGATGGCGAGCATGCTCGGCGATGCCAGCCAGCTGATGCGCAACGTCGGCGGCACGCTGTTTGCCATGCAGCTCGGCCAGGTCGTCGGGCAGCTCTCGACCGAGGTCGTCTCCGGCGGCGACATCGGCATCCCGCTTCTGGACGACGGGGCGGCGCTTCTGCCGCAGAACGTGCTCGCCTTCGGCGCCGACCTCGACATCCCCATGGACCAGGTGCACCTCTACCTCGCCGTGCGCGAGCTCGCGCACGCTCGCCTGTTCCGCCACGCGAAGTGGCTGCGCCTGCAACTGCTGTCGTCGATCACCGAGTTCGCCCGCGGCATCCACATCGACACCG
Organism: uncultured Actinomycetota bacterium; assembly: GCA_963738535.1. Lineage (GTDB taxonomy): Bacteria > Actinomycetota > Actinomycetes > Actinomycetales > Microbacteriaceae > Galbitalea. The sequence continues at coordinate 328,267 of CAVTXB010000002.1, forward strand.
AGCGACTGCAGGAACTGGCGGAGGACTTCGATCCGGCCAACCCCGAGGAGCTACGCGCGGCGATGACCAGCGGCGCGCTCATCCCGCCGAAGACCGAAGACCAGCTCGTCGCGCTCGGGCGCCTCGAAACGATGCTCGCGCTCATCGAGGGCTGGGTGGACGTCGTCACCGCGGATGCGACCGTGCGACTTCCGAAGAGCGACGCGATCGCCGAGACGGTCAAGCGACGCCGCGCATCCGGCGGGCCGGCCGAGTCCGCGTTCGCGACGCTCGTCGGGTCTCGAGCTTCGGCCGCGCCGACTGCGCGAGGCCGCCGCGATGTGGCGCGCCGTGACGCGATGCGGTCGGCGCCGAGAAGCGCGACGCCCTGTGGGCCCAGCCCGACCTCATCCCGACGAGCGACGACATCGACTTCCCCGCGCTGCTGATCGAACGGATGACCGGCGATGCGTCGCCCCCCGACGACATCGACCAGGCCATCGAAGACCTGCTCAACGACGAGGGCGACCGCCCCCACGAGTAAGTGCCGAGCGGCGCCTGTGGACGACTTGCACGCCGAACGTGCGCTGCGGGCACACTTTCGTCATGGTGCTTCGCCTCGATTCGCGGTTCGCGGTGGTGTGGCGCGACCCCTTCAGCCTGCAGTTCGGCATCGAACCGGCGCGCGTGATCCTTCGCGAGGTGACGGCTGCGGAGGAGCGGATGATCGCCGCCCTCGGCGGCGGGGTCAGCCGGTCGGGCCTCGACATGATCGCGACCAGCTCCGGCGCGACCGAAGAGGACGCCGCCGCGCTGCTTCGCAAACTGAGGCCCATCCTGCTCTCGCGCGAAGACGCCGCCGCCCGTGCCGCGCGTATCGATCGTCGGCAGCGGACCCGACCGTCGAACGCGTGGCGAGTTCGCTCGCTCTGGAGGGCGTGCGTGTCGTCGGTGCGTGCGACACCGGGCCGACGAGGAGTGCGACCTCGGGGTCGCCGTCGGCCACTACGTGCTCGACCCGGAGACCTACGGCTTCTGGCTGCGACGCGACCTTCCGCACCTGCCCGTGGTGTTCGGCGACGACACCGTCACGATGGGTCCCATGGTCGAGGCCGGGCCGCACGCCGTGCCTGTACTGCCTCGAGCACTACCGGCGGGATGCCGACGCCTCGTGGTCGGCCATCGCGTCGCAGCTCTGGGGTCGCGCGTCCGCCTCCGAGACGCCGCTGGTGTCGGCGGAGGTCGCCGCCCGGGTCGCGCGCACCGTGCTCGCGCGGCTCGACGCGCGGCGCGCCGGCCGGGCGCTCCGTGTCCGGCACGCTCGTTCCGCCTCGCCGTCGACTCGGGCGAGGTGACACGACGGGACTGGCTGCCGCATCCGGACTGCGGATGCGTCGCCGTGCCGTACGGACTTCAGCGCAGGTCGGCCAGGAACCGGCTCGGCTCGCCGGTTCGGACCCGCCCACGACAGCCGCAGTCTCCGCCGCGCGCGCGTGATGCCGACGTAGAACAGGCGGCGCTCCTCCTCGACCGCCGGCTCGGTCCTCGCGTAGCCGATCGGCAGCAGTCCCTCGGATGCGCCCGCGATGTAGACGGAGTCCCACTCGAGGCCCTTGGCGCTGTGCAGGGTGGCGAGCGTCACCGCCGACATGGTCGGCTCGTGCTGGCCGGCCTGGCGCTCGAGCAGCTCGGCGACGAACTCCTTGAGCGTCGTGTCGGCGGACGACTCGTCGGCGAGTCCCATGAGGGCGTTGAGCGACTCCCAGCGATCGCGCACCGCGCCGCGCAGCTCGGGCGCCTCCTGCGTCCAGCCGAGCGAGCGCAGCACGTCGCTCACGGTCTGGAACAGCGGCTCGCGGACGGTGTTGACGGAGGCGCCCTTGAGCAGCATGATCGCCTCCTTGACCTCGCGCTGGTCGAAGAACCGGGTCGCGCCGCGGATCACGGACGGGCACGCCGAGCATCGCGCGAGCGCCGACCTCGATCACCGCCGACTGCACGTTGATGCGGTACAGGATGGCGATCGACTCGGGCGCGCGCGCCCGCGTCGATCTCCGCGCGGATCGGCGTCCGCGATCGCCGCGCGCCTCGGCGCGATCGTTCGGGAACTCGCGACACCGACGGCGCCGGCCCGGCGGCGCGCCCGGCGACGGCGTGCAGGTCGAGCGCGCCGGCGCCGGCCGCTGCATGATGCGGTTGGCGGCATCCACGATCGCCGGCGTCGAGCGGTAGTTCTGCTCGAGCCGCACGACCGTCGCATCCTCGTGCGCGCTCGGGAAGCCGAGCAGGTAGTCGGGCGTCGCGCCCGCGAACGTGTAGATCGTCTGGCTGGCGTCGCCGACCACGCAGACGTCGTTGCGCTCGCCCAGCCAGAGCGCCGAGCAGCTCCTGCTGCAGCGGCGAGACGTCCTGGTATTCGTCGACGACGAAGAAGCGGTACTGCTCGCGCACCTGCTGGGCGACGCGCGGCTCGGACTCGATCATGCCCGCGGTGACCAGCAGCACGTCTTCGAAGTCGATCTGGCTTGCGCTCGTCCTTGACGGTCTCGTAGGCGCGCTGCAGGTCGACGATCTTCTCGACCGTGAGCGTCGGCGGCAGCGGGCGGCCTGGCCGCGGCGTACTGGTCGAGGCTCAGCCGCGAGACCTTGCGCCACTCGATCTCGGCCGCGGTATCGCGCAGCGTCGCGGTGTCGAGCTTGAGCCGCAGCGACTCGGCCGCGTGGCCGATCAGCCGACCCTTGCTGTCGAGCAGCTTGGGCGCGCTGCCGCCCACAACCTGCGGCCAGAAGAAGCCGAGCTGCGAGAGGGCGGATGCGTGGAAGGTGCGCGCCGACACTCCGCCCGGCGCCGAGCGCGCGCAGCCGGCGAGCGCAGTTCGCCCGCCGCACGGGCCGTGAAGGTCAGCGCCATCACGCGGCTCGGCGAGTACACGCCCGTCGCGACGCCGTACGCGATGCGGTGCGTGATCGCCCGCGTCTTGCCCGTGCCGGCACCGGCCAGCAGCACGACCGGCCCGAGCAGCGCCTCCGCCGCCTGGCGCTGCTGCTCGTCGAGACCCGGCGAGCAGCTCGTCGGGACTGAGCGTCACCAGGTGTCCGTCGGTGATCGGTTCGCCCGAGCCACTCCTCGATGATCGCGTGGGCGATCGAGACGTCGGGCCCGGCAGCAGGATCTCGCCGCGGGATGCCCGCAGTTCGTCGCGGGAGAACCAGCGCAGCGTCGAGGATCTCGGCGCCGTCCGGCGTGAGCGTGCTCGTGCGGCTCGGCGTCGACCTTCGCGGTGAAGCCGAGCATGAGCGAGGCCGGGAACGGCCACGGCTGGCTGCCGAGGTAGACGGGGTCGGCGACGCGCACGCCCGACTCCTCGAAGACCTCGCGGATCACGGCGGCCTCGAGCGACTCGCCCGGCTCGACGAATCCGGCGAGCAGCGAGAACCGGTTGCTCTCCCAGAGCGCGTTCGAGCCGAGCAGGATGCGGTCGTCGGCATCCGTGACCCCCACGATGATGGCGGCGTCGGTGCGCGGGAACATCTCCGTGCTCGGACGCGGGGTCGCGCCGCACCCAGCCGCCCTTCTCGACTGACGGTCGGCGCCACCCGTGCAGCGGCGAGAACGCGTGGGTGCGCGTGCCAGTTCAGGATGCCGAGCGCCTCGGTGAGCAGACCGGCGTCGCGGTCGCTCAGCCGGGTGCCGACCAGTGCGCAGGTTCGACCAGGGCCGGTCGGCCGAGCGACCCCAGCGTCGGCGAATGCTCGCGGCCACGACCGGTGTGCCGACCGGCTCGGTGTCGGTGGCCGTCGTCGTCGAGCCCGAGGTAGACGAGCGTCGTGCTCTGCGGCACCTCGTCGAACGCGCAGCAGGGCGAGCTCGTAGTCGGACTTGAGCGGCGCCCTGCCGTCGAAAACGGGCAGCACGCGGGTCGCCGGATTGGCGCGCAGCTCGTCGAACAGGTCGGGTCGATCGCGGGCCAGGTAGTCGCGATCGACCTCAAAACGCGACAGCGGCAGTCGCTTCAGGAAGGATTGCGACATATCTGTGACCTTTTCGAAAGGCGTGGCGTGCGAGGGATGTTCGGAAGGCTCGACCTACCCTCAAGGTATGGCTCGATCCCACCTAACTTTAGCCGCGCTCGCCACCGTCGGCCGTGCCCGGGCTCGACCTCGTGGAAGCCTCGTCGTTCGGTGGCACCGGCGGCGGCTTCGACTGCGCCCTGCTCACCGGTCGCGACGGCAAGCACTGGCTCGTCCGCGTGCCCGCGAATGAGCGCGCCGAGGCGGAGCAGTCCGCCGACCTGGTCGCCCTGCGCGCCCTCAGCGCCGGGGTGCGCACCCGCCTGCACTTCTCGGTCTCCGCCTTCGCCGGCCAGACCCCCATCGACGGCACCCGCGCGATCGTCTACGAATTCGTCTACGGCTCCAAGGTGCCGCTCGTCGTCGATGGACGTCGCCGAAGGCGTCATCCATCGGGCGCGCGGTCGCCGCCATCCACGCGCCTGCCGACCAGCTTCGTCGCCGACTCCGGCCTGCCGGTGCTGAGCTCGCTCGAGTGCCTGCGCGCCTGCGTCACGATCATCGACCGCGCCGCCGCCACCGGCCTCGTTCCCGCGGCGCTGCTCTCCCGCTGGGAGAGCGGCGACCGAAGAGACCCAGCTCTGGCAGTTCCAGCCGACCGTGATCAACGGCTCGCTGTCCGCCGATTCGCTGCTCTTCGCGGGCAGCGAGGTGACGGGCGTGCTCGGCTGGCAGGAGCTGCGGGTCGGCGACCCCGCCCGCGACCTGTGCTGGCTGCTCGGCTCGCACCGACGAGGCCGTGCCCGAGGTCGCCTTCGACGCCTACAACGAGGTGCGCGGGGGCGCCGACCGCCAGGTTCGCCAGCGCGCGATGCTCTACTCCGAACTCGAACTCGCCAAGTGGCTGCTGCACGGCACCGAACTGCGCAGCCAGGACATCGTGGATGACGCGGTCGAGCTGCTCGCGCTCGCTCACCGACTCGGTGCGCCGCGACGTGCTGAACCCGATCGGCGCCGCAGACGATGCCGACCATGGCGGTCGAAGAGGTCGAGAAAATGCTCGCCCACACCGAGCGCGCGATCTGACTTGCCCACCGGTCAGCCGATGCGCCGGACCCGTCAGACCTGCTCGACCTCGACAGGCTGCTGACGCCCGACGAGCTCGCGCTGCGCGCCACCGTGCGCGACTTCGTGGATGCCGAGATCAGGCCCGACATCGCCGACTGGTTCGAACGGGCCTACTTTCCCGCGTCGAGCTCGTGCCCGAGCTGGGCAAGCTCGGCCTGCTGGGAATGCAGCTCGAGGGCTACGGCTGCGCCGGCCGCAGCGCCGTCGACTACGGGCTCGCGGCGCTCGAACTCGAGGCCGGCGATTCGGGCATCCGCACCTTCGTCAGCGTGCAGGGCTCGCTCGCGATGACCGCCATCCATCGCAACGGCTCCGAGGAGCAGAAGGCGCAGTGGCTGCCGGGCATGGCCGCGGGCGACGATCATCGGCAGCTTCGGGCTCACCGAGCCGGCGGCCGGCTCCGACCCGTCGAGCATGACGACCTTCGCGCGACGCGACGGATCCGACTGGGTCCTCACCGGAGCCAAGCGCTGGATCGGGCTCGCCTCCATCGCCGCAGCTCACCGTCGTCTGGGCGCCGACGGATGAGGGCATCCGCGGGTTCATCGTTCCCACCGACAGCCCCGGCTTCACCGCGACCCCCATCGCCCACAAGCTCTCGATGCGGGCATCCATCCAGTGCGACCTCGAATTCGACGGATGTGCGGCTGCCGGCTGAGGCGATGCTTCCCGGGGCGACAAGCCTGCGGGCGCCGTTCGAGTGCCTCGGCGAGGCCCGCTACGGAATCATCTGGGGCTCGATGGGGGCCGCGCGCGACAGCTACCTCGCCGCACTCGACTACGCGTCGACCCGGGAGCAGTTCGGCAAGCCGATCGCCGGGTTCCAGCTCACGCAGGAGAAGCTCGTGAACATGGCGCTGGAACTGGGCAAGGGCATGCTTCTCGCCCTCCACCTCGGCCGGCTCAAAGACACGGGCGCACTGCACCCCCACCAGGTCTCGATGGGCAAACTGAACAACGCGCGCACGGCCATCGCCATCTGCCGTGAGGCCCGCACCGTCTTCGGCGGCAACGGCGTCACGCTCGACTACCCACCGCTGCGGCACGCCAACAATCTCGAGAGCGTGCGCACGTACGAGGGCACCGACGAGGTGCACACGCTCGTGATCGGCCAGCACATCACCGGACTCGGCGCGTTCAGCTAGACGTGCGCTCGGCTAGCGCTGGAGTGACGACCTCCAGAGGGCAACCAGGTCGCTCTCGTCGAGCAGCCGGGTCGGCTCGATGATGCGGTCGTCGGCGACGTAGTAGAAGACCGCATCGATGAGCTCGAGGTCGATGCCGGCCCAGCGCGAGTAGGCAAGGCGATACAGGGCGAGCTGGAGCTGCTTCTCGTCGAGGTCGTGGTCGTCTCTTCGGCGCCTTGCCCGTCTTCCAGTCGACGACCTGGAAACGCCGTGTGCCGTCGGGCGCAGCCACGGCGTACACGGCATCGATCTTGCAGATGACGATCTGGCCGTCGAGCACCAGGTGGATCTCGCGCTCCACCTCGATGGGTGCGAGGCCCGCCCACGGCGACTGCTCGAACGTCGCCTGCAGCGCGGCCAGGGCGGCGGCGTCCAGCTGGCCCTGCTCGGTATCGGACTCGGTCGCCAGCGTGTCGAGCTCCTCGAACGAGCCGCCGACGCCGGCGCGCTGCTCGACCCAGCTGTGGAACAGGGTGCCGAGCCGGGTCGCCCGATACGGCTTCTCGGGCATCGGTCGGCGCAGGGATGACGCGACGGCCGCCGGATCGGTGACGAAATCCTTGAACCGGGACGCGGGCACGCGGTTCGGCAGGGCGACGTAGCGCGCCGAGTCCAGCCGGGCGGCACGTTCGGCCAGCAGCAGCTCGAGCTCCGGCGCCCAGGTGCCCGTGGTGCCCGGATCGGCAGAGCGCACGGCCTCGGCCGCCGCCTCGACGCGCGCGCGCCGGCCGCCCAGCGGGTCGGCCGGCCACAGCATCACATCGACCTCGTCGCCGAGCGGGTTCACCTCGTTCTGGGAGCCGCCGGGCAACGGCCCGATGACCCCGGAGGCCGCGAGCTCGGCGAGAAACGGGCTCGGGCCGCGAGGCTTGGTCTGCGTCGCCCAGTACGAGCCGCTCAGCAGCAGCGAATGGCGAGCGCGAGTCACCGCGACATAGGCGAGGCGTCGCTCCTCGAATTCGTGCCGCTCGCGCACGAGCACCGTGAAATCGCCGCGCGCATCGAGCAGCTGCTTGCGGTTGTCGTGGCCGCTGCCAGGCGAACTCGGGCAGCTCGTTGCTGTCGCCGCGGAACGGCCACGGAAGCTGGCCGAAGGCCAGCCATCCGTTGTACCCCTCGCGCGGCCGCGCCGGCAGTTCCTCGTCGACGAGTCGCGGCACCACGACCGCGTCCCATTCGAGCCCCTTCGCACCGTGGATCGTCAGGATCTGCACGGTGCCCGGCTCCGGATCTTCGGGGCGCGGGGACAGGCCATCACGCCACTCGGCCTCGCGCAGCCAGCCCAGGAACCCGCCGAGACTCGCGGACTCGTCGACCGCGATGTAGCCGGCCAGCGCGTCGAAGAACGCCTCTTTGTTGGCGCCGCCCAGCGGCAGCTGCTCGTTGGCGACGACCTCGATGTCGAGCCGCAGCTCCTGCTCGACGAGCGTGACGAAATCGAGCAGGTCGAGGGCCGTGCGCGACCGCAGCCAGGCGAAGGTGCGGCCGGCCTCGCGCAGCCGCTCGACCCCCAGCTCGCTGAACCCGGCAAGCTGGGAGTGGCCGGCCGGGCGCGGTCGCGATGAAATCGAGGGCATCGACGATCGAGCCGCCCTCGCCCTCGGCGACCGAGTCGCGAAGCCGCTGCACCACCTCGTCGGCGAGCGGCTGCTGGGCGCAGGTCGCGACGGTTCAGCCAGGACGCGAGGCGCCGCAGAAAACGAAGATCGCGCACGCCGATGCGCCAGCGCGACCCGGCGAGCAGGCGGATGAGCTCATTGCCCGCCGTCGGGTTGCTGACCACCGTGAGCGCGCTCACCAGGTCGGCGATCTCGGGCGTCGCGAGCAGCCCGCCGACGCCGAGCACGTGGAACGGAACATCCGCGCTTGCGCAGCGCCTCGAGGAAGAACGACTGGTTCTTGCGGGCGCGGAACAGCATGGCGGCGGTCGGCGGCTCGCCGTCGGCTGCCTCGAGCGTGGCGAGCTGGTGCTTCAGCCAGAGGGCGGCGCTCTCGGCCTCCGCGACCACGGACTCCTCGAACGTGACATCCACGGTGCGGTCCGTCGCGCGCGGCCCGGCGGCCAGCCGCTCGACGCGCACCCGCGTGTGCGGCAGCAGCGGTTCGACGAGCGCGTTCGCGACCGCGAGGATGTCGTGCCCGTTGCGCCAGCTCGTCGACAGGGTGAAGCCCGAGCGCCGCACCGCCCGCGAACTGGTCGCCGAAGGACTCGAGGTTCGCGGCGCTCGCACCGCGCCAGCCATAGATCGACTGGTTGGGGTCGCCGACCGCCATGACCGGATGCCCGGCGAACAGCTCGGCCAGCAGCCAGGTCTGCACAACGCTGGTGTCCTGGTACTCGTCGAGCAGCACCACGCGGAACTGCTCACGGAACTCGGTCGCGGATGCGCGGCGGCTCCGCGCACGATCTGCAGCGCGAGCGCCACCTGGTCGGAGAACTCGATGAATCCGCGCCGGCGCTTCGCCTCGCGCGAACTGCTCGGCGAGGTCGAGCAGCACGTCGAGGCTGCCGACGGTAGTCGGCGAGAGCTGCGGCATCCTCGTAGGCGACAGCGGCCGACGCCGGGCAGGTCGGCGAGCGCGGCGAAGCGCGCGGCGAAGGCCCGCACCTCGTTCGGGTCGACGATGTTCTCGGCGACCGCGCCGCTCAGCGCCAGCACCGCCTTGGTCACGTCGTCGACCCGCTTGTCGAGCTCGACCAGGCGCTCGTCCCGGCTCGCGACGACCAGCGACCGGGCCAGCTGCCAGGCCGACGCCGACCCGAGCACGGCGCCATCGCCCTCGCGGCCGATGAGCATGGCGTTGTCGCGGAAGATGGAGTTGGCGAACGAGTTGTAGGTCGAGACCTGCGGCGTCTCGAAGGCGTCGTAGTCGTCGTCGACGAGGCCCGCCTCGGCGAGCTGCTCGATGCGCGCGCGGATGCGACCGGACAGCTCCCCCGCCGCCTTGCGGGTGAAGGTGAGGCCCAGGATCTCGCTCGGCCGCACGTGCCGGTTCGCCAGCAGCCAGAGCACCCGGTTCGCCATCGTCTCGGTCTTGCCGCTGCCCGCGCCCGCGACGACGAGGGCGGGCTCGAGCGGTGCCTCGATGACCGCGACCTGCTGCATCGGTCGGGCGTGGTCGCCCGAGCGCGTCGGCGATCTCGATGGCGCTAGTCACTCGACACCGCCGGGACCCGGTGCAGCGAGTGCGGGGTGGTCGCGCCGCTCCACGACGACACGTCGCGCAGGCCGAGGAATTCGGCGAGCGCCATGCCCGCGGCCGCCTGCCGGATGCGTTCACGGAAGCCCTCGAGCTGCTCGTCGTCGAGCGGCGCCTGGATGCCCTCGCGGTAGAGCTTCGACCTGCTGCCCTTCTTCACGAACAGCAGCTTCGCTCCGCCGGAGTGGTGCTCGCCGAACTGCGTCGAGGGCCTCGTCGAGCATGCCCTCCGCGTAGGCGAGCTGGTAGACGCCGAGCTGCGGATGCTCGTCGACCTGCGCCTGCTGGGTGATGGGTGCGCCGGTCTTGAGGTCGACGATGACGACCGCGCCATCGTGCTGACCGCTCGACCCGGTCGATCGAGCCGTTGACATCGGCCCGGTCCGATCGCGAGCGTGAACCGCCTCTCGGCGCCGACGAGGTCTTGCCATCGCGCGGAAATCGGCGAGGTATTCGGCGATGCCCGCCGCGAGCGTTCGCGCGCGGCGCGCTTCTGCGCCTCGGCCAGCCAGTGCGACTCGAACAGCAGCTCGCCCCAGCGGGACTCGACCGCCGCCCAGAGCGCGTCGATACTCGGATCGGTCGGCTGTCTCCATCGCCCAGTGCAGGATCGTGCCGAGCCCCATCGCCGGCGATGCCTCACTGCCCGCGATCGAGTCGAGGAACCAGTCGAGCGGCGACTCCTCGAAATTCTCGAGCTGCGACGGCGACACGGGAACGCGCTCGTCGTCGAGGTAGAGCGGCTCGGTCGGTCGACGGCTCGATGAGGCCGTGCCAGTCGGCCGGGTCGGCGCCCGGCACCCGCTCGCGCGCGAGCCGGGCGCGAGCGCGGATGCCGCTGCTCGCGGATCGCTGCGCCCCGCCGCGGGTCGGTCAGGTCGCGTCGCGCGCGCCCGGTCGAGGCCGCGCAGCGACAGCGGCGGCAGCGCGGACGTGTCGAGCGTGCGGCGTGGATGTCGGGAAGGAGCCCGAGGAACACGCTCGCCGACTCGTCGTCGTTGGCGACCGCCGACGAACGACGACCTCGCGAGCGAGCGCGCGAGACCGCGAGGGCGAAGATGCGCAGTTCGTCGTCGAGAACCAGCTTGCGCTCGTCGATGGTCGCCGAGTCGACGCCGGTCGCCGCGCGCACGAGATCCTGCGCGCCGAGCAGCGACCCGCGCAGGCGACGGTTCGGCCACGCGCCATCCTGCAGCCCGGCGACGACGACGGTGTCGAACTCGAGCCCGACCACGCCCGACGGGGTCGTCACGAGCACCGACTCCTCGAGTGGCCTGCGGGGTGAGCGTGTCTTCCGGCACGTCCGCGTCGAGCACGGCGTCGAGGAACAGGCGCCGGATCGCGATCCGGGCGGCGTTCGACCGAACCGCTTGGCCGCGGTGAAGAGGGCCAGCACGCCATCGAGGTTGGTGTTGGCCTCTGCCGCGGTGATTCCGCTGCCAGCGCCTGGTCGAACCAGACGGTCGCCAGCCCGCTGCGCTCCCAGGCGAGCCAGAGCAGCTCCTCGATGGTCGAGCTGTGCGGCGTGCCGTCGCGAAGCTCGGCGAGCGTCTTCGCGAGGCGGTCGGCGTTGCGGCCGATGCGATGATCGATCGTGGCGAACCGACCGGGCGCCTCCAGCGCCTCGACGAGAAGATCATCGCTCGGCGGTTGCCGCCGCCCGCGAGCTCCTCGGCGCGAAGCGCGAGCCGCAGGCGCCGCAGCGCCAGCCGATCGATGCCGCCGAACGGCGACAGTCAGCAGCTCGACCGCGAGTGGCGGCGGTCAGCGCGGTGCGCCCGATGCCGACGTCGACCACCGTGAGCAGCGCGCGGGCGGCCCGGTCGTCGCGCAGGGCTGTCGCCGCCCACCGAGGTTCGCGCCGGAACCTCGGCGAGCGCCAGGGCGCGCCGAATGCCGGCGGTCTGGGCGCCGCTTCGCACGATCGACGGCCATCTCGTTCCACGGCACGCCGTGCAGCAGGTGGCGCTCGCGAAGCTGCGCGGGCGATCGCCGTGAGCTGTCGGCCCGGTGTGAGCGTGACGGCTTCGGCCAGCGGCCGGTCGGAGTCCGGCGGCGACCGCGACCGCGCGGCGCTGCGACCCCGCGGCCGCGGTGCCGATGCGTTCGGTGATGGCCGAGGTGAATCCGCGCAGCGCCGGCCCCTGCCGGTGCACCGTATCGAGCACGAGGCTGCGCACGCCCGGGTCGCCCAAGCACGGCGCCCAGCCGGCCCAGCGCATCCGGTTCGCCGCCGCGGAACGCGTTGGCCGCGACATCCGGATCGCCGAGCCGCGATGATCGCGATGCCGCGGCCGTGGAGTGCCCGCAGGATCGCAAGCGTCGACTCTGTGGCCTCCTGCAGGTCGTCGACGATCACCAGGCGCAGCCTCTCGACGCGCTCGCCCGGAGTCGTCCGACTCGATCGCCGCGACGGCGAATCGGGCGAACTCCGCCGCGTCGTAGGTGGCTCGGGACGCGATGCGCTGACCACAGCGACGTACTCGTCGATGAAGTCGGCGACCGACGCCCATTCGGCCCGCCCGTGCCGCGCCGAGAGCTCGCGCAGTCGTGCCGGCGTCACGCCGAACTCGGTCGCCCGCATCATGAAGTCGCGAAGCTCGGTGCGGAATCCCCGAAGGCGCCGAACGTCGGGGCCGAGCTCGTCGGGCCACGCTGCGCCGATGCCCTCCTCGAGATCACCCTCGAGCAGGCTGGCGATGTCGACGTCCTGGTCTCCGCCGGTGACCAGGCGCGGCGCATCGCTGCCCGCGGCACGAACGGCGCCGCCGACGATCTCGAACGCGAGCGAATTGACCGTGCGGGCGAGCGGCCCGTTGGTCGCGACGCCGACGACGCAAGGCGCGAGCCGGTCACGCAGGCGGGTGGCGGATGCGCGGGTCGGCGTGAGCACGACAAGCTCGTCGGGTGACCAGCCGCGGTCCAGCACCCGGTCGGCGACGAGCTCGACGACGTCGTGGTCTTGCCGGTGCCCGGCGCGCCCAGAACGGCCGCCGACGCGTCGTCGCCCAGGTCGACTGACGGCCCGCTGCGACGCATCGAGCACCGGCGGGGCCACCGGCCCCGCTCCCGCCGCGGCGCGCTCGAAACCCAGGATGCCCACGTAAGCAAAGTTAGTGGAGGGGGCGGACATCCACCCCGCTTCACGCCGCCCGAAGTTCTGCCAACAGAGAAACAGTGCGGAGCAGCAATTCGAACTGTCGTAATCTGAGCGCGTGGACATTCGAATCGGCATCCTGAACAGCCCCCGCGAGATCAACGTTCGAGACGGCGCAGAGCGCCCGCAGACGTCGAGAAGGTCGTTGCCGCGGCGCTCGACTCCGACGCGAAGTACATTCGCCTGATCGACGACAAGCAGAAGGTGTACATCATCCCGACCGCGTCGTTCGGATACATCGAGGTCGGCTCAGAGGTTTCGCGTCGGGTCGGATTCGTGGCCTAACCATGGAACTGCTGTTCGTCACACTGATCGCGTTCTGCATCGGGCTCGTCGCGCGCTACGCGCTGCCGGGGCGTGACACCTACGGCGTCGCACTCATCCCGTCGCATCGCGGCCATCGCGACCGCGATCGTCTGGGTCGGCCTCACCTGGCTCGGCTGGAAGTTCGACGGCGGCTGGATCTGGGTCGTCAGCCTGGGCGTCGCCGTGGTGATCTCGCTCATCCTCGCGCTCACGCTTCCGCGCACGCGAAAGCACCGCGACGAGAACATGCTGCAGCAGCTGTCCCGCGCCTGACTCTTACCAGCGCGCCTGACCCGTGCTAGGCGGTCAGGCCGAGCGCATCCATTCGGCGCGTGTGCGCGGCGATGAGCTCGGTGAAGACGGGCTCGATGCGCGCCTCATCCGAGTCGTGGTTGTCGCTCGGCCGCAGGGTCCACCGCGCGAGCAGCATGGTGTCGCCGACGAGCCGCCGGCCCCACATCGCCAGTCGCGCGGCAAGGCGCGGGTTCTTCTCGATGGCGGCCAGCAGCTCGCGCCACGACGATCGCCTCGCCCGAGTCGGCCTCCAGGATCGCCGACGATCCGCGTGCCCGCGGCACCCGGAAGGCCCGCGACGCGAGACGAACCAGGAAGTCGTCGAGGAATCCGGCGGTCAGGTAGCAGCTCGTCAGCGACTCGTACCAGTCGTTGCCCTCGGTCACGCGCTGGAACTCGTCGATCTCGGCGACGAACGGCTGCATGGTCGCGGCCGCATCCGCGCCGTGGCGCTCGATCTCGGCGACCAGGCCCTGGTGCTTGGCGAGCGCGAGCCCGGCGACCTGGCTGAGCGCCGACTTCGCCTCGGTCGACGGCGCGGCGCGCACGACGCGGCTCAGGTTCTCGAAGATCGCGAGCTGCAGGTAGGCGGACTTGCCGAGAAACGTGGTGAGGTCGGGCGTCAGTGTGGCCAGGTCGACCTTGGTGCTCGGCACCTCGACGGCCGAACGCGGGCGCAGCTCGCGGCGCCTCAATCCGCGCGCGCCGTCGCTGGAACCAGTTCACCACACCGCAAGTTTAGGTGGCGCGGGCGCGCCGACGTGCGCCGGCCTGTGCACCGAACGGTACGGCGCACGCGCCAAACCGCACTGACCGGCTAAACTAGGCACCAATGCTCCCCATATCTGGCGGGAGCCGCACGCCCCATGTCAAAACGGGCGTCACATCAAGCTGCTGGACGAAATCCAGCTGACGGGGCTACTTAAACACGTGACTTTCACTGATCTCGGCATCGACCAGGACATGGTCGATGCCCTCGCAACAAAAGGCATCATCGAACCGTTCCCGATCCAGGAGCAGACCATTCCGCTGGGTCTCTCCGGGCAGGACATCATCGGCCAGGCCAAGACCGGAACGGGCAAGACGCTCGGCTTCGGGCTTCCGCTGCTCCAGGCGCTCGGCACCAACCCGGAGCCCGGCGTCAAGGCGCTCGTCGTCGTTCCGACCCGCGAGCTGTGCGTGCAGGTGGCCGAAGACCTCGTGCTCGCCGCATCCAACCGCGCCACCAAGGTCGTCGCGATCTACGGCGGCAAGGCCTACGAGGGCCAGGTCGCCGAACTGAAGGATGGCGCGCAGGTCGTCGTCGGAACACCCGGGCCGCCTGCTCGACCTCGCGTCGCAGCGCATGCTGTCGCTCAAGAACGTCAAGGTCATGGTGCTCGACGAGGCCGACAAGATGCTCGACCTCGGCTTCCTGTCGCGACATCGAGAAGCTGTTCGCCCAGACCGACCCGACCCGCCACACCATGCTGTTCTCGGCCACCATGCCGGGCCCGATCGTGGCGCTGGCCCGCCGGTTCATGAACCGGCCCATCCACATCCGCGCGACAGACCCGGACGAGGGGCTCACGCAGGCCAACATCAAGCACGTCGTCTACCGCGCGCACTCGCTCGACAAGGACGAGGTCATCTCGCGCATCCTGCAGGCCGAGGGCCGCGGCAAGACCGTCGTCTTCACCCGCACCAAGCGCGCCGCCGCCAAGCTCGTCGAAGAGCTCAACGACCGCGGCTTCAACGCCGCCGCCGTGCACGGCGACCTCAACCAGGAGCAGCGCGAGCGCGCCATGGCCGCGTTCAAGGCCGGCAAGAAAGACATCCTCATCGCGACGGATGTCGCGGCTCGCGGCATCGACGTCAACGACGTCACGCACGTGATCAACCACACCATCCCGGACGACCACGACACCTACCTGCACCGCGCCGGCCGCACCGGCCGCGCGGGCAAGACCGGCATCGCCGTCACGTTCGTCGACTGGGACGACATGCACAAGTGGTCGCTCATCAACAAGCGCGCTCGACATGGGCCAGCCGGAGCCGGTCGAGACCTACTCGTCGTCACCGCACCTCTACAGCGACCTCGACATCCCGGTCGGCTCGAAGGGTCGGCTCAAGCCGAGCCCCGCGCCCAAGGTCGAGGTCGCCGCATCCCACCCGCCGCGCGAGCAGCGCGAGCGGGGACCGCCAGCGCACGCGCACGCGCGGCACCGGGCACGCGCCGATCCACGGGCGAACGCGCCCACGAGGCCGGCGCACCCGGCGCGGGAACGCACGACGGCGCGGCTCCGGCCCGCCGCCGCAACCGCACCCGTCGCCGCCCCTCCGGTGACGCGAGCACCCCGCCCGCCGCCTCCTAGCCGCCCTAACGGTCGTGCAGGAGTTACCTGCCCTCCGTCACAAGCCTGCTGGCAAAACGCCCTTTGGCGCGACGCTCCTGCACAACCATTACGACGGGTGGCGAAGGTCAGCCCTGGAAGGGGCGGGAGCCGGTGCCGGCGGCGAGCAGGCGCTCGAGCACGGCCGGCTCGGTCGTGTTCTCGGCCAGGCGGTTCGGCTTGCCCTCGCCGTGGTAGTCGCTCGACCCCGTGACGGCAAGATCGAACTTGCGCGCCAGCTCGTAGCAGCCGCACCTTGCCGTCGTCGGTGTTGTCGCGGTGGTGGATCTCGAGGCCGAACAGCCCCGCATCCTTCAGCTGCTTGATCGCACGTCGTCGTCGAGCGCACGGTAGCGACCGTGGGTCGCCGGATGCGCGAGCACCGGCACTCCCCCGGCCGCGACGATCATCCGCACGCCCACGAGCGGCGACGGCGCGTAGTACTTCTCGTAGTAGCCGCTCCTCCAGTGCAGGATCGTCTGGAACGCGGCGCTGCGGTCGGGCACGTCGCCGTGCGCGACGAGCGCGTCGGCGATGTGCGGCCGCCCGATCGTGCCCCCGTCGATCGACTGGGCGAGCACGTCGGCCCAGGTGATGCCGTAGTCCTTCGAGATGCGCTCGACGATGCGCTCGGCGCGATGCAGCCGCCCATCCCGGATCTTGGCCGTCTCGGCGACGATCGCCGGGTTGGCCGGGTCGAACAGGTAGCCGAGCATGTGCACGCTCGCCGGCCCGTAGTTGGTGCTGAGCTCCATGCCGGGCACGACCAGCAGGCCGGTTCCGGTCGCGGCGTCGAACGCCTCGTGCCAGCCGGCGGTCGAATCGTGGTCGGTGAGGGCGACCGCGCGAAGCTCTCGCGTCGACGGCCGCCGATCAGCTCGGCGGGCGTCTCGGTGCCGTCGGACACGCTGCTGTGCGTGTGCAGGTCGATCGCGCCGCTGTGAGGCATCCTGCAATCGTATTGGTCTAGGCTTCGGGAGCCATGGTCCGGAACATTCTCTTCGGCCGTCCTGGTTGTCGTGGCGGCCGCCGCGCTGCTCGTCGCCGGCGTGGCCGCAGCTCTTCGGCCTCGTCGACGCGCCGATCGTCGCGCAGGTGGTCTCGCTGCGCGGGCTGGATGTCGCGATCGCCCTGGTTCTGGCCGTCGCCTTGACGCTGGTCGCCCTCGCGTGGCGTGGCGCACGCCGGTTTCTGGGCGGCGCTCGTCGCCCTGCTGCTCGTCTTCAGCGTGGCGAGCATCGGCGATCCTCGGCATCGCGCGGATTCGGCGGGTCCACCGCGGCGTCCGGAAACGCATCCGACCTGACGGTGCTGTCGTGGAACACCGCCGGGCGGCAAGCCCGGCGTCGCGGCGATCGCGACGCTGGCCCTCAGCGAACACGCCGACGTCATCGCGCTCCCGGAGACCACACAACTCACCGGGCTACGAGATCGCGACCGTGCTCAAAGCGCACGGTCGCCCCATGTGGGTGTATTCGGCCACCCACGGCTACACCTACGAGTCGCACGCGACGACCCTGCTGATCAGCGCGGCGCTCGGCCGGTACTCGGTCGATACCGACCACGGCGACACCTCGGTGCTGTCGTCGATCATCGCGCGACCCGCCAACGGCACGGGTCCGACGATCGTCGCGGTGCACGCGGTGTCGCCGAAGCCAGCACGAGATGCTCAACTGGCGCGCCGACCTCACGTTCCTGTCGACCGTCTGCAGCGGGTCGAACGTCATCATGGCCGGGCGACTTCAACTCGACGCTCGACGAACTCGACACCCTGTCTACCAAGGCCGGCGCGAACTTCGGCGAATGCACCGACTCGGGCTTCGCCGCGCACGCGGCATCCGTCGGAACGCTGGCCGACCGAGCTGCCGGAGCTGCTCGGCGCCCAGATCGACCACGTGATGTTCACGTCGGCCTGGAAGGTCGTCGCCATGCGCGTCATCGGCACCGAGGATGGCGCGGGCAGCGACCACCGGCCCATCGTCGCAACGCTCGCGCCGTCATCCTGAGCTCCCCCGCGCAGTGCGGGCGGGTGGACAATGGAGGTATGGCAAAGTCCCAGGACCAGGCGCCCACGACGGCTCCCCGCGCGACCTCGAACCGCTCGACCACACCGGTCTCCGACTCCTTCCGGGAGTACATCTCCGGCAACTGGGCGGAGCGGCCGGATGTCGCGCCGGAGCCGCGCGAGCAGGCCGACTTCGCGGCCGCCCGGCGGGCAGCGATCTCGAGACTCTTCCCGGGCAAGCGGCTGATCGTGCCGGCGGGCGCTGCGAAGGTGCGCTCCAACGACACCGACTACGCCTACCGCGCGCACTCCTCGTTCGCCCACCTGACCGGCTGGGGCGCCGACACCGTCGCCGGCAGCGTGCTCGTGCTCGAGCCGACCGCGAGCGGCCACGAGGCGACCCTCTACTTCCGCGGCCCCGGCGGGCCGCGGCACCGACGAGTTCTACGCGAACCCGGAGATCGGCGAGTTCTGGATCGGACCGCGCCCGTCGCTCGCCCACGTCGCCGCCGACCTCGGGCCTGGCCACGCGCGACCTGGCGGACTTCGCCGCCGTGGTCGACGCGGTCGACGCCAACACCCTGCTCGTGCGCGACGGCGACCGCGACGTCACCGACTCGGTCGACGGCCGCCGCCTGCTCGCCGCCGACACCGAGTCGCTCGAGACCGACGGCGACGCGGACCTCGCCCGCGAGCTCTCCGAGATGCGCCTGGTGAAGGACGCCTACGAGATCGAGCAGATGCGCCAGGCCGTCGCCGCGACCAAGCAGGGCTTCGACGACGTCATCGCCGACCTGCCCGCGATCGTCGCCCACGAGCGCGGCGAGCGACTCGTCGAGGGCACGTTCAACCGCCGCGCCCGCGCCGAGGGCAACACGGTCGGCTACGACACCATCGCGGCGAGCGGCCCGCACGCCTGCATCCTGCACTGGACCCGCAACGACGGGCCGGTGGTGCCCGGCGACCTGATCCTGCTCGACGCCGGCATCGAACTCGACTCGCTCTACACGGCCGACATCACGCGCACGCTCCCGGTGAGCGGGCACTTCAGCGAGGTGCAGCGCCGGGTCTACGAGGCGGTGCGCGAGGCGGCGGATGCGGCGTTCGCGATCGTGCGGCCGGGCATCCGGTTCCGCGAGATCCACGCCGAGGCCATGAAGGTCATCGCCGCGAAGACCGCGGAGTGGGGCCTGCTGCCGGTGAGCGCCGAGGAGTCGCTGCGAGCCCGAACACCAGTACCACCGCCGCTACATGGTGCACGGCACGAGCCACCACCTCGGCATCGACGTGCACGACTGCGCGCAGGCGCGCCGCGACCTCTACCTCGACGGCATCCTCGAGGCCGGGCATGGTGTTCACGATCGAGCCCGGCCTGTACTTCCAGCCCGACGACCTGACGGTGCCCGAGGAGTACCGCGGCATCGGCGTGCGCATCGAAGACAACATCCTCGTCACCGAGGCCGGCGCCGAGAACCTGTCGATCGGCATCCCGCGCACCGCCGACGACGTCGAGGCGTGGCTCGCCCGCTGAAAACTCAGGGGAAAGATACCTCCCAGCCGGTGTGACGGGCTGGCGGTGAGGTTTTGCCTGAATTTTCAGTGGGGAAGAAGAGGACTACACCTCGGGGCGCTGCAGCAGCTCCTGGGCGCGAACGATCACCGACGACGGCGCAAGCACCTGGTACGAACTGGCGATCACCTGGTGGGTCGACGTGTAGTCGCGTCGGCGGCGGTTGACGGCGTAGCTCACGATGCCGAACAGCATGCCGAAGGCGGCGCCGATCAGGATGACCGCGAACGCGTAGGTGACGTTCGGCGAGACTCGTGAACAGGAACAGCAGCGTGCCCGCGAACAGCCCGAGCCACGCCCCGGTCGCGGCGCCGGCGACCGCCGAGCGCCCGTAGGTGAGCTTGCCGGTGACGCGTTCGATGGTCTTGAGGTCGTTTCCGATGATCGACAGCTGCCGAACATCGAAATCGGCCTTGGCCAGCTTGTCGACCACGTGCTGCGCCTCGGGGTAGGTGTCGTAGGTGCCGAGAACGTCGCCCTTGGGGATCGACGGAAGCGCGCGGTCCGCGACGCGAAAAGGGCGTCCTGGTTGGTCACCGGCTCATTCTCCCACGCGCGACTACGCTTGTACCGTGAGCGCGACGAGAGTATTCGTGGCCCGCCTGGCCGGGTGCTCCGTTTTCGACCCCTTCGGCGACAAGGTCGGCAAGGTTCGCGACGTTCTGGTGGTCTACCGCACAGTCGGACTCGCCGCGCGTCGTCGGCTTCGTGGTCGAGGTTCCCGGCAAGCGCCGGGTGTTCCTCAGCGTCGGTCGCGTCACCAGCATCGGCTCCGGCCAGATCATCGCGACCGGGCTCATCAACCTGCGCCGCTTCGAGCAGCGCGGCGGCGAGGTGCGCGTCATCGCCGAGATGCTGGGCCGCAAGGTCACGCTCAAAGACAAGTCCGGCGGCGCCACCATCGAGGATGTCGCGATCGAGGAGCAGGGACCCGGCGAGTGGGCGGTCAGCCAGCTGTTCTGCCGTCGCCCGAAGACCGACATCCTTCGGCACGCGGCCAGACCGTGTTCGTCAACTGGCCGGACGTCGTCGAGACGGTGACGGCCGGCGAGTCCCAGTCGGCGACCCAGCTCATCGCCAGCTACTCCGACCTGCTGCCCGCCGACCTCGCCAACGCCATGCTCGACCTGCCCGAGGCGCGCATGCTCGAGGTCGCCGAGGAACTCTCCGACGAGCGGCTCGCCGACGTGCTCGAGGAGATGCCCGAGAACGAGCAGGTCGACATCCTGAACCAGCTCGACGACGACCGCGCCGCCGACGTGCTCGACCAGATGCAGCCGGATGACGCCGCCGACCTCATCGCGCAGCTCAGCGAGGAGCGCGGTGAGGCGCTGCTCGACCTGATGGAGCCCGAAGAGGCCGAGGACGTGCGCTTCCTGCTGTCGCTACGCGCCCGACACCGCCGGCGGCCTGATGACGACCGAGCCGATCATCGTCTCGGCCGACACGACCGTCGCCGAGGGGCTCGCCCTCATCCGTCGTCACGAGCTCGCGCCGGCGCTCGGCGCCGCCGTGTGCGTGACGCTGCCGCCGTTCGAGCCGCCCACCGGCCGGTTCCTCGGCATGGTGCACTTCCAGCGGATGCTGCGCTACCCGCCCAACGAGCGCCTCGGCACCCTGCTCGACCAGAGCCTCGAGCCCGTGCTCGCCGAGCGCGCACGCGGCCGAGGTCGCCCGCCGCCTGGCCAGCTACAACCTCGTATCCGTTCCCGTTGTCGACGAGACCCACCGACTGGTCGGGGTGGTGACCATTGACGACGTCCTCGATTACCTCCTGCCCGATGACTGGCGAAGCACAGACCACGAGAGCAGTACCGAGTCGCTGTATAGCGACGCATCCACAGCAGCGATTCCGGTAAGAACAGCAAGGAGGACGACCAATGGCACGCGTTAGCCGCGACGACACCCGACTCGACTCGCCCAAGGGCCTGCGCACCTCCTTCGTTCCGCGCGGTCGAACAACCGGGACACGCTTCGGCCGGTTCTCCGAGGGCTTCGCCCGCGCCATGGGCACGTCGTGGTTCCTGTTCGGGCTGACGCTGTTCGTCGTCATCTGGCTCGTCTACAACACTGCGGCGCCCGCGGCAGCTCCAGTTCGACCCGGTGCGCACCAACTTCACGCTGCTGACGCTCATCCTGTCGCTGCAGGCCTCGTACGCCGCCCCGCTCATCCTGCTCGCGCAGAACCGGCAGGATGACCGCGACCGCGTGCAGATCGAGCAGGACCGCCAGCGCGCCGAGCGCAACCTCAACGACACCGAGTACCTGGCCCGCGAGATCGTGTCGCTGCGGCTGGCGATGAAGGACATGGCGTCGAAGGACTTCATCCGCGCCGAGCTGCGCTCGCTGCTCGAGGAGCTCGACAAGCCCAAGGATCCCGCGGTGTGAGCGCGACGGTCCCTGAGCTCGTCGAAGGGCCGCATGATCGCTCGGGCGACGTCAGGGACCGCGTCTTGCCGCCCTCGCGACGCGTCATCGACCCGGAGATCCGCCGCCCGATCACCGAGCTCGACATGGTCGGCGGCGATCGCGGTCGACGGCGGCGCGGCGCACGTCGACGATCAAGCTGACGATCGTCGGATGCCCGGCCGCCGACCGCATCGAGCGCGACGTGCGCAGCCGCGCTCGCGGCGCGTGCCCGGGGTCGACGCCGTCGACCGTCGACGGTCACGGTCATGACCAAGGCCGAGCGCGACGCCCTCACCGCGAAGCTGCGCGGCGGGCGCCCGAAGACGCTGCAGTTCGGCCCCGACTCGCTCACCCGCATCTACGCGATCACGAGCGGCAAGGGCGGCGTCGGCAAGTCGACGGTCACCGCGAACCTCGGCGTCGCGCTCGCCGCGCGCGGGCTGCGGGTCGGGATCGTGGATGCCGACGTGTTCGGGTTCTCGATCCCGGGCATCCTCGGCATCGCGGGCGCGAAGCCGACCCAGGTCAACGACATGATCCTGCCGCCCGTCGCGCACGACGTGAAGGTCATCTCGATCGGGATGTTCGTCGAGGGCTCGACCGCGGTGTCAGCTGGCGCGGGCCCATGCTGCACCGCACCATCCAGCAGTTCCTGACCGACGTCTACTTCGGCGACCTCGACATCCTGCTGCTCGACCTTCCGCCCGGCACGGGCGACGTCGCGATCTCGATCGGGCAGCTGCTGCCCCAGGCCGAGGTCATCGTCGTCACGACGCCGCAGGCGGCCGCGGCGGATGTCGCCGAGCGCAGCGCGCTCGTCGCCCGCCAGACCGGGCAGCGGGTCATCGGCGTGATCGAGAACATGGCGGGTCTCGCGCCAGCCCGACGGCATCGATCCTCGCACGTCTTCGGCGACGGGCGGCGGCGCCGATACCGCGGCGCGCCTCTCGACGCCGGACGAGCCGGTCGCGCTGCTGGCCTCGATCCCGCTCAGCATCGCGCTGCGCGAGGGCGGGGACGAGGGCGAGCCGATCGTGCTCGACGCATCCGACCGACCCGGCTGCGGCCGCCATCCTCGCCGTCGCCGACCAGCTCGCGGTGCGCGAGCGCGGCCTCGCCGGCCGCAAGCTCGGCCTCACCGTCACCTAACCCCGTTCCGCCCAGCCCCGAGGTAGCGTGAGACGCATGGCAACACTCACCGTCGACGCGTCGCTCACGAGCACCCTCACGCGGGACCTGTCGGTCTCGGGCACCGCCACCGCGCCCGTGATCGCGCCCTTCACCGGCACGAAGTTGTACGACCTGCCCCTCAGTAGCGCGAAGGATGTCGCGGACGCCGCCAGCGCCGCTCGCGTCGCCCAGCTCGCCTGGTTCGACGCCGGGCCCGACGCTCGCCGCCGCATCCTGCTCGCCGGGCACGATCGCTTTCTGGCTGAGCGCGACCGGCTGCTCGACCTTCTGCAGACCGAGACCGGCAAGACCCGCGGGCCCGCCTTCGAGGAGTTCTTCCAGGCCGCGTCCGCGACGCGCTACGCCGCCCTCGCCGCGAAGGGTGCGACCCGCACACGCAGGCGGCGCGCAGGCATCCCGCTGGTGATGCGCACGCGCGTCAGCTACAAGCCCAAGGGGCTCGTCGGCGTCATCACCCCGTGGAACTACCCGCTGAGCCTCGCCCTCATGGACGTGATCCCCGCGCTCGCGACCGGCAACGCGGTCGTCGAGAAGATCGACAACCAGACCGTGCTGACCGTGCTCGCCGCCCGTCGCGCCTTCATCGACGCGGGTGTCCCGGCCGCGCTGTGGGCCGTCGTCGCGGGTGACGGAACCGAGATCGGCAACGCCGTCGTGGATGCCGCCGACTACGTCTGCTTCACCGGGTCGACCGGCACCGGCATCACGGTCGGCCAACGCGCGCTCGGTCGAGTCGCGGGCGCTTCGCTCGAACTCGGCGGCAAGAACCCGATGATCGTGCTCGACGACGCCGACATCGCGAAAGCCGCATCGAGTTCCGTGTACGGCTGCTTCTCGTCGATGGGCCAGCTCTGCGTGTCGATGGAGCGCATCTACGTGGAGCGCGCCGTGGCCGACGAGTTCACGAAAGCCTTCGTGGCCAACGTCAGGAACCTGGTGCAGGGTTCGGCGCTCGACTACTCGACCGACGTCGGATCGCTCACGAGTGCTGCCCAGCTGGAGCGCGTGACGAGCCACGTGGATGACGCCGTCGGCAAGGGCGCGACGGTGCTCGCCGGCGGACGGCCCCGCCCCGACCTCGGACCCTACTTCTACGAGCCCACCGTGCTGACGGGCGTGACGAGCGACATGCTCTGCTTCACCAACGAGACCTTCGGGCCGGTCGTCGAACTCGCAGTGGTCGAGAACGAGGATGAGGCGATCCTCGCGGCCAACGCATCCGAGTTCGGGCTCAACGCATCCGTCTTCAGCGGGTCGCTCCGGCGGGCACGCCGCGTCGCGGACCGCATCAGCGCCGGCAGCGTGAACATCAACGAAGGGTACCGGTCGAGTTTCGGCAGCATCGACGCGCCCATGGGCGGCATGAAGCACTCGGGCCTGGGCCGGCGCAACGGCGTCGAAGGATTGCTGCGCTTCGTGGAGTCACGCACGGTCGCCGAAGCCACCGGCCTCATGGCGCTGCCGGCAACCGGGGTCGCGGCCGGCAAGCTCGCGGGCACCATGGAGTTCGCCCTGCGCGCCCTCAAGGCACTCCGCCGCCGCTAGGTGGACTCGGTGTCGAACGGGGTCGGACGACCCTCGAGTTCGGCGCGCTGGCGCGCGGCCGACTGCGAGGGGGTCACGGGCTTTACGGCGGGCGCATCGTCGAGAAGCGCCTCGCGGATGATGCGGCGCGGGTCGTACTGGCGCGGATCCATCTTGCGCCAGTCGAGGTCCTCGAACTCGGGCCCCATCTCTTCGCGCACGCGCTCCTGCGCCGAGTCAGCCATCTCGCGAACGCGTCGCGCGAAGCGGGCCAGCGTCGCCGCGTACTGCGGCAGCTTCTGCGGGCCGATCACGAAGGCGGCGATGATCGCGATGACCACAACCTTCTCGAACGACAACCCGAAGAACATGACCACAGAATAACCGGTCCCGCTGACGGCTGACCCTAGGCTGGAAGCACTAGGGAGTACACGTGGCTGAGAAAGACCTTGACTGGAAGTTCGCAGAAGAACTCGTCGTCGAGCCCGAAATCGATTGCAACCGCGCGGGCGCACTCGCTCGAGCACGGCGTCGACCCGGTCTCACCGGCCCAGGGCGCGCAGCTCGCGGTGCTCGCCGCGGCCACCAACGCCAGCTCGGTCATCGAGATCGGCACCGGGTTCGGGGTCAGCGGCCTCTGGATGCTGACGGGCGCGCCCGACCGCCATCCTGACCTCCATCGACATCGAGATCGAGTTCCAGCAGGCCGCCAGGCGCGCCTTCTCCGACATGAACGTGCCCGCGAACCGAGCGCGCCTCATCGCCGGGCGCGCGCTCGAGGTGCTGCCGCGCATGAACGAGGCAAGCTACGACCTCGTGCTGGTGGATGCCGACCCGGGCCCCATCATCGAATACGTGGAACACGCGCTGCGACTCGTGCGCGTCGGCGGCACCGTGCTCGTGCCTCACGCGCTCTGGCGCGGACGGGTCGCCGACCCGGCCCAGCGCGACGACACAGTGACGAACCTGCGGACGCTGCTGGCTGAGACGTCGAAGTCGACGGCCGTGCTCAGTGCCCTGTCGCTCGCCGGCGACGGGTTGCTCCAGTTGACGCGGGTGGCGGGCTAAGCAGCCGGGCTACGCAGCTACGACAGCGCCCAGCGCGTCGTGAAGTTCCTTGGCCTCGGCGTCGTTGACGCTGACACACGAGGCGTCCTCCACCCTCGAGCGGAACCCGCACGATGATGAGGCGACCCTCTTTGACAGCCTCCATTGGGCCGTCTCCGGTCCTCGGCTTCATGGCTGCCATGAGCAATCCCCTTTCAGATGGATACCCTCCTATTATCCCTTATTTCGAGGACATACAGAAAACGGGGGCGCTGCGCACAGGGGCTGTTACGGGGGCGTCCAGTCGTATCCATCCGACCAGTAGGCGATGTAGACCCAGCCGATTTGGCCGGCGATGAACAGCAGCACGATGCCGATCCGGTAGGCGAGCGAGCGCGGCTGGGCGACCGCCCCGAGCACCGGGAAGATGGGCATGAAGAGTCGAAAAACGCTCGACTGCGGGAAGAAGACGGCCAGCAGGTAGATGGTCCAGCTGGCGATCCAGATCCGCAGGTCGACGCCGAGCCGGCGCACCGGCCGCGGGAACAGCATGCCGCCGCGAACAGGCCGATCAGCGACAACCAGCAGAACGAGCCCGATGACCGGGTTGGGAACGCCGATCCAGTTCATCCACCAGTTGGCGCCCTGGATCCACGGCTGGAACGGCACCAGCCCGCCCCAGCCGACGTACGACGCTCGCCACGACGAGCTCCGTGGCGGTGTACGCGTCGGGCACGCCCGTGACGAGCCCCGCGATGAGCGGCCACGCGTAGCCCAGAAGCGCGCTCGCGACCGTTGCGGCGACGGCCGCGACCGCCTCGCGCAGCGGGAACGGGTCGCGCTGTCGCACCGCGATCCGGTACACCACGTGCAGTCCCATCGCGAGCGCGAACGCGAGGCCGGTCGGCCGCGTGAACGACATGAAGGCGACGAACGGGAAGCATCATCCAGTAGTTGCGTCGCAGAAGGGAGAGCAGAGCGCAGGCCAGGAAGAACAGCTGCATCGACTCCGCGTAGTCGACCTGCATGATCGGCGACAGCGGCGCGACGCAGAACAGCACGACCGAGAACAGCGCGGTGGATGCGCCCAGCTGCGGAAGCAGCAGCCTGTAGAAGACGAGCGCGGTGCCCGCGGCGAACCCGACCGAGACGAACACACCGACGACGCTGAACGGAAGCCCCGTGATCGCCGCCAGCGCCCCGCACAGGAACGGGTAGGCGGGCAGGAACGCCCAGGCGTTCTGCTCGACGTGGCCGAGACGCGTCGAGCGGCAGCGTGCGACGGATAGCCGCTCACCGCGACGATGTGGTACCAGGTGCCGTCCCAGATCTGGGCGAACGCGAAGTAGTCGGGATGCGCGCCCGTCCACGGGTTCGCCTGCTGCAGCCACGCGAACACGAGCAGGATGACCGTCGTGACCACCCGCGACAGCGCGAAGACCACCAGCACCTTCGCCCACCAGGGCACGAGAGCGTACGCGGTCGCGAAGCGTGGGCCGCACGGCGGGTGCGTCCGCGCAGGAGGGTGTCAGCCATTCAGCCAGGCTCGCAGGCCGTGCTCGCAGGCGGTGATCTGCGCCAGCGGCACGCGCTCGTCGTCGGCGTGGGCCAGCATCGGGTCGCCCGGGCCGTAGTTCACGGCCGGGATGCCGAGGGCGGCGAAGCGCGCGACATCCGTCCAGCCGTACTTGGGAAGCGGCACGCCACCGACGGCGGCCACGAATTGCCTGCGCGAGCGGCGCATCCAGGCCGGGACGCGCGCCCTCCGCGAGGTCGACGACGGTGACATCGAACCCGGCGAACAGTTCGCGCAGGTGCTCGACGGCCTCGCGCGCCGGTTCTGCTCGGGGCGAACCGGTAGTTGATGTGCACCATGGCCTCGTCGGGGATGACGTTGCCGGCGACTCCCCCGCTGATGCCGACCGCGTTGAGGCCCTCGCGGTAGACCAGCCCGTCGACCTCGACCTCGCGCGGCGAGTAGGCGGCGAGGGTCGCGAGGACCGGCGCCAGATCGTGGATGGCGTTGTGCCCGACCCACGCCCGCGCCGAGTGGGCGCGCCTGCCGAACGCCCGCACCTCGACGCGCAGGTTGCCGTTGCAGCCGCCCTCGATGATGCGCCGCGGTCGGTTCGCCCAGGATCGCGAAATCGCCCGCGAGCAGGTCGGGACGGATGCGCGACAGACGCCCCAGCCCGTTCAGGCTCTCGGAGACCTCCTCGTGGTCGTACCAGATCCAGGTGAGGTCGACGGCGGGGTTCGACCAGCTCGGCGGCGAGCTTCAGCTGCACGGCGACGCCGGCCTTCATGTCGACCGTGCCGCGTGCCCCAGAGGATCGTCGCCGTCGAGGGTCTCGGTCGTCGGGCAGGTTGTCGTTACGGCACCGTGTCGAGGTGCCCGGCGATCGAGCACGCGGCGATCGCGACCCAGGTTGGTGCGCGCGACGATCGGCATCGCCATCGCGGAAGAGCTCGAGGTGCGGCGACGGCGCGAGCGCGTCCTCGATCGCGTCCGCGATGGCCTTCTCGTTGCCCGAGACCGACTCGATGTCGCAGAGCTGCCCGCGTGAGGTCGACCGACGAGCCGTCAGGTCGAGCGCGGATCGCGGAGATGTGCGGCATTCGGTAATTGTAGGCGACCGCGCCCGCTACGGCCCCGATGCGCCTCTCGCTACGCTGGGGGCATGACTTCTCGCGCCGCCTGGGGCTACGGCCTCGCCACCATCTCCGGCGACGGAACGGTGCTCGACACCTGGTACCCGGACCCCAGGCTCGGCGAACTGCCGAAGGGCACCGACCCGCACATCGCCCCCGCCGACTTCGAGCAATGGATCGGCGCCGACGCCGCGCCGCAACGTGCGCATCGACTTCGTCACGGTCGACATCGACCTGGACGCGGCCCCCGCATCCACCCCGGACGCCTACCTGCGGCTGCACCTGCTCTCCCACCTGCTGGTCGCGCCCAACACCATCAACCTCGACGGCATCTTCGCGCAGCTGCCGATCGTCGCGTGGACCAACGCCGGCCCGGTGCATCCGGCCGACTTCGCGCGGCTTCGCGATGTCGCTGCAGCGCGCCGGGCATCGCGGCGCACAGCTTCGACCGGTTCCCGCGCATGGTCGACTACGTGCATGCCGCCCCGCGTGCGCATCGCCGACACCTCGCGCGTTCGCCTCGGCGCCTACCTCGTCGCCGGGAACCACCGTCATGCACGAGGGCTACGTCAACTTCAACGCCGGCACGCTCGGGCGTCTCGATGGTCGAGGGGCGCATCTCGCAGGGCGTCGTCGTCGGTGACGGATCGGACATCGGCGGCGGCGCATCCATCATGGGCACGCTGTCGGGCGGCGGCACGCAGCGCGTCGTGATCGGCGAGCGGGTGCTGCTCGGCGCCAACTCGGGCGTCGGCATCTCGATCGGCGACGACAGCGTCGTCGAGGCCGGCCTCTACGTGACGGCGGGCACGAAGGTGAACGTGCTCGGTCGGACGAAGCGCGCACCGTCAAGGCCGTCGAGCTGAGCGGGGTGCCCGGGCTGCTCTTCCGCCGCAACTCCCTCACCGGCGCCGTCGAGGTCGTGGCCCGCTCCGGCGGCGGCAGTCACCTCAACCCGCAGCTGCACCCCTGACTAACGGTTGTGCAGGAGTTTCGGCGAAAAAGCCCTGTTCTGTCAGTGACTTTGTGACGAACGGCACCCCATTCCTGCACAACCGTTAGGGGCAGGGACGGCGCGGGCTAGTGTTCCGGCCAGGCGCGGTGCGGCTCGCCGACGTAGACCTGCTGCGGGCGACCGATCTTGGTGGCCGGGTCGGTGTTCATCTCGCGCCAGTGCGCGATCCAGCCGGGAAGGCGGCCGATCGCGAACAGCGGCGTGAACATGCGGGCCGGGAAGCCCATGGCCTTGTAGATGACGCCCGTGTAGAAGTCGACGTTCGGGTACAGCTTGCGCTCGATGAAGTAGTCGTCGGCGAGAGCGACCTGCTTCGAGCTCCTTGGCGATGTCGAGCAGCTCGTCCTGAACACCGAGCGCCTCGAGCACCTCGTCGGCGCTCTCTTTGACGAGTCGCGCACGCGGGTCGAAGTTCTTGTAGACGCGGTGCCCGAAGCCCATGAGCTTGACGCCCTCTTCTTTGTTCTTGACCCGCTTGACGAACGTGTCGACGCGACTCGCCCGACTCCTTGATCTCGCCGAGCATCTTGAGAACGGCCTCGTTCGCGCCGCCGTGCAGCGGACCGTAGAGCGCGTTGATGCCGGCCGAGATGGAGGCGAACAGGTTGGCCTCGGTGGAACCGACGAGACGAACGGTCGACGTCGACGCGTTCTGCTCGTGGTCTTCGTGAAGAATCAGGAGCCGCTCGAGCGCCTTGCGACAGCACCGGGTTGACCTCGTACGGCTCGGCCATGGTGCCGAAGTTGAGCTTCAGGAAGTTGTCGACGAAGCTCAGCGCTGTTGTCCGGGTAGAGGAACGCCTGGCCGAGGCTCTTCTTGTGCGCGTAGGCCGCGATGACGGGCAGCTTCGCGAGAAGGCGGATGGTCGAGATCTCGACCTGCTCCGGATCGTGCACGTTGAGCGAGTCCTGGTAGTAGGTCGACAGCGCGGAGACCGCGCTGGAGAGCACCGACATCGGGTGCGCGTTGTGCGGCAGCGCATCGAAGAGGTGACGCATGTCCTCGTGCAGCAGCGTGTGGCGACGAATCTTCTCGGCGAACTCGTCGAGCTCGTCGGGCGTCGGCAGCTCGCCGTAGATGAGCAGCCAGGCGACCTCGAGGTAGGTCGAGTTGGCCGCGACATCCTCGATCGCGTAGCCGCGGTAGCGCAGGATGCCCGCGTCACCGTCGATGTAGGTGATCGCGCTCTTGGTTGCCGCGGTGTTGACGAACCCGCTGTCGAGCGTGTTGAACCCGGTCTGCTTGCTCAGCGTCGAGATGTCGATGCGCGCTGCGGCCGTCCACCGCCGGCACGATGGGAAACTCGGCCGAGCCACCAGCGAACTGGAGGGTGGCCGTTTCTGCGTTCTTCGCTGCGGGGTCACTCACGCATACAGCCTAATTGGCCGCGACGCGAAACCGTTGCATCCGCCAAAGCACCGCGCGAGTTCGTTAGAGGTATGGCCTAAACCTGGGCCGTGAGCCGCTCGGCGGCGCGGGCGATGTCCTCGTCGGTCGCGGTGAGGGCGAGACGAACGTGGATGGCCGGATCGTCGCCGTAGAACGAGCCCGGCGCCGCGAGGATGCCGCGATCGGCGAGCCACGAGATGGTGTCGAACGCGTCTTCGCCGCGGGTCGCCCAGAGGTAGAGGCCCGCCGAGCTGTCGTCGATCGCGAAAGCCTGCGGTGCGCAGCGCGGCCGAGCAGAGCGTCGCGACGCGCGCGGTAGACGCGCGCGCTGCGCGACGACGTGCTCGTCGTTGCCGAGCGCGGCGACCATCGCGGCCTGCACGGGAGCCGGAGGCATAAGGCCGATGTGCTTGCGCACCTGCAGGATCTCGTCGATGAGGTCGCTGCAGCCGGCAACGAACCCCGCGCGGTAGCCGGCGAGGTTCGACTGCTTGCTGAGCGAGTAGACCGAGAGCACGTGGTCACGCGAACCCTGGATGACCGCCGGGTCGAGGATGGACGGGGCCGGCGCGTACGTCGCCTCCGTTCCGCTCGACCAGTTGAGCTCGGCGTAGCACTCGTCGTTGACGATGACGGCACCGAGTTCGCGGGCTCGAGCCACCGCGGCGCGCAGCGACTCGATCGATCGAACGCGGCCATCCGGGTTGCTCGGCGAGTTGAGCCAGATGAGCCGCGTGGTCGCCGGCCACTCGTCCGGGTCATCCGACGAGAGCACGCTGCGCGCCGACGAGTGCCGCACCGATCGCATAGGTCGGGTAGGCGAGGGTCGGCTGCACGACGACATCCGCCGGGCCGAGGCCGAGCAGCAGCGGCAGCAGCGCGACGAGCTCTTTCGAGCCGATCGTCGGCAAGAACGTTGGCGACCGTCAGCTCGACACCTCGCCGGCGCGCGTACCAGTCGACGATGGCCTCACGAAGAGGAACGCTGCCGGCGGTCTGCGGGTAGGAGTGCGCGTCGGTCGCCGCCGCGAGAGCGTCGCGGATGAACGCGGGCGTCGGGTCGACCGGCGAGCCGACCGACAGGTCGACGATGCCGTCCGGATGCGCACGCGCGCGCTCCGCGTACGGGATCAGCGAGTCCCAGGGAAAGTCGGGAAGATCGAGGGCCACGCGAGCTCCGCCGGTCAGGCGACGGGCTGCGGGGGAAGCGCGGCGATGATCGGCGTGGTCCTTGTGGATCACGCCGACCTTCGCCGCACCGCCGGGCGACCCGAGGTCGTCGAAGAACTCGACGTTGGCCTTGTAGTAGTCGGCCCACTTGTCGGGCACGTCGTCTTCGTAGTAGATCGCCTCGACGGGGCAGACCGGCTCGCACGCACCGCAGTCGACGCACTCGTCGGGGTGGATGTAGAGCATCCGGTCGCCCTCGTAGATGCAGTCGACGGGACATTCGTCGATGCAGGCGCGGTCTTTGACATCGACGCACGGAAGGGCGATGACGTACGTCACGTGTGCTGTGGTCCTCTCGTTGAACGAAAACTCACTGTAGTGGAACCTACTCTGTAACCTTACCCGGCCTGCGCGGTGAGGCCTGTGGCCACACCAGCACCGCGAACGCGATGACGGGTGGCGCGATCTCCCAGAGCAGACCGGCACCGCTCCGGGTGATCAGCACTGAGCCGCCGGCGCTCGGGAACGAGAAGATGGCCAGCATCACGAGAACTCCGGCGGCGGCGAAAGCCGGCACGATCCGGGTGGCGAAAGCGAGCCGCAGTCCTGTGAACAGTGCGGCGAGCACAACGCACGCGAGGATGCCGCCCAGCCAGACCGGCTGGCCGCCGATCGTCTGCGTGTAGCCGTTGTAGACGGTCAGCAGTGACCCGATGCCGACCCCGATCACTCCGCCGACGACCGCCGCGAAGAACCGGGATGCCGCGTGCTGGTCGGAGAACGGGAGGGGCTCATCGTCGGCCGCCGTAACGAGGGTGAAGCGCTCCACCGTCGTCAGCGGCCGTTGCTGGCCGCCCGGGAATTCGATGGTGTCACCATCGAGGGTGAGCTGGCTGCGGTAGGCGGCGAGTGCGCGACGCTTGCGCTCGAGAACCGGGCTCACGTCGACGACGATGTCGCCGCCATCCGAGATCGCGTAGAAGGGAACTCCGTAGACCTCCGCCGCCCGCTTGGCGGCTTCGTGCGCGCGAACGTGGTCGGGATGCCCGTAGCCGCCACGGGCGTCGTAGCTGACGATCGCGGTCGGGCTGACGTCGAGCAGCACGGCGGCGATATCCGCTGCGACGTCGCCGAAGTCGGCGCCGTCGAGGGATGCCGGGTCGAACTCGCCGGACGGCTGCGCGCCGTGGGCGCCCCACGACATGCCCGAGTCGAGGTACCGGCGTTCTCCGCGGCCGCTCCAGCGCGCATCCGCATCGCCGAGGTAGCGGTGGTCGGTGACGCCGAGGGCAGCCATGGCGGCAGTGAGCTCTGCGGTGCGAAGCGTCGCGAGCGCATCCGGGGACTCGAGGGCGGATTTCAGGTCGTCGGGGATGACCTCGCCGCGTTCGCCCCGCGTGCAGGTGAGCACGGTGACGCGCGCGCCACGGTCGACGAGGGTGGCGATTGTCCCCCCGGTGTCGAGGGTCTCGTCGTCGGGGTGGGCGTGCACGAACAGTACGCGCTCCGCGTCCGTCATCGCCCGTTCCTCCTGGTCCGCCGGTCACCCGTGTGTGTCGGGGGTCCCCTCACACTATTGGACAGAACATGTGAGCGAGGTTAGGGTGGGCTTGGTAAGGTTAGCCTTACCAACATCGTGTCATCGATAGACACCGTGTTTCTCCCGCGGATCGAGCGGTGAGGCCCTCCTCGTCCAGAAAAGACCCATGCTCGCAACGCTCGTGATCGGCCTCCGTGAGGGGCTCGAGGCCTCCCTGATCGTCGGCATCATCGCCGCGTTCCTGAAACGCACGGGAAAACCGCTCCGGCCGATGTGGGTGGGCGTCGGCATCGCGGTCGCCCTGAGCTTCGCCGTGGGCATACTGCTTCAGCTCGTGTCGGCGAGTCTTCCGCAGGCACAGCAGGAGGGCATGGAGTCGATCATCGGGCTCGTCGCGGTCGCCGCGGTGACCGGGATGATCGGCTGGATGAACGTGCACGCGAGAAACATGCGCGTCCGACCTCGAGCACCATGCCGAAAGCGCGGTGAAGGATGGCACGGCCTGGGCGCTCGTGGGCATGGCTTTTCTTGCCGTGCTCAAAGAGGGTTTCGAGACCGCCGTCTTTCTGCTCGCCGCGTTCCAGTCGTCGACGAGTGTTGTCGCGGCGAGCAGCGGTGCGGTGCTCGGCATTGCTGCTCGCCATCGCCATCGGGGTCGGAATTTTCCGTGGCGGAGTTCGACTGAACCTCGCCCGATTCTTCCGCATCACCGGCGTCTTCCTCGTGCTGGTGGCCGCCGGTCTGGTGCTCAGCTCGCTGCGTACGGCGCACGAGGCCGGCTGGATCCTGATCGGACAGCAGGCCACCGTCAGCCTGTCGTGGCTCGCTCCCACGGGCTCGGTGCAGGCGGCACTGCTGACGGGCGTGCTGGGCATCCCCGCCGACCCACGACTCATCGAGGTGCTCGGGCTGGTCGCCTACCTGGTGCCGACGATGCTGTTCCTGCTGTGGCCGGTGGGGCGTCGGCCGAAGGGGCGCGCGCTCGCCACCATGCGCCTCGCCATTGCATCAACACTCGTCATCGCGGCCGCCGCGCTCGCGCTGGCCGTCTCACTGCCGAGCTACTCCCCCGCGCCGACGGCGTCGATCACCGGCGCGGGCGACACCACGGGCACGATCACGCTGCATCCGTCGACGTCGACGTACAGCGTCACGTCGACGAGCGACGGGGGCTGGTCGACCGGCGACGGGAGCACGAAAGCGGCCCGCCCGACGACCCACTACGGCATCGATTCGACGGTTGCGACATCCCATCTCACCGAACCGACTCCGGGACAGCCCGCGGTGCTCACGCTCGACGAGCTCGTGAACCTCAACGGAGGGCGGCTGCCAATCGGAGTCAACGCCGCGCAGAATCCGGGGCCGTTCGCGGCGAACTGGTCGACGACATCGGTCACGGCCGTATGGATCGTGGGCGGCGGCATCCTGGATGCCCGACAAACCAGCACCACGGTGGCGACGCTGACGGGTGGCGGACTTGCATCGTCGCGCACGATCTCACCCGACGCTGCGCAGACGGATGCCTGGGCGATGCCCGCCACCGACCGCGCAGGCCGCGTGGCCGCCATCACTGCTGCCGCGGACGCTGCCTCCGAGCTGCTGCTGTGGAAGCTCTGGATACCGATCGTGCTCACTCTCAGCGCTCTCGTGCTCGGTGCAGTCGTGCTGCGTTCGACGCACCGACACCCCACAGGCGATAAGCCCGCTCCGGCATCAGGCGCATCGCCGTCTCCCACAGGCACAGGTCAGGAAAACTACGCATGATTCGCTCCGTCCCACGCCCGTACCGGGGCCGCCCTCGCCGCCGCCGTCGCGCTCGCCCTGCTCGTCAGCTCGTGCTCCAGCGCAGCATCCACCTCGACCGACGGTGTCGCATCCGTGGTTCATGGCGCATCCCAGGTGACACTCACACTCGCGAGCGAGAACGGCGCGGACGTCTGCCGGCTGAGCAGCACCACGGCCAAAGCCGGGCCGGTCACCTTCACCGTCAAGAATGTGAGCTCGACCGCGATCTCGGAGGTCGAGCTGCAGAGCCAGGAGCGCATCCTCGGCGAGAAGGAGAACCTGGCCCCCGGGCTCGCCGCCGTATCGTTCACCGTGACCCTGACGGGCGGCAAATATTCGATCTACTGCCCGGGCGCGAAGACGCAGCTGCAGTCGTTCACGGTGACAGGCAAGGCGGCGGTCGTCGCCGACAGCGTCAACGGCGCGCTCCAGGCCGGCATCACGGGCTATGCCGCGTACGTGACCCAGGAGGTCACCAACATGATCGCGGCGACGAACACGCTGAATGCTGCGGTCGACAGCGGCAACCTCGCGGAAGCGCAAAAGGACTACGCGCTGGCACGCCCCTACTACGAGCGAGTCGAGTCCGACGTCGACGGCTTCGTGCTTCCCGGCTTCAGCGCCACCGACAACGCCGGCAACCTCGACTACCTCATCGACATGCGCGAATCCAATCTCGACCCGGTGGTCGGCTGGCACGGCTTCCACGCGGTCGAGCGCGACCTGTTCCTCAGACCAAGACGATCACGGCGAGCACGAAGACGCTGGCGGCGGAGCTCGCGAGCAACGTGCAGAAACTGGATGCGCTCACCAAGTCGCTGACCTACAAGCCGGAAGACCTCGCCAACGGCGCATCCGACCTGCTCGAAGAGGTGCAGTCCTCCAAGATCACCGGCGAAGAAGAGGAGTACAGCCACATCGACCTGCTCGACTTCGCCGCCAACGTCGAGGGCGCCCAGCAGGCGTTCGCCTACCTGCAGCCCGGGCTCACGCAAGATCGACCCGACTCTGACGAAGGCGATCGTGTCGCAGTTCGCCTCGGTGAATACGCTGCTGGACAAGTACAAGGATCCGACGGCGCTGGGAGGCTACGTGAGCTACACCGCGGCGGTGCGTGCGGCCGACGGCCCGTCGCTGTCGGCCGCGGTCGAAGCCCTGCACGAGAACCTCGCCACCCTGGCAGCGAAGGTCGCCACGGCGTAACTGGTCGACGACAAGTCGGCCGACCCCGCCGACGAACCTCCGGGAATCTCGCGGCGCGGATTCTTCCTCGGGGCCGGCGGCCTCGCCGCGAGCGGGCTGATCGTCGGTGGCGCCGCCGGCGGCGCGGGTGGCTTTGCGCTGGCTCGTGCGACGGGTTCGCGAGGCTGGCGGCAGCCGCCGACGTCGCGTATCCGTACTACGACCAGGGGCACCAGGGCGGTGTCGCGACACCGCCGCAGAAGTACTCGGTGTTCATGACCTACGACATGGCGAGCTCGAGCCGCACCGACCTGCAGGTTCTGCTGGCACGCTGGACCGCCGCGATCGCCCAGATGGTGAAGGGCCAGCCGATCGGCAACCCCGACCCGACCAACACGGGCGCGGTCGCCCTCGACTCGGGCGAGGCGCTCGACCTCGGCGCCCAGGGACTCACGGTCACCGTGGGCCTCGGCCCCGGGTTGTTCGATTCCCGATTCGGGCTCGCCGCACAGCGGCCCGCACTGCTGAAGAAACTTCCCGCACCTGCCGAGCGACCAGCTGCAATCGGAGTACACCGGCGGCGACCTCTGCCTCTCGGCCTGCGCCGACGATCCGCAGGTCGCGTACCACGCCATCCGAAACCTCAGTCGGATGGCGCGGGGCACGGCCACAACGCGGTGGACGGTGACCGGCTTCGGCCGCGCATCCGCTGGACCCAACCAGCAGACGCCCCGCAACCTGCTGGGTTTCAAGGACGGAACACGCAACATCACGCTCCGATGCGGACCTCGACGAGTGGGTGTGGCTGAAGAACCAGAAACAGGCGTGGATGAACGGCGGCACCTACCTCGTGGTTCGCAAGATCCACCAGAACATCGAGATCTGGGACACCGATCGCGCGAGCGACCAGCAGGAGGTCTTCGGGCGCACCAAGCTCGAGGGCGCACCGCTCACCGGACGTCACGAATTCGACACGCCCGACTTCACGAAGAAGAACGCCGCCGGTCAGCCGATCATCTCCCCGACGTCGCACATCGCTCTCGCGGCCCACGAGAACAACGGCGGCATCAAGATCCACCGGCGGTCGTACAACTACACCGAGGGCATCGACGACGTCGGCCAGATCGACGCCGGCCTGCTGTTCGTGGCATTCATGAATGACCCGCAGCACTTCATCCGGTTGCAGACGAAACTGGGCTCCGTCGACCGGCTCAACGAGTACATCAAGCACATCGGGTCGGGCCTGTTCGCGGTGCCGCGCGGTCCGCGAACGGGCAGCTACATCGGCGCAGAACTCTTCGCCTGACCGCCGGGGTGGTCGAGTAGCACGACCGAGCTTGCGAGGCCGGGCGTATCGAGACCCGGCGTTCGAGGGCGGCGGGGTCTCGATACGCGCGCCAGAGTTACCTCGGTGGTCGAGTAGCACGAGCCGACGAAGGAGGCCCGGGCGTATCGAGACCCCACCACCCAAGACCGAGCGGGGTCTCGATACGCGCGCCAGAGCGCGCTACTCGACCACCGGAGTGTTCGGGGTGGTCGAGTAGCACGAGCCGACGAAGGAGGCCCGGGCGTATCGAGACCCCACCATCCCAAGGCGGCGGGGTCTCGATACGCGCGCCAGAGCGCGCTACTCGACCACCGCAGTGCGCCAGAGCGCGCTACTCGACCACCACGCGTTGGGCCAGAGCGCGCTACTCGACCACCGGAGTGTTCGGTGGTCGAGTAGCACGAGCCGACGAAGGAGGCCCGGGCGTATCGAGACCCGCGGGAACCGCTAGTTGTTGGAGTCGGCGGGGCCCACGGTGTAGTTGGCGACCCACTTGCTGCCGGAACCCGTCACCCCGACGAGAACCGAGTATTTGCTGCCGGTCGCGATGAGGCCTTCGCCGCTCGATCCGGCGTTACCCGAACCGACGACCTTGAAGCCGGCGCCGGTGAGCTCGGATTTGATCTCGTCGTAGGTGCTGGAGCCGGGAACCTCGACTGTGACGTTCCAGACCTCTTTGGAACCGGCTCCGAGGGCGATTCCCGTGTCGACCTTGCCCTTGTAGACGGGCACATCGGACGGGGAAGTCCTTCGGCAGCGAACCTCCGCCGCCAAGGTTGACTTTGCCTCCGGTCGCGGCGTTGAGCACGCCCTGCACCGGGTTGCCGAAGCACCCGGTGAGCATCGGAACAGCGGAAACGGCAACGACTATGGCGAGCGGAATGGCGATCTTTCGGGAAGTTGTGCTCATTGTTGATCTCCGTGACTGTAAGGATGCAGGGCCTTCGCGCGCACAGCCTATTGGCACGCCAAACTGCCCACAATGAGCAAAATGTGCTGAGTTTCGCCGGTTATGCGTTCTGCTTCTTCAGTCGCGACGTCGCACGCGCGCGGGCGTTGGAGTCGAGCTCGACCTTGCGGATGCGCACGAACTCGGGGGTCACCTCGACGCACTCGTCTTCGCGGGCGAACTCGAGGCACTCCTCGAGCGTCAGCTTGCGCGACGGGCGTCATGCGCTCGAACACGTCGGAGGTCGACTGGCGCATGTTGGTCAGCTGCTTCTCTTTGGTGATGTTGACGTCCATGTCGTCGGCGCGCGAGTTCTCGCCCACGACCATGCCCTCGTAGACCTCCTGCGTCGGCTCGACGAAGAACGACATGCGCTCCTGCAGGGCGGTCATGGCGAACGGCGTGGCGACACCGGCAGCGGTCGGCGACGATCGAGCCGTTGGTGCGGGTCGATGATCTCGCCCGCCCACGCCTCGTAGCCGTGCGAGACGGCGTTGGCGATGCCGGCACCACGCGTGATCGTGAGGAATTCGGTGCGGAATCCGATGAGGCCGCGCGACGGCACGATGAACTCCATGCGCACCCAGCCGGTGCCGTGGTTGCTCATCGACTCCATGCGGCCCTTGCGGGCGGCCAGCAGCTGGGTGATCGCACCGAGGTACTCCTCGGGCGCGTCGATGGTGAGGTGCTCGTACGGCTCGTGTACCTTGCCGCCGACGTGCTTGGTGACCACCTGCGGCTTGCCGACGGTGAGCTCGAAGCCCTCGCGACGCATCTGCTCGACCAGGATGGCGAGAGCGAGCTCGCCGCGGCCCTGCACCTCCCAGGCATCCGGGCGACCGATGTCGACGAGCTTGATCGAGACGTTACCGACCAGTTCGCGGTCGAGGCGGTCCTTGACCATGCGGGCGGTGAGCTTGTGGCCCTTGATCTTGCCGATCATCGGGCTGGTGTTGGTGCCGATGGTCATCGAGATGGCGGGGTCGTCGACCGTGATGGTCGGCAGCGGGCGCACGTCGTTGGGGTCGGCGAGCGTCTCGCCGATGGTGATGTCTTCGAAGCCGGCGACGGCGACGATGTCGCCGGGGCCCGCGGACTCGGTCGGGAAGCGGTCGAGCGCCTTGGTGATCAGCAGCTCGGTGACGCGAACGTTGCTGACGCTGCCGTCGTGCTTGACCCAGGCGACCGTCTGGCCCTTCTTGATCGTGCCGTTGAAGACGCGCAGCAGCGCGAGGCGACCGAGGAACGGCGACGCGTCGAGGTTGGTGACGTGGGCCTGCAGCGGGTGCTCGGGGTCGTAGGTCGGCGCCGGGATGTGCTTCAGGATGGCGTCGAACAGCGGCTCGAGGTCGGCGTTGTCGGGCAGGGTGCCGTTCTCGGGCTTGTTCCAGCTCGCGGCACCGTTGCGGCCGGAGGCGTAGACGACGGGAACGTCGAGGATCATGTCGATGTCGAGGTCGGGCACGTCGTCGGCCATGTCGGAGGCGAGACCCAGCAGCAGGTCTTGCGACTCGGCTCACGACCTCGTCGATGCGCGCATCCGGGCGGTCCGTCTTGTTGACGAGCAGGATGACCGGAAGCTTCGCCTCGAGCGCCTTGCGCAGCACGAAACGGGTCTGCGGCAGCGGGCCCTCGCTGGCGTCGACGAGCAGCACGACGCCGTCGACCATGGACAGGCCGCGCTCGACCTCGCCACCGAAGTCGGCGTGGCCGGGGGTGTCGATGACGTTGATGGTCACGGGGCCGTCGGTCGCGTGGATGCCCTCGTACGAGACCGCCGTGTTCTTGGCGAGAATCGTGATGCCCTTTTCGCGCTCGAGGTCGTTCGAGTCCATGGCGCGCTCTTCGAGGTGCGCGTGAGCGGCGAACGAGTTGGTCTGGCGCAGCATGGCGTCGACGAGCGTGGTCTTGCCGTGGTCGACGTGCGCGACGATGGCGACGTTGCGCAGGTCGTTGCGAGTGGCAATAGCCATCAGGTTTTTCCTTGGGTTTGTGAGGCGCGACGCTCTGACAGTCAACGGCTGGCGGCGCGATACTTCGGCAGCGGCCGGTGGCGAAGGCTGTTCGGCAACAGCGGCCGCTGGAAGAGAAGTCTGGGCGCGCAGGAAGAGCACCATGGAGTCCTGCGTCCCCAGTCTACCGGAGGAACGAAAAAGACTGCTCATGGGCAAGCTACGCCTTCGGCTCGCCATCCGCTCTCGCGGCGTCGCGCTGTGCGACCGGGTCCGGGAGCGGAACGGCGGCGATCAGGCGCTGGGTGTACGGGTCCTGTCGGGTTGCGCAGGATCTCGTCGCTGCGTGCCCTGCTCGACGAGCTTGCCGTTGTGCATCACCGCGATGCGGTGCGACGAGCACGTCGACGACCGCGAGGTCGTGGCTGATGAACAGGCAGGCGAACTGCAGCTGCTGCTGCAGTTCCTGCAGCAGCTCGAGGAATCGGGCCTGCACCGAGACATCCAGTGCCGAGGTCGGCTCATCGGCGACGAGCAGCGCCGGGACTGAGCGCGAGCGCCCGAGCGATGCCGACGCGCTGGCGCTGGCCGCCCGAGAGTTCGTGCGGGTAGCGGTTGCGGAACGAGCGCGGCAGTTCGACCTGGTCGAGCAGCGTCTCGACGCGGCGGTCGAGCTCGGCGCCCTTGGCGAGACCGGAGAGCAGGATCGGCTCGCCGATGCACTGGCCGATCGGGAAACGCGGGTTCAGCGACGACCCCGGGTCCTGGAAGACGATGCCGATGTCGCGGCGGATCTCGCGCACCTTCTTCGGGCTGGCGGTCGGCGAGGTCGTTGCCGTAGACCGTCAGCGAGCCCTCGGCGACGGGAAGCAGGCCGACCGCCGCGCGCCCGACCGTGGTCTTGCCCGAGCCGGACTCGCCGACGAGGCCGACGACCTCGCCCGGGAAGATCTCGAGGTCGATGCCGTCGACCGCGCGGAACGCGGGGACGCGACCGCGCTTCGGGTAGTCGATGCAGACATCCTTGAGCGCGAGCACGGGCGCCGACTTGGTGGCCTCCGCCTTCTTGAGCGCCTCGGTGACAACGGCTTCGCCGGTGCCCAGGTGCGGCACGGCGGCCAGCAGCTGCTTCGTGTACGCGTGCTGCGGCGACGTGTAGATCTGGTTGACTTCGCCGGCCTCGACGATGACGCCGTCCTTCATCACGATGACCTTGTCGGCGAGGTCGGCCACGACGCCCATGTCGTGGGTGATCAGGATGATCGCGCTGTCGAGCCGGTGGCGCAGGTTGCGCATGAGGTCGAGGATCTCGGCCTGCACGGTGACGTCGAGCGCCGTCGTCGGCTCGTCGGCGATGAGCAGCAGCGGGTCGCACGAGATCGCCATGGCGATCATGGCGCGCTGGCGCTGGCCGCCCGAGAACTGGTGCGGGTACTTGTTGAAGCTGATGTCGGGTGTCGGCATCTCGACCATGGTCAGCAGCTCGATCGCGCGCGCCTTCGCCTCGGCCGGGCTCATGTCGATGTGCGTGCGCAGCGTCTCGACGATCTGGAAGCCGATCGTGTAGACGGGGTTGAGCGCCGTCATCGGCTCCTGGAAGATGACCGCGATGTCTTTGCCGCGGATCGAGCGCAGGCGGCTGCCGGTCACACCGACGATGTCGGTGCCCTTGAGCAGCACCTTGCCGCTGACGCGGCCGTTCGGCGGGGTCAGTCCGACGAGCGCCATCGAACTCGAGCTCTTGCCCGAGCCCGACTCGCCGACGATGGCGAGCACCTCGCCGGGGTGCAGGTCGTAGTTCATGTCGATCGCGGCGGGGTACCACGTCGCCGTCGACCCAGAAGTCGACGTTGAGCCCCTCGACGCTGAGGATCGGCTGGGTGGTCGCTTTCGCCCGGGATGTCGAGGCGGTGTTGGTCACGCGCGGGTCCTTTCGCTGCGGCGGTGGCCGCGGTGGGATGTCAGTGGCTGTCGTCCTGCAGCGCGATACCGTGATCGGTGCCCGTGCTGGACAATGAAGGGATGGCCTACCTGCAGTTCGACGTCGACTCATCTCTCGCTTCAGCCGGGTGTTGAGCGTACTGGTCATCGCTGTCTGCGTGCTGGGCGAGGCCGGCCTGGTGTTCTACGGGCATCCGCTCACCATCGTTCATCGGCGTCGCGCCCATCGCCCTGGTCGGCTACGGCGCGTGCGTGCTGTTCTGGGTTCCCCTGCTGGTGGTGGGCCCGGCGGAGGTCGTCATCGTCAACCTGCGCGCAGCTGCGACGATCAGCTGGCCGGCGATACTCGACATCCAGACGCGTGGGGCCTGACGCTCGTGACGCCCAGGGGCAGACGGTCACGCGTGGGCCTCGCCCGCTCAGAACCGCTACTCGTCGCTGTCGCGCTTCGACCGCGACGCGCTCGGTCGACCCGGTATGGACTCCGAACGAATCATGGACACCGAGCGCGTCCAGCGCGCGGCGGCATCGCCGCCGTCCGATTGCCGGCCTGGCGCCCCTGATGATCACGGAGCAGTGGGAGGAGTACCGCGACCGCGGACTGCTCGGCACGGTCGAGGGCGAGGGCATGACCGTGCGCTGGCACTCCGTCACGGCTGATCGTGCTCGCGCGCGCTCGTCGTGTTGACGGTCGTCGGCTCGTCGTCAATTCGCGACGTCGAGGGTGCATGGCGATCACTGGGCTGCTTCGCCCTCGGTCGACCGGCTTCGGGCGAGCCTGTGAGCCGCTGCTGGCGCGCCGCCCGGTTGAGCGCGCGGCGCTGGCGCGGGTCGAACGCGTCGCGCAGGCCGTCGCCGATGAAGTTGATCGTGAGCGCGATGATGACGATGAACGAACCGGGCCACCAGAACAGCCACGGCCGGGTGGTGAACGACGTCTCGTACTCGCTGATGAGCGAGACCGAGCGAGACATCGGGCGCCTGCACGCCGAGCCCGAGGTAGCTGAGCGCGGTCTCGAGCGAGGATGGTCGCCGACATCGTGAGCGTCGCGCTGACGATGATGACACCGACCGCGTTCGGCAGGATGTGCCGGAAGATGATGCGGCCGCTGCTCGCACCGGCAACCCGCGCCGCATCCACGAATTCGCGTTCGCGCAGGGCGAGCACCTCACCGCGCACCAGTCGCGCGAGGCTCGTCCAGACCAGGGCGCCGAGCACGAGCGCCAGCACGAACGACCCGGAGCCCGCGAACACGTGCGACGACGATCGCCGCGAGCAGGATCAGCGGAACGATGATGATGAGGTCGGTGAAGCGCATGAGCAGCGCGTCGATCAATCCGCCGAAGTAGCCCGCGACGGCACCGATGACGGTTCCGAGGAACGTCGACACGATGCCGCACGACGAACACGATCATGAGCGACTGCTGCATGCCGCGCATGACCCGCGCGAACATGTCGTGGCCGATGCTGTCCTGACCGAACGGGTGGTTGCCGAGGCTGGATGCCCGCTGCCGCCCAGCCACTGCGGGATGAGGCTCAGCGTGGGTGCCGTGCCGTTCTCCGGCGTCGGGCACGGCGTCATAGGTCCACTTCCACCAGCCGCGCCGTGTGCAGCCCGAACAGCGTCGATGCCGATCGACGAGAACGAGCAGGATGACGCAGAGCGCGAGCACGGCGACGCTGATCATGGCCGCGCGGTGGCGCAGGAAGCGCCGCAGGACGATGCGGCCGAGGCTGAGACCCTCGACCTCCTTGAGCTCGATCGCGTTCTCGGCGCTTTTCGGGGTCCGGCGACCGCCATGGCTCGCGATGTAGTTCGGCGTTGCGCGGATCTTCGCCGTCCTCGCCGAAGCCGGCATCGCTGCCGACCGCGGGCGTCGGCCCGAACGGTGTGCTCATGCTGAAACCCGGATTCGTGGATCGAGGGCTGAATAGATGAGGTCGGCGATCACGTTGAACACGACGGCCGCGATGGCGGTCACGAGGAACACACCCATGATCGGGTTGACGTCGACCTGGTTGATCGCCTGCTGGAACAGCGCCCCCATGCCGGACCAGCTGAAGACCGTCTCGGTGATGACCGCGCCGCCGATGAGCGCGCCGAAGTCGAG
This sequence comes from uncultured Actinomycetota bacterium, assembly GCA_963738535.1. Lineage (GTDB taxonomy): Bacteria > Actinomycetota > Actinomycetes > Actinomycetales > Microbacteriaceae > Galbitalea. The sequence goes on from CAVTXB010000002.1 coordinate 372,663, forward strand.
GGCGATGACGGTCGTCACCGGGATCAGCGCGTTACGGAACGCGTGGCGCATGACGACCGTGCGCTCGGTGAGTCCCTTGGCCCGCGCGGTGCGGATGTAGTCCTGGTTCATGACATCCAGCAGGCTGGACCGCGAGTAACGGCTGTACCCGGCGATCGAGGTGAGGATGAGCGCGAGCGTCGGCAGCAGCAGGTGGGTGAAGTTGTCGATGCCGGTGATCCAGAAGTCGGCGACGCAGATTGGCCGTCGACGACCCGATCGTGGCGATCGGACGACCGTCGGCCACCTGCGTCGCAGTAGATCTGCCACGACTGCATGAACCGGTCGAGCAGCAGGATCAGCGTGACCACGGAACGCGGTGATGACGCCGGTGCGGATCGACAGGTTGCGGTCGACGCCGCCCCACAGGTACCCGGCCAGGGCACCGAAGCCGCACATCACGAGCGGCGAACAGGATGATCGTGCCCCAGTGATCAGGTTGTTCATGCGTGCAGCAACCCGTAAGGGTCGCCCTCCAGCGGGAAGTACAGCGCCAGGCCGAGAACGGCCACGGTGAGGCGCGGTGTTGCGCGACTTCTTGTTCGCCCATCCCGTCGAGAGCACCGTGATCGAGCAGGCGGCGCCCAGCGACAGCACGGTCGTGACGACCGGCCCGAGGCTCGGGTTGTCGAGCCATTGGTCGACGGTGATGTAGACGAGCACCGCCGCAGCCGCGACGTGGCGATGCCGAAGACGTGCAGCCGCCGCCTGACGTCGCCGCCGATGATGCCCATCCAGACGACCCCGGACAGCAGCGAGAGGATCACGATCCAGACGGGTGGGACTCTGCGGATCGGACGAGGAAGTTGTTGAAGCCGATCGCGCCGAACTGCTTCAGCATGACCGCGATCCAGAAGATCGGCAGCGAGAAGAAGAGGAACGAGACGAACGTCGCGGTGTAGTCGTACGCGCTGTACTGGCGCAGCGCGGTGGTGATGCCGACGGTGAGCCCGACGATGATCGCGATGATCGTCGCACCGGTGACCAGCTGCAGCGTGACGCCGGCCGCGGACCACGAGCTCGGCGGTCACGGGCTGGCCGTTGAGCGGCGTTGCCGAGGCTGAAGTGGCCGACGAAGCCCTGCAGCAGGCCGCCGAGCCAGATGAAGTAGCGGAGGTACGGCGGAACGTTGAGGTGGAGCAGCGCGATGCGCTGGGCGATCAGCTCTTCCTTGTTTGGTGCGCGGCTCTGGACCAGGTCGCCGAGCGGGTTGCCCGAGACTGGCGGCGAGAACGTAGACGAGATAGGAGGCCACAGCGAGGACCGCGATCGATGCCAGGGTTCGCCGGATAAGGAATGTCAGCACGGGCTGATTGCCCTTCGGTGGGGGTTTCGGAGTGAGAGCCGGAGCGGCATGTCGCCGCCCCGGCTCTCACTTAGGTGACGGGTCGAGCTTACTTCTTGACTGTCCAGTCCCAGAAGTTCCAGAACACGTTCGGCGACCAGAGGTGCATCCTTCACGTTCTGCGATCTTGTTCGACCATGCGCGGACACGTCCGGCAGCTGGAACAGGATGAAGGACTGTGCGTCGCGCCCATGACTGCTTGTCGACATCTGCAGCAGCGCGATGCTGCTTCGCCGCGTCGAGCTCGCTGCTCAGCGTCTTGAAGTCGGAGTCGACCTTGGGGTTGGAGTAACCGTTGAAGTTCTCCGCCACCGGTCGTGATGAACTGCGGCTTCGACGCCGGTGACGGGCGAGGCTCGTGAACGACCAGGCGAACACGGTCGCGTCGTAGCGACCTTGCCCGAACCCAGCCGTTGGCTCCGAAGAAGTCGGCGGTCGGCTGACCGACGTCGATCACGTTGAAGCCGGCGAGCTTGCCGCGGAGCCTGAACCAGCTGGAACTCGCCCTGCGCGGCGCGGGTTGTCGTTTGCGTAGTAGAACCGCACGTTGACGGGGGTCGTGACGCCGGCCTTGGCGAGCAGCGCCTTGGCGCCGGCGACATCGACATCGTCGTACGCCGACGAACCGTTGGCAGCGACCGACGCGTCGTATCCGGCAGACCGGGGATGAACGTCGAGCGAGTTGTCGGGCTTGATGTTCGGCGACAGCGGCTTGATCAGTCGTCGATGATCTGCTGGCGCGGGAATGACCTTGAAGAACGCCTGGCGAACCTCGAGGGCCTTAGCGGCACCGTCGGCTCCACCGCCGTAGGTCGCCGGGTCGAACGGGCCACCGTTGTTCAGCGTCAGGTCGATGTGCTCGTAGTCGACGTCGGGTTGGTCGTCGTCGTCACTTGGACGTCTGCTTGAGCGCGTTCACCGTGTCAGCCGTTGCCTGGCCGTAAAGGATGTCGATCTCGCCGTTCTGCAGCGCCTGGACCTGTGCGGTCTGGTCGGCGATGAAGCGCACCGTGATCTTCGCGCGTGAGGCAGCGGGCCCCACGTGTAGTCCTTGTTGGCCGTCAGGCGTCACGTACTGGTTCTTCACCAGGTTGGAGACGTAGTACGGGCCGTCGGAGACGAGGGCTTCCTTGTTCGACGGCATGCCGGTGAAGTTGTAGTCGTTGGCCCACGCCTTGGCGAGCTTGCTCGAGAGCGGCGGTGTCATCGGTCTGGATCTCCTTGACGACGTCGGCCTGTGCTGCCGTGCCCGTGTCTTTGCCGATACCGGCGAGCTCGTAGGTTGCGGCCGCCGACATCGTGATGATCGGCTGCAGCTCCCAGTCGACGAACGGCTTGGTGTAGACGAAGGTCATGGACTGGCTGTTGTCCGAGATCTTCGGGAACGTTCTTGACCAGGTCGAGTCCGCCACCGGCGTACGACGGAGGTGAAGTTGATGCCCTTGGGGTCGTTGTACTTGGTGATGGCTGGAGGCCCAGTCGAGCAGGATGTCAGCGGCGGTGACGGGGGCGCCGTCGGACCACTTGACGCCGCTCGTTGATCGTGTACTTGATCGTCAGCGGGCTCTTGCTCACAACGGTGTACGGTGCCGAACTTGGTGTTTTTCACCAGCGCGGGCGTGTTGTTGTAGTAGTTGAACGCGCCGATCGTCATGTACGTGATGTTCTGGTTGTACGTCGAGTTGCCCGTCACCGTGTTGGCGTTCAGCGAGCTGAACGCCGAGTTCTGCGCTGTCGTGATCGAGGTACCCGTCGCGACCTCACTTTGAGATCCGGATGTCGAGCAACCGGTTAGCACTAACGCGGTCGCAGCGACGGCTGCGCCAAGCGCAACCCACCGTTTGATCTTCAATTTTCCTCCTGTGCAAGATGCGCAAATGGCAGAGCGATTCCTAGCGCTCTGCCACGCTTATTAATTGCCACCCTAGAACGGGTGCCACCCTTCGCCAAACTGTAGGGGGAAACGTTACACATTGGTAACGCGCACTATCGTTCTTTGCGCTGCATGCAACAAATGATCGGGCGCAGGTCTCCAAACGCACCTATAGTTGCGTATGTCGGGAAGGCTTTGGGGCATACTGGCGCGAAGCCCGGCGTACGATGAAAAGGGTGCACAGGCCGGGAGTCAACCAAATCGCCCCTGTGCGGCTCCTATGAGCGATGGTCTGCTGCAGGCCCAGGCGCCCCTCTCGCGGGGTCGAATCCGCGGCGAAATCCTGCTCGTCCTGGGCCTCTCGCTCGGGGCCTCCTCGGTCTACGCCATCGTCAACCTGGTCGACCTGAGCACCCGGTCGACCTCGCTCGGCCACCAGTCGGTCGCACTCAACTCGTCGCTCAGCGACCGCCCCGTCTTCGACCTCATCTACCAGCTGCTCGCGATCTTCTTCGACCTGGTTCCCGTCGCGCTGGTGGTCTACATCCTGTGGCAGGCGGCGAAACCGCACCTCGGCCGGCTCGGCATCGACTTCGCTCATCCGTGGCGCGACATCGGGGTCGGAGTGGCTGCTCGCCCTGGTCATCGGGGTCGGGCGGAATCGGCGGTCTACCTCGGCGCTCGTGCGCTGGGGCTCGCCGTCTCGATCTCGGCCGACAGCCTGCCGCCCTACTGGTGGGCCGTGCCCGTTCTGCTGTTCTCGGCCCTGCGTGCGGCGCTGCAGGAGGAGTTCATCGTCATCGGCTACCTGTACGCGCGACTGCGCGAGCTCGGCTGGGGCAGGTGGACGATCATCCTCGTCGACCGCGGTCTTCCGTGGCAGCTACCACCTGTACCAGGGCTACGGCGGATTCATCGGACAACTTCATCATGGGCGTGATCTTCGGCTGGCTGTACACGAGGTACGGCCGCCTGCTGCCGTTCGTTATCGCCCACTTCCTCATCGACGCGGCGACCTTCGTCGGCTACTCGTGGGCGGCATCCGCCTTCCCCCACCTCTTCTGACTCCCCTCCCCTAACGGTTGTGCAGGAGTTTCGGGTGCCAAAGCCCGTTTCGCCAGAAGTCTTGTGACGAAGGGGCCCCGACTCCTGCACAACCGTTATGGCGATGGCGGGTCAGTCGGCGAACGCCTCGATCGGCGGGCAGGCGCAGACGAGGTTGCGGTCGCCGTAGGCCTGGTCGATGCGGCGCACCGGCGGCCAGTACTTCGCCGCGGATGAGCGACCTTCACCGGGTAGACGGCCTCCTCGCGCGAGTACGGGTGCTCCCACTCCCCGACGATCACCGCCTGCGCGGTGTGCGGCGCATTCACGAGCGGGTTGTCGTCGGCGGGCCAGCGACCGGACGGCGACGCGCATCCGCCTCGGCCTTGATCGCGATCATCGCGTCGATGAAGCGGTCGATCTCGACGAGGTCCTCGCTCTCGGTCGGCTCGACCATCAGCGTGCCCGCGACCGGGAACGACATGGTCGGGCGCGTGGAAGCCGTAGTCGATGAGGCGCTTGGCGACGTCATCCACGGTGACGCCCGTCGCCGCGGTGAGCGGGCGCAGGTCGAGAATGCACTCGTGCGCGACGAGCCCGTTCTCGCCCGCGTACAGCACCGGGTAGTGAGTCGCGCAGCTTCGCGGCGACGTAGTTGGCGGCGAGCACCGCTGCGCCGGTCGCGGCCTTCAGACCCTCGGCACCCATCATGCGCACGTAGGCCCAGCTGATCGGCAGGATGCTCGGGCTCCCGTAGGGCGCGGCCGACACGATGTTGCGGTGCGCCGGCATGGCCGCGTCACCGCGTTGCCCGATGCGTGTCGCGCTGCGCGAGCGGATGCCCGGGCAGGAACGGCGCGAGGTGCGCCTTCGCCGCGACCGGCCCGACGCCGGGGCCGCCGCCGCCGTGCGGGATGCAGAACGTCTTGTGCAGGTTGAGGTGCGAGACGTCTCCCCCGAAGTCGCCGAACCGGGCATAGCCGAGCAGGGCGTTGAGGTTGGCGCCGTCGACGTAGACCTGGCCGCCGGCCGCGTGCACGGCGTCGGTGATGTCGCGAACCTCGTGCTCGTAGACGCCGTGCGTCGACGGGTAGGTGATCATGAGCGCCGCAAGCTCGTCGGCGTGCTCGGCGATCTTCGCGCGAAGGTCGTCGAGGTCGACGTTGCCGAGCTCGTTGGTCGCGACGACCACGACCTTCATGCCCGGCGAGCACGGCGCTCGCGGCGTTGGTGCCGTGGGCGGATGCCGGGATCAGGCACGCCGTGCGGTGCACGTCGCCGCGTGAGTGGTGGTAGCCGCGGATCGCGAGCAGGCCGGCGAGCTCGCCCTGGCTGCCCGCGTTCGGCTGCAGCGAGACCTCGTCGTAGCCGGTGACCTCGGCGAGCCAGCCCTGCAGCTGCTCGATGAGGTCGAGGTAGCCGAGCGACATCCGCCTCGGGTGCGAAGGGGTGGATGTCCGCCGAACTCGGGCCAGGTGACGGCCTCCATCTCGGTGGCCGCGTTGAGCTTCATGGTGCACGAGCCGAGCGGGATCATGCCGCGGTCGAGCGCGTAGTCCTTGTCGGCGAGGTACTTGAGGTAGCGCATCATGGCGGTCTCGGAGTGGTGCGTGTTGAAGACCGGATGGGTCAGGTACTCGCTGGTGCGAGCGAGGCCGCTCGGGATAGTCGTCGAACCCGATGCGCCACGAGTCGCCGTCGAGGCCGAAGACCGTCTTGAGGGTGCGAACGTCCTGCGCGCCGAGGTCGGCCGTCCGTCCAGGTCTCGTCGAAGCTCAGGCGAACCGTGTCGGCATCCACCTCGGTGGCAGCAGGATTCCTGCGCGTGCGCCGCCGCGACGAGCTCGCTCGCGCGTCCGGGAACCGCGCACCTCGAGGGTGTCGAAGAAGTCAGCGTCGTGCGCGACCTCGATGCCCCGGCGCCGCAGCTCGGCGCGCGAACGACCACGCGGCGGCGCGTGCACCTGCTGCGCGATGCGCTTGAGGCCGCCGGGCCCGTGGTAGACCGCGTACATCGACGCCATCACCGACAGCAGCACCTGCGCCGTGCAGATGTTCGAGGTCGCCTTCTCGCGACGGATGTGCTGCTCGCGCGCCTGCAGGCTGAGGCGGTAGGCGGGATGGCCGGCGGCATCCTGCGAGACACCGACGAGGCGACCCGGAAGCTGGCGCTCGAGTCCCTTGCGCACGGCCATGTAGCCGGCGTGCGGTCCGCCGAAGCCCATCGGGAACGCCGAAGCGCTGGGTGGTTCCGACCGCGACATCCGCGCCGAGCTCGCCCGGCGACTTCATCAGCGTGAGAGCGAGCAGGTCGGCCGCGACGACGGCGATGCCGCCCTGCGCCTTGACCGCGGCGAGCACCTCCGACGGATCCCAGACCCGGCCGGATGCACCGGGGTACTGCACGAAGGCGCCGAAGACGTCGAGCTCGGGCACGGTCAGCGGGGTCGAGGTCGTACGCCGGTCTCGTGCAGCTCGATGCCGACGGCTGCGGCGCGGTTGGCGAGCAGCGCCTTGGTCTGCGGGAAGCGCATCCGCGTCGACCAGGAAGACGTTCGACGTCGACTTGGATGCGCGACGCGCGAGCAGCATGGCCTCGACGACCGCGGTGCCCTCATCCAGCATCGACGCGTTCGCGATGTCGAGACCGGTCAGGTCCTCGACCATGGTCTGGAAGTTGATGAGTGCCTCGAGCCGGCCCTGGCTGATCTCCGGCTGGTACGGCGTGTAGGCGGTGTACCAGCTCGGGTTCTCGAGCACGTTGCGCTTGATGACCGCGGGCGTGATGGTGTCGTAGTAGCCGAGGCCGATCATCGAGCGGCGCACCGTGTTCTTGTTCGCGAGTCGTGCGCAGTTCGGCGAGCGCCTCGCGTTCGGTCGCGGCCGGCGGGAATCGTGCGAGTCCGCGAGCGGCGTCGCACGTGGATCGACTTCGGCACCGCGGCGAGCACAAGCTCGTCGACCGTGTCGTAGCCGAGCGCCGACAGCATCTCGAGCTGCGCGACGGAATCCGTTCCGATGTGGCGGTCCTGGAAACGCGGTCGGTCATTACTCGCCCACCAGCGCGCTGTACTCGGTCGTAGCTGAGCAGCTCGGGAAGCTCGGTGAAGGTCACCTTGATGAGCCAGCCCTCGCCGAACGGGTCGCTGTTCACCAGCTCGGGGGTCGCCACGACGGCGTCGTTGATCTCGAGCACGGTGCCGTTGACGGGGGCGAACAGCTCGCCGACCGACTTGGTCGACTCGATCTCGCCGACGACGCTTGCCCTCGGCGACGGTCGAGCCGACCGTCGGGCAGGTCGACGAAGACGACGTCGCCCAGCTTGTCGGCCGCATACGCCGTGATGCCGACCGTCGCGATGTCGCCCTCGACGAGCGACCCACTCGTGCTCCTTGGTGTATTTGAGGTCTGTCGGGTTCGGTCATGACGCTGATCTCTCTCTTATAGAAGGGCAGGGAAACGACGGATGCCGGGACGCGCGTTCCGCGGACATCGATGAAGAGCTGGGTGCCGATCGCTCGCGCACCGCGGGTCGCACGTAGGCCATGGCGATCGGGTAGCCGAGCGTCGGCGACAGGGCGCCGCTGGTGATGGTGCCGACCGCCTCGCGAGTCGCCGTCGAACACGCGCGTAGATCAGCCGCGCGACCGGCGCGCTTGCCCTCGGAGACGCAGTCCGACGAGCACGCGTCGCGTCCGTCGGGGCACCCGCCTCGACGGCCGCGCGGCCGACGAAGTCGCCGTCCTTCGTGAGGTTGACGACTCGGCCGAGGCCCGCCTGCGCCGGGTAGGTCGTCGAGGCTCGAGCTCGTGGCCGTAGAGCGGCATGCCCGCCTCCAGCCGCAGCGTGTCGCGGCTGGCGAGTCCCGCGGGAACCAGGCCGGAGCCCGCGCCGGTCTCCATGATGCGCGTCCCAGAGGATCGGCGCGACATCCGGCGCGACGTACAACTCGAAGCCGTCTTCGCCCGTGTAGCCGGTGCGGGCGACGAGCAGCTCGTGCATCCGTGGGGGTCTCGCCCGGTCGGCATTGGCCGCGACCGGGCGGAACGTGCCGCCCGTCGACCAGTAGTACTTCAGCGTCGTCGAGGCCCGGAACGTCGACGCCGTCGACCTGGCTCAGGATCTCGTACGACTTCGGTCCCTGGATGGCGATGAGCGCGATGTCGTCGCTCTCGTCGAACACCTGGCAGTCGAACAGCGAGCAGCGCTCGAGCAGCTGCTCGGCGACGACCTCGCGGTTGGACGCGTTCGCGACGACCAGGAACCGGTCCTCACCGCGTGCGGTAGACGACGAGGTCGTCGACGATTCCGCCCTCCCGGCCCAGCAGCAGGCTGTACTTGGCCTGCCCGACCGCGACGGCCGAGATCTTGCCGGCGAGGGCGTAGTCGAGGGCGTCGGCCGCCTCGGGGCCGAGCACGAGGATCTCGGCCATGTGCGAGAGGTCGAAGAGGCCGGCCGCGGTGCGCACGGCGTGGTGCTCCGCGAGGTCGGAGCTGTAGCGCACCGGCATCTGCCAGCCGGCGAAGTCGGTGAAGCTCGCGCCCGCCTCGACATGCGTGGCGTGCAACGGCGAGAACCGTTCGGGGGAATCTGAACTGTCGGTCACGGAGTTCTCCAGTGCATCATGCTAGTGGGCTGGACGAGAACTCCCCCTCTGTCATTGGCCTGAGAGTTTCGCTCGGCCCGTGGGGCTTCACTTTCACCGTCGGCAGTCGCGGGACGGCAGACTCCTCAGTGCTCTTTCCAGAGTGGCCAGTTCGATGCGGTACATAAACCTGAGAGATTGGCGGGGAGGCTTGCTCCTTCGGTGCTCCTGCGGTGCCGGTCTGCCGGAACTGGCTGAAGCTCTCCCGCATCGCGTGCGCGGCCCGATGTTCGATTGTGCGCCCAGCCTAGCAACGCCGTGTTACTGGCGCGTGACGAATCACGCGAGCCATTCCTGGTGCCCGGAGGTCAGTGAAGGTTGACGGCCACCGAGAGAAGAGTGACACCCACGGACGCGATCGGGCCGAGTGCCGCGAGAACGATCGCCGCCACCCCATAGCCGCGCCCACGACGCGTCGCCACCGCCACGATGCCCTGAACCAGAGCCCAGATTCCGAGGGCGGTGCCGAGAATCCCCTGCGCCAACGCCGCCACTGCGAGCGCCGCTTCCGTGGCATTGCTGGAATTGGCGTCGAGAAAGTAGTGGAAACTCCCGCCGGAGTGCACGGTGAAGGGCACAGCGCCGACTCCCACGATCACCGACACGACAATCGTCGACACGAACAGCGCCGCGGCGACGATGAACGCAACGACCCCGAGTCGCCGGGAGCGCACGGGTGGCACGGCCGGTGCCAGCACGTAGCCGGGTGGGGGCTGGTAGGCGGGTGGCTCGAACGGGGTGACCTGGGGGTCGGGAGCAGCAGCGTCTGTCATCCCTGAACGATACTCAGTCTTCGGCGGGAATCTCGCGACCCAGGTCGTCGATTATTTCCGCCGTGGGCAGCCGGGAGAAGAGATCGCCGGCGACCAGCAGCTTCGACCTGCGCATTCCCGATCCGATGATCACGACTGGCGTGTGCCGGATACGACCGTCGACGAGCACAGGCCAGTCCGTGGGCAGCCCGATCGGCGTTATGCCGCCGAACTCCATGCCCGTCTGCTCCACCGCGAGCTCGCGGGGCATGAACGAGGCCTTGCGAACATCCAGCCGCCGCTTCACGAGTCCGTTGATGTCGGCGCGCGTGTGCGCCGGGATGAGGCAGGCCGCCGTGCGGGCCTCGCCCTCGCGCTTGCCGGTCACGATGACGCAGTTGACGAGGGTGTGGGTCTCGAGCCCATAGGCCTGCTGGGTGGCCGCGGTATCGGACAGGTCGGGGTCGATCTCGACGACACCCACGACCTCGGCAAGCCCGAGGGTCTCGAGCGCCCGCCACACGACGGGCGCGACCAGCTCGGGATGATCGGACGCGGGCGCCGTCTGGAGCAGCCCCAGCGTGTAGCTGCCCATCAGATCTCGATGAGCCGGGGGAGCACGTCTTCGCAGAGCTGCGTGACGAATCCGGCGGGGTCGGGCGGCTGCACGGCCACCCATACCTTCGTGATTCCGAGCCTGGCGTACTGCTCCATGCTGCCCAGGAAGCCGTCGGTGTCGGAGATGGGATCGCGAAAGCTGATCGCGGTGCGCTCGATCTCGGAAGGATCCCGCCCCACCGTCGCGCAGTGCTCGTCGAGGATGGCGAGCTTCGCGGCGATGCCCTCCACGCCCAGGTCGAAGCAGTTCCAGGCATCCGCGTACTGCGCGACCAGGCGCAGCGTCTTCTTCTCGCCGGTGCCTCCGAGCAGGATGGGCGGACGGGGCGACTGGATGGGCCGCGGGCGGCAGATCGTCTCGGCCAGCTGGTAGTGCTTGCCCTCGTAGGGCCCCTCGTTGTCGCTCCACATCTGCAGGCAGATCTGGATCGCCTCCTCCAGCATCTCGAAGCGTGTCGCGATCGGTGGATACGGAACGCCGAGCGCGAGGTGCTCCTTCTCATACCAGGCGGCGCCGAGGCCGAGGAATGCGCGGCCCTCGCTCAGCACGTCGAGAGTCGCCACCGTTTTGGCGAGAAGTCCCGGGTAGCGGTAGGTCACGCCCGTGACGAGTGTTCCGAGCTTCAACCGCGACGTGTTCGCGGCAAGAAAGCCCAGCGTCGTATAGGCCTCGAGCATCGGATCGGTGGCCGGCGCCGTCTGCTCCATCTGAAACCAGTGATCCATGACCGTCATCGTGTCGATGCCGCCCTCGTCCGCGGCTTTCGCTGTTGCCGCGAGAAGACCCGACAGGGATGCGGGTTCGCCCGGCATCGTGAAATTGCGAAAATGGATGGCGAGCTTCATGCTCCAACGCTAGTCCGGGTAGAGCGCCAGGAAGGACTCCGTCGCACCGGCCGCCAGGTCGATGAGCAGCACCAGCAGGGTGGGCAGGTCGACCACGTTGAGAAGCTGCACCTGGTCGAGCGGCCCGAGCGGGGCGATGGCGGCGAGCTGCCAGCTCGAGGTGACCGGGTCGTCGGAGAGGGCGATGTCGGCCGGCCATCCCTCGCCCGCCCGCTCGGTGGCCAGCGTGAGCAACGACCGCACCGCGCTCTCCGCCTTCGCGCGCAGCGGTGCGAGCGAGTGATCCCAGACGAAGTCGTCGAGAACCCGGATCTGCGCCCTCGGGTATGGGTCGTCGTCGAGCCAGTCGACCACCTCGAAGCGGCGGGTTCCCTCGGCGACCAGCACCACGAAGTCCTCCGAGGCGTCGAGGTCGGTGACCTGCGCAATCGTGCCGACCTGAAACCGCTTCTCGCCACCCCCGACCTCACTGCCGCGCTCGATGAGCACGACCCCGAACTCGGATGGCTCGTCGGCAAGGATCTCGGACAGCATGGCCAGGTAGCGGGGCTCGAACACACGCAGCGGCAGGGGCATCCCGGGGAACAGCACCGATCCCAGGGGAAACATCGGAAACGCGGTCATGCACCAAGCGAACCACGTGTGGCTGCAATTCGGTCGGGATTGCGGTCAACCGTAACAGGGGCTAATGACGGTAACCGACAGCTGGGTGGGGCCGCCGGTCTCGATACGCACCACGCCGGGACGGTCCGCGTCTTTGGGGCCCGCCAGGCTGACCAGGCCGTCAACCCCGGTCGACTTCTGCGCCACCCAGCCGTCGGCGGAGAACGCCGCGGCGATGGAGCGGGTGGCTGCGGACTGGGCGGATGCCGCCACCCCGAGCCAGGTGATTGTGCGCCACTGGAAGGTGGAGGTGAAGAACCCGGTGTCGGTGCGGCAGGTCTCGTAGCCGTCCGAGCGTGTCGTCGTCGTGGGCGAGCCGGCCGCATGAACCGCCTCGGCCGTCCAGACCGCGGCATCCGACTGTGCCTGCTCTCGGCCGAACCCCGACGGATGCGCCTGGCATCCGGTGAGCGCGAGAAGCACGACCGCCGCACACGCGACGACGGGTGCGGCACGCTTGCTCATCCTTGGATCGTAGACGGTGGCGCCGCGACCGAACCCCGGTTGCGCAGTAGCGTGGGGAGTGCTGACCTCCCAACCGAAGGCACTCCCCCGTGAAACTCACCGAACCCCTCCTCGAGCTGCTCCGAGCACCGAGCACCTGCTACCTCGCAACGATCATGCCCGACGGGTCTCCCCAGCTCACCCAGACCTGGGTCGACACCGACGGCGAGCACGTCATCATCAACACCGTGCAGGGGTTCCAGAAGGTGCGCAACATCGAGCGCGACGACCGGGTCGCCCTCACCGTGGCGGATGCCGAACACCCCACCCGGTACCTGCAGGTGCGCGGGCGGGTCATCGGCATGACCACGGAGGGCGGCGCCGAACACATCGACAAGCTGGCGATGAAGTACACGGGCAAGCCCTACCCCTGGTACGGCGGACGCGACCAGGTGCGCGTCATCCTGACGATCGAGGCGCGCACGATCAGCGGAACACGCTAGGCGCGCGTGGACAAAATCATGCGCGACTTCGTCGCCGCCGCCGAACAGCTGCATTTCGCGCACGCCGCGAAGACGGTGGGGGTGTCGCGGGCGACGCTCATCGCATCGGTCAAAGAGCTCGAAGCGAGTCTCGGCTACCCGTTGTTCGATTATGCGGCCACCACCACCACGCTCACTCCCGAGGGTGCCGAACTGCTCGAGCGCGCCCGGGTGGAGCGAGCCAGGTCCGCCGCCGCGGCCAGGGCGTCCGCTCCGGCACCCGGTGGCAAGGCCAAGGCGTCGAAGGGCAAGGGCCGTGCTCCCGCCGTCAAGGGAGTGCGTCGGGTCGGACGGCCCCGCCAGGGTCGATAGTGTCGCGAATCTTGGTAGCGTTAGGGGTAGCGCACGACCCAAGCAAAAGGACAGTTCCATGGCCGACACAGCTGCATCAGTTCTGCTCACCGTCATTGTGCTGCTCGGCGCCGTCGGCGGCGTGCTGCTGATCATGGCCCTCGTCGCCATGACGAAGTCCGGCTACACGAAGTAGCCTCCGCCCGGTCGCAGAACGGCGGCCCGGAGCGCCCGGTCTCGGGTTCGAAGCGCGCCTATTGCGCGGGTACCGGCGCCGACGGCACCGAACTCGTGCCCGGCACCAGAGAGTCGGGCATCGCAGGCGGCGGGTTGTCGAAGCCCATGGCGGCGGCCGCCGACGAACCGGTCCACACTTCCTTCTGCACAAGCAGCGCGAGGTCGCGCAGCAGGGCTCGGTCGAAGCCGGTGACGTCGCGCGGCTTCGAATCCTGCACGCACAACACCGCGATCGGTACCCCGTCGGGCCCCTCGATGCGGTGCCCAGCGTAGAAGCGCACCGGAGGCGGCCCCTTGAGGTGCGGCATCGACGCGAATCGCGGGTCGAGCGAGACATCCCCGATCACGAGCGCATCCTCGCTGTCGGCGGCGGTGAAACAGATCGAGTCGTCGAGCGCGCCAGCGAGACGAGGCATTCCCCGTGCGGACTTGGTCCAGAAGCCGTCGGCCTCGAGAATGGTGATCTTGGCCGCCGAGGTGCGAAAAGACCGGCGCGCGAACTCGGTGAGCCGGTCGTAGCGCTGTTCCTCCGTCTCGGCGATACCCGCCGCCTCGAGTGCCGCGATGCGGGCCAGCTCGTCGGTCACTGCTGTGCGTGCGCGGTGTTCGAAGCCGGCGCGGGCATCCCGCAGGTCGGCGTCGAGCACCGGAGCGATCGTGGCGGCGATTGCCGTGCCGCCCTCGCGGTATTCGGATGTGGTGCGATACCGGTTGTCGGCGGACCGGTCGGGCGGGTCGTTCGCGATGAAGAAGACGCGCTCGCGGTGGGCGGCAAGACTGGTCGCCACGCGATTCAGCGCCCGGCGGTGATGCGAGATGAACGGGGCCAGCATGGCATCGAACCGGGTAATCTGCGTCATCGGATTGATCCCCAGAATGAAGACCGGGGTTCGTGCCGCCGAGTTCTGCTCGAGATGGTCGACGAGCGCCTCGAGGTCACGGCGCCACGCGCTGAGCGTGCCGAGGCTGATCACCTCGTTGAGGCCCAGCGACAGCACGATGGCGTCATACCTGGTCAGGGTCACGCCGTCGAGAAGTCCGAGCGCCGAACCGACTCGAAAGTCCGGGCTCGACACCACCTCCACATCCGTTCCTCGACCAGTGAGGGCAGACACGGCTCGCGCGACGGTACCGGGCAGGGCCATCGCATGGCTCAGCACGCCCCAGCCTATTGCCGCACCACTTCCGAAGAGCAGGATGCGATCGGCGTCGGCACCGGAGGCGTGTGCTCGCGGGTCATCGACGGGACGCGGCACGGAAGCCAGATTGCGGAGAGCCCTGCGACCCCAGTTACGCATCAGCGGCCTGAGCGCCAGATCAGCAATCCCCACAGTGGCCACCCCCAGGACCTATGCACAGTTTAGACCGGGGCGGTCCGACCCGTCTTCCCCCGCTACGAGGGCCGGGGCAGTGACTGCACGAGCAGGTACTTCTGCACTTTTCCTGTCGTGGTCGTCGGCAGGCCGTCCGCCGACAGGATGGTGATCCCGCGCGGAACCTTGAACGGCGCAAGGTGCTCGCGCAACTGGGCGAGCAGGGCGCGCGTCTCGAGCTCGACGCCATCCGTCGGCACCACCCAGGCCCACCCGATGTCGCCGTACAGCTCGTCGGGCACGCCAGCCACGAAGGCCTGGCTGACCCCGTCGATGCCGGTCAGCACACGCTCGACCTCGACCGGCGCGACCAGTTCGCCGCCGACCTTGAAGAGTTCGCTGCTGCGGCCGCCCAACTCCAGGTAGCCCCGCTCGTTCACCCGGCCGAGGTCGCCGGTGCGCAGCCAGCCGTCGGCGTCAATCGCTTCGGCCGTGCGCTCCGCGTTTCGGTAGTAGCCGCGGGTGACCTGCGGGCCGCGAACGGAGAGCTCGCCCGACTCCCCCGCGGGCAGCGGCTCGCCGGTGAAGGGGTCGACCGTGCGGTACTCGGCGAGGCGCCCGTCGGCCGCACCCGCCGCCGCGACACCACCGAGCTTGGTTGCGCCGACGACGGCAGCCACGGTCTCGATGTCGTCGCCGGGCAGCGTCAGGGCCGTCGCCGCCGAGACCTCCGTCTGCCCGTACCCGGTGAACACCATCACCGGCTGCAGGTCGGTGAGCACGCGTTCCCACAGCCAGACCGGCGCCGGCGCGGCCGCCGAGAACACCGACTGCAGCGAGCTGAGGTCGAAGTGCTCCCTGGCCGCAAGGTCGACCACCGCCACCGTCATGGTCGGCACGAACAGCACCTCGTTGATGCGGAACTCCTGGATGATCGTGAGCACGGTCTTGGGGTTGAAGATGCGCAAGGGAGCGATCGCACCGCCCACGAAGATGGCCGCGAGCATCCCCTCGATGTAGCCGAACACGTGGTACAGCGGCAGCGCGAAACTGATCCGCCAGCCGTCGTCGAACGCCCGGTGGTACGCCGAGCCGTACGCGCTGCGAAGCACCATGTCATGGGTGAGCTCGGCGCCGATCGCGTGGCCGGTGGTGCCCGACGTGAACACGATGTCGCACACGTCATCCGCATCGATGGCGGCCGTGCGTGACGCGACCTCGTCGAGGTCCTCCTCGTCTGCGGTGAGCGAGTGGATGCTCCTCGCCCCCGCGCGCCCCTCACTGTCGACCAGCAGGATGTGGCGCAGGTCGGGCAGGTCGCCACTGGTCGCGCCGGCCTCCCAGCCGGGCACGATCGAGTCGAACACCGCCAGGAAGTCGGTCGCGACCGACGCGGTGATCGCAATGACCAGCGACGCGCCCGACTGCGCGAGCCGCTCCCTGATCTCATCCGCCTTGTACGAATAGTTGAGCGGAACAGCGATCGCCCCGATCCGGGCGACCGCGAACTTGATGGCCGCATACTCGGGCCGATTGTCGACGAGCAGGGCGACGCGATCGCCGACCTCGACCCCCAGCGAAACCAGGCCGGCAGCGAGATCGAGTGACTTCGCCTGCACTTCGGCGTAGGTCAGTGAGCCGGATTCGGCGAGCACGTACGGCCGATCGGGCCAGGCCTCTGCGGCCTGGTCGAAGGCCGACGCCAGTGAACGGGGGATCCAGGTTCCGGTGCGCGTCTCGAGGTTCGCACGCCGACGCGCCACCTCATCGTCGGGTAGGTGTTCCACGGTTTTTTAACGTACTCCCTGGCGTCGGCACGCGCTGGGGAGCACGCATCCGAGCTCTGGATGGGAACCGGGGAGACATCGTGCCACCCACCTCCGACCAGCCCGTCACGCCCCAGGTGCTGGTGGGCCGGCGAGCGAGCGGGCGGCAGCGCGCACTGCCGGATGCGGGTCCGACGCCCACCGCCGCAGGACAACGCGAACCCGGTCGAGCGTCGGCTCATCCATTGCCTCAAGCAATGGCCTCAGCACGTGCGCCACCAGCTGGTCGACAAGGGCCCCGGAGCCCGCCGAGCGCAGAAAGCCCTCAAAGCGCGTGAAGTCGTTCGCGGTGAGCAGCCCCACGTGCGACTGCAGCAGCACGATCGCGGCCTGGCGCCGCTCGAAAACCGGGGCGCTCCACAACTCCGAACTGAGCGCCGTGATGTCATCGTGGGTCATCGCCGGGTACCGCCTCAGTGCGTTGCGGATCGTGCCCCGCACCGCGCCCACGGAGGTGCCGTAGCGCAGCAACCCATCCGGCTCATCCGTCGGGTAGGCGAACGGCGACACCTCGTACTGCAGCGCGGCGTCGATGAAATCGGCGGGTTCGGTCACGGCCGCGCGATCGTCACCATGTGGCGCCGGTGGCCTCGTACTCCTCCAGCCGGGCCCTCATCAGCACCGTCAGCACCGCGACCGGAAGGTCCCGTGCGTAGGGAAGCTTGATCATGCCACTGCCGGCGTCGAAGCCGGCCTCCTCGATCTCAGCACGATGCGCACCGACGATCCGCAACGGAAACCGCAGCGACGCATGCTGTTTGAAGGCCTGCAGCATCCACAGCCGGTTCTTCGCCATCAGGTAGGCGGGCTGGTTCCACTGCAGCACCTCGCTCGCCTGCGGCGCCGCCGTGCGGCTCAACGCGCGGAGCCTGTCGAGGTGGGGGCGTGCCGCGGGCGGAAGTTGCTCGAAGTAGTCGTCGACGTCGGTTCGCCTGGGCATTGCCATGGCAGGAGCCTACGACGAACGGGGCTGGCCACCGAATGGGCGCCGCCCGGTCGACGCTACCGAATCAGCGCCCACGACAGGATGACCACGACGACCAGCGCAACCAGAACAACCCCCTCCAGCACCAGCCAGGTCGACTGCACGCCGGTGCCGCCGTCGATCACCGCCGCAGGCCTGGGCGCCAGTTGCAGGCGGCGCCAGTAGTCGCGAACGCGGTAGGCGACATCCGGCGACCCTTCAGCGAAGCGGCCGTAGGCGCCCGCTCGGCCGGTCTGGTACGAACCACGCCCCGGCGCCGCGGCGACCGTGATGGTCTTCTGGCGCGTTGCGACGGCGAGGCTCATCCCGAGCGGGAGGTCGAGCACCGACGACCAGCTGATCTCCCAGCGGCGCAGGAAGTTGCGCACCGAAATGGTTGTCGGCGACAGCGTCACGCTCGGCGACCACAGGATCAACCACAACACGTATCCGACCAGCAGCACCGCCGCGAGGCCCTTGATGCCGGTGAGCGGCCGGCCGATCGCGAACTGGGTGATCACCAGGCCGGCGCCGATCGCCCAGGCGCCGATGCACCAGATCTTGCCGACGCCGGGGCGCAGCACGGTACCAGCGTCGGGTGTTCGGGTTTCGGTCATGCCGCAATACTGGCAGTCGCGCGCATCCTGCAGCGACTCCACCCCGCCGACGCCCCACCGCGCCGACAATCCGCGAAGACGGAGGGGATGGTCAGCGACTACGGACCGCACACTCAGGGCCGGTGCGTACGCTCGCCCGATGCCTGCGTGCAGTAGCTCCGGCCACCTGATCGGAGTGGGCGCAGGTATGGGAAGGATCATTCATGATCGACAACCAGAAAATCGCGCAAGCGTTCGTTGCTCCTCGCCGGAAGGGGCTCGTGATCGGCGCCACCTCGGTGGCCGTGGCCGGTGCACTACTCGGGGTCGGCGTCGCGGGAGCCTCAGCAGCAACCGTGCAGCCGACACCCGTCGCGGCCCACAGCTCGACCTCCGCGCAGGGCCACAGCGGGTCTGTCTCGGTAGTGGAACAGCTGCGAGCAAGTCTGTTCACGGGCGCCATCAGCGGAAGCAAGGCGCAGGCGCTCGCCACGCGGCTCATCGCCGACCCGGCGATCTTCTCAGCGCTACCCGCCGCGCTGCAGGGTGATCTCACCGCTCTGAAGACGGCCTCGCCCGCGGATGCGGTCGGGCAGGCCGAGCACATCACGTCGACGGCGCTCGCCGGAGGGTACGGACAGCAGGTCGAGAACCTCGCGACCAGCTTGCAGAGCACCGCCGGGTATCCGATCAGCCACAAGCTGGTGCGAGAGCTTCGCACCGACATCGCCAAAGGCACCACGGCGGCGACGACCGGCACGATGATCGCCAGGACGGTCGGCGACGACCCGAAGCTGCTCGCGACGCTGCCGGCGAACCTGCGCTCGGATGTGACGGCGCTGCAGAAGGCGTCGCCGTCGGATGCCGGGGCCCAGGTCACGAAGATCGAAGCGTCGGCGGCGAGTGGCGACTACGGACAGCAGATCCAGCAGCTGAGCCAGACGATCGCCGCGCTGACGGCCGGCAGCACTAAGTAATACCGCGCCGAGTTGCCCCGAATCGACCCTCCCGCGCGCGGTTGAGTCGATTTGGGGCAACTCGCTGTGGCGGCCGACCGGCTCAGCTAGTTGTTGAACCTGAACTCCAGCGCGTTACGGTGCAGTTAGACCTATGGCTCCTGTGACCGAGGCGCGTCGAGTCACGGCCCTGGACAGATCCCGCCACCTGCGTCGTTCCCGTAAAGCGATCCAGGCGCGTGATCCAAGCCCGTTGACTTCCATGAGTGCGACCCTGTTCGCGTAACCCGGATCCCCGTTTGTTCGCTCGACCTCGATGACAAGTTTCGCCTTCGGGCCGTTGATCTCATAGAGGTCCGTTACCGGTCCGGCCACAATCGCGTCGAAGTGCGGGTACGCTGCCACGACTTGTTGGCGGGTGCTGCCGATCGAGATGCCTGCGCTGGTCTTGATCTGCGTTGACGTCACATTGATGTACTGAAGGGCGTCTGTTTTGTGGTCGACGGCAAAGTAGAACGGACGCCCGGTCGGGTCGCCATTGGGTCCGAGGGGACCGTCAGGATAATTCGGCAGCCACGCGCCTGTCTGACCGCATGCAGTCGGATTCCAGAGCACTACCGCGGTGGTGGGGGGCTCATCCGGGACTGGCGAGCCGATGACGAGCGGGCCGAGACCATTGGGCGACAGTACCAATTGAGAGAGCGCAGGAGGACCGGTCGGTGTGGGTGAAGGCGCAACCACCGGCGTCTGCGTTGGGGTTGTGGAATGCTTCGGCAACGCGCCGGTCGCTGAACTGCAACCAGCCAATGCAAGAACTATCGCTAGGGCGGCGATGCCGCCTGCTCCGTTCCCCACGGGGACACGGTACCACCACCCATCGCGGTAGCGGCAAATCCCTAGCGCTTCTGAGGCTCTCGCTGAGTTGAGGTGACGTTCGCCCTGCCGCTTCGACCAGACCCGTTTCCACGATTAGCGGTACGGCCGCGGCGCGTCAGTTGTTGAACCGGAACTCCACCACGTCGCCATCCTGCATGACGTAGTCCTTGCCCTCGATGCGCGCCTTGCCGTGGGCGCGCGCCTCGGCGATCGAGCCCGTCTCCATCAGGTCGTCGAAGCCGATGACCTCCGCCTTGATGAAGCCCTTCTCGAAGTCGGTGTGGATGACACCGGCCGCCTGCGGGGCCTTCCAGCCCTTGTGGATGGTCCAGGCGCGCGACTCCTTGGGGCCGGCCGTGAGGTAGGTCTGGAGCCCCAGGGTGTCGAACCCGATGCGCGCGAGCTGGTCGAGGCCGCTCTCATCCTGGCCGGTGGAGGCGAGAAGTTCGGCGGCGTCGTCGGCGTCGAGGTCGATCAACTCCGACTCCAGCTTCGCGTCCAAAAATACGGCATGCGCGGGCGCGACGAGAGCCTCGAGGGCGGCCTTGCGGGCGGGGTCGGTCAGCACCGCCTCATCCACGTTGAAAACGTAGATGAACGGCTTGGCGGTGAGCAGGCCGAGTTCGCGAATCGGCTCGATGTCGATGGCTGATGCGGACAGCGGCTTGCCGTCGTTCAGCCACGCGACCGCCTCATTCGCGGTGTCGAGCGTCGACTGCGGCACGCGCTTGGTGCGCACTTCTTTCTCGTACCGCTGAATGGCCTTCTCGAGCGTCTGCAGGTCGGCGAGGATCAGCTCGGTGTTGATGGTCTCCATGTCGGAGGCGGCGTCGACCTTGCCGTCGACGTGCACGACATCCGGATCTTCGAATCCCCGGATGACCTGGGCGATCGCGTCCGCCTCCCGGATGTTCGCGAGAAACTTGTTGCCGAGCCCCTCGCCGACGGATGCGCCCTTGACGATGCCCGCGATGTCGACGAACGAGACCGGGGCGGCGAGGATGCGCTCGCTGTGGAACAGGTCGGCGAGTTTCTGCAGGCGCGGGTCAGGCAGGTTCACGATGCCGACGTTCGGCTCGATGGTGGCGAACGGGTAGTTCGCGGCGAGAACCGTGTTCTTGGTCAGCGCGTTGAACAGCGTCGACTTGCCGACATTGGGAAGACCGACGATCGCAATAGTTAGAGCCACGATGCTCAAGGGTACCGGTTGGTTCCGAACGCGGACCCCGCGCTGGTTTGTTACCGGCGGTGGCCTCGATCGAGGGCGCATCGGTAACAAACCCCGGCGGGGGTGCGGAAAGTAGGGTGGGGGCATGGCGGATGCGACGCACGAGAACGCACGGCGCGGCGAGGACATCCCGGATGCCCGCGGACGCACCGGCCTGCACCGGGTCGGCCACGGGCTGGACGGCAATCCGAACGTCGTTGTCGAGAAGGTCGAGGTCGTCTCGGATGCCTGGAACGTGCTGCGGCGTACGACGCTCTCGTACCGTCGGCGCGACGGCGAGTGGACGACCCAGCAGCGCGAGACCTACGACCGGGGCAACGGCGCCACCATCATGCTCTACGACCTCGAGGCACGGACGGTCGTGCTCACTCGACAGTTCCGGTTCCCCGTGTACGTCAACGATCATCCGGACGGCATGCTCATCGAGGCGGCGGCCGGACTCCTCGACGGCGACTCCCCCGAGGTCGCGATCGGTCGCGAGGCGACGGAGGAACTGGGCATCACTCCCGGTGCCGTGCAGCACCTCTTCGACCTCTACATGAGTCCCGGCGGTGTCACCGAACGAGTGCACTTCTACGTCGCGCCCTACAACGCGGCCGAGGTGGTGGGCGCCGGCGGAGGCCTCCCGGAGGAGGGCGAAGACATCGAGGTGCTCACCCTCGACTTCGACGAGGCGCTGCAGATGACCAGCGACGGCCGAATCGTCGACGGCAAGACGGTCATCCTGCTGCAGTGGGCGGCCCTGAACCTGTTCTGAGCCGAACCGCGCCGCGGTTTGTCAGCGCTGCGCCCTCGATGAAGGGCACGCGGGTAACAAACCGCAGCGGCGCTAGGCGGGGGCCTAGGCGGAGGCGCATGCGGAAGGCGCGCGTGACGTAGGGCATGGTCCAGGTCTGACGGCCGCCGACATCCGGATCGTTGTCGAGCAGGTCGTGCACGCCCTGCAGAATGGATGCCTGCTCCGCGGCGTCGGCGGTGATGAAGTAGCTGCGCGACCGCAGAAGGTTCACCAGATCGTCGCGGGTGACCTCGGCCGACCACTCGAAATTCGCTGACTCGAGCTCACCGAACGGTCCGCGTTCGATGGTGCCGGTGCGCGCGAACACCTCGCCCTCCGCCGGATGCATGACCTCGGTGAGGCGGGCGACCCAGCCGACGCGCTCGTCGCGCATATTCCAGATGAGGCCCAGCGTTCCGCCCGGTCGAAGCACGCGCGCCACCTGCGGGATGGCGCGATCCTGGTCGACCCAGTGCCAGGCCTGGCCGGCGACGATCGCGTCGACCGACGCGTCCGCGAGCGGGATGTCCTCCGCCGTCCCCACCGACACGGTCGCCCCCGGAATCGCGGCACTCAGCTGCGCGAGCATGTTGGGCGAGGGGTCCACCGCGATCACGTCGAGCCCTCTCGCGGCGAGGGCGCGAGTGAGCTTGCCGGTGCCGGCACCCAGGTCGAGCACGACCTTCGCGTCAGGGGGCAGCATCCATTCGACGGCGTCCACCGGATATTCGGGCCGGGCCCGCTCGTAAACCTCGGCCGCCCGATCGAAGGATGCGGCCCGCCCGGCTTTGTCTGCACTCACAGATTCACCCTACGCGCGGGTCGCTCCCGGCTCCGTCGGAAGTGCGTGCAACCATCGGAAACGTGCCAGTGGATTTCACCGCGATCGACTTCGAAACCGCAAACTCCTCGAGCGCGTCGGCGTGCTCGGTCGGAATGGTGAAGGTGCGCGACGGCCGCATGGTCGACAGCGCATACTGGCTGATCAAGCCGCCCGCCGGCTACGACGACTTCTGGGAGTGGAACACGCGCATCCACGGGCTGGTCGCAGCGGATGTCGCACACGCCGCCCTGTGGACCGAACAGCTTCCCGACCTGGTCGGCTTCGCCGACGGCGACATCCTGGTCGCCCACAACGCGAGCTTCGACATGGGCGTCATCGCGGGCGCCTGCGCGGCGACCTTCGTCGACACCCCGACCTTCGAGTACGCCTGCAGCCTGCAGGTGGCGCGCAAAACCTACAGTCTCGACTCGTACCGGCTGCCCGTCGCGGCCATGGCGGCCGGGTTCGAGGACTTCGAGCACCACAACGCCCTCGCGGACGCGCAGGCGTGCGCGGCCATCATGGTGCACGCGGCGAAGCGGCACGACGCATCCGACATCGCGGCACTGGTCGGGGCCGTGAACGGAAAGCTCGGCGCCATCGGGATGCTCGCGACCGCCAGCTGACCCGCTCTCGTCATTCAGGAGACCGGCTCCTAATTCAGGAGGGTGTGTGACCAGAGGGGCTGCTGCTGCCCGATCACCCCGGCTCACCCTCGACTCCACCACATCTCCACCTCCCCGAGAGTGCACCAGCTCCTGAATTAGGAGAGTGACCGAGATGCTGCGGATCGGTCGCTCATACTCTCACGTGAGGAGTAGTGTGAGACCAGCCCAGTCGAGGGCGTGCTGCTGCCCATCACCCCGGCTCACACTCAACTCCACCACCTCCACCCCCACCACCTCCTGAATTAGGAGAGTGAGAGAGCGGCTCGGTCAGTTCTGGGGGAAGCCGAGGTTGATGCCGCCGTGGCTGGGGTCGAGCCAGCGCGACGTGATCGCCTTCTGCCGGGTGAAGAAGTGGATGGCGTCGGGCCCGTAGGCCTTCGTGTCGCCGAACAGGGAGTCCTTCCAGCCACCGAACGAGAAGTACCCGACGGGAACCGGGATGGGCACGTTGATGCCGATCATGCCGACGTGCACCTCGTTCTGGAACCGCCTCGCTGCTCCCCCGTCGTTGGTGAAGATCGCGGTGCCGTTGCCGTACTTGGAGGCGTTGATGATGGCGAGACCCTCCTCGTAGCTGTCGACGCGCACGATCGAGAGCACGGGGCCGAAGATCTCTTCGGTGTAGACGCGCGACGTCAGCGGCACCCGGTCGATGAGGGTGGGGCCGAGCCAGAACCCGTCCGCCTCGCCGTCGGCCTCCACCCCGCGACCGTCGACGACGACGACCGCGCCGTCCTCGGTGGCGATGTCGATGTAGCCGGCGACCTTGTCGCGGTGCTCCTTCGTGATGAGGGGGCCCATGTCGCAGCCGCGCGTGCCGTCGCCGACCCGGAGTCCCGCCATCCGCGACGTGATCTTGGCGATGAGGTCGTCGGCGACCGGCTCGACGGCGACCACCACCGAGATCGCCATGCAGCGCTCGCCGGCCGATCCGAATCCGGCGTTGACGGCCGAGTCGGCGACGAGGTCGAGGTCGGCGTCGGGAAGCACCAGCATGTGGTTCTTCGCCCCGCCGAGGGCCTGTACCCGCTTGCCGTGGTGGGCTGCGGTCTCGTAGATGTATTTCGCGATCGGCGTGGACCCGACGAACGAAATGGATGCGACATCCGGATGCTCGAGCAGGGCATCCACGGACTCCTTGTCGCCGTGAACGACGTTGAAGACTCCGTCGGGCAGGCCGGCCTCCTTGAGCGCGCGCGCCATCCAGAGGGACGCGCTCGGGTCTTTCTCGCTCGGCTTCAGCACGACCGAGTTGCCGGCCGCGAGCGCGATCGGGAAGAACCACAGCGGCACCATCGCCGGGAAATTGAAGGGGCTGATGATGCCCACGACGCCGAGCGCCTGGTGCAGCGAGTAGACGTCGACGCCGGTCGAGACGTTCTCGCTGTACTCGCCCTTGGCCAGGTGCGCGATGCCGCAGGCGAACTCGACGACCTCGAGGCCGCGGGCGATCTCGCCGAGGGCGTCTGAGGTGACCTTGCCGTGCTCGCTGGTCAGGATGGCCGCCAGCTCTTCTTTGCGCGCGTTGAGGATCTCCCGGAATGCGAAGAGCACCTGCTGGCGCTTCGCCCACGACGTGGACGACCAGCTGTCGAATGCCGCCCGGGCCGCCTGCACGGCCGCGTCGACATCGGCGGTGCTGCCGAGGCGCACCTCTCGTGCCACCTCGCCGCGGGCCGGGTCGAACACCGGGCCCCTGCGCGTGGAGGTTCCGGTGACTGTGGTGCCGTTGATCCAATGGTCGACGGTGTCGTTCGTGACGCTGCCGGGTGTGACTGTGCCTGCTGTAACGGTGCTCATGCCGTCACTCTAACCGGAGACATTTCGGGAACATTTAGGTGTCCTCGATGGCTGCCGTGCCGAGGGATTGTCCGGGGCGGGCGCGATACTTGACCCCATGGATCCCGTACTCTCCCTGGTTCTCGGACTCGTCATCGGCGCGGCGCTCGGCGTCGTCATCGGGCTGCTCGTCGGCCGCAACCGCCGGGTGGCGCCGGAGGCGGGCGAGAACCCCGTGGTGCTCGAGGCTCAGCACGCCGCGGCGCTGGCCCAGGTGCGAGCGGATGAGGCGGCCCAGCGCGCGCAGCTCGCTGCCGAGCTCGCTGCGATGACGGCCACGGTCACCGGGCTCAAGGAGCAGATCCTCGCCAACCAGCAGCAGTTCCGCGAGCTCTCCGAGCACGTGCGGGCCGAGCAGCGCGAACGCTCAGAGCAGGCGCAGGCCGAGAGCAAGGTACTGCAGGCGCTGGCGCCGGTGAAGGATTCGCTGCGAGTCGATGCAGCGCAAAGTCGCTGAACTCGAAACCCAGCGCACCCTCCAGCATGGCGAACTGACCCAGCAGCTGCGGTCGGCCACGGAGTCGGAGGAGCGCCTGCGCACGACGGCGGAGGGCCTGTCTGCCGCTCTGCGCAACAACAGCACCCGCGGGGTGTGGGGCGAGAGCCAGCTGCGCACGGTGGTCGAAGCGGCCGGGCTCATCAACCGCGTCGACTTCGACGTGCAGACCAGCATCACGTCGGATGCGGGCCACGGTCGCCCCGACATGATCGTGCACCTGCCCGGCGGCAAGTCGATCGCCGTCGACGCCAAGGCCCCGTTCAACTCCTACATCGACGCCTCGGCCATCCCGCCGACCGCGTCTGACGCCGAGCTCGCGCGCAAAGACGTGCTCATGCGGGCCCACGTGAAGGCGGTGCGCGATCACATCACCGCGCTCGGCAGCCGCACCTACTGGGAGGGGCTCGACGCGAGCCCGGAGATGGTCATCGCGTTCATCCCGAGTGAATCGCTCGTCTCATCCGCCCTGGAGGCCGACCCGTCGATCATGGAGTTCGCGTTCAGCAAGCGGGTCGCGCTCGCGTCGCCGGTCACGCTGTGGTCGGTGCTGAAGACCGTGGCCTTCAGCTGGCAGCAGGATGTCGTCACTGCTGAAGCGAAGATGCTGTTCGACCTGAGCCGGGAGCTCTACGGGCGACTTTCGACGCTTGCATCGCACGTCGAGAAGCTCGGGCGCTCAATCGAACGCAGCGTGAAAGACTACAACGCCTTCGTCGGGTCGCTCGAACGGCAGGTGCTGCCGGGGGCCCGCAAGCTCAACATGCTCGACGAGTCCAAGGTCATCGGCACCATCGATGGCATCGAGGAGACCCCGCGCGAGATCACCGCACCCGAGCTGTTGATCGAACTCGAAGGGTCGCCGAGCATCGACACCGTCTAGGCGCAGCGACAGCACCGTGCCATGGTGGAGGTTACGGACCACACCACATGATCTGGCCCACCAGAGGATCGAAGGAGACACCATGGTTGCCATCACCGGGATGTTCAGCGGCATCGCCGTTCGTGACATCGATGCCGCTCGCACGTTCTACAAGGACACGCTCGGCCTGAACGTCACCGACAACACCATGAACGCGCTCGACATCGAGCTGCCGCAGGGCGGCATCATCTTCGTCTACCCGAAGGGCGACCACGAGCCGGCGACGTACACCGTTCTCAACCTCGAGGTGGCGGACATCGACGCTGCCGTCGACGAACTCAAGTCGAAGGGCGTGAAGTTCGAGGTGTACGACGGCACCTACCAGGACGAGAAAGACATCGCGCGCGGCAAGGCGGCGAACCGGGGCCCCGACATCGCGTGGTTCCTCGACCCGTCGGGCAACATCCTGAGCGTGCTCAGCAACTGACCGCCTCAGGGGCGGTCAGCCGAGCCACTTCGACGCGAGGTGGTCGGCCTCGACGCGCCGGATCGTGCCCGACTTCGATCGCAGGATGATGCTCTCCGTGCGGATGATGGGGCCGAGCCGGCGCACTCCCTTGACGAGCCCGCCGTCGGTCACACCGGTGGCCACGAAGTAGGTGTTCTCGCTTTTCACGAGCTCGTCGGCGTCGTAGACGTGGTCGAACTGGAGCCCGGCGTCGAGCCCGCGCTGCTTCTGCTCGTCGTCGGTGGGATGGAGGATGGTCTGGATGAGGCCGCCGAGCGCCTTCATCGCGCAGGCGGTCACCACGCCTTCCGGGCTTCCGCCGATGCCGGCGCACATGTCGATGCGGGTGCCGTACAGCGCCGCGTTGATGCTGCCGGCGACGTCGCCGTCGAGCATGAGCCGCGTTCCCGCACCCGCAGCGCGGATGTCGTCGATGAGCTCGGCGTGCCGGGGCCGGTCGAGCACGGCCACGGTGATGTCGGAGACCTGCTTGCCCTTGGCTTTGGCGAGCGCGCGAATGTTCTCGCCGATCGGCTTGCGGATGTCGATCACGCCGATGCCCTCGGCCCCGGTCGCGATCTTGCTCATGTAGAAGACGGTGGATGCGTCGAGCATGCTGCCGCGGTCGGCCACCGCGATCATCGACAGCGCGTTCTGCCGCCCGGCGGCCGTGAGCGATGTGCCGTCGATGGGGTCGACGGCGATGTCGCAGGCGGGCCCGCCGCCGTTGCCGACGTGCTCGCCGTTGAAGAGCATGGGGGCGTGATCTTTCTCGCCTTCGCCGATCACGACGACGCCGTCGAAGTTGACGGTGCCGAGGAACGTGCGCATGGCGTCAACGGCGGCACCGTCGGCGGCGAGTTTGTCGCCTCGGCCGATGAACGGAACCGCCCGGATGGCCGCGGCTTCGGTGGCCCGCACCAGTTCCATTGCCAGGTTGCGGTCGGGGTGGAGAAAGTGTGCTGCGGTATCGGTGGTCACCGGTGTCCTCTTGAACAGTTCGGCGATGGTGGTGGGATCCCGGACGGAATCAACGCTCGGGGTCAAGAGTACCGAAAACGGCATCGGTAGACTTTGTGCAACCACCCCGCGCGCATCCCAAGGAGCCAGCATGCCTGTCGCAACCCCCGATCAGTACGCCGAAATGCTCGACAAGGCCAAGACGGGCGGCTTCGCCTATCCGGCTGTGAACGTGTCGTCGTCGTCGACGATCAACGCCGTGCTGCAGGGTCTCAGCGAGGCCGGCTCAGACGGCATCATCCAGGTGACGACGGGCGGCGCCGACTACTTCGCCGGCCAGACGGTCAAGAACCGCGCATCCGGCGCGCTCGCCTTCGCCGCCTTCGTGACCGAGGTCGCGAAGAACTACCCCGTCACGGTCGCGCTGCACACCGACCACTGCCCGAAGGATGCGCTCGACGGGTTCGTGCTGCCGCTGATCGCGGCGTCCGAGGCGCGAGGTCAAGGCCGGCCGCAACCCGATCTTCCAGTCGCACATGTGGGACGGCTCGGCCGTGCCGCTCGACGAGAACATCGAGATCGCGAAGACGCTGCTGCCCCGCCTGAAGGCCATCAACGCGATTCTCGAGGTCGAGATCGGTGTCGTCGGCGGCGAGGAGGACGGCGTCAAGCACGAGGGAACCAACGATGCCCTCTACACGACCCTCGGCGACGTCGAGCGGGTCGTCGAGGCCCTCGGGCTCGGCGAGCAGGGGCGCTACATCGCCGCGCTCACGTTCGGCAACGTGCACGGCGTCTACAAGCCGGGCAACGTGAAGCTGCGCCCGGAGCTGCTGGGCGAGATCCAGGCGGGCATCGCGGCGAAGTACGGCACCGGCGCGCAATCCGCTCGACCTGGTCTTCCACGGCGGGTCGGGCTCATCGGATGCCGAGATCGCGGAGGCGGTCGCGAACGGCGTCGTGAAGATGAACATCGACACCGACACCCAGTACGCCTTCACGCGGTCGATCGCCGACACCATGTTCAAGAACTACGACGGCGTGCTGAAGGTCGACGGCGAGGTCGGCAACAAGAAGATCTACGACCCGCGCGCCTGGGGCAAGATCGCGGAGACCGCCATGGCGGCTCGCGTCGTCGAGGCGACCCAGCAGCTGGGCAGCGCGCGGTCACTCGGGTAAGTAGCGCTCAGGCCGCCGTGCGGCCCGCCCGTCGAGCAGCCCGCGCCGGAGGGCAGCGGGGCGAGCATCGCGCGCAGCAGCGCGAGCGTCTGCGCTGACTCGGTCGACCGCGGTGCGGCGCGTCCATCGCCGCGTAGAGGCGCCTCCTCGACGTGGCGACGCTGGCGGCGGCAGACGCCGGCCGGGCTGAAGCGGTGAGGCTCGAGCTGACCGGCGGTCGATGCCTCGGTCGGTCGCGCGGCACGAAGTGACCCTGACGTCACGAGCCGGTCGACGAGCGGCGACGGCCCGGTGCCGGTCTCGCACAGCAGCAGCTCGCCGAGACCGGCGAGCGTCAGCGGCGCGGAGTCGGCTCGAGTACGCGCAGCACTTCCGCCTGCGCGGGGGTGATCCCAGCGGCTTCAGCCCTGCGGCGAGCGCACGGTTGCCCTCGCGCTGCAGCGCCGAGGATCGCGTACCGCAGCTCCTCGACGTCTCTCACAGTGTTCTCCGGACTCGTTGGCGTGCGAATTGCTGACACAGTGCTTGCAATTACATGTCGTGTCATATATTGTCGTGTCACTAATTGTAGAAGGAGACACCGATGAGGTCCGCTAGACCCGATCGCGCGAGGTCGCGGTCCTCAGTACCGGCAGCCGTCTCGATTCGTCCCGAGCACGTCGGGCCGACCACAAGGAGCGAGCTGACCTGGCTGCTCACCTCGCGCACCTGGACCGAACCGCTGCCGATCAACGTCTACGTGATCGAACACGAGCGCGGCCTGGTGCTCTTCGACACCGGCCAGGACCGCGCATCCGTCACCGACCCCGCGATATTTTCCCGCGTGGATCCCTGCGCCTGGCCTACTCGCGTCTGGCCCGATTCCACATCGCGAAGGCGACACGCTCACCGCCAGCTGGCCGCCGCCGGATTCGGCATCGCGGAGGTCACGACCGTCGTCATGTCGCACCTTCACCAGGACCACATCGGCGGGCTGCGCGAGCTCGGTCACGCCGACATCGTGGTGGCCGCCGACGAGTGGGCATCCCTGCTCGGCCCCGGCCGGCGATGCGCGGGCTTCTCGCTCGGCACATCCGGCTGCCCGGCCTGCGCTGGACGCCCGTTGCGACTTCGGTGCCCTGCCGAACGACGACCTGGCGCCGTTCACCCCGGCCACGACCTGTTCGGCGACGGCTCGCTGGTGCTGCTGCCGACGCCGGGCCACACGCCCGGTTCGCTCTCGATGCTCGTGCGGCGTGCCGGGTTCGACCCGCTGCTGCTGGTCGGCGACCTCACCTATGACGACGACCACTTCGAGCGCGGAGAGCGTTCCCGGAGCCGGCGACCAGGGCCGGGATGAGCCGGTCGACCGCGCTCGTGAACGACCTGAGAAGCCGGATGCCCGGCCTGGTCGTGCTCGCGGCACACGACCCCGGTGCGGCCGGCCGCCTGCCGCGCCTCGCTAGAGGCGGCGACCACTACGCCGGCGGGATCCTGAACCGCATGAGCAGGCGGCGGCCGTCATCCCAGCTGAGGTCGTCGACCGTGGTCTTGAGCGTCAGGTAGTAGGGCGCGAGCAGTACGAGCCGGCGACCTTCCGGCAGGTCCACATCGATGCTGAGCGCGACCGCGGTCGATCCGTCGGGCTGCGCACGCAGCTCGATGAGCAGCGTGCTGCGGTCGACCACGGTGCTGTCCATCGCCGCCACCAGCAGGCCCTGCAGTGCGGCCCGCTGGGACTCGTTCATCGTGTCGGCCAGCCGGCCCGGGGTCGCTCACGATCATGCCGGTCTCGTGGGCGACGACGTCGAGCCAGCTGCGGCTCGTGGCCGTGACCAGCTCGGTGCGAAGCCGGCGGGCAAGCTGGGCGGCGAGGGCGCGGTTCTCCGGGGTGATGACGCCCGCGGCCGCCACGGACTCGAGGAACGGGGCCACGCGGGCGCTCATCCGCGCCACCGTGCCCTTCTGCTTGCCGGGATCGGCCAGCACCAGGCTCGAGGAGTGCAACTCCTCAGCACCCCCCGAGGTGTCGAGCTGCAGGAGGGTGCGGGAGACGACGGTGTACGAGAACACGACGCTGGCTGCGGCGCTGATTGATACCGGACCGGCGGCGATGAACACGATCGCCGCCGGAGGCCAGAAGTCGGTCTGCGGCGAGAAGACGATCCACCCCACGAGGCCGGTGAACGCCACGAGGGGAAACGAGCAGATGAGTTGCCGACGCGGCGTGCCGTACGGCGCGAGGCCCACGAAGGTGGCGCCGAGTGCGATCCCCGGCCACCACTGGGCGACCGGCACCGTGCCGCCGTACGCGCCGAACGCCGACACGATGACGCCGGCGCAGGCGACCACGAGGATGGCACCCGCATCCCTCAGGCGGAACCGCCGTCGGCTCGGATGCGCGCTCAGCGTGGTCAGCCAGCCCGCGACGAGGAAGAAGGGCAGCGCGGCCAGCTCCAGGCCCACGTTCGACCAGGCGTCCCAGTAGATGACGATGATGGCGACGCCCTGCACGATGCCGGCGATCGAGAACGCCAGCGGCATTCGCGGCCCCGTGAACCAGCTGAGCGGGTCGACATCCTGCGGCGAGCGCGTCCAGGCGCTGCTCACGGGCTCGACTCCGCGTCGTCGCGGTCGTCTGCGAGCAGCGGCAGCGTGAACAGCACCGAGGTTCCGTTGCCGGGCGCAGACCACACCTTCACCCGTCCCCCGGCGGACTGGACGCGACGGTAGACGGATGACCGAAGCCCGAGCCGGTCGGGCGCGACCGCCTGCGGATCGAAGCCGGCGCCGGCGTCGTTGACGGTCCAGGTGACGAATTCATTGGTGGAGCTCACAATGATCTCGGCCGACTCGACGCCCGAATGGGCGAGCACGTTCTCGAGCGAGGCGCGGAGCGCGCCCACGGCCGCGGTGACGGCCTCCGGCGTCATGTGGGCGACCGTGCCCGTGTCTCCCGTGAATTCGACGCTGAGCCCGCGCCACTGGAAGTCGCTGATGAGCTGGGTCATCTGGTTGCGCAGGCTGCCGTCGCTCTCCGCGACGAGGGTGTGCGCATCCTCCGGTGGCAGGATGCTGGCGGACGCGAGCGTTGCGACGTCGGCGCGCATCCGCTCGATCATTCTCGAATCGAGCACGTCCGGGCCGTTGATGACGAGGGCCAGGTCGTTGAGAACGGTGTCGTGCAGCAGAGCGACGGCGCGCTGCTCGGTGGTGCGCTCGGCCTCGATGCGCCGGGTCTCTCCCCGCAGCTTCACGAAGTCGGGCACGCGCCGTTGCTGCGTGCGCTGCACGATCGAGAGCCCGAGGTAGACGGCGCAATAGTTGGCGAGGGTCAGCGCCGGCCCGTTGCCGAACTGCAGCGAGTAGCCCAGCTGGAGGTCGGCGATGCCCGTCGCGACCGCACCGGCGAGAAATCCGCCGATCCCCCACGCGATCGCCGGCAGGGGTCGGCGACCGGAGGTTCCGATGAGCACGAGTGCGGTCTCGGGCCGGTTGACCAGCACGAGCGCGGTCGGCAGCAGCCCCGGATGGTGCGCGAGCACACCGTAGACGAAGAAATAGTTGGCGACCGAACCGAGCACCAGGTACGCGGCCAGCGTGAGCGGGGTGGTGCGGAACGCGGCGAGCGAGAGCAGCGCGAGCATCGCCACGAGGGCGAGCACGGGCACCAGCACCTGCCCTCCATACGAGAAGCGCACGAGGGTCACGATGGTGCCCGGGATGCACACCACGAGCACGATGGCGGCGATCGCGTGACCGCTGCGGACGACCGCGAAGACGCTGACCCCGGCCGCGACAAGACGCGGCAGGACTGGCACGCGTGCGACGCCGTCACTCACGACAACAGGAAACCACACGGATGCGTCGTGGCCGCGGTTCCCACGCGGCGCGAGCGGCTACCGGGAGACGATGCCCGCCACGATGCCGAGGAACAGGTTGAACGCGACATAGCCGATCACGGGCACGAAGAACGCCAGTTTGTCGTGCCGGATGCGGTGGTACGCCCACAGTGCGGTGAGCACGAGGAAGATGCCGTTCGCGACCAGCAGCAGCCAGGCGTAGTGGTCGATCGACGCGGCGATCCGGAAGGTGGGGCCCAGGTCGGCCATCGCCGAATTGATGTTCTGGCTGAAGTGGAAGTAGTCCGAGTTGATCAGGAAGACGATGCCGATGCCGATCTGGAAGATCGTCGCGAAACGGTCCGCGGCGTTGCCCGGCAGCACCATCCCCTGGTTCGCGGATCCCTCGCCCGCGCCAGCGCCGACGCGCGAGCCCGGCGGCGCGATGTTCACCCGCGTCTCGGGAGCCGGAGGCGGAGTCGGCGGCACATACGTGCGGCCCATGGCCGCCGCCTGCTGCTCGGGCGTCGCATATTCGCCGTATTGCGGCAACGGACGGTCGTCAGTCATCGCGCTGCCAGTCCAGCCGGCGCATCCTGCCACCGAGGCCTCGCTCGTCGGGATTGCCCTCCGCGTCGGTACGAAGCTCACGCGGCAACGAGAACATGAGGTCTTCCTCGGCCGTCACGACCTGCTCGACGGCGCCGTAGCCGGCATCCGCGAGGTCATCGAGCACCTCCTGCACCAGCACCTCGGGCACGGATGCGCCGGATGTCACTCCGATCGTCGCGACGCCGTCGAGCCACTCCTGGCGGATCTCGCTGGCATAGTCGACGCGGTAGGCGGCAGTCGCGCCGTTCTCGAGTGCGACATCCACGAGTCGCACGGTGTTGGAACTGTTGGCGGAGCCGACGACGATCACGAGCTCGGCCTGCTCGGCCACCTTCTTGATGGCGACCTGGCGATTCTGGGTGGCGTAGCAGATGTCGTCGCTGGGCGGGTCCTGCAGGTTGGGAAAGCGCTCGCGCAGCAGCCGCACCGTCTCCATCGTCTCGTCGACGCTGAGCGTCGTCTGCGACAACCACACCACATGATCGGGATTGCGCACCTCGACAGTCGCCACGTCGGCGGGGCTGCCGACGAGGATCGTGCGCTCGGGGGCGTGGCCCATGGTGCCCTCGACCTCCTCATGCCCGCGGTGGCCGATGAGCAGGATCTCGTAGTCGTCGCGCGCGAACCGGGTCGCCTCGCGGTGCACCTTGGTCACGAGCGGGCAGGTCGCGTCGATGGCGTCGAGCCCCCGCGCGGCCGCCTCCTCGACGACGGCCGGAGCAACGCCGTGGGCGCTGAAGACCACATGCGCCCCCTCGGGAACCTCGCCGACCTCGTCGACGAAGATCGCCCCGCGCTTCTCGAGAGTGGACACCACGTGCACGTTGTGCACGATCTGCTTGCGCACGTAGACGGGCGAGCCGAACTTCTCCAGCGCCTTCTCCACCGCGATCACCGCGCGGTCCACTCCTGCACAGTAGCCCCGGGGCGCGGCAAGGATCACGCGCTTCGAGCCGGTGACGGGGTTGTCCCTTAGCCTGTTACGTACCGCTGGTAATCGCGGCGTATCGAGGCTGACGGCGGTGCTGGTGACAGCGTTGCCGTTGGAGATGGTGCTCACAACGCCCGATTCTACGCGGCAGGCGGTTGACGAAGCTGGACAGGAGACCACGATGACAAGTTCACTTGCGGCACAGGCGTTCGAGAACCTTGTGCTCGAATTCCGCGACGACGAGGGTGTGACCGTCGATATCGACGGTTTACTCGTGCACGGAACGGTGTTCGCGTTCCTCTCCGGCGATGACCTCGTGGTCGACCTGCCTGCTGCCCGCGCGTCTGATCTCGTCGAGCGCGAACAGGGCACGCGCTACCGGCTCGAGGGCATCCCGTCGCGCGACCTGGTGAGCGTCAGCGACCGGTCGCTGTGGTCCGAACTCACGCGCGAGGCGCACGAATACGTGGGCGAACCGCCCGTGGGGGGCCAGTCGTAGTGGTCGACGCACGGGTGGAAGCAGCAGCGTGACCATCGTCGACGGGCCGGCGACCGTCGATGCGCCGTGGCCGGTGGCGCTGCTGTCGTCCAAGATCAAGGGCTGGATCGACAAGCTCGGCACGGTGTGGGTCGAGGGCGAGATCACGCAGTGGGGCGGGTCGGGCGGCAACGTCTACGGCAAATTGAAAGACCTCGAGGCCGACGCGACCGTCTCATTCACGATCTGGGGCTCGGTCAAGGCCAGGATTCCCGACGACCTCGGCCAGGGCGACCGGGTGGTCGCGCTGGTCAAACCCAACTACTGGGTCAAGGGCGGAACGCTCACCATGCAGGTGTTCGAGATGCGGCACGTGGGGCTCGGCGACCTGCTCGAGCGGCTCGAACGGCTGCGGCAGACCCTGAGAACAGAGGGGCTGTTCGACGAGTCGCGCAAGAAGCCCCTGCCGTTCCTTCCGCACTGCATCGGGCTCATCACCGGCCGCGACAGCGACGCCGAGAAAGACGTGCTGCGCAATGCCCAGCTGCGCTGGCCCGCGGTCGAGTTCCGCATCGCCTACGCCTCGGTGCAGGGCGACAAGGCGGTCGGCGAAGTCACCGCCGCGCTTCGTAAGCTCGACGCCGACCCCGACGTCGATGTGATCATCGTCGCTCGCGGCGGAGGCGACTTCCAGAACCTGCTGGTGTTCAGCGACGAGGGCCTGGTGCGAACGGCTGCGGCCTGCGAGACGCCCATCGTCTCCGCGATCGGGCACGAAGCCGACCGCCCACTGCTCGACGATGTGGCCGACCTGCGCGCGTCGACGCCCACGGATGCCGCCAAGCGCGTGGTTCCGGATGTCGCCGAAGAACTCGCTCGGGTGCAGCAGGCCCGCGCACGCATCGGTTCCCGGGTCACGAACCTGGTGCTCACCGAGATCGATCGGCTCGAGCAGCTGCGTACGCGACCCGTGCTGGCGAATTCGAGCTGGCTGGTCGACACGCGCGCCGACGAGCTCTCCCGCTACGTCGCCCGGGGCGGCGAACTCATGACGCTGATGCTGGATCGCGCCACGGCGCGCGTGGGCGAACTCTCCGGGCACCTGCGCGCCCTCTCGCCGCAGCGCACGCTGGATCGCGGCTACGCCATCGCGCAACTGCCCGGCGGGGGCCGCGCTCCGGTCGGCGAAGGATGCGCCGAAGGGCACTCCCCTCCTCCTCACGGTCGCCGACGGCCGCCTCACCACCATCGCGGGCGACGCCGAGCCGGCGCCCAGCAGCGCTGGTTAGGATTGAGGCGTGGCAACCGCATCCGTTCCCGACGCCGGCGAGCTCTCGTACGAGCAGGCGCGCGACGAGCTAGTGCGTGTGGTGAACGAGCTCGAACAGGGTTCGTCGACCCTTGAGGAGTCGCTGGCGCTCTGGGAGCGCGGCGAGGCCCTGGCACGGCGGTGCGAGGAGTGGCTGCTCGGTGCAAAAGCGCGGCTCGACGCGGCACGAGCGGCCGCAAACGGGTCATCGGGCGACGCCGGCGCGGCGAAATAGGCGATGACATCGTCCCAGGGCGGCAGTGGCCGCATCGTCGCGGAGCTCGGGCGCCCCGAGACGCCCGAAGAGACCGCGGCCCGCAAGGCCGAGAACTCGCGGGCGCATCGTGCCAACCAGACGACCCGCAACCTTGTGCTCGCGCTGCTCGCATCGCTCGGCATCGTGCTCTTCATCGTGCTCGTGGTGGTGCGTCCCTCCGGCGACCTGGTGAAGTCGGTCAACTACACGACCGTGGCGGCGCAGGCTCAGCCCGGGGTCGCCGAGACGCTGGCGGCTCCGAAGCTGCCCCGGGGGTGGAGCTCCAACGACGCGGAGCTGAAGACCGATACCGGCAAGACCGTCACGTGGTACGTGGGACTCATCACTCCCAGGCAGCAGTTCATCGCCATCGAGCAGGGCATCGCCACGGGCGACACCTGGTTCGGCTCGCTGCTGGGTAAGGCGCAGTCCACCGGGCATGTCACCATCGCCGGGGTCGACTGGACGGTCTACGACCAGCGCAGCCTGTCGGGCGTGGGCAACTTCCCCTACTCGCTGGCCGCGACGATCGGCGGGTCGCACTTCGTGCTGCACGGCAGCGCAGACGATGCCGAATTCCGCGTGCTCGCCACCGCAATCGCACGACAACTGAAATCCGGGGAGGCCGGCTGAGATGACCTCGACAGATGAGCGCACGCCGTCATCGGCGTGGCAGGAGATGATCCGCGGCAACGAGCGATTCGTCGCCGGCGAGCCGCAGCATCCACGCCAGGATGTCGAGCGCCGCGCCGAGGTGGCGGCCGGGCAGGCCCCGATGGCCGCGCTGTTCGGGTGCAGCGACTCACGGCTCTCGGCCGAGATCATCTTCGACAAGGGCATCGGCGACCTGTTCGTCATCCGAAATGCCGGCCAGGTCATCTCCGAGAGCGTCATCGGCTCGCTCGAGTACGCCGTCGCAGTGCTTCACGTTCCGCTGCTGGTGGTGCTCGGGCACGATTCGTGCGGCGCGGTTCGCGCAGCGATCGACTCGCAGACCGCAGGGGCCGCTCCCCTGCCGCCGCACATCGCGTCGCTCATCTCGCGCATCGTCCCCGCCGTGCGGCGGGTCGCCGCAGACGACGGCGCCTTCAATGCGCAGGGCGAGATCGACCCCGCCAAAGTCGACAGCCGCGACGTCGGGCGGGAACACCTGCGCGACACCATCGCCGAGCTGCTCGAGCAGTCGGAGCTCATCAGCGACGCGATCGCCGCCGGTACGCTGGCTATCGTCGGGGCGAACTACAGTCTGCTGGTCGGCCGCGCCGAGCCGGACATCGTCGTCGGAACGCTCGAGACGAACTGACCGCCCGCGTCCCTTTAGAACTCATCCCGTTACGCACGCAACGCCCACACACAACGAGGAAGCAGACAGTGGCAAGCACGCCGGAGTACCGAATCGAACACGACACCATGGGCGAGGTACGAGTGCCCATCGACGCGCTGTACGGCGCCCAGACGCAGCGCGCGGTCGAGAACTTCCCGATCTCGGGCTCGGGCCTCGAAGCCGCCCAGATCGTCGCCCTCGCGCGCATCAAGAAATCGGCGGCGGTCGCCAACGCGTCGCTCGGTGTGCTCGACCAGAAAATCGCCGACTCCATCGTCGAGGCGGCCGAAGCGATCATCGCCGGCCACCACCACGACCAGTTTCCGATCGACGTC
Organism: uncultured Actinomycetota bacterium; assembly: GCA_963738535.1. GTDB lineage: Bacteria > Actinomycetota > Actinomycetes > Actinomycetales > Microbacteriaceae > Galbitalea. The sequence continues at coordinate 410,941 of CAVTXB010000002.1, forward strand.
TACCAGACCGGCAGCGGCACCTCCAGCAACATGAACATCAACGAGGTGCTGGCGACGCTCGCCAGCAAATACCTCGGCTCGCGCGGTGCACCCGAACGACCACGTCAACGCGTCGCAGTCGTCGAACGACGTCTTCCCGACCTCCGTGCACGTCGCGGTCACCGGCGCGCTGGTCGAAAACCTGGTGCCCGCCCTCGAGCACCTCGCGGTGTCGCTCGAGGCCAAGGCCGAGCTGTGGAAGACGGCCGTCAAGTCGGGGCGCACGCACCTCATGGATGCGACACCCGTCACGCTGGGCCAGGAGTTCGGCGGCTACGCCCGCCAGATCCGGCTCGGGATCGAGCGGGTCAACGCCACCATCCCGCGCGTCGCCGAGGTGCCGCTGGGCGGCACGGCGGTCGGAACCGGCATCAACACCCCGCTGGGCTTCCCGCAGAAGGTCATCGAACTGCTGGCGGCCGACTCCGGCCTGCCGATCACGGAGGCACTCGACCACTTCGAGGCGCAGGGGGCGCGCGACGGGCTCGTCGAGGCATCCGGTGCCCTGCGTGTGATCGCCGTCTCCCTCACCAAAATCTGCAACGACCTGCGCTGGATGGGCTCCGGCCCGAACACGGGCCTCGGCGAGATCCACATCCCCGACCTTCAGCCCGGGTCGTCCATCATGCCCGGCAAGGTCAACCCCGTCATCCCCGAGGCGACACTCCAGGTCTGCATGCGGGTCATGGGCAATGATTCGACCATCGCCTGGGCCGGCGCGAGCGGCTTCTTCGAGCTCAACGTCGCGATCCCCGTCATGGCGAACGCGCTGCTCGAGTCGATCCGCCTGCTCAGCAACTCCACCCGCCTGCTCGCCGATACGACGATCGACGGCCTGGAGGCCAACCTCGAGCGCAACCGTGCCCAGGCCGAGTCGTCGCCATCGATCGTCACGCCGCTCAACCGCATCATCGGCTACGAGGCCGCCGCGAAGGTCGCGAAGCACGCGGTCGCGGAGGGCATCACGATCCGCCAGTCCGTCATCGACCTGGGGTTCGTGGAGCGCGGTGAGATCACCGAAGCGCAGCTCGACGAGAAGCTCGATGTGCTCTCGATGACCCACCCCGGCTAGCCGCGCACCCGGCGCGCGCTCAGGCGGGGGTCAGCTCCAGCACGACGATTCCGTGGGAGGGCGCCGATCCGCTCACCGTCGATGAGATCGGCGCGACGTCGACGCGCACGACGACGTCGCGTGCGGTGTAGGTGCCCGCCGGAATGCCCAGCTTCGCAAGCGTGGTCGACATCGCCTGCGGGGTGCTCGTGGTGTTGAAGAGCGCCACCGCGTAGCGACCCTTCGTGAGCGGGCGCTCCCACACCTGGATGCCGCCCGTCGAACTCACCAGGTGCCCCTCGTGTCCCTCGGCGTCCTGGTCGATGCCGACGAGTTCGGGGTTGGTGACCAGGCTGACCATCCCCACCGGCAGCGCGCCGATGTCCGTTCCGACGAAGAGCGGGGCGGCGAGCATGCACCACATGGCGAAGTGCGAGGTCTCCTCGGTGTCGGTCAGGCCGCCATCCCCGATCTCGAGCATGTCGGGGTCGTTCCAGGCGCCCGGTTTGGCGTACTGGGTCACCGGCACCTGGGCATTGATGTGTTGCATGACCGACGACCACAGGGGGTGGATGTCGTGGGTGGTGCGCCACAGGTTGGCGACGCCCGGACCCCAGAGCCACGGCTGCTGCACACCGTACTCGGAGATCGAGAACACGATGTTGCGTCCCGTGGCGTCGAGGTCCTGCTCCATCTGCCGGAAGGCGGTCTGCTCGTCGAGGTGATCGTTGATGTCGGCCCGGCACCAGTCGTATTTGAGGTAGTCGACGCCCCAGCTCGCGAACTGCTCGGCATCCTGCTTCTCGTGGCCGAGACTGCCGATGCCGTGCACCGGGTACTGGCTGAAATAGTTGCCGCAGGTCTGGCTGCCGGGCACCGCATAGATGCCGAATTTGAGGCCGTCTTTGTGCACATAGTCGGCGACGGCCTTCATGCCGTCGGGAAAGCGAGTGGGGTCGGGGATGAGTTCGCCGGCGGCGTTACGACCGGCCTGCCAGCAGTCGTCGACGACGACATACTCGTAGCCCGCCGATTTGAGGCCGCGGGCGACGATCTCGTCGGCCGCCTTCTCGACGACTGCGGCGGTGAGCCCCGTGCAGCCGACGGCGTTCCAGCTGTTCCAGCCCATCGGCGGCGTCTGGGCCTGCTGGCTGCGCGCCAGCAGAGGCTCCGGAGTCGGCGACGACGACGCGGTGGCGGTCGGGATGACGACGGGGGTCGTCGACGGCGTCTTCACTGCGACGACGTGCCGCGCATTCGACGCCGGCCCGAATGCCACCCAGGCCACTCCCGCGATGGCCACCAGCAGCACGACGCACCCGGCCGCGATGGCCGCCGTGATGAGCGCCTGTCGCCCCCGATTCCGCCGGCGCTCGTGGCGTCCGGGCCCGGGCCCGTGCTGGGCCGACGGGCGCCGCACCGGCTCGTGCTGCGCCGGCGGAATCGGTCGAGACATAGGCACCATTATGGGCGACCCCTATGGGAAACCCTGATGGTGCGCGGCTCAGTGCGACAGGTCAGGCGAGTTCGTTCGACTCCAGCATCTCGGTCACCAGCGCGGCGATCGCGGACCGCTCGGACCGGGTCAGGGTGATGTGGGCGAACAGCGGGTGATCCTTGAGGGTCTCGATCACCGAGGCGACTCCATCATGCCGACCGACCCTCAGGTTGTCGCGCTGGGCGACATCGTGGGTGAGCACGACCCGGGAGTTCTGCCCGATTCGGGAGAGCACGGTGAGCAGCACGTTGCGTTCGAGCGACTGCGCCTCATCCACGATCACGAACGCGTCGTGCAGGCTGCGTCCGCGGATGTGGGTGAGCGGGAGCACCTCGAGGATGCCGCGAGCCATGACCTCCTCGATGACGTTCTGCGAGACCACCGAACCGAGCGTGTCGAAGACGGCCTGGGCCCACGGGTTCATCTTCTCGGTGGCGTCCCCGGGAAGGTAGCCCAGCTCCTGGCCGCCGACGGCGTACAGCGGACGGAACACCATGATCTTGCGGTGCTGCTGCTTCTCGAGCACGGCCTCGAGGCCGGCGCAGAGCGCGAGGGCCGACTTGCCGGTGCCGGCGCGGCCTCCCAGCGACACGATGCCGATCTCGGGGTCGAGCAGCAGGTCGATGGCGAGGCGCTGCTCGGCGCTTCGGCCGTGCAGGCCGAACATGTCCCGGTCGCCGCGAACGAGGCGCAGCTGGCCGCGGCGGGTCACCCGGCCGAGGGCCGAACCGCGGTCGGAGTGCAGCACCAGGCCCGTGTTGACCGGCAGGTCCTGCACGAGTCGCGTGGAGAGCTTCTCGTCGTCGTAGAGCTGGTTCATCTGTTCGCTCGAGAGCGTGATGTCGGTCTGGCCGGTCCAGCCGGAGTCGACCGCGAGCTCGGCACGGTATTCCTCGGCGGCGAGGCCGATCGACGCCGCCTTCACGCGCAGGGGAAGGTCTTTGGAGACGACCGTGACGTCCAGTCCGTCGCCGGCGAGGTTGAGGGCGACGGCGAGGATGCGTGAATCGTTGTCACCCAGCTGCAGTCCGGACGGCAGCACGCTCATGTTCGAGTGGTTCAGCTCGACCCGCAGCGAACCGCCCGCGTCGCCGATGGCGATCGGGAAGTCGAGCCGTTCGTGCTGCACACGCAACTCGTCGAGGTTGCGCAGCGCCTGGCGCGCGAAGTAGCCGATCTCGGGGTCGTTGCGTTTGCCTTCGAGTTCGGCGATGACAACGACCGGAAGAACGACGGCATGCTCGGCGAACCGAAAAATCGCCTTCGGATCCGAGAGAAGGACGGACGTATCGAGAACGTACGTTCGTTCCGCTTGCCTTCCCTTCGCTGGTGAAGAATCCTTGGGGTTTTTCTTCTGCTGAGGGTTAGCGAGCTGGGGCACGTGTACTCCGTCCCCGAGAGCAGGAATGCTCCCGGATGTGCTTACGCGAAATGGCCACATGCACTCAAGACGAACTTATGTGGCCGTCTCGACCGGGCGACTTGTCCGGTGTCTCGACGCTAAGCGACCACCCTGAATGCGCTCGTTCCGACACGCCACGCGCGCGTTTCACTCACGTAAACAGTTCGCGTCGAACCCGTGATCGACGAGGGTCAAACTGATCGACGACCGTCAGACAGTGATGGCGGACGCGTAGCTCACGAAGCTCGCCCGCAGCATGTCGAAGGTCTCCTCGTCGGTCGAGACGTGGGGCGAGAGGCGCACCCGGCCGTCGCGAGTCGTCGTCGTGACACCGTGGTTGTAGAGGGATGCGGTGAGCACCGTCAGCTGGTCGGCCGCCGGCTCGAGCACCACGATTCCGGCGCGCTCCGCCTCATCCCGGGGCGACACCACCGGGATCGCGTACTCGTCGGCGAGGTCGATGATGCGGCTGACCCGTTCGGCGATGCTCGAATTGATCGCCGCAACCCCGACCGCCGCGATGCCTTCGAGGGCGGTCGCGAACCGGGCCTGCGCGATGTAGTCCGGGTTGCTCACCTGGAATGCCCTCACCCCGGCAGCGGGCGGCTGCACACTGTCGAGCGACAGCTCGCCGCTCTCTGTCGCGCTGAACCCCGAGATCACCGGCACGAGTGTCTGCGCCGCACGCTCGCTGAGCGCCATCATGCCCGTGCCCCAGCCCGCGCGAACCCACTTCTGCCCGCCCGCGACCACGATGTCGGCGAGCTCCCAGGGCGCATCCACGACTCCGAAGCCCTGCATTGCGTCGACGATGAGCGTGCGGTCGCCGATCACCTGGCGGATGCCCTCGAGGTCGGCCAGGTACCCGGTGCGGAAGTCGACCAGACTGATGGCGACGGCGCTGATCGACTTGGTCAGCTGGCGCCTGAGGTTGCCGGGGGTCACACGGCCGTGGTCGGTTTCGAGCCAGAACGGAGTGATCGTGCCGAGGGCTTCGGACGCTCGCACGGCCGCGTAGGTGATCGCCGGAAAGTCGGCGGGTGAGACGGCGACGCCGCCGCTGATTCCGAACATGGCATGCATGAGCCCCGTCGACGTGTTGGGTTCGAACGCGACCCGGGTCGCGGGGATGCCGGCGACCGATGCGATGGCTGCGCGCACCCGGTCGTCCTGCCCGAGCAGTCCGTCAACCGTGCCGAAGCGGGCGCGACCCAGCAGGCCCGTCTGGGCGAACTCCTCGTCGGTGACCGCGCGCCCGGGAGGGCCGACGGAGGCGAAGTCGAGGTAGCCGGGCTCCTCGCCGAACGTCGCGGCGAACTCGTCGATCGTGGTCACGAGCCGAACCTCCGCTGTCTCCGCGAGAAGTCGCGCAGTGCTCGCAGGAAGTCGACCTCGCGCAGGTCGGGACCGAGGGCCTCGACGAAGTAGAACTCGCTGTGCGCGCTCTGCCAGAGCATGAAGTCGCTCAGGCGCTGCTCCCCCGACGTGCGGATGACGAGGTCGGGGTCGGGCTGGCCACCCGTGTAGAGGTGCTCGCCGATCAACTCGGGCGTCAGGATCTCGGCGAGCGCGTCGAGCTCACCGCCTTCCGACTGGTGCTGTTTGACGATGCTGCGCATGGCATCCGCGATCTCGCGGCGACCGCCGTACCCGACCGCGAGGTTGATGTGCAGGCCGGTGTGGTCTTTCGTGGCCTCCTCCGCCGCCTTCAGCGCCGTGACGAGGGCGGGCGGCAGGCCGTCATCCGACCCGACGTGCTGCACCCGCCAGTCGCGGAAGTGCGAAAGGTCTTCGGCCAGCTCGGCGATGATCACGAACAGGGTCTCGAGCTCCTCGGGCGTGCGGCTCGAGAGATTGTCGGTCGACAGCAGGTAGAGGGTGGCCACCTGGATGCCCAGGTCGTCGCACCACTGCAGGAACTCGTGGTACTTCGCTGCCCCCGCGCGGTGGCCGTGCGCCGCGGTTTCGAGCTCGCGCAGGCGGGCCCAGCGGCGGTTGCCGTCGATGATCATGGCGACATGCTGGGGCAGGGTCTGGGTCGCGAGGTGGCGGCGGATGCGGCCCTGGTACAGGCGGTAGAGAACACCGCCGCCGATCGGCACTTCTCGCTGGCTCACACTGGCTACGCTAGCCCAAAGCGCCCGTCCAGCCTGAGGATTTCCCGCCGGTGTAGGGTTTGCAAATGACGTCAGGGGGACCGCCAGCAGCGCAGGCCGACGACCCCGGCGCCGACGTCGCCCACGTGCCGCTGCTGGACGACGAGCTCGCCAGCCATGACGACGATGAGGCGGCCGTCGAGGTCAAGCCGACCTGGCGCGGCTGGATCCACGCCGGCACGTTTCCCGTTGCCATCGCCCTCGGAGTCATCCTCATCGTGCTGGCCGACGGTGTCGCCGCGAAGGTGTCAGTCCGCGATCTTCGTGCTCTCAGCGCTGCTGCTCTTCGGCAACTCGGCGCTCTACCACCGGCTCAACTGGAAGCCGCGCACCAAGGTGCTGCTCAAGCGCATCGACCACGCCAACATCTTCCTGCTCATCGCCGGGTCGTACACCCCGCTCACGGTGCTGTGCCTGACCCAGCCGAAGCAGACCATCCTGTTGTCGGTCATCTGGGCGGGCGCGGGACTCGGCATCCTGTTCCGCATCTTCTTCATCCGCGCGCCACGCTGGCTGTACGTGCCGCTGTACGTGCTGCTCGGCTGGGCCGCACTGATCTTCATCGTCGACTTCTTCGACGCGAACGCCGTCACAATGACGCTCATCCTCGTCGGCGGCCTCTTCTACACCGCCGGCGCGGTGGTCTACGGGCTGAAGCGGCCCAACCCGTTCCCGGGCAGGTTCGGGTTCCACGAGATCTTCCACACGTTCACCCTGCTGGCGTTCCTCAGCCACTGGGTCGGCATCCTGCTCATCGCCACCCATCCGCCGCACCTCGGTTAGCACGACGCGGGCGCCCGGCCGAGCTGCCGGGTTGCGCGCCTACGGCTCGCGCGGCTTCGGGCGCAGGCGGTTCGCTTTGCGCTCGGCTGCGGCTGCAGCCGCATCCGCGGCGGCCTGCTCCTCCTCGAGCTTGATGCGCACCTCCTCGCGGTAGCGCGAGCGACGGATGCGACGGGTCATGTCGACGACCAGCAGGATCGTGACAACGGCGACCGCCAGGATCGCGATGAAACCCCAGACGCCGGGAGTGATCAGGTTCGGGTTGCCCGTGTACGCCGGGAACGGCGTCGGCGACGGCGCCGCGAGCAGGCAGCAGCAGGGCGACAGACAGGCTCATGCCGACTCCTCGGGTGTGGTGACCGGGCCGACAGACTCCGAGACCCCGGCGAACAGGTCGGATCTCCGGAAGCACGGCCGGCTCGACCGAATCGGCGAGCTGGAAGTCTTCGGTCGGCCAGATCTCGCGCTGCAGCTCGTTGGGCCAGCGGAAGAACGTGCTCTCGGGCGACACCTGGCTGGCGTGCGACAGCAGCGCGCGGTCGCGCATCTCGAGAAAGTCGCCGACGGGAATGTGGGTCGTCGTGACATCCGGTCGGTCGAACCAGCGCTGCATCTCCGCCATCTGCTTCACCAGTTCTCCGTCGGGATCGCGCTCGACCATCACGTCGTAGATCGCCTGGATGCGCGGACCGTTGAAGATGTGGTCGTAGTAGGTCTTCTGGATGCTGCCAGGCCGGGCCGGCGTCGGGATAGCGGGCCGGGTCGGCCGCGGCATCGCGCGCGTAGATCGAGATCTCGTGGGTGCGCACGTGGTCGGGGTGCGGGTAGCCGCCGTTCTCGTCGTAGGTGACGAGCACCTGCGGGCGGAACGAGCGGATGAGGCGCACGAGCGGCTCTGCGGAGATCTCGAGCGGAATCGAGGCGAACGCGTTGACGGGTTCCGGCTCGCCGTCCTCCGGCCAGCCCGAGTCCGCGTAGCCGAGCCAGCGGTGCTGGATGTCCATGACGGCGGCGGCGTTGCGCATCTCGATGCGGCGCAGGCCCGGCAGGTCGCGCCCCGCCATGGCGAGCGATGCGGCGTCCGAGGCTCTCGTTGAGAACGCGCCCCTCCTCGCCGCCGGTGCAGCAGACCACCATCACCTCGGCGCCGCGGCTGCGGTAGTAGGCCAGCGTGCCGGCGCCCTTGCTCGACTCGTCGTCGGGATGCGCGTGCACCGACAGAAGACGCAGTGTCACCAAACTCCTAGGGAATAGCCAATAGCCTGTAGGCGGACGTAGTAACGGACGAATCAGCCGCACTATCTCCAGACTAATCGCAGGAGTTGAACGTGTCGGCAACCGACCTGAACGCGCGCTACGGGCGCACGGTGAATCGTCGGCGGCGCAACCTCGTCTTCGCGATCGGCTTCGGTGGCGGCGATCGTGGTCGTGTTCGCGGCCTGGGCGATCTGGGGCGGACTCTTCGTGCCCGGCGCATCCATCGACACCGAGGATGTGGGCAACAGCCGGGTCAGCGCCAACCAGATTCTGGTGAAGTGGGAGATCTCCGAAGACCCGGGCACCCACGCCAAGTGCGCGGTGCAGGCGCTCGACCAGAACTTCGGGATCGTGGGCTGGAAGATTCTCACGATTCCACCGTCGTCGCAGAGTTCGCGCACCCTCCAAACCGTCGTGCGCACGTCGCAACCGGCGGTATCCGGGTTGATCTACCTGTGCTGGCCGACTTAAGCTGGCATATTCGCGACTGCGACCGAAAAAACCTTCGGCGCAGCATCCCCTTGGTTCCAGGATTTCGTGGGAGCGGTCGTCACGGCCGGTTCTCATTCTGCGAACTTCTGTGAACCGTCCCGCATTGGAGAGACATGTCAGACACAAGCGTCACCTGGTTGACCCAGGATGCGTTCGATCGGCTGACCGCTGAGCTCGAGCAGCTGAGCGTCGAGGGTCGCACCGAGATCGCGAAGAAGATCGAGGCCGCCCGCGAGGAGGGCGACCTGAAGGAGAACGGCGGCTACCACGCCGCGAAAGAGGAGCAGGGCAAGATCGAGGCGCGCATCCGCGTGCTGACGCAACTGCTGCGCACGGCGACCGTCGGCGACGCACCCGAGAGCCACGGTGTCGTGGAGCCCGGAACCGTGGTCACCGCGAACATCCAGGGCGACAAGTCGACGTTTCTCGTGGGCAACCGCGAGATGGCGGCCGGCAGCGACCTCGACGTGTACAGCGAGGCGAGTCCGCTCGGCACAGCCATCATCGGGCTGAAGATCGGCGACTCCAAGACCTACACGGCCCCAACGGCAAGGCGATCACGGTCGAGATCCTCGCCGTGGAGACGTTCCAGCCCTAGCCGCGCCCCTGCCCCTAACGGTTGTGCAGGAATCGGCAGCGGGAATGGGCGTTTTGGCCACTAACCGTGTGACGAAGTGGCCGCAACTCCTGCACAACCGTTAGGCGCGAGGGTTGGGGCTAGAAGTCCACGCGGGGGTTGAAGCCGGCCTCGCGCAGGTTGTGGATGACGATCTCCGCGTGCTCGGGCCCGCGGGTCTCGATGTGCAGCTCGAGTTCGACCTCGCTGATCTGCATGCCGCTTCCGTGGCGCGTGTGCAGCACCTCGACGACGTTGGCGTTGGACGCGGCGACGATCTCCGCCGTGCGCGCGAGCTGCCCGGGGCGATCCGGCAGCGGGATGCGCAGCTTGAGGTAGCGCTCCGATGCGGCGAGGCCGTGGCTGATGATGCGCTCCATGACGAGCGGGTCGATGTTGCCGCCCGAGAGGATGGCGACGGTCGTACCGGTGTGCTGCACCTTGCCCGCGAGGATGGCCGCGACCCCGACCGCACCGGCGGGCTCGACGACGAGCTTGGCGCGCTCGAGCAGCACGAGCAGGGCCCGAGCGATGTCATCCTCTTCGACGGTGATGACCTCGTCGACGACGTCGCGGATGATCTCGAAGTTGATGTCGCCGGGCCTGCTGACGGCGATGCCGTCGGCGATCGTCGGGCTGATCTGGATCTCGGTGGGCTCACCGGCGATCAGCGACACCGGGTACGCGGCCGCGTTGGCGGCCTGCACCCCGATGATGCGAATAGTGCGGCCCGTCTGGGCGGCCTTCTGCTTGACTGCGCTGGCGACACCGGAGATCAGTCCGCCGCCACCGATCGGCACCAGGATCGTGTCGACGTCGGGCTGCTGGTCGAGAATCTCGAGCCCGAGCGTTCCCTGGCCCATGACGACGTCGCGGTGGTTGAACGGGTGGATGAAGACGGCGCCGGTCTCTTCGGCGAACGCGGCAGCGGCGCGAAGGGTCTCGTCGACGACGTTGCCGCTCAGCTCCACGTCGGCGCCGTACTCCTTGGTTGCCGAGAGCTTGGGCAGTGCGACACCGACCGGCATGAAGATGGTGGCCCGGATGCCCAGCTCGCGGGCCGCGAACGCGACGCCCTGGGCGTGATTGCCCGCCGACGCTGCTACGACGCCGCGTGCCTTCTCGTCGTCGGTGAGGTGCACGAGCCGGTTGTATGCGCCGCGGATCTTGTAGGAGCCGGTGCGCTGCAGGTTCTCGCACTTGAGCCAGACATCCGACCCCAGCACCTCCGAGAGCGAGCGCGAGCTCTCCATGGGCGTCGTGTCGATGACCGCGGAGACGGTGATGCGCGCCTCTTCGAATTCGGCGAGCGTTGGGCCGGGAATGACGTCTTGCCCGGTGCCGACGGCGACTGCCTCACTCACTGCTCACGACATCCTTCGCGTCGGATCGAACGCCGGTGCGCCAGGTTCCGCGCACCAGGTACAGGATCATCACGTTGGCGACGGCGACCACCGGAACGGCGAAGAGCGCCCCGGGGATTCCGGCGACGAACGAGCCGGCGGCGACAACGAAGACGACGGCGAGCGGATGTATCTTGACCGCGCTGCCCGTGATGAACGGGTGCAGGAAGTTGCCTTCGAGGATGTGCGTGCCGAGCACGATGATCAGCATGATGAGCGCTGTGAACGGGCTGTCGTAGACGAGCGCGATCACGACGGCAAGCGCGCCGCTGACCACCGCGCCGACGATCGGCACGAACGACGCCAGAAAGACGATGATGGCGATGGGCAGCGCAAGCGGCAGGCCGAGCAGCCACGCACCGACACCGATCACGACGGCATCGACCGCCGCAACGAGCAGCTGCACCCGGATGAAGACGGTCAGCGTCGCCCAGCCGGAATCCCCGGCCCCGGTCATCGCGGCGCGCGCGCGGCGCGGGAACAGCCGCACCACCCAGCTCCAGACGTGGCGTCCGTCGAGCACGAGGAACACCGTGGCGAAGATCGTGAGCAGAAGGCCGGTCAGGATGCTGCCGGCCGTCTTCGCGACCGTGCCCGCCCCGCGCAGCAATACGACGAACGAAGGCGGCAGGGGGAG
>CAVTXB010000003.1:0-57490 GCA_963738535.1 uncultured Actinomycetota bacterium
ACACCCGGCCCCTGGGAAGGAGAAGACGCCACCCAGACCAGCCCGAAGACCACCACCCAGACCAGCCCCCGAGCCCCTACTTCGCTCCCGCCGCCGCCTTCGCGGGAGCGGTCAGCGACTTCGAGTTCTGGATGCCGATGAGCGACACGATGCCGCCCAGGGCCAACAGGGCCGCGGTCAGGATGATGGTGCGGTGGAAGCCGCCGACATCCACCTGCGACCCGATGACCAGGCCGAGAAACGCGATGGCGACGAGCCCGGCGACCCTGCTGACCGCATTGTTGATCGCCGAACCGATGCCGGCCTGCGTTTCTGAAATCGAGCCGAGGATCGTTGCGGTGAGCGGCGCCACAGTCGCGGTCAGGCCGATGCCGAAGAGCAGGATGCCGGGCAGCAGCTGCGTCCAGTAGTCGGGGTGCGCCCCCGCGCCCAGCATCAGCAGGTACCCCGCCGCGCCGACAATCGGGCCGAGCCCCATGAACAGGCGCGGACCCCACCTGCCCGAGAGCGACCCCGCCAGCGACGAGAGGCTGATGTTCAGGATGCCAAGAGGCAGGGTGGCGAGCGCGGCCAGCGTCGCCGGGTACCCCGCCACCTGCTGCAGGAAGACCGAGATGATGAACCCGCCGATCGAGAGCGCGCCGTACACGAGAGCCGTTGAAATGTTTCCGACGGCGAAATTGCGCACCGTGAACAGGCTGAGCGGCATCAGGGGCATCGCGGCGAGCCGCTGCCGAACGATGAAACCGGCGAAACACAGCAGCCCCGCGATGAACGGGACCAGGATGACCGGGCTCCCCCACCCGTAGTGGCCCTGCTCGATGAGCGCATAGACGGGGCCACCCAGGCCGAGAACGCACAGCACGGCGCCCAGGTAGTCGATGGTGACCCCCTGCTCGCGCACATCCTTCTGGCGCAGCACAACGAGCAGCAGGAGGGTCGCCGCGATGGGAAACACGTTGATCACGAACACCCAGCGCCAGCCGATCGTGTCGACGATCACCCCGCCGAGGGTCGGACCAGCCAGAAACGCGACCGTCGTGCCGGCCGTCCACCGCCCGATCGCGCTCGAGCGCGCCGCGCCCTCGAAACTGGACGTGATCAGTGCGAGCGAGCTGGGCACCAGCAGCGCGCCGGCGATGCCCTGGAGTCCGCGCGCGATGATGAGCATCTCCGGGTCGACCGAGAACGCGCAGAGCAGTGACGTGACACCGAAACCGATGAGGCCGATGCGCAGGATCACGATGCGTCCGAGCACGTCGGACAGCGAGCCCGCCAGCAGGATGAGCGAACCCAGCGTGATCAGGTAGGCATCCACCACCCACTGCTGCGTCGCGAGACCGCCGCCCAGTTCGCGCTCGATGGCAGGAAGGGCGACATTGATCACACTGCCGTCGAGGAACGAGACGAACGACGCGAGAATCGCGATCCAGAGGATGAGACGCTGGTCCCGAACGCTCGCTACTGCCATAGGCCCAGTCTGGCCCAAACGGCCGTCACGGGCCGGACACTGCGCGCACCACTGCCTCGAGCAGGTCGCGGCGGTCGAGGATGCGAAAATGCCCGGACACCGGCAGCTCGATGTTGACGGCGCCCGCCAGCCGACTGCCGTTCGGGATGATCGGGTCCCACGAACTGAAGATCGACGTGATGCGCCGGTTGACCGCGTCGTTGCTGGCGAGCGTGACGATCGTTTCATGGGTCGGCACGAACTCGCGCAGCGTTCGGATGGGAACCAGGTGGGCGTAGTCGGAACCCGCGAACGGCGTGTTGATGGCCGACCATCGATGCGATGCGAGGTGCCCGCGACTGCGCCAGCATCAGGGTCTTGCCGATGAGTCCGCCCTTGCTGTGGGCCACGATCGCGACATCCGTGAGGTCGTGGTCGTCGAGATAGTCACCCGCCAGCCCGGCCATCTCCGCGATCGGACGGATGTTGCGCCCGAACGTCGGCACCACGTGCACCGGATGCCCGAGCGCGTTGAGGTGCGCGCCCACGGTCTCCAGAAAATGCCACGTCTCGTATACGCCGGGAAGCAGAAGCACGGGTCGCCTGTCCCCCGGCAGAAGCAGCGCGGGGTCGTGGCGGCGCAGCGCCGAAACACGCAGCCGGTAGGCCCAGGCGTAGTCGACGACGCGGGTCGAGATGTGGCGCTGGAAGACGTTCACTGGTGGGCGTGGTTCGCGATGTAGGCGGCCACTCGCGGAGGGTCGGTGAACATGATGACGTGCGGTCCGGGCACCTCCGCGTAGGCGCCATCCTTCAGCAGGCCGGCCACCCGTCGAGTCCAGCCCTCCGGGCAGATGACGTCACGGTCACCACGGATGACGAGCCCCCTGGCCTCGAGCAGCGGCAGGCGTTCCTCGATCCGGTCAGCGAGCAGGTGCCTGGTCTGCTTCAGGAAGTAGGGGATGCCGCAGCGGAAGAAGTAGTCGACCGACACGAGCGCATTGACCTCGGGTGGCTCCCGGGTCAGGATGTCGCGGAGCAGACGCCCGGTCGCGTGCCAGAAGCCACGGGCATCCGGGTCCATGGTGGGAGCGAGCAGCACGATGCGGTCGGTGCACTCCGGATAGTCGAGCACCAGCTGCGACACCACCTGGGTGCCCATCGAGTGCCCGACGAGCACCGGCCGGTCGATGCCCTCCGCGACGAGAAAGCGATTGAGCACGCCGGCATGGTCGACGATGCTGACGTCGCGCCGCGGATTCGGCGCGGAGCCGTACCCGGGCAGGTCGACCAGGTACACCGGGCCGTATTTGGCCAGCTCGGCAGCGGACGGGTGAAAATACCGGGACGAGACGCCGATGCCGTGAACGAGAACGAACGGGCGGCCCGCCACCGGCGCACCCTCGACCGGCGGGAATCGCCGGATCACCACAGCCAGGTCGTCGTAGAGGATACGCCGGGTGAAGTAGGTCGCATCGCCCTCGGTTGCGGTCGGATACTCGGACTCCGCCCGTGACCTCATACTGCGTCGCGCCATCTGACCAGTATGGCCACCCGGTCGAATGAGACGCAGCAGAATAGAACCATGGCGTACAGCGACACCGACGACACCGCACCCGGCGAAAACTGGGCGGGAAGCCACACCTTCGGCGCGGAGGTGCTGCAGCGGCCCGCCGACGCGACCGAGCTGCGCGAGCTCATCCTGCGTGGCGGACCGGTTCGAGCGCTCGGCTCGCGCCACTCCTTCACCGACCTGGCCGACACCGCCGGGCGCCTGGTCTCGATCGAACGATTCGCCCCCGATCTCGTCATCGACGAATCCGCCCGCACCGCATCCTTCTCGGCGGGCCTCCGCTACGGCGACCTCGCCCAGCAGCTGCAGGCACGCGGATGGGCGCTGCACAACCTCGCCTCACTGCCCCACATCACCGTGGCGGGCGCGGTCGCCACCGGCACCCACGGCTCCGGCGATCGCAACGGCAACCTCGCGACCGCGGTCGCGGCGATCGAATTTCTCGACGGCACGGGTGAGCTGGTGCGGCTGTCTCGCGAGGATGCCGACTTCGACGGCGCGGTCGTCGCCCTCGGCGCCCTCGGCTTCGTCACCCGCATCACTCTCGACATCCAGCCCACGTTCGATGTGCGACAGGACCTCTACAACGACCTGCCGTGGAGCGCCGTCGTCGAGCACTTCGATGACATCACGAGCAGCGCCTACAGCGTGAGCCTCTTCACGAAGTGGCTCGGCGACACGATCGACATCGCCTGGCTGAAAACCCGGATGGATGCTCCGGTGCCGCCCGACCGAGCTGTTCGGAGCAACGCTGCAGACCGTCGACGAGCACATGATCTCCGACCAGCCGGCCACCAACACGACCGTGCAGGGCGGAATCCCGGGACCGTGGAGCGACCGGCTCGCCCACTTCAAGCTGGGGTTCACACCGAGCGCCGGCGACGAGCTGCAGAGCGAATACCTGGTACCGCGCGCCACTATCCAGGAGGCGATTGCGGCGATGAGGGCGCTGGCCCCGCTCATCGAGCCGTTGCTGCTCGTGACCGAGATCCGCACCATGACGGCAGACCGCCTCTGGCTGAGCGGCGCGTACGATCGCGACACTGTCGGGCTGCACTTCACCTGGAAGAAGCTGCCCACAGAGGTCGGCAACCTGCTGCCGCAGATCGAGGACGCGCTGCTGCCGCTGGGAGCGCGGCCGCACTGGGGCAAAGTCTTCGCCGCCGGCGTCGATCAACTCGCGCCGCTCTACCCGCGCTTCGACGACTTCCGTGCCCTCGTTGCGAAGTACGACCCTGAGGGACTCTTCCGCAACGCCTTCCTGGCCCGAAAGCTCGGCCTCTGATAACGGTTGTGCAGGAGTTCGGCCCACTTCGTCACAAACTTGCTCGCGAGATGGGCCTCCGCCGCCGAAACTCCTGCACAACCGTTAGGGCGCGGTGGTGAAGGGGCCCACTGCGACGATGCGCAGCACGGCGACACCCTGCTCGTTCGACTCCGCGAGGTCGACGGTGGCGCTGATCGCCCAGTCGTGATCGCCCTCCGGGTCGCGAGCACCTGCCGCGCCAGCCACTCCGTCGGACCCTCCGTGATCTGCAGCATCGCCGAGCTGCGGGCATCCGCATCGACGCCGATGAGCGGGCCGGATGACGCGTCGTACTCGTCGAAGTACGGGTCGAGCGAGGTCGGCCCAGCGGTCCGCGTCGAAACCGGATGCGGCATCCAGCTCCCCCAGTTCGTCCCACTTCTCCAGCGCGGCCAGCTGCACCCGGCGGAAGAGCTCGTTGCGAACGAGCACGCGGAAGGCGCGGGCGTTCGTGGTGACCCCGGGCGGTGCGGGCGGCAGCACCGGCTTTCCTTCGACGACCTCGCCCGGGTTGATCAGCTCATCCCACTCGTCGAGCAGGCTGGAGTCGACCTGGCGAACGAGCTCGCCGAGCCATTCGATGAGGTCGAGCAGGTCCTCGGTCTTGGCCTCGTCGGGAATCGTCTGCCGCGCGGCCCGATACGCATCCGAGAGGTAGCGCAGCACGAGCCCCTCGCTGCGGGCGAGCGAGTAGTAGTTGATGTAGTCGCCGAACGTCATCGCGCGCTCGTACATGTCGCGAACCACAGACTTCGGATGCAGCTCGAAGTCGGTGACCCACGCCTGCGAGGCGCTGTAGGTGGCGAAAGCTGCATCGAGCAACTCCTTCAGCGGCATCGGATGAGTCACCTCCTCGAGCAGCTCCATGCGCTGGTCGTACTCGATCCCCTCGGCCTTCATCGCGGCGACCGCCTCGCCCCGGGCCAGGAACTGCTGCTGCGATGTGACCGGGCGGGGGTCATCGAGCGTCGCCTCGATGACCGAGATCATGTCGAGGGCGTAGTGACCGGTGCCCACCCCGGTCCCTGAGCCTGTCGAAGTGCCTGGCTCCAGCAGGTCGAACACCGCGAGCGCGAACGGCGACAGCGGCTGGTTGAGCGCGAAGTTCGGCTGAAGGTCGAGGGTGAGGCGGATGGTCCCCTCGGCACCCTGCGTCACGACCTCCGCCGTTCGCAGCGTGCGGTAGATCGCGAGCGCCCGCCGGGCAAGGGCGAGCTGTCGTCGCCACGGCTCGTGATTCTCGAACACGAGATAGCGCACGTTCTCGAAGACGTCGCCGCCTCGACCGATCACGTTGATGAGCATCGCGGCCGTCATCGTCATGCTCGAGGTGAGGGTCTCGGGTTCGGCGGCGATGAGTCGCTGAAAGCTGGGCTCGCCCCACGAGACGAATCCCTCCGGCGCCTTCTTGCGCACGATGCGCTTGAGCTTGACGGGATCGTCGCCCGCCTTCTTCACGAGACGCACATTCTCGGTCTCGTGCTCGGGCGCCTGCGCGACGACGGTTCCCGCCGTATCGAAGCCCGCGCGGCCGGCGCGACCCGCGATCTGGTGGAACTCCCGCGCGTTGAGCTGGCGCATCCGCGTTCCGTCGTACTTGGTCAGCGCCGTCAGCAGCACCGTGCGAATGGGCACGTTGATTCCGACCCCGAGAGTGTCGGTTCCGCAGATCACCCGCAACTGGCCACTCTGGGCCAGCTGCTCGACGAGCCGCCGGTACTTCGGCAGCATGCCCGCGTGGTGCACTCCGATGCCCAGCCGCAGCAGCCGCGAGAGCGTCTTACCGAAGCTGGTCGTGAACCGGAAGCCGCCGATCAGCTCGGCGATCGAGTCCCGCTGCTCGCGCGTCGCCACCTTGGCGCCGGCGAGCGCCTGCGCTCGCTCGAGCGCCGCCGCCTGCGAGAAGTGCACGATGTAGATGGGCGCCTGGCCGGTCGACAGCAGTTGCTCGACCGTCTCGTGGATGGGCGTCGTCTCGTAGTAGTAGTGCAGCGGCACCGGACGCTCGACTCCGGTGACGGATGCCGTCTCGCCGCCCGGTGCGACGCGTCAGGTCGGACGCCAGCCACGTGACATCCCCGAGCGTCGCCGACATCACGACGAACTGCACCCGCGGCAGCTCGAGCAGGGGCACCTGCCAGGCCCAGCCCCGATCCGGGTCGGAGTAGAAGTGGAACTCGTCCATCACGACCTGGTCGACGTCGCTGTCGGGCCCGTGCCGCAGCGCGACATTCGCGAGGATCTCGGCGGTGCAGCAGATGATCGGCGCATCCGGGTTCACGGATGAGTCGCCCGTCACCATGCCGACATTCGCGGCGCCGAAGATGTCGACGAGGGCGAAGAACTTCTCCGAGACGAGCGCCTTGATCGGGGCCGTGTAATACGAGCGCTTGCCCTGCGCAAGCGCGACGAAGTGCGCGCCGACCGCCACCAGCGACTTGCCCGTCCCGGTCGGCGTCGACAGGATCAGGTTGTTGCCCGAGACGATCTCGATGAGCGCCTCCGCCTGCGCCGGGTAGAGCGCGAGGCCGCGGGCCTCCGCCCACTGCTCGAACGCGAGGTACGCGTCATCCGGATCCCACGGGTCGGGCGCGAGCGCGAGAAGGTCAGCCATGGCAGCGTGCACGGTGCCCCACGCGTCGTGCACGTAGTCCCAGAAGCCCGGGCACATCGAGCTTCACCGGCACGAGCGCGTTGGGCCTGCTCGAGTGGAAGTCGACGACGGTCATCCCGCGCGTGAACGTCGCCGTCGAGCTCGACGTCGACCCGCGCGGGTTTGGCGACGAACAGGTCGGGCCGCGCGACATAAGCGACCGCGCAGACGTCGTGCAGGGCCTGGCCGTCCCAGTCGTCGTCGAGCGGGTTGGTCCAGAACGTGGCCAGTGGCGCGACGAGTTCGACCCCGAGCCGGCCGAGCTGGTGCATCCGATCGACGATCCCCTCGTCGACGATGGCCTGCAGCGTGAGGTCGAGGCCGACCATTGTGACGCGCCAGTCGGCGGCGAACACGGCGGCCGCGGCCTCCGGGTCGGCGTAGATGTTGAACTCCGCTGCGGGCGTCGCGTTGCCCCGCGTGTACGACCCACCCATGATGGTGAACGAGGCGACCAGGCCGACGAGTTCGGGATCGCGGTCGAGGGCGAGCGCGATGTTGGTCAGCGGGCCCGTCGCGACGAGGTGGATCTCGCCGGGCGCCGCCCGAATGGTGTCGACGATGAGGTCGACGGCATGTCGATCGGATGCCGCGAGCCCGGCGGCGGGCAGCGTCACGTTGCCGAGACCGCCCTCGCCGTGCACGTACGCGGCGTTCCGCACCTCGCCCCTGAGTGGCTCGCCTGCCCCGGCCGCGACCGGTACTTCGGTGAACCCGAGGTATTCGCGCAGCTCGAGGGCGTTCCGGGTCGTCTTCTCGACCGAGACGTTGCCGCCGACCGTGGTGACGGCGACCAGGTCGATATTCGGGTCGCCGTGGGCGAGCAGCAGAGCGAGCGCATCGTCGAGTCCGGGGTCACAGTCGAGAACGATCTTGAAAGCCATGCACCAACGTTCCCACAAAACCCCACTCTCCCAATTCAGGAGTCGGCGAGCGGGGGTCTCGATGCGGGGCGTGTACGGCACGACATCCACCCCTCCAACAACTTCACTCACACCACCTCCTGAGTTGGGTGAGGTGGCTCCTGAATTGGGAGAGGGAGGGGGTTGACGGGGGTGGCTAGGGGTATTAGCTTTAGGGCTATGAGCATTAGCCAGATGAAGGAATCGACCATGACAACCCTGAAACTCGACCGCGGAACCGGACACATCGCCTACGACGTGCAGGGCAGCGGACCGCTCGTGATCTGCGCCCCCGGCATGGGAGACATCCGCCAGACCTTCCGCTACCTCGTTCCCGCGCTCATGGAAGCCGGCTACCGCGTCGCCACCTTCGACCTTCGCGGCCATGGCGAGAGCGACCTCACCTTCACAACGTTCGACGACGAGGCCGAAGCATCCGACATCATCGCCCTGGCCGAACACCTCGGCTCGCCAGCGACCGTCATCGGCAACTCGATGGGATCCGCGGCGGGCGTCATCGCCGCCGCCGCGCGCCCCGAACTGGTCTCGGCACTGGTGCTGGTCGGGCCGTTTGTGCGCAACCCCGCGATGAACCCGCTGATGACCGGCGTCATGCGCGTCGCGACGGCGGCACCGTGGGCCGCCGCCGTCTGGAAGGCCTACCTCCCGAGCCTCTACGCGGGTCGCAAGCCGGCCGACCAGGCCGAATTCGCGGCCGCCGCCAACCGGGCGATGCGCCGCCGGGGATACGCGGCCGCCTTCTCGAAGACGAGCCGCCTGAGCCACGACCCGGCCGAAGCAGCGCTCCCGCAGGTGCACACTCCCGTACTCGTCGTCATGGGCGAAAAGGATCCCGACTTCGCGAAGCCGGCCGACGAGGCGGAGTGGATCAGCCAGCAGCTCGATGCCGAAGTTCTGATGGTGCCCGACGCGGGGCACTACCCGCAGTCGCAGCAGCCGGAACTCGTGACCCCCGCCGTGGTCGCGTTTCTCGACAAGCAGGGCCTGAAGGCCGATCGTGCCTAGGGCGGGCCTCACCACGGATCGCGTCATCGAGGAGGCGGAAACGCTCGCCGACGAGGGCCAGCCGATCACCCTCGCGGTGCTGGCTCGTCGGCTCGGCGTGCAGGTGCCCAGTCTCTACAAGCACGTCGCCGGTGTCGACGCGCTGCAGCGGTCGGTCGCGAACCGTGCGAAGTTCGAGCTCGCCGACGTGCTCGCCCGCGCCGCCGTGGGCAGGGCCGGCGCCGATGCGGTGGCGGCGCTTGCGTTCGCCTACCGGGACTGGGCGCTCGAGCATCCCGGCCGTTACGCCACCACTCTTCGCGCGCCCGACCCGAACGACCCGGAGGACTCCGCCGCCGCGAGCCGCGCGATCCAGGTCATCTTCGAGGCGCTCGGGGCGTACGGGCTGGTCGACGACGACGCCATCGACGCGACGCGCTACGTGCGATCGACGCTGCACGGATTCGTCGCGCTGATCGCGGCCGGCGCGTTCGGCCTGCCCGACCTCGACCGCAGCTTCGACCGCATGGTCGCGGTGCTGCAGCAGAGCTTCGCGAACTGGCCGTCACGTACAATCTGATGTGACTTCCGAAGCGACGCAGGGCGGCATCGACCCCGAGCGGCTCAGGATCACCCTCGAGGTGCTCGCGGCTCTGCACGAGCTGGATGACGAGCATCCCGACTTCGTCGCCGTGCGACGCGCGACCGCCCGGATGTTCAAGGCCGTCAAGAAAGAGGGTCGACTGGCTAAACGGGAGCTCATCGCGCGGTCCGACCGCAGCGTGGTCGCCGCGACGGCGACGGGCGCCCCAGACCGCATCGACGACGAGACCCGCGGCATCCCGCTCGCTACCTCGACCGAGGCGCCCATCGCCGGCACCCTGCTGCAGGTCGCGCGCCTGCTACATCTGCAAGAAGCACTACACACAGGTGGATGCGTTCTATCACCAGCTGTGCCCGGACTGCGCGGCCCTGAGCCACGCCAAGCGCGATGCCCGCACCGATCTCACCGGCAAACGCGCCCTGCTCACGGGCGGGCGCGCGAAGATCGGCATGTACATTGCGCTGCGGCTGCTTCGGGATGGCGCGCACACGACGATCACGACGCGGTTTCCCCGGGATGCCGTTCGCCGGTTCGCCTCGCTGCCCGACTCCGGGGACTGGCTGCATCGACTGCGTGTCGTGGGGATCGACCTGCGCGATCCGGCGCAGGTGATCGGCCTGGCCGACGCGATGCTCGCGGCAGGCCCGCTCGACATTCTCATCAACAACGCGGCGCAGACGGTGCGGCGCTCCCCCGGCGCGTACGCCCCGCTGGCGGAGGCGGAGCTCGCGCCACTGCCGGATGGCCCGCTGCCCGAACTCCTGACGTTCGGTCACACCAACGACGCGCATCCACTGGCGCTCTCCGCGTCGGTCGCGAGCCATCCGATCCTCGCCGCGGCCGTGAAAGACCCGAGGAGCATGGCGGCCGATCGGCTCACCGCCGACGCCTTGGCCGCCGGGTCGACTTCGCTCGATCGCCTTGCGGCCGGCACCGCCATCGACGCGGGCGGACTTGTGCCCGACACGCATTCCGCCAACAGCTGGACCCAGCACGTGCACGAGGTCGAGCCGCTGGAGCTGCTCGAGGTGCAGCTGGCGAACATGACCGCGCCGTTCCTGCTGATCAGCCGGTTGCGCCCCGCGATGGCGGCGTCGACCGCGCGCCGAAAGTACATCGTCAACGTCTCGGCGATGGAGGGCGTCTTCTCCCGCCGCTACAAGGGCCCCGGCCATCCGCACACGAACATGGCGAAGGCGGCGCTCAACATGCTGACCCGCACGAGCGCGGGCGAGATGTTCGAGACCGACGGCATCCTCATGACGAGCGTCGACACGGGCTGGATAACTGACGAGCGCCCGCACCCCACCAAGGTGCGCCTCGCCGAGGAGGGTTTTCACGCCCCGCTCGACCTGGTGGATGGTGCCGCGCGCGTGTACGACCCGATCGTCGAGGGCGAGCGGGGTGTCGACCTGTACGGCGTCTTCCTCAAGGATTACCGCCGGTCAGACTGGTAATGCACGGTCACTTGTCCCCCTAAAAGAGGACAGAAAAGTCGCGTCATAGTCGACCCCCGACGTCGTCTCTCTGGGTAAGCCCGCACCCTAACGGGCGCCGCTTGTCGCCCGCACCCGAGAACAAAGGAAAGTCGGCCATGACCACGACAGCTGTCGCCGAACCAGAAGCCCTGCTCATGAATGCCGTCGCCGGCGGCGACAGAGTGGCATTCGGCGAACTCTACGACCGCATGCAACCCCGCGTGCTCGGGCTCGCTATGCGCATTCTCCGCGACCTCGGCCACGCCGAAGAAGTCGCCCAGGAGGTTTTTCTCGAGGTCTGGCAGTACGCCGCGCACTTCGACGGCAGCAAGGGCAGCGCAACCGGCTGGATCCTGCGCAAGACACACAGCCGGGCAGTCGACCGGGTTCGCTCCGCCCAGTCGCGCAAGCTGCGCGACACCCGCATCGGCATTCGCGACTACTTCGAGCCGAGCGACGACGTCGCGGAGACCGTCGCGCTGCGCATCGACAGCACGCGTGTTGCTCGGGCACTGCGCTCGCTTCCCGAAACCCAGCGGCGCGCCGTCGAACTGTCCCACCTGGGCGGGTACAGCCACAGCGAGGTCTCCGAGATGCTCAATGTGCCGATCGGCACGGTGAAGACCCGAATTCGCGCGGGAATCGGACGCCTTCGCGAAGAACTCGTCGCCGCATGACCCGCGCGACACAGTTCGACTCAAAGACACGATTTCGCGACGATGTGTTGCCTTGTTCGGCTTCTGCACTAGTGTTAGCCGTGCATTAGCGCGCTCTGGCGCGCGTTAATCGTGAGGCTCCGGATTCGGGACCGACCGAATTGCACTAACAAGGAGTTCTAAGCATGGCAACAGGTACTGTCAAATGGTTCAACGCCGAAAAGGGTTTTGGATTCATTTCCCCCGAGGACGGAAGCGCTGACGTTTTCGCCCACTACTCGGCGATCGCGACGAGCGGCTACCGCTCGCTCGACGAGAACCAGAAGGTTGAGTTCGAGGTAGCCCAGGGCCCCAAGGGTCCTCAGGCCGAGAACATCCGCCCCATCTAGTCATACCAAGGTCGCGAACACACGTTTCGCACCTCGAAAGCCCCCGGCCATCTTCGGATGCCGGGGGCTTTTGCTGTGCCATGACGGCACCCGCGTCTGGCTAAACTCCTTGAATGGATGAGTCGATTCTGATCTCGCTTCGGAAGGCGGTCGACGCCGCCCCCGACGATATCCACCTCCGATTGCACCTGGCGGGCCTTCTGCTCGATGCCGGGCGGTCGGACGAAGCCATCTCGCTCGCTGGTGCGGTATTGCAGATCGACCCCACCAATGTCGGGGCGCGCCAGTTGATCGGGCGGGCGATTGCCCCGGCGGCTGACGACGGATCGTCGCCGGCGAACGTCGACTCGCCGCAGGACTTCGACTGGTCTGCGGCGGAGCGCGAAGTCGACCACCTCGTGGAGCCGATGTTCGCCGAGGAGTCCTCCCCCGAGCGGTCGGCGTTCGACGTCGAGCGTTCGACACTGACGCTGGCCGACGTCGGCGGCATGAAGTCGGTCAAGGAGCGATTGACTGCGGCTTTTCTCGCACCCCTGCGCAACCCCGAGTTGCGCACCCTCTACAAGAAGAGCCTCCGTGGCGGCCTGCTGATGTACGGCCCACCGGGCTGTGGCAAGACGTTCATCGCCCGGGCGCTGGCCGGTGAGCTGGGCGCCAAATTCCTTTCCGTGGGAATCGCCGACATCCTCGACCCGTACAGCGGGGTGAGCGAGAACAACGTGCACGAGTTGTTCCAGGTGGCCCGCCGCGAGGCGCCGGTTGTGCTTTTCTTCGACGAAATCGATGCGCTGGGGCAACGGCGCAGCCTGACGCGCAATTCCGGTCTGCGCAATACGGTGAACCAGCTGCTGAGCGAACTCGACGGTGTGGACAGCGCCAACGAGGGAGTGTTCGTGCTCGCGGCGACCAACCAGCCGTGGGATGTCGACCCGGCGCTGCGGCGCCCCGGCCGGTTCGACCGCACGGTTCTCGTGCTGCCGCCCGATGTCGAAGCCCGCGAGGCGATCTTCCGCTTCCACCTGGCGAGCAGGCCGGTGGAGGGTATCGAGCTCGCGACACTCGCTCGCGCCTCCGAGGGGCTTTCTGGCGCCGACATCGCGTACGTCTGCGAGATCGCTGCCGAACGCGCGCTCACCGACAGCGCGCTCTCCGGGGTCACCCGGATGATCACGATGAGGGATGTCACGGGAGCGCTCGGCGAGGTGAGCCCGTCTATCTCGTCGTGGCTCGACAGCGCCCGAAACGTCGTCCTGTTCGGGGACGGCGACGGCACCTACGCCGAACTGAAGTCGTACCTGAAGAAGGTCAAACGGTTGTGAGTACGTCGGCCGACGCACACGCGCAGGCGACGATGTTTCTGGGCGTCAACCGACCGAACGATGCCCTGAGGGTGCTGTACGCCGCACTGGGCGCGGATCCCGCGAACGCTCGCACCCTCCTTCTCATTGCGGGCGCCCAGCTCGACGCGTTCCCGGGAGTGCAGGGCGCGAACGGTGCACTGGATGCGGCATCCCGCTGCCTGGCAATCGACTCGGATAACGCAGCAGCCTGGCGGATTCTGTCGATCGCCTACCTGCGCCTGCATGACCAGCCCCGGGCGAGGGATGCCGCGCGGCGTGCGCTCGAGCTTGACCCGAACGATTGGCGCAATTTCACCGCCGTCGTCGACATCGATTCTCAGACTCGCTCGGTGAGCCGCGACACGAAGGCCGCGATGCGGGAGGCGATGCGGCTCGCGCCGAATTCCGTGGGTGTCGAGTTCTCGGCCGCCCTGCTCGCCACCGCCATGGATCGCCCGCGCGCGGCGATCGCACACTACCGCCGGGTGCTGGAGCTTGCGCCAGGCAATTCGGCCGCCATCAACAACATCGCCACCATTCGGCTGCGGCAGGGGCGGATCGGTGAGGCCGCCGGCAGCTTCGTGGGGATGCTGGCGGCCGACCCCAGTTCGACGCTCGCACTCGCAAACCTGCGAGCCGCGGCTCGGGTGGCGTTCATGCTGCTCATCCTGGCGCTTCTCGCCGTCATCGCGTTCGCCGACATTCCGGTCGAAGACCCGGGTTCCGTGGGCTGGCCCGCGGGCGTCACCGTCTGGATACCGACCGCGACCGCCGTCGTCGCGACGGGCATCGCGCTTGCCTGGGTGCTGTGGATTCGCGCGCGCAGCGGTGCCTATTTCGGTCGCTTCGTTCGCAGCTTCGCCTCCATCGATAAACCGTTGGTGGTGTTCGCGACGCTCTGGGTCATTGCCGACCTTGGCCTGTTCGTCGCGATCTTCACCGACCCCCGCACTACCCGCCACATCTATGAGGGCACCATCGGCGGGCTCGTGCTGCTGTACCTGGCGTTCCTGATCTCGAGCCTGGCCAGGGGACGACGCCGGTGAGCGACGGCACAGAGGGGGCGGTCGGGGCGCAGGCACGGGCCCGGATGCTGCTCGGAGCGGGTCGGCCCGAACAGGCGTTACGGGTGCTGTTCGCGGCCCTGGCACAGTCACCCGACGACGCGGTGCTGCTTCGCCTCGTGGGTCGCTCGTACCTGCGGCTCGACGATGGCCGGGAAAGCGCACGGCAGGCGCTTGCCGCACTCAAGCAGTCGCTGGTGCTGGAGGCGGACGACCCGGAGGGGTGGTCGCTGCTCGCATTCGCCTACCTGCGTGTCGGGATGCTCGGCGATGCGCGCGTGGCTGCTCGCCGTGCCCAGGAACTCGCGCCCCTGAACTGGTCGACCCATAACACGGTGGCCATTGTGGACGCCGCCGCCCAGTACGTGAACCGGGAAACCCTCGCCGCGGTGTCGGAGGCGGTGCGGCTCGCGCCCGACGAACCGGAGGTGCATTTCGCCGCCGCTCGTGTTGCCGAGGCTCGAAACCGCACCAGGGAGGCGGTTCGACACTACCGGGAGGTGCTGTCTCTCGATCCGGACCACGTGGCCGCACGAAACAATCTCGCACTGCTCCACGTGAAGCGCGGCGAGACCGGGCTCGCAGCGGCGGGTTTCGTCGGCATCCTGGCTGGCGATCCGACGGCCGTGCGAGCACTGAACAACCTCCGCTACACCGTGCGGCGCGCCCTTCGCGTGATCAACCTGCTGCTGTGGGCGGCGGTGGGACTGGTCAGCATCACGCTGAATGGCCCGGCCCCCGACTCATCGGCCTGGAATGCGATCGTGTCACCGCTGAGTGTTGCGGTGGTGGCGGTCGCGGGCCTGCTCGTGTACCTGGTGCGGGTGCGCGCGACGGCGGGCGCCTACTTCGGCCGATTCATTCGCAGCATCGCACGAGTCGACCCGTGGCTCGCCACGTGGGCACTGACCCTCGGCGCGGGTGTGGTCACGATCGTCGTGGCGGCGATTCTGCCGCTCGAGGTGGCGCGCGGGATCTACACCGTTCTCGCGCCGGTGCTGTTCCTCTCGCTCGTCATCTTCTTCACCGTCAGTCTCGTGCGCAAGTCCCCGGGCGAGCGTTAGCGCGCCCGCGTTACGCAGGCGTTACGGCCTCGCTCGTACGTTTTCGTGCATGAGGCTCACACAACTCGGATGGACGGGCGCCGCGCTTGCGCTTGCCGTCTCGTCGACCCTTCTTCTCGCCGGATGCACGCTCACGGTAGGCACGCTGCCGGGCGCCGCGCTCGCGGCACCCGCGGCGGTCGGGGCACCTTCTTCATCGGCGCCGGTGCTCAAGGCGGGCCACTGCGTTCCGAGGGGCACCTCGATTCCTGCCGGGCACTACGTCGGCAAGGTGTCGGTACTGATCAACACGACGATGACTCTCACGGGTGACGGAATCACGATCCCCAACGCGGGAAGCGGCCAGGAGTCCTGGAAGGGCACCGTCGATATCGTGTCGACCGGCAGCGCGGTCACCGGCACCCTCACGCTCAGCGAGCTCGGCCTCTCCCAGGTCGGGACCGCGGGTGGGGTGAAGGTTCATTCGGTGGATAACGGCGACTTCGCGGGCAGGATATCGGGCACGGCGGCCAAGCCGGTCGTCGTCGCACATCTCACCGGAGAGTGGGCATCCCTGGACGCTCCCGTCGTCAGCGGCAAGGGGTCGACCGACCAGACGGTGACGGCCGGGCTGCACATCACCCACGCGGACTGCCAGACCATCACGGGCAACGCGGTGGCGATGTTTGGCGACATCGCCTCGCCCGTGAAGCAGTACCTCGCGATCAGCGGCTCGGGAACCTGGACGGCGACCCGGGACTGACGAGTCGCAGTGTCAGCCCTGTCGCGGTGTCAGGCCAGTCGCAGTGTCAGGCCAGAAGTTCCCGCACGCGCGGGATGACTTTCGTGCCGTACAGCTCGATCGAGCGCATGAGCGTCTCGTGCGGAAGCGGGCCCGCGCTGTATTTGAGGTCGAAGCGGGCGATGCCGAGAGTGCTGGCCGTCCTCGCGATCTTCTGGGCCACCGTCTCGGGTGAACCGACGTAGAGCGAGCCGGTCGGCGATCTCCTGGTCGAATTCGTCGCGCTCATCGGACCCCAGCCGCGCTCCGCTCCGATGCGGTCGCGCATGATCTTGTAGTCGGGCCACAGCTCGTTCGGCCGCCTGCTCGTCGGTGTCGGCGATGTGGCCGGGCGAATGCACGCCGACGGGCAGGTCGGGCATCTCCAGCTGGGTGAGCGCGCGGTGGTAGAGGTCGACGTAGGGCGCGAACCGCTCGGGCGAACCGCCGATGATGGCGAGCAGCAGCGGCATCCCGTAGCGGGCGGCGCGCACGACGGACTCCGGGCTTCCGCCGACGCCGATCCAGGTCTTCAGCGACCCGGACTCGGTCGTCGGATACACGCTCTGGTTCGGCGAGGGGCGCGCGGAGGGTGCCGCTGCCAGGTGATGGGCTGCTCCTTGAGGGCCTCGGCGAACAGGTCGAGCTTCTCCTCGAACAGCTGCTCGTAGTCGCTCGAGGTCGAGACCGAACAGCGGAAACGACTCGGTGAACGAGCCGCGCCCGAGGATGACCTCCGCGCGGCCGCTCGATGCCGCATCCAGGGTCGCGAAGCGCTGGAACACCCGGATCGGGTCGTCGGAGCTGAGCACGGTGACGGCGGAGCCGAGGCGGATGCGGGAGGTGCGGCCGGCGATCGTGGCCAGCACCATCTCGGGCGATGACACGGCGAAATCGCTGCGGTGGTGCTCGCCGACGCCGAAGAAGTCGACGCCCACCGAGTCCGCGAGCACGGCCTCCTCGATGACGTTGCGGATGACCTGCGGGTAGGCGACCGGATCGCCGTCGGCACCGCGCGTTACGTCGCCGAAGGTGTCGAGACCGAGTTCAATCTGCTGGGTCATGGGATTCGCTTCCTGTTGGTGGCTGCCGCGCCGCCGGTGAACCATGCGAACGTATCAACATCGTCTCGCGCCGTCGCATTCCCGCCGGCCGGTCGGCAGCGTCGACTACTTCGACAGGTTGAGCGCCCAGTCGAAGAAGGCGGCCTTGCCCGGCGTCGTATCGGTGACGTTGTCTTCGTCGACGACCTGCGCGAGCAGGTCGGTGACGCCGCGCACAACGCGGTCGAGGTCGTCATGCGGTGCGGTCAGAGCGAGGCCAGCCGAGAAGATGGTCAGCATGTGCGAGACCGTGCCGGCGTCGACATCCCGTCGCACCATACCCACCCGCTGCATCGTCTCGATCAGGTCGGCGCGAATCCCGACTCCCGGGATGTAGCCGAAGCTGTTGGCGTTGCGCATGATCGCGGTTCATGGCCTCGCGGTCGACCGTGTAGAGCGTGCGCGCGAGCGGGCGCTCGTAGACCGCCGCGAGCGTGTAGTAGTAGATGCGCGAGAGGCTTGCCGCCGTCGGGGTCGCGCTCGATGTGATCGACCATCGACAGGTAGATGCCGGTGAACTCGCGGTTCAGCATCAGCACCAGCGCGTCGTCGATGCGTGCCGAACTCGCTCTGCAGCACGGTCAGCGAGACGTCGGCAGGCAGACGCCAGCCCCGCCAGGGTGAGGCCCTCGAATCCGCCGCGGGCCACGATGTCGGCGGCGACGTCGAGCACATGCGCGGTTTGTGGGAGTGCGTTCGTCATTGGACTCCTAACGCGGCTTCGGGCCCGCGTCTTTTCATCCTATGGGGACAGACAGACAGATTGGTGCACAGAAAACGGATTCTGCGTGAATCCCTGTCGTGCGCCCGTTCTAGGCGGCGATTCCGAGCTTGTCGAGCGAATCCTCGACGATCTTGAGCCCGGTGAGCCCGGGCAGGCCGCTGATGGCTGCGTCGATCTTGCGGGCCGCCTTGCGACCCTCGGGGCCGCTCATGAGGTGGTTCATCACGTGCACGACCTCCTCGCGCTCCATGATGCTCGAGCCGACCGGCGCCCAGAAGTTGCCGAGCGCGAGACGCGCGAGCACCTGGGCCTTCTTGCTCTTGGCGAGGCGGTCGCGGGCCTGCGAGGTGTAGAACGCCACGTGGCGCGCCTCCTGCTTGGCGATGCGCTTGCAGCAGCTCGGCGAGCACCGGGTCTTCCTCGAGGTCGGCCATGCGGTTGTAGGCCTGGATCGCGGACCACTCGTTGGCCGCACCCCACGCCATGTGCACGGCGACGAAGTCGTTGCCGGCGATCTTGCCGAGCACCGACTGCTTGATCGGGTCGAGCCGGTCCTTCCAGCCGAGCTTCATGCGGCCGGCCTTGACCTCGTCGAAGTCGACCGTGATGCCGTGGATGCCGAGAACGGTCGCCAGCGCCTCGCCGTGCCAGAACTCCTCGCGGTTCCACATCGTCATGAAGGCGCTCATGTCCGCCTCCTTGTGCGACGGCGTCGTGAGCAGGTCGCGCGTGTAGCAGACCGTGTGGTACTCGACGTCGGCCATGTAGCGCAGGGTGCGCAGCGACGTGCTCGTTGAGCGGGTGCTCGCGGAAGCTCTCGAGATCGAGGTCGCCCAGTTGACGCTGACGGACGTCGCGGTGTACTTGTCGACGTCAAATGCCATGTGTCTGTTCGGGAGCCACTATTTGCTTAGACTCCCACTCCCTTCGGACTGTTTCGCGACCGCGTCGCTCGCTCGCTGCGACTATCCCATCATGCGTCAGTCCGTTGCGATCCGCGTTTCCAGTTGTAGATTCTCCACCGTCTTCGTTGCGCTTCACGCGAAAGATTGGTGTCAGGGTTCACAGCAGAGGGATTTCCCAGCAACTCGAGCCAGACCAGGTCGGCATGGCTGTCGCCGTAGCCGTAGGACTGGCGTGAGGTCGATGCCGTGCGTCTTCGGCGTACTGGCGCAGCCAGGCGGCGCGAGCCTCGTCGACGAGCGGCGGGCGCTCGAGGTAGCCGGTGAGCACGCCGTCCTTCTGGTGCATCGTGCTCGCCGACGACCTCGTCGAAGAGGCCGGCGAGCGGCGAGGCGAGGATGCCGATGGATCCGGTGACGAGGATGGTGCGGTGGCCGGCATCCCGGTGCTCCTGGATGCGCTGCAACGGCCGCCGGCAGCGTGTGGCGCAGCAGCGTATCGCGCGTAGCCGCCCGTGACGACCTTCTCGAGCCGCGCGTACGGCATGCCCTCGTAGCGGCGCAGGAAGACGCGGATGAACTCGCCGCGGTCGCGCCGCTCGGCCCGCAGGTAGCCGGGCACGTTGGCGAGCAGGCTCGAGGAACTCGCCCGGCCACGCGGCCTTGCGCAGCCCGGCCGACCGCACCCAGAGGTACTGCGTCGGCGAGGTTCGCGTCGACGACGGTGCCCTCGAGGTCGAAGACGGCGACGACGTCCGTGCGCTTCGGCAGGCGCCTTGGCGGCCTGCTCCGTCGCCGGCGGGACGCGTCGCGAACACGCGCGTCATGCGCCGTGATCGCCGGGAAGTGCACGTTCTGCATGTAGTCCTCCCAGTCGATCGCCGCGACATCGAACCCGATGTCATCGCGGCGCTTCGCCGGGAAGCGACGCGTGCAGGGCCTTGGTGTTGGCGTCGTCGAAGATGATCTCGGTCTGCACGTAGGCGCGGTAGAGCTCGGTGAAGTTGCTGCAGCACCTCGAGGTCGTTCTTGCGCTGCTGCACGTTCGCCAGCTTCGCGCGGCTGCGCGCGCTCGATCCGAACCGCTCGAGCCAGTCGCTCGCGGCTGTCGTTGCGCCGCTGCGCGCGCGCGAAGTCCGCTTCTCGACCTGGCGACCGCCCGGGAACTTCCAGGTCGGGACGATGATGTGCTCGTCGCTGCCCTGGCTGCGGCACGGGTGCTCGCTGAAGAGCGTGTGGATGTTCTCGAACATCTCGGTGGATCGGCAGCGGGTTGCTCGCGCCGGATCCGACGTGGAAGTACTCGGGCTCCCCGACGGCGCGACGGGTTGGCGGCGACCGCGAGGATGACGTTGACGACGAAGTCGACCGGGATGACGTCGAGCACGCTGTCGGGCAGCCCGAGGAACTCGGGCAGCTGGCCGCGGCCGTAGGCGATGATCAGCGGGTCGGCGACCTTGAAGCCGTCGATCCAGCCCGGGTACGGATGACGCAGGGCGCTCTCGATGATGGCCGGTCGCACGATCGACAGGCGGTGCCCGTTCTGCGGCCCACAGCTCTTCGGCAGCGCGCTCGGCGAACGACTTGGTGAGCGTGTAGACGTCCGTCCAGCCGAGGCTCTCGGCGCGGGTGCGGCCGTAGTCGACGAGCGTGTTCTGCACCCACTCGACGCGGGCGGCCTCGGCGTAGCCTTGCGAAACGGCCTGCGGGCCCTCCTTGCCGTGCACGGCGCGCGCGTGCTCGATGAAGCGCGCGCAGCTTCGTGCGGCTGGCGCGAGTTCAGCTCGACGCGCGCGCGGGCGCCCTTGGCGGCCTCGTACTCGGCGCGCCAGTCGACCTCGTGCAGCAGGCTCGCCTCGGGCGCAACGCCCTTGCGGATGCCGCCGACGTAGGCGGTCGAGACGTGCACGACCATGCGGGTCGCCGCCGGCCTTGAGCAGCGCCTCGTAGAGGCCGACCGCTCCCCCGACATTGGTGTCGAAGGCCTGGTCGATGGGCGGGTCGAACGAGACGGTCGACGCGCTGTGGATGACGAGGTCGAGATCTTTCGGCAGCGCCGGCAGCGCGCCCGAGTCCGCTCTCGACCACGCGCAGGCGGTTCTTGATCGCCGACTCGACGCCCGCCTCGCCGACCTTGTCGCGCCAGACCGAGAACACGGGCTTGTTGAGCAGCGTGCGGAGGCGATCGACGGCCGGCGTCGAGCCCTTCTTGCGGATGAGCAGCGTGATCTTGGTGCCCGGGTGGTCGGTCAGCAGGCGCTCGAGAACCGCCTGGCCGAGAAAGCCGGTGCCGCCGGTGAGGAATACGTGCGATTTCCCCAGGTCGACGTTCGGCTGCCTTCGATGTCACGGAAGAAGCTTACGGGCAACGGCTTCGCCGATGCGGTCGTCCAGCCCGGGCAGCGCCGCGACCTGGGTCTCGATCTCGGAGGCGCTGGCGACGCCGTCCTCGCCGCCGAAGACGATAGCTCTCGAAGAACGGACGGTCGTCGGCGGCGCGGTCGACCGCGCCGATCGGCCACGATGCAGTCAGCAAGAGTCTTGCGCGTCAGCTTGACCGCGCGCGGAGACTCCAGCGAGTCGGCGACGGCTCTCGTCGTCGAAGAACTCCTGGTGACGCTTCTTCACGTCGAGGATCATCGAGATCGTGGATGCGAGCGCCGCGCTCTTGCTCTGCGCGGCCAGGCGCACATAGGCGGCACGGGTGATCCACTCGTCGATGAGGCCCGTGGTCGTGTGCACCGCGATGATCGGCACGCCGAGCCGGATGGCGGACACGGCACGACGGATCGGCCCGCGGCGGTCCGGCCGCCTCCGAGCGGCGCTTGCGCACCTTGCCCTCCGGCGCATCCTGGAACCGCGGCAGGCCGTTGGCCTCGAGCACGGCATCGAGCGCGTCGGCGATCCAGAACTTCTCGAACGCCCAGGTGACGAGGAATGCCGTGACGCGAGCGTCCTTGTGGGTGGCCGTAACGAGCAGGTTGCGCAGGTGCTCCATGGTCGCGCTCTCGAGCCGACCCAGGTAGCGGACCATCCGAAGAGAGTCCGCGCTCAGCGGTGTCGCAGCGAATTCGGAGAGCTGCAGGGTCGTCGCGGTGGTTGCCCCGCGCGGTGCGTGCGAATTCGCGCACGTCGAACCGCGTCCGCTGGCCGACTTCGCCAGTAGTTGTCATGAAATGTGGCCTTTGCTGCTCTCGCGGCGACCGTTCGTCGCACACAGTTGCCTGTCAGCACCGTATCGTAAGTGCCATGGGTGTAGCTCTCGTGACCGGGGGAACGTCCGGCATAGGTGCCGCGTTCGCCAGGCAACTCGCTGCGCGAGGCTACGATCTTGTCCTCGTTGCGCGCTCATCAGCTGGCCTCGAATCCATGGCGACCGAGCTTCGCGCCCTGGGCCGCACAATTGAAATTCTCCCCGCGGATCTCGCGCGACCGCAAGGCCGTCGCGCAGGTGGCCGCCCGACTCGAAGACCCAGAGCGACCCATCGACATGCTCGTGAACAACGCGGGATTCGGCATTCACGCCGCCATCACCGACCCGGATGTCTCGGAGCACGATCGCGGATTCGAGGTGATGGTCCGCGCGGTGCTTGTGCTGTCCGGCGCGGCGGCGCGCGGGATGATGCCGCGCGAAACCGGGGCGCGATCGTCAACGTCTCGAGCACGGCCGGCTTCACCACCATGGGCAGCTACTCCGCCATGAAGACCTGGGTGACCGCCTTCACGGAGGGACTGGCCGTCGAACTGCGCGGCACCGGGCGTCACCGTGACCGCGCTCTGCCCCGGCTGGGTTCGTACCGAATTTCATGATCGCGCCGGCATCGGAAAGAGCAGCATTCCAAACGCGCTGTGGCTCGACGCCGAACCACTCGTACGTGCTGCTCTGCGCGACATTGACCGCGGCAAGGTGATTTCCATACCGACTATTCGCTACCGAGTGCTGATCTGGTTGGCTCGCCATGCCCCCAAAAGTGCGATCAGATCCTTCTCGGGAGCTATATCGTCGGATCGCAGAAAGCCGGTTGTCCCTTGACCGTTCATGTGAAGGATGGTGCTGACATCAGACGCCGCGCTCTCCACCGCACAAGCACGACCGTTTCAACTCGAGATTCCAGGCCGCCGCGCGATTCGTCGCCCAGCGCGGCGATCCTGCGACCCGTCGTCTGGCACACACTGGTCACCGTGACCGTGCGCGGCCAGGAGAACGTGAAGGACATCGAGGGCGGCTACGTGGTGGTCGCCAACCATTCGAGTCACCTCGACACCCCGCTCATCATGGGCGGCCTCCCCCGCAAGCTGGTGCGCTACCTCGCCGCCGGTGCCGCCGCCGACTACTTCTTCGACATCTGGTGGCGACGCGGGCCTCACCGCCCTGTTCTTCAACGCGTTCCCGGTGCAGCGCACGGCGGGCGGCATCCGGTCGATCAGCGCGAAGTCGCTGCTGCAGCGCGGCATCCCGCTGCTGGTGTTCCCCGAGGGCACGCGGTCGAAGGACGGCACGATCGGACACTTCAAGCCCGGAGCTGCGGCCCTCGCCAGCTCGTGCGATGTGCCGTGCATCCCCGTCGCGCTCGTCGGCGTGCACATCGCGCATCCGCGCGGCACCAACTGGCCGAAGCGCGGCCGGCTGCCCGTCGGTGTCGTCATCGGCAAGCCCATGCGGGCGCTGCGCCGGCGAGAACCCGGTGGAGTTCACGGCACGCGTCAAAGCGGAGATCACTCGCCTGCGTGACGCGAACTCAGCCGATATCCTTGGGCACTGAGCACTTCTAAAGGAGCAAAGAAGTGACCGACGTAAAGCACATGAAGTGGTGGGGCTGGGGCGTCGAGGGCGTCGCATTCGAGCACGAGGACAAGCCGGGATTCGCTCCCTTCATCCTCGAGAACCTGGCGCTCGACCTGCACACCGCCGAACAACGGCGCAGATGCCCGTCGTTCGACGCCGTCACGGTGGCCAAGTCGCTGGCGACGCCCGCGTTCACCAAGTCGCTCTCCGACATCGTCGGCGTCTCCAACGTGACGACCGACAAGATGGAGCGCGTCGTCCACGCGTACGGCAAGAGCCTGCGCGACCTCGTGCGCATCCGCGCCAACCAGATCGAGCGCACACCCGATGTCGTGGTGTACCCCGACAACCGAGTCCGAGATCCAGCAGATCGTCGACATCGCGGTCGAGCGCGAACGCGGTCATCATCCCGTTCGGCGGCGGAAGCAACATCGGCGGAAGCCTCGAGCCGCTCCGCACCGAGAAGCGCGTCGTCATCTCGCTCGACATGGGACGCATGAACAAGGTGCTCGAGATCGACTCGGACGCCGGGCTCGCCCGCATCCAGGCCGGCGCACTCGGGCCCGACCTCGAGGAGCAGCTCGCGGGCAAGGGCTGGACCATCGGCCACTTCCCCGACAGCTTCACCCACTCCACCCTGGGCGGCTGGATCGCGACGCGCTCGTCGGGCATGCAGTCCGACAAGTACGGCGACATCGCCGACATCACGCGCGGGCCTGCGCCTGGTGCGACCCGGCGGCACCGTCGTCATCCGGCCCATCCCGAGCGCGTCCAACGGGCCGAGCGTGCGCGAGATGATCCTCGGCTCCGAGGGTCGCCTCGGCATCGTCACCGAGGCGTGGGTGCAGGTGCACCGGGTCCCCGAGAAGCGCGACGTCTACGCCTACTTCTTCCCGAACTTCGAGGTCGGCCTCAAGGCCATGCAGGAGATCGCCGAGAGCGATGCCACCCCGTCGATCACGCGCGTCTCCGACAACATGGAGACCGCGATTCTCGCTGGCGACCTCCAAGGAGAGCCACGGCATCACCAAGTTCGTCTCGGGCAGCGTGCTGCCGGCGATCTTCAAGTCGAAGGGCTGGAACCTCGACGAGATCTGCCTCTCGTTCATCGGCTACGAGGGCAGCGAGCGCCACGCCAAGCTGCAGAAGAAGCTCGTCGACGCGATCGTCAAGAAGCACAACGGCATGGGCGTCGGCAAGGGCCCCGGCATCCTCTACGACCAGAAGAAGTTCGACACCCCCTACATCCGCGACTTCCTGCTCGACCGGGGCGCCGCGGGCGACGTCTCCGAGAGCGCGGCGCCGTGGTCGAAGCTGCAGGGCCTGCACGACGGGGTCGTGAAGGCGGCCCACGACGCGTTCGACAAGATCGGCCGCACAGGGTGTCATCATCAGCCACCTCTCGCACTCGTACCACTCGGGCGCGTGCCTCTACTTCACGTTCGGGTTCGTCTTCGGCAAGGACGCCGCTGCGGCGACTACGACATCGTCAAGTCGGCCATCCAGCAGGCCTTCATCGACAACGGCGGCTCGATCTCGCACCACCACGGTGTCGGGCTCGAGCACGCGCCGTGGCTCGAACAGGACATCTCCGCGAGCGGCGTGGCCGTGATGCAGGGCCTGTTCGATTCGGTCGATCCGAAGGGCAACTTCAACCCGGGCAAGGTCATCGCCGCAGCCGGGTCTCGACCAGGGCAACTCGGGCAGTGCGCTGAAGCCAGCGGCTGCGACGCGCGCCGCGGCGAAGCCGGCGGCCGCGAAGGCCCCGGTTGCCAAGGCCCCGGTTGCCAAGGCTCCGGTTGCCAAAGCTCCGGCCGCGAAAGCGTCCGTTGCGAAGGCCCCGGCCGCGAAGCCTCCCGTGGTGAAGGCACCCGCCGCCAAGGCACCCGCCGCGGCGGCCACCGCAGCCAAGACACCCGCCGCCAAGGCACCCGCGGCGACGACGCCAGCGACCAAGGCTCCCGCTGCCAAGGCTCCCGCAGTCAAGGCTCCCGCAGCCAAGGCTCCCGCAGCCTCGGCAGCGACGCCGGCCGCCACCCCCCGGCGCACGGCGGGAAGCGCGGCGAAGACCAAGGTCAACGCCGCCAAGTAGCGACCGGCCAGTCAGATGAAGCTGCCCGAGGGCTCCGAATACGTTGCCCTCGGCAGTTCATACGCTGCCGGTCCCGGGCTCGGCGATCGCGTCGCGGGCAGCCCGCGGCGAGCAGGTCGGTCCACTCACAACTACGCGCATGTGGTCGCCCATCGACTGGGGCTTCGGCTCATCGACGCGTCGTTCTCAGGAGCGACCATCGCCCAGATCCTGGGCAAAGAGGAGAGCGCAGGCTCCGGGCGCCAGCTGGACTCGGTGTCGCCCGACACGCGTCTCGTCACGCTTACGGGCGGAGGCAACGACGTCGGCTACATCGGCTATCTGAGTCTCGCGAGCCTGCCATGGCTTGTGCGAACGGTCACCGGCGCGGGCCGCAGACTGGTCGACCTGGCCGACGAGGCCGCAACTCGGCGCAAAGCGGTCGCACTGGCCGACAACCTGGTCCAGTTGTTCGACCAGATTCGATCGCGCGCCCCGAGGGCGACCATCGTCGTCACCGACTACCTCGCGCTACTGCCGCCGGACGGCACCGCCGATGCCCCGCCGCTGCGCCGCGACGATGCCCAGCGCGGCTTCCGCTACTGGCAGCTGGTCAACCTCACGCTGCGGCAGGCCACAGCGCGCGCAGGAGCCCTCTTCGCCGACGTGTCTTCGGCGAGCCTGCCCCATCACGCCTGGTCGACCGAACCATGGACGGAGCGCTTCACACTCGTGGGCGCCCACGCTGCGCCCTACCATCCGACCCGCGCCGGGATGAGCCA
Organism: uncultured Actinomycetota bacterium; assembly: GCA_963738535.1. Lineage (GTDB taxonomy): Bacteria > Actinomycetota > Actinomycetes > Actinomycetales > Microbacteriaceae > Galbitalea. The sequence continues at coordinate 26,613 of CAVTXB010000003.1, forward strand.
GGTGGCAGCCGCCGTCGAGACGGCGCTGGCCGGCGCCTAGCGAACGCTACTCGTCGTCTTCGTCGTCGTCACTGTCGAAGAGGTCGTCGCCTTCTTCGGCGAGCTCCTCGAGCGGTGAGCGGTTCTCGTCGTCGTCGTCGTCGTCGCCAGCGACAGTCTCGTCATTGGGATCGTCGTCCCAGTCGATCTCGTCATCGTCGAACTCGTCTGCCGCGAGGCTGCGCCCGTCTGCTGCGTTGCTCATGCGAGCTCCTTTCGTCTCCCCGACGGTACGTCGAGCCCGCGTCGCCGTCCACGGCGTGCCGGTGACGCCGCGGTGAACAACAGGTGACGCGTCAGCCGGCCGGCACGAGCGGCGATACCGCACCGCGTGCGGCGAGCCACACGGCCTGGCCCTTCGCCAGCGAACGATCACCCGAGAGCCGCGCTGTCACCTCCGAGCCGTCCACGTCGATGCGTGCGAGTGAATCGTGCCCGAAATAGTCGAACTGCGTTACGGTTCCGCGGATGGTGCCCGGCGCGGCCGACTCGACAACCTCGACCTGCTCGGAACGCACGAAGACGAACCCGGTTCCCGCGATCGGATCGGTCAGCGCCACGGTGCCCAGCAGGCATGTCGCCGACGTGCCGTCGAGGGTGGCCTCCAGGATGTTCATTTCACCGATCGAACCGGCGACCTCGCGGTTGCGCGGACGCGAGTACAGCTCGCGCGGCGCTGCAGCGGCCAGGATGCGACCGTGACTCAGCAGCGCAACCTGGTCGGCCATCGAGAGGGCCTCATCCTGGTCGTGGGTCACAAGTACGGTCGTGGTGCCCGCCTCGGCGAGGATTCGCGCCACATCGCGGCGAACCACGGAGCGCATGGACGCGTCGAGCGCAGCGAATGGTTCGTCGAGCAGGATCACGCCCGGTCTGACCGCCAGGGCGCGAGCGAGAGCGACGCGCTGCTGCTGGCCACCCGAGAGCTGGTGCGGCCGGCGGTCGCCGAGGCCCCCGAGCCCCACGACCTCCAGCAGCTCCTCCGCCGTTGCCCGCGCCCGCCGGGGCAGGCCGAACGCGATGTTGCCGAGTGCTGTGAGGTTGGGGAACAACGCGCCATCCTGCGGCACGTACCCGACTCCGCGACGCTCGGCACCGACGACGCGCACCCCGTCGTCCACGACGCGGCCGCCCACCGTGACCGTGCCTGAGTCGACGCGTTCAAACCCGGCGATGATTCGCAGGAGCGTGGTCTTACCGCTGCCGGACTGCCCGAGGATGGCCGTCAGCGACCCCTCCGGCACCGTGAGCGACACGTCGTCGAGCACGGTCGACGCCCCGAAGCGTTTGGCCAGCGACTCCAGCCGGATCTCGCTCATCGGCGCTGCCCCAACCCGGTCGAACCAGAGCGCCAGCAGGGCGCCCGGCACGGTGGAGAGCAGGATGATCACCAGTCCGTACGGCGCCGCTGCCCCGTAGGCGGTCTCGCTCTGGAACGCCCAGAACTGGGTCGTCAGCGTCACCGTGTCGGGTGGCTGCAGCACGAGGGTCGCCGTCAGCTCGGTGCTCGCCGTGAGGAAGACCAGGCAGAAGCCGGCGATGAGTCCCGGGCGCGATCAGCGGAAGCGTCACGCGCAGGAAGACGTACGGTGCGCGTCGACCCAGGGACCGACCGACGAGGCGTGAGCTGCTCGGGCGCCTGCCGCACCGACGTCTTCATGCAGCTCAGCGCCAGCGGGAAGGTGATCACGGCATACCCGATCATGACCAGCCAGCTGCTCTCGTAGATGCCGAACGCCACTCGCAGCGCGATGAAGATCAGGCTCAGTGCGACCACCACGCCCGGCAGCGCCAGCGTGAGGTAGGTACTGCGCTCGATCACGGCGGGCAGGCCTCGCGATCGACGCGCCGACAGGAACGCGATCGGCAGCGCGAGAACGACCGCGAGAATGGCGCCGCCGGCACAGTATTCGCAGGTGGTCAGCGTCGCCTGCAGCACGGTCGCCTGGGCGGGCAGCGTCGTGTGCTGGCTGGACTGCAGCCAGTAGACGAGCGTGCCAACGGGGACGACCACCGACAGGCCCACGAGAGCCACGAAGGCCGCGGTGACCCCGACCGCTGCCCCACGGAGTGGCACGAGCGCTCGCCTGCGCATGCCGGGTCGCGCGGATGCGCGCGGCACCGGCACCAGCGACTCCCCCGTGACGACGATGATGCCGATCAGGATGAGCGGGATCGACAGCGCGCCCGCGGCCGCCGGGTTCACCTGGAACTCGGTGAAGACCTCGGTGGTGAACGTCTGGAAGCGCACGATCTCGAATGCCCCGTACTCGGAGACCAGCACCAGCACCACGATCAGGCATCCGCCGAGGATCGCCGACCGCAGCGACGGCAGCACAACCCGGAAGAAGGTGCGCACCGAGCTGAGGCCCAGACTGCGGGACGCCTCCTCGAGCGCGGGGTCAGACCGCCGAAGGGCCGCGGCGACCGGCAGGTAGACCAGCGGATAGCTCGACAGCGTCATGACGAGCACGGCGGCTCCGAGCGGGCTCGCCGTCGGTGCGATCGTGTGCCATGCATAGCCGACGATGAAGTCGGGCATCGCGACCGGCAGCACCAGCAGCACGGTCCAGATCCGGCGACCCGGAAGCCGGGTGCACTCGGTGTACCAGGCCGCGGCCGTGCCGATCGCGGCTGCCAGGGGCGTGACGATCAGCGGAAGGGCAAGCGTGTTGACGAGCAGCTCGGCGGAGCGAGCGCGGAACAGCACCGCATCGACCTCGGACCATCCGGACTGCTGGATGTCCACCAGCACGGCGACGAGTGGCAGCAGCAAGAGCGCGCCGATCGTCGCTGCGACGACCGTCAGCACCGGGCGACGTCGCGCGCGGCGGGCTCCCGCCAGGGGTGCGACCGCGGCCAGGCCCTGTCCTGCCAGTCCCGTCATGATCTCAGCCTTTCACGCCTACAGCAGCTGGGCTTGCTGCAGCAGCTTCTTCGCCTGGCTGCCCGTGCCGAATTGGGCGGGGGTGAATCCGTCGGGAGAGAGTGTGTCGAGAACAGCGATCGCCGGATTCGGCGCGACGCCGGGACGCAGCGGATACTCGAAGCTGTCGCCGGCGGCGATCGTGCTCTGGCCGGCGTGGCTGGTGAGGAACGCAACGAGCTGCTGTGCGGCCTTCGAGTGCGCACTGGCCTTCAACACCGCGGCACCGGAGATCGTCTTCACGTACCCCGGGTCCTTCGGCGCCAGGTAGGCCAGCCCGGCGTGAAGGCCGGATGAGCTGGTCTCGGCCTTCAGGCGGTAGAAGTAGTAGTGGTTGATGATGCCGACCTGGGCGACCCCGCGGTTGACGTCGGCGACGATCGTCTCGTTGTCGGGCACCACGTTGGCTCCTGCGTTGGCCTTGAGGCCCTTCAGCCAGGCCAGCGCCCGGGCGTGCCCGTAGGCGGCCTCGACGGAGGCGACCACCGGCCAGAAGTCGGTCTCCGACGGGGCGATCTCGAGCTTGCCTTTCCACGTGGGGTCGGCCAGGTCGAGCACCGACTTCGGCAGCTGCGAGGGCGTCAGATCTTTGGTGTTGTAGACGATCGCACTCACGCGAGCGGAAACGCCGACCCAGTCGCCGTCGGCGGCATTGTCGACGGACGGGATCCCGCTCAGGGTGTTCGCGTCGACGTGCGCCAGCAGCCCCTTGTCGGCGAGCTGCTGCAGCCAGTTCGAGTTCTCGGTGAAGATCACGTCGGCGGGCGACCGCGAGCCCTCCTGCTCGATCTTCGCAGTCAGTACGTCTTCGTCGTCGTTGTCGACCTTGACGACGATTCCCGTCTGCCGGGTGAACGCCTTAACGAGCGCGGTCGTGGTCTGTTCGTGCTGCGCGTTATAGAGAACGATGGTGGTGGCAGCGGATTTCGCGGGGCCCGCTGCACACCCGGAGAGCACCAGGCCGCCCACTGCGATCGCTGCCGCTGCGGACAGGATGCGCGCCGTGTGGGCGCGCCGGGACAGGGCTCGGCGTGAAGCGGGCATGGAATCCTCAGACGATGGGGCCGGAGAGGCGCAACAGAATGTTTGGTAAGCCTAACCTAAGCAATTGCGAAGACGCCGAGAGTCGCGACCGCCGCACTACGATGAACCGACCATGACCTCCCCGCCCGCCGCATCGCTGCACGATCTCGTGGTCGCGCTGCGCGCCGCAGGATGCGTCTTCGCCGAGGACGAGGCAGCGCTGCTTCTCAGCGACGCTCGCTCACCCGCCGAACTCGATGCGAACGTGCGGCGCCGAATCGCCGGCGAACCCCTCGAGGTGATCCTCGGCTGGGCCGAATTCGCCGGCCTCAAAGTCGGCATCGATCCCGGAGTCTTCGTCCCACGGCGCCGCACCGAGTACCTGGTGAAACGGGCGGTGCGACTCGCGGCGCCCGGTTCGGTCGTGGTCGACCTGTGCTGCGGGAGCGGCGCGCTCGGACTGGCCGTCGCCGCCGCGGTGCCCGGCATCCGGCTGTCTGCCGCCGACATCGAGCCGGCGGCGGTGCGGTGCGCCCGGCGCAACCTCGATGGAGTCGGCAGCGTTTACGAGGGCGACCTGTTCGACGCGCTCCCCTCGCGACTGCGCGGGCGTGTCGACATCCTGATCGTCAACGCGCCCTATGTGCCGACCGCGGAGATCGCCGGAATGCCGACTGAGGCCCGCGACTACGAGCCCACGGTCACCCTCGACGGTGGAGTCGACGGCCTGGACGTTCATCGGCGCGTCGCGGCGACGGCACCGGAATGGCTCGCCGACGGCGGGACCCTGCTGGTTGAGACCAGCAGGCAGCAGGCACCCGAGGCGGTGCGGCTGATGCGGCAGGCACGACTGAGTGCCACCGTGGCTCACTCGACGAAGCGAGACGCCACGGTGGTGCTCGGCACGAAGCCTTAGCCGGCGGCGCGGAGTGCGGGCGAGACCATGCCGGGCAGGTGGTCGCGGCCGGACAGCAGCTTCGCGAGCAGCACCGGCAGCGTGCGCACCGACACCAGCACGCGGCGCTGGGCCGTGGGCTCACCGGCCGAGATCACTCCCAGCCGCTCCAGGCTGCGCGTCATGCGGGCGGCCGACTCGGCGGAGATGCGAATCGCGAGCTGCAACCGCTCCTGGGAGTAGGTCTGCGCCTGCACGACGAGTTCGACAGTGCGCATCAGCTGGCTGAATTCGCCCTCGTCGAGGTCGTCGAGCGCGCCGTTCCAGTCGAAGTACCACGGATCGGATGACGCAGGCGCGAGGGGGGACGTCACGCCGACGTTGCTGATGTACGGGTCGGTGAATTTGGTGAATGAATCGTTGATGACAGTCACAACTGATGTCCGTTCGGGTTGACCTCAGGTATTGCATCGCGCAGCCGGGGGTGCTGGGCGAAGTCCCCCGAAGGGGGGTCGGGTAGACCAATGCTAACCGGTGGCGGCCCGAAACCCAACCCGGAGTTCGCAAGTGTGCGGTATGCGGATTTCGCCTCGCCCATGAAGAAATCCAACTGAAACACGCGCGAAACCCGCGGGCGACGCGCGAGGAGGACAATCGAGCAACCCCCGCGCGCTCGAAAGCGGGCCAGCCGAAAGGTAACCCCCAGCAATGACCGTTGAAATCGGGCTCACCGTAGCCTCCCCCGCCTCAGTCGAGTCGGGAAAACTGAGCCGGCACTTCGGCCGGTTCGACATCCTGTTCTTCCTCATCTGCACCATCGTCGGTGTGGACACGATCGCCTCCGTCGCCGTCGGATGGCGGCGAGGCGTTCACCTGGATGGTCGTCTTCGCCATCGTCTTCTTCGTTCCGCAGGCGCTCCTCTTCGCCGAGCTCGGCACCGCATTCCCGCAGGAGGGCGGCCCCTACCTGTGGACGCGCCTCGCGTTCGGGCACCTCGTCGGCGCCATCAACAACTTCATGTACTGGGTCACGAACCCCGTCTGGCTGGGCGGAACGCTCGCGATCTCGGCGATCACCGCGTTCGAGGTGTTCTTCAACGGCGGCAAGGACTTCTCCGACCCGGTCACGATCGTGATCGCGATCATCTTCATCTGGGTCGGCGTGCTCGCCGCGGTGCTGTCGTTCAAGGTCGGAAAGTGGATCACCACGGCGGGTGCCTTCGCCCGATTCGCGCTGCTCGGCTGGTTCACGTTCACGGTCGTCATCTACGCGATCGAAGAACGGCTTCCACGGCCTGCCGGCCCACGCCTACATGCCATCCGCCGGCGGCTTCGTCGCCGTCATCGGCGTGCTGCTCTTCAACTACGTCGGGCTTCGAACTGCCGTCGAGCGCGGGCGAGGAGATGAAGGACCCGGCCAAGCACGTTCCGTTCGCCATCCTGCGCTCCACGATCTTCTCGTTCCTGCTCTACGCGGTGCCGATCCTCGGCATCCTGCTGGTGCTTCCGGTGAGCTCGGTCACGAACTTCAGCGGATTCGTGGATGCGATCCAGAAGGTGTTCACCGTCTACGGTTCGGGCGCAGCCTTCGCCGGGGGCATCGGATGCATCCTGTTCGTCATCTGCCTTCTGACCTCGGGCGTCACCTGGATCATGGGCTCCGACCGCGCTCTGGCCGTCTCCGGGTACGACGGAGCAGCACCGCGCTTCCTCGGCGTGATCAACGCACGGCTCGGCACTCCGGTGCGCGTCAACATCTTCAGTGGAATCGTCGCGACCATCATCTTCGTTCTCGCGCACTACATCACCGGCGGAAGCGCCGAGAAGTTCTTCGGCGCGGTGCTCGGTGTGACGATCTCGACCACCCTGATCAGCTACCTGCTCATCTACCCCGCCCTCTGGAAGCTGCGGAAGAGCCACCCCGACGTTCCGCGGCCGTTCACGATGCCGTGGATGCGGGGACTCACCATCCTTCTGATGATCCTGCTGGCCATTTCCGTGATCCAGCTCATCGCACCCGGATTCGGGTCGGAGCTGCTTCCGGGCGGCACGCTGTGGGGCGGAAGCGCGCACTGGTTCAGCAGCGACTTCGCGCCCGGCGGGCTGGGGCAAGTCCGAGGGCGGGCCTGTATCTGCTCACCGAGCTCATTCCCGGTTCTGATCTTCATCGGGATCGGCGTGCTGTTCTGGTGGCGGGGCAAGCCGACGCGCATCGCCAACGCCGCGGCTCTGGTGGAAGAGGCACCGCTCGAGGCATCGACCGTTTCAACGAAATGACCCGGCTGCATGAGGTCGCGCCCGGACTTCTGGTCGCGACCTCACGCATCGACGCCCTCAACAGCGTCGTCGTCGTCGGCCAGGACGGCGGCGCGCTGCTGGTCGATCCGGGCTGGCAACAGGACGAGCTCGACGAGCTGGCCGCCGATCTCGTCGCACGCGGGCTCGCTCCCGTCGCGGGCCTGGCCACGCACGCCCACCACGACCACGTGCTGTGGCATCCGGACTTCGGCGACGTCCCCCGCTGGGCTTCGCCCGACACCGTGCGGATCGCCGGCTCGCATCGCGACGAACTCGTCGCTCTGCTCGGGCCCGGCTATCGTGACGACGTGCTCGCGCTCGTCGGCCGCCTCTCTGCTCTGCCCGGGCTCGATCTCCCCTGGTTCGGACCGGAGACCGACGTGGTGCTGCACGACGCGCACGTGGCCGGTCACTCCGCGGTCTGGATCGCCGAACTCGGCGTGCTCATCGCCGGCGACATGCTGAGCGACGTCGAACTGCCCCTGCCCGACGACTCCCCCGGCGCTCTTGGTCGCTACCACGCGGGCCTCGAGGCGATCGCGCCCTATGCGGCCATCGCCCGCTTCGTCATCCCAGGGCACGGCTCCCTGACGACCGACGGCGCAGCCCGGGTCGCAGCCGACCGCCGCTACCTCGATGAGCTCGCCCGGGGCCGCGAGTCGACGGATGTGCGGCTCGGCAACGCCGGAATGGCCGAGCGCCCATGCCGCGAACGTCGCACTCGCCCGGGCCGACTAGCTCGCGTTTCATGCCCACCAGCCCCACAACCTCCGGCCCCACGGGCTCGACCGTGCGCCCCGCCGTCGCCGCCGACGCAGCCGCGATCGCCGACGTGCTCGCGCGGGCGTTCCACGCGGATCCCGTGGCGACCTGGGTGACTCCCGACGCACAGCGGCGCGCGCGGGTGCTGCGCCGGCTGTATGCCGCAATCGTGGGACTCGACGCGATCCCCCGCCGGACCACCTGGGTGGCCGTGCGCGGCGACGCGATCGTCGCCGCCGCCGTGTGGCGCACACCCGATCGGCGACCGTCGATGCTGGCGGTGCCGTTTTCGCTGCGTGCGGGCCGTGCGCTCGGACGCGACATCCCGCGCATGACCCGCATGGGTGCCGCCGTCTCGCGCGCTCGTCCCCGGGTCGCCCACTGGTACCTGCAGGTTCTCGGCGTTGACCCGCGGCTGCAGCGAGGCGGAGCCGGCAGCGCACTCGTCAGCGACGGTCTCGCCCGGGCGGATGCCGCGGGACTGCCCGCCTACCTCGAGACCACTCAGGAGAACATCGACTTCTATGCCCGCTTCGGGTTCGCGGTCTGCGGCGAGATCACAGTCGCTGCCGATGCACCGACCGAGTTCTCGCTGTTGCGAGCCCCGTCATCCAGAGGGGAGCCGCGGAGCCCGGTGTGAGCGGGCCCCGCTGGCAGGCTAGGCGCGGTGTTGCGGGTGGCGGCGGCGGTATCGCAGTGCGAACCCGCCGATGAGAAGCGAGCCGGCCAGCAGCAGCGGCACGGTCGGATCGACGCCGGTTTCGGCGAGCACCGGCCCTGATGCCGCGATCGTGATGATGGCCGAGACATCGGGCGCAGAGCCGTTGGTCGCCGTCACCGTGAAGGTCGACGAGCCTCCACTGGTCGGTGTGCCCGAGATGAGCCCCGTGGTGGGGTTGAGCACGAGCCCGGCCGGCAGCGTGCCCCCGGTGATCGAGAAGGTCGGCGCCGGGATGCCGCTTGCCGTCACTGCGAACGAGAACGGCGTACCGGCCGTTGCGTGCGACGGAGTGGCAAAGGTCATTGCCGGGCTGGTCGTCGTGACCGGGGCGCTCGGCGGCGCGCAGTTCGACGGCACCGTGATGGGATTCGAGTCGAGGGTTACCGCCGCGGTGCTGGCGAGCAGGCGTCCGATCACACTCGCCCCGGTGTCCGCCGAGATCGACTGGGCAGCGAGAACGGTGCCCTGGAACTGTGCGCTGGTGCCGATGGTGGCCGAGCTGCCGACCTCCCAGAAGACGTTGCAGGCGGTCGCGCCACCGGTGATCACGATGTGGGTCGCGGAACCGATGATGAGGCTGCTGGCGGCCTGGAACACCCAGATCGAACTGGCAGACGTGCCGGCGAGCGTCAGCGTGCCATTGTTCGCGAGCGAGAGCGAGCCGCCCGAGTACACGCCCGGTGTGAGCGACATCCCGTTCAACTCCGCGAGCCCGGATGAGGTCGGCGTCAGGCCGGCGGCCGTATTGAACGCGGTCGTGAAGTCGGCCTGCGCCTGGGCGGCAGCCGCGTCGGCGCTGTGCACCGCACCGCTGTTGAGGCCCGGCGCCCCGCCGAAGCCACTGATGGACGTCGATGGGCTGACACCGATGTCGCCCGTCACGACGGTCGGCCCGGTGTTGGTGATCGCGCTGCCGGCGAGAACGCCGTAGGTCGCCGAGGTGCCGAGGTCGATGGGACCGGTCAGCACACTCGCTGCCTGCGCCGCGCCAGCCGAGCCGAAGCTCCAGAACGCCACTGCGGCGACGATCCCGACCGCCGCAAGCGCTCGAACTCGAAATCCAGAAGAAGGTGTTGAAATGCGCATACGAAGGCCCCCGCCCAATCGGTACAACTCTGAAGACAGCGGATGGCGCTCCCACCATCCCGAAAATGGAAAGAGCGCCATTCATCACTGTGCTGGAAACCCTCCCCGAGCGGCTCCCAGCGGAGCAGGTAGTGCGGCGCTTCCCCCGAAGTTTTTTCCGCAACCTGCTAAGCGCAAGCATGGCACAGAATGTTCGTTCTACCTAGCACTTGTTATGAAAAACAATTACTTGTTATAAAAAACGCTAGTTATAGCTGCGATGCGTTATGTTGAACACGTGACACGAACAGCTGATCCTGCCAAGAAGCCCGCCCTGCTCGAACAGATAGTTGACTATCTCGTCGACAAGCCGCTCTCCGCCCTGACCTTCCGCGGTCTGGCGAGCGCGCTCGGGGTGAGTTCGTTCACGCTCGTCTACCACTTCGGTACTCGCGACGAACTCGTTCGCGACATCATCGGATCGATCGCGACCCGACAGCGTGGCTTCGAGACGGTATTCGATCCCGAACACCGTGACGCTCGAGACCTACTTCGACGGACTCCGCCAGACGTTCGAACTCACCCTGTTTCCGCGCAACCGCGCCCTGCAGCGACTCGAGTTCGAGGCTCAGATGCTCGAGGCGGCCGCTCCCGACCACTCCGTCACCCGTGTCGTTCACCAGGAGCTCCACGACCGCGCTCGCGACACACTGGTAGCACTGGGGCTCGACTACGCGGACGCCATAGTGGAGGGCCAGCTGCTCATCGAGACCTTCTACGGCATCCAGGTGGGTCTCGTCGTCGGCGGCGATGTCGACCGCGCGACCGCGGCATTCGACCGCGCCCTGCAGTATCACCGCGAGCGCATTGCTCCCCTGGTCACTTCAACGTCGCGATGAAGTCGAGGGCCAGGCGATTGAACTCGTCGGGCTGCTCGATGTTCGTGGCGTGGCCGGCGTGAGGGATGACGGCCGAACTCGCCTTCGCAGTCAGCGCCGCCGCGGCGGCCGCGTGGCTGCTGGGCCACACCTCGCTCTCGCCACCGGCGACGAAGAGAGTGGGCACCGCGACATCCGCTATTTGGGGTCGCCAGTTCTTGTGCGCGTGATCCGAGAGCAACTGCAGCTCCCCCGCGTTCAACTCGCGTGACTGCTTCGGTGCGGAGCGCAGCGCCCTGAGCAGCCGTCCCAGGCGACGTCCGCGCCGCCAGATCGGCGTGCCGTGGCCGGTCGGTGGGATGCCGGCAGCGAAGTACGTGTCCACATTGGTCTCGTCGTACCCATAGAAACCGTGCGGCCAGTCGGCGGTGTTCAGCATCTGGGGCGTCTGGTCGACGATCACGACGCCGGCGACGCGCGACGCTCCGAACTGCTGCAGGTAGGCCCACACAGTGTTGCCACCCATCGACTGCCCAACGAGCACCACGCCGCGCAGGTCGAGTGCCTCGAGCACGTCGTGCACATCGGCGCCTCGACGCGCCATGCTGTGCCCGAAGTCGGGCCGCTCGGAGGTGCCGTGCCCGCGCAGGTCGACCGCCAGCACCCGGTAGCCGGCCGCCTCGAGCGCGGGAACCTGAAAAAGCCAGGTGGTCGCGGCCGCCTTGAATCCGGCCAGCAGCACGACAGCACGACCGGATGGCGCACCCGATTCCGTGTAGTCGAGTCGAACCCCGTCTGTGGTTGTGACCGATGGCATGCCTACAGGTTTACACGGGATCGGTGCGGCGCCGGCGAGTGGCGGCGGTCGACCACGTCGGCGCCGTGTCGCCCAGGGAATGCACGCCGGTGCACAATGTCGGTATGGCCGAGTGGATCTACTTTCTGCATCCCGACCGCGAGTACTTCGCCGAGACCATGACCCCGCCCGAAATCGAGGCCTGGGATCGCCACTTCGAGCGTCTCAAACGCATGCGGCACGACGGCATCCTGATATTGGCGGGACCGACCCTCGGCCGCATCAACACGGGTGTCACCATCTTCGAGGCCGACGACGAGGATGCGGCGCGGGCGATCATGGACGGCGACCCGGCCATCGAGGCCGGCTTTGCGCGCGGCGAACTGCGGCCGTTCCGGGTTTCGCTGCTGCGCGGCCGCGACTAGCCGCGACTACTCACCACAAATGTGGATCCAAGGGGATTCGAACCCCTGACCCCCTGCATGCCATGCAGGTGCGCTACCGGGCTGCGCCATGGACCCCGGATCGTCTCGAGCCAATCGGCGCGAAGGCAACTACGACAGATTACTACACAACCGGCACGACCGACCGCGCATCAGGCCGCGGCGGCGAGGCGAGCCTGCCAGGCACTCGTCACCATGTCGGCGAGGGTGTGGCGCATCCGCCAGTCGAGGTCGCGCGCAGCGAGCTCGCCACTCGCAACGATGCGGGCGGGGTCACCGGCGCGGCGGGGGCCGATCTCGGGCGTGAAGTCGATGCCGGTAGCGTGCGCAATCGCCGCCATGATCTCGGCGACCGAAACCCCGTCTCCGCTGCCGAGGTTGTAGGCCGGCTCGAGAGGCTCGCCGGCTTCGAGACGGCGCGCAGCCGCCACGTGCGACACAGCGAGATCGGCGACGTGCAGGTAGTCGCGCACGTTCGTGCCATCCGGGGTCGGGTAGTCGTTGCCGTTGATGTGCGGCGTGCGACCGTCGACCAGCGCGTCGAAGACCAGCGGAAAGAGGTTGTGCGGGCTGGCGTCGTACACGGTGGGGTCCCCCGAACCGACAACGTTGAAGTACCGCAGGGAGGTGTGACGCAGCCCGGATGCGACGGCCTGGTCGCGCAGCAGCCACTCCCCGATCAGCTTCGACTCACCGTAGGGCGACTCCGGAGCGCAGGGCGTCTGCTCGGTGACGAGGTCGACGTCTGGCGTACCGTAGACGGCCGCACTCGACGAGAAGACGATCCGGTCGACGCCCCGATCCGCCATCGCGGCCAGCAGCGTCGCGGTACCGGTGACGTTCTGCTCGTAGGTGTGCAGCGGGCGCTGCACCGAAACGCCGGCGTACTTGTAGCCCGCCACGTGGATGACGCCCGTGACGTTGTGCTGCGTCGATGGCGCCCAGCACGGCCTGGCCGTCAAGGATGCTCGCCCTGCACGAACGGCACGGCCGTCGGGCACGAAGCTCTCGAACCCGGTCGACAGGTCATCGAGCACCACCGGCTGGAGGCCGGCGTCCTGCAGCGCGCGCACCACATGGGCGCCGATGTAGCCGGCGCCGCCGGTGACTAACCACGACATGATTCTCCTTGCGAATAGTGCAGCCAAAGCTAACAACCGATGCTGTGACGCGCCGCGGCACGCGCTATGCGGCGAGTGTGACAGCAAGGCCGGCACTCTCCAGTCGCTCGACCTCGCGGGGGTCGGCATCCCGGCTGGTGATCAGTCCGCCGATGTCGGTGATGGCTGCGACGCGACTGTGGTGCGCTGACCCCCAGCTTCGAACCGTCGGCCACGACGATGGCGCGAGCCGCGGAAGCGAGCATCCGGCGCTTCACGTCCGCCTCGGGGAGGTTGACGTTGGTGACGCCGGCAACGGCGTCGACTCCGCTGCAGCCGATGAACGCGAGGTCGGCGTGGATGTGCTCGAGCACCGCGCCGGCGAGCGGGTCGACCAGCGAGTGCTGGAGCGGGCGGAGTGTGCCGCCGGTCACGATGACCGTGAAGCGCGGGATGGCGGATTCGAGCGCGAGCGCGATGTTGAGCGCGCTCGTGATCACGACCACATCGTGCAGGTCTGCCCTGGCCAGCAAGCGCCGTCGCGATCGCCGCGGTGGTCGTTCCCACGTCGAGCACCACTGCCTGGCCGGACTGCACGAGAGCGGCGGCCGCGACTCCGATGCTGCGCTTCTGGTCGGCTGCCGACAGCGACGTCTGCTCGAACGGCATCTCGGGCGCCGGCGTTGCGGACAGGGCGATCGCTCCGCCGTGGATGCGCTGCACGACGAGCGCCCTGGCGAGCGCGTCGAGGTCGGCGCGGGTGGTCACCTCGCTGGTGCCGAACCGGTCGCTGAGATCGGCCACTCGCACGAAGCCCTGCTGTTCGACGAGGGCGACGATCCGGTCGCGACGCACCGCCGCGGGAAGGTCGAGCTCGGTATACATGGGTTAATTGTTGATTACTTGTGTTTTCTTGTCAATTGCGGCATTCTGGCTTGCGATTTAGAAAGCGACAGGAGATCGATGCCCCCCATCACCAAACACGAGCACCGCATGGCGGACGGGCGCGAGCTCATCTACTTCGACGACGCAGACACCGCACTCGCTCCCGGAACGCGCAGCGGACGCCCGCACGCTCGACCCCCGACCCGACACACCGGTCATGCGGCAGGATCCGCTGACCGGCGACTGGGTCTCCATCGCCCAGGCGCGCCAGAACCGCGTCTTCCTTCCGCCGACCGACCGGGACCCGCTCGCACCGACGACGTCGACCAACGCGTCCGAGATACCCGACAACTACGACGTCGTCGTGTTCGAGAACCGGTCGCCCTCGTTCGGGCCCGACCTGTCGGGCGGCTACACCGACAACGAACTCACCAGCATCGGCATCGGGCGCTCACTCCCCGCAATCGGACGCTGCGAGGTCGTCTGCTTCAGCCCGCAGAGCACCGGCTCCTTCGCCGGCCTCACGCCGTCGCGGGCGCGCACGGTCATCGAGGCCTGGGCCGACCGCACCGCGGCGCTCTCCGCACTACCCGGCGTGCGCGAGGTGTTCCCGTTCGAGAACCGAGGCGAGGCGATCGGCGTGACGCTGCATCATCCGCACGGCCAGATCTACTCGTACCCCTACATCACGCCGCGAACGCAGCGACTGCTCGACTCGATCGACCGGTTCGAGGGAGACCTGTTCGCGAGCATCCTCGAGTTCGAGAGCGCCTCGGAACGGGTCATCCTTCGCGGCAAGCAGTGGATCGCCTTCGTGCCCTTCGCTGCACGCTGGCCGCTGGAGGTGCACATGCTCCCACTGCGCCACGTGCCCGATTTTGCCGCCACCACGGCGGACGAGCGCGACGAGCTCGCCACGCTCTACCTTCGGCTGCTGCGCGGCGTCGACGCCCTCTACTCGACCCCCACGCCCTACATCGCGGCGTGGCACCAGGCCCCGACCGACGTCGCACGCGATACGGTTCGGCTCATGCTCCAGCTGACCTCGCCGCGCCGCGCGGAAGACAAACTCAAGTACCTCGCGGGATCAGAATCGGCCATGGGGGCGTGGATCGGCGATGTCGTGCCCGAGGCGTCCGCTGCAGCTCTGCGCGACGCGATCGCCCGCACGGATGCCTCGTGAACGACATCCGCGACGAAGCCGCCGGTGCCTTCGAGCAGGTCTTCGGCTACTCGCCGAACGGCATCTGGTCGGCACCCGGGCGCGTCAACCTGATCGGCGAGCACACCGACTACAACGACGGATTCGTGCTGCCATTCGCCATCGATCGCCGCACCGTGGTCGCCGTCGGCACCCGTGACGAGCCGGTCGCTCGGGTCGGAAGCGCCTACGCCGACGAGCTCGTCGAGATTCCGCTCGCAGAACTGAGCCCGGAACACCTCACCGGCTGGGCCGCCTACCCGCTCGGCGTCGCCTGGGCGCTCACGCGGTTCGGTGCCGACCTCGCCGCCGTTCCCGGGCTCGACATCTTCATCGTCTCCGATGTTCCGGTCGGTGCCGGCCTGTCGTCGTCGCACGCGCTCGAAAGCGCCGTCGCTCTCGCACTCAACGACCTCTGGCAGCTCGGTCTCGACCGGCAGACGCTGGCGACGCGTCGCCCAGGTGACCGAGAACCAGGTGGTCGGTGCACCCACCGGCATCATGGACCAGTCCGCGTCACTGCTCGGCGAACAGGACTCCGCCGTGTTCCTCGACTGCCGCAGCCTCGACTACCGCATCATCCCGCTGGGGCTCGAAGCGGCCGGACTCGAGGTGCTCATCATCGACACCGGCATCAAGCACGAGCACGCGAGCGGCGGGTACGCGGAACGACGCGCATCCTGCGAGCTCGGCGCGGCGCTGCTGGGGGTCGAGTCCCTGCGGGATGTCGCCATCGACGACCTGCCGCGTGCCCGCGAAGTGCTGGATGACGTGACCTTCCGCCGCGTGCGCCACGTCGTCACCGAGAACCAGCGAGTACTCGACACGGTCGCGGCGCTCGAGTCGACGGGGCCGACGATCCATCGGCGAACTGCTCGACGCATCGCACCGGTCTATGCGCGACGACTTCGAGATCTCGGTGCCCGAGCTCGACCTCGCGGTCGAAACGGCCCTCGAGAACGGCGCGATCGGTGCGCGGATGACCGGCGGCGGGTTCGGCGGGTCCGCGATCGCCCTCGTCGCACGGGACGACGTCAGTCGCATCCAGGTCGCCATCGACGGCGCCTTCTCGGAGCACGCGCTGGGCGTGCCCGATACGTTCGTTGTGCGGCCGTCCAAAGGTGCCGTGCGCGACCGCTGAACGGCGGGGATGGAACCGAAGCGGAGCCAGCGGACACTACAGAGTGTGATGCCAGGATTTCCACGGTGACAGCGACAACCGCGCCCGACGACGAAGCCGACTGGGCCGCAGCGCTCGGCGGCGACGGCGACGCGTTCGGACGCATCTTCGATCGCCATCGCCAGCGGCTGTTCCGACACAGCTACCGGCTGGTTGCAGTCACAGCCGATGCCGACGACATCGTGTCGATCGCGTTCCTCGAGGCGTGGCGACGCGCGGACGCCGTACGGTTCGTCGACGGCTCGATGCTTCCCTGGCTGCTCGTGACGGCAACCAATTCGGCGCGAAACTTGGCGCGCAGTTCGCGACGGTACCGCACCATGCTCAGCCGGCTGCCGCCCGACCCGCACGCCGACGACCACCACTTCGACACGTTCGGCACTGACGCCCACGACGCGCTGCGCCGTCTCTCCGCCGCCGACCAGCGCGTTATCACGCTGTGCGTGCTCGAAGACCTCAGCGAGAAGGAAGCAGCGCGCCTCCTCGGAGTGCCGGTCGGCACCGTGAAGTCCAGGCTCTCCCGGGCCAAGACCCGCCTCGCCGGGCACCTGGCTCCCCCACCGCGTGCGAAAGAGGCATCGAATGAACAGTGAAGAACAGCCCAGCGACCGTGCGATCCAGTTTCGACAAGCGCTCGTCGCCACCGCAAACCTCGGACCGTACGTGCGGCGGAGGCCGCCGCTGAGGCTCATAATCGGGTCGCTGGTGGCATTCGCGCTGGCCGGTGCGCTCACGGGCGGGGCCGTGGCTCAAGTGACCACGGTCGACCCGGACGTTTCCGCGGCCCTGGCTGCTGCGGAGGGTGCAGCCAAATACGAAGCGGGGACGGAAGACGGCACAACCTTGGGCCAGCCCATTGCGCGAACTGGCGCTGGCATGCAGACAATCGACCTTGGCGCGATGCCCGCGGGCGCCACCGGGCTCGTCGAAGGCTTCGTGTGCATCGATGCCGGCAGGTTCGTGGGGTTTCTCGACTCGAAGCAATACGAGTCCTATCCAGACTGTGAACCGTCATCAACGGGCGCCGGTTTTGTGGATGTGTCGAATGGACGTCACCACACGCTCACTATAAAAGGGCTCGGTACGGCGCGATTCGCGATTTGGCTCTCCTGGGCGAAGGTCCCCACGCTGGTCGAGTCCGGCGCGCAAAAGCAGGAGCTCTCAGACGGAATCATCACGAGGGACGAGGATGTGGCGGCCTTCAGTCGCTACGAGGGATGTATGGGCGCACTGGGGCACCCGATCGACGTGCCGCCCACCAGCATCGTGCCGTCATACTCGGTCGATGACGCTGCCGTCGCCGACGGATCAGACAATCGCTGCTATGTGACCGAATATCGGGGAGTCGATGAGAAATGGCAGCTCGAGTTGCAGGGGTCCCAGGTCGGAGTTGCGTCGGTCGCGGCATGTATTGCGACCAACAAGATCGGGAAGGGCCACTCCGATCGCGCGATTGCTACGCCGACCGGCGTGCTCCCCGATCTCACCGCGTGTCCCTGGATCGGGTGAGGGCAGATTCGAAAAAAGATTCGGTAAATCTCGCCGATTATGGCCCATTTCTGTGGATAAGTCGCTCGGATGTCGGCGGGTTTTGGTGGGATTGATGCATGGCAAACGGCCCCACCTTCGAACCCGCGGATGCCCGTCCGGCGCGTGAGAATGACGCCGAATCCTCCGACATGCTCGACGTTGTCGCGGGTATCGATCGCGAGCTGAACCGACTTTCCGCGTTGAGGGCGATGGCGCTGAATCTGGCCCACCGGGCGCACGTCGAGCAGGTCTCCCCGCGGCGTGCGGGCGCCTCGCTCAGCGATGACTCCGGGCGCGCTGGCGCCCGGTTCAATTCGACGGTGCTCGCGGAACGGTCGTTTCGCGCCGAGGTCGCGGCCCTGCTGACCATCTCCGAGCGTGCCGCCGAAAACCTGATCGGTGTGTCTGGCGCGCTGGTCGAGACCCTTCCCGCGACCATGTCTGCCCTTGGCAACGGCGACATTTCATGGCGTCACGCCACGATCATGGTGGATGAGACGGCCGGCCTCGACCCCGAATCGCGTGCGATCCTGGAGAATCGCGCGCTTGACGCGCACCTGCTCGGCGACCGTGATCGACTCACTCCCCCCAAGTTCGCCCGAGTTCTGCGAAAGACCCGGGAAGAACTCGCCCCCGAAACCATCGTCGCCCGCCACACGACTGCCCTCGAGGAGCGTGGCATTTCCGTCGCCGACGGTCGCGACGGCATGTCCGACCTCATCTTCCACGGCAGCTCAGTGCACGTCCACGCGATCTTCAACAGAGCCACCACCGCCGCGCGCGCAATGAACGACCCGCTGGATGACCGCACTCTCGACCAGCGTCGCGCCGACATCCTGACGCACGTTCTGCTGGCCGAGGTCGACGGTCAGACATTCGGTGTGGTGCCCGACGAGCAGGACGATGAGAGCTTCGTGCGCTGGTTCCGTGGCATCACGGCGGAAGTCGCCGTCACGGTGCCCGTACTCACACTGCTGGGTGAATCAGACAGCCCCGCAACGCTTGACGGCTGGGTGCCGATCGATCCGGTCACCGCACGGATTCTCGCCGCGGGCGCGAAGAGCTTTCTGCGGCTCCTGACCGACCCCGAAACCGGGGTCGTGCTCTCGGTCGGGCGAAAACGCTACAAAGTGCCCAGCGCACTGAGACGATATCTCGAGATACGAGACGTCACCTGCAGATTCCCGGGCTGCTCGATCGCGGCGGCCCGAAGCGACATAGACCACACGCTCGACTGGCAGTACGACGGCGAGACCGATGCCGCCAATCTCGCGTGCCTCTGCCCCGGTCACCACACCCTCAAGGGCGAAACAGCGTGGACCGTCACCCAGGCCGCCGACGGATCCGGCGTGCTCACCTGGACGACGCCCACCGGACGCAGCTATCGCACGTACCCACAGACGCCGATCGCGGCATAGGGCGCCGAACCGCGCCGCGACGCCCAGCTACTCGGCGGCCTTCGCTGCCTGCAACTCCGCGATCTGCGCGCGCGCCGCAGCAACGAGCTCATCGTTGGTGTTCGCATGCCCCTTCAAGCCCCAGCCACCCGCGACGGCCTCCGTCAGCAACACCCAGGTGCGCTCGACGATCGTCGGATCGCCCGACGCCTCCGCGATCAGGTTCGTCAGCTGCTCCACGACCGCGAGCTGCTTGTCGCGGTCCAGGGCACCGGCATTCGTCAGCACCTGCACCCGCACATAGTTGGTGTCGCCGTTGACGTTCGAGAGGTCGCCCTCCGCCAGGTCATGCACGAACCCCGCGGTGTTCTCGCGGAACATCGGGATGTTGGGAACCGCCTCAATAGTCATCACAGTCGTCGCGAGGTCGATCGCGAGCTTGTGCTTGTCAGTGAAAGTTCCGGCGGTCGCGTAGACGTCGATCATGGGCATGGGGGTCTCCTTGTGAGTCGTGGTCATCCGAGCAACGTGCTGGGCGACGTCCAGAGTCTGCCCTATGACGAGCGTCATAGTCAAGCTATGATGGCAATCATACAAATCGACCGCTCGACCTGGAGGCACCCATGGCCGGTGAGACCCGAGCACGCATGGTGGCCGGTGCGGCGCGCCTGCTCGCCGAGCGCGGCCTGCAGGAAACGTCGTTCTCTGGGGTGCTTGAACTCACCGGTGCCCCACGCGGCTCGATCTACCACCACTTCCCGCAGGGCAAAGACCAGCTCATCGCCTCCGCCGTCGACCTCGCGGGGGCGCATGCCATCGCTCTCATCGATCGCTCCGCCGGCGCCTCCGCAGAGCAGGTGACGACGCACTTTCTCGGGATGTGGCGCCAGGTTCTGGTGCGCTCAGAATTCAAGGCCGGATGCTCGGTACTCGCCGTCACAATCGCCACCGACTCGGCCGACCTGCTCGAGCACGCGGCGACCGTCTTCCGCACGTGGCGACTGCGACTCGCCGAACTGCTGCGAGAGGGCGGCCTCGACGAGCAGGATGCCGCCCGCTTCGCCGCGATCCTCATCGCCGGCACAGAAGGCGCAGTGGTGCTCAGTCGCGCCGAGCAGTCGCATGGAACCGTTCGAGCTGGTGGCCGCCCAACTCTCGGCACAGGTGCTCGACCTTGTGGCGCACGCGTCAGACGAGCACGGGGCGAACTAGCCGCGCCTCCAGTCGACCCCGTCAGCAAAGTCGCTGAGCACGAGATCCATCAGCAGCCCGTCGTCGTGCGTGCCGTCGGGACGCAGCTGGTATTGCCGAAGAACTCCGACACGAACGAATCCGAGCCGTTCGTAGCTTCGAATGGCCGCAGCGTTGTGCACGTTCGGGTCGAGAGTGAATCGATGATGCCCGAGAGTGGCAAGGTGCGCGATGGCGATGGAGAGTGCCTCGGCACCGTAGCGGTGGCCGTACCACTCGGCGCCGAGAAAGAGGTGGATGACGACGTGCAGGTACTCGGGATCCTCGTTCGGGTAAAGAAAGATCGCCCCCGCGCACTGCGCCAGCGATATCGATGACCAGCGCACTGCCCGACTCGATGATCTCGTCGCGCACGCGATCGGCCGTGTAGCCGACCCACCACCGCGACACCTCGGGCTCGCTGAGGATGCCCAGCAGCGGTGCCGCGTCGGAGGCCTGCGGCGGGCGCAGCGACATCCGTTCGCCACGCAGTGTCGGCCAGTTCATTGCGCGAGTGGTCGCATCGCGCGACTAGTCGGCGGCGCGAGACACAGCGAGCTCGAGCGGGATCGCCGGGCAATCCTTCCAGAGACGCTCGAGCGAGTAGTACATGCGGTCCTCCTCGTGGAAGACGTGCACCACGAGATCGCCGAAGTCGAGCAGCACCCAGCGGCCCTCCTGGCGTCCCTCACGTCGAAGCGGCTTCGCGCCCGACTCGATGAGCTTGTCTTCGACCTCGCCCGCGATCGCGAGCACGTTGCGCTCGTTGCGACCCGTGACGAGCAGAAAGACATCTGTGAGCGGAAGCGGACCCGACACGTCGAGCGCGACCAGATCCTCGCCCCCCTTCGAGTCAGCGGCGTGCGCCGCGACCGTCACGAGTTCGAGGGCGTGTTTCGATGCAGTCACTGGTTCCTTGGGTGATCGGGAGGCGTGCGGCGGGTGAGCGCAGGCCGGGTCACAGCTTGCCGGTGGCGAAAGCGAACACGAGAAGACCGACAAGGCCGACGCAGAGAACGGATGCCGCGATGATGACACCGGTGAGCATGCGGTTGCCCTGGGGGCGCTTGGTCTCGATGACGCCACGAGTCGACGTGTTCGTGCTGACGGCACGGATGGCGCGAACCGGAGCGGAATCCGGTGCGGCCACCTGGCTGTCGAGCGGATCGTCCTCGTAGTCGGAGTGGTCGACCCTGTCGGGATGCGCACCGGTCGAACCGAGGCTGCGCGGAAGGTTGATCGAGCCGGTGACAAGGATCTCGCCGGTCGATGTCAGCGAGGTCGAGAATTCCATCGGGCTGGGGCACCGACGGCAGAACGAGTGCGCTCGTCGTGATCGCCGACGTGTTCGACCCAACCGTGCGACTGAGGGTGCTATCGAGCGGAAGGCCCTCATCCTCTTTCGCCGCCTGCACTCGCCAGTGGTTGGAGGCGCGGGGCGAGCGGCCACCGTGCTCGTCCTGCTCGGCGTCCTGAACTGACGGGGCATCGGAGAACACCGGGGTCGTGAAGACGGGGGTGGTGAGCACCGAGGGCTGGGGCGCAGTCTGCTGCGCGGCAGCCGGCGCACGCGGACGGCGCCGAGGCTACCGGGTTCGGTTCGATCGGCTGCGGCGCCGAAGCTGCAACGATGCGAGGCGGCACGGCAGCGGCATCGACTACGGCCGAATCGACCACTTCCGCCTCGAGTACCGGCTCGGCGACCGAGACGGGTGGGAACACAAGGTGGGGCGGTGCGACCGGGGCCTGCGGAGCGGACGGCTCGGCGGTCGGGGGCACCAGCTGCACCGGCTGTTGGGGCATCGGCTGCTGCAGCACTGGTGGCTGCTGCACTGGTGGCTGCTGCACTGGCTGCTGCTGCACCGGAGGCTGGCTGGGCTGCTCCTGCACTGGAGGCTGCGCCTGGACGGGAGGCTGCGGCTGCACCGGCGCCTGCTGCACGGCAGGCTGCTGCACGGGAATGATCGGCGTCGCCAGGCTTGCCACCTGTGCATCACGGGCACGCGACTCCGCCTCACGACGGGCGCGCGTCAGCATGTCGAACTCGGCCATGGCCTCCGCAAGAGCCTGCGACTGACCGGGCGGCGGAGCCAGCGACGGAATCTGGATCGGACCGGAGTTGAGAAGAGTGTCGATCGGCTCCGGAAGCTGCAACGGCGGCGCCTGCTGCTCCGCCGCAGCGCGCATCTCGCGCAACTCGCGACGAGTGAGAGTGTGGTTCAAGCCGTCATCCAGCTGCGAAGGAGGCGACGCAACGTGAGCGGGTGCCGCGGCCTGCGTGTGGTAATCGAGGTCGACCTGCGGAACCTGGCTCGGGCCCGGATACGACGACGAGGTGGTCAGCGGGGCGCCCAGCGCCTGGCGCAGTGCTCGACGCCCACCCTCGGGGCTGAAATCGCGCACGCGGAAGGCGGAGTCCGAATCGGACGGCGACGGCTGCGGAGTTGACGGCTGCGCGCCCGGCAGCTGCGCTGAGACAGGCAGCGGTACCGCGGCCTGGGGTGCAGACGGGAGTGGCGCCGGAGCCGACGCAGGGTGCTGCTGCGCCGCCAGCTCATCGCTCGGCGGCGCAACCCGGCCCTGGGTCGAGTACGTGAGCGGCTCGAAGCCGGGGTACTGCTCGTAGTGGGTGGCAGCCGGAAGCTGCGCGCGACGACCACTCGGCGGCGCGACGGGCGCTGCCGTCGCCTGCGGAGCGGAAGCGGCGCCCTCTGACGCCGGGTCGAACGTGTAGGGGGTGCCCTCGGCGGGTGTTGCCGCGGCTGTCTCGCCGCGCTCACTCTGCCGGACCGCGCGCCGCGAATGCGGTGGCGGATCCTGGAATGTGGTCATGCGATACTCCGATACAAATGGTGTTTTGAGATGTACTGAACAACACCATCGGGGACCAAATACCAGACCGGAAAGCCCCGGCTTACCCTGCTCCGGCAATCGGTCGACGAAATTGCCAACGCGGGAACTTCAAGCGAGCTTACCTCCTGGGCAGGCAATGCGCTAATAACCAGGTCGTGTCCGGGCCGGGAAACCGCCACGAAATGGGCAAGCGACCACAGTTCGTCGACGTTTTTCCAGTCGAGAATCTGGGCGATGGCGTCCGCTCCCGAGATGAAGAAGAGGTCGGCATCCGGATGCAGCCTGCGGATGTCGCGCAGCGTGTCGATCGTGTAGGTGGGGCCATCCCGGTCGATGTCGACCCGGCTCACCGTGAACCTCGGGTTCGCCGCCGTCGCGATGACTGTCATCAGGTAGCGGTGCTCGCTCTCGGTCACGGCGGGCTTCATCCACGGCTGCCCGGTGGGAACGAACAGCACCTCGTCGAGATCGAAATGCTGCTGCACCTCGCTGGCGGCCACGAGGTGGCCGTTGTGGATGGGGTCGAAGGTTCCGCCCATGACGCCGATGCGGCGGCGCGGCGACCGCTCGAGAGTCCTCTGGCAATCCCATGGTCTCGACGACGTTGTCGGTCATGGGTTACTGGTGTGGGCCCGCGTGAACCGTGCTCGTGGTCGTCGTGGTACTGCGGTCGCCGCCTTGTGGGCGTGACGGTTGGCGACATCACGGTAGGTCCACGTGACGACGCCGAAGAACAGGAAGATGACGCCGGCGATGATGCGCGAACCACGTAGGGCGGGAAGATGATCGGCACTTTGGTGTCAGCGAGCACGTTCGTCGCTGTGATCAGGTTCACGAGCTCGTGCATGCGATTTCTCCGTTCGGGGACAGTGAAAGTCTAACCGCGCACCTGGCCCGAGCCGCGCACAACCCACTTGGTGCTGGTCAGTTCGGGCAGCCCCATCGGGCCCGCGGGCGTGGAGCTTCTGGGTCGAGATGCCGACCTCGGCGCCGAAGCCGAACTCGCCGCCATCGGTGAACCGGGTCGAGGCGTTGACCATGACGACCGCGGAGTCGACCTCGGCGAGAAAACGCTCGGCGCGCGCGAGATCGTTCGTGATGATCGACTCGGTGTGATGGGTCGAGTAGCGGTGGATGTGCTCCATCGCCTCGTCGAGGTCGGCGACGACCCTCACCGCGAGATCGAGCGACATGTACTCGGTCGACCAGTCCTCGTCGGTCGCGGGCACGGCATCCGGCGAAGATCGCGCGCGTGCGCTCGTCGCCGTGGATGGTCACGCCGGATTCGCGCAGGCTCGCGAGATCACGGGCGGCAGGAGCCGCGCGGCGACCGACTCGTGCACGAGCAGCGTCTCGAGCGCGTTGCAGACGCTCGGGCGCTGCACCTTCGAGTTGTGCACGATCTCGACGGCGGTCGCCTCATCCGCCGACTCGTCGAGGTAGACGTGCACGACGCCGGCGCCGGTCTCGATGACGGGAACCTTCGACTCGGTGACGACGGTGTTGATGAGCTGCGCGCTGCCGCGTGGGATGAGCACGTCGACGTAGCCGCGCGCCTGCATGAGGTCGCGGGCGCCGTCCCGGCCGAACTCGTCGATGGTCTGGATGGCCTCGGGCGGCAGGCCCTCCTCGACGAGGGCGCCCTGCAGCAGGTCGACGAGCACGCGGTTGGTGTTCTCGGCGGCCGAACCGCCGCGGAGCACCACCGCGTTGCCGCTCTTGAGCGCGAGCGCGGCGATGTCGATGGTGACGTTGGGGCGGGCCTCGTAGATCGCGCCGACGACGCCGAACGGAACGCGCACCTGGCTGATGCCGAAGCCCGTTGGGCAGCTTGGCTGCCGCGGATCGATCTCGCCGATCGGGTCGTCGAGCGACGCGATCTGCAGCACGGCCGCCTCGAGCGCCTCGAGCCGGCGGTAGTCGAGGCGCAGGCGGTCCTGCATCCCCTCGCTCATGCCGTTCTCGCGCGCGTTCGCGAGGTCGAGCTCGTTGGCGGGCAGGATGCGGTCGGCGTTGCGCAGGATGGTCGCGCCGATGGCGTGCAGCGCGCGGTTCTTCTGCGCGGTGGTCGACGGTCGCGAGGACGCGGGCGGCGGCGCGGCTGGCCTCGAGCTTCTCGACGAACGTCGCGGTGCGGCGACAGCGGTCTCAGGCATGCGCCAAGTTTAGAGCGCGGGCGGCAGCGGCCGCGAACCAGGTGCCGAGGTCGGCGCCCGCAGAGCGCGTCGATGGCACTGCCGGTCTCGGCGAGCAGCACCGGAGTGCCGACTGCCGCGGCGTGTCGGGCGGCGGCGACCTTGGTGCCCGCTCCCCCGCTGCCGACGCCGGCCGAGCCGATGTCGCCGAACGTGACCGGCCGAAGCTCGTCGCCGAACGGCACCTCGGTGATGCGCTCGGCGCCGGGCTCGTGCGGCGGCCTCGTGTAGAGCGCATCGACGTCGGAGAGCAGCACGAGCAGGTCGGCGTCGATGAGCTCGGCGACGAGCGCCGCAAGCCGGTCGTTGTCGCCGAACCGGATCTCCTGCGTCGCGACCGTGTCGTTCTCGTTGACGATGGGCAGGATGCGCAGCCCGAGCAGGCGCTCCATGGCGCGCTGGGCGTTGCTGCGGTGGGCCGGATTCTCCATGTCGCCGCCGGTGAGCAGCACCTGGCCGGCGACGATCGTCGTAGCGGCGCAGGCTCTCCTGGTAGCGGTAGATCAGCAGGTTCTGGCCGACGGCGGCCGCGGCCTGCTGGGTGGCGAGGTCGGTGGGCCGGGCGTCGAGCTTCAGGAACGGCATGCCGGTCGCGATCGCGCCGGACGACACGAGCACCACCTCGGTGCCGCGCGCGTGGGCGCTGGCGAGCGCATCCACGAGCGGGCCGATCTGGCCGGCGTTGGCGCCACTGATCGACGACGAGCCGACCTTGACGACGATGCGGGATGCGCGCGGGATGTCCGCGCGCGTAGCGAACGTCACTCACCGGCGTCGCTCTCGTCGTCGGTTCTCGCTGCGTGCCTCGTCCTACGACCACGAAGCCTTCGTCGTCGTTCCAGATGCCGGCCTCGCGCTCGGCCTCGAGCTCGGCGCGCGCGGCGGCCTTGGCATCCATGCGCTCGAGGTAGTTCTGGCGGCGGGTCGGGATGCGTCGGGCGCGGGTCGTTGAGCAGGCGCGGGTCGGTGCCGCGCGGCGCCATCATGAGCTCGGCCGTCGAGGTGAGCGTGGGCTCCCAGTCGAACTCGACGCCGTCGCCCGGGCCGATGATGACGGTCGAACCGGCCACCGCGCCCTTCTTGAACAGCTCGGTCTCGATGCCGAGCTTGGCGAGGCGATCGGCCAGGAAGCCGACGGCCTCCTCGTTGTTGAAGTCGGTCTGCTGCACCCAGCGCTGCGGCTTGGTGCCGAGCACGCGGTAGACGTCGCCGTAGGTGCCGCCCTCGACGCGAACGACGAAGTCGACCTCGTTGACCGCCCGCGGACGAAGCACGATGCGCGGAGCTGCGGACCTCGAGCGCCTTCGCCGCGCGGTCGGCCTCGACCACCTCGGCCAGGGCAAACGTGAGCTCGCGCAGCCCTGCACGCGACACAGCCGAGATCTCGAACACGCGGTAGCCGCGGGCCTCGAGCTCAGGGCGAACGAAGTCGGCGAGCTCGCGGCCCTCGGGAACATCGATCTTGTTGAGCGCGATGAGCTGCGGGCGCTCGAGCAGCGGCAGCTGGCCCTCCGGCACCGGGTACGCCGCGAGCTCAGCCGAGGATGACGTCGAGATCGCTGATCGGGTCGCGGCCGGGCTCGAGGGTGGCGCAGTCGAGCACGTGCAGCAGCGCGGTGCAGCGCTCGACGTGGCGCAGGAACTCGAGCCCGAGGCCCTTGCCCTCGCTGGCGCCCTCGATCAGCCCGGGAACATCCGCGACCGTGTAGCGCACCTCGCCCGCCTGGACGACACCGAGGTTCGGGTGCAGGGTCGTGAACGGGTAGTCGGCGATCTTCGGCTTGGCGGCGGAGATGGCGGCGATGAGGCTCGACTTGCCGGCCGACGGGTAGCCGACGAACGCGACATCGGCGACGGTCTTCAGCTCGAGGTGGACGTCGCCCTCGAAGCCGTCCGTGCCGAGCAGCGCGAAACCGGGAGCCTTGCGCTTGGTGGTGGCGAGGGCGGCGTTGCCGAGGCCGCCCTGGCCGCCCGGCGCAGCGACGAAACGCATGCCGGGAGCGTCGAGGTCGATGAGCGTCTCGCCGTCGGCGTCGTGCACGACGGTGCCGACGGGAACGGCGAGCTCCATGACCTCGCCGTGCGCGCCCGGCGCGATGGTCGCCCATGCCCGGGCCGCCGTTGTCGGAACGGCGGTGCGGGGCGCGGTGGAAGCCGAGCAGCGTCGTGACCTGGGGGTCGGCGACGAGCACGATGTCGCCGCCGTTGCCGCCGTTGCCGCCATCCGGGCCGGCGAGAGGCTTGAACTTCTCGCGACGAACGGAAACGCAGCCGTTGCCGCCGTGGCCGGCGCGGAGGTGCAGCGTCACCTGGTCAACAAAAGTTGCCATGACGATTGCTCCTTGCCGTGCGTGGACTGTGGTTGAAACTGACAAGGGCGAGCCGAAGCTCGCCCCTGTCGAAAAGCTGGTGGTTGTCGGGGCGGTTACTCCGCCGGGACCACGATGTTGACGACCTTGCGGCCGCCCTTCTGTACCGAACTCGACCGCACCGGCAGCCAGGGCGAACAGCGTGTCGTCGCCGCCACGGCCGACGTTGGCGCCGGGGTGGAAGTGGGTGCCGCGCTGGCGAAGGATGATCTCGCCCGACTTGACGACCTGGCCGCCGAAGCGCTTGACGCCGAGGTACTGCGCGTTGGAGTCGCGACCGTTACGAGTGGAGCTTGCGCCCTTTTTGTGTGCCATGTGGTTTCAGCTCCCTTTGCGAAGTTGAAAAGAATTACTTGATGCTGGTGATCTTGACGCGGGTGAGCTCCTGGCGGTGGCCCTGGCGCTTCTTGTACCCGGTCTTGTTCTTGAACTTCTGGATCACGATCTTCGGGCCGCGCTCGTCGCCGACGACCTCGGCCACGACCTTGATCTTCGCGAGCGCCTTGGCGTCGTGGGTGATGGTGGTGCCGTCGACGTGCAGCACGGGAACGAGCTCGATGTTGCCATCTTTGTCGGCCTTGATGCGGTCGAGCACGACAACAGTGCCGACCTCGACCTTTTCCTGCCGACCACCGGCGCGCACAATTGCGTAAACCACGAGAAACCCTTTGTTAGAGAAGACGAATGTCTTGAGAAGCTGTTGGTGTTGATCAGCGGGCTCAGCCCAGCACACACCAAGGGTCAATAGTACGTGGTTTTGCGGCGTTGGGTCAAACGCGCGCGCCGCCCCCATTCCCATGAGATCAGGCGATACCGCCATTCCGGGGCCCTACGAACGGCGCACAAGTCCCAATCTCGTCGGGGCTAGTCGGCAGGATGGAGCATGACCGTGCTCATCGACCAGCCCATCTGGCCGGCGCACGACATGCTGTGGGCGCACATCGTGAGCGACTCGTCGCTGGATGAGCTGCACGACGTTCGCCGAGCGCGCGGGCATCCCCCGGCGCGCTTTCGACCACGACCACTACGACGTGCCCGAGCGCAAGTGGCACGAGCTGGTGGCGCTGGGCGCCGCAGCCGGTGGGTGTGCGCGAGATGGTGGAGCGCCTGCAGGCGAGCGGCCTGCGGGTCACGCCAGCGACAGAAGCGCGGTCTGTAGCGCTCGGTGCTGAGCCGGCTGCCGGATCGCGCCGCGGTCAGCCACAGCCTCCGCAGGAACACGCATCCCGAGCACGGTGATCGGCAGCCACTGGATGAGCGGCGTCGAGAGCGCCCGGCGAGCATGTTCTGGAGACCGTACTGGAACGTCGACGCGGTCGAACTGCGAGTTCAGCGACTGGCCGAACGGGTACGGCGCCGATCGTGACGGCGGCAATGAGACTCACGATCGCGCCGAAGACGAGGGCCGCGAGCGCGCCGACGATCGGTCGCGATGACGCCGCGGATGATCGTCTGTCGCCACGACGTCGTGCGGCCGACCGGTGCGCGACGTAACGGATGCGAGCATACACGCCGAGACCGAACGCGGCGTAGTGCAGCAGCTGAACCAGCAACGACCAGCAACAGGGTCATGCCGACGATCTGGCTCAGGCTGCGTGCCGAACGCGAGCAATGGCGAACCCGGTCTCCACAGCCCCAGCACGATGCCCTGGGCAACCAGCGCAGCCGTGATAAGCGCTGCGGCGGTCAGCGTCAATCCGAGTTCTCGTCATGTGCTCACACTAGCGAGCCGACCGCCCACAAGGACGGCCGGCTGCAGGAAGACTACTCCGCCGGACCCGACGTGATGATGCCGGAGCCCGTGCTGGTCGCACGACGCGAGACGCGCGAGCGCCCCTGGCCGGGCTGCTTGGGCTCGGGAAGCGCGTCGAGCACGGAGCCGAGCAGGTCTTCCGCGTCTTTGGTGCTGACGCGCCGCTGACGTGCGCGGTGCGCGGGTCACCGGGAGGTCGAAGACCGAGGCGAGCTCGGACTCGATCGGGGCCGGAGCGGTCTGCGGTCGGCACTCTGAACGTCGGTGCTCTGAACGTCGGTGCTCTGCTGACGTCAGCGCTGCGCAGCATCCTCTACGTGTGAGGCGCTGTCGGAGTGATTCGCGTGATCGGCGTGGTCCGAGTGATCCGCGTGCTCCGCATGAACGGTGCTCGCGGCCACCTGGGCGAGCGCCTTGCGCACGTCCTCGGTGATCGCGTGCGTACCGTTCGTCGGCGCACTGGCGCCGCTGCGGGGAGCCGTGGATGCCGAACCACCGGACGCCGGACCCTTGCCGCCGCGACCGCGACGCCGACTGCTGCCCTCGATGGGCGGCTGGGCGGTCTGGCGGTGACGCGTCACCGGGTCGTGGTGCACGATGATGCCGCGGCCGGCGCAGTGCTCGCACGGCTCGCTGAACGACTCGAGCAGCCCGAGACCGAGCTTCTTGCGCGTCATCTGCACGAGGCCGAGCGAGGTGACCTCGGCGACCTGGTGCTTGGTGCGGTCGCGCGAGAGGCATTCGACGAGCCGGCGCAGCACGAGGTCACGGTTCGACTCGAGCACCATATCGATGAAGTCGACGACGATGATGCCGCCGATGTCGCGCAGTCGAAGCTGGCGAACGATCTCCTCCGCGGCCTCGAGGTTGTTCTTGGTGACGGTCTCTTCGAGGTTTCCGCCCGAACCGACGAACTTGCCGGTGTTGACGTCGACGACCGTCATGGCCTCGGTGCGGTCGATGACGAGCGAACCGCCGGACGGCAGCCAGACCTTGCGGTCGAGCGCCTTCTCGATCTGCTCGCTGATGCGATAGGTGTCGAACGCGTCGCCGGGCTCGTCGTAGGTCTGCACGCGGTCGAGCAGGTCGGGAGCGACCGAGCGCAGGTAGCTCTCGATCGTGGCCTGGGCATCCTCACCCGAGATGACGAGCTTCTGGAAGTCCTCGTTGAAGACATCCCGAACGATCTTGACCAGGAGGTCGGGCTCGGAGTGCAGCAGCACGGGCGCCTGCTGGGTCTCGACCAGCCGGCTGATCTCGGCCCACTGGCTGGTGAGCCGGTTGACGTCGAGCGTGAGCTG
This sequence comes from uncultured Actinomycetota bacterium, assembly GCA_963738535.1. Taxonomy (GTDB): domain Bacteria; phylum Actinomycetota; class Actinomycetes; order Actinomycetales; family Microbacteriaceae; genus Galbitalea. Next base: position 57,453 of record CAVTXB010000003.1, read on the forward strand.
CTCCTCGGTCGCGCCCTCGGCGGCCGTGCGCACGATGA
>CAVTXB010000004.1:0-350614 GCA_963738535.1 uncultured Actinomycetota bacterium
TGAAAAAAATAACCGGCTGGTTGGTGGATCTTAAAGCACTCCCACGACAACCCCTGCGGTGCCGATGAGAAGTGCGATCACGCCACCTAAAACCAGAACAAGCCAGTTCCACCGCATGCTGTTCACATTCACAGTCTGCCCCTCAACTCCACGCAAAAGTAGACCTCTTTCGCGGGTCCCCGCTAGAGCTGTGGTTAACCGGACGCGTGGAAGATCATCAAAAGCACGACCGGGGCGATTGCAACGAATCCAGCGATCGCGGCAACAATGATCCTGCTGCGCGAGTTGTGACGAGCCACCTTCACGTCGTACTTGTTTGTAGGGACGTTGTGATCAAGCATCGAGCCCTCCTCAGGGCACAAAAAAACAGCGAAAAAACGAGGACTAAACCTGCCGCTGACTGCTGCTTTGCTTTGACTTTTAGCTTTGAGATTTTTTGGTTCAGGCGTTATTCGATGTGCTTGATTTTTATGCGATGAGCTGTTTGCGATTATGCGATGGCTATTTTGCTTTTGCTTTTTTACTTGATCTGATTGAAGCGTTTTTGAATTTCGTGAATGCGATTTGTCTTTTTTCGGTGAGTGCGTCTCTAACGCGACACCACCATTGTAAGCCTCGGGGCTCGCGTGGGCACTGGTTATTGCGCGACTCTCGTTGTGCTAACTCGAACTGTTCTCGGCTTCATCCGAATGTACGGTATAAACGTCTTCGACTCGTACGCAGGGCGCCAATGATGCGGAAGCGCTCTAATGGCAGGCGGAATCGTCCCGGCGGATATCCGTCGAACTTCATAAGCCGCGCGTTTGCGGCCGCGTCTGCCCGCGTCAGTTCTCGTTCGAGATCTTCTTCGCCCGGACACGTCGAGGCGGTCGGAACTGCGTCCAGGTCGTCGTCGAACAGATCGGCGTAGGTGTCGAGCGTCATCGCCGCTGACGCATGACCGAGCATTCGCTGGACCGCCTTGACGTTCGCTCCGGCACTGATGGCGAGGCTCGCGGCCGTGTGTCGGAGGTCGTGGATGGTCACTTTGGGAAATGTCGGGTCGGACGCGCGACTCGCTCGACCGCTCGAGCGAACCACCCGTGCCAAGTATGCGGTCGCAGCAGATGAATGTTCGCGAACCCGAAAAGCAGATCCTCTGGAGCCTTTCCCTTTGAGCGCGAGCACGATCTTTTCGAGCAGGAAACCTGGCACGGGGACCGAACGTGTTTCGTGCGTCTTCGGCGTCCCGATTGCCATGGCCGTTCCGACTCGAACTGCGTTCTCATCGATACGGATTCGACGTCGCGCGGTGTCGATGCTTCGGATGTGGATTGCCGTTGCTTCGCCCCAGCGCAGTCCCGTGTAGCTGAGTAGATAGACGAGCGTCGAGTGCTCCCCCACGTTCGATGCGAGCAACTCGACCTGATCGAGAGTGAGGTACGCCCGTGGCTTTGGAACCTTTCGTGGCAGCATCACACCGCGTGCGGGGTTGCTTCCGATTCGGTGGTCGCGCATCGCGACATCGAGAATGCTCGCGAGGATTCCGTGCGCTCGTTTCACAGTCGTTGCGCTCTTTCGCGCGCTGAGCGATCCGACCCAGGCCTGGACCTCCGAGTAGCGAATCTCAACGACGCGTCGATTGCCCCAAACAGGAAGTACGTGGACCCGCCACGCCACCTCCAGCGAGTGCCACGTGGACGGTTTCAGATGCGGTCGATTCGCAAGCCACGCGACTCCCAGCTCTCCGACCGTGACACGGCCAGCGGCAGGATCAACGTACTCACCGCGCGCGGTACGAACGGTGACTCCGGCGAGAAATTCTTCGGCCTCCTTCTTGGTTCTGAATCCACGCTTCTCTCGCTGATGATGAGCGGGATCCCAGTACCGAGCACGATACCGGCGACCGTCCGTCGTCTCGTAGGGTCGGATGCTTGGCATGACGGCTTCAGAAGAGTCGGTCGGTTGGGACCAGACGCTCGCCGTCGACTGAGCGTGCGCGGATGACGCGCGACTCGAGGATCTCGTTCGCGTTGGCTTGTTCGGTTGGCGTGGAGGTCCACACTTCGGGAAACCGTCCGGAAGTGTCGATCCAAGTGCCGCGTTTGTCGAAGGCGGTGATCGTAACGATCAGCGACTTGTCATCACGGAACAGGAGCTTGTCGGCCTCGCGCCTGCACCATCCGTGTCGCGTCCGCCGTGCAGAGATACACGACGCGGGTGACGCCTTCACGACTCATGCGCCACGAGTGGCTGTTGACGATCGGCGCGTACCGTTCGATTGCCTTCGGGGTCAGCTCGACCTCGACCAACTCGGTCTCATCGCCTCGGGTGGCGATGCCGTCGGCTTGGTGGTCGTGATAGCTCGATGCCTTCCGATCCCGAGCCCACGACCATCCGTTGAAGAGATACCGTGCCGAGGCAGAGGCCACAGCGACCTCGTGCCGGAAGGTCTGTCCTAGGAGGTTCAGCGGCCGCATCCCGGTTGCGCGCTGGGTTGCCCAGATCGCGGACCCGTCCTGCAGCGTGAGGCGATCTTTCTCGACGAGCCCCAGTTCGCCCAGGCGTGCGACCCATTGCTGCGCGCGACGCAGGTGACTGGCTTTGTCGCGTCAGCGAACGCTGCCAGTGCGAACCTGATCGACTCCATATCCGTGACCCGGACGATCTTCAGCCATTCGATCATCTGCTCATCTCGTGCCGTCACCAACACCATCTCGTCGCTCCCCTGATCTCTCTTTCTTGGTGCTCGTACGGTCTCGAACTTGTCTCTTGTTTCTCTTCTTTTATTTCTTTTCTCTTTATCCCTGTCCCACCGCTGCTGCTTTACTTCCCAACCCCTCCCATGAACTGGTGAGTGTGAGGGGTTGGGAAGCGCGCAACGCGCGGCAGCAGCGGTGGGACAGGGATAAAGAGCCATCGAGCCTTCGTTCACCCCTTCGCGCACGACGAACGAGCTGGCGAAGTACTAAAGTGCTGTTTTGCATGGTTTGAGGTTATCGCTTTTTTAACACTTTTGTTCTTCTTTTTGTGTTGTTTTAACACTGATATTGGAAATGGTCATCATGCTCACACTCGGCACGGCGATACGCTGTCGAGGTGGCAGACTTCAGAACAGCGACCAGCGTCGGTGCCCGCATCGCGGCAGCCAGGAAGATGCGCGGCTTCAAAAGCACCAAGGAACTTGCCGCTGCAATACCCGGCGATTCGGTGACCGGTTCGATCCTTCAGAACATCGAGGCCGGTCGAAAGAACGACCTAGCGGTCGCCCAGCTTCTGAACATTGCGGCGGCGCTTAAGCTCTCGCCGCTGTTCATCCTTGCCCCGCTCGGATCGCCACATGAGCACCTCGACCTGCCCAACATCTCTCCCACCGTCGCGGGCATGTCGGTGGCTGAATTCGACGCGTGGGTATCTGGCCTTACCGACGGCAGCTACCGAGCGCTAAGCGCCGACGAACTCAGCGAACGCACCCAGCTAGAAGCGTTCCGTGAACTGCTCGCCGCGCGACGAGAGTTGCGCCGGCTCGAGCTCCGACCCCGGATGGACGAGATCAAAGAATGGCAAGAGTCTCCCGCTAACCCGGACAACCAGGCCATTCTCGACGACCAGCAATTCCGCATCGACGACATCAAACGACGGATCAGCCAACTCGAGATTTACCTCGGCTCAGCCGGGTGGGGTGTCGCCGCCTCTGCAAAAGACGATCCGGTATGAGCGAGCTTTCACGGTGAAACCGTCACTATCTAGCAACTAGAGATCTTCGTTCACCAGCTTCCGCAGGAGCTGCGTTGATGGTCTTCTCACGATGGGGTCAACGACCTCCTCCGCGAGGAATCGATAAAGTGCAGGCTCGTTGGGGACAATTCGGTGCAGCGCAACATCAAGGGTCTTAGCAAGCGCTGGTTTCTCCAACACATCCGAGATCGCTGAGACATCCTTGTCGGCGGCTCTCTCGACCGCTTGGCTCGATTTCACTATCGTCGCGATACTTCGAAGCTCAATGAGCTCCAAATCATCAACGGGAGCTGTTTCGATTTCTTCATCAAAGTTGGCCCATCCCGCAGCTAGGTCAGCGAACGGCGGATCGCCATCCTCCGGGCGTTTTCGAATTGCAGCCAACCCTCGAACGGCAACGTCCGCTTCTAACTCATCCAGGGTGCCCGGAAGGATGTTCAACAACTCGAGCGCCCGCTCTTCGGACGTCACCGACCTAACCAACGCGTCGCGGATTGAATCGGCGGTCTCATTGCGTTCGTCATCTCCGGTCTGCGCGTAATGCACAAGCGACCTCGCAACGGTTGGAAGGTCAACCATCCAGGGTTCATCTAGCACTCGACTCGCGAGAGCGAAAAGTCGCCGTCGAAGTCCTGGAAACGACTTCGCCATGCCGTCGTCGATGAGGTCGAGCGCCAGGCGAGGTGCGGCCGGAATCACGCCACCCAACCTGTACGACGCGTCCGCGTCAATAGATTCGACTAACGCGGTAACCAGCTCTCGCCGATGCGCTTGACCGTCGAAGCTTCGCCCCGCTGCGAATACCCACGTGTTCCTCCAGTGCGGGCTTGCCGCAATTTCGGATAACCACAGACTGGCTCGCTCATCGGTACCACTGGTGAGGAATCTCGCAGCCATCAGCTCCTGAAGCGACCGAACATCAAATCCATATCCGGAGTCGTCCGGTTTCGGCGCAATGAGCACTAACCGGTGTGTTGCTGCAAGGACAATCTCGTCCAGCAAATCGCGGTTTCGTCGAGAGACATCGAATTGAGCACTCTCGAGGACAGTTCGCGCGACGGCGCGAACCTCATCCTCAGACAGCCCGGCATTCGAGTCGCCGCCGACCGCGCTTCGAAGTTGAAGTTCGATCCCGATCGCTTCGTGAAGTCGATCGATATGTGCGCTGTAGTCCTGAAGTATGCGAGCCAATCCGTTGCTCTTTGCGCGCTCTCGCCGGAAGATCACCTCGTAATACCCATTGAATAGCGCGTAGCGCCCAGGAGGCACACGCCCACTCGATTCGATGATGATCGTCAGGATCAAGACTTGAAGAGGAGTTCGCAGTAGGTGGCGAAGATTCTCGTCAAGGGCCGCTTCGTTTAATCTCCTGAGAGTTCTATCACGGCGCTCCGGATCGCTTCCGAACTTATTGCGCACTGCAAGCTCGCCAAACCGAAGTGCATCTTTGACTCGTAGATTGCCGAGGTCAACACGTTCGAACTGAGAGGGAGCGAGGTCGCTGTACCCCGTGACGCGAGTGGTCAGTACGACGAGCAAATCAACGCGCTCGGCCTCGGCCTCGTTCACAAGCGTCGTGATCTGCTCTAATACTTTCTTGCGGACGTTGGCATCTGTGACTTCATCCAGACCATCTAGGACGAGCAGAACTGGCCAGTTTTTCATCCACGCGGTCAGAACGTTGGAGTGAATAGTTCCGTCGACCAATTGGACAGAGAGCTTCTTCGCGATCCATGAAACCAGCGGTACGTCGACGACCGCACCATCCGCGGCGTAATCCGCGAGATCGATCCGGAATGGCCATCGCCGTGCCCGAGGTCGTTGGATCCCCAGTCGGATCAAAGCTGCACTCGCTGAACTGATCGTCCGCCCTTGGTCGACGCTCAACTCTTTTGACTCTGCCAATAGAACCGTTCGAAATACATGTACCAAAAACTTCGACAGAGTCGTCTTGCCGTTGCCGGGCGAGCCAGTGAGAACAACGTGGCGAGGAGCATCCTGCGTTGTGATCCCCGGTGTAAGGACATGGTCCGCACGTTCCAGCACTAACTCCAATGCGGTGCTGTGCTGCATTCCGCCTTCGAATGAAACGGGTATGTCTATTGCAACTTGGTCGATCGGTAGGCCCCGCGCATCGTCGCCGGCGTCATCGAAGTAGACGATCCCGTCGCTGCTTGTCAGTTGAGCTCGCGCATGGCGCTCGATTGCTGTTGAGACGTTCTGGAGCGGGAGATTTGTGCTGAATTGGGCAAGTGCTGCAAACACGTCAAGTGGCGTAACGAAAGGCGTGAAGGCGTGCCGGACTTCGGCGTGCCGGTCCAGCAGAGCCGTGACTTGGGTGCGATCCCAGAAACGCCAGACCTTTATCTTCGAAACCCGACGCAGTTTCTCGAGGCGCTCCTTCTTTGCATCGTCGCCTACGTCGCGCGAACTGTCACGGAGTTTCGACACGTAGTCCTGGACGTGTCGAATAATGCTGTCGTGTCCACCCTTCTCCCCGACAGGGCTCAGCGAAACGTTGGTGATCACTAATACGTGGTCGGGCAAGTCCCGCCGAGCCGCCGGGTCGGCCCAAGCGTCGAGCTCGGCCCGAATCTCACCCCAAAGCCAAGTCGCGTTCTCCGTGGGTCGTTGGCTTGGACTCTCGCGACTCTTCACTTGGAAGACGGTGTACCCGTCCCAAACCTCCGGTTCGAGCGATCCAGCGCCCTCTCCCCACAGCAGGCGACCCCTGACGTACATGTCGCGCCCACCATCCGCGCCGCGTCCCATCGCCTGAATTTGCGGGCCGAATGCTGCGATCGAGAGAGCCGCCGCGAGGTCCTGAAAACCATGAGGACCGAGTTGCTCGAAGGCGTAGCTCATGTCGTCACCACGCGTGGAATGCGTCACGCGATTCAACGATCGGGCTCATAGCGATCAGCATAGGGCTAGCTTCTGGGGTCAGACTATCGCGTCCTAGTTCGAACTTTGCGGCCGCGCCCCGCGCGCGGAGGTCGACCTGTTCAGTGCCCTCAAATCACCCTCAATTCAGTGAAATCGAGTTACTTTCTGGGTGATTCTATGGCGCTGAAAACAGCGGTAAATCAGCCAAAACCAACTCCAATCGGTCGTACTAGAGCCAACCTTTCGAGTTCGAATCCCCCATTCTCCGCCGATTTTTTGCTTACTTCACCCGTTCGGGACAACCTCGCCTGCGCGCGCAGGCGCACTCGTCCCGATCGGGCCACCTCTTGCTGTCGAGGAGTCTGCGGCCGGTCATCATCCTTCGCCCACTTCGACTCATGGTGGTGCGAGCCGCAGTCAGGACGCGCCCGCAGAAGGCTCAGAATCGCTATTCGTTTCACACGGCCAGCCGAGCTGCCTCGACGTGCATCCAAAGAGAGCGCGCTCCCAGCAGTGATTCAGCAGGAATGCACCACGGCATCAACCCTGTTTGGGGTCTGCCCTTGCGTCGGAGATATTGCAAGCATGATGAGGTATTGCTTTCTCGACCCAGAGAGGTCTCGGTTTGGCGAAACACGTCGGGACCGCCGAGGAGTCTGATCGTGACTTCCACGGCGACTATCTCTCATACGCCCGAAAGACCAATCTGGTTCTCGGAACTGCGGCGTTGGCGACACTTGGAGGCCTGGGTCGCCTGGCCTTGCGCGTCAATGAGGCTTTTCAGGAATCCGCGGCCGAGGGCAGAGCGACCGTGCAGATCTTTGGCTACGTTGCAGTCGGCGTTGTGCTGCTCGTCGTACTCGTGTGGTTCGGCGTTGGACTACCTGGACTTGTTCGGGCGTCGGTCCTGCGTCGTCGAATTCCCCATAGTTCCTTCTATGCACTGCGATTGATCCCGGGATTCTGGGGGCGACTCGTCGTCGTTGATCCCGAACATGATCCCGGACGGCGGCTGCAGAACGCGACACTCAGCATCGACGGTGCTAGCGCGACTATTTGGCGCGGGTTGCTTCGCCCGCGCGTCGTCTCAGTGCTGCCGTTAGCGTCGCTCAGCGACGTCAAAGCGAACGACGCGCACGGGCTCTCCTACCGACGCCGCATCCTCGTCCTCGCGTTCCGACTCGGGTTAGTGACCGAGGAACTCCCGCTAGCCATCCGCACGATTAGCGCGTTCGGGGGTTGGCGTGTCAGCACCAAGACCCAAACCAGAATTGTCGAGCAACTTCGAAAGGTGCACGAACGACGACCTTCGGGTTAAGAGAGGCCAGTATTCAGAGAGTTACCCGTTCACATGCTCGCGCACCGCATCCTCGGCCAATCGACGACATGGCCAAACCCTTGATAGCTATTTAGCAAAAATGCTAAAGTGCAATCATGCAAGACAATGTGAGCGATATCTTCGAGGCCCTCGCGCATCCCACACGTCGCCAGATTCTTCAGGACCTGAAAGACGGCGAGCTGGCGGCCGGTGAAATCGCATCCCGGTTTAACACGTCGGGCCCGACCATCTCGCGACACCTGAGTGTGCTGCGCAACGCCGGCCTGGTGACCGAACGCAGGGATGCGAATCGCATCCTCTATTCCGTCGTGGGCGATCGTCTTGCGCTCTCGGTCGGCGACTTCCTCTCCACCGTCTGCCCCGAACAGATCGTGCTGCGTGAGGTGCGCAAACGGTCGAATCCCAAGAAGGTCAAAACGGCCAAGACGACCAAGGCGGCAACGGCATGACCGGGTTCAAGACCCTCCGCGCACAAGTGCGGCGCCGGCTGCTCATCAGCTACCGCGTCGATGCCGAGGTCGCGCAAAGCCTCATCCCCGACGTGTTCCGGCCGCAGATTGTCGACGGTAGCGCCGTGGCTGGTATCTGCATGATCGGCCTGCAGTCGGTGCGACCCGGATGGTTTCGGCCGCGCGTCGGATTCCGCACGGAGAATGTCGCCCACCGGATCGCGGTCGAATGGGACGAAAGCGGCGAGACTCGCAACGGCGTCTACATTGTCGAGCGGCACAGCTCGTCCCTCGTTCCCGTTTTGGCCGGCGGTCGACTGTTCCCCGGCGTGCAGAAAAGAGCGCGATTCGAGCTGGATGAAACGACGTCGCGTTTCCGCGTCCGCATGGCGGCACCTGGCACGAGCGTTGCGGTCGACGTCCAGCTCGGCGGCGACTGGACCAGCACCCTCTTCCCGAACGTTGAGGCGGCGTCCACTTTTCACGAACAGGGAGCAGTCGGCTGGTCTCCACGACGAGACGGCCACGGCGTGGAACCGCTCGAACTCACCTCGAAAGAGTGGGCAGTCGAACCCGGCCAGGTGATCAGCGTCGAGTCGTCGTACTTCGACGCCCTCCCCGCCGGTGCGGCAACGCTCGACAGCGTTGTCGTCATGCGAGACATCCCATTTTTCTGGGATACTCCTTCAATCAAACCCGACCACTATCGCGGTGAGATCTCGACCTCGACGGGTGCACGCTCCTCGTCGAACGCCTAGGAGTCGGCCGATAGGAGCACTGGATGTCCGTGAGCAGCAAAGGCGTCGCGATTGCGTGTGCCGCACTCATCGTCGCCTCGCTCGTCGGATGCAGCAGCGTCGCACAGCTTGACCTGGCGGGCGCCCACCGCGTCGGCGCGCTTGCCGTCACGCCGGCGTCCACGCCATCACAAACGCCAACCCCAACCCCGACCCCGACCCCCACTCCCACGGCTCCGCCACAGGCTGCAGCATGCGCGACCACCCCGGCCGGCGTCGACCACATCTACGTGAGCATCTCGCAGCAGACGCTGTGGGCCTGCACGGGTCCAACGCTGTTTACTAGCACAGCGGTGACCACCGGGGCCTCGGGGTTGACCAACGTGCACGACGCGACCCCGGTCGGCACCTGGCGCATCTACAGCAAGGTGCGCAACACCGTGCTCGTCGGTCACGACGCGAACGGTTCGTGGCGCGACGCGGTCGCGTATTGGATGCCCTTCTACGAGGGCTACGGCTTCCACGACGCGTCATGGCAGAAGTTCCCGTTCGGGAGCCCGCTCTACACGACCCAGGGCTCGCACGGTTGCGTGCATGTGCCCGTCGCGGTGCTCGGGATGCTGTTCAACTGGGCGCCGATCGGCACTCTGGTCTCCGTGCAGGCCTGATACCTAGACGAACATCATCGTGAGCATGTAGCCCATCGTCAGCGCCATCACGAGGTTGGTCACTGCGGCCATCGTCGGTGCGAGGGGCTTCGCGACGGATGCGGCAACCGAGTGCCCCGCCACCTGCAGGTCACCCGTGCCAGTGATGGACACGCGTGGCAGGCGATCGGTGACGAGAACCACGTACCCGACCATGAAGACGACTAACGCGTAGTCGAGGGTCGGCAGGGGCACGAGACCGCCATCGGCGCTCATCGCCGACATGCCGGATGCGTCAGCTGCGGTTCCGACAGTCGTCGACGCCGTGACGGCGAGCATGTAGATCATCCCGCCCGACATCACCAGGTGCGGAAGGTGGTGGCCGGTGAAGCGGTGCCCATCGTTGCGAAGGAGAGCGTCGCGGATGACACTTATGCCGAACCAGATCGTGACCAGAACCCACACGACAAGCCAGATGGTTGTCGAAGGCCCCGCGGTGACGATCAGCAGCCCGGGGATGAGCATGCCCGCCATCGAGACTCCCATGAGCACGTTGTGGGCGTCGATCTCGTAGTCGGTAGCGGTGCGGGTGCGCCACGCGACCACAATGCGCACGAGGGAGGCGATCGCCGCGACGATCATGATGACGCCGAAGATGGCGGCGAGCCAGACGGGGCCGGTCACGCTGCTTCTCCTGCCGTGACGGATGCCCTCGAGGTTGCCTGTGTTGGGCCAGTAGGCCAGCGCGATCAGGGCGAGCAGCGGTCCGGAGTTCACATCGGTGCCCCGGCCGCCGAACACACCCCCGAGCGCTTCACCGAACACCCAAATGAAGGCGGCAACCACGATTCCTGCGATGACTCCGGCTCGGTGCATCCGCGCGGGCAACAGCACGCTTACCGCAACCAGTAGCAGGACGGCTGTGCCGATTGCCGTGAGCGCAATGCCGTTGTGCCTGCTCAGGTTGGTGAACGCGGTGATCAGACCGGCGAGCCAGCCCGGCTGACCGTCGGCCATGCCGTCTTCCATCGAATAAAGAGCCCCCGCCGAAAGGTTGACGGGCTGCAGGTTCAACGCGGCGAGCCCCGCCCACAGCACCACCCAGATGAGCTTCGCCGCAGTCCGACCGACCGGCTGCGACGCCACAAACGACCCGACAGTCGACCTGGCGGTCGGCCACAGCAGCACGGCGAGCACGAGATAAAGGAGCACAGCACCCGGGGCGCCCATCAGCGCAAGCGCGCTTCCGGTCAACAGGCCGCCGAGTCCCTCGCCGAACCACCACACCAGAAGTGACCAGGCGATCGACACCGCAAGACCGACCTTCAGCGATCGGCGCCAGGCGATCGCGAGACCAATCGCCAACTGAATCGTGCCAAAGGCTGCGTCGATGGGTACGGGATTGCTTTCGACGATGTGCGCCGCCCACTGGATGGAGTCGCTGATCCACGCCGGGTTCCCGGACGCGGTCGGTACGAGAATCTGCTTCGCGAAGTCCTTTGTAAACATGAAGGTCTGGTATTGAAGCAGGCCATCGAAAACCCAGAGGGTTGCGAGCGCCAACTGCAGCCAACGCCTCCAGTCAGTCGAGAAACGGTGTGCTCGCTCGATATCGAGATCTCGAGCGGTGCCGATGCTGGCGTTGGCGACTTGCGTCATGTCTCATTTCTCCGTCAGATGAATCCCGTTCTACATAACGTAGAATGAAACCACGGGAAAACCAAACTCCACGTTCTATCGCTTGTAGAATCGCAGGGACGCCGAAACGAATGAGGGATGTGATCGATGGCCCCGAGGGCAAAGGGTGAACTGCGCACAGCAGTTCTGCGCATTCTGTGGGCTGCCGATCGCCCGCTAACGGCGAAAGAGATTCGCGCGTCGTTCGGTCCCGCGGAACCGCTGCCGGCCATCACGACTCTGCTCACCGTGCTCGACCGGCTCGGCAGCTCAGGTCTCGTCGATCGCGCACCGTCGGCATCCGGCGAGTCCGTCTTCTCGGCGTCCGCGCCGGAATCCGAGTACACCGCTGACGCCATGCTGACGGCGCTCATGAGCGCGGACGACGCGAGCGCCGCGCTCCTGCGGTTCGCCGGCGAGCTGGATGAAGGCCACCTCGAGATCCTCCGTTCGGCGCTCAATTCCCGCTCGAAGAAAAAGAAGTAATCCCGATGCTGGTAGTGGCTGGACTGCTGGGCTACGCGATCGTTGCGGCGCTCACGTCTCCACTGCTGCTCGCCCGCGGCGCGTGGCGAATCACCTACCCGCGCTTGGCGCTCGCCCTCTGGAATGCGGCGTTCCTGAGCGGGCTCGCGGCTCTCGTTGCGAGCCTGTGCTGGTCGATCACCCTGGTCATGGCGACACCCACGTCGAAGTCGGTTCCCTCCGGGTGGTTCGGCCCCACAGTCATCGTCGTGTTCGCATGGGTGGGCCTTGCGGTCGCCGGCGGTGTCGGTGCCCTGGTGTTGTCGCGGCTCGAGCCCATGGACGCCGCCAAGCGACGCGCCAACGAACACCTCACCCTGCTGGAAGCAACCGCCATTTATCGCGCCACTCGCGTCTCCGGCATCCTCGTGAATTTCGTGGATTGCGCCGCGCCACTCGCGGTGAGCTTCGCGGGCGCCGACCGACGAATCGTCGTCACGTCCGGACTGGAGAAGCGGGCTCACGCCCGCCCAGCTGCGCTCGGTGATCGAGCACGAGCGCACTCATCTCACCCATCGTCACGGGTCTGATCGGTTCGCTGGCGCAACTGAACCTCGCGTGCCTGCCGCAATTGTTCGGCGCGCGCGAGTTCGAACGCTCCGCGCATCTTCTGGTCGAACTGATCGCCGACGACCAGGCGGCGCGGGTGTGCGGGGTGCCTGACGCGGCCAACGCGCTGGTGCGCGTCGGCAAGCTCCGCGGCAGTGAGGCGATGGAACTGCGCGCCGAGCGACTCGTCGACAACAGCACGCGCTTGCCGGCGCGTGGCCGCAGGCGCATGCACGACCTCGTCTCGACAACCCGGCTACTCGCGCGCAACTAGACCTCGCCAGTTATCGGCGTCAGTTCTCGCCCTCACCGCGCGGGTCAAATGATCGCAGGCGAAGACTGTTTGTGATCACAAACACCGACGAGAGCGCCATCGCCGCCGCGGCGATCAGCGGGTTGAGCAGTCCGAATGCGGCGATCGGGATGGCGGCGAGGTTGTAGCCGAAGGCCCACACCAGGTTTCCGCGGATCGTGCGCAGGGTCTTCCGCGACAGCTGCACCGCATCCGGGATGACGCGGAGGTCGTCGCGCACCAGGATGATGTCGGCCGACTTGAGTGCGATGTCGCTGCCGCGAACCATCGCCATCCCGAGGTTCGCGGTCGCAAGAGCGGCCGAGTCGTTGATGCCGTCGCCGACCATCGCGACGCGCCGGCCCTCCGACTGCAGCCGCGCGATTACTCCGGCCTTGTCAGCGGGAAGCACCCCGGCGATGACGTCGTCGACACCGATGGCCGCGGCGACAGCATCCGCGACCCGCTGCGCATCCCCGGTGAGCAGCACGGTGCGCAGCCCCAGCTTCTTCAGCTCGGCGATCGCCGCCTGTGCCGACGGTTTGATCACATCCGTCACGGCGAAAACCGCGACCGGGATACCGTCGACCGCCGCGAGCACCGCCGTGCTGCCGGCCGATTCGAAACGGTCGATAGCGTCGGCCAGTTGGGGTTCGAGCGCCGCGTAGTTCTCTCGCGCGTGCCGAGGGCTCGCGACGACGACCTCCCGTCCGTCGACGATGCCTCGCGCGCCGAGTCCGGGCAACGCCTGAAATTCTGTGAGCGGTGCGAGACGGCTGAACCGGCCGCCGAGCTCGGTGTGGATGGCCGCACCGATGGAGTGCTCGGATCCGCCCTCCACGGCGGCGACGACTGCGCAGAACCCGGTCTTCGTCTTCCCCGTCGAGAACGACATAGTCGGTCAGCGCCATCAGGCCGGTCGTGATCGTTCCCGTTTTATCGAGCACGACCGTGTCGATGACACCGCTCGCCTCGAGGGCGTCCTGGCCTTTGACGAGAATTCCGAGCTGGCCGCCGCGGCCGATGCCCACCATGAGTGCGGTGGGGGTCGCGAGTCCGAGCGCGCACGGGCAGGCGATGATGAGCACGGCGATACCGTTGCCGATCGCCTGACCGGGCCCGACACCGACCAGCAACCAGGCCACTGTGACGACGGCCGCGAGCACGAGCACGATCGGGATGAAGACAGAGGAGACCGAGTCCGCGAAAGTCTGCACTTTCGCTTTGCGTCGTTGCGCGTCTTCCGCGATCGCTGCCATTTGCGCCAGTCGCGTGTTTGCTCCCACCGAGTCGGCGCGAACAAGCAGTCGGCCGGTGTGGTTGACGGTTCCGCCGATCACGGGGTCTCCCGACGACACCTCGACCGGAACGGGTTCTCCTGTCATCGCACTCGTGTCGAGCGATGAGCTGCCCGAGACGACCCTGCCATCCGCGGGCAGTCGCTCGCCGGGGAGAACGACGAAGACGTCGCCCACCTTCAGACTCGCCGCCGGAATGATCCTCTCGACTCCGTCCGCGTCGTGAACCCGCACCTCTTTCGCAGCGAGATTGCCGATCGCGTTGAGCACATCGCCGGCGCGACGGCGGGCCCGGGTCTCGAAGTAGCGGCCGCCGAGCTGGAAGGTGATCATTCCGGCGGCGACGTCGAGATAGATCGAGTCGGCCCCACTGGGGGTATCGCCGAAACCGAGCCAGTACCCGGGCTTCAGCGCCGGGTCGAACAGCATGGTGTAGATCGCCCACCCGAACGCGACCACGCTGCCGAGCGAGACGAGGGTGTCCATGCTGAGCGAGCCGTGCCGAAGGTTGCGCAGTGTCGACCGATGGAACGGCCACGCGCCCCACGTGACGATCGGGATGGTCAGCAGGATGCAGAGGATCTCCCAGCCCGGAAAACGGAGGCCCGGCACGAGCGCGAACAGGATGGTGAAATCGCAGACCGGAACGGCGAGAAGCGCCGAGACCGCAAGCCGACGGCGCAGCGATGAGATGCGCACCGACGCGGCTCGCTCCGTCCAGGCATCGTCATTGTCGGTTCGGAGGCTCGCCGAGTAGCCGGCTCGCTTCACGGCGTCGATCGCACGCGACGCATCCACCTCGTCGATCCCCGAGACAAGGGCACGTTCGGTGGCGAAGTTGACGGACGCGTCGACCCCCTCGAGCCGGTTGAGTTTGCGTTCGATCGTGTTCGCACAGGCCGCGCACGTCATCCCGCCGATGTTCAACTCGATGAAACGAGTGGTGTCACTCTGCCGAACGTCGGGCAACATCGTCATTGCGCTCATCCCCTCTCCGGTAAACGCCGAGCGGAACCTCGCGACGGTTCGCCAGCCCGGCCAGCATCTGCGTTGTACGCGTCGAAGCTGTCGTCCAACCCCGAGTCGAGATGCCGGTCGGTGCGTTTGGCGAGCCGGGCATCCTGCTTCGCCCACTGAGTGATCAGGGCGATGATCACGATCAGCAGCGGCAGCTCCCCCGCCGCCCACGCGATGCCGCCGCCCAGGTATTGGTCGCTCTTCAGGCTCGTCATCCACGGCAGGTCGAGGTAGTTGTAGAACTGCTTCGCGATGATGGTCGACTGCGACATGACGATCACGCCGAAGAACGCGTGGAACGGCATCGCCGCGAACACCAGGCCCAGTTTGCCGATGTGCGGGAGCGATCGTGGCGGCTTGTCGACCCCGATCACGAGCCCGTAGAAGAGGTAGCCCAGAAAGACGAACTGCAGGTCGAGCAGCTGGTGCGCCCAGTGGTACCGCAGGGCGAGGTTGAAGATGTTCGTGAAGTAGAGCAGCCAGTATGAGCCCACGAACTCGATCCACACGATGAGTGGGTTGTAGAGGTGGCGCAGGAACGGCCATCCCATCAGCGCGTTGATCCACTCATGCAACCCGGCAGGCTCATCCGGCCGGTGCGCCGGAGCAACCCGCAGGGCGAGGGTGATCGGACCACCCATCACCAACAGGATCGGACCGAGCATGTTGAGGCTCATGTGCAGGATCATGTGCGTGCTGAACTGCGCGGTCGAATACCGACCGATGCCCGATGAGGTGACGACCACGATCACGAGCCATCCGAGGGTCCAGGATACGAGTCGGCCCAGCGGCCAGGTGTCGCCCCGTCGCCGCAGACGCAGGTAGCCGAACCAGTAGAGCCCGATGCCGGCGACGCCAAGACCGAGAAACAGGATGTTGACCCGCCAGTCGAACGCGAGAACCCACGCGGTGGGCGCCGCCGAGACGTTGTAGCCGAGAAAGACCTGCGACACAGACGTGGGCACGAAGTACACCGGCGGGGCGATCTTGGTCATCGCCTCGATCACGCCGAGCGAGGCGGCGACGGCGACAGACGCGGCGACAAGCCAGGGCACTACTCGCAGGCTGATCGCTCGGCCATCACCGCGAAGGCGCCAGGCTCGCCATCCGCAGAACCCCACGGCGAGAAGGAGCAGAAATCGCACGGCGAAGAGGTCGCCGGTCGACGTGGCGAACAGGCCGCTCCCGGCCAGCTCGAAGAGGCACACGATCACCGTCGTGATCACGATGAGCACCCACCCGACCGCGGCGAGTCGGAAGAACCGCCCGGCGGAACCCAGGGCGATGCCCCTTCCGCGGAGGATTCGGAAGACGAGCACCAGCAGCGTTCCGAAGACGACCGACGTCACGGGTGTGCCGATGATCGCCGCATCGCCACCGAAGTCGTGATCCGGCCCAACGAGAACCTGATTCACGACGACCGGCGCGAGAACACCGAGCACCGAGATGCCGAGCACGAAGACCAGGGACGTCCACGTGCGCGCCAGCATCGAGACAGCAAAGGCCGCTCCGGCACAGATCACGACCGCGATCCATGCCCGCGGGAGGTATGTCGCATCCACCAGATAGGGAAGAGCACCTGGCGTAAGCAGGCGCGCAATCGTCAACCCGCTCGAGTCGGCGGCATCCACCGGCACCAGGCACATCGCGGCACACAACCACACCAGCGAACTACGTCGAACGATCTTCAGATCGGACGAGTAGTCGAGCAGCATACGACCCGCCCCGACGCGCCGTTTGATGAAGAGGGAGTAGGTCACTGCACCGATGCAGACCGTCGACGAGACCAGCGCAATCAGCTGCAGTACGGCGCTCGCGTTCGCGGTGACGGGCCCGGGGTACGACGATGAGACCTGCTGGTAGGTGATCTGTGCCTCGAAGGCGACGACGGTAACAACGACCGCCAGGGGAAGAACGATTACGGCACCGCTCCACCACCGCAATGCCGAATGTCGGGGAGCTGAGGCGATAGTCACAGTCAGAAGGGCAACCTAATTGGCGAAGGCGCCGACGAGCTCGTAGCCGGCTTCGTCGACGGCGGCCGACACCGCATCAATCGCGAGAGGAGTCTCGCTCGTCACGCGGACCCGGCCGGTCGGCAGATCGACCGCAACATCCGAGACGCCGTGAAGCGCAAGCAGCTCGGTTGAGACGCTGTGAACACAATGGTCGCAGCTCATTCCCGACACCGTGTATTCGGAAATCATGACCCGTCCCTGCCGTTCCTCTCTGGCGCGACGCGAGGCGTCCCATCTGACACTCTACGTCATGTAGAACGGGAGTTTCTGCGAGAACGCTGCGGCGACCTCCGCACTACACTTGTCGTCGGTGTGCCGGGAAGTCTGGTCGGCGGGCAGCTGCGTCGCTGCTCTGAAGTTTCTCCGCAACGGAGCAGACGAAAGGCCACTATGAATTCCGACGTCGCAGGGTTGGTGACGGAGAAAAGTCCCCATCGCACACCACCTCCGAAGCCCGGGATCGTTCGCGTCTATCTGGGCGCAGCGAACGGAGTCGGCACTACTTTCGCGATGCTTCTCGAGGGCCATCGACTGGCTGCGGGAGGCGAAGACGTCGTTATCGGTGTGGTCGACACCCACGGCCGGCCAGCGACGATACGAGCTGCAGAAGGGCTTGAGCCGTTGTCTTCGCCGGGGACGACCGAGCTTGACCTTGACACCATTATCAAGCGTCGGCCGCAATGGGTGCTGATCGATGAGTTCGCCCATACCAACCCGTCCGGCTCATCACATTCGTTCCGCTGGCAAGACATCGATGCCATTACCGCGAGCGGCGTCAACGTGATCACAACAGTCACCGTCCAGCACCTCGAGTCATTGACCGACGTCGTGCGAAGCATCACTGGTGTAGACCAGGACGAGGTTCTGCCGGATTGGGTGCTCCGCAAAGCAGCACAGATCGAGTTAGTCGATCTGTCCCCCGAACGACTGCGCGAGCGACTTGCCGCGGGCGAGATTTGCGACGCGCGCGCCGTCGATGCGAAGGTCGCGCACTACTTCCGAATCGGCAACGTGACTGCACTTCGCGAGTTGGCCCTGTTGTGGCTCGCAGACGAGGTGGATACGGCGCTTCGCGATTACCAGCAAACGCACGGGATACGCGAGACGTGGGAGGCGCGCGAACGCGTGGTTGTCGCATTGCCTGGCGGCCCCGAAGGCGAGACCCTCATCCGTCGTGGGGCACGGATCGCAACCCGCTCTGGTCGCGGCATCCTCTATGCCGTGCACGCGTCGGCTCCGGGTGGCGCGAGCAAAACGACTCGGCACAACCTTGCGGCGCAGACCGAGCTTCTAAGCTCGCTCGGAGGCACCTTTCACCAGATATCAAGCCGCCAACCCGCCCTGGATCTGGTGGAATTCGCCCGCAGTGTCAACGCGACGCAACTGGTGATTGGCGACACTCCCCACGGTCGCCTGTACACCCTTCTTCGTGGCCCTGGGATTGGTCATGCCATCATCCGGGCGTCGGGCGATATCGACGTACACACCGTCACGCTCAACCAACACCGTCGCGCCCTCTGAGTCGCAATCACCAGCGTTGCTAACGGACAGGCAGCGTGCTAGTCGTCAGGACGCTTCGCCTCGAAGGTGCGTTCCAGCACGCGCGGGTCGTCGCCGAGTGCGAGGACGACGTCGCCAGCTCGCAGGGTTGTCGCACCTCGCACCTGAAGCAGGGCGCCGTCACGACGCACCAGGCTGACCCAGCCGTCCTTGCCGAGCTCCAACGCATCGATGGTCGAACCATCGGCCCGCGAGCGCGGTTCGACCGTGTATTCGCCGAGCCCCTCGGGGCGCTCCCTAAATCGCAACCCAGTGGCCCACGGCTCCGGCTCGATCACCGTGGTCGGCACCTGGAAGACGCGCGCGAACAGGGGAACGAGGCCACCCTGCAGCACCACCGACACCAGGACCACCACGAAGATGATCGCGAACACCCGCGGGGCGCCGGGGATGTGCGCGCCGAGGATGAACATGCCGAGCAGGATCGGGACCGCGCCCTTCAGCCCGGCCCACAGCACGAAAGCGCGTTCCCCGAGCCGCAACCTCACAGGGATGAGCAGCAGCCCGACGAACAGTGGCCTCACCACGAGGATCAGCAGGGCGGCAATCGCGAGACCCGGCCAGATGACCTGCGGCTCGAACACAGTGTCGAGAGGCACGCTGAGGCCGAGAACGGAGAACGCGGCGATTTCACCAATCGTTGCCAACCCGGAGGCGAACCGCCGGATCTCGCGTTTGAACGGTCCCCTGGCATCCCCAACCAGGATCCCTGCCAGGAGAACGGCGAGGAATCCGGAGCCGTGCAGCGCGGCGGCGGCGCCGTAAATGAGGGTGGCGCCGGCGATCGTGCTCACCGAATACAGGGCCTCATTGGGTAGCGACGCATGCCGCATCAGCTTGCCGAGCCCCCATCCACCAGCGATCCCGACAGCAGCGCCGACCACGAGCTGCAGACCGAACTCGCCCACCCCGCCCCAGATGGCCCCCGATCCCGTGCCCGTGGCGGCCAGGATGCTGACGAGCAGAGCAATCCCGACCGGGTCGTTCGCCCCGGACTCGCCCTCGAGGATCGTTCCCGTGCGGCCGCTGATCTCCCGCTTGCCCAGCACCGAGAACACAACCGCGGGATCGGTCGGCGCGACCGCAGCTCCGAGCAGCAGCGACAATCGCAGGTCGAACCCGAGAAGGAAGAACGCAGCGGCTGCGATCGCTGCAGCGGTGACCAGGGTTCCTGCGATCCCGAGCCACGTGATCGCACCGAGGGAAGCGCGGAATTGCTTCCAGCCGATGTGC
The DNA here is from genome assembly GCA_963738535.1 of uncultured Actinomycetota bacterium. Lineage (GTDB taxonomy): Bacteria > Actinomycetota > Actinomycetes > Actinomycetales > Microbacteriaceae > Galbitalea. The sequence continues at coordinate 19,945 of CAVTXB010000004.1, forward strand.
ATCCCGCCATCGAAAAGGATGAACACCAGCGCTATTGTCACCAGCGATTCTGCGGTGTCGCGTGGCATCGAGCCCAGCGACGGGAAACAGTTTCGCCAGCACGGCGGCGGCCACAAGGAATAACGCGGGAGCCGGAACGCGGATGAGGGCACTGAGCCGATTGGAAAACACGGCGGCGATCAGCGCGACCGAGATCAGAAGCATCTCGAGGGCGAGCGATTCAATGGCCGTCACTGCGGCACCTGCGGGAAGTTGGGGCGTGCCTCATTCATGGTTTGCTCCCGAAACTGTCAACGCCGAATAGACGCCGACCAGACTTCCCGGCACACCAGGGAACTCACGAACCCGGTCCCACGATACCGGCACTCACTATCGGCGCTCCAATTTCAGCGGATCCCGCGGCTCGACGCGAGCCAATGCTCGAGGGAGAGGCACCCCGCCCGGGCAGAAAGCCAGCCGGAGCAGTCTGCCCGCGATGGCGAACCGACTGCACGATCAGGATCACGAGCCCGAAGATCGCGGCGGCGGCCGCGACATCCGTGTTGATCTTTTCGCCGAGAAAGTGGAACTCGGTGGGGTCGAGGCGCAGCGTCTCGAGGTAGGCGCGTCCCGTGCCGTACCAAAGGAAATACGTGCCCATCGCTTTGCCCCACGACATGACGAACCGGCGACTCAGGAACAGGATGAGGAATGCCCCCGCGATGTCCCAGATCATCTCGTAGAGAAACAGCGGCTGGAAGAGGGTTCCCGCGGCCAGGCCCGGAGGGTAGGCCGGGCTGGATGACGAGATCTGCAACCCCCAGGGGAGCGTGGTTGGTGGCCCGTAGAGCTCCTGGTTGAAGTAGTTGCCGAGCCGACCGAACGCCTGCGCAAACAACAGCCCGGGCGCGAGAGCGTCGGCGAACGCGAAGAACCGGATGCCCGCTCGGCGGCAACCGATGGCGATCCCGAGGGTGCCGAACAGGATCGAGCCGAAGATGGCGAGGCCGCCATCCCAGACCGCGAAGATGGTCCACAGGTTGGCGCCCTTGTAGAAGTAGTCCCCGGGGTGCGTGAACACGTGGTACAGCCGGCCGCCCACGATGCCGACGATGACCGCCCACATCGACACGTCGAGCACAACACCGCGGGGGATACCGACCCGCGCGATGCGCCGTCGCGGTGACGACGGCGGCGATGATGATGCCGCCGAGGATGCACAGCGCATAGAAGTGCACCGTGATCGGCCCGACCATGAAATAGCTCACCGGTGGGCTGGGAATGCTCAGGTGCCGCATGCTGTGGCCTCTCCGCGCCCGAGGCGGACGCCGTCTGCTCTGACAGTGTGGCCGGAGCGCCGACCGATCGTTAGCATAGCGAAGCGATTTGCGAGGTTCATCCAGCCTGGGTGCTCGGTAGCATCGAGGTGTGGCGACAACCGCACCGCGAATCGCCCCGTCGTGGGTTGTGCGACTGGTGATCGTGACGATTCTCGTTGGCCTCGGGGGCGGTGTGAGCGGCCTGCTCGTCAGCCTCGCTTTGCACGCGCTCGAACATCTCGCGTACGGATACTCCTCCGGAACCTTCCTGCACGGAGTGCTGGGGGCGTCGCCCGCGCGGCGGGTGATCGCGCTCGCGATCGCGGGCGTCGTCGGAGCGCTCGGCTGGTGGGCCCTGCGGCGGTGGGGTCGCCCGGTCGTTTCCGTCGAAGCCGGTGTGGACGGTGAGAGGATGCCGAAACTCGTGACCCTCGCCAACGCTGCATTGCAGATCGTGATCGTGGGGCTCGGCGCATCCATTGGGCGGGAGGTCGCACCACGTGAACTCGGCGCGATGGTGGCCGGATGGCTCAGCGAGCGCGCCGGATTGACCGCGCGAGAGCGTCGCATCCTCGTCGCCTGCGGAGCCGGCGCAGGTCTCGCCGCCGTCTACGACGTGCCCCTCGGCGGAGCGGTGTTCGCCGTCGAGATCCTGCTCGCCGAGCTCAGCCTCGCAACAGCGCTCCCGGCGCTGGCTACGGCCGCCATCGCGACGCTGGTCGCGCAACTCGTCGTGCCGACCGGTCCGCTCTACACACTGCCGAAGCTGACCCTCACCCCGACCCTGCTCGTGTGGTCGGTCATCGCGGGCCCGGTGATCGGGGTTGCGGCCCTTGGTTTCGTCAGCGCGACCCGGTGGGCGCTCGCGCACCGCATCGCCGGCAACCGCATTCTCGTGGTGATGCCGGTCGTCTTCGTTGCGGTCGGATTGCTCGCGATACCGTTCCCGGCCATCCTCGGCAACGGGAAGGCGCTCGGCCAGGTCGCGTTCGCCGGCACTGCGCCCTTGCTGCTGATGGCGGCCCTGCTTGTCGTGAAGGCGATCGCAACAACGGGCACGATCTATTCGGGTGCCGCGGGCGGAACGCTCACCCCGTCGCTCGCCCTCGGCGCCGCTCTCGGCGCGGTGCTGGGAGCATCCTGGAGCCTCCTGTGGCCCGGCTCCCCCGTGGTGGCATTCGCCTTCATCGCCGCCGCCGCCTTCCTGGCTTCCTCGATGCGGGCCCCGTTCACGGCACTCATCCTCATCCTCGAGTTCACGGGGCAGGGGCCCGCCTTGTTGGCGCCCACCATGGTCGCCATCGCCGGCTCAGTCGCGGTCGCGTACCTGTTCAACCGGGGCCGCATTAGCGGCTCAGCCTAGAAATCAGCTGCCGAACTCACTATCGGAGCTTCTCCGTGACTCCCCGGGACCATTGGCCCTAGCCGTGCGCGTCAGAGGCGACGACCATGAGCGATAGCTAAGGTCGGCTCGTTGCCGGTCATCGCTCCGAAGGAGTACCCGATGTCACGCCTGCGCAACTACTGGATCTACAGTCTTGGCCTGGGCATCGCCTGGGCGATCGTTCTGGTTGTCGTGTCCCTTGCAAAGCCGCAGTCGGAGCACAGCGTGGTGGTGGCATTCCTCGGGTTCGGCATCGGCTGGATCAGCACGACTATCGCGCGCTACGTGTACCCGCCAGCGAAACGATGGCGCACGCCGACGGATACCGCAACAAAGGAGAACTGAGATGTGGATCTACGACACATCCGTTCGACTCGTGCTCATCGCGTGGGTATTCACGGCCCTGCTGCTGGTGCTTCTGCTCACCTGCATCGCGGCGGGACGCGGCACTCTGCCGAAGAATCGCGGTTTCGGCGTGCGACTGCCGAGCCTCATGCGAAGCGACGCGGCGTGGCAGGCCGGGCATCGCGCCGGGGTGATGCCGTCTGCCATCGCTGCCGTCGTCGCTCTTGTGTCCAGCGTTGTCGGGCTGGCAATTCCCGCCACCTACTACCTGTCGATCGCGGCCTTCCTCATCGGAGTGGTCTGGGTATTCACCCGAAGCTCCTCGGCCGCAAAGAGCATCGTCGTCGCAGTCGCGGGGGCATGACTGTAGCTCGATCAAAGTCGCCCCGACCAGGCAGGCCTTATTCGACGGTGGGGCCTGACGTTGCCGGGCGAGGCGGCACCGTGAGAAGCCGCACGAGCACGTAGCCGATTGTGCCGCCGATGAGTTGTGCGGCAATGAAGCCCGCGACGGAGTTCGGCGCGATTCCGGCGAAGCTGTTCGTGAAGATGCGGCCAATGGTGATGGCGGGGTTCGCGAAACTGGACGAGCTGGTGAAGAAGTACGCGGCGCCGATGTAGGCACCCACCGCGATCGGTGCGAAGAGGTCGAGTCCCTGGCGAGCGAGCAGAAACACGACAAGCACCAGGCCTGCCGTTGCGACGATCTCTGCGATGAAGTGACCGCCGCTCGAGCGATCGCTGGTGCTGATCGTGACCGCAGGAGTGCCGAACATCAGGTTCGCGAGCACGGTGCCGGCGATGCAACCGACGACCTGCACGGGGATGTAGGTGATCGCGTCGACCCACGAGCGTCGTCCGAGGAGGCTGTCGACGAGGGAGATCACGGGGTTGAGGTGCGCGCCGCTGATCGGGGCGAGCACCAGGATGACGACACCGAGGCCGAGGGCCGTGGCGATCGCGTTCTCGGCGAGCTGCAGCCCGACCTGCCCGGGTGAGAGGGTCTGCGCGGCGATGCCCGAGCCGACGACGACTGCGGCAAGAAGCACGGTGCCCAGGAACTCGGCGAGCAGGCGCCGGGCACGGGAGCCCATGCGTCAGACCGTGACCAGCAGTCGGGCAACACCGTCGAGCGCGCCGGGAACCAGCGTGTAGTACGCCCAGGTTCCACGCTTCGAGCGAGTGAGGTAGCCGGCGTCGACCAGGATCTTCAGGTGATGGGAGACGGTCGGCTGGCCGAGCCCGAGCGGCTCGGTGAGGTCGCAGACGCACGCCTCCGCGCCCTCATGGGCCGCGACCATCGAGATGATCCTCAGTCGGGCGGGGTCGGCGAGTGCCTTCAGCGAGGATGCGAGGTTGCCGGCGTTTTCTTCGCTGATCGCCTCACGGGTGAGCGGCCCGCAACAGGCGGTGACGTCGCGCACGGGAAGCAGCTCCATGAGGCTCATGCACCGATTCTGGCATATACATTGACAAACGTCGATGTAATGAGGATTCTTATATCGATAACCGTCAATGTTGTGAAGGAGTGTCCCGTGGCCGACAAACCGCGCGTCCTGTTCGTGTGCATCCACAATGCCGGGCGAAGCCAGATGGCGGCCGGGTACGCGACGGCGCTGTCGGGCGGCAGCGGTCGACGTTCGCTCCGGCGGCTCAGAGCCGGGCAACGAGATCAACCCGGTCGCGATCGCGGCGATGGCCGAAGAGGGCATCGACATCTCACAGGGCGTGCCGCAGCTGATGACCACCGAGGCTGTGCGCGACTCCGACGTGGTCATCACGATGGGATGCGGCGACGTGTGCCCGATCTTCCCGGGCAAGCGCTACGAGGACTGGGACCTCACCGATCCGAGCGGCCTGCCCCTCGACCAGGTGCGTGCCATCCGCGACGACATCAAGGCGCGCGTCGAGTCCCTGCTCGCGGAGTTGCTGCCCGCCTGAACCTGTGCGATGAACGGGAGGGGGTGATCACATGACCGGCGACGACGAATGCTGCGGTGACATCGGCTGCTGCTAGCCCGTGTGAGATCGCGTGACCGTGCCCGTTCGGGGCAGATGTGCCCGCGCGCGCAGGCCAACTCGTCCCGAGCGGAGCACGTCGCTCGAGTCAGCGCTTTCGCACCGTGTAGTTCAGGTGGGTGGTCCACGGGGACGGCTGCACACTCACCTGGTCGAGCGCTATGCGACTGTCGTCGATCCCCTCGAACAGACGGATGCCCTTGCCGAACAGCACAGGCGAGAGCGCGATCGAGAACTCGTCGACGAGACCCGCGTTCAGGCATTCGACGATGGCTGCCCCGCCTCCGGCGATGCGTACGTCCCGGTCAGTCGCGGCCTCCACCGCGAGGGCCAGCGCCGCCTCGATGCCGTCGTTGATGAAATAGAAGGTGGTTCCGCCGAGTCGCTGCCACGGTTCGCGCGTCTCGTGCGTCAGCACATAGACGGGGGTGTGAAAGGGCGGGTCTTCGGGCCACGAGTGCTCGCCGGCCTCGAACATGCGCTTGCCCATCACGCTCGCGCCGGTGCGCTCGAAGGTCGCCTGCGCGATGTCGTTGTCGAGCCCCTCCTCGCCACCCGTGCCGATGCCCAGGTTCTCTCGAAAGAACCGTTGCCGGAACGCCCACTGCTGCAGCTCCATCCACTGCTTGCCCATCAGCTCGTCGGGCGATTCGGGGGCGATGAACCCGTCGAGCGACATCGAAACGCTGAAAAACACTGTGCCTGCCATTTAGTCCTCATCTCTGTGTCGAATCATCTGGGTCGAATCATCTCGGTCACGTAGTCGGCCAGGTGGCCCAGGGTCTGCCGGCCGCCCTCGATCGCGTGGGATTTGCGTATCGCCCTGTCGCGAAGCTCCGTGGTGGGAAACACGGTGCGCATCTCGATGCGGGTCGCCACGCCCTGGGGCTCGAACGTCAGCACGGACTCGAAGGCGTCGGGGTCACCACGAGAGTCGCCGTGCAGCATCGCGATCCGCCGCGGAGGGATGATCTCGGTGAAGGTGATCCAGTCCTGGTGCACCGTGCCGTCCGGACCGCGCATTTCGAAGTCCCAGTCGCCGTCGACGCGAAACTCGAAGGCCCGAGTGGTCGTGATGAAGCCGTCGGGCCCCCACCAGTGCGCCAGGTGTCGCACCTCGGTGAACGCCTCGAACACCAGCTCTCGAGGGGCATCGATGACGCGTGAGATGACGATCGCGCGATCAGCCGACGCCTCCTGGCCGTTCTCACTCACCCGCTAGTCCTCCTGCTTCGCTTTCTTCAACTCCCGCACGTAGGCGTCGAGCCGATCGAAGCTCTCGTTCCAGAACTGCTCGAAACCGCCGGTCCACTCGTGCACCGATCGCAGGCCCCGCACGTCGAGCCCGTAGACGCGCTGCTTGCCGGCCCTGCTGTCGCGCACCAGGCCGACTTCGCGCAGAACCCGCAGGTGTTTGGATGCACCGGGCTGCGACATCCCCAGCTCTCGCGCCAGCTCGGTGACCGGGCGGTCCCCCGCCCGCAGCAGCATCAGGATGTCTCGGCGCTGGGGCTCGGCGATGGCGTTGAAGACGTCCGACGTCGTCGCTGCTCGTGCCATGGAGCAATCATATTCTTATATCGGCATGCGTCAAGCGGCTGCATTTTTTGGGCCCTGTGGATAACTCGAGGCGGCTTCGGTCGACTTCGGTAGCCTCGGGAGCGTCAGATGCGCCTCTGAAAATGCTCGAGCTTGGAGCAACGAGAAGTGAAGAAAACGGAAGTGACGAGGTCACACGTGACGCTGTCACAGGTGCCGCGATCGGCAGCACGCAACACTGCCCTGCCATGGGCGGCAGCGGTCGTCGCGAGCCTGATTCTCGGCACGCTGTGCGGATGTTCGAGCTCGTCCGCTGTCGCGCCCATCGTCGGCAGTCAACGCGCCAAGGCCGGCTCGGTTGTGGAAGCCGACGCCGTTGCCGACGCCAAGGTCACTTTCGGCGAGTACCGGGCGGGGTTTCATCGGTATCAGCGCTGCATGAAGAAGGCCGGCTGGGAGGTGTACTTCTCCGACGACAGCGGGTACCTCATCAACTACGCCTTCCCGGCCGCCGGCGAAAAGGATGACGCCGTTTGCTATGCGCGCGAATTCGGTGCGCTGGATGACGCGTGGCAGGCCGAGAACGTCGATCGGGATGGCACCACAGTGCGATACAAAACATGTCTCCTCAGCGCTGGCATCACCCCTGGCTCCACTCGAGCCGAAATCGATGCCCAGCTTGCGGCCGCTGGCATCACCCCGCAATCCTGCGACGGCCATTAGACGGAGGCCGCTTCGGCTGCAGTAGCGGCGCCACACTTCCCCGAAAAATGGGGATAATTCAAGAGTGAACGTTCGACTTCGGTGGCCCCCGCATCCGGCCGGGGCTCGCACGGTGAGCCGGGCACCGCGTGCGCGCAGGGTCATCGCCATCTGCGTCGCCGCCGCGGTCGCCGTCGGCCTGGCCGGATGCCTGCCGCTGCCCAAACACACCGGCGCGAGCACAACACACAGTCACCACGCGGCAGCACCGACCGGTCGCCCGACTGCGACGCCGGCAATCCCCACGGAGACTCCCAACCCGGTCGATTCGTATGCCGCAACGCCCGGACCGGTGAGCGCGGCGTTCCCCAGTCCCACCATCTCGGCCATCCCGGCAGGCACCGTCGTCGCGTCGGGGGACGTCGCCTCACCGAAGGGCAGCATCCATTTCCACTACGCGATGGTGGCGACCGGCGACAACACGTTCGCGGCCCAGTACTCGGGATTCACGTCGACCGTTCCCGTGCCGATCTCGGTCACACTGCTGGATGTCGCACCGCGGGTCGGCGACGGCCTCACCTATCACGGCGTCGGTGACCACCAGCTCGGCGGCCCGTCGACGACAGCACTGGCGGGGTCGTCGGTCATCCTGAACTCGGCGGGTCCCCCGTCGTACCTGGGTGCCCTCGTGACCTATTCGTCTGCGACCTCGGGCGCCGGCATCCCGGTCGAACTCGGACCGAACAAGGTACTGGCCGTGAACACCGTGCAGTGGGCTATCCCGCTCCGGCAGACGAACGTGCATCCGGTCGACGGCGGCGCGCGCACCTACGCGACGGGGACAGTCACGGCGAAGACGTCGACGGGCGCGCCCCGGCGATACCTCATCGCGCCGGGCGACGTCACGGCGGTCGTGGCCCAACGGTTCGGCATCTCCGTCGAAGACCTCATCTGGCTGAACGCCAATCTTCAGGTGTTCGGCGCCCAGCAATACCTCTATGAGGGAACCACACTCAACCTCGACCCGAACAGCCTTTAGCGGGCTGACCGCGGGCGACGGGTCGATGAGCGCCGGGTCGCGCGATCGCCTCGTCGCGTAAAGTGGGCGCCAGCCGAGACGTCGAGAGGAACCGCGTGGCCGCCACATTCAGCAAAGAGGAAAAGGCCGCCATGCGGGCTGCCGTCGCCGAGAAGAAAGCGGCCCAGGAGGGCGCGGATGCGGCAGCAGCCTGCGATGACGCGATCGCCGCCATGACGGGAACCGACAAGCAGCTCGCCGAGGCCTTCCACCAGCTCGTCAAGGAGAACACGTCGCTCGCGGCGAAGACCTGGTACGGGATGCCCGCCTACACCGATGCCGAAGGCAAGGTCGTCGTCGCGTTCAAGCCCGGGTCGAAGTTCAAGATCCGCTACGCGTCGATCGAATTCCAGCAGGCCGCGCACCTGGACGACGGCGATGTCTGGCCGGTCAGCTTCGCACTCGCCAAACTGGATGACGCGGGCAAGAAGCGCGTCGCCGACATCCTCAAGGCTGCAGTCGGCGACTAACGCGGCCTCGCCGGAACCCCCAACTCTCCCCGGAGGGCTGGTCAGCTTGCGGGTGACGTGGGCGAACTCGTCTGGGTTGCGGTGTCGAACCCCGGTTCGGCTCCCGTGACGCTGACCGTGATCGTCTTGCCCGCGTCAGCCTTCGTCACCGTGTAGGTGGGGTTTGTCGCACCGGAGATCCTGGTGCCGCCACGACTCCAGTGATAGCTGAGAGCGACAGCTCCCGGACCCCAACTTCCGGTCACCACAGTCAGCGTCGCACCACGAGATGGCGTGCCAACAATCTGCGGCACCGGCGCGGTGAGGGTTCCCCCTGTGACGACCTTGGTCGAGGCGCTGGTCACTGTCACATCATTGAAGTGGTAGCGGTCGCCGGTGATCGTCACCGACAGGGTGTGCCCGGCATCATCGTTGACCGGAACATAGGTCGCGTTCGTCGCACCGGGTATCGGGGAACCGTCGCGGTTCCACTGGTAGACGAACGTCGTATCCGACGGCTTCCACTTTCCCGGGTTGGCGGTGAGAGTGCTCCCCACCTTCACGGACCCGGAGATGGTGGGATGTCCCGGAGTGAGATAGGCGGGCGCCATAGTGCCGTCGATACCCGTCACGGCGCCACCGAGTGTCACTTTGATCTTGGTCGCCGAACTCAGCTTCGACGCGTTCTTCCACCATGATGAGGTGTACGCGCCCCCATCCGTTCCATCGAACTCGACGACGAATGTGCCCGCCGGAACGTTCGTGAGTGTGTAGTTGCCGTTGGCATCCGCTTCATTTGAGAGCACGTAGGTGCCGTTCGGAGTAAGCACCTCGACGATCGCGTAGGGGATCGGCACCGCCGGCGTCGCCGTGTCGACCACTGTGCCCGAAATCGTCGCCCCCGCGGTCAGGGTCGCGTCAATGCCGGTCGTCGCAGAGGTTCCGCTCACCGTCACCGGCGTCGCTTTGGTGAACGTGGCGGAGTTCTTCCAGAACTGTGACGCGTGCGAGTCACCGTACGGCGGGACGAACTGGATGCGATACGTGCCGGGGGCCAGGCCGACGATCGAGTAATCGCCGTTGCCGTCAGCAGTGGCGCCTGTGACATAGTTGTCCGAAGAATCGACCGCGATGACCTGTGCTCCGGCCAGGCCGACGCTCGGCGCATCCACCGTCGTGACCTCGCCACTCACGGTCGCCCCAACTGCGAGCACCGCGTTGTAGCCGGTGTCGGTGTCTCCGCTGGCGACCGTGACAGACGTCGCTGCCGAAGCCGTCGGCGCATCATTCCAGTATTGCCCGAGGTAGTTGGTGTTGTAGGCGGGGCTGAATTGCAGCGTGTAACTCCCGGGCGCCAGGCCGCTGATCGTATACGAGCCATCGCTGCCGACATTCGCGAACCCCACCTGGTTGGTGCCCTGAAGAGCGACCACGTTCGCGTTCGGCAATGCGAGTCCGGTATCGGCGCCCGTCACTTTGCCGCTGATCGACGCACCAACGCCGAGAACGGCGTCGTAGCCGGTGAGCGTCTGCGCGCTGCCTACCGTGACGGTGTTCGCCGTCTCCTGGGTGGGCTGGTCGTTCCACCACTGCTGAAGGTAGTTTCCGTGGTTGAACGGCGGGGAGAACCTGAGCGTGTAGGTTCCGGCGGGAATACCGGTGATCGTGTAGTGACCGCTCGAGTCGGTGGACGTTACGCCGAAATAGGAGAACTGGATGCCCTGCAACTCAATGCCCGCGAACGAAAGGGGCACGTTCGGCGAGCCGGCGCCCGAGACGGTTCCGCTCAGCGTTGAGCCGACCGCGAGAGTCGCATTCATTCCGGTGAGCGACTGACCGTCGGCCAGCGTGAAGTAGTCGGCTGTCGCGTTGCTCGATTCGCCGTTCCACCACTGCTCGATGTAGTTGGCACCGGTCGGACTCTGGAAGTCGATCGTGTACGAACCCGCCGCCACGCCGGTGAAGCTGAAGTTGCCGTTCGCATCGGTCGATCCCAGAGTGACGGGCTGCCCGCCCGGCGCGTACAGGTTGACGTAGGCGTTTGCGAGGCCGACCCCCGGCGCGTTCGCCCCGAACACTGTTCCGCTGATGATTCCCGGGGCGTCGGCGGTCGCGGACTCCGTCGCGCCGCCGACCGCGAGCATCCCGGCGAGGAGGCCGAGCACGGTGGTGAGAATAACCCATTTGCTGCGGGCTGGGCGGCGTGATGAGGACACAGAGGAAGTCACGGATCGATCCACTTCTCGAGGGAATACGGCCTGTTGCACGAACGGACTGGCTCGCAGATCGATGCCGTCGCTCGAAGCCTATGGGTCGCCTATGCGCTGCGCAACTGCTGGTAGACGGAACTGTGTACCCGGTCGGTCAGTGACCTGCCGCGCGAGTCGAAAGACGGCCTAGATTCCGCCGTGCTGCGCGACGAACGCGGCCGAGACGGATGCCGCGAGCACGCGCTGCCCGGCCGCGGTCGGGTGCACGGCGTCGGACTGCATGAGTTCGGGATGCCCGGAGAGGGGCTGGCCGATGTTGAGGTATTCGCCGCCCACGGCAGCGATCGCGGCCTGCACCTGGTTGTCGATGTCCGTCAACTGGGCGGGCACTGCGGTAGCGCCCCACACCGCGCTGATGGCGATGATGCGCGCGTGCGGAAGCGCGGCGCGGATGGTGGCGATGGTCTTGCCCGTGGCGGTCGCGAGCGCGGAATCCGGTTCGCCGAGGTCGTTGCTGCTGCCCGCCAGGATGATGACAGACGGGTGCAGTGCGATGGCGTCGCGCGCCTGGTCGGCGAACGTGTCGCCTTCGTCGCCCACCTTCAGGAAGCCGGAGCCGTCGCTGGCCAGGTTGGTGAAGCGCCAGTCGTCTTGCTTCGCGATGGTCGCGATCCAGGCCTGGCCGGCGGAGAGCCCGTGGCCTTCCATGATCGAGTCACCGATCGCGACGACGACCGGTCGGGCACTCGTCGCGGCGTAGGCAACGCCACCGACCGCCATGAGGCTGGCCACGACTATGAACACCACCGCAATGCTGCCGCGTCCGAGTCGTGAGATCACATTCTGATAGTAGGGAGTGCATCTCTCCATTTCGTAAGTCATTTCAATGAATTCGCCCAGAACTACTGCCTAAAATGTTCCCTATGACAACAAATCTCGGCGAGACCCTCGCCGCCCTGCTGCACGACGAGGAAGATGCACAGCTCGCGCGGTTCGGATATGACGAGGCGCGCCGCCTGGGTGCCTGGGTGATCGAGCGCGGACTCCGCGACGGCCTGTCCATCGCCGTCACAGTGACGCTCGGCGAACAGCGCGTCTTCTCTGCCGCCCTGCCGGGCACCAGCCACGACAACGACCTGTGGCTCGACCGCAAGATCGCGGTCGTCGGGATGTTCGCACACTCCTCGTATTACGTGCAGCACCTGTTCGCTCAGCAGGGTCGCGACTTCCGCGTCGAATCACGGCTCGACCCGATGCTCTACGCGGCCGCCGGCGGCGGCTTCCCGATCCGCGTCGACGGGTTGCTCGTCGGCGCGATCGCCGTGTCGGGGTGGAACGAGCCGGGCGAGCACGCACTGGCCGTCGAGGCCATCGTCGCGCTTCGGGCGGAGCAGACCGCGTGAACGTCATGGTCACAGGCGGTACCGGCTTCATCGGGTCGTATGTGGTGACCGCGCTTCTCGCCGAAGGCCACAACGTGACCATCCTGGCCCGCGACCCCGGCAAGATTGCCGCGTTCACGACGAACCCGGGCATCCGGTTCGTGACCGGGGCGATCGCCGACCGCTCGGCAGTTCGCACCGCCCTCGATGGCGCTGACGCGTGCATCCACATCGCGCGAGCAAAATCGACGACCGCATCGGAGTCCGTTCGCGACGACACGCTGCCGGCGGTCGAGCTGTTCGAAGACGCCTTCGCGGCCGGAGTCGGCCGCGTCGTCTACACGTCATCCATCGCCGTCTTCGACGACCGCGGCGACGACCAGTTCACCGACCAGAGCCCGCAGCGACCGATCAACGTCTACGGGGCCACGAAGTCGGCAGCCGAGACGTACCTGCTCGGGATGGCGGTCGGAAGCGCGACCTCCGTCGCCGTGGTGCGACCCGGCTACACGTTCGGCAACCCCGTCGTCGAGGGCGCGCCGATCCAGGCCATGGCCGACCTTCCCGCCATCGCTCGAGCCGCCGCGCTCGGCGAGCCGATCGAAGTCGTCAAGAACGCGGGGCTCCAGTTCATCTGGGCAGGCGACCTGGCCCGCGTCTACCTGGCTGCACTCAGCTCAACAACCAACCGCGAGTACTACACGTCGCTCTCGCCCGAGTTCTACACGTGGGAACAGGTGGCGAAGTGGGCGATCGAGGTCACCGGATCGTCGAGCCCGATCGTAGTCAACGACACCGGTCGACCACCGCGCACGCCCCCGTGGAGCGTCGAAGCCATCGAGCGCGACTTCGGCCTCGTCTTCACCGCCGAACAGAAACTCAAAGAGCACCTCGCCTGGCTGGCGAGAACCGCCTAGGCGAGCCGGTCTTCCATGCCCCACGCCTGGCCGTAGCCGCCATCGGCGATGGGCAGCGCCATCAGGTCGAGGAACGGCTTGGCGTCGAACGCCTCCGGCCCGAGCACACCGGTGCCGGTCCAGACGCCCTTCGACAGCAGCTCGAGCGCGACCACCGGGTTGAGCGCGGTCTGCCAGACAACGCACTGGCTCTCGTACTCGGCCATCGTCCACTCGTTGTCGCTCACGTGGTACAGGTACACCTCGCGCGGCTTGCCGTCGACTCCCGTTCCGGTGACCCACAGCCCGGCGCACGTCTTGCCGGTCATCCGCGGTCCGAGTGTCGCCGGGTCGGGAAGCCCCGCCGCGACTACGTCGCGTGGCGCGACCATCACCGGCCCGTTCGCCGACCGAACTCGCACCGGCTCCGTCTTGTCGAGGCCCAGCTGGTTGAGCGTCTTCAGGATGCCGATGAACTCGTCACCGAGCCCGTACTTGAAGGTGACGCGCTTGGCGTCCACCCAGCGCGGCATCAGCAGCACCTCCTCGTGCTCGACGTTGACGCACTCGACCGGTCCGATGCCCTCCGGGAACGTCGAACACCTCGGGCTCGCTGAACGGCGCCGTCGTGTACCAGCCGCGGTCCTTCTCCCAGATCACCGGGCGGGTTCAGGCACTCCTCGATCGTGGTCCAGATGCTGAACGATGGCGCGAAGATCTCGTTGCCCGCCTCATCGCGGACCACCAGGTTGGCGCCGTCGCGCGTGCCGAGCTCGTCGATCTCGCTGAACAGGTGGTCGGCCGCGTAGCGAGCGAACACGTCGCTGAGCCCGGGCTCGACGCCCATCCCGACCAGGGCGAGGCGGCCCGCACTTCTCCCAGTCGGGCGCCTGCGCGAACTGGTCGTCGCCCAGCTTGATGCCCGTCTCGGTGTGCGGATTCGTCGGGTTGGGCTCGGACAGGCTCATCGCCATGTCGAGGTAGTCGGCGCCCGCGGCGAGCGCGCCGGCGAAGATCGTCGGCACGAACTTGGGCTCGACCGCGTTCATCACGTGGGTTGCACCGTGCTCGCTCGCGACGGCGGCAACGTTGTCGGGGTCGGATGCGTCGATCTGCGCGGCGACGAAGCGGCCGTTCTCGAGCCGGTCCGGCCGTGGCGTTCGCCTCGATCCAGCGAATAGTGCTGCTCGGCGCGCGACTGGTCGTAGTCGCTCACGACGATCAGCTCGAAGAAGTCCCGACGAGCCGCAATCTTGGCAATGGCATCGCCGACGCCCCCAGCGCCGACCAACAGTATTTTCATGACTCAAAACTAGCGCTCCGGCGCCTAGTGTTCGAGCGAAGCAACCGTGCTCGGACGAACGATGAGCCAGAGCGCCAGGATGCCGACGATCGAAGTACCGATCATCATCACGCCCATCGGGATCGCGTTGCGACACGCCGAACAGTCCGATCAGCGGCGAAATGAGCCCGGCGATGCCGAAGTTCGCCGCACCGAGCACCGATGCCGCGGTGCCCGCTTCGCCGCCGTGGTGGGCGAGGGCGAGCGCCTGGAGGCACGGGAAACAGAACGCGCACGACGTGATGAAGAACCAGAGCGGGATCAGGATGCCCCACAGCCCGGCGCCCGAGCAGGGCGTCCACGACGATCACGGCCGCGGTCAGCAGCAGGACGCACCCGCGCCACGCGAGGATCCACTGCGGCCCGACGTGGCGCGCGATGCGCGAGCTGGTCTGCACGCCGATGATGACGCCGACCGAGTTGACGGCGAACAGCAGCCCGTACTGCTGGGCCGTGAAGTGGTAGTGGTCCTGGAACAGGAACGGCGAGGTGGTCAGGTAGGCGAACAGCCCGGTGAACACCATGCCCGCAGAGGATGGCGATTCCCACGAACTGGCGGTCCGCGAACAGGGCGCGGTAGCGCTGCCGCTGCCCCGACCCTCCCGGTCTTTCGATGATGGGCGGGCAGCGTCTCGACGATGAAGACGATCGCTGCGGCGACCACGAGCAGGCCGTAGGCCGCGAGCACCCAGAAGATCCCGCGCCACGGGAACACGAGCAGCAGCGCCGAACCGGCGAGCGGCGCGATGACGGGCGCGAGCCCCGATACGAGCGCAAGCCGCGACAGCATCCGCACCAGCGGATAGCCGCCGAACAGGTCTCGCACGGTGGCGACGGCAACAACGCCGCCCGCCGCGGCCCCGAAACCCTGGAGCACGCGGAACAGCGATGAGCCACTCGATACTCGGCGAGACGGCGACCAGGATGCTCGCCACCACGTGCATCCCCGTGGCCGCGATGAGCGGAACCCGACGCCCGACCGCGTCGCTCCACGGTCCGACCAGCAGCTGGCCGAGTGCGAACCCGATGGTGGTGGCGCTCAGGGTCAGCTGCACGAGAGAAGTACCGACCCCGAAGTCGCGCTGCACGTCGGGCAGCGACGGAAGGTACAGGTCGATCGTGAAGGGCCCGAGCGCGGTCAACGCTCCGAGCACCAGCACGTAGACGAAACGCTGGCGACCCGAGAGGGAGTCACCAGGATGCACGACAGCGGTCACTCCGACGTCATCCTGCCGTCGCAAACGACGACGGGTCCTCGAGCACCGACGCGAAGGCCAGCTCGGCCGCCCCGATCATGAGCCGGTTGGCCCCGAGCTCGCTGCGCACCACCGACACCAGTTCGCTCGAGGCCCTCAGCGGCTGGCTGGCCAGCAGCTCATCCAGGCGCTCCGGCGCGACAGCATACAGC
Organism: uncultured Actinomycetota bacterium; assembly: GCA_963738535.1. Classification (GTDB taxonomy): domain Bacteria; phylum Actinomycetota; class Actinomycetes; order Actinomycetales; family Microbacteriaceae; genus Galbitalea. The sequence goes on from CAVTXB010000004.1 coordinate 35,997, forward strand.
GAACCGAGAAATCCGCCGAGCACGATCGTGGACGGGTTGAGGATGTTGACCGCGTTTCGCAGGGCGACACCCAGAAAGTCGAGCTGGCGCAGCACCTCGCTGCGAATCGTCAGACGACGACGCCCGCCAGCAGCGCCGACTCGAGCTCGTCACTGTCGACATCCGCCAGGCCGGTCAGGGCCACCAGGCGGTCGCGCCGCACCTCGGTTTCGAGGCATCCGACCGCACCGCAGTGGCAGCGCTCGCCGCCGGTAGCCACGAGGGTGTGGCCGAATTCGCCCGCGTACCCCTCGACGCCCGTGAGCGCGCGCCCGCCCGAGATGATGCCGCCGCCGATGCCGCTCGCGCCGCCGTTCAGGTAGATCAGGTCGGCGACGCCGCGCCCCGCGCCGAAGATGCTTTCGGCACGCGTGCCGAGGTTGGCGTCGTTCGCCGCAAAAACCGGGAGCCCGGTCGCGCGCTCGAGTTCGGCGGCGAACGGCTCGTCGACCCAGTGCAGGTGGGGTGCGAGGCGCACGACCCCGTCGCTCGCACGAACCAGGCCGGGGATGGCGGCGCCGATGCCGAGAACGGTGTGGCCCTCCCCGAAGTCGCGGCGCAAGCTCGGCGACGATCTCGGCCGTGACCGCAACCGCCTCGCGCGACCGTGGGGCTCGCGGGCAGGGGGCGACGAACTCGGCGCAGCACGGTCGCGCCGAGACCCACGACGCCCACCGTGATGGCGTCGATCTCGGGATTCACGGCGAACGCGATCGCGCGCGGCCCCGGCAGAGCGAGCGGGCTCGGGCGACCGACCTGATTGCTGGCGTCCGGCTCGGCCTCCACCAGAAGCTCCCGCTCCACCAGTTCGCCAACGAGTGCCGCAATGGTCGACCGGTTGAGTCCAGTGCTGCGGGTCAGCTGCGAACGCGGCACACCACGCGACTGGTGCACCAGGCGCAGCACGAGCGACAGGTTGTGCCGGCGCACATCGCTGTTGCCCCGACCATCCGCGACACCCGGGATGCTCACTCGAGACCCTCCGGGATGCGCCGCGTCTCGATCAGCTCAGCGAACCACCGGCCGCTGTCTTTGACGGTGCGCTCCTGCGTCTCGTAGTCGACCCGCACCAGGCCGAACCGCTTCGAGAAGCCGTAGCTCCACTCGAAGTTGTCGAGCAGCGACCACACCAGGTAGCCGCGCAGGTCCACCCCGCGCGCCCGCGCCCGGTGGGCTGCGGTGAAATGACGGCGCAGGTAGTCGATTCGACGGTCGTCGTGAACTCTGCCGTCGATCACCACATCGTCGAAGGCTGCGCCGTTCTCGGTGATCATGAGCGGCAGCGTGGGGAACTCGCTCGAGAGCGAAACCAGCAGTTGCTCGAGGGCATCGGGCGCGATATTCCAGCCCATCGCCGTGAGAGGGCCTGGCTGCTCCAGAAACTCGACGTCGCGGCTGCCGGGCCACGGCGAGCCGCCGACATCCCGGTGCCCGTCGTTCGACACCCGGTCGGAGCGGCCGTCCCACATCCGCACCGTCGCCGTCGAATAGAAGTTGACGCCCAGAAAGTCGATCGGCTGGTGGATGATCTCGAGATCGCCGGGCTGCACGAACATCCAGTCGGTGATTTCACGAGTGTCGTCGAGGAGGTCCTCGGGGTAGGCGCCATGCAGCAGGGGGCCCGTGAACAACCGGTTGCCGAGCGCGTCGATGCGACGGATCGCCTCCGGGGAACTGGTGTCATCGCCACGCAGGGCGTGGAAGTTGAGCGTGACCGAGTACTCGACGTCGGGCTTCGCCACCACGTGCCGCAACTCCTGCAGGGCCAGGCCGTGGCCGAGCATGAGGTGGTGCGCGGCGCGCAGGGCCGAGATATCCCTGGTGCGACCGGGAGCGTGACCTCCCGATCCGTAACCCAGAAAGGCCGAGCACCAGGGCTCGTTCAGCGTGGTCCATACGGCGACCCGGTCGCCCAGCGCCTCGCCGACGAGTGAGGCGTACTCGGCGAACCGGGAGGCGGTGTCGCGCTCCGGCCAGCCGCCGGCATCCTCGAGCGCCTGCGGCAGGTCCCAGTGGTAGAGGGTCGCGATGGGCGTGATGCCGCGCTCGAGCAACCCGTCGACGAGGCGGGAGTAGAAGCCGAGGCCGGCGTCGAGCGGTCGACCCTTGCCCTCCGGCTGGATGCGCGGCCACGCGATCGAGAACCGGTAGGCCTCGAGGCCCAGGCTCGACATCAGGTCGAGATCGGCGGGCATCCGGTGGTAGTGGTCGTCGGCGACATCGCCGGTGTCGCCGCCGAGGGTGCGTCCCGGGGTGTGGCTGAAGGTGTCCCAGATGGATACGCCGCGGCCGTCCTCATGCACCGCGCCCTCGATCTGGTACGCGGCCGTCGCGGATCCGAACAGGAAATCGACGGGAAACTCGAGACCTGAGTCGCGGTAGTCGGGGGAGCCGGTGATCACGGAGTCCATCTTGGCGCACCGTTCGGATTAAACTCGCGCTCGAACCCATCCTCTGGGACTCGCGTCGCGTCGCCGAGTGCGATATGTTGGGGTTAACAACAATTTCGCGGAACCTCCGCATTCACCGCCGAACTGGAGCATCATGGCCGCCACCCCCACCCCCGCCGACAAGTTCTCCTTCGGCCTCTGGACCATCGGATACAACGGGGCCGACCCGTTCGGTGGCCCGACCCGCGCGCCGATGGACATCGTTCACGTCGTCGAGAAACTCAAAGAGGTCGGCGCATACGGGCTCACCTTCCACGACGACGACCTGTTCGCCTTCGGGTCCAGCGACGCCGACCGCCAGAAGCAGATCGACCGCCTCAAAGGCGCGCTCGCCGACACCGGCCTCATCATCCCGATGGTCACCACCAACCTGTTCAGCGCTCCCGTCTTCAAGGACGGCGGCTTCACCTCGAACGACCGCGCCGTACGCCGCTTCGCGATGCGCAAGGCGCTGCGCCAGCTCGACCTCGGCGCCGAGCTCGGCGCCAAGACCTTCGTCATGTGGGGCGGCCGCGAGGGCGCCGAATACGACTCGGCCAAAGACATCCGCACCGCGCTCGAGCGCTACCGCGAAGGCGTCAACCTGTTCGCGCAGTACGTCACCGACAAGGGTTACGACATCCGCTTCGCGATCGAGCCGAAGCCCAACGAGCCGCGCGGCGACATCCTGCTGCCCACCGTCGGGCACGCCATGGCCTTCATCACCACACTCGAGAAGCCCGAACTCTTCGGCGTCAACCCCGAGGTCGGGCACGAGCAGATGGCCGGCCTCAACTTCGCCTCCGGAATCGCGCAGGCGCTCTACCAGGGCAAGCTCTACCACATCGACCTCAACGGCCAGCGCGGCATCAAGTACGACCAGGACCTCGTCTTCGGTCACGGTGACCTGTACAACGCGTTCGCCCTCGTCGACCTGCTCGAGAATGGTGGCCCGAACGGCGGCCAGGCCTACGACGGACCGCGCCACTTCGACTACAAGCCGTCGCGCACCGAAGACGAGTCCGGCGTCTGGGACTCGGCTAAGGCCAACATCGCCAACTACCTGATGCTCAAGGAGCGTGCGGCAGCGTTCCGCGCCGACCCCGAGGTGCAGGAGGCGCTCGCCGCATCCCGCGTGCCCGAGCTGCAGACGCCGACGCTCGTCGGAGGGCGAGACCTACGACGACCTGCTCGCGGACCGCGCATCCTTCGAGGACTTCGACCCGGAGCCGTACTTCAACGGCAAGGGCTTCGGCTTCGTGCGCCTGCAGCAGCTGGCCACCGAGCACCTCCTCGGCGCTCGCAGCTGACTCCCCCACCCACCCCACCCCCATCTATTCTCGAGTTGCATGTTTTCGCGGCCTCAGGTCACTCGTAGCCGCGAAAACATGCAACTCGATGTGTTTGTGAGAGCAGGATCGCAATGACGCTGGTGGCCGGGGTCGACTCGTCGACACAATCGTGCAAGGTGGTCGTGCGCGACCTCGAGACCGGAGCGGTCGTGCGCACCGGTCGAGCGACGCATCCCGACGGCACCGAGGTCGATCCGGCCGCGTGGTGGGATGCACTGCTCGCCGCGATCGCGGACGCCGGCGGACTCGAGGATGTCGCAGCAATCTCGATCGGTGGCCAGCAGCACGGCATGGTCGTGCTCGACTCGGCCGGCGAGGTCATCCGCCCGGCGCTGCTCTGGAACGACACTCGCTCGGCGCAGGCCGCCATCGACCTGATCGCCGAGGTCGGCGCCGCCGAATTCGCGCAGCGCACCGGGTCAGTACCCGTCGCATCGTTCACCCTCACCAAACTGCGCTGGCTCGCGGATGCCGAACCGCAGAACGCGGCGCGAGTCGCGGCCGTCGCGCTCCCCCACGACTGGCTGACCTGGCGACTCCGCGGATTCGGGCCCCAGAACCCCCAGCTCGACGAGCTCACCACCGACCGGTCGGACGCCAGCGGAACCAGCTACTTCAACTCGGTGACGAACGAGTACGACCTCGACCTGCTCTACCGAGCCCTCCGCCGCTCTCCCAATTCAGGAGTCGGCGGCGAGGTCGTGCTGCCCAGGGTGCTCGGCCCCGGAGAAAGCGCGGGTCGGGTGGCGGCCTCTCCTGAGTTGGGTGCGGGAGCTCCTGAGTTGGGAGAGGGCGGGGTGGTCATCGGGGTCGGCGCCGGCGACAACGCGGGCGCCGCGCTCGGACTCGGAGCATCCGACGGCGACGTCGTCGTGTCGATCGGCACGAGCGGCACAGTGTTCGCCGTCACCGAGACGCCCTCCCGCGACGAGTCGGGCACGGTCGCCGGATTCGCGGATGCGACGGGTGCCTACCTTCCGCTCATTGCGACTCTGAATGCGGCGCGGGTTCTGGATGCGATGGCACGCCTGCTGGGCGTCACCCACGACGAACTGGGTACGCTGGCTCTTGCGGCCGAACCCGGCTCGGCCGGCGCGGTGCTGCACCCGTACTTCGAGGGCGAGCGCACACCGAACCTTCCCGACGCGACGGCAACCCTGTCCGGGCTGACGCTCGCGTCCACGTCCCGCGAGAACCTGGCAAGGGCATCCATCGAGGGCATGCTCTGCGGTCTGGCCGACGGACTCGACGCGGTGCTGCGCCAGGGCGTGGTTGCGCGTCGCCTGCTGCTGATCGGCGGCGCCGCGCAGAACCCCGCGGTGTCGGCCATCGCGGCCCAGGTGTTCGATGTGCCCGTCGCCGTGCCCGAGCCCGCCGAGTATGTGGCGTTCGGCGCCGCCGTGCAGGCGGCCTGGGCGCTCACGGGCTCGCGGCCGGGTTGGCCGGTCGGCGGAACGGCGACCACTCAGGCCGACTACCGTGCGATCATCCGCGAGCAGTACGCCCGCTCGTAACGGTTCTGCAGGAGTCGGGCGCTCTTCGTCACAAACTCGCTGGCAGAATCGCCATCTTTCGATGAAACTCCTGCACAACCGTTAGGGGGCGGGCGGGGGGAGGGTGGCGAACGCGCGCACCGGGAACGTGCCGAAGCCCTCGATCCGGGGCGGAGTGGCGGTGAAGCGGGCGCCCGACGCCGGCAATGCGCCGAGGCCCGTCAGGTGCTCGACCACATGGATGCCCGCCGCCAGCAGCCCGGTGTGTGCGGGCCGCTCGCCCGTTCCTTCCGTGTTGTCGATGTTGAGCGAGTCGATACCCACCAGCACGACGCCACTCTCGATCAGGAAGTCGACGCCCTCCGACGACAGGTACGGCGCGCCGAACGCGTAGGCGGGCGTACCGAAGTGCACATCCCAGCCGGTGTGCAGCAGTACCGCCCTGCCTGACAGCTCGCGCCCCTCGAGCCGGCCTGAGCCGATGCCGCGATCACCGTCGGTGGCGCCGTCAAGGTGGAACACCTCGGCCGGGAGGTCGACCAGGCTCTCCAGCGACAGCCCGGCGAGGTCGGTGCCCCCGTCATACCGGTGCCACGGGCTGTCGAGGTAGGTGCCCGTGTTGCCGATGAGCGTGAGCATGTCCATGGCGAACTCGGTGCCGGGTGCGTACCGCGACTTCGAGTCCTCACGCGTCAGGTAGGGCGTGATGACGGGAGCGGGCAGCCCCGGGTAGGTGACCAGCCCCTCGCGGATCGACGTGGCTCAGTTCGACGAATCGGCGGGGTTCAGGCATGTGGGAGCTGCTTTCTGGTGCGACGTCTTTTGACGAGGGTGACAACGACGGCGGCGAGGGCAAGGATGGCCGGGACGACCAGGTGCCAGCCGGCCAGCACCAGCAGGAACGCCACCAGGACGACGGAGATCACGGCCATCCACCAGCCGGCACTCCAGCGCTCCAGCAGGCGCACGGCCGCCAGCATGCCGAGCGTGTACACCGCGACCATGCAGCTGGTGTGGATCAGGATGAACGGTGTCAGGTTCAGCCCGCTGGAGACGGCGACGACGAAATACGCGAGGTTGATGCCGCCGACGACCAGGAGCGCACGACGAGGTACCTCGCCCGGCTCGGATCCGCGCGCGATCCACCGCGGCAGGTGACCGTCGCGGCCGAGCGCGCTACCCAGCTTCGCAAAGGCCGGCAGGTAGGCGTTGAGCACACCCATGGCGACGATCAGCGCAATTACCGCGATGATCCAGGCGCCATAGCCGGGGGCCGAGGTGGCGACGAGTGCCAGCAGCGGAACGGTCGACCGGGATGCCGAGCCCAGGACCGCGACTGTGACGAACTGCAGCGCGAGGTACGCGATACCGACGGTTGCAATCGCGATCGCCGTCGCGAGCGGGATCGTGCGCCGCGGGTTTCTGAATTCTCCGGCGATGTGGGTGACGGCCTCCCAGCCGGCGAACGCCCAGACGAAGAGGCTGATGCCGAGGCCGACGCCCGCCCAGCCGTGGGGCAGGAACGGGGTGAAGTTCTGTGCGCGCACGTGCGGGAGGGACAGCGCCACCACCCCGATCACGACGACGAGGAGCACCGCCGTGAGCACCAGCTGGGCGGAGCCGGATACACGGAGTCCGAACGCGTTGACGATGAACGGCGGCAGGTAGATGAGCACCCCCACGACCACGACCAGCCACCGCGGGCCCCCGACGACCGCGACGACGTACTCGCCCCCGAGGATGCCGACGACCGGGCCGCCGACGGCCACCCCGAAGAAGAACCAGTATCCCGACATCCTGGCGGCCGTCGGCCCGAGCGCCAGCCTCACAAAGGTGGCGACGCCGCCCGCATCCGGAAACCGCGAGGCGAGGGCCGCGAACGTGCCCGCCAGCGGGATGGAGAGCAGCAGCACGGCCAGCACCGACACGATGGATGCCGGACCTGCCGCCTGGGCGGCGAGCGACGGCAACACCAGGATGCCCGTTCCCAGCACTGCCGCGACGTACAGCGACGATGCCCGCAGCAGTCCGATTCGGCCCGTCGCCACGGGTGCGTCGGGGGTCGCGACTTCGGTGGGCATGGCACCAGTGTGGCAGCGGCCGCCGACCCCGGCCACGCGAAAGCGGACACGGCGCCACCAACTCGCGCCATGTCCGCCTTGCGGTTATCGCCGAATGCCCGGCCTACTTCGTCAGGTCGTAGAGCGTCACCCCGTCGACGGTCTGGGCGGTGTAGTGGGCCGCGACCCAGGATGCGATCTGTGACGAGATATTAGAGCCGCCGTTGGAGGTTCCGACCGTGCCACCGATGAAGTAGTGGATCTCACCCTTGGCGACGTCGGCCCTGAACTCGGCCAGTGTGGGCGACGGGTCGCTGCCGTTGAATCCGCCGATGGGCATGACGGCCTCGTCGGTGGCCAGCTGGTAGCCGGCCGCGCTGTTCGATCCGACGGCCGCCGCGACCCACTTGTAACTCGACGCGTCGGTCTTCAGCAGCTTCGCGAGAGTGGTGCCGACCGTGGTCGACCCCAGCAGCGACCCGAAGCCGCCGCCACCCCGCGCGCCCGCGCCCGTACGGCCGAATCCGCCGCCGGGCACAGCGCCCGTGCCGTTTGCCGTTCCGGTGGTCGGCGCGCCGCCGGCCTGACCGCCGCCGGGCTGCCCGCCGCCGAACTGACCGCCGCCGAAGCCACCGCGTGCCGTTGCCGCGCCGCCGGGGCCGCCCCCGCCGAAACCGCCTCCCGCGACTGTCGGTCCCGCGCTCGGGATCGACCCGGTGTGGCCGGTCGAAATCGGTGTCGATCGTCCAGGCGAGGGGCGCGAGAAGCGATGCGATGAGCGTCACTGAGATGGTTGCGGCCCTCATCCACCGCGCGCGCTGCGGCAGCATGAGCAGCACCGAGGCGATGACCGCGAGGGCGACGACGAGCCAGCGCAGCCAGGGCAGGAAGTCGCTCGCCTCGGCCATCAGCACGAAGCCCCAGGTCGCGGTGCCGAGCACCACCACCGCTGCGATGATGCGCGACCACAGTTCGGACCGGTACGACCACAGCACGGATGCCCCGATCGCCACCGTGCCGGCGATCGCGGGAGCGAGCGCCACCGTGTAGTACGGCGTGGAAGATGCCCTCCGCGAAGCTGAAGGTGAGCGCGGTGATGACGAACCACGCCGCGAACAGCATCAGTGTGGCGCGCCGAAGGTCGGTGCGCTTTCCGCGCATCACGATGAACGCGACGAGCGCGAGCACGAGCGCCGCGGGCATCAGCCACGATGATCTGGCCGCCGATGTCGGTGCTCGAACAGCCGCAGGATGCCGGTCGCGCCCCACATGCCCGCCGGTGGTGGTCGCTCCCCCGCCACCGCCGGTGACGCTGCCGGTCTCGCTTCCGGTCAGCCGGCCGAAACCGTTGTAGCCGAAGGTCAGCTCGAGAAAGCTGTTGGTCTGCGATCCGCCGATGTACGGTCGCATGCTCGCCGGCACCAGCTCGACGATCGCGACCCACCATCCGGCCGAGACGACGACCGCGCCGAGCGCGAGCAGCAGGTGCCAGATGCGCCTGCCACCAGGTTCCCGGCGCGGCGACCATGTAGATGCCGGCGAGCGCGGGCAGGATGACGACGGCCTGCAGCTGCTTGGTCAGGAAGCCGAAGCCGACCATCACGCCGGCCCACAGCACCCAGCGCAGCCTGCCCGACTGGATGCCGCGCAGCGTGAAGTACACCGACAGGCTCATGAGCAGCGACGAGCAGGGCATCCGGGTTGTTGAACCGGAACATCAGCGCCGCGACCGGCGTCAGCGCGAGCACGCCGCCGGCGAGCAGCGCGGTGCGGGCCGAGAACGCGCGGCGCACCGTGAGGTAGACGACCGCGACCGTCGCGACGCCCATGAGCGCCTCGGGCAGCAGGATGCTGAACGAGCTCAGCCCGAACAGGCGCACCGAGAGCTCCATGAACCAGAGGCTCATGGGCGGCTTGTCGACCGTGATCGAGTTGGCGGCGTCGGAGGAGCCGTAGAAGAACGCCTCCCAGTTGGTCGAGCCGGCCTGCACGGCCGCCGAGTAGAACGAGTTCGCCCATCCGCTGGACGCCAGGTTCCAGATGTAGAGGACGCGCCGTGACGACGAGCAGCCCGAGGAACGACGGGCGCTCCCAGCGGGCGGTCGTCGCCGAGCCGCGCACCAGGCGGCGAGCCCAGGCTGGCTCGAGCCGCGGTCTCGAGGAGCGCGGTGCCGTCGCTGCGACGGGGATGGTCGAGGTGGTCATGATGCGGTCACCGCTTTCTGGTCGTGCGGATCGGCTGAGCGGTCATGTGCGTCTCCGCTGAGCGTCGTCGCGCGGCGCGAGTGTCGGCGGGTCGGCCTGCGCTGGTCGCGGAAGACCCAGACCCGGAACAGCACGAAGCGCAGCACGGTCGCGAGCAGGTTCGCGAAGGTCAGCACGATCAGCTCGACCGTCGAGTTGGCGTTCGGGTTGATCGCGTGCAGCTCGAGCAGCGAACCGCTCGTGATCACCCACGCGATGCCGAACACGATGAGCCCCTGGAACTGGTGGGTGCACGCGCCCGCGAGCGGCCGCGAACCCCGAACGTGAACCGGCGGTTGGCCGCGGTGTTGGCGATCGCCGTGACCAGCAGCGCGAGGAAGTTGGCGACGAACCCGGTCATCACCGCGGAGAACAGCAGGTAGAGCAGCGCGTAGGCCGCCGTCGACAGCACGCCGACCGCGCCGAAGCGCACCACCTGCCCGAAGAACGAGGGCGGGCGCGGCGCGGCGAACGGATGCCGCCCGAGCTCCGCGTAGACCCGGTCGACCGGGATGCGCCCGGAGACGAGCCCGCGCGTGACACGCCACATGCCCCTCAGGTCGGCCTTCGCCGTCGCCATGACGTCGACCCGGCTGTCCGGGTCATCCACCCAGTCGACCGGCACCTCGTGGATGCGCATCCCGCTGCGCTCGGCGAGGATCAGCAGCTCGGTGTCGAAGAACCAGCCGGTGTCTTCGACGAGGGGCAGCAGCGTGCGCGGCGACATCCGTGCGCATGGCCTTGAACCCGCACTGGGCGTCGCTGAACTGCGCGCCCATGGCGCGGCGCAGCAGGAAGTTGTAGGAGCGCGAGATGAACTCGCGCTTGCCGCCGCGGGTCACACGCGACGAGGCGGCGAGGCGCGTGCCGATCGCGATGTCGGAGTGGCCGGACAGCAGCGGCGCGACGAGCGGCGGCAGGCCGCGCAGGTCGGTCGAGAGGTCGACGTCGACGTAGGCGACGACCTCGCGCCGTCGACTCGAGCCAGGCCCGCTTGAGCGCGCGCCCGCGGCCCTTCTCGTCGAGGTGCAGCACGCCGACGCGGTCGAGGTCGTAGGTGAGCAGCGGTCGCGATCTCGAGGGTCGCATCCGTGCTCGCGTTGTCGGCGATCGTGATGAGCCACGGACTGCTCGAACGTCGTGCGTCAAGGTAGGCGTGCAGCGTGCGGATGCTGCGCTCGAGCGACGCCTGCTCGTTGTAGACGGGAACGACGACCTCGAGGACCGGTCTGGGGCGGTTTGTTCATGCCGAAAGCTTCGGCGGCGAACCTATGCCATTCCTATGAACCGCTCTAGGGCGCGTTCTATGACTTCGGGAAGCGCCCCGAGGACGTCGGCGAGCAGGTCGTCCGCGTCTTCGATGCCGACCGACAGTCGCACCACGTTGTCGGGAACCTCGAGCGCCGTTCCGCGCACCGAGGCGTGGGTCATCTCCGACGGGTAGCCGATGAGCGACTCGACGCCGCCGAGCGACTCGGCGAGCTGGAACAGGCGTCGTCGACTCCGCGAAGCGTGCGAGCCGCCGACGCACCGCCCTTCAGGGCGACCGAGAGCATGCCGCCGAAGAGCGACATCTGGCGCGCGGCGATGTCGTGGCCGGGGTGGTCGGGCAGGCCCGGGTAGTAGACGGCGTCGAGGGCAGGATGACCGACGAGCGCCTCGGCGATGGCCTGCGCGTTCGACGAGTGCCGCTCCATCCGCACGGCGAGCGTCTTGATGCCGCGCACGGTCAGCCAGGCGTCGAACGGCCCGCTGACGGCGCCGACACCGAACTGCAGGAAGCCGACCTTCTCGGCGAGTTCGTCGTCGTTCAGGATGACCGCACCGCCGAGCACGTCGGAGTGGCCGCCCAGGTACTTGGTGGTCGAGTGCACGACGACGTCGGCGCCGAGCGAGAGCGGCTGCTGCAGGTAGGGCGAGGCGAACGTGTTGTCGACGACGACGATGGCGCCGGCCGCGTGGCCGATCTCGGCGAGCGCCGCGATGTCGCTGATCTTCATGAGCGGGTTGCTGGGGGTCTCGATCCACAGCACGCGCGTCGCGCGCCTCGGCGACGGCGTGCGCGAACCGCGTCGACGTCGCTCATGTCGACCGTCGTCAGCTCCACGCCCCACGGGCACGAAGACCCGATTGACCAGCCGGTGGGTTCCGCCGTAGACGTCGTTGCCCATGACGATCCGACTGCCGGGCGCGAGTACCGCGCGCAGCAGGGCGTCCTCGGCGGCCAGCCCCGACGCGAAGCTGAAGGCTGCGCGTCCGCCCTCGAGCGAGGCCAGCAGGGTCTCCAGCGAGGTGCGGGTCGGGTTGCCGCCGCGCGCGTACTCGTAGCCGCCGCGGAAACCGCCGATGCCGTCCTGGACGAACGTCGATGTCAGGTAGACCGGTGGCACGACGGCGCCCGTCGTCGGGTCGAACTCCTGCCCGGCTCGGATGGCGCGGGTGGAGAAACCCTGCGAGGCAGGGTCGGACTGGTCGTGGCACTGGGTCTCCGTGCTGGTTGCTGGTTCGAGTGCTGGTTGCTAGTTCGAGAGGTAGTTGAGCAGGTCGGTGCGGGTGAGCACGGCGATGGGCTTGCCATCGTCGACCACCAGGAGCGCACTCGCGCCGGAGAGCGCCTGTCGTGCCTGGGTCACCGATTCGTGCACTCCGATCAAACCGAGCGGAGGCCCCACGAATTCCGAGATCGAGTCGGTCATGTTGGCGGCGCCGCTGAAGACGAGCTCGACGAGTGAGCCCTCGTCGATCGCGCCGGACGACCTCGCCGATGACGACGGGCGGCTCGGCGGTCAGCACCGGCAGCTGCGACACGTCGTGCTTCGCCATGATCTGGATGGCGTCGCGCACGGTGTCCGACGGATGCGCGTGCACGAGGTCGGGCAGGTCGCCGCTCTTCGTGCGGATGAGGTCGAGCACCGTGCGCTCATCCGAGACCTGCGCGAATCCGTAGGACTGCATCCACTGCTCGTTGAAGACCTTGCCGAGGTAGCCGCGGCCGCCGTCGGGGAGCAGCACGACGATGACGGCGTCCTGGTCGAGGTCCGGCCGCAAGCTTGAGCGCGGCGGACACGGCGAGGCCGCTCGATCCGCCGACCAGCAGTCCCTCCTCGCGCGCGAGACGCAGGGTCAGGTCGAAGGACTCGGCGTCGGAGGATGCGATGATGCCGGTCGACGACGCGTGGGGTCGTAGGCGGTCGGCCAGAAGTCTTCGCCGACGCCCTCGACGAGGTAGGGACGACCGGTTCCGCCGGAGTAGACGCGAGCCCTCCGGGTCGGCGCCGATGATCTGCACCCGGCCGTCCGACACCTCTTTGAGGTACTTTCCGACGCCCGAGATCGTGCCGCCGGTGCCGACTCCCGCGACGAAGTGGGTGACCTTGCCCTCGGTGTCGCGCCAGATCTCGGGACCCGTCGTCTCGTAGTGGCTCAGCGGGCCGTTGGGGTTGGAGTACTGGTCGGGCTTGAACGCGCCCGGAATCTCGCGCGCCAGCCGGTCGCTCACCGAGTAGTACGACTCGGGGCTGTCGGGGGCGACAGAGGTCGGGGTCACGACGACCTCGGCGCCGTACGCCTTGAGCACGTTGCGCTTCTCCTCGCCCACCTTGTCGGGCAGCACGAAGACGCAGCGGTACCCGCGCTGCTGGGCGACGAGCGCGAGCCCGATGCCGGTGTTGCCGCTCGTCGGTTCGACGATCGTGCCGCCCGGTTTCAGCTTGCCCTCGGCTTCGGCTGCGTCGATGATCCGCGCGGCGATGCGGTCTTTGGACGAGCCGCCCGGGTTCAGGTATTCGACCTTCGCGAGGATCGGTTGGCGCGTAGTCCCGTGCGACGCTGTTCAGCCGTACGAGAGGGGTGTTGCCGATCAGGTCGAGCACCGAGTTCGCGTACTTCATGGTCCGCTCAATCTACCAGCGGGGTTTTGTGTGTTACTTCGCCCTACGGCTGCATCCGGTTCTGGATCGCCGCGGACATGGTGCAGGATGTACGGTCGCATGACGTCGGCGGTGAGCGGTGCGAGGGCGATGTCGTCGAGCTGCCGCGGATCGATCCACAGCAGCTCCTCGATCTCGGCGGAGGCCACCCCTTCTGACTCGATGACCGTGAAGTGCACGTCGCAGTCGACGCGATGGCCGACCTCGTTGGCGGCATCGGCCGCGAACCGTCCCACGTATTCGAGGTCGGCCTCGTCGACCACGAAGCCGAGCTCTTCGCCGAGTTCGCGGCAGAGCGCCTGCGGGCCGGTCTCGCCGGGCTCGAACTTGCCGCCCGGCTGCATGAAAGTGACGGTGTCGCGCTTTCGCACCAGCAGCAGGTGGCCCTGCCGGTTCAGGATGACGGCGGCGACGATGCGAATGACGGGCGGCTCGGTGATGTCGGGCGTCCCGGTCATGTCGGGCGGCTCGGTCATGTCGGGCGCCCCGCGCGCGCGTTAGCGATCGCCTCCTCGCGGCGGGCGACGACGATTTTGCGGCTGCACTGCAAATACAGGTACGCCAGCACGGCCGACAGCGCCGCGTTGACGAGCAGCGCCGCCAGGTCGATGGTGTCTTTGTGGGGCAGCGTCGACGCGGTGATGCCCACATAGCCGGCGGCGCTGAACACCGCGACGAGCGTGAACAGCGATCCGAGCAGGATGCTGGACGGCACGGCCGCCGGTCATCCGCCACCATGGCCGGGGTGGTGCGATCTCTTCGCCGGCGCCGCGGAACAGGCGCGCACCCACCAGGATGAGCACGAACGCGAGCGCGCTGCGCAGGATGCCCGCGCCCGACGGCCCGACCGGAATGGCCGGGGCCACGTACACGAGCGCCACCGCCACGATGACGTAGGCGAGCTTGAGGTACCACGACCTGATGCGCAGTGCGCGAGCGCTGGTCGTCTGGTTCGTCATCGCGACCAATCTAGCGCGGCCCCGCCGACAGGACGACCCCGAGGCTTTCGGCCGAATCCGTCCTGTCGGCCGGACGTACGGCCGAATCGGCCCTGTCGAATCAGTGCCGCGGCGCGAGCGACCGCGGGGCTGGCGACGACCGGCGATCGCCGCGGCGAGGGGATGCGGCATGCCTCATCCGCGCACGGTGGGGCGACTGTTGCCGGCCTTCCGGTGCCTGGCCGGCGAACGACCAGATCAGCCAGCACGCGATCGCGGCCAGAAGAACGGAGACCAGGCCGAGCGGATTCTTCAGGTAGACGAGCCAGTAGCCGAGGTGCGGCGGGGCGGCGACCACTCCCCCGATGATGGCGCTCGTCTTCACGTGCCACGGATCCATGCTCGCGTTGGCGTCGCCCTTGGTGTCGATCGTTCCATCGGCGTGGATGGCGAGCAGGCGATGGGTGATGACGGTTCCCTGCTCGTAGAACGAGACCACCTGGCCCACCCTGTAGTCGTGCTCTCGCACGATCACGGCGCTGGTGGAGGGGATGGTGGGAGACATCGATCCGGTGTGCACGATGAAGACGCGGTACGGCAGAACTCCAGACACGATGACACCGAACGCGCCGAGCGCGAGCACACCCACGGTGATCAGGGTGACGATCTTCCAGCGCTTCACAAAAATTGCCTCTCGATGTCGATGAGTACGGGTGGTCGCGGATGCCGCGCCCCGGCGTGCGGGCGCGGCATCCGCGAGCTCGGGCCTACTGCCCCGGTGTCACACCGGGCTGGGTGGCGACGATCTCATACGGCAGACCGCTTCCGGTGCCGTCGGCCGCCTTGACCGTGTACTGGCCGGCGACCGGGTAGGTGTTCCACGCGGCGGGACCATTGCCCGTCAGCTTCGACGCGTAGTTGAACGTGAACGAGACCGTTCCGGCAGCTCCCGGCGCGAGGTTGCTCGCGATCAGGTACTGCGACGCGAGTGGCCAGCATCCGCTCGGCGACAGCGGGCCGCAGGTCGTGACCCGGTCGTTGAGGTTGGCCGAGTCGAACAACGGTGTCCCGTTGGCCGACAGGTGCGCCTCGCCGTACGTGCCGAGGTTGTTCAGGGCGCTCAGAGCTGTCGCATTCGGGAAGACGATGTAGACATCCTCCGCGTTGGCGCCCGTGTTCTGGTAATCCTCGGTCACCGTCTGCGGCACTCCCGGCAGCAGGTTGGTGAACGCGAGATCGGTTCCGTTGGCACCGCCGCCGCCGTACGGAGTGACCTTGATGGAGCCGACGGTTCCGGTGATGCTTCCGGTGTGGGTGTCGCTGAAATAGGCACCGGTCGAGCCGGCGGCCAGCCAGGCCGTACCTCCGAGCAGAGCGACGGAGGCGGCGATCGCCGCGCCCTTG
The DNA here is from genome assembly GCA_963738535.1 of uncultured Actinomycetota bacterium. Classification (GTDB taxonomy): domain Bacteria; phylum Actinomycetota; class Actinomycetes; order Actinomycetales; family Microbacteriaceae; genus Galbitalea. The sequence goes on from CAVTXB010000004.1 coordinate 51,885, forward strand.
ATCTTGAGACTGTTCAACATGCGTTTCCTTAGGTGGGACTAGTCGCCGCCGATCGCAGGGCAGGGCACGGGTTTCGGCGACGTTCGGGAGTCGCGCAGGCCGGACCATGAGAATCCGCCGGACGCGCATCCGCCGTCCGAATGGGCGACCGATGGTGGGGCCGTGGAGCCGCACCTCGCGACGGGGCACCACGCTCATGGGCGGTCGCACGAAAAATGGGCGCGACCGTAGTACTCATCCCGCCGACAGCGGGGGAAGAAGTCGGCGAGAGGTGAACGGGTAGCCTTCCGGAAGGCTGGGAACACAACGACAGCAACACTGTCGGGAAAGACGGGGTAGCGACGACAGCGTCGAGCGGGCCGCCGGGGAAGTGGCCCTGAGTGAGATTGAATCAGGTTTTCCGAGCAGAGCGCAAGAGAGAAGACCAACCTGTCCGCCCGCGGGCCCGAAGACTCCCTCTTGACCAGTAGACAGGCGGGTCTACTCTGACAGGGTGAGGAAAATGCTCGGGGGTGGGATCGCGACGCCGGGTGCAGCACTAGTCCGTGCACTCGCGTCGCCGATCCCCGCCCGACTAGCTTGCGCTGAGCGTCCCGGCCTGCTCGGCGAAGAGCCGCGAATATTCGCCGCCGGCCGCCAGCAGTGAGGTGTGCGTGCCGGTCTCGACGATCTCGCCGCCCTGCACCACGAAGATGACGTCGGCGCCGATCACGGTCGACAGGCGGTGCGCGATCGCGATGGTCGTTCGACCGCGCGAGGCCTCGTCGAGCGCCGACTGCACGATGCGCTCCGAGATGGTGTCGAGAGCGCTCGTGGCCTCATCGAGGATGAGCACGGGCGGGTCTTTGAGCAGCACGCGCGCGATCGCGACCCGCTGCTTCTCGCCGCCGCTGAGCCGATACCCGCGCTCACCCACGACGGTGTCGTAGCCGAGCGGGAAGGTCACGATCGTGTCGTGGATGTTGGCAGCGCGCGCCGCCGCCTCGAGCTCGGCGTCGGTCGCATCCGGTTTCGCGTAGCGCAGGTTCTCGGCGATCGTGGCGTGGAACAGGTAGGTCTCCTGGCTGACGATGCCGATGTTGCGCACCAGGCTGTCCTGCCGCAGGTCGCGCACGTCCTCGCCGGCGAACACGCACGCGAGCCGCGCTCGACGTCGTGGAAGCGCGGGACCAGGTACGAGACGGTCGTCTTGCCCGCGCCCGATGGGCCGACGAACGCCGCATACTGGCCCGGCTCGATCGTGAACGACATCGACTTGAGCGTCGCGGGAGTGTCGTCGCCCGCATCCGGATAGCGGAACACCACGTCGTCGAACGCGACCGTGCCGACCTTCGCCGCATCCGACGGGGCGCGCATCCGGCCGGTCGACGATGGCGGGGTGCAGGTCGAGGTACTCGAAGATGCGGGCGAACAGCGCCTGCGAGGTCTGCAGGTCGAGGGCGACCCGCAGCAGGCCCATCAGCGGGAACGTGACCCGCGCCTGCACGGTCGTGAACGCGACGATCGTGCCCGCCGTCACCGGCACGTTGTGGGTGATCAGCCACGCGGCCACGAGGTAGATGACCGCGGGGATGACCGACAGGAAGATGCCGACCATGGCGAAGAACCACTGGCCGCTCATCTGCTGTCGCACCTGCAGGTCGATCTGGTTGCACGTTCTCGTCTTCGTAGCGCGCGATCTCCGACGGCTGCTGGTTGAAGCTCTTGGCCAGCAGGATGCCGCTGACGCTCAGCGCCTCCTGCGTGATCGCGCTCATGTCGCTGAGCGACTCCTGCGTCTTCGTCGCGATGCGCGCGCGCACCTGGCCGACGCGGCGCTGCGCGAACACGAGCACCGGAAGCAGGATGATCGCGACGATCGTCATCTGCCAGCTCAGGATGATCATCGAGACGAGCGCGGCGATCACGGTGACCGTGTTGCCGATGACGCTCGAGATGGTGTTGTTGAGCACGCCGGCCACCCCGCCGACATCGTTCTGCAGCCGAGACTGGATGACGCCCGTCTTCGTCTTGGTGAAGAACGCGAGCTCCATGCGCTGCAGGTGCGTGAACAGCCGGATGCGCAGGGCGCCCATGACCGAGTTGCCGACCGTCGCCGTGAGGTAGGTCTGCCAGACGCCGAGGCCGGCGGACAGCACCCAGAGCCCCACCATGATGGCGACGATGGTGACGAGCACGGGCACATTCGGGCCGCCGTGCTTCGGGAAGAGCCCGACGTCGAAGAGCTGCCGGGTGAGCAGCGGCGGCGCCACACTGAGGGCCGCGCTGACCAGAACGAGGGCGATCGTGATGCTGAGGGCGCGCGCGGTATGGCATGAAGAGCTCGCCGATGCGGCGCAGCAGGTGCTCGACCTTCGGCGCCTGGGCGTTGCGTTCGCGCTGGGTCGCGGCATCACGGGAACCCACTCGGCCGCGCCGCCGCCTCGCATACTCACGACTTCACCCTAGAGCGAGCCTGCGACGGCGACCGCCCGCTGACGCGTCGGTTCGCGCGGGGCTTAACCGTTGGTCTTCGGCCAGGACCCGTCGATCGTCGCCAGCACCTTGTTCATCGAGGCTCCGTTGATCCAGTTGACCATCCCCGAGAGGAAGGTGCCCTCGCCGACCACGGACGGCATCAGGTCGCTCGCGCTGAGGCGGGAGTTCTGGGTGGCGCCCTGCATCAGCGCCACCGACGCGTTCAGCAGCACATCGGGGCTGTCGGAGGCAGTGACGGATGACGCGGGGCTGATCGCTCCGCCCGAGGCTCATCCGCGTCTTCGCCCATGCTGCGCTGGCCAGGTAGTTCTGCACCTTGACGGTGTCGGCATCGTTCGAGAACGCGGCAACGAAGTCGCCGCTCACCGTGTACGGGTTCGATCCGGGCGTGACAGGAGGCAGGATGAACGCCCAGATCTTGGCGCTCGGGCCGACGTCTGAGGCGGTGTCGCCCGTGCGCTCCAGGTCATCGAGGAACGACGACGACTGCAGGGTCAGCAGGCACTTGCCGCTCTCCAGGGCGGTCGCGACCTGCGCCGTCGTGGTCGTGTTGATCGAGGCGACTCCGCCGGCGCCCGCGTTGACCCAGTCCTTGTTCTGGAGGATCTCGCCGACATCCGCGAACGCCTTCTGGATGGCCGGGTCGCTGAACGGGATCTGGTGCGAAACCCACTGGTCGTAGACGGCCGTGCCGTCTTCACGCAGCACCATGTCGTCGACGAAGGCCTCGCCGGCCGCCCCGCTCGACGCGTCGGACGCGAATCCCTCGCACCACGGCGGCTGGGCGTTCTTCGCGCGCAGGTACTCGGTGAGGGTGAGCAGCTGTGCCCAGTCGGTGGGCGCCTTCAGGCCCAGCGCGCTGAACGCGGGCGGAGAGTAGTACACCCAGCCATCCAGCTTCGCGAGCAGCGGGGCCGCGTAGTCGGTGGAGCCGACGGTCGTGTATCCGGTCCACTGCGGCGGGAAACGTTGCGTCGACAGTCGACTGCACCGTCGGCGACAGCTTCTGGATGTACCCGCGCGTCGCAAGGTCGTTGATGAGTCCCGGCTGTTCGAAGATCGCCAGGTCGGGCGGGTTGCCCTGCTGGGCCTCGCCACCGATCTGCTCCTGGAAGTTCGCGCTGCCCGTGTACTCGATCGTGATGTGGTTCGCGGCCTCCCAGGCCGACCACGACTTCTGCAGAAGCGCCGCATCCGTGCCGATCAGCGGGCCCTCGATCTTGACGACGCCATCCGCCGTGCCGATGTTGCCGATGGCAACCGTCGCCGACGTCGACGAGCACGCGGTCAGAGTGAAAAGGGTGACCGCCAGCGCCGCGACCGGCAGCGCAAAACGGCGGAATGCGGACTTGACCATTAATTCTCCCTGGCGCAACGGTGCAATCCAGAGAGTATGCGCACGCTGTCTACCCCCGCAGTCCCCACTTAGGGTGACCGTGCAAATCAGCGCAGCGATCGAACCGTGCGGGCCGGCCATATCCAACGGCCCACACGGTGATTCGAACTGCTGTGCAACGGTACTGTCGGCGAGATGTGCGACCAGGCGGCGCAGGCATCGTGCCGAGCTAGCCGGAGGGTAAGGCCTTCTAGTTCGCATGCGGGGTCTGGGCGTAACTCGAACAGGGGATTACTGCTCCGCTGCCGGGGGTACAGCTGGGGAACGTCCCCATTATGGTGGACACCAAAACACCACGCAAGGGTCGCGAACCGCATTCATTGAGTACCGTAAAGTCGATGCATCCGCACAAACTGATCGCGACTTCGTAACGAAGTAGAACTAGCGAGCACCCGAGCTTGGCTCACACGACGTACAGGTACGTCTCGGCCACATCCCGGGCAGCCCGCCGTCGGACTGCTCCGGTTGATGATGTCGGTGCCTGGACCTGATCCTGGGATACCTGACGACGACGGCACAAGGGGCGGGGCGAGCCGAGTGGTTACGGTTCGCCCCGCTTCCCCTGTCGTTCGCGGGAGCCGTCTTCGGTGCACAACGCAAAGGGCGCCGCTCCCTCGCGGAGTGGCGCCCTTGTTGCATCCCCTCGCGGGGACCGAACTACTTGAGCGTGACGGTGGCGCCAGCCTCTTCGAGCTGGGCCTTTGCCTTCTCAGCGTTTCCTTGTTCGCGCCCTCGAGCACGACGCCGGGAGCGCCGTCAACGAGTGCCTTCGCCTCGCCGAGACCGAGGCTCGTGAGCGCGCGCACCTCCTTGATGACCTGGATCTTCTTCTCGCCGGCGGCCTCGAGGACGACGTCGAAGGAATCCTTCTCCTCGACCTCTTCGACGGGAGCGGCAGCTCCGCCGCCAGCGGCTGCAACAGCAACCGGGGCAGCAGCGGTGACCTCGAAGGTCTCCTCGAACTTCTTTACGAACTCGCTCAGCTCAATGAGCGTGAGCTCCTTGAACGCGTCGAGCAGCTGGTCTGTAGTCAGCTTTGCCATGATTTTCTCCTAATTGGTTTCTTGTGATCTCGTGCCCGCGAACTAGTTCGCGGATTCCTGCTTCTCGCGCAGCGCGTCGACCGTGCGAACGGCCTTCGACAGCGGTGCGTTGAACAGATAGGCCGCACCGAACAGCGACTGCTTGAAGGCGCCGGCCAGCTTGGCCAGCAGCACCTCCCGGCTTTCGAGATCGGCGAGCTTGTTGACCTCGTCTGCGGTCAGGGGGTTACCGTCGAAGTAACCGCCCTTCACGACGAGAAGAGGGTTTGCCTTGGCGAAGTCGCGCAGAGCCTTCGCAACGGTGACGGTGTCACCGTGCACGAATGCGAGAGCGGATGGCCCAGCGAGTTCTGCGTCGAACGACGAGATCCCTGCCTGGTTGGCCGCAATCTTGGTCAGCGTGTTCTTCACCACGGCGTACGTCGCGTGCTCACTGATCGACTGCCGCAGCTGCTTGAGCTGGGCAACGGTGAGACCGCGGTACTCGGTAAGCAGGACGGCGTTCGAGTTACGGAAACTGTCCGTAAGCTCGGCGACCGAGGCTTCCTTGTTCGCCATGGCACTCCTTGATTGATTTCGGTTGACGTTCAAACCGACCGGAGGCTCTTCACATGAAAAAGCTCCGGCGCTTAGCGCACGGAGCTGAAAAGTCTTTGAGGACTGAACTTCTACACACACCTGCGCGGGATGCTGAACCAACCTCTCGGTTGCTTCAGACCTTCGTTCGCGCTTGCGCGCGAAATCCAGCGGTCTTTGGCCTCGACAGAGTACATGATAGCTAACATCCAGTAAACCCACCAAATCCCGCGCGAGATCGGGGCTGTGATCAGGAACGCCAGGAGTGCTGGGGTTCGAAGTGCAGGATGCGCCGGGCCTTGTCGATCGACAGCAGAGTCTCGTTGCCGACGAGCGGCCGCTTCAGCTCGACCTCCGGGAAGTATTCGGCCGCAAGGTCGGCGCTCGTCCCGGGCTACCACGGTGTCGGCGTTCGCGATGATGAAGGTGTCGAAGCCGGGGCCGGCGTTCTCGAGCGCGCGCAGCACCGCGAGCGCGCCATCCCGGGTGTCGATGTAGCCCCACAGGTTCCAGCGGCGCAGCGACGGGTCGGCCTCCCATTCGGGCTGCTGGGCATAGTCGGCCTCGGTGAGCACGTTGGAGAACCGCAGGCCGGTGATGCTGAGCTGCGGGTCCCAGCGCACGAGCTTGCCGGCGAGCTCCTCCTCGAGGTGCTTCACCACGGCGTACATCGACTCGGGGCGCGACGGGTACTCCTCGTCGAGGGAACGTAGGGCGGGTCGACGTCGAAGGGGATGCCGAGCAGTGTCTCGCTCGACGCGTAGACGATGCGTTTGATGCCTGTGCGACGTGCCGCCTGGAACACGTTGAAGGTCGTGTTCATGTTGTTGAAGAATGTGGCCGAGTCGGTCTCGAACCCGCCGGCGGGAATCGCGGCAAGGTGCACGACCGCGTCGACGCCGTCGTACCGGTCGTTGACCGAACCGAACGCGTCCACGACGGAGCCGTAGTTGGTCAGGTCGATGCGAGTGAAGCTGGTCGGATCGCTCGCCTACCGCATCGAGCACGAACACGGCGTGCCCCGCATCCCTGAGCCCTGTGACGACTTCGCGCCCGAGCTTGCCATTTCCACCGGTGACGACGATTCTCATGCGTCCAGTCTCTCGCATCCGGGTTGGGGTGGTCGAGCGTGCGCGTGCTTCGGGCAACCTCGGTGGTCGAGTAGCACGAGCCGACGAAGGAGGCCCGGGCGTATCGAGCCACGGACTCGTGGTCAGTCCACCGCTGCACGAGGGCAAGGCGGCGGGTCTCGATACGCGCGCCAGAGCGCGCTACTCGACCACCGGTTCGGGGTGGTCGAGTAGCACGAGCCGACGAAGGAGGCCCGGGCGTATCGAGACCGGGCGTCCGAGGGCGGCTCAGGGCCATCGATAACGCGCGAGCCAGAGCGCGCTACTCGAAGTCCACGCGCGCGTTGCGCCAGAGCGCGCTACTCGACCACCGGACTTCGGGGTGGTCGAGTAGCACGAGCCGACGAAGGAGGCCCGGGCGTATCGAGACCCCGCCACCCCGAGGGCGAGCGGGTCTCGATACGCGCGCCAGAGCGCGCTACTCGACCACCACGCGTTGGCCAGAGCGCGCTATCGCCACCGGCCACTCGACCACCGGGTGCGCGGCGCCTCAGTCGGCAGAGACCGCCAGCGGCAGCTCGACGCGGAACGTGGTGCTGCCCTTGCGCGAGGCAACCGAAACACTGCCCCCGTGGGCGTCGACGACGGCTTTCACGATGGCGAGGCCGAGCCCGGTGCTTCCCGATGCACGCGACCGCGACGAGTCGCCGCGCGCGAAGCGCTCGAACAGGTCCTTCTGCAGGGCCCGCGGGATTCCCGGGCCGTTGTCGTTGACCGTGACCACCGCGGTCGCCTTCTCGGTCTTCTGCAGCCCGATCCTCACCCGGGTTCCCGCCGGCGTGTGCACGCGCGCGTTCGCGAGCAGGTTGACGAACACCTGGTGCAGCCGCTGGGCGTCGCCCTCGACGAAGAGCGGCTGGTCGAGAACGCCGAGCTCCCAGTCGTGGTCGGGACCGGCCGCGTGCGCGTCACTGACGACATCCACGAGGATTCGGGTGATGTCGACGGGCGCCGTCTCGATGTCGCGCCCCGCATCCAGCCGCGCGAGCAGCAGCAGGTCTTCGACCAGCGAGGTCATGCGCACGGCCTCGGATTCGACCCGGCCGAGCGAGTGCGTGACGTCCTGCGGCAGGTCGTAGTTGCCGCGGCGGGTGAGTTCGGCGTATCCGCGGATCGATGCGAGCGGCGTTCGCAGCTCGTGGCTCGCATCCGCGACGAACTGGCGAACGCGGCTCTCGCTCGCCTGCCGGGCCTGGAGCGCGTCGTCGACGTGGCCGAGCATGGTGTTGAGCGCGGCACCCACCTGGCCGACTTCGGTGCGGGTGTCGGTGTCGGCCTCGGGAACCCGAACCGACAGGTCGACTTCGCCGCGGTCGAGCGGCATGGATGCGACTTCGGTCGCCGTCGCGGCGACCCGACGCAGCGGGCGCAGCGCGTACGAGACGATGAACCAGGTCGCGAAGGCGACGAGCAGGATGCCGAGCAGAGAGATGGCGCCGAGGGCGAGCCCGAACCGGGTGAGGGTGCTTTCCGTCTGCGCCAGCGGGTAGGCGCAGTAGAGGTAGCAGGTCACGGTCGACATGTGCCGTCGGCGTTCTGCAGGTCACCGTGAGCTTCGCTGTCGGATGACGCGGAAGTCGCCGAGGCCCGGGATCGAGACGGCGGTGATCGTGTCGCTCGCCGTCGACGTTCTGAGCGATGCGAGCTCCTGTGCCGGTGTCAGCGTCTTGGGCTGCCCGCCGAACTGCGCGGACTGCTGCGCCGACATATCTGGTGCCCACGAGCACTGGCCGTGATCGAACCGGGCTCGAGCCCGGCGAATCCCGCCACCGCGCACCGCCGCCGTCCGGCCTTGCCACCGCCCGGCCTGCACCGGCTCGCGCTTCGAAGCAGTCCGCGGAGCGCTGCAGCTGCTGGTCGATGGGCGCGGTGAGGTTGCCGTCGAGCACGAAGACGCTGATCCCGCCCACGACGATGCTCAGCAGGGTGAAGAGCGCAACGACGCTGACGACGAGGCGGCGGCGCAGCGTCCACGGGCGACGCCCCGGCCGCTCGATCATCGCGTCGGTTTCAGGATGTACCCGACCCCGCGCACGGTGTGGATCATGGGGGCGCGTCCGGCGTCGATCTTCTTGCGCAGGTACGAGATGTAGATCTCGACGACGCTCGACTTGCCGCCGAAGTCGTAGTCCCAGACCCGGTCGAGGATCTGCATCTTGCTGACGACGCGGCGGGCGTTGCGCATCAGGTAGCGCAGCAACTCGAACTCGGTTGCGGTCAGTTCGATGAGTTCGCCGTCGCGGCGCACCTCGTAGCTGTCTTCGTCGAGTTCGAGGTCGCCGACCTCGATGTGCGAGTCGGCGGAGTCGTCGACGGTCATGCCCGGACCGGCGGATGAGCCCACGCAGCCGCGCCACCAGCTCTTCGAGGCTGAACGGCTTGGTGACGTAGTCGTCGCCGCCGACGGTGAGGCCGGCGATGCGGTCATCCACCGAGTCTTTGGCGGTGAGGAAGAGGATGGGGGTCTGGTTGCCGTCGGCGCGAAGGCGCTGGAGCACCTGGAGTCCGTCGATGTCGGGCAGCATGATGTCGAGCACGATGATGTCGGGACGGAACTCCCGCACCACGCTGAGGGCCTTCTGGCCGTCGGGGGCGAGTCGCACGTCCCAGCCCTCGTAGCGCAGGGCCATGGAGAGCAGGTCGGTCAGCGAGTCCTCGTCGTCGACGACGACCGCGCGGATCGGGCTTCCGTCGGGGCGTCGCAGCCGGGGCTGTGCGGCGGTGGAGGCGACGTGGCGTGACTCGGCGGGAAATGTGCTCATATTCCCAGTATTGGGAACTTTCTATGAGCGGGCTGTGAAGCGCGAGTGCTTACTGGTGGTGAACGCGTTGCCCGTTGGCGGCGACGACGACAAGCCAGATGGATGCGACCAGTGCGGTGAGCCCAATCGCGATAATCAATGCAAACATGATCCCCCAGACGGAAAGTTCGGGTTCCGCCCCTGGAGGAGGTAGGTAAATCTCCCCCACCGCAAACGCTACGGGGTACAAATCGTGTCGGTCAATAGGGGGACACACCCCCAGTTTGGGAGTCTGCCGCGCCGCCCATCCCCTCGACTGTGCGCGAGTTGCGGGTTCGACGGGGGTGCGACCCGCAACTGTCGCACACTCGATGGAGAATGGGGGCGTGACCCTCGCGCATCCGACCCTCGACCTCTGGGACGAGCCTGCGCCGGACCACCGCACCCGCGTGGTCGCGAATTCCGAGAACCGCATCGCCTGGCTGCGTGCGCGCAGCCGTGGTGTGACCGCAACCGATGTCGCACGCCTGTCCAGCTCACGGGCCGTTCAAGCCGTCGCGCTCGAGAAGCTGAGCGGAACCGGCTTCGGCGGCAACGCGTTCACCGACCACGGGCGTGCCCGCGAGCCCGAGATCGCCCGGTGGGTGCTCGCCCGCCACGGCATCGCCCCGAGCTCCGACCTGTACCACGCGCACGGCCAGCCCCTGCACCTCGCGACGCCGGATGGCGTTCGGGCCAGCGGGTCCACCGTGACGCTCTGCGAGATCAAAACGACCTCGCATTCGTGGCGCAGCATCCCCCGCTCCTACCTGCGACAGGTGTGGTGGCAGCAGTACGTTCTGGGAGCCGAACGCACGCTCGTCGTTTGGGAGCAGCACACCGACTTCGTGCCGGTGGCGGCGGAACCGCAGGTGCGCTGGGTGGAGCGCGACGACAACGAGATTCACATGCTGGTGGGGCTGGCCAATCGACTGCTCGACCTGATGTCGTCGGATTCGCCCCGCTCGCGCTGACCGCCCTGCCCCGGCCCACGGCGTAGCGTGCTCGCCGCCATCGAGACGCCGTACACGACCACCCACAGGATCGCGAGCGTCGTCGCCGTGAACTCCGCGTAGCCGCCGAGCTCGGTGTCGAACCGGGCCAGGGAGAGGATGCCGCCCAGGCCGGCGACCACGGCGACCGCAATGGCGATCGCCAGGGAAAACCGGGCGAGCACGCGGTGGCCGACCGCGAACGCGCACTGCAGCATCGCGAGGCATCCGGCCGCGAACGCGAGCACGGCGCAGGTGATGTGGGTGAAGTCCTGGTAGTCGAACGGCGAGAGGGTCGGGATCGGGCAGTAGGCGCGGCACGTCACCTGCGACGCGATGAGAAAGAACCCGCACGCGATCCAGATCGAGACCGAGGGAGCCCAGAAGGCCAGCAGGCGCACGCGAGACCGCACCTCCCGGCCGGCGAACGCGACGAGCGCGCCACCGGCAACCACCAGCAGCAGGGCCGTCTCGAATTGCCGGGCGGTGGATGCCCCGGTGCCGCCCAGTTCGCTCACGTAGACCTGAGTGCCGCCGAACTCCACCCGGGCCACCCAGATGAGCACGAGCGCGGCCGCGATCAGCGCCGAACCGGCGAGCGCCGCCGCGATGTCGAGACCATCGCGTCGCCTCATGCCGTGATCGGGCCCTTCCACCGGCGCGACGCGAGGATGAAGACGGCCCCCATGCCGAGCACCACGACGGTGATGAGCACGATGTAGAACGCCACCGAGAACCAGCCCTCGTGCGCGAGGGACGGGTCGAGGAAGGGGTAGGGGTAGAAGGCTTTGCCGTTCAGCGTTTCATGCACCGTGAAGGGCGCACGAATCATCGTGTAGGCCACCCAGACCAGCGGGAAGATCGCGATCGCCCGCAGGGTGCGCCAGGCCAGCGCCGTGCGGCCCGGCGCGATGAACCAGTCCAGAACGATGTAGGCGCACGCGACGACGTGCAGGATCTCGTTGGACCACTCGACCGTCGTGCCCTGTGGAAGCTCCACGCCGCGAAGGAGCAGGTTGTAGACGATGCCAGTGACGGCCATGTACGTCACCACGATGACCCGGAACACCGTGTACCAGTGCGGGTCGATTTTGCGGGCGAACGCGAAGCCGGCACCGATCAGGCAGACCACGATCGTTGCCACGTTGGAGTCGATCGTGAAGAAGCTGAAGAAGTTGGTGATGCCGAACGACACCGAGAGACCGGTGGACTGCCAGTTTCCGACGCTGCGGATCAGCTGGGCCACGATCGCCACGACGACCAGCGCGGCGACGAGCACGCGAACGACCGCGATCAGATACCGATACCCCACACTGCTCACGACGCCGATCCCCTCGTTCATTGGTTCGATAGTCATCGTAGTGGCGGGATGTCACGGTGGCCCAGAGCACAGCGAAAGGCCCGCCGCGTTGTGCGCGACGGGCCCTTCTGGGAGTTGCTGTGTGGTTGTTAGTGCTGCTGTGTTACTTGATCTGCGCGGTGATGGTCGCAACGCCGACCAGCAGGCCGGCCTTGACACCGGTCGTGTTGAACACCTTGTCGAGCAGGCCGGCAGCGGTCGCGGAGACGTGAACCGTGGTGCCGGTCAGGATGGCGTCGCTACCCGAGAGCTGGAGTGCCTTCAGGGTCGAGCCGTTGAGCTGGAACAGCGGTGCGTCCGCAGCGGCCAGGGTGCCGTTGACCGACACGTTGCCGTACAGGATCGAGTTACCCGGGTTCACCTTGAAGTCGGTGAGCGAGACGACGGTCGATCCGGCGGTCAGCGACAGGCCGGATCCGGCGTGCAGGATGATGCCCTGCACGTAGGGGCGGTAGCTGCCCTTCGGCGACCAGTAGACGACGTCGCCGCCCGTGATCGGGAAGTGGACCGAACCATCGGTCAGGGTCGCGGTGCCGAGCACGCCGGGCGTGACGCCGAGCGACTTGAGGGCCGCGAGGAAGTTCGCGTCGAGGGCGACGGCCGTGTTGCCGCCCAGGAGGTTCGGGACAGCCGCGACCGGGCTGGGGATGCTGGAGCTCGCCTTGGCCGGAACGCTCGCGGTGGCGGTCGAGGCGGAGAAGCCGAGGCCGGCGACGAGAAGTGCGGCGGCTGCTGTGCCGATGGTTACCTTGATGGACTTGCGCATGGTGTATTTCCTTTGCGATTGATTGCTGTGGTTGGGCTTGCTGATGTGTGGAGTTCGCGGACACCCCCGAAGGGGTTTGGGCCAATATGAAAAAACGGCACTTTTCCCCAGCTAATCCTCAGGTTGAGTGAGCCCGGCGATCGGTGCATATAGAGGTGCTCGCTGTTACCCGCGCGCCCGCCGTCGAAAAGGCGAACGGCTCCGAATACTGGATACGGCGGCCGCCAGGCATCCGCAGTGGAAGAAGTGTCATGCAACGACTGCTCTACGGGTTCCGACAGGCGCTCATCTCGCCCTCGCGTAATCCGCGCACCGCAGTGGCCCTCGGCCGCCTGCTGGGAGCGGCGTTCATCATCTGTTTCCTGACCGGCATCTACAGCCACTTCATCCAGGACCCGCTGCCGGGAATGCAGTTTCTCACCCGGCCGGTGTGGATCTACCAGTTCACCCAGGGCCTGCACATCACCACGGGCATCCTGTGCTTCCCGCTGCTGTTCGCGAAGCTCTACTCGATCTTCCCGCTGCTGTTCCAGACGCCGCCGATCAAGGGCTTCCTGCACCTGCTCGAGCGCGCATCGATCGCGATCTTCGTGGCATCCTCGCTGGTCGAGATCAGCACCGGTCTTCTGAACACCTACCAGTGGTATTCGCTGTTCGGCTTCTCGTTTCGGCGAGCGCACTTCGCCATCGCGTTCATCATCATCGGCTCGCTCGCGATCCACATCGCGGTGAAGCTCCCGATCATCACGAAGTACTGGCGCAAGTCGACCAGCTACGACTCGGACGGCGTGCTCATTCCCCTGCCCGAGGAAGCCGACAGCAACTCGCGCCTGCCGCTGCCCGACGTCGGCATCGGAATCACGAGCCGGGTGTTCGCCTGGATCGACAAGGCCCCCGCCCCGAAGAGCCCGCGAGTGAGCCGGAGAGGTTTCTTCGCCACGGTCGGTGTGGCCGCGCTCGGCGTCGTCGGGCTGACGGTCGGGCAGTCGTTCCGGCCGCTCGACCTGCTCAACGTCTTCGGTCCGCGCAAGGCGGGCGTCGGCCCCAACACATTGCCGGTGAACCGCACCGCCGCCGCCGCGAAAGTGCTCGAGACCGCGACCTCGCCCGACTGGACGCTGACCGTGAGCTCCAGCGTGCTGTCCCGTTCGTTCACTCGCGCCGAACTTCAGGCGATGACGCAGTACCAGGTCGATCTTCCGATCGCCTGCGTCGAGGGGTGGAGCCAGATGGCGCACTGGAAGGGCGTGCGGCTGAGTGAGCTCGTCGACAGCGTGCACGGCCCGCGAAACGCCTCGGTGCGTGCGACGAGCCTCGAGCAGAACAGCATCTACGCGGTCACCGAACTCGAACCCAACTTCGTGCGCGACGACCTCACCCTCATCGCGCTGGAAGTCGACGGCAAGGTGCTCGACATCAACCACGGGTATCCGGCCCGGCTGATCGCCCCCGCACGGCCGGGCGTGCTGCAGACCAAATGGCTGAGCAAACTGGAGACGTTCTGATGGCCATCCGCCGGGTGCGAATCGCCCTCATCCTGTTCGGACTCGCCCTCATGGGGCTCGGAGCCTACGTGGCGTGGATCTGGCTCAGCCACAAGCAGTACGCGCGGGTGATCGAGTGGCTGATCGGTGCGCTCATCGTGCACGACGGCATCATCGCACCGGCGGTGTTCCTCGTAACGCTCCTTGGCCGCCGACTCGGCACGCGCGTGCCCGCGGTCGTCATCGCACTGGTCGAAGGCGCGCTGGTGGTGGGTGGCGTCGTCACGCTGCTGTTCCTGCCCGAGGTGCTCAAGAAGCTCATCGGTACGGCGAGCTCATCGATCCTGCCGCAGAACTACGCGCTGCACCTCGGAGTCTTCTACGTGGTGCTCGCGCTGCTCACCGCGGCGGCGGTGCTGTTCTACGTGAGGGTCTTCGTGAGGCGGCAGAACGTGCGGTTGCCGGCCGACCAGGCCTGACGCAGCATCAGACCTGCCTCCGGTGCCCGGCGCGAAACGCCGCACAGCCCCACCTCGGCCCAGGGAAACGACTCGCTGTAGTCGCCGTGGATGTCCACGAGCCGACCCGTGTAGCGGTGGTCGCGATCGGGGTCAGAGTGAAGCTCGATGACGAGCTCGCCATCGTCGCACAGGAGTTCCGCGCAGCGCGCAAGCAGGCGTTCCACGTCGCCGCCGATACCGACGTTGCCGTCGACCAGCAGCACCGTGTGCCAGGCGCCCTCGTCGGGCAGCGGCTCGAACACCGAGCCCTCGTGCATGGGAAGCCCGGCCGCGCGGCCGAGCTCCACGGCGGTCGGCGAAACGTCGAGGCCAAGAACGCTCAGGCCCATGGCGACGGCAGCGCGCACCATGCGCGCCGGCCCGCAGCCCACATCGAGAACGGGTCCGCGCACCGAACCCAGCAGCGCGACATCCACCCGGTCGGCGGGGCCGTTCCAGCGGGCGAAGTCCATCGACGACTGCGACAGCGACTCGTCGTCACGCAGCTCCTCCAGGTACAGCACCCGCGAATCGGCTGCCCGCAGTGCGCGGGCGTAGGGCTCCGAACCACCCGTGCCGAAAGTCGCGGCACGAACGCCGTCCTTCGCGAGGGGTGAGCTCACAGTGCCACTCCCGCGCGCTCGAGTGCGGTGATGCGTGACAGCTGCGCGGCGAACGCGCCGTGCGGGGCCTCGGCCGCGACATCGACGGCGTTCTGGGCAGTGTCGACATCGGTCAGCGGAGGCAGCAGCGAAACGCGCAGGCCGGCGGCGGCCAGCCGGTCGAGTTGGCGCACCCCCGTGTCATCCCGCGACATCGGAACACCGCGCACGAGCGAGCCGTTCGGGTCGCGAAGGGCGAGGCCCCAGAATCCACCGTCGGTCGCGGGACCGAACCAGGCGTCGACATCGTCCGGCCACGCGTCGACCACGCGCGCGACATGCCGGCGGGCAAGCTGGGGAGTGTCCATGCCGACGAGAAGCGTCGGACCGCTGAGGCGGTCGAACAGCGCTGCGATGCGCTCGTCGAGAGTTCCGGTCGACTGGTGCATCACCGTGAAGTCGTCGGCGCCATCGGGAAGAACGACTCCGTCGAAATACAGGATCTGCTCGCGGGCGCCGAGCGTGCGAACGGTCGCGAGGGTGTCGGCGAGCGACGCGGCGGCCAGCGCGGCGGCCTCCTCGTACGAGAACGCGGGATGAAGACGAGTCTTCACCTTTCCGGGCACAGTCTCTTTGGCGATGACGACGACCGTTGTCATGATGCGGCCGCCGAGCCCTGGAGCAGGCGGGACATGTCCCTGACCGCGGTGACGGTGCCGCGCAGCGTTCCCGTGACCTTCGACTTGCCGACCCGCGGAAAGTAGGGAGTGTCGATTTCGATGACGTTCCAGCGCTCGTCCCGGGCACGAAGCACCAGCTCGAGCGGGTATCCGCTGCGACGGTCCGTGAGCCCCAGGTCGAGCATCGCCGCACGGCGCAGCGCCCGCATCGGGCCGAGATCGGTCAGGCTGTAGCCGGTGGCACGACGCATGAGCGACGCCAGAGCGATATTCGCCAGGCGGGCGTGCAACGGCCAGCTGCCGCGACCGGTGGGGCGACGTCGCCCCAGCACCAGGTCGGCGGATCCCAGCTCGATCCAGTGCACGAGTCGAGGCAGTTCCGCCGGATCCATCGACCCGTCGGCGTCGCAGAACGCCACGATCGGCGCAGTGGCGGCGAGCAGTCCCGCGTGGGCGGCCGCGCCGAAACCTCGGCGTGGTTCGTCGACGACAAGCGCGCCGAGCGATGCGGCAAGTGCTGCGGACCCGTCGGTCGAGCCATTGTCGACCACGATCGCGCGATAGCCGGCGGGCATCCGCGACAACACCCAGGGCAGGGCGCCCGCCTCATTGAGGCACGGCAGCACCACATCGACCTGCCAACGCGATTCCGGTGTCTTCATGTCGTTGGTTCGGAGACACCGGCCGTGATGACGGGTGGCGAACCGACGAGATCTGAAACGTCAGGCTAGCGAGAGGCCTGTGTCATGCCGACGGTCGAAGCGGGGCGGTGGCGAATTCGCGCACGCCGTCCTCGAATCCCACGGTGGGCCGCCAGCCGAGCTCGGCGCGGATTCGGTCGGAGCTGGCCGTAATGTGCCGCACGTCACCCAAACGAAACTCGCCCGTCACCACCGGCTCGGGTCCACGCACGGCGGCGCTCAGCGCCGCCGCCATGTCGCCGACCGTGTGGATGTCGCCGCTCGCCACATTGAAGGCTCGAGCCATGCCCGCGGGTTGCTGAGCGGTCCATCCGACGGCGGCGAGGTTCGCGGCCGCGACATCCCGAACGTGCACGAAGTCTCGACGCTGCCGTCCGTCCTCGAACACGCGTGGGGCCTCGTTTCGCTCAAGCGCCGTGCGGAACAGCGACGCCACGCCCGCGTACGGTGTGCCGAACGGCATCCGCGGACCGTAGACGTTGTGGTAGCGCAGGAGCGCCGCCGAACCACCGGTGGAACGCGCCCAGGCGGTCGCCAGGTACTCCTGGCCCAGCTTCGTGGCGGCGTAGACGTTGCGGGGATCGGCCGGCGCATCCTCGTCGATGAGCTCGGGGGTCAGGGCTTCGCCCGTGCGGTCGGAGACCGGCTCGAAACGGCCCGCCTCCAGGTCCGCGATCCGACGGGGCGGAGCATGCACCGGGCCGAGCGAGTCGCGGTAACGACCCTCGCCATAGATCACCATGGATGAGGCAAGCACCAGCCGACCGACCCCGCGGCGGGCCATCGCCGCAAGCAGCACGGCCGTTCCCGTCTCGTTGCTGTTCACATAGTCGGGGGCGTCGTCGAAGTCGACACCGAGCCCCACCTTCGCCGCCTGGTGGCAGACCACCTCGACCCCGTCGAGCACGCTCTCCATCGCGGCCGCGTCGGTGACATCCGCGACGATCACCTGCAGCCCCGCACGCGGCGCGGGATGCTCGGGCGACGCACCGTGCACGTCGGAGCGGAAAGAATCGACGACCCGCACGTCCCAGCCGTCCGCCAGGGCACGGTCGACGATGTGCGACCCGATGAAACCCCCGCCGCCGGTGACCAGAAGCACGGCCATCAGCCGGTGGGCTTCGACGACAGCACGGCCTTCACGGCCTCCGCCGGAACAAGCTGTCGCGGTGTGTAGCCATCCGGGATGCCCTCGACGATAGCGCCCATCATGGCGAGGAGTCGCGGCTGCGCCGCCGCCATTCGCTCGAAGACCAGCGAGGCGCTCACGCCGTCGGCGCCACCATCCGTGCCATCGCTGTCGCCCGCGTCGCTGTCGGTGACGAACGACAGGTTGACCAGCCCCACGTTGAGTTCCGCGGCCAGCGCCACCTCGGGGTACTGGGTCATGTTGACGATGTCTGCCCCCGCCGAGCGAAACCAGGCCGCCTCGGCGCGCGTCGAAAACCGCGGGCCCTGGATGACGACAGTGGTGCCCCGGGCCACGAACGTCTCGCCGATGATGCTGAGGCTCGCGGCGGCGAACCGGTGAAGTTCGGGGCAGTACGGGTCGGCGAGCGCGACGTGCTGCACCGACGCCCCGTCGTAGAAGGTGTCGGCGCGACCCGCGGTGCGGTCGAGGATCTGGTCGGGAAGCACGAAGGTTCCCGGCGGGCATTGCGCGCTCAGGCCGCCCACCGCCGACGACGTGAGGATGGCGTTCACCCCCAGCGAAGCGAGCGCCCAGATGTTCGCGCGGTAGTTGATCCGGTGCGGGGCCACGGTGTGCCCTGTGCCGTGGCGCGGCAGGAACGCCACCGAGCGGCCGGCGAACGTACCCAGAGTGATCTCACTCGACGGCGGACCGTACGGCGTTTTCACCCTCACCGACCTGCCGGACCCGTCATCGAGCAGGCCGTAAAGGCCCGACCCGCCGATGATGCCGATGGGCCGGTCGGTGCCCACCCGGCGGGCCGAATCGCTCTGCGGAGTCATCCGCTCAGTCTTTCACGGTCACCAATTCGCGGTCACCAATTGATGTGCAGGAGGTGCTCGACGAGCAGCGCCACCGCGAGCTGCCCTGCCAGGGCGACGCGTGCCCAGCGCGGCGGCAGCAGCGCCGTGCCGACGAGCAGCCACGGGATGAACGGAAGCCAGATTCGCTCCACCTCCGCCTTGCTCATCCCCGACACATCCGCCAGCACCACCATCAGCAGGCCCGCGAGAGTCAGCAGCA
Organism: uncultured Actinomycetota bacterium; assembly: GCA_963738535.1. Classification (GTDB taxonomy): domain Bacteria; phylum Actinomycetota; class Actinomycetes; order Actinomycetales; family Microbacteriaceae; genus Galbitalea. Next base: position 70,588 of record CAVTXB010000004.1, read on the forward strand.
CGATCGGCCGAAACTCCGGCGGCTCCGCGCGCCACGACCGCATCCGCACCAGCGAGACACCGACCGCCGACCCCACCACCGGGCCCGCGCTGATCGCGAGGCAGGCGAAATCGGCCCACACCCAGTACGAGTAGGGCCGCACACTGGCGATGCCGTCGAAGTACCGCTGGCTGAGCACCGGGTACGCCTTCCACCACTCGAAGCCCGCTGCGGCGAAACCGAACGTTATGGCCGCGATCACGGCGAGCACGATCGGGATCGGGCGCCACGACCGCGCCAGCAGCAGGATCGCCAGCGCCGCAATCGCGATGAGCACGAGCCCGTACGACAGGAACACCGTGTAGCCGAGCAGCAGCCCCGCGACCACAGACCAGGGCGCGACACGGCGCCACCCCCGCGCCGTCGCCGCGAACGCGAGCGCGCACAGGCCCCACGTGGAGACCGTCGCGAACACGGCGTCGCCGGACACCGACTCCCAAATCGCCGCCGGTGCCAGCACCAGGAACGGTGCGGCCACCCGGGCACCGGCCCCCGCACCGAGGCGGCGCAGGGTGACCAGCACCGCGACCGGGATCGTTGCCGCCAGAACGGTGACCGCCATCCCCGCGGCGAAACCACTACCGAGGCCGACGTGCACGAGCAGCACGAAAAACAGGAGCGCGCCCGGCGGATGCCCGGCGACCTGCACCTGCCAGTTATGCGGTGAGTGCAGCGGGATGCGCGAAATGAACTCGTGCAGCATCGCGGAGATGCTCGTGACCTGGTGGGCCGTGTTCAGTTCCTCGTGCGGTTTCACCAGGATGCCGGACACCCCCGCGACGCCGTCGACGAAGGCCAGGCTGAGCATCCACGCCAGGCCCACGACGAAGCTGCCGAGCAGAAGCCAGCGCCAGCGCAGCGTGCGGGCCAGTCGCGGGGCGAAAATGAGCGCAGCGACAGCGATCGCCACCGCCGGCACGGTTCCGGGGCCGACGCGGGGCATCCAGTCGGCGTGCAACGGCGCGAACGTCTCGGCGTTCACCTGCCAGTCGAACAGGCGGGGCAGCAGGATCGCCAGGATGACGAGCACCACAGCCACCGCGAAGCCGATGACGGCGGGGCGAAGTCCCGCGCTGCGGCCGGGCGGCGCGGACGTCATACGAGGAGCCTACCGAGCCGTGCCGAACAACCCGCCCGTTAGAGCGGGCGCTCCCGCACGAAGTCGTCTTCGAGCCGGTCGCCGACACGAAACCGCTTGTTGCCGACCAGGGCAAACCCGCTCTTCTCGTAGAACCGGTTGGCCCGGGCGTTCTCCTGGTTCACGCCGAGCCACATCCCCGCGCATCCGGCCGCGACGGCCGCCTCGATGCAGGCTTCGACAAGCTGCCCCGACACCCCCGCACCGTGGTGGCCGGGCCGAACATAGAGCTTGCTCAGCTCGCAGGTCGGATGCAGCGAAATCGACGCCACCACATCCGCGTCGGCCGGCTCCCCCACCACCAGCATGGCGTAGCCGATGGCCTCGTCACCCTCGCCGGCCAGGAACAGCACCCGATCGGGGTCGGCCAGGTACTCGTCGAACTTCGCCACGGTGAACGTGCTGCCGATGAACTCGTCGATCGACTGCTGCGTGGTGTGGGGCGGGCAGGCGAGCGCGAAAGTCGCCGAGGCCAGCTCCGACAGCACCGCGGCGTCGGCAGGGCCGGCATTGCGAACCTGCAATTTCGTCATCCTTCCCTCGGTGCGACGGGTACGGCAAAGGGGCCCGCTGCCTGCGACGAGCGCGGCGCGGACCCCTTCACGTCGTTGCGTGGACTAGATCGCGTTCACATCGAGCGGGATGCCGGGACCGAACGTGGTCGAGACGGTGCCCTTGGTGATGTAGCGGCCCTTCGAGCTCGACGGCTTGGCGCGAACGACCTCGTCGAGCGCGGCCTTGATGTTCTCGGCGAGCTGCTCCTGAGTGAAGGCCGCCTTGCCGACGACGAAGTGCACGTTCGAGTGCTTGTCGACGCGGAACTCGATCTTGCCGCCCTTGATGTCGGAGACAGCCTTGGCGACATCCGTCGTCACGGTTCCGGTCTTCGGGTTCGGCATGAGGCCGCGCGGGCCGAGCACCTTACCCAGACGACCGACCTGGCCCATGAGCTCGGGGGTCGAGACGGCCGAGTCGAACGCCGTGTAACCGCCGGCGACCTTCTCGATGAGCTCAGCGCCACCGACCTCGTCGGCGCCGGCAGCGATAGCTGCCTCGGCCGCGGGGCCCGTCGCGAACACGAGCACGCGGGCGGTCTTGCCGGTACCGTGCGGCAGGATGACCGTGCCACGCACCATCTGGTCGGCCTTGCGCGGGTCGACACCCAGCTTCAGGGCGACCTCGACGGTCGAGTTGAACTTCTTCGAGCCGGTCTCGCGAGCGACCTCGACGGCCTCCGACGGGCTGTAGAACTTGCCCTCTTCGATCTTCTCCGCTGCGGCGCGGTACGCCTTCGACTTCGCAGGCATTATGCGTCCACCGTGATTCCCATCGAGCGAGCGGTGCCCGCGATGATCTTCATGGCCGCCTCGATGTCGTTCGCGTTGAGGTCGACCTGCTTCTGCTCCGCGATGGCGCGAACCTGGTCTTTGGTGAGGCGAGCGACCTTGACCGTGTGAGGAGTCGACGACCCCTTCTGCACGCCCGCGGCCTTCTTGATGAGCTCGGCTGCCGGCGGCGTCTTCAGGATGAACGTGAACGAGCGGTCCTCGTAGACGGTGATCTCAACCGGAATGACGTTGCCACGCTGCGACTCGGTCGCCGCGTTGTAGGCCTTGCAGAACTCCATGATGTTGACGCCGTGCTGACCGAGCGCCGGGCCGATGGGCGGGGCTGGGTTGGCGGCGCCGGCCTGGATCTGAAGCTTGATCAGACCCGTGACCTTCTTTTTCGATGCCACTGTTTTCTCTTCTCATTTCGTGCCGCACGAATGCGGCGCTCCCGCCATCCGGATGGATGCGGTAATCGGTGGTCGAGTAGCGCGCTCTCGCGCGCGTATCGAGACCCGAACTAGAAAATCTTACCTGAAATGTGTCGACCGGAGGGTGAACCAGAAGCTCAGAGCTTGGTGACCTGCTCGAACGACAGCTCGACCGGCGTCTCGCGCTCGAACAGCGAGACGAGAACCGTGAGCTTGCCGCTCTCCGGCTTGATCTCGCTGATCGACCCGGGAAGGCCCGCGAACGAGCCCTCCTTGATCGTGATGGTCTCGCCGATCTCGAAGTCGACCTCGGCCGGGATGACGCGCGCTGCGGTCTTGCCCTTGCCGCCCGCGGTCTTGCTGGCGGGGGCCTCCACGATCTGCACGAGGCTCTTCAGCATGTTGAAGGCCTCCTCGAAGCGCAGCGGCGTCGGGTTGTGCGAGTTGCCGACGAAGCCGGTGACGCCGGGGGTGTGGCGAACGACCGACCAGCTGTCCTCGTTGAGGTCCATGTTGCACGAGCACGTAGCCGGGGATGCGCACGCGGTTGACGAGCTTGCGCTGGCCGTTCTTGATCTCGACGACATCTTCCATCGGCACCTCGACCTGGAAGACGTAGTCCTCCATGGCCATCGACACGCGACGGTTCTCGATGTTCTGCTTGACGCGCTTCTCGAAGCCCGCGTACGAGTGGATGACGTACCACTTGCCCGGCTTGGCGCGAAGCTCCGTGCGGAAGGCCTCGTACGGGTCGACCTCGGCGGCCTCCGTCGCCCTCGGCGGCTGCGCATCGTCGTCGCCCAGCTCGGGGCCGTCGTACGGAGTGACGTCGGGGACCTCTTCGGCCTCGAGCTCCTCCTCGATCTCTTCCTCATCCTCGGTCGCTTCGACGGCGGCCTCGGCGTCGTCAAGGTTTTCGACCTCGAGAGCCTCGTTGACGATCGCGTCGGCCTCGGGGTCGATCGCGGCATCCAGTGCCTCGAGCAGCCCGGCGAGGTCGCGCCGTCCTCGTCGACGTCGCCGTCCTCGTCTTCGATGTGCAGGGCGGCCTGCTCGGCGGGGTCGTCGGAGCGGTCATCCAGCTCGAGGACGTTGCCCTCCTGGGCCTCATCCTCTTCGGACGACTGCTCAGCGGCCGTACCGAGTTCGATATCCCGGCGGTCAGACTCAGACACTTGACACTTCTTTCTGTTGAAACCTACGAGATCGGGTCCGGGGTCCGGGCCATGGGGCAACGAGCGATCCGCTCGAAGGGCTCGCTAGCTGGTGGGGGCGCCGAAGAGCCAGTTCACAAGCAAGGCGAAGCCCTCGTCGAGGCCATAGACCAGCGCCATCATGACGCAGACGAAAACCAGCACAACGCCGGTGTAGCCGAACAGCTCACGACGGGTGGGGGTGACGACCTTGCGAAGCTCGATGAACGACCTGGCGGATGAACAGCGAGATGCGCGCAAACGGGCTCCGCCGCTCGGCGCGCTCCTTTCGCGCGTTCGCGACGATGTCCTCACTGGGCTCGTCGATCACTTTGCGTGCCACACTCACAACCTTTCATCTGAATACACTGCCGCTAAACCAGCACACGCTGTTAAACCAGCACACGCTGTTAAACCAGCACTGCTGCTAAACCAGCACACTCTGTTAAACCAGCACATGCTGTTAAACAGCACAGCAGGGCGGACAGGACTTGAACCTGCAACCTGCGGTTTTGGAGACCGCTGCTCTACCAATTGAGCCACCGCCCTATGAGCGAAATCGCTCCAGGAGTGAAATCTGCGTCGCTCTGCAGGCCAGAAAGCAAACCGCGTGACAAACGACGTCACGAGCTAAAAACGGTTTCGGGCATGCAAAAGCTTGGCAGATTTCAACTACCGAAATCAGTGTACGGCATGCCCGCTCGCTCAAAAAGTTTCCGCGAAAGCCGCGTCATAGACAGGCACGTCCACCGTCTCTTCCTACAAGCAGGGACCAACCACCCCAGCGAGTAACCACACAACTAACCACGCAATAACCACACGCACTACTTCACACGCACTACTCACACCAGGCGAAAGCGAAGCTGAGATCAGGCTGAGTCGCTCGCCCCATCCGTTGTCACGATCGACGACCCGCGGATGGAGAGGTCGACGCCGACCGAAATTTCCGCTTCCTCGTCCTGTAATTCAAGGATCAGGAAGGTAACCGCCGTGTTCAACCACAGCACGCCGTCCACTGGTAAGTCCCAGCGCACGGCACAGCGAACGATCGCAAAGGTAGCGGCAATGGCCGCGACCAGCTCACTCGGAGCCGCTCTCGCGCTCTCCGCACCGATGTCCGCGTCGGCGGACACCCCACCGGCGTCGCTGGCTTCCGGTCAGTTCCTCGCCGGAAGCATCGGCGGCATGAACCTCGCGAAGCTGGCCGCGGTCGAGGCCGCATCGGCCCAGAACAACGGGTCGCAGCCCATGCAGGTCTCCCGTGACCCGCTCGGTGTCAGCGCCCTGGGCGCAACGCTCATCCACCTGCCGGCCGGGCTCCAGCTGGGCCTCGGCAAGGTCATCGACCTCGGGGCCGCACAGCAGTACGCGCAGGCCGTCAAGGACGGCTCGTCCATGGCGTCAAGCGGCGCCGTCAACAACGACGGCGGCATCGGCGTCGGCCCGGTCGGACCGAACGTCGACGGGTCGGCGACGGTCGACCTCAATGCACTGCTCGGCAGCAACTTCGCGTCGGTGCTCACCGACCTGAAGCTTCAGGCCAGCGCGATCGCGTCCCAGGCCACCGGTGACCTGAAGAACGCGTCAGGCACGTACACGCTCGCCGATCTCAACCTCTCGCTCACCAGCCCGGCGATTGCAGGACTCAGTGCGAAAGTCACCCAGGCCCTCGGCCCACTAAATGGTCAGCTCGCTGCGCTCGACGGTTCCCACGGGCAGCTCGCCGGAGCGCTCAACAGCGCCGTGACAAAGGTCAACCCCATCCTCAACCTGGCCGGCGGCAACGCCTCCGTGTCGGCGAACGTGGCGGTCGATCTCGACTCGGCGGTACAGCCGCTGCTCACCGGCGTCTACGGCGACGGAGCGGTCACATTCAACCTTCAGACGGGCGCGGTCACGGTCGACCTGGCCAAGCTGCTGGGCGGCAACATCAACAGTGAACCCGTCGGCACCCAGGTGCTCTCCGACAAGGTCGTGAGGCAAATCCTGACCGGCATCACCGGAACGGTGAACACACTCGTCGACCAGATCGTCGCGAAAGTAAGGGACGCACTCGTCAACGCCGCCGTCACTGTGGATGCGACAGTCAACGTGCTCAGCGCACAGGCGCCACTCCTCGGCCAGACCTGCGTTGCGGGTGGTGCGGGGGCCGGGGCCAGCACAGGCGGCACGGCCGCAACCGGCGGTCTGCTGGGCGGACTGCTCGGCAACGCGGGTGGGTCGCTGACCGGCACTCTCGGCGGCGCCGCGGGCGGCCTGCTCTGCACCAACACCTCGACCCTGCTGCCCAGCCTGAAGACCAGCCTCGATGCGCACATCCACGGCACCGTCGGCCAGCTGGTGAGCGGAACCGCCCCGGCGGCGAACGCGACGCTGACGCTCCTCGGGGCGCCGGTCAGCGTGGACCTCGCGGGAACGCAGACCGGCATGGGGTCGCTGCTGTCCACCGACCTGCTGAACGGGCCCGCCGGCGCGAACGGGCTGGCGGGGTCTCTCAACACCGATCTCGTCACCCCCGCCGTCAGCGGACTTCTGGGCAGCGGGTCGTCGGTGGAGAACGCCCTCACCCATGTGCTGTCCGTCAGCCTGAACAACCAGGCCGTCGACACCACCTCCGCCGGCTCCACGTTCACGGAGACGGCACTCAAGGTACAGGCACTGCCGGACGGCACGAACAGCGCCGCAACGGTCGACCTCGCCAACTCGACGGTCGGGCCGAACGCCACGAACGTCGTGATCACCGGCCCGGGCACCCCGTCGAACCCGACGGACCCCGGTGACCCGGGAAGCCCATCCAACCCGAACACGCCCAGCGTCCCCGTGACGCCCACGGCGTTCGGAAACCTCGCCTTCACGGGCGTCGGCATTGCCGGCCTGGTTTCCGCGATCCTCGCACTACTGGCAGCGGGTGCCTATCTGGTGCGGGAGGGTTACCGGCGGAACAGTCGTCGCCAGATCCCTTGACGACTGACGCACCGGTAACTCGGTGGCCGGGTCGATCCACCCCAGAAGGATCGACTCGGCCACCCTTCCTCTAACCCCCTCGAGTTGCATGTTTTCGTGGCCTGATCGCACGCCAGGCAGCGAAAACATGCAACTCGAGGGGTTGTTTTGTTTGTTGTGCACAATGCGCGCGCAACATCCGTTCTCCACAAAAAAGACAGTGCTGCCCCGATCGGATGGCACACGGTTCAGCGTTGAGACATGCGGGCGAGAGCGGCTATTCCAGACCAACTTCGCAACCGGCCGTTCACCTCGCAGGAAGCACTGCGCGAGGGGATGACCCCGAGCCGGCTTCGCGGCGACGACATCAGTCACCCATTCCAGGGCGTCCACAGCGGAAACGCGGTCGAGACGCTCCTCGAACGCTGCGCGGCGCTGGCCACGAAACTGCCGCCATACGCCTACTTCTGCGGTGCGACCGCGGCATCGATCCTGGGCATCCCGTTGCCGTCCGCCGTCGAAGAGGCGCTCGACGTGCACGTCGGAGTGCCCGCCGAGCACCGCACGCTCGTGGGACGAGGCATACGAGGGCACACCTACCAGACCACGGATACGCACATCCACCGGCCATCCGGCCTGGTGCTGTCGACCCCGCAACGCACGTGGTGCGAGCTCGCGGCGCGACTGACCGTGACGGACCTGATCGTCGCAGGCGATCACATCGTGAAGCGAGCCGCCCCACTCGCGACCCTGGCGCAACTGAGCGATGCGGTGACGCTCAACCGCGATCAGCGAGGTACCCGCAAACTGCGCACCGCCCTGCCCCGCGTAAACGAGGCATCCGAGTCGCCACAGGAATCGAGAGTGCGCTTGCTGCTCAATTGGGGGCAGATCGAGGGCTGGGTGGCCAACTTTTCGATCACCACTCGCGCCGGGCATCGATATCGAGCGGACTTCGCATTTCCGGCGCGCAGGCTCATCCTCGAATACCAGAGCTACTTCCACGAGGGAACGGAGAAGTTCCGCGCGGACATGACGCGGGTGTCGCGGCTGCAGGCGGACGGGTGGTTCGTGCTGCTGCTCAACGCTGACGACCTGCGGGATCCCGCCGAGCTGACGCAGCGCATCCGGAGCGCCCTCGCTCGGTCGCGCCCCTAACCCCCCGAGTTGCATGTTTTCGTGGTCTCCGGGCCGCCGACGCCACGAAAACATGCAACTCGGGGGGTTGGATGGGGGTCCACCGGGTGGGGGATGCCGGAGTCCGTGAGGGGGAGGCTGGCGCGAGCGGGCCACGCGTCCCACGATGTACGTATGACAGATTCTGATGCGGTGGTGTCGGTACGCGACCTGCGCAAGACCTACGGATCGTTCCTCGCGCTCGACGGTGTCACCTTCGACATCCAGCGCGGCGAGACGTTCGCCCTGCTCGGCCCCAACGGCGCCGGCAAGAGCTCCACGATCGAGATCCTGGAGGGCTACCGCGACCGCACCAGCGGCGACGTGAGCGTGCTCGGCGTCGACCCGCACCGCGCGGGCCTCGCCTGGAAGGCCCGCCTCGGCATCGTGCTGCAGAACACGGGCGAGCAGGGCGACGTCACCGTGAAGGAGCAGCTGACCGAGTTCGCCAGCTACTACCCGAACCCGCGCAGTGTCGACGAGGTGATCGGCTGGGTGGGCCTCGAGGAGAAGTCGAAGACGCTCATCCGCAAACTCTCGGGTGGCCAGCGCCGCCGAGTGGATGTCGCGCTCGGCATCATCGGGCGGCCGGAGCTGCTGTTCCTCGACGAACCCACCACCGGGTTCGACCCCGAGGCGCGACGCAGCTTCTGGGACCTCGTGCACATGCTGAAGTCCGAGGGCACCACCATCCTGCTCACCACCCACTACCTCGATGAGGCGGCCCAGCTCGGCGACAGGGCCGGCATCATCGCCGGCGGCAAGCTCATCGACATCGGCGACATCAACGAGATCGGGGGCGCGGATGCCCGCGTGCCCATCGTCACCTGGACCGACGCGAACGGCCCCCAGCAGCGACGCACCACCGAGCCCGGCGCGGTCGTCGCCGAGCTGATGAAGGCGGGGCCCGAGCCGAAGGACCTCGAGATCGTTCGACCGAGCCTCGAGGATGTCTACCTCGAGCTGGTCACCGCCTACGAACGCAAGACCGAAGAACTGGAGCCCGTGAGATGACCGCGACAACCGTGACCACAACCGCCCCGAGCCTGCAGTTCGGACGCACCATCATTCTCGGCTTCAGCCGCATCCGCTACGAGGTGAAGGCCTACTTCCGCCAGGGTGACACCGTCTTCTTCACCTTTCTTTTTCCACTGCTGTTTCTGGCGCTCTTCTCGACGATCTTCAGCAAGGGCAATTTCGGCCGGGATGCGAGCGGCCAGGCGGTCACCGCGGCCGACTATTACCTGCCGGCGATGCTGGCCGCGGGACTGCTGCTCAGCGGGCTGCAGAACATGTCGATCAACATCGCGGGCGAGAAGAGCGACGGCACCCTGAAGCGCCTGGGCGGTTCGCCGCTCCCCGTGTTCAGCTACTTCATCGGCAAGATCGGCCAGGTTCTCGTGACCGGCCTCGCGCAGGCGGCGCTGCTCATCGTCGTGGCCGCGACAGTGTTCGGGGTCAAGCTGCCGACGGATGCGGCGCACTGGCTGACGTTCGCCTGGGTGTTCCTGCTCGGGGTCACAACCTGCGCGATCCTCGGTATCGCATTGAGCGCGCTCCCCCGCAGTGGCAGGAGCGCGACTGCGGTCATTATCCCGATCACGCTGGTGCTGCAGTTCATCTCGGGCATTTACATTCAGTTCTCGGTGCTTCCCACCTGGCTGCAAAACGTGTCGGGCTTCTTCCCGCTCAAGTGGCTGGCGCAGGGCATGCGCTCCGTCTTCCTTCCCGACGGCTTCAAGATCGTCGAGCAGGGCCACTCGTGGAACCTGCCGGGCGTTCTCATTGCGACCCTGATCTGGCTGGTCGTCGGTCTCGTGCTCTGCCGCGTGACGTTCCGCTGGATCCGCAAAGACAGCTGAACCGGGATAATTCAGCCATGACCGAGTCGCGCTGGTGGACCCTCGCCGTCTTTGCGGCGGTGGTCGGCCTGTCGGTGCTGGTGCTGCTGGATGATTACCCGCCCGGTCGCGAGGTCGGCTCGATCCTCGCAGCGGTCGGCCTCGCGGTCGTCTGGCTGGCCGTGGGCCGGCGGGCGCTCTGCGATCACCGCTTCGGTCTTCCCGTCGCGGTCGCCTACATCGTGCTGACCAGTGTGAGCGTGAGCTTCGCGTCGGAGATGGCGACGCTTCAGTGCATCGCCTTCCCCGTGATCTGGACTGTGCTGGAGCGCAAGCGCACCGCGATCCTCGCGAACATCGCCCTCGCGCTCGCAGTGGCGGTGGGGTTCTACGTCAGCATCGGTCGAACGGCTGAGGCGATCGCGATCGGCGCCACGATCGAGGGCATCTCCCTGGCCTTCAGCCTGGCGCTCGGCCTGTGGATTACGGGCATCTCCGATACCAGCAAGGAGCGTATGAAGCTGCTCGAGCAGCTGGGATCCGCCCAGGAGCAGCTGGCGGCGCTGAGCCGGGATGCGGGGGCGTCGACCGAGCGCGAACGCCTCGCGCGCGAGTTGCACGACACGATCGCCCAGGATCTCGCGGGCCTGGTGCTCACCGCGCAGCGCGGCCTTCGCGAGCTGCGCTCCGGCAATGTGGCGGCGGCGGAGAAGCAACTCGGCGTGCTCGAGGAGAACGCACGCAACGCTCTCACCGAGACCCGCACTCTCGTTGCGTCGGGTGCGGCGGTGGGCGTGGACGGCAGCGGCCTGGCCACCGCTCTGCGTCGTCTCGCCGAGCGGTTCGAGCGTGAGACCGGTATCGCGGTGACCGTGGAGGCGGATGACTCAGCCGTGCTCGACCGCGACGGCGAGGTGGTGCTGCTGCGGTGTGCGCAGGAGGCGCTCGCCAACGTGCGCAAGCATTCGACGGCGAGCACCGCGAGACTCACGCTCACCGCAGCTGGGGCCCGCGTCGACCTCGGGATCACCGACGACGGTACGGGATTCGACCCGGCCGCGGCGTCGACCGGATTCGGGCTCGCCGGCCTGCGCGACCGGCTCGCGCTCGCACGCGGCACGCTCGCGATCACCGCATCGCCGGGCGGCGGCACGACGCTCGTGGCGTCGCTTCCCGGCGCGGCGGAGGTGACGGCGTGATCCGCGTGCTCGTCGCCGACGATCATCCGATTGTTCGCAGCGGAATAGTGGCTCTGCTTCAGACCGCGGATGACGTCGAGGTGGTCGGCGAGGCCAGCACGGGCGAACAGGCGGTGGAGCTCGCTCTCGCCGAGGTGCCCGACGTCGTGCTGATGGACCTGCGGATGCCGGGGATCGACGGTGACGAGGCGACCGCGCGCATCCTCGGCGCACAGCCCGGGGTGCGCGTGCTCATCCTCACGACCTACGAGTCGGACGACAGCATCCTCACCGCGATCGAGGCGGGAGCGAGCGGATACCTGCTGAAGGCGGCCCCGCAGGAGGAGATCCTGGCGGGGGTTCGCGCGGTCGCGCGCGGCGATGTCGCTCTGGCCCCGCGGATCGCGGCCCTGCTCGTGCAGCGGGTCAAGTCGCCGACGCCGACGCTCAGCCCGCGCGAGACGCAGGTGTTGCGCCTGGTCGCAGCGGGCAAGAGCAACCCGTCGATCGCTTCGGAGCTGTTCGTGGGCGAGGCGACGGTCAAGACCCACCTGCTGCACGTGTTCGAGAAGCTCGGCGTGAGCGATCGCACCCGGGCGGTCACGCGGGCCATGGAACTCGGCCTGCTGTAGGCCGTCGTCTACAGCGACACGTTGACCAGCACGGGCTCGGGCTGCAGCTGCACTCCGAATTCGGCGAAGACGCGTGTCTGCACGTAGCGCGCCAGCTGCACGATCTCGTCGGCGGTCGCGCCGCCCGTGTTGACGAGCGCGAGCGTGTGCCGGGATGACACCGCGGCCCGGGATCCGGGCAGCGAGAATCCGCGCGGGATGCCCGCGCGCTCGATGAGCCAGGCCGCGCTGAGCTTGACGCGGTATTCGCCGCGCGGCGCCGGCACGGCGCGGCGCTTCGCCGAGTGGGACCGCGACATCCTGCTCTTCGGGCGATGTCGGCCAGCGCGGTGTCGCCGCGGGGAGCCCGCGCGCGAAGTTCTCGCTCACGATCGGGTTGGTGAAGAACGATCCGGCGCTGTGCGAGTTCGCGGTCGTTCGGGGTCGAGCAGCATGCCTTTGGACGCCCGCAGCCCGAGCACGGTCGCCCGCAGTTCGTCGAGTGGCACGCGGTCGCCGATCCGCACGCCGAGCGCCCTCGCGAGCTGGTCGTAGGCGACGGGCGCACTGAGCGCGGGTCCGCCCGCGAGGCCTTCGAACAGTTCGAGCTCGATCGAGACCACGAGGCCCTGCCTGCCCTGTTTCAGCAGCGAGGTGCGGTAACCGAGTCCCAGCTGCGTCGCCGGGATGCGCGTCGAGCTCCCCGCTCAGGTAGTCCAGGAATTCGATGGCGACCAGGCTCGAGCCGAGCTCCTGCCCGTAGGCGCCGATGTTCTGGATGGGTGCCGCCCCGGTGGACCCGGGGATACCCGACAGCGCCTCGATGCCGGCCCAGCCGTTGCGCACCGACGAGGTCGACGAGCGCATCCCAGGGCTCGCCCGCCTGAACTCGCAGTCGCACGGCGCGGTCGCCCAGGTAGGCGGAGGGGCGCAGCGCCGGTGTTTCGACGGCCAGTCGTTCGACGCCGCGGGTCGCCACGCGGATGACGGTGCCGTCGAATCCGTCGTCGGACACGACGACGTTCGACCCGCCGCCCAGCAGCAGCCAGTCGTCGCCGGTCGCCCAGGCCTGCATCGTGCGCTCGAGCAGCTCGTCGCGCGTGGTCGGTTCGACCAGGTCGTCGGCGTCGCCGCCGACGTGCAGTGTGGTCAGGTCGGCGAGTCTCATGCGCCGGCGAGCGCCACCCGCACCTGCGCCTTGCCGAGCACGGTGGCGCCGTCGAATGTGACCGTGAGGTCGATGCGTGCGCCGTCATCGTCGACGAGCCCCGACTTTCGCCACGACGCTGACGACCGCCCCGGTGTCGCCATCAACGGGCACGGGACGGGTGAAGCGCACCTGGTAGTCGGTGATCGTGCCGCGGACGCCGAGCCAGTCGACGACGGGCTGCACGGCGAGGCCCATGGTGAGCATCCCGTGTGCGAGAACGCCGTCGAGCCCGACGCTGGTGGCGACGTCGTCGCGGTAGTGGATGGGGTTGAAGTCGCCGGATGCGCCGGCGTAGCGAACGAGGGAGTCGCGCGTGAGGTGATAGGTCTGCTCGGCGACCACGTCGCCGACGGTCAGGTCGCTCGCGGCGGCCACTCAGTCGTCCCCCCGCACCACGAGCGTGGAGATCGCGGTGACGACGTGCGCGCCCGGAGGAGTCGGTGATGACCGAGTCGGCCGTCACCATGCTGTGGCCGACCGAGCGACTTCACGCTCGAAACCGTCAGTTGCGCGGCGAGCTCATCGCCGGCGACGATGGGCCGCGAGTAGCTGAATCGCTGGTCGCCGTGCACGACCCTCGAGAAGTCGATGCCGGCGTCGGGGGCCTCCAGCAGTTGCGCGAGCGTTCGCTCCTGCACGACCACGGCAAATGTGGGCGGTGCGACCACGTCCGGGTACCCTGCGGCGACCGCCGCTTCCGGGTCGTAGTTGAGCGGCGACTGTGGAGAAGACTGCGGATGCGAACTCGCGCACCTTCTCGCGACCGACAAGGTAGGGCGCTGCGGGCGGAAACACACGCCCCTGCAGCTCGGGGTTCACTGGCACCCCGCCAGCTTAGTTCTGCGCCCTGTCGCGCGGACGAAGCGCTGTCGGACAATGCAAAACCCCCGGTGCACCGTCGTGGTGGCACCGGGGGTTTCGGTTGTCTCAGGTGAGGGCAGCGCCTACTGGCAGCTGTCGCACTGAAGAAGATCCATCGGGTCTACGGGTACTGCGTAGCCGCCTACTGATTCGCTGTCGTTGTCCATGAGGTACCCCGTTTCTACAAAATTTGATGGCATCGCCCGCTCTTTCGTTCGATGCACCTTCGCCGTGCTGCGGTAGAGAACCCGCCCGACCGTCGGCCGTTGCACTGCGAAGTGAGTCCCCACTATATAACCGGAATGACACGTTTGTCATTCCACTACATCTAGTGTTTTCGGCGTGTCGCGACCAATTACAGGATAGGTCGCACCACTGACATCCGCAGGCGCGCTCGAGCAGCGCTCGTGGCAGCGCCCAGGGTCGAGCACAGGCGCCGAAACGCCGACCGCGCCGTCGATCCGATGCGCGTCTGCGGTCGCGAGCGGGCTAGAGTGCGGCGGACTGCAGCGGGATCGGGGAGGTCAGTGTGCGCGCGATGGCGTCGCGCTCGGCCGACAGCGACTGCAGGGTTTCTTCGTCGAGCGCCGGGTCGATGACCTCGTCGAACGGATTGCTCATGCCGCTGTGCGCGTGCACCGCAGCCGCGTAGGCGGTGGCCGCCGCACGCACCTTCGCCGTGGCCCGCTGTGACCGCTTGAGGGAGATGTGTCGCTCGCTGGCGACGTCAGCGTGCTTCTTGAGCGCCTTGATCAGGTCCTTCAGCGCAGAGTCGATCTTCTTGGACATGCTCTCATTGTGTCGCATGAAGGTGAACACGCAAGCGGGCCCTGTGGATGCCTCGAAACGGTCAGAGCCGCCGGTACATGATGTGCAGGCCCACGAGGCCCGCGACGGGGTGGTCGAACGCCTCGGGCACCGTTCCGATGATCGCGAAATCCGAGCTGCTGCCAGAGGTGCACAGCGCCGGTATTGGCCTCGACGACGGCGTTGAACTGCATCGACTGCGTACCCGTCGGCGCGGGCGAGGTCGAGGATGTGAGCTCCCAGCGCTCGACCGACCCCGAGCCCGCGGGCTGCGTCATCCACCATGAAGCTGGCGGTCGCGACGTGCGATCCGCGACCCGGTTTGTTGGGTGCGACGTGGGCGGTTCCCACGATGCGGCCGTCCTCGACCGCGACGAAGGTGCGCCCGGGTGCCGGCTCGACCCAGACGTCGTGAGCCTGCTGCTCGGTCCAGGCCGGGTCGTAGGTGTAGGTCTCGCCCGCGTCGACGACGACCCGGTAGATTCGCCAGACCTCGGGCCAGTCGGCCTCCGTGAATTCTCGTATTTCCATCGCCGAAGGCTATCGCGCCGACCGAGCCGGCGGTGCGGCGCTAGGTCGTGACGCCCAGTGCTGCGAGCCGGGCGATGAGCGGAGATGTCAGCACGACGAAGGCGATGATGTTCACGATGACGCTTCCGGCGAAGGCGGACTGGAAGCTGCGTTTTCTGGTCTTGTGCCGCAGCAGCTGCTGCGCGATGATCGCGCCCGGCCATCCGCCCGCCAGGCCGAGCAGCAGCAGCGCGCTCTCCGAGACCCGCCACCGCCCCAGGGCCGCCGCCGACTTGTCGAGCCAGTAGATCAGGATGCACAGCAGGCTCGTGCCGAGGTACACGAACAGCACCCAGTACGGAGGGTGGCGGGTGATCGCGATGACCACGTAGAGGATCGCGAACAGCACGATCGGCAGATAGCTCAGCAGGTTCGAACGCACCGGCCCGTAGACCTGCACCGGCGGGGTTCCCGCGACCCGCACGTAACGGGCACGGGTTTTGCCCTCGGGCGTCACCTCGATCTCGTAGCTGAGGCTGCTTCCCACCCGGGGCTGCGTGCCCTGGGGAAAAGCCCTGATGTGTGCGAACACCTGGCGTCCGCCGCCGGTCGGAGTGATGAAGCCGAACCCTCGCTCCTGGTTCCAGGTTGCGAGGGTGCCCTCCTGTCGGTCGATGTGGGCGGCCATGACGCCGATGGTACCCCGCGCGCCCGGTTACTTGTCGGCGGTGCGGGGAAGCGCGCGGTCGAACACGACGAGCAGAACGACGACGGCACCGATGCCCACCAGCACCCACGCGAGCGCGTGCAGGCCGGCATCGGTGGCGGCCTTGCCGAAGGTGATGCCGATGAGGCTCGACGAGAAGATCGCCCCCATGTACGAGAAGGTGCGGTACAGGCCGGAGGCGACCGCGATCTCGGCCGCCGGCGCGAATACGTAGAGCGAGGCCTGGTTGGCGAAGCTTCCCAGCCCGTTGGTGATGCCGAACAGCAGCGTCATGCCGACCAGAGCCCACACCGGCGACTGGTGGTTGAGCAGCAGCACCACGACCGCGGTGGCGATGAGCGAGACGCCGGTGATCGCGAGCGGCCCGCGGATCCAGCCTCGACCCGACGAGATGCGCGCCAGCACGATGCTCACGGCCGAGAACGGAATGAGGATGAGCCCCACCTCGAGCGCACTCAGCTTCTCGCTCTCCTCCATCCACTGGCTCGTGCCGTAGAGCGCGGCGTAGGTACCGAGACCCACGAGCAGCTGGCGCAGGTAGGTGCGCTGCAGCGGACGGTTGCGGGCGAGCATCCGCACGTCGATGAGTGGGCTGGCGACCCGGCGCTCCCAGAGCAGCAGCGCCGCCAGCAGCACGACGAAGACGGCGAGCGAGCCACCAGGTCGGCTGCTTCAGGTTGCCGAGAAAGAGAAGCAGGCCGGTGATGGTGCCCGCGAACAGCAGGATGCCCGGGATGTCGACGGCCCGCAGCACGCTGCCGCGAGCGCCGGCGGCGATCGGCTCGTCGCGGGCGACTCCGATGCTGGTCAGAACGAAGACGATGATCGCGAGCGGAATGTTGATGAAGAACAGCGCGCGCCAGCCCCAGACTCCGACGAGCACGCCGCCGAGCGGGAGGCCGATGACGACCGTGACCTGGGCGGCGATCGAGAAGTTGCCGAGCACACGGCTCGGCACGCCCAGCCCGACGCTGTCCGCCCGCTTTCGCACGAGCGCCATGGCGGTCGGGTAGGCGGCGGACGTGCCGATGCCGATGAGGGCCCGTGACACGAGCAGCAAGCCGAACGCAGGCGCCAGGGTTCCGACGACACCGGCCAGCAGCAGGATCAGGATGCCCGCCTGGAACACGCGCCGCGGCCCGAACAGGGTCGACAGCTTTCCCATGGTCGGCTGCGCGATCGCGCTGCACAGGTAGAGCACCGAGATCAGGCTGGCGGTCTGGCCGGGACCCTCGTGGAAGTCGATGCCGATGCCGAGCAGGCCGGTCGCGAGCATCGAGCTGTTGATCGGGTTGAGCGTCGATCCGAGCAGTAGTGGTGCGGTGAACCGCCAGCCGAACGGCTTTGGCGTGACCACCTGCGGATTCGTCGGGGCTGGTGCCGGCGTCGCGGTGTCGCTCACGATCCGGACGTCGCGAGGAGCGCGAGGATGTCGTCGGTCGTGCCGGTTTCGCCGAGACCGGGGAAGATGCGAAGCACGCTGTTCTCGTGGATGTCGGCGTTCATGTCGGTCATCGCGTCGGTGGCGAGGGTGACGTTGAAGCCCAGCTCGTGCGCGTGGCGGGCCGTGGACTCGACGCCGGCGCCCGTCGCCACCCCGGTGATGACGACCTGCGTCACATTTTCGCCGCGCAGGTACTGCTCGAGGTCGGTGCCGGTGAACGCACCGCGCGTGCGCTTGGTGACGAGGTGGTCGCCGGGCTGCTGGTCGAGCTCGGGGATCAGGATGTCCCAGCCTTCGGGCCGCACTCCGCCCGCCGAGGCGCGCTCGGTTCTGCCGGCGGGGGCTCCCGAGACGTTGACCAGCACGACCGGGAGGCCGCGCTCACGGAACGCCTCGAGCAGCCGCACGGAGTTGCGGATCACGGTCTCCATCGGGTGCGCGGCCGCGGGGAGGCCGACGACTCCCCGTTGCAGGTCGACGACGATGAGGGCGGTTTTCGGGTCGAGGGTGGTGACGGTCACGGTGTTTCCTTCGCGGTTACGGTTCGATGAGGTGCTCGAGCAGCGTGATGCTCGTCGCGAGCTGCGCCTGCTGTGCGGCATCGAGCCGGGTCTTGATGGTGCGGAATAGCCAGTCGTTCTTGATGATTCGCGTGGCTTCGACGGTGTCCAGCGCGTGGTCGGTGAGCGCGAGGATGGTTCGCCGGCCGTCGCTCGGATCGGGACTCCCCGAGATGAAGTCAACGGCCTGGAGGGCCGAGACGATCGCGCTCATCGACTGCGGGCGCATCCCTTCGGCGGCGGCCAGTTGGGTGAGGGTCTGGGGTCCGTCGTTGAAGAGCCGGGACAGCACCGCGCTCTGGGAGGCGCTGAAGTCGCCCGGGCTGGCCTGCTCGACCAGTCGTCGCCGCAGCTTTGCGACGAGCGTGCGCAGCCTCGCCGCAGTCTCGAGGAGATGCGCGTCGTCGAGGGGATCGTCGGCCGGGCTCATGGTGCGACCCTACCAGATCTTCAGGCAAACTGTGTAGTTTGCCTGTGCATTTCTCGCGGTCTCAGCGCCGGGCTGCCCTCGCGAGCACCGCCGGCTCGGGATGACCCGTCCAGATTCCCATGAGCACGAGGCCCTCGGCCGGCCCGGCAGTCTCGGGCACCCGCACGATCTCGAGGGCGACCCCGTCGGGGTCCGGGTCGGCTTCGTGGCCGCTTCCCATCACCCGCGCGGTGGGCTCCCGCAGGGTCATCACACCGTCGATCTCGATCCACATCTCGACCTGCGTGCCCCCGGTGAGGATGGCGCGAGCCAGCTCGGCCCGGTACACGGGGTCGACGACGGCGTCGTAGGTGAAGCGGGTGCCCAGCACGGAGTGCTGCATCGTCCCCATGAGGGCATGCTCGGCGCCGTCCAGAGGCGCGTCGCGGTAGGTCAGCGGTACCTGCATCGCCGGGCCGTCACCGGCACGAATGATGATCGTCTCCACCCCGACCCGCCCGTGCGGATCATCGAAACGGAAGTATCCGACGTTGGCCAGCGGGGCGTCCGTATCGCCGACGAACCAGGGCTGCTTCGGCGCCCAACCGGCGATGAGCTCGAGCTTGCCGGGCGTCAGGTCTGCGCGATGGAGGAGTGCCATGCATCCGATCCTAGGGTCGCCCTACGGAACGAATTCGGTGACCGAGTAGCCTGCCTCGGCGGGGATCCTGATCAGGCTGGACCCGTCCGCGTGGCGCTCGAACACCGGTCGCACGGTGTACGGCGCACGTGCTCGCGCTGCGGCGAGCGCCGTTGCCGTGTCCGCGCTCTCGGCGAGACGTTCGAGGTTCATCAGGGTGGGGAAGATGATCGGCTGTTCGCGCCGCCGCGCTGCGAGCGCCGCCTCACCGGGTCGCACCCACTCCACTCCGACGGTCTCGCCCCCGTCGGCGATGGCGACCTGCCCGGGCGGCGCGGCCGCCAGGAAGAACCTCGTGTCGAAGCGCCGCGGCTCGGCCTCGGGGGTCACCCAGTGCGCGAACGGCACGATCGCATCGAGACGAAGCCGTACGCCTGACCGGTGGATGACCTCGCGAAACGACAGCCCCCGGGCGGTGTCTACCGCAGGCACGCTGCCCGAACCGTCGGCGATGAGGATGGATGTCTCTTCCCAGGTCTCGCGGATGGCCGCGATCCGTCGGGCTCGATCGTCGGGCTCGAACCCGTCGAAGTCGTCGACCAGGCGCGCCCAGTGCGGGCTGCGGTCATCCTCGTCGAGAGCGCCTCCGGGAAAAACCAGTGCCGACGCGAACGCGCCCCGCGAGTTGCGCCGCACCATCAGCACCTCGAACGGGTCGTCACGCGCGAGCAGCAGGGTCGCGGATGATCGTGGACTGTCGTTCGTGAGCGTTCTCCTTCTGCCTGACCCTCGAACGATACGCCCGTGGGCCGTCAGGGCGAGCAGTATTATTGTCAGCACGACCGAGAGGCCACTGAATGAGCACGACCCCATCCACGAAGAGCGATCGCGGCCCGTGGTTCAAACTCATCTGGATTATTCCGGTCGTGGTGGTGGTCGTGGCGATCATCGTGTTCGCGGCGCAGGCGTTCCGTAACAGCGCCGCCGGCATCGACTTCCTCAAGACCTACCCCGGGCGGTCCGAACTGCCCAGCTGGGCTCCCGTGGGCTTCCCGGCCTGGCTCGAGTGGCAGCACTTTCTCAGTGCGTTCTTCATCCTGCTCATCGTTCGCACGGGCATCCAGGTGCGCACCACCCGGCGCCCGCCGGCCTACTGGACCCGCAACAACGCCGGTCTCATCAAGACCAAGGGACAGCCGGTGCGGATCGGGCTCAGCCTGTGGTTCCACCTCTCGATCGACATCCTGTGGATCCTCAACGGCGTGCTGTTCTACGTGCTGATCTTCGCCACCGGCCAGTGGGTGCGCATCATCCCCGTGCACTGGGACGTCTTTCCGAACGCGATCTCCGCGGGCATCCAGTACGCCTCGCTCAACTGGCCGACCGAAGACGGCTGGTCGAACTACAACGCGTTGCAGCTGATCACCTACTTCGTGACGGTCTTCATTGCGGCCCCGCTGGCGATCCTCACGGGGGTGCGCATGGTGCCCGGGCTGGCGGCGCGATTCCAGAAACTCGACAGGGTGTACCCGGTCGCCCTCGCTCGCCGGGTGCACTTCCCGGTGATGATCTACTTCGTCGCATTCACCGCCGTGCACGTCACCCTCGTGCTCGCCACGGGGGCGCTGCGCAACCTCAACCACATGTACGCGGGGCGCGACGATCAGAACTGGATCGGCTTCGGCATCTTCGCGGGATCGGTCGTTCTGATGGTCGCGGCGTGGATCGCGGTGCGACCCACCATCCTCGCGACGATCGCCTCCCTGACGGGAAACGTGCGCCGCTAGGCCGCCAGCCCGAGCCCGCCGACCTCGCGTGGGTTTGCTACCGCTGTGGCCTCCATCGAGGGCGCAGCGGTAACAAACCACCGCAGCGTGCGGTTAGGCCCGCTTCGCCCTGACCGCCTCGATGAGTTGCGGAACAACCGTGAAGACGTCACCGACGATGCCGAAGTCGGCGATGTCGAAGATGGGCGCGTTCGCGTCTTTGTTGATCGCGACGATCGTCTTGGCGCTCTGCATACCGGCGCGATGCTGGATCGCGCCCGAGATCCCCAGGGCGATGTAGAGGTTCGGCGACACGGTCACCCCCGTCTGGCCGACCTGGGTGTTGTGCTCGGTGTAGCCCGCATCGACTGCGGCGCGACTGGCCCCGACCGCGGCGCCGAATACGTCGGCGAGTTGCTCCACGAGCACGAAGTTCTCCTTCGAGCCGAGACCGCGGCCTCCGGAGACCACGACGTCGGCCGCCTGCAGGTCGGGACGCTCGGATGCCTCGGTCTGCTCGTGTCGGGCCACCACGGTGGTCGACGGCGCGGCGTCAGCCGAGACATCGAGCTCGGTCACGGTGCCGGCCGCCGCCGGGGCGGTTGCCCTCGATGGAGTGGGGACGCAGCGAGATGACCGGGATGCCGCGACCGGCGACCGAGGTCACGGTGAACGAGCCGCCGAAGGCCTGCTGGGTGACGACCGGCCCGGATGCTCCCGCGTCGATTCCGACGACGTCGCTCTGGTACGCGGCTCCGATGCGGATGGCGAGCCGCGCGCCGACTTCGCGAGCCTCGAGCGAGTTGCCGACGATCACGGCTGCAACATCGCCCGCGGCGGTGAACGCAGCCTCGAGAGCGGCGACGGCGGAGTGACGAGCAGGTCGTCGGCGCCGGCACGGATGCGACGAACACGGTCGTCGCACCGAGTTGCGCCGAGCTCGGGGGCGACCCCTGCCGTGCCGACGACGACTGCTGCCGGAGTCGCCCAGCTTCGCGGCGGCCGCGAGCAGCTCGGCGGTCGACGACGCTGGTTTGCCGCCGCTGAGTTCAACGAGAACGAGAACGTGTGACATGGCAGTGCTCTCTAGATCAGTTTCGCGGCGGCGAGGTAGTCGGCGAGTTGGCTTGCTGCGGTGCCGTCATCGGTGATCAGCGTTCCGCCCTCGCGTTGCGGTCGCGGTGTGACGGTATCGACGACCGACCACGAGTTCGCTCCGCCCGCGTCGTCGTTCGAGATGCCGAGCTCGGCCAGCCCGAGGGTGTCGACCGGCTTCTTCTTGGCCGCCATGAGGCCCTTGAAGTTCGGGTAGCGGGCTTCGGCGATCTGCTCCGTTACCGAGACGAGGGCGGGCAGCGGTGCGGTCACGTCGATGTGCCCGTCTTCGGTCATCCGCTCACCGCTCACCTGGGAACCGCTGACCTCCAGTGTTCGCAGGAACGTGAGCTGGGCGACACCGAGCCGCTCCGCAAGCATCGCCGGAACAGCCGCGGTGCGGCCATCCGTCGACTCGTTTCCGGTCACGACCAGGTCGAACCCCCGCGGGGCGAGGGCCGCGGCGAGCGCGGCCGAGGTCTGCACGGCGTCCGAACCCGCCAGGGAGTCGTCGACGATGTGGATGCCGGAGTCGGCTCCCATCGCGAGGCCCTTGCGCAGCGCGTCGAGGGCACTCTTCGGGCCCATCGTCACGACGGTCAGCTCGGAGCCCGCGTTGGCTTCTTTGACGAGGAGTGCCGCCTCGACGGCCTTCTCGTTGATCTCGTCGATCACCAGGTCTTTGCCCCGCACGACGCGCTTGGTGACGGGATCGATGCGGCGATCCCCCCAGGTGTCGGGAACTTCCTTCACGAGCACCGCGATCTTCATACGCGTCTCACCTTCTTCGTCGAATGCGTGGCTTGCGCCCTCACCATCCTAGGTTCGGGCAGCGGACGGGTCAGTGGAGAGCGAGTGTTACTTTTGCTCCAAACGACCGTGCTGCACAAAACAGCATATGTGAATCACCGTTAGCCCCGCTGAGAGAGCAAATCCGTGCAAATAACCGCGATTCCGGAACCCTCCGACGTGCTGCCGCCCGAGGGCGTGCACTTGGTGAAAGCCGACAATCCGGGCCCGATGACGCTCGCCGGCACGAACACGTGGCTGCTCACGGGCAGGGACGGCGACGCGACCGTGGTGATCGACCCCGGCCCGCCGATCGACGATCACCTCGCTGCGATCCGCTCCGCCGGGAGACCCGTCGCGGTGCTTCTCACGCACCACCACATCGACCACGCCGAGGCCGCCCCGGTGCTGGCCGCCGAGTTCTCGATCCCCGTCTATGCGGCGCTGCCCGAACTGGCGACCGGGTCGACTCCGCTCGCCGGGGGCGACGAGCTGCACCTGGCCGGCTGGCGAATCGGGGTGCTGGCGACCCCCGGGCACACCGCCGACTCGGTCTGCTTCGCCATCGACGGCGCCCTGTTCACCGGCGACACCCTGCTCGGCGGAAGCACGACCATCATCGCGCCGCCCACCGGGTCGCTGGCCGACTACTTCGGCACCATGCGACGACTCGGCGAGTTCGCGGATGTCGCCGGACTCCCCGGACACGGCCCCGCGTTCTCGAGTGTGGGAGCCTGGGCCAGGCACAACGCGAGCTACCGCGAGGATCGGCTGGCCCAGCTGGCCGCCCTCTACACCCCGCTCGCCGAGCAGTCGCACGCGGATCTCGTCGCGCGTGTGGCGAGCGCGGCCTACGGCGTCGACGGCGCGCCCGTCGACCAGTACATCGAGACGATGGCCGCCGCACAGCTCGCCTTCCTCGGTGAGCGGGGCGATATCGACTATCGGCCGTGACGCCGGGTGATCACTCGCTCGCGGCCAGCTGGCCGCAGGCTCCGTCGATCTCTTTGCCGCGGGTGTCGCGCAGGGTCGCGGGGATGCCCGCCGCTTCCAGTCGCTCGATGAACACGGCCGTGGTGGCCTCGTCGGACGCCGTCCAGATCGAGCCCGGCGTCGGGTTGAGCGGGATGGGGTTGACGTGCACCCAGCCGCGCCCGCGGGCGTTGAGCTTCTCGGCCAGCAGGTCGGCGCGCCAGGCGTGGTCGTTCATGTCCTTGATGAGGGCGTACTCGATCGAGACCCTCCGACCCGTGATCTCGAAATAGTTGCGCGCGGCATCCAGGGCCTCGTCGACCTTCCACTTGGAGTTCACCGGGATCAGTTCGTCGCGCAGCTCGTCGTCGGGCGCGTGCAGCGAGAGGGCGAACCGCACCGGCAGCTTCTCGTCGGCGAACTTGAGGATCGCGGGAACCAGGCCGACGGATGACACGGTGATGCGCCGCGCCGACATGCCGAGGCCCTCGGGGGCCGGGGCGATCATCCGCTTGACCGCGGCGATGACGCGCGCATAGTTGGCGAGCGGCTCGCCCATGCCCATGAAGACGATGTTGGTGACGCGCTCGGCATCGTGCCCGCCGTCGCGTCGCGCCGCCCGCCGAGCTTGCCCGCCGCGATGGCCCGGTTGGCCTGCACGATCTGGTCGAGGATCTCCGCCGTCGAGAGGTTTCGGGTGAGGCCCGCCTGGCCGGTCGCGCAGAACGGGCAGTTCATGCCGCAGCCCGCCTGCGACGAGACGCACAGCGTGACGCGCCCCGGGTAGCGCATGAGCACGGACTCGACGAGCGCACCGTCGAACAGCTTCCACAGGAACTTCAGGGTGTCGCCGCCGTCGGTGCCGAGCTGGCGCACCTCGGTCAGCAGCGGCGGCATCATCGCCGCCACCAGGTCGTCGCGGCCTTCGGCCGGCAGGTCGGTCATGGCGGCCGGGTCGGTCGTGTAGTGGCTGAAGTAGTGGGTCGACAGCTGCGTCGCGCGGAACGCGGGAACGCCGAGTTCGACCGCGCGGGCCTTGCGTGCGGCGAGGTCGAGGTCGGCCAGATGCTTCTCGGGCTGCTTGCGTCGGGGCGAGGCGAACTGCAGCAGCGGGCGCCCGCCGTCGTCGAGCTGCTGGGTCCAGCCCTCCGTGGCCGGGCGCACCTGGGTCGCGCTGTTGTCGCTCATAGTCACCCATCCTGCCATTCGCGGGTGCCGGGGCCGCACCCGCCGCCTTTACCTCGCTCGAATAAAACTCATACGTTGCGCCAATAGAGTTGTGCTGTGGTACAGGTATGGAATCCCTTCCACCGCAACCGTCGAGCGAGACGATGAGCAAACCGCACCTGCCGCACCTGCGCCTGGGCACGGGTGCGCCCCTCGTCGTCATCCCCGGGCTGGCCGGTCGGCGCGGTGTTCCCGTTCGTGTGGGCAAGTGGATGCAGCACCAGGAGATCGTCGAACTCTCGGCGCGCCGCTCCGTCTGGAGCATCGACCGGCGGGCCGGCCTCGAGCACGGCATCACCATGACCGAGATCGCGGCCGAGTACGCGCACATGATCCGCGGCCTCTTCACCGAACCCGTCGACGTCGTCGGGGTCTCCACGGGCGGCGGCATCGCCCTGCAACTCGCGCTCGACTTTCCCGACCTCGTTCATCGACTCGTTCTGGTCTCGTCCGCCTACCGGCTGAGCGACCACGGCCGAGCCGTTCAGCGCGACATCGCCACCAGCCTGCGCGACGGGCGTCCCCGGCGCGCCGCCGCCCTGTTCCTGTCGAACACGGGAGCGACTGCCCTCACGCGGGCGGCCCTGTCGGTGGCCGGCCGGCTCGCGCCCCGCATCGTCGTCGGCCACCATGACGGTGACCTGCTCGTGACGCTCGACGCGGAAGACACCTTCGACCTGTCGGCTCGTGTCTCAGAGATCGCCGTTCCGACACTGGTCACGGGCGGGGCGAAGGACCGGTTCTACACGGCCGGGCTGTTCGAAGACACGGCGCGCCGCATCCCGGGTTCCCAGCTCACGATCTACCCGGGCGCCGGGCACATCGGCACGCAGGGCAACCGACGGCTCGTGCGGGACATCCTTCAGTTCCTTGAGGCCGACACAGCGGTCAGCGGTTCAGCGACCTCATGAAACGCACCGCCTGGCCCGGCGACAGCGACGGAACATAGGTGCGGGCGAGCGCGAGACCGATCGTGGGCAGCGACAGCGAATCCGGGTAGGCCATGTAGACCGGGCGAAACTCGGGCTGGAATTTGCGCTTGAAGTTGAAGAGCGACGTGAACCCGTAGACCGGCTCGAGACGGGACCCGATGTAGCGCAGCATCCGTGCGATCCCGGTGTTCTCCAGCACGCTCGAATTGTTGCGGGTCAGCGGGGCGGTCGACAGGCTCAGGAACTCGATGCCGTCGGCGCGGAACTGCTCGGCGGCACGGGCGATGAGAAACTCCATGACCCCGTTGGGGCCGTCGGGCACGCGGCGCATGAAGTCGAGCGTCCAGCCCGTGACCGCTCCGTCGGTGTACGACGGCAGCCAGCTGGTGATCCCCACGATCTGGTCGGTCGAATCGATGGCGACCATCAGCCGTACCTCGTCGTCGCGCAGCTCGTCGATGCCGCCCAGGGTGAACCCCATCTCGGGCAGCTCCTTGTCGGCCACCCAGGCCTCCGAAATCTCCTCGATCTGGCTCACGTGTCGCGGTGTCAACTCGGAGAAGCGCGTCCAGATCGCTCGCACGCCCTCCCGCTCGGCGCGGTTGATGGATGATCGAACGTCCTGCCACTGCTTGCCGGTGGTGTTCCACTCCGCCGGGTAGACGATGGTCTCGTCGCCCACGATCGCTGTCGACCATCCCATCTTCTGGCACACCTCCGCGAATTCGGGATGGATGCCGTAATAGAACGGCACCCACCCGTTGTCGTCGCAGTAGCGGGCGAACTGCGGGACGGCGGCAAGCGCCGACTCGCGGCGTCCGAAGGGTTCCGAGGTCGTCACCGCGATCCCATTGACCACGCGGTAGGCCACCGCCGCCTGGCCGTCGGGTGAGAACCAGTAGTGGTTGCCCACCCACGTGCCCCAGTACGACAGGGAGCCGCCGCCGCCCATCCTGAGCAGCTCGATCGCTCGCGCACGGCCCACGAATTCCCGCCGAGACGGACGGATCGTGATCACGAGCGCGCCCAGAACGACGACGAGCCAGAACAGCGGGCCGACCCAGTCGTAGAGGATCGCCGCGAGCGGCGCGGCCGCGCGGAACGCCAGCGGCTCGGTGACGAGGAACCCCACGGGCGCGAAGCGGTCGGGCAGGTCGGAGAGCAGGTCGGCCATGTCGACCCGCGGCCGAAACTGGTCGCGAAGCGCGAAGCCCGCCGCGACGTAGATCGCCGACAGCCCGACAAGGGCGATCACCACCGCCAGCAGGTACAACCGCACTACGCGGAGCGAGCTGCGAATGGTGAAGTGCCGCATATTGGCCAGCACCACAACGGCGATGACGAGCGGGAAGAGAGTGCAGATGACGAGGTCGAGCGGCATCTCCCAGCGGATTCCCGTCGGCACGGATGACGCGGTCCCCGTGGGAAAGAGGGGCACGAAGCCGTAGAACAGCGCGGCGAGCGCCGACATCGCGAGATTGACCACGATGGCGAGCCACGCGCCGAAGCTTCGCCCGCGCGAGATGCCGAGCGACGCGACGAGCAGGGCGACCAGAGGCAGCAGGGTGAGCAGCACCGGCCCCACGCCGCTGATTCGCTCCAGGTTGACGTCTCGCAGGCAGTTGTGGGTGACCTGCGATTGCAGGCAGCGGTCGAGCACCCCCCGACCCATGGGCTTCACATTCGCGATCAGCAGCCCCAGCGGCGCCAGCGGCCCGAGGCGCGGCCGGCTCAGCAGGGTGACCGCCGGGCCCAGGGCTGTGATCGCGATCACGGCCGCGAGCAGCACGCGGGTCTCGTGGTGTGAGCTTCTCGGCCAGAGCGGGCTGCCGTCGGTCGGCCGCAGCGCGTAGCCCAGGCCGAGGCCGGCGAGGGCGCCGCACAGTCGGTAGAGATCGGATGGCTGGCCGCCGTAGAGCAGAAACACCACGACGAGCGACAGCAGCACCACCCGCACTCGCCGGCGCCACAGTCGCCCGGCGAACGCCGTGGCCGTCATCGCCACGCCGGTGATCGCAGTCATGGGGTCGAGCGAGATGAAGCCACTCACCCGCAGCGACCAGAGCTCCCCCGCGACATTGCCGATGGCCTGCGCCGTGATGCCGACGGCGGCGCCGATCACCGAGGTCACGACGAACGCGAGCACCGAGCGGAGTGTTCCCATGGTGCGCTCGGCGAGACCGACGAGCACCGCGACGGCCAGCAGAACGAAAACGAGCTCGAAACCGCCGTTCGTCACGAGGTTCGAGGTGAGCGGTGTCCACCAGAGACCATGCACGATGACCTGCGTGAAACCGGTTCCGATCGCGGCGCGCTGCGCAGCATTCGGCCCCGAAAACCCGTGGGTCAGAACCGCCGAAACGATGAAAACAACGAGCAGCAGAAGGGTGAAGATGTTGCGGCGCAGCGCCTGCCTAACCACATCGCCTCCGTGCATCGTCGAACACCGTGACCATTATGTATGCGGTGAGGGTCGCTCAGGATTCACCTGTGGACAAACTGTGTGCGTTCTTGCAGCAAAGCAATAGATCGTAGAATTCGTGGCGGTGATGAATGCCCGGCACGCGGTGCGGCCAAGAAACTCGGAAGGACGGCTGCGGGGTGACGAATGAGCGCACTGGCGAGATCAGCACTGGCGAGTTCGCCACTGGCGAGTTCGGCACTGGCGAGTTGAGCGCTCACGACCTCTTCGCCGAGTTGCGCAGCGACGAGGTGACCGACCCGGTGCCTGTCTCCCCCGGCCACGCCTTTCCGCTGCGCCTGCAGCCCACACCAGACGCCTTCCAACTGCCCCTCGCGCCCCGCGACCGTCGCGCGCCCATCGCGCGCCGCCTCCCGCTCGTTGTCGGGCTCGTCATCGTCGCCGCGGTCGTCACCGCCGGCGTGTACCTGTCGACCCTCCACTGGACCGGCCCCACCCGATCGCCGCTCGCACTGCAACTACTCCGCGTGCAGATCATCGGCGGAGTCGCCCAGGTGCTCATCTACGTGCTGGCAGCAGCATCCGTCGTCTTTCTGCTCGCTCGACGACCGACGCGCCGCCGCGTCATCGTCGGGGCCAGCGCGGTCGTGGGCGGCGCGGCCATCGGGGTGGCCGTGCTCGCCGTGGTGGGGGCGACAAACGCATTCGGGGTCGCGCTGAGCGCGACCACGTCAGCGTGGACCGTCGTCGGGTTCGCCGGAATCGCGCTCGGGCTCGCCAGCCTCTGGTCGCGACCCGGCTGGCGCACCATCGGCAGCGCATTCGCCATCGTCTTCATCCTGCTCGCGGGCACCCTCGGCATCAACGCCGATTTCGGCCTCGACCCCACCGTCGGGGCTCTCGCCGGGGTTTCCACCCTCAATACGGTCGTCGTTCCCGTCATCCGGTCGACACCCGACCCCGTTCCGTCGGTGCTCGACGGTGGCGCCCTCTGGGCCAACTGGGTGCCGCCGAAAGACATGAGCCCGCAAGGCGCCGTGCACTCGGTGCAGATCCCGGGCACCATCTCCGGGTTCACCGCTCGCCCCGCGGGCATTTACTACCCGCCCGCCGCGCTGGTCAAGAACCCCCCGCTGCTGCCCCTGGTGATCATGATGATGGGCCAGCCGGGCAACCCCGACCCGACCTTCCAGGAGGCCATCCTTGACCAGATGGTCGCGCACACCCACGGCCTCGCGCCGATCGTGATCATTGCCGACCAGATCGGCAACCCGGCAGTCGACACGCTCTGCCTCAATACCCCCCGCTACGGCAACTCCGAGACCTACATCACCCAGGATGTCGTGAACTGGGCGCGCAGCCACCTGCACATCATGCAGGACCCGGCGCACTGGACGATCGCCGGCTACTCCAACGGCGGCGAGTGCGCGCTCTCGTTCGGGGCCAAATACCCGAACCTGTTCGGCAACGTGCTCGACATCTCGGGCGAGGACTATCCGGGCTCCGACAGGTCCGCCGCAACCCTCTCGACCATGTTCCATGGCAACACTGCCGCCTACGAGGCAACGTGGCCCGTCACCATCCTGAAAACCGGGCACTATCCCGACACGGTCGGCATCTTCACCGTCGGGTCGAACGACTACCGATACCGGCGTGAAGCGCAGACGGTGAACGCGGCCGCGAGCGCCGCGGGATGGAAGACGACCTACTTCGAGGTGCCCAACGGCGGCCACGTGCTTGGCGCGCTGAACGGCGGACTGGCCGAGGGGTATTCGATCCTGTTTCCCCGCCTCGGGCTGTCGGCCCCCACCCCGACGGCGACGGCGACGCCCGGTCCCTAGGCGGTTGGGGGGATCCCCGCGGCGAGCGAATCACCGTCGGCTAGGCTGGCGCTCGACAACGGGGTTCGACCGGCACACGGAACGAGAGGGGCGACGCGCATGGGCGGGTTTGCGGCCTGGCTGTTCGGTCTCGCGGCCGAACAACCGCGCGAATATCGCCGGCTGCTGCGAATCCGCGCCCGCATCTACACGCCGGTGGCGAAGCTGGATGCCCGCATTGCGACCAGTGACGAACCGGTTCCCTTCGCACGGCTTGACCCCTCGGCCTTCCGCCCGCTTCGTGCCGGCACCGCCTGGGGAAAAAAGCTCGACTGCGCCTGGATCCACGTGACCGGAACCGTACCGGCCGCACATCCCGACGCCGTCGTCATGTTCGGTATCCGCGGCGAAGGGCTGGTGTACGCCCCGAACGGCGACCCCGTCGACTCGGTCAGCACGGTGTGGATCCAGGCCGACCTGCCGCACAGCGCAGCGAAGTACCGCCCGCTCGAGCACGTCGACACATCCGGGGGCACGGTCGACTTCTATGCCGACGTCGCCTACAACGGTTTCCTGCTGTACCCGTACGGCAATGCCGTCTACCACGGGGCTCACCTCGCGGTTCGCGACGAACAGCTGTTCGCCCTCTACTACGACTACCTCACGCTCTCCGTTCTCGCCGGGGCGACCGACGACCGTGCCCTCGCGAGCGACCTCCGGCGCGCCCTCGCCACCGCCTATCGCGCGTTCTCCGCCGGCGACGCACGCGCCGCTCGCGCCGCCCTCGCCGACTCCCTCGCGGCACCATCGACCAGCGAATTCGTGTACAGCGCGATCGGCCACGGTCACCTCGACATGGCGTGGCTGTGGCCTCTGCGCGAAACCCATCGCAAGGCCGCGCGCACCTACACGCGAGCGGTGAACACCATCGATGACCGCTCCGAATACCTCTACGGCACGAGCCAGCCCCAGCAGCTGCAGTGGATGAAAGACGAGCAGCCGGCGCTGTTCGACCGCATCAGGGATGCGGTCGCGGCGGGACGCATCGAACCGCAGGGCTCGTTCTGGGTGGAGCCCGACACCAACCTGCCGAGCGGGGAATCGCTCGTTCGCCAGGTGATCATGGGGCGGCGATTTCTTCAGGACGAGTTCGCGCTCGCCGACGAAGACCTGCGGCTGTGCTGGCTGCCCGACACGTTCGGCTACAACGGCAACCTGCCGCAGATCCTCAAGAAGAGCGGCATGGACTGGTTCCAGACCATCAAGCTCGCGTGGAACAAGGTCAACGACTTCCCCCACCGCACCTTCAACTGGCAGGGCATCGACGGCTCGACGGTGCTCGTGCACATGCCGCCCGAAGGGCGACTACAACAGCCGCGGCGCCGCCGACGGGCTGCTGAAGGGAATCCGCCAGTATCCGGAGCGCGACCTCAACACCGCGCTGCTCGTCTACGGTGCGGGCGACGGCGGCGGCGGCCCCGGCGAGGTGCACCTCGAGTTGCGCAAACGCGAGCAGAACCTGCGCGGTCTGCCCCGGGTGGAGGACTCGACGGCGGGCGACTTCTTCCGCTCGCTCGAGAAACGCGACATCCCGTACACCCACGTCGGCGAGCTCTACCTCGAGACCCATCAGGGCACGTACACGACACAGGCGGCGATCAAGCGCCACAACCGGGTCGTCGAACGGATGCTGCACAACGCCGAAGCCCTCGCTGTGATCGTCGGCCACGACAGTCGTGAACCGCTGCGTCAGCACTGGCGCGACATCCTGCTGAACCAGTTTCACGACATCCTTCCCGGTTCGTCGATCGAGAGGGTCAACCGCGAGGCGGTCGAAACGTATGTGCGCGTCGAGGGCGAGGTGCAGCACTACACCGACGGACTGGTTGCACAACTGCCGCGACTCGGGGCCGCCCGATCGGCGATGAATCTGACCGGTTTCGCGCGCACCGAACAGGTGAAAGAGGCGGGTTCGTGGTTCACGGCCGACGTCGCGGCATACTCCTCGGCGATGCTCACACCCGCGACCGAGTTCCCGGGCCTCGAGTACACGGATGACACCCTGTCGAACGGGATGCTCACCCTCCGTTTCGGCCGAACCGGCGAGATCACGTCGTGCATCGACGCGACCGGCGCCGAGCACTCCGCGGGCGGTCTCAACCGGCTCGTGCTGCACCGCGACCCGTACCAGTTTCCGTTCGACGCGTGGGACATCAAGCAGGACTACTTCAGGGCGACCCCGCGCACGCTGACGCCGACGACGGTCGAGAGCTCACGCGACGGCGCCACCGTGACCCGCCGGCAGGTGTACCGATCGAGACGGTTCACGATCGACCAGCGGGTGATTCTCGAGGCCGGCAGCGACGTCGTGCGGTTCGAGACCGAGGTCGACTGGCACACCAGCCACCGCATGCTTCGTGCACAGTTCTATCCGGCGCGCTTCGGGCCGACGGCGCGGTCGGAGATCCAGTTCGGCAGCATCGAACGACCCACCACAGAAAACGATTCGGTCGAGAAGGCACAGTTCGAGACCTGCGCGCACAAGTGGATCGCAACCGAAGACGACCGCGGCGGCTTCGCGGTGCTCAACGACGGCAAGTACGGTCACCGGGCGAAGAACGGGCTGGTGAGCCTCAACCTGCTGAGGGCGCCGACCTTCCCCGACAAGACCGCGGACCGCGGCCATCACACCTTCACCTACGCGTTCACGCCGTTCGCGCCCGGCGACGTCGCCAAGGTCGTGCGTGAGGGCTATCGCCTCAACAACCCCCTGCTGCTGGGCGACGGCATCGCCTTCGACAGCGTCGCCTCCACCAGCGACCCGGGCATCGTCGTGGAGACCATCAAGACCGCGGAGAACGGTCGCGGAACGGTCGTGCGACTCTACGAGAGCCTCGGCCGTGCGACGACCACCGCGCTGCACACCAGCCTGCCGCACACCACCGCGACCCTCACCGACCTGCTCGAGAACCCGCTCGAGCACGCCGATCTCGAGCATCTCGCGTTCGGCCCGTTCGAGATCGTCACCATCCGTTTGGAGCCCTGAATGACAACGGTCGAGAAGATACCGTCAACCCGCACCCAGAGCGTCGCAATCGTCACGGCCGCGTTCGGGCAGAACGCGGTACTCACCGCGGTGTCCACGTTCATCACGCTCTACCTGGTGCAGTTCGCGCACATCAGCGTGCAGGGAATCTTCATCGTCTCGGCGATCCTCGCCGGCGCCAAAGCGATCGACGCCGTCACCGACCCTGTCGTGGGAACGATCATCGACCGCACCCACACACGCTGGGGCAAGATGCGGCCCTTCATCCTGTTCTCGGCGCTTCCGGTGGTCGTCCTGACGACACTGCTGTTCTCGGTGCCGACCGCGGATCCGAATCGTTCAAGCTCGTGTTCTTCGGCATCTGCTACATCCTGTGGGGAATCGCCTACTCGTTCTGCGATGTGCCGCTGTGGGGACTCATCGGTTCGGCCTTCGGCGACCAGGCCGCGCGCAACCGTGTGGTCGGCGAGCGTTCGCGCGTTCGGGGCGATCTCGCTCGGCATCGCGACTCTCGGTGTGCAGCCGCTCGCGCAGGTGCTCAGCTTCTCGAAGAGCACCACCGCAACCGGATGGTCGCTCGCGATCCTCGCGGTGTCGCTCGTCGGGTTCGGCGCTCTACCTCATCGCGTTCTTCTTCGTGCGCGAGCGTCCGCTCGCCGAGGAGCACGCGCGGCTCACCGCCCGGCAGCTGTACGGCACGCTGTTCCACAACACCCCCCTGCTGATGGTGCTGATCGGTTCGATCCTCGGGTTCGGTCGCAACATCGTGCAGGTTGGCGGCGCACTGTTCGTCGTGATCGCCTACAAGAACTCGAACCTGTTTCCGCTGGTCGGTGGTGCGATCATCGCCGGCATTGTTCTGGCGGCCTTCCTGACCCCGCTGCTGCTGCGTCGCACCACCAGCAAGATGCTGGCTGTCGTCAGCTCGCTGGTGGGAACAGTGCTGTACCTGCTCATGTACTTCGTCGACTTCCAGAACCTGCTCGCCACCGTGATCTTCATCTTCCTGACCGGGCTCACCCTCGGCATCTTCCTTGTGGTGCAGGCGACGATGATCGCGGATGCGGTGGACGACGTCGAGCAGCGCACCGGAGTTCGCAATGACGGCATCTCGTTCGCGACACTGACCTTCGTGTCGAAACTGATGGCGGCGGCCGCGGTCGGGGTGTTCGGGCTCTTTGTCGCGATCGCCGGCTACCACGAGGGCGTTCACGTCACGCTGGTCATGCAGCAGACGGTGTGGCTGTCGCTCACTATCGTTCCGGCGATCAGCTGCCTGCTGTCGGCCATCCCGTTCGCGTTCTACCGTCTCGGGGGAAAGCGGCCGACGAACGAGCCGGTGGGGGCGAGCACGGCGCGGTAGTTCCGGATTCGAGGGTCGCGTCTTCTCCTTCCCAGGGCGCCGGGGTGTTGTGGTTGTCCACTGAATAATTCGAGTCCTGATCAGCTTGTTTTGATTGTCGGTGGTGTCTGGTGTGCTGTGTTCATGGACCAGATCGGGCAGGCGTATGCGGAGGCGGAACGTCTCCAGCGCGGATGCCCTCAGCGCCGGGGTGTCGGCTGCGCGCCTGGAAACCCTGGTTGAAGAGACCCCGTACCCGGTGGCGGTCGATGACCGGCTCGGTAACTTCGTTGAAGGCCTGGTCGAGGTGGCGCGGATGAAGGCACGCGCGGCCGCCTTCGAGATTGAGCAGGTGTACCGCATCCTGAAGTACACGGGGTCCCATATCCCGGTGACAACATCGCGGGCAGACCGCCCACGACAACCTGGCCCACCTGTGCCCGATGCACCACGACGAGAAACACCACACCAATGTCAGTGTTGAACAGCTCCCCAACGGGGACCTGAAATGGACACTCCCCTCCGGACACTCCTACCTCAGCGAGCCCGAAAACCGGTACCTCAGCATCCACGACCTCGACCCCACCGACCCACGCCTCAACACCCTCTGGGGCGACCACCACAACGGCGCCTAACCACGACAACACGAATTCGCAGACGCGGTGCACGAACGCGCGCAGGCCCAGGCCGGCTCAGGCCAGGCTCAGGCCACCAAACCGCGGCTGTCCCACCTACTGGGGGTGCGAAAACGGGCTTTGCACCCCAAACCGGGGCTGCCCCGAAATCCGCGCCTCGCTCACACTATTACTAGCTAAAGCGCGGGGAACGGCTCCACATCGGGTGAAATGAGTCGGGCGCAGGGGGAAAGGCTTGATTGACGTGTCTGTCAGGGTGTTGGTGGTCGAGGATGACGACGACGTCGCCAAACTGTTGACCATCCGTCTGCGCAATGCCGAATTCGTCGTCGAGCGCGCCTGCAATGGAGACGCCGGGGTCACTCTTTGCCGCGAATTCGACCCCGACTTCGTGCTGATGGACTGGATGATGCCGATCAAGTCGGGCATCCAGGCGACCGAGGAAATCCGGGACGACCCGTACATCCGCCAGCCGTACATCGCCATGCTCTCCGCACGCAACGCACCCGAAGACATCCTGCGCGCCAAGCAGGCCGGCGTCGACCAGTACATGACCAAGCCGGTGTCGCCTCGCGAAGTCATCGAGCGCGTGTGGCAGGTCATCGAGACCCGCCAGCGCCTCACCATGCAACTGCTCGGCTGAATCGTCCGCCCACCGCACGCACCGACCGCACCGCGCTAGCGTGGAGGGATGGACCTCCAGCTCACCGAACGTGTCGTGCTCGTCGTCGGCGGAACCGGACTGATCGGATCTGCGATCGCAGCGCGTGCCCGCGACGAGGGAGCGACCGTGGTCATCGCCTCGCGAAGTGGTGACGACGGCGTGACGATGGACGCGAACGACGAAACCTCGGTCAACGACGCCGTCAGCGCGGTGCTGCGCGAGCACGGCCGGCTCGACGCAGTGGTCATCAGCGCGGCACCGAGCGCCCGCACGCTGGATCCGGCACGGAACGGCGATCCCGCGCAGGTCGAGCAGGCCTTCGAAGGTAAGACGCTCACCTTTCTGCGAGTCGCGAACGCGGTCATCCCGACCATGCGCGCCGCAGGCTACGGGCGCATCGTGGGGATCAGCGGCCAGAACGCGTTCATCACCGGCAACATCGCCGGCTCGATCCGTAACGCGGCGCTCATCATCGCGGCGAAGAACCTCGCCGACGAACTCGCCGGAACCGGCGTAACGGTGACGACCGTGAGCCCCGGCATCGTCTCCGAGCATCCGGCGACCGCGGTCGACGCGGGCAGGGGCGGCGAATCGTCCCCGGGCCAGATTGCGGACCTGGTCACGTTTCTGATCTCCCCGATTGCCGCAGTCTCCGGCGAATCCATCGCCGTCGGGCATCGCGTGCGGGGCGCCGTCAGCTTCTGACGTCAGGTGCGCAGCGCGAGCCGTTCGCTCAGCCAGCGCCGATGCAGGTCCCACGGGTCGGCCACACCCTCGGACAGGGTGCGGATGTGTGTCGCGAGCTCCGGCGACGACGAAAACCACTCGCTTCCCGGGTAGCGCAGGCTCGCGAACTGCGCGTGACGCCTCTGCTCGATGGCGCGATCCCCGCGCTCGAATGCGAGCAATTCCTCGAAACGCAGCTGGGCCAGACGCGCACGCGGGTTGCTCGAGGTACCAATCTTGATGCGGTTCCCGAAGCGCAGGTAGTAGACCACGTCGACGCGAACGGGCGCGAGATCGCCGTCTGGGATGTCGCCGGCCCGCCACTCGCACACGGCGCAGAGCCACCCCGACGGGTAACTCACCCCGAGCCGGGATCCGCAGGCGGCGCACGGAGACGGGAGCACATCGGTGACGCCCACGGTGCGGGCGACCCAGTCGTGGGCGGCCAGCAGGTGCGCGGAGCACAGATCGACGGGCGCGCCCGTGTCAACCGCGGCCTCGCAGCCGACCGCGAGGCAGGCGTCGACGCGCGCAGACAAACCTGCGACCCATGTGCCCACGCTAGGAGCCACGACCGACAACCCGGCGGGGTCCGTCAGGCGACTGCGCAACGACGGGGGTGCGGCGTAGCGTTTCGACCGCACCGGCCGATCGAGGAGGGACGACGTTGGCGGAACCCGTGGATGCGTGGTGGCAGCGAAGGCAGCGCACCAAGAACACCGATATCCCCTACGCGATCGGCTCCTACCGGGCGGACTGGGAACGCTATCCGGTGCTCATCCGGCAGTACCACCCCGACCTCAACCACGGCATCACGCTCACGCAGGTGCCGCCAGCGGCCGAGGTGTTCCTGGTCTGGCAGTGCGAGGTCGGGCACGAGTTCGTCGCGACACCCGAGGAGCAGCGCAATCGCCCCGGCGGCCAGCGACGACGGTCGGTCTGGTGCCCGGTGTGCGCCCAGCTCGGCGAACCCGCCGCGCATCAGGCCGACGCCGCCGGTGCCGCCACCCCTCCGAGGCGATCGCGCCGCGGTCGTACGTCGTCGCGGTGCGGGTGGCAGCGATGATCCCGCACGGATGCCGGGCGACGCGTTCTGGAGTGCACGCGCGCCGAAGCCGGCCTCCGCCGCCGAGGCCGACCTTCGGCAGCGGCTGGCCGTGCGTTTCGAGTTCGATCTCTCGCTCAATGCCATCGCGGTGTCGCGACCGTTCTTCGAACGCCTCGAGGTCTGGCCCGACATCGTCATCCCCGAGCTGCGGGTCGCGATCGAGTACGACACGGTGGGCCGCCACGGCCTCGAGCACGTTGGTGCGCGCGAGCAGTCCGACCGCCGGAAGGACCGCGCGATCCGGGGCGTCCGCTGGGAGGTCGTGCGTATCCGCTGCGGTCGGCTGCGCCCTCTCGGCCCCTGGGACATCACGGCGACGGGCGTCACCGACCGGCTGCTCGACCGGCTGTGCGCGACCCTGTCCGAAGTTCGCGGCAGCCTCATCGTCGACGCCTACCGCCGCCCCGCCTGACCCTGAGTTGCATGTTTTCGTGGTCCGGGGCGCCCTGAGGGCGCGAAAACATGCAACTCGGGGAATAGGTGGAGGGTTGACAGTTAGATCTCTAATGGTTAGAGTTCTAAACATGCAAGCACAGGACATCAGGCTCACGAGCAGCCTCGAGCTGCTCCGCTGGGTGGGATGGGCGCAGGCCCAGGCCGGCCAGGAGTGGATGCAGGCCCGCGAACTCAGTCGGCAGCAGGCGTTCACGCTCGGCTACCTCGAGCAGAATCCCGGGTCGATCCAGCGCGACATCGCCGCAATCAGCCGCACCACTCCGGCGAGCGTCTCGAGCCTGCTGCAGGGCCTCGAAGCGCGCGGCCTCATCGAACGCCGATCGGAAGACGG
Source organism: uncultured Actinomycetota bacterium (assembly GCA_963738535.1). Taxonomy (GTDB): domain Bacteria; phylum Actinomycetota; class Actinomycetes; order Actinomycetales; family Microbacteriaceae; genus Galbitalea. The sequence goes on from CAVTXB010000004.1 coordinate 108,965, forward strand.
CGACGACCGCAGCAAACGCGTCTACGCGACACCCGCAGGCACCCAACTCATCTCCGGTTTCGACGTCGCCATGGCCGAAGCGGAGCAGGTCATCCTCGCCCCTCTCAGCCAGGCCGAACGAGACACGTTCCACGCCCTGCTCCAGAAGATCACCTCGGTGCTCCCCCAGCCGACGAGGTCCTAGCCGCCCCGCGCCACTGCTCACCCGGGCCACTGCTCACCCGGGCCGCACCTCCGCGCCAGCTTCACCGCGCCAGCTTCACCGCAGCCGCCGCGGCGTCATTCGTCGCGCCCACACGCTTTTCCCTCGTTTCGCCCTGCCCGGAAAGGAGCAGCCATGAGCACCACCTCCAGTATCGAATCCCAGCCGAAGGTCGGCACCAACCGGTGGTACCTGTCGGCCGCGCCCATCGTTCGCGCTCTCGTGCACCTCTGCGTGCCCATGGCCGCCGCGATGATCGTCGGCGCGGTCTACAACGTCATCAACGCGGGCTTCATCGGCTCGCAGCACAACACGTCCTACCTCGCCGCAATCACATTCGGCACCCCCCTGCTCGGCCTCGTGATGGGAGTCGGCGGAGTGTTCGGCGCCGGCGGCGGCGCACTGATGTCGCGCCTGCTCGGCGCGGCCGAAAACGATCCGACCAGGGCGGGCGAGATCAAGCGGGTCGCCGCGTTCTCGTTCTGGGGGGCCATCATCGCCGGGGTCGTCGTCGGCGGTGTGGGGCTGCTGGCGCTGCATCCGCTCGTCGCACTGCTGGGCGCGAACGCCGCGGCCGTCCCCGCGACGAGCGCGTACGTCGCGGTGATGCTCGCCTTCGTGCCCGTGCTCGCCGCCGCGTTCTGCCTGGAGCAGCTCGTGCGATCGGAGGGCGCCGCGCGCCAGGTGATGACCGGCCTCATCGGGTCGACCATCGCCAACGTCGTCTTCGACGTGCTGTTCATCCTCGTGCTGCACTGGGGGGTCGCCGGCGCCGCCCTCTCGATGGGTCTGTCCAACCTGGCCGTCGTGATCTACTTCGTGGTCTGGCTGCAGCGCCACAGCGAGAACGTGAGCCTCGCGCCGCGCTGGTTCACCCTGTCGACCTCGGTGCTGAAGCCCGTCTTCGGTGTGGGCGTCGGCGAGCTGCTGCAGTCCGCGTTCCTGATCGTCACGTCGCTCGTGCTCAACAACCTCGCCGTCATCTACGGCGATGCGGCTCTCGCGGCACTCGGCGTCGCGGTGCGGATCGCGCAGGTTCCGGAGTTCCTGGTGATGGGCGTGACGATCGGCGTACTCCCTCTGCTCGCCTACTCGTTCGGCAAGGGCGACGCGCGCCGCCTGCGCTCGTCTCTGCGCGCGTCCGCCGTCGCGATCGGTGGGGTGATGCTCGTCTTCTCGGGCAACGGTCTTCCTGTTCCGCGGGCAGGTATTCTCGGCGTTCTCGTCGAACCACTCGGTGCTCGCCATCGGCGTGATCGTGCTCACCGCGCAGCTGGTCTCCGCGATCTTCAACGGGTTCTCCGGCCTGCTCACATCGCTGTTCCAGGCCACCGGCCGGTCGGCGCAGTCGATCGTGATGTCGATCGGGCAGGGGGTCGCGTTCGTGCCGATCGTGATCCTCGGCAACCTGTGGTTCGGGCTGCCCGGCATCATCTGGTCTCTCACCGTCAGCGAGGGGCTCGTGTTGCTGGCGGGCCTCGGGATGTGGCTGGCCTCGCGCCCGGCGATCGCACGGGGACTTGCCGAGGGCAGCCCCGAGCGCGCCGAGGAAGTGCTCGAGCAGGCAGACGCCAGCTGAGTCTCGCGGCCCGCGAGGCACGGCGCCTGTGAGTAACTCGCGGGCTGCTTCGTCGGGACGCCGTATCATCACCTCGGACAGCCCTGCCGTCACGTCGATCAGCCCGAGGAGCCCCCATTGACCACACCCGCGCAACCGAGAGTACCGATCGGCATCGTCACGCCGAACGACCTGCCGAGCGTCGACTTCGTGCGCTACGCCCAGGCCGCCGAGAACCTCGGGTTCGATGAGCTGTGGGTGGTCGAAGACTGTTTTCTCAACGGCGGCATCGCCCAGGCGGCCGTCGCACTCGCATCCACGACGCGCATCCGGATCGGCATCGGCATTCTGCCTGCCGGGGCCCGCAATGTGGCATTCGCCAGCATGGATGTCGCGACGCTCGCCAACCTGTTCCCCGGCCGCGTCACCGTGGGAATCGGCCACGGCATGCCCCACTGGATGCGCCAGGTCGGAGCGTGGCCCGCCAGCCCGCTGACTCTGCTGGCCGAATACATCGAGGCGATGAAGGCGATCCTCTCGGGAACGAACCTCACGTCCGACGGTCGATACGTGAAGCTGCGCGACATCCAGCTGGCCTCTCCCCCGACGGAGGCTCCGGCGATCTATGCCGGTGTTCGAGGGCCGAAATCCCTGGCAGTCTCGGGCCGCGTGGCCGACGGTACGCTGCTCGCCGAGCCGGTCACGCCCGAATACCTGCGCGCTGTGCGGGAGCAGGTGGCGGCACCCCGGTCGCGGCACAAACTCGCGGCGTACAACGTGGCTGCAGTGGATGACCGCCCCGAGGTCGCACGAGACCTGGCTCGGCTGAGCCTCGTGTGGATCGGCGAACCGGACTGGGCCCCGCATATCGCTCCCCTGCCGTTCGCGCAGGAGTTCGCCGAGTTGCGAGCATCCTCGGCATCGAAGGAGGAGTTCGCGGCAGCGCTGCCCGACGAGTGGGTCGACCAGCTGGCCGTGGTGGGAACGCCCGACCGGGCGAAGGCCCGGCTCACCGAACTGGCGCAGGCGGGAGCGGATCACCTGCTGCTCATGCCCGCAGGCCCCGACCCGTTCGCGATGCTGCCCCGGTTGGCGCGCGTGCTCTAAGGGGTCGAGCCGCCCGCGTCGCGAGCCGCCGTCTCCAGGCGTGCCCGGTGGGCCGTCCAGTCGAATTCGGTGTCGAGATTCGGCGAGTCGGGGCGTTGCCCGATCGCGCCGTCGATGAGTTCGCGCACGATGTCGGCATGGCCGGCATGCCGTTCGTTTTCGGCGATCATGTGCACGAGGATGCGGTGAAGCGTCACCACCCGTCGCTCCTCGGGCCACCACGGAACGCTGCCGGTGGCATCGAGGTCAAGCGCGGCGATCGTGGCGTCCGAGTGCATCCACACCCGTCGGTACAGCGCTGTGATGGATTCACTGGACTCGTCGACCGTCGCCCACATGTCGGCGTTCGGCTCGGCGCCGTCGGCCAGCCACGGCAGGCGCTCGGGAAATGGTCGGCCGAACACCTCGCCCAGGTAGCCCGCCTCGACGGAGGCGACGTGCTTGACGATGCCGAGCAGGTTGGTGCCGGTGGTCACCATGGGGCGACGGATGTCGTATTCGCTGAGGCCGTCGAGCTTCCACAGCAGCACGTCGCGGCCGCGCTGAAGGTACAGCACGAGGTCGTCTTTCATCGTCGTCGTCACCGTCGCGGGCCTCCCAGCTCCAGTACGACACTACGTCGACGTACCAGATCGCGGACCGCCGATTTCGCGGGCGGCTCCGAACCTCACGGGGCACCACTGAACGCTGCCACCCACCGACCTGAGGATCCTCGATGACCGACGAACACGCAACGACCACACACGCCGGATTCGGCGAGGGCAACCCGAGGCTCGTCTTCGTGGTGGGATCCGACAACTGGGATGGCGAGGCGGCTCGTGAGTTCGCCCTCGATCGGGACGTCATCCGCATCGGCTCCGCACCGGACACCGACCTCACGCTCGCGGGGCTCGACCCGCTGCATGCCGAGATACGACACGATGACGACGACGAGTATGTCGTGTTCGCGTTGGGCGAGGCGCTGCTCAGCAGCGATCACGAGAGCGGCGGCGTCGAGGGCGGTCACGTGCTGCGAACCGGCTCGCGGGTGGAACTCGGCGAGTGGGCGATGACGTTCGCACGGGATGAGTTCGCCGACCACGGGCGCCCCTTCGGCGGTCGGCAGGGTGGCGAGGGCGAGCACCAGCAGCGGCAGGCGCCCCGGGAAGAAGCCGAGGAGGCCGCAGCCGAGGCCGACTGACCGGCCGCCTTACGCTGCGCCCTGGTGGGCGTCGCGCGCGCGCCGCTTGCTGCGCAGGTCGAGGATTCCGAGCACGAGCGCGGCCCCCGAGAACACGAGCGATCCGACCAGGCCGATGTCGAGGCCGCGTGGCGAACCGCGCGGGGTCGGCGGCCGGTGTTCCCTCGTGCGTCGAGGCGGTGTAGCCCGCGACGGTGACGAAAGAACAGTGTGCCGAGCACGGTCTGGCCGGTGGTCGACCCGACGCGCTGGGCGGTCTGCAGCACGCCGCCGGCGGTACCGCCATCCCGAGGGTCGACGTCCATGAGCGTGAGGGTCTGGTTCGGTGTGACGATCGACCCACCGGCGATTCCGACGAGGAAGACGGGCAGCGCGAGTCGCAGGATGACCTCGACCGGCGCGGTGACGGCCCGCAGCTCAGATGCACGACGAGGCTGATCGACAGCGTCGCAAGAAAGAACAGGCTCACTGCACCGACGACGAGCGGCCGCCCGACCCGCGACACCAGCCGCCCGGAGACGGAGGCGCCGAGCACTGTTCCGAGCGCGAACGCCGTGACGCCGAGCGCCGGATTCGAGCGCCGTGAAGCCGAGGCCGTCCTGGTAGTAGAGCGACATGAGCAGTGGGATGCCGGTGTTGCTGCAGAAGAAGACGAGCGCGAAGAACACGCCGGTCGTGAAGGTGGGCACCCGGAACAGCGCCATATTGAGCAGCGGGGAGCCGCCCTCGCCGGGTGAGGCGCCGCTCCCGCCGAAGGAATGCCCAGAGCAGCAGGCCGCCCGGAATGAACAGCAGGAACAGCCACCCGCTGTGGAACTCGTTGATCTCGACGATCGGGAACAGGATGCACAGCAGCGCGGCACCGAGCAGAGCGGCGCCGCCCAGGTCGAGCTTCAGCGAGGCCGGGCTCTCGACGGGCTTCAGGTCGGCGACCCACAGCTTCGCGAGGATGATCGCGGCTAGACCGATCGGCACGTTGATGAAGAAGACGAGCCGCCAGCCGAAGTCGGGTCCTCCGAGGCCGATGAGCAGCCCGCCGATCACCGGACCCAGCGCCGTTCCGACTCCGACCGTGATGCCGAGGCCGCCGAACGCCCGCCCGCGCTCCGACTTCGGGAAGGCGTTCTGGATGTACCCGGAGACCTGCGGACCGAGCAGGCCGCCGAACATGCCCTGGATGACTCGGGCCGCGATGATCACGAGCGGCACCGGTGACAGCCCCACGGCGGCACTCGCGATGATGAAGCCGGTGACCCCGATGAAGAAGATCCGTCGCCGCCCGCGGGTGTCTCCCAGCCGGCCCGCGATGACCGGCATGAGGGCGAACGCGAGGATGTACCCGCTGACGACCCACTGGAGTTCGGCTGGTCCCGCGCCGGTCGCGCGCCCGATGGACGGCAGCGCGACGTTGGTCACGCTCACGTCGAGCAGGGCACAGAACTGTCCGAGCAGCAGAACGAAGAGTCCGCGCCACCGTCGGGGGTCGAGGGGCGGTGAATCCACTACCTCAGTGAATCAGATTCCGGCGTGGCCCGTCGCCCCGACGGTCACGCTGCAGTGCAGTTCGCGGGTGTGGTCGACGATCCGGGCCGCCCCGGCGAGGCGCACGTGCGCAACCTGCCGCACGTCCTGCGACGAGGCGCCCAGGCGCAGCTCGAGGTCACCGGGTTCGACGACCCGCCGGCCATCGATTCCCGTGAAGCTCGCGAGATCCGCGGGGACGCGGAACGAGACCTCCGTCGAATCCCCGGGCGCGAGGGTCGCCTGCGCGTAGCCGACCAGACGGATGACGGGTCGAGTGACGCTGGCGACCGGGTCGTGCAGGTACAGCTGCACGGTCTCTTTTCCGCTGCGCGCGCCGGTGTTGCGAACCGTGACTCCGACCGTCACGGCGCCATCCGTTGGCACGATCGCGACAGATTCCTCGCCCGCCGGGGTGCCGTCGACGCGCAGGTTCGACCACTCGAAGGTCGTGTAGGCCAGCCCGTGGCCGAATCCGAAGGCCGCGGTCGGGTCGACGTTCGACACCCCGCTGCGCTGGGCAAGCTGCGCGCCGAGGTAGGTGGACGGCTGCGCGCCGGGGTGAGCGGGCACGCTCACGGGAAGTCGGCCGGACGGGTCGACGGCGCCGCTGAGGATGCGCGCGACGGCGACCCCGCCCTCCTCGCCGGGGAAGAAGGTCTGCACGATGGCAGCGGCCCGCGCGGGCGCTGTGCCGAGCGAATACGGCCGGCCGGAAACCACGACAACGACGACGGGGGTGCCCGTGTCGAGGACCTGCTCGAGCAGCTCGGCCTGAAGCCCGGGCAGCTGCAGGGACTCCGCGTCGCAGCCCTCGCCGCTGGTCCCCCGCCCGAACAGGCCGGCTCGATCGCCGAGAACCACGATCGCGACCTCCGACTGCCGTGCCCGCTCGACCGCGGCCGCCAGGTCGTCGCGTGACTCGCCATCGATGGTGCATCCCTGGGCGACGGTCACGGTCGCACCCGCGAACTCGGCGCGAATCGCGGTTGCCACGGTGGGGATGTCGATGCCGATCGGCAGGTCGGGGTGGTGGATGCCCACGTGGCTGGGGAACGAGTAGCAGCCGAGCATGACCATGGGGTCGTCGGCCGCGGGTCCGATGACTGCGATCGTCGCCGGTTGTGCGAGCGGAAGGGTGCCGTCGTTCGAGAGAAGCACGACTGCCTGTTCGGCGATCTCGCGAGCGAGCTGGCGGTCGGCCGGGGTGTCGAGGTCGACGGAGCCCTCGACCGCGTTCGGATCGGCGAGATCAGTGCCGCGGAGCGCCGGAGGTACGGGGTTCCAGTCGGCGTCGAGCATGCCGAGTTCGAGCTTCTGCCGCAGCACCCGTTCGAGCGCACGGTCGACCAGGGCCTCGTCGATGCGCCCGGCATCGACCTCGGCCATGAGTGGCTCCGCGTAGGTCTTCACGCCCGGCAGCTCGACATCCACCCCGGCGCGCAGCGCAAGCGCCGCCGCCTCGCCCCACGTGCCGGCGACGCCGTGCAGGATCTTGAGAAAGCCGATGCCGAAATAGTCGGCGACCACAGTGCCATCGAAGCCCCACGTGTCGCGGAGCAGCCCCGTGAGCAGTTGCTCGTTGGCGGCCGCGGGCACGCCGTCGACGTCGGCGTACGAGTGCATCACCGATCGCACGCCGCTCTCGCGCACCGCCATTTCGAACGGCGGCAGCATGATGTCGGACAGCTCCCGCGGCCCCATGCTCACCGGTGCGAGGTTGCGGCCGGCCTTCGAAGCGGAGTAGCCGACGAAGTGCTTGAGGGTTGCGACGATGCCCGCCGACTCCATGCCCCGGATGTAGGCGGTCGCGAGCGATCCCACCAGGTAGGGGTCTTCGCCGATCGTTTCTTCGGTTCGTCCCCACCGCGCGTCGCGGGTGACGTCGAGCACCGGGGCCAGCCCCTGGTGCACGCCGACGGATGCCATGCTGCGGCCGATCCGGCTGCCGAGTTCGCGGATGAGCTCGCCGTTGAACGTCGCGCCCCACGAGAGCGGCACGGGGTACGCCGTGGCCTTCCAGGTCGTGAAGCCGGCGAGGCACTCCTCGTGCGCGAGCGCCGGGATTCCGAACCGGTTCGCCTCGATGACGGCGCGCTGGCTCGTCACGAGCTGTGCCGCGCCTGTCGCCGGGTCGAGCGGCACCGTGCCGAACGACCGGGTCAGCTGTCCGAGCCCGAACGCGAGCAGCTCTTCGAGGCTGACGTCCTCGCCCATCTCGTTCTGGTGCGGTGCAACCTCGTTGCCGTCAACCGTCTTCGCGCCCATCCAGGTGCCGTAGAGCTGGCCGAGTTTCTCGCGCAGGGTCATGGCGTCGATGAGTGCCGCGACCCGGTCCGCGGGACTCCGCGTCACGTCGGTCCAGAGGGCATGGTCGAGCGACGATGTTGTTTCAGAAGACGTCATCGTCGGGCCTGCCCTGCCGTGAAGTAAAGAAATGTTTCGTTAGAAACTACGAAACTCAGTGTGCTCCGGAGTCTAGAGTTTCGTTTTTGCGTTAGTCAAGTGTCGTGGCCTCGGTAAAGTGTTCGCATGGCGCTCGACACGTTGGCACAGCCCACCAGGGCGACCCTCTCCAGGGTCGCCGCCGAGGCATCCGTGTCGATGTCGACGGTGTCGAAGGTGCTGAACGGGCGCACCGGTGTCTCCGACACCACGCGGGCCCGCGTGGAAGAACTGCTGCACAGCCACGGCTACAACCGGCGCGGAGTCGCTCAGGCGGCCAACCTCATCGAGCTCGTCTTCAGCGTGTTCGACACGGCGTGGTCGATGGAGATCATCAACGGGGTCGAGCGAGTCGCCCGCGAAAACGGCATGAACGTCGTGCTGACGCAGAGCGGCGACCGGCACTCCCCCGGCCCGGAGTGGATCGACGGCGTGATGCAGCGCCGCCCCGCCGGCGTCATCCTCGTGCTGTCCGACCTGCCGGCGGAGCAGAAGCGCCAGCTCAAGACCCGCAACATCCCATTCGTGCTGGTCGATCCGACCGGCGACCCCGCACCGGATGTGCCGTCCGTGGGCTCCGCGAACTGGTCGGGCGGGGTGCTCGCGACCCAGCACCTCATCGACCTGGGCCATCGCGATATCGCGATGATCACCGGTCCTGACGACATGATGTGCTCACGGGCGCGGCTGTCCGGGTTCCGCTCCGCCCTCGAGTCCGCGGGCATCCCCGTGCGGGAAGACCTGATCCTCACGGGCGAGTTCCACCGCGAAGACGGTATCGCCCGCGGCCACGAACTCCTGTCGCGCCGCAATCCGCCGACGGCCATCTTCGCGGGCAGCGACCTGCAGGCGATCGGCGTCTACGAGGCGGCCCGCGAGCGCGGCGTGCGGATTCCGGAGGACCTGTCGGTGGTCGGGTACGACGACCTGCAGTTCTCCGGCTGGGCCGGACCCCCGCTCACGACAGTGCGCCAGCCGCTGACCGAGATGGCCGAGCAGGCGACGCGCCTGGTGCTTCGGCTGCGCGATCGCGAGCCGGCCGAGAGCCTGCGCGTGGATCTTGCCACCCGCCTGGTCGTGCGGGGAAGTACGAGCAGACTCTCGTAACCGGGCCCTCGCCCGTGCTCGCGTGCGGGGTGTGGATACGCTCGCCCCACGCGTCGCAGACCCGGCGCCGACTGCGTCGTGCGCACCCGGTGATCACGGATTGACAACGAAATGTTTCGTGTTTTCCCCTGAAACTTGACGCACCCAAACCCCGAGGGTAATTTGTGGTTTGTTGCGACAAAACGCTCCGGAATATCCGGTGCGCGGGGTTGGAGACGATGGAGCTCACAGCACGGATGCCCGATCGGGCGTTCTGCGCAGGCCCCGCCGTTTTCCTCTCCACAGCACTCTGAGCGCGCCCCGCGCAAGGTGAAGCAACGACAGCTGGCACGAAGCGGTGCCAGCGTGAAGCTAGGAGAGAGAATGCTCAAGTCACGAATGAGTCGTTCGGTTGCAGTTCTCGCCGTCGCCGGAATGGCCGCTCTCGGCCTCGCCGGCTGCAGCGGCGGTTCCTCGAGTTCCAGCGCGGGGTCTGCGACGTCCGGCACAGTCAACTGGTGGGGATGGACGCCCGAACTCGCAACGGCGAAAACCTACATCGCGGCCTTCAACAAGGCCTACCCGAAGATCAAGGTCAACTACAAGCAGGTCACCATCGCCGACTGGGAGGCCGCCCTGCGTCCCGCCCTCGCGTCGTCGAGCGGCCCGGACGTGTTCGACATCCAGCCCGGCGCCTACGTCACCGAGTTCAAATCGTTCGCCCAGGACCTCACCCCGGTCATCAAGAAGTCGCTCGGGTCGGACTGGCAGTCCAAGGTCTCGCCGATCGGCACGAGCGGGCTCACGGCGAACGGCAAGCTGACCGCGCTGTCGGTCGGGTCCACGTACGCCGGCACGCTGTGGCTCAACAAGGGACTGTTCGACAAGTACAACGTCACTCCGCCGAAGACCCTCGACCAGTGGGCCGCCGACTGCAAGACCTTCAAGGCGAACGGCGTCGGCTGCTTCGTCCAGGGCGCGTCGCAGGAAGGCTTCAACCAGGACACGCTGCAGTCGATCGCCGACTCCGTGCAGCCGGGCCTCTGGACCAAGATGTCGACCGGTGCGGCCAAGTGGACCGACCCCGGAATGGTCAAGACGCTCACCATCTGGAAGGAGCTCTTCACCGACAACATCATGCAGCCCGGAGCAATCGGCTACGCCCAGTACCCTGACGCCAACAACGACTTCCTCACGGGCAAGTACGCGATGGTCATGATGGGCACGTGGTACATGCAGTACGCGACCACCAAAGGCATGACCGCGGGAATCTCGGCAGCCGGCGTCGCCGGTGCGCAGCCCTTCCCGATCGTTCCGATCGCGTTCCCGGATGTCGCGGGAGCCGGTAACGCCGGCTACCACATGTACGGTGACTCGGACTACGGCCTCGCGGTCGCCTCGAAGTCCAAGAATGAGGCGGCAGCGGACACGTTCGTCAGCTGGCTCACCACCACGAAGGCAGGCCAGCAGGTCGTCGGCAACGAGCTCGACGACATCCCGGCCCTGAACGGTGTCTCGCCGGACTTCAGCACGATCCAGATGCCGGACAAGTCGGTGCAGCAGTCGCCGGTCCAGTCGCTGATCAAGACTGTCGGAACGGTCTCGGAGGCTCGTGAGGCCCTGCTCTCGTCCGGAGTGCAGACGGCTATCCTTGCCGCATCCACCTCGGTGGCATCCGGCCAGGCGACCCCGGCCGCTGCCGCCGCAACGCTGCAAGCCGCGGCGGTTGCTGCCGGCGAATCGTTCAAGTAACGGTCTCGCCCAGGCGACACACGTAAGACGCACTACAGGCAAGAATCCAGCAAGGGAGCGGAGTGGCCATCACCGATACGTCGACAACGGGCGTGAAAACCGATCGGACAGGGACACTCCGCTCCACTGCGAGCGGCGGCGGTAAACCTCGCCGCCGCCTCTCGCAGCCGCCGGGGCTCCCGTGGATCCTTCCGGCGCTCATCCTCTCGGTCGGCCTGCTGTACTACTGCATCGGCTACACCGGTGTGATCTCCACCTGGAACTGGGATGGCGTCAGCCCCGACCCGCAGTCGGTCGGCTTCAACAACTACATCCAGGTGTTCCAGGACCCGGTGTTCTGGGACGCCATCGAGCACACCGTCATCTTCTTCATCGTGACGTTCGTGGTGCAGACCTTCCTGGGGCTGCTGTTCGCGACGCTGCTGCACTCGAAGATCCGGCTCGCGGTGGTCTACAAGGTCATCATCTTCGTGCCGGTGGTGCTGGCCCCGGCCATCATGGCCCCGGTCTTCCGGCAGCTCTTCGCCCCGGACGGCCAGTTCAACTGGGTGCTCGCGCACATCGGACTCGGTTTTCTGCAGCAGCCGTGGATCGGCCAGACGAGCACGTCGCTCGCCGTCGTCATGTCGATCACGATCTGGGAGTTCACGGGCGTCACGTTCATCCTCTACTTCGCGGCCATGGGCCAGATCGACCAGTCCGTGCTCGAGGCGGCGAGGATCGACGGCGCCGGCAACTGGCGCACGCTCACCAGCATCATCTGGCCCGGCGTGCGCGGCACCACCGTCGCGCTCGGCGTGCTCAGCGCGATCGGGGCTTTGAAGACGTTCGACGTGCCCTGGCTGGTCACCTCACAGGGCGGCCCGGTCTACTCCACCGAATTCCTGGGCACCTACATCTACCGCATCACCATCCCGCTCGATCGCGTCGGCTACGGCGCGGCGATCTCCATCATCCTGCTCGTCGTCGCCGTGGTGATGGCGATCATCATCCAGCGACGCGGTCGCGAGCGCGAAGGGTCGGTCGACTGATGTTCGAGGTACGAACCCGCTGGGGCAAAGTCATCCTCCAGGTCGTCGTGACCCTCCTGGTCATCCCCTACGTCTTCCCGCTCATCGTCATGGTGCAGGGGTCGCTGGCGGGGCTGGGCTGGGGCAACTACGTCGCAGTGTTCAACGTTCCGGGCTTCGGGCAGTTCTTCCTGAACAGCGCCATCATCGCGCTCGGCGTGATCGTCATCGTCTACGTCGTGGCGATGCTGGCCTCCTTCGGCTTCGCGAAACTCAACATCCGCTCGCGCGAGGTCTACTTCTGGATGCTGCTGGCGTGCCTCACGCTGCCCGAGGTGGTGCTGCTGGCACCGCTGTTCGCGACCGACACCTCCCTCGGCCTGTACGACACGTACTGGGCCGTCATCCTGCCGCTCGCCGCACTGCAGGTGCCATTTGCGGTGCTGCTCACACGCAACTTCATCGAGGGCATCCCGAACGAACTGTTCGAGGCCGCGCGCGTCGACGGTGCCAACTCGATCCGCGGCTTCTGGTATCTCGTCATCCCGCTCACGCGGCCCATCGCCGCGGCGATCGTGATCTTCACGCTCATCGGCGCCTGGAACGACTACCTGATGCCGCTGGTCTTCCTGCAGGACCAGTCGCTGCAGACCATCACGCTCATCCCGCAGTTCTTCATCGGGCAGTTCGCGGACGACCAGACCAAGGTGCTCGCGTCGGCCGTGCTCACCGCGATCCCCGAGGTCGTGGCCTACCTGGCGCTGCAGAGGCTGTTCGAGCGAGGCCTGTCGGCCGGCGCGATCAAGTGAGCGGTCTCCGAGGCGCACCACGGGCGCTCGTGCTCGCGGGCGGCACCCCGCCCTACACCGACCCGTGGCATCCCTTCGCCGAGACCTCGGCGGCACTCGCCCGCATCGCCGAGGAGCTGGGCTTCGAGGTCGAGGTCGCGACGGATGTCGTGGCACGACTCGCCGACCTGTCGGGTGTCGACCTGCTGATCGCCGACGTGCCGTCTCCGACTCACCCGCTGGATGCGATGCAGCTCGAGGCTGCGGCTGCCGGTCTGCGCGAGTTCCTCGCGCGGCCGGGTGGCGTGTTCGCGCTGCACGTGTCGGTGACGACCCTGCTCGGCCTGCCCCCGTGGAGCGAGGTCATGGGGGCGAAGTGGGTGCAGGGCACGACGATGCATCCCCCGCTCGGTCGGTGGAGCGTCACGAGTGCCGCCGGGGGTTCGCTCTCGGGCAGCCGGCGGCGACTTCGAGCTCACCGACGAGCTCTACACCTACCTCGAGTTCGACGGCGACCGCGAAGACGTGCTCACCCACGTCTACGACGGCACGACCCATCCCGTGCTGTGGCTGCGCGAGGTCGGCCCGACCCGCGTCGTGGCCGATGCGCTCGGCCACGGCGCCGAATCGTTCGACTCGGTCGACCACGTCGCCATCATCCGCGCCGCCCTGCTCTGGGCGACCGCCCAGCCAGTACCCAACCAGTAGACAGATATAAGGGATAGAAAATGCCGCTCATCCAAGTCGACCTCGATCGTTCGCTGTACGACGACAAGCACGAACAGCTGAGCACGGAGATCCACCAGGCGCAGATCGACGTTCTGGGCATTCCGGCCGACGACCTGTTCCAGGTGTTCCGCCCTCACGAGCCGGGCGAAATCAAGTTCGATCCGACCTATGGCGGAGTCGACCGGCGCAGCCTGGTCATCGTGACGATCACGATGGTGCACATGTACAGCGTGGCAACGAAGCGAAAGCTGTTCGAGGCCATCACGTCGCGCTGGGCCGCACTCGGGGTGCGCCCCGAAGACGTGCAGATCTGCGTCGTCGAGGTCGGCTTCGAGGACTGGTGGGCGGGCAAGTGATGACCAATCTCGACCCCGCGCCGCTCACGGTGCTCTTCGTCGGCGGCACGGGCACGATCAGCGCATCGTCCGTTCGCCGCGCCATCGCCTCGGGCATGACCGTCTTCGTACTCAACCGGGGCAACAACGCGAAGAGCCGAGACCTGCCGGATGCGGTGCGCTCCATCACCGCGGACATCACGAACCCGGAATCGGTCGTCACCGCCATCGGCGACCTCACGTTCGACGTCGTCGTGAACTTCCTCACCTTCGACGCCGCCGGCGCCGAGCAGGCGATCGGGATCTTCCGCGGACGCACGCGGCACTACATCCACATCAGCACCGCGTCGCTCTACGGCAAGCCGGTACTGCAGGTGCCGATCGTGGAATCGACGCCCATCCACAACCGTTTCGTCTCCTACTCGCGAGCCAAGATCGGCGCCGAAGAGGTGTTCCAGGCGGCCTACCGCGACACCGGGTTCCCGGTGACCATCGTGCGGCCGTCGCACACCTACGACGACGCCAATCCCCCGCTGCCCGGTGACTGGACGATCTTCGACCGTATCGAACGCGGAGCCGAGATCGTCGTGCACGGCGACGGGACCTCGCTCTGGACCCTGACCCATGCCGAGGACCTCGCCCAGGGGCTCGTCGGGCTGTTCGGCAACCCGCGCGCGGTCGGCGAGGCGTTCCACATCACGGGCGACGACGTGTACACGTGGGACCAGATCTACACCATCGTGGGAGAGGCACTCGGCGTCGAACCGAAGCTGGTGCATGTGCCGTCCGAGCTGTTCCTGGTCGGTGCCCCCGACTGGTTCTGGTCGGAGCTGCTCGTCGGCGATCTCGGGCACAGTGCGATCTTCGACAACTCGAAGATCCGTCGCTTCGTTCCGGGGTTCGCGCCGTACCTGACCTTCCATCGTTCGGTCGCGCGGATGGTCGCCTGGCGTTCCGCCCACCCGAACGAGGTTGTGATCGACGCGCACGTCAACGAGGTGCTCGACCGCATGGCGCAGGGCTACCACGCCTCCCGCGACGCGTTCGCGGCCCTCGCGCCCGGCGCGAAGTGACTCTCGCGGGTTCGCGTCGCGAGCTCGGGTCGACCGGCCTGCTCGTCTCGCCCGTGTGCGTGGGCACGAGTCCGCTGGCGAGTATGCCGGGGCTCTACGGCTACGAGGTGGATGCCGCATCCGCTGTTGCGACCGTGCTCGCCGTCTTCGCCGGTCCGTTCAATTTTCTCGACACCTCCAACGGCTACGGTGACGACGGCGAGAGCGAGCGGCGCATCGGCGACGCGATCCGCGAGGTGGGCGGCCTGCCCGACGGTTTCGTGCTGGCCACGAAGATCGACCCCGATCCGCGCACCGGTGACTTCTCGGGGGCGCGCGTGCGCGCCTCGTTCGAGGAGAGCCTCGACCGCCTCGGCCTCGACCGCATCCAGCTGCTCTACCTGCACGACCCGGAACGGATGTCGTTCGAGGCCGGCTCAGGCCCCGGCGGAGCCCTCGAGGCCATGGTGCGGCTGCGCGAGGAGGGGCTGGTGGATCACCTGGGTGTCGCCGGTCTCGACCTCGACCTGCTCGGCCGGTACCTGGCCACGGGCGAATTCGAGGTGGTGCTCAACCACAACCGCTTCACCCTCGTCGACCAGTCGGCCGGTCCGCTGGTCGATGATGCCGTCGCCCGGGGCATCGCGTTCGTCAATGCGGCGCCCTACGGCGGCGGGATGCTCGTCAAAGGCCCGGAAGCACAGCCGCGCTACGCCTACAGCACCCGCGGCGCCGACATTCGCGACAGCGTCTCGCTCATGCAGCAGGCCTGCGAGCGTCATGGCGTTCCGCTGGCCGCCGCCGCGCTGCAGTTCTCGGTGCGGGATCCCCGAATCGCGTCGACGGTGCTCGGGATTTCGGAACCGCGCCGCATCGAGCAAACGGTCGACCTGCTCGACGTCGACATCCCCGACGAGCTGTGGGCGGAACTCGCGTCGCTCGCCCCCGCACCTGTCTTCTGACTCCCCGCACCCGTCGTCTGACTCCCGGGTCGCTTCTAGCGGGCGGGAAAGCCCGCCGCGGCGTAGATCGCGTCGATCGCGCGGGCATTGCCCACGATGTCGTCGCCCTCGGTAAGCGCGGGGGCACCGGTCTCGATGGCGGCCACAACCGCGGCCAGCTGGTGGTCGTAGGTCGTGAGGCCGGCGACGGTGCTCGGCCGATCGAGGCCGCCGACGATCTCGCGGAGGCTGTGGCCGCTCGACGGGAAGACCAGGTTGTTCACTTCCAGTGTTCCCTGGTCGCCCTCGACGACCAGGTAGTTCGAGAGCGACAGCCCCGCCTCCATGCTCGCGGTGACGGTGGCCGTGATCCCGGACGCAAAGCGCAGCTCGGCCACGATGCTGAGGTCGGTGCCGAGGGGGTTCGGCGTGCCCGACGCCGATTCGACAACGGGCTCTTCACCCGTGAGCGCGCGCACCCAGTGCACCGGGTAGCAGCCGAGGTCCATCAGCGCGCCTCCGCCCAGCTCCGGCACGTGGCGGATCGACTTCGCATCGAAGAGGTTCTCGGCCGAGAAGTCCGCCCGCAGACGGCGGATGGTACCGAGCCGGCCCGACGCGACGACCTCGTCGATGTGGGCACTCAGCGGGTGGTAGCGGTCGTGGAAGGCCTCGATGAAGCGCAGGCCCGCGCTGCTCGCTGCGTCGACCATCGCCTGCGCCTCGTCGGCGTTCATGGCGATCGGTTTCTCGCACAGCACGTGCTTGCCGGCCGCGAGCGCGGCGATCGTCCAGCGGGCGTGCTCGGATGGCGGCAGAGCGACGTAGACGAGGTCGATCGCGGGATCGTCGAGCAGCGCCTCGTAGCTGCCGTAGGCCCGTTCGATCACGTGCCGGGCCGCGTACTCGCGCGCTGCTTCCAGGCTGCGCGAGGCCACGGCCGCGATGACCGTGTCGGTGCGCCGGGCGGCCGGGCGGATGATGGCTGCCGGCGCGATGCCGGCGGCTCCGAGGATCCCGATGTTCAGCAACGTACGCTCTCCCTCGAACTTTCGGGGCCGCGCACTGGCGCCGGCCGACCCGTCCAAACTATCGTAGAAACATCACCCCGAATGTATAGAAATATTTCGTGACAAGGGAGTCCGATGCCTGCCACCTCCGCCTTGACGACGTTTGCGAGCTATCCCAGTCTGGTCGACCAGACGGCATTTGTCAGCGGCGGGGCAACGGGGCTGGGTGCGTCCTTCGTGCGCGAGCTGGCGAAGCAGGGAGTGCGCGTCGCATTCGTCGACATCAATCGGGAGGCCGGCGAGAAACTGCTCGACGAGCTGAGTGCGGACGGCGCCCCTGAGGCCTGGTTCGGCGAGTGCGACGTACGAAACATTTCCGCTCTCCAGGCCGCTATTGCGGACGCCGCCCGGGCCCTCGGCCCGGTCACGGTGCTCGTCAACAACGCCGCAAACGATACGCGCGACAGAGTGATGGACATGGACGTGGCGCTGTGGGACGACCGGATCGCGGTCAACGTGCGTCACCACTTCTTCGCCGCCCAGGCCGTCGTGCCGATGATGCGCGAAGCCGGTCACGGCTCGATCATCAACCTCGGGTCGATCAGTGCCCACATCGATCTCATGGACCTTCCGGGCTACATCACCGCGAAAGCCGGCGTGGAGGGCCTCACCCGCACCCTCGCGCGCGAATTCGGGCCCGACGGCATCCGGGTCAACTGCATCATCCCGGGCTGGATCATGACCGAGCGCCAGCTGGCGGACTGGGTCACGCCGGAGGCGGAGGCCTCGATCGATCGCAACCAGTGCCTGCCGCAGCGGCTCTACCCCGACGATGTCGCCCGGCTCATGCTGTGGCTCGCTGCGGAGGACTCGCGTTCGTGTACCGCGCAGAAGTGGGTCGTCGACGGAGGCTGGATGTGAAAGCCGACCAGCTCACCGAACCGATCGCGTTCCACGGCGAGGGGCCGTTCTGGGATGCGGCGCAGCAGCGCCTGCTGCTGGTCGACATGCTCGCGGGCGACGTGGTCTCGCTCGACGACGACGTGGTGAATCGTCATCGCATCGGGGCTGTGGCCGCCGTGATCCGGGCCAGGGCCGCCGGCGGCTACATCGCCGCGGTCGAGCGCGGCTTCGCGCTGCTCGACGACTCCCTCGCGGTGCGCGAGCTGCTGCCGGACGTGTTCGACGATTCGAGCATCCGAATGAACGACGGCGGCTGCGACCCCCAGGGCCGGTTCTACTGCGGCACGATGGCGTACGCCGAGACTCCCGGAGCCGGCACGCTGTACCGGCTCGATGCCGAGCGCCGGGTCGGCACTGTGCTCGAGGCGGTGACGATCTCGAACGGGCTGCAGTGGAGCGCGGACGGCTCCCGGGTCTTCTACAACGACACCCCGACCGGGCGCGTCGACGTCTTCGACTTCGATGGCGAGACGGGCGATTTCTCGGGCCGGCGACCGTTCGTGACTCTCGCCGAGGGCCTCCACCCCGACGGCATGGCGATCGACGCCGAGGACGGCATCTGGATCGCGCTCTGGGGAGGCTCGGCGGTGCACCGGTACGACTCATCGGGTGCCCTGAGTGAGGTCGTGGAGCTGCCCGTTTCCCACGTCACAGCCTGTGCCTTCGGTGGCGCCGACCGGTCGACCCTGTACATCACCACGTCGCGGCTCGGCCTCGAGCCTGACGCCGAACTGCAGGCGGGGTCCGTCTTCACTGCTCGAGTGGGTGCGACCGGGGCGCCGGCGTTCGAGTACGCCGGCTGAGTGTCAGCGCGGCCGGCGAACCCCGTCGACGCGCTGCGGCACCGACCACGGGTTGTCGTCGCGCAGCTGGGGCGGCAGAACTTCCTGCGGCACGCCCTGGTAGGCGACAGGTCGCAGAAACCGCTCGATGGCGGCCATCCCGACCGAGGTGGTGGTCGGCGACGTCGTCGCCGGATACGGACCACCGTGCTGCATCGCGTACGTCACCGAGACGCCCGTCGGCCAGCCGTTCCACAGCACCCGGCCCACACTGCCCGCCAGCATCGTGACGAGCCGCGCCGCCACCTCATCGTCGGTCTCGCCGAGCACGGTGGCCGTCAACTGGCCGTCGATCGCCCCGGCGACGGCGAAGAGGTCCGAGGGGTTCGTGTACGTGACCACGATGGCGGTGGGCCCGAAACATTCCACCATCAGCTGGTCGGCGTTCGCCAGCAACTCGGCGGCGGTCGTGGTGAGAATGATCGGCGCCTGCGCATCCCCGTCGCCCCCACCCTCGCCAGACCGTCCGCCGGCGACCGTGCGCACGGCGGGATGACCGGCGAGCGAATGGAGCACGCGGAGGTAGCCCTCGCGGATGTGGTCACCCAGCATGGGCGCGGGCGGCACGGCATCGACCACCCGACGCACAACGGGTGCGAAGTCCACCGACGCCGGCAGCAGCAGCAGGCCCGGTTTGGTGCAGAACTGGCCCACCCCGAGGGCCACCGACCCGAGGAAGCCGGTGATGATCTCCTCCGCGCGCGCCTCCGCGGCGAGCGGAGTAGCGAAGGCGGGATTGATGCTGCCGAGCTCGCCGTAGAACGGAATCGGATGATCGCGCCCCACCGCGAGGTCGAACAGCGCGCGCCCTCCCGCCAGCGAACCCGTGAACGAGGCCGCGGTGATGCGCGCGTCGACGACGAGGCGACGACCGGTCTCCAGGCCGAAGACGATGTCGAAGGTGCCATCCGGCGCGCCCGCCGCGCCCAGTGCCGCGCGCACGATCTCGGCGGTGAGCGCCGACAGCTGCGGATGCCCCGGGTTGGCCTTCACGACCACGGGAGCGCCGGCGGCGATCGCCGACGCGGTGTCCCCGCCCGCCACACTGAACGCGAACGGGAAGTTGCTGGCCGCGTAGACGGCGACGGGCCCGATCGGCCGCATCGTGCGGCGCAGGTCGGGTCGAGCCCCCATGGGCCAGTCGGGGTCGGCGGTGTCGATGGTCGCCGCCAGGTAGCCCCCCTCGCGCACCTCGTCAGCGAAGAGGCGCAGCTGGAACGTGGTGCGCACCAGTTCGCCCCGGAGGCGCGCCTCCGGCAGGTGGCTTTCGACCCGGGCGAGCTGCACGAGGTCGTCGGTGCGGGCATCGAGGGCCGCGGCCACCGCGTCGAGCCAGCCGGCTCGCACGGTCGGGGAGGTGTCGGCGAGCGCGGGCGCGCACGCCTGCGCGGCGGAGAGGATGCGCTCGAAATCGACCGCACTCGTCTCGCCGCTCACCGGTGCACTCCCTGGGGTGCGGCGCGGCCGACGATCACCACGGGGTTGCTCAGACCACCGATGCCGTCGATTGCGATCGACACGATATCGCCGGCCGCGAGCGTGAACTCGGCATCGGGAACGATCCCCGTGCCAGTCAGCAGCACGACGCCGTGAGCAAACTCCTGCGCCAGCAGCAGCCAGTCGACCAGCTCTGCGAACGACCGCGTGAGCAGGTCGGTCGAGGTGGTGCCCGCGAACACCTCGTCGCCCCCTCGGGCGATCGACAGGGTGATCGCCCGAGGGCCGTCGGGTGCCTCCCACACCGGCACGATGTGCGAGCCCAGCGCGCACGCCCGGTCGTAGACCTTCGCCTGCGGCAGGTAGAGGGGGTTCTCTCCCTCGATCGACCGGCTGCTCATGTCGTTGGCGACCGCGTACCCGAAGATCTCGCCCGTGCTCGCGACGACCAGGGCCAGCTCGGGCTCGGGCACATTCCAGTCGGAGTCCGCCCGGATGCCCACTCCCTCGCCGTCACCGACGACCCGCTCGGCCGTGGACTTGAAGAACACCTCCGGCCGCTGCGCCGAATACACCCGGTCGTAGATGGTGGCGTCCGCCGCCTCCTCGGCCCGTCCGTCGCGGCTGCGGCGATAGGTGACGCCCGCCGCCCACACCTCCTGGCGGTCGACCGGCGCAAGAAAGGTGAGCTCGCCGGCATCCACTCGCTCGGTTGCGTCGTCCACCACCGCACGCGCCTGGTGCACCGGCATGGCCAGCAGCTGCGCGAGCGTCGCGTGCAGCAGCCTGTGGCCGGCGGTGCCTGTGCCCGGTGCTGTTGCGGTGGTGACCCAGCGCTCCTCGCCGCGCCAGAGCACCCTCGAGATCGCCACTAGTGCGACTCCCGCGAGACCACGGACCCACTCGAACCGGCCAGGAAATCGAGGTCGGCACCGAGGTGCGCCTGCGTCACGTGGTCGACGTAGAGGCGCTCCCACCCTCGGGTCGGAGCGGCGAACGCGTCGACCGTCGCCGCGGATGCGGTGCGAAGCTCGAGCTCCTCGGCCGGCACCTCGAGCTCGAGTCGGCGTGCGGGCACATCCAGCAGGATGTAGTCGCCGTCCTGCACCAGCGCGAGCGGACCGCCCACGGCAGCCTCGGGCGAGACGTGCAGCACGACGGTGCCGTAGGCCGTGCCGCTCATGCGCCCGTCGCAGATGCGCACCATGTCGCGAACGCCGGCGGCGAGCAGCTTCGCCGGCAGCGGCAGGTTCGCCACCTCGGGCATGCCGGGGTAGCCGCGTGGCCCGCAGCCGCGCAGCACCAGCACGGAGGTCGCATCCACCTCGAGGTCGGGATCGTCGATGCGCGCGTGAAGGTCTTCGATGGAGTCGAAGACCACCGCCCGGCCGCGATGCGTCAGCAGCTCGGGGGATGCGGCGGCCGGCTTGATGATCGCCCCCGAGGGCGCCAGGTTGCCGGTGAGCACGGCGATGCCGGCGTCGGGCTGGAGGGGCGACTCGCGACGGCTGATGACGGTGTCGTCCCAGATGGGATGGTTCGGCAGAGCATCGACCAGCGGAGCTCCCGTCACCGTGATGGCCGCGGGGTCGAGCAGGTCGCGCACCTGGTCGAGCACCGCCAGCACTCCCCCGGCACGGAAGAGGTCCTCCATCAGGAATTCGCCCGCCGGCTGCAGATTGACCAGCAGCGGGACTCCCGCCCCGATCCGGTCGAAATCCTCCAGGGTCAGGTCGATGCCGAGTCGCCCGGCGATCGCGAGCAGGTGCACCACGGCGTTGGTCGAGCCGCCGATCGCCGCCAGGGCGACGATCGCGTTGTGGAATGACTCCTTCGTGATCACCTGGCTGATCGTGCGGTTCGTGAGGGCGAGCTCGACCGCGAGCACGCCGGCCTCGTGTGCGCCCTCGAGCAGGCGGCTGTCGGGTGCGGGGGTGCCGGCGATGCCCGGGATGGTCATGCCGAGCGCCTCCGCCATGATGCCCATCGTCGACGCCGTGCCCATGGTGTTGCAGTGCCCCCGGCTGCGGATCATCGACGACTCGGAGCGAAGGAACAGCTGCTCGTCGAGAGTTCCCGCGCGCACCTCCTCGCTCAGCCGCCAGACATCCGTTCCACAGCCCAGCACCTCGCCACGGAAGGTTCCGTTGAGCATCGGGCCGCCGGGCACGAACACCGCGGGAAGGTCGACCGAGGCGGTTCCCATGAGCAGTGCGGGTGTCGTCTTGTCGCAGCCGCCGAGCAGCACGACCGCGTCGATGGGGTTCGCCCGCAGCATCTCCTCGATGGCCATGGCGGCCATGTTGCGCCACAGCATTGCCGTCGGTTTCACGAGGGTCTCGCCCAGCGAGACCACGGGCAGGTTCACGGGGATGCCACCCGCCGCGTAGACGCCCTGCTTCACGCTCTCCGCGACCTCGTTGAAGTGCGAGTTGCACGGCGTCAGGTCAGACGCGGTGTTGGCGATGGCGATGTGGGGCCGGCCGTCGAAGGCGTTCGCCGGCAGGCCGCGACGCATCCACGCCCGGTGAAGGTACCCGTTGCGGTCGGTTCCGCCGTACCACTGGGCGCTGCGCTGCGGGAAGGATTCCGCGTTGCCGTTCTCGATCACGGGATGATCACCGCCCGTCCGATCGCGCCCGCGAGTAGTCGCTCGTACGCATCGTTCACCTCCTCGAGGGTGTTTCGTTCACCGAGCAGCCGGTCGAGCGGGAGTCGCCCGGCCAGGTACAGCTCGAAAATCCTGGGCAGGTCCAGGCGCGGATTGGCGGAGCCGTAGAGGCTGCCGACGATGCGCTTCTGCCGCTGCACCAGCTGGTTGATGGGCACAGCGAACGTCGTGTCGACCCCACCCAGCCCCACCGCCACGACGGTTCCGCCCGCCTCGACGGCGGCGAACGCCTGCTCGAGGGTCGATGGACGGCCGATGGCCTCGATCGCCCACCGTGCTCCGTCGGGCGCGATCGCCAGGATCGCGTCGACCGCGTCGCTGTTGGACGCGTTGACCACGTGCGTCGCGCCGAATTCCTTCGCGAGCGCGAGCTTGTCGTCGTCGACGTCGACGACGATGATCGGGTTGGCGCCCACCAGCCGGGCGCCCATGACAGCGGAGAGGCCCACGCCCCCGGCGCCGAAGATGGCCATCGGGCGGCCCGCCGCGTCGTCGACCACGTTGAGCACGGCGCCGACGCCGGTGATCACGGCGCAGCCGGCGATGGCGGCGATCTCGGGCGAGACGCCGTCGGGAACGACCACGACAGAACGCTCCGATGTCACCACCCGCTCGGCGAAACACGAGACACCGAGAAAGTGGTGCAGCTGCTCGTCGGGCTCACCCGGGCGCGACTCGCTCAGCCGCGAGGTGCCGTCCAGCAGCCCGCCCGTCGTCGCCTGCACCCGGCCGAGCACGCACAGCACCGGGTTTCCGCTGACGCACGCCGCGCACTCCCCGCACCTGGGTCGCCACATGAGCGCGACCCGGTCGCCGACCTTCACGCGACCCGTGGTGTCGGGCCCGAGCGCCTCGACGATCCCGCAGCCCTCGTGACCGAGCACGAGGGGCAGCGGCGCCGTCATGTCGCCGGTCATGTAGTGGTAGTCGGTGTGGCAGATTCCGGCCGCCTCGACGCGCACGAGCACTTCGCCGGCGCGCGGAGCCTCGAGTGTCACGTCTTCGATGACCAGAGGGCGCCCCGCCTCGCGAAGCACCGCGGCGCGCATCCTCAGCCCTGCTTCAGCTGCTCGAGCAGGCTCTCGCGAACCTCGCAGTTGGCGAAGGCGAACGAGTCGGCGAGCGCATCGAGCTCGTCGTCGTCGAGTCCCCGGAAGAGTTCGGCGTACTCGTCGGCGAGCGGCTGCGCGATCGTGATGTTGAGCAAGAGGGTGCGCACCCAGTCGAATCGGCCCCACGGGTACGGGTCGAAGTCGGGGAACTCGGCGGCGATGAGGTCCTGCACCGGCTGCGTCACCTCGATGACGCCCTCGCCGCGGCTTCCCCACTGGTCGGCGCCGAGCCGGTTCTTCTTCTCGACGAATGCCCCGAAGCGCTTCAGGTAGGGCGAATCCGGGCGAACGTTCACCAGCCCCTGGCGGCCCAGGTCTTTGTACATCCACGATGACCAGCTCACGCCGTGCTCGCGGTAGAGGTCGAGCTGGTCGGTGAGAATCTGGCGACGCATCGCATCCACTCGCTCGTCACCGGTGTAGATGGGTGCGAATTCCCCGACATAGATGGGCGTGCCGGTTCTGATGGCGTAGCCGGCACGCTCCAGGAACTTCGCTCGAGCCGTGTCTTTGTCGACCCAGGCGCCGTCGGTGTAGCCGGGGTAGTCGCCGCCGCGGCCGAGCCCCGCGCTCACATAGTCGTGCAGTGTGTAGACGGTGTTCGACTCCCACGGCTCGTCGAAGATGTCGAACTCGGTGGAGTAGGTGTTGCCGTCGATGAAGATGATGTGCGATTCGTCGATCTCGCGGATCGCCGCGACGACGCGCTCGTAGAACGGGCCGACCGCTGCGCGCGACTCGTCCGCCGGTTCGTTCAGCAGGTTGTAGCCCGCGACCCACGGGTTGTCGCGATACCGGGCGGCGATGGCCTTCCAGATGCCGACGGCGCGGTCCTGGAAGTGCGGATGCTGCCAGAACGCCGCGATGTGGGTGGGGTTGTCGGAGTGCCAGTGCTGGTTCTGCGAGCCCGGGACGGTGTGCAGGTCGATGACCGTGTAGATGCCGTGCCGGCCGCCCTGCTCGATCGCGCGGTCGAGGTAGCGGAATCCGGCTTCGACGATCTCGAACGGCTTCGCGTCGTCTTCGAGGTGGTGGTAGTTGATCGGGATGCGCACGGCGTTGAATCCGTTGTCGGCCAGGAACGCGACATCCGCCTCGTCGTAGAACGCACCGAGCAGGCGATCGAAAAAGCGCTCGTAGCGTTCGCGCCCGAGCACGGCGAGCACCTTGGCGCGCATGAGGGACTCGTTGGCCGAGTAGCCCGTGATGAAGTTCTCCATGTTGAGCCAGCCGCCCACGCACACCCCGCGCAGTCGCACCGTCTCGCCGCTCGCGTCGATGAACGAGGCGCCGCGGGTCTGCACCGGGCGTGCGGCTTGCTCAGCCATATGGACTCCTTTGACCACGTGTGACTACGCGTGCGTGTGTTACGAAATATTTAGCAGTCGAATCTGACACTTTTTCAGTCGATTTAGACAGATTCAGCCTATGGACACGGCACTCAGGCTGTCAAGGCGACGGGAATTGGCGCGCGCTACACTGGATGCACCGTATCTGCGCAACGAAATGTTTCGTTGCCACCGACCATCGATCGAGGACCAGCGCAATGGCGAGCGTCACCAGTAGAGAGCCCCGGCACGCGCTCATCGTGCGGGGCGGATGGGACGGCCACCAGCCGGTCGAGACCACCGACTCCTTCGTTCCGTTCCTCGAAGCGAACGGGTTCACCGTGCGGATCGAGGAGTCCCCCGCGGTCTACCTCGATGCGCCCTACCTCGACACCGTCGACCTGATCGTGCAGGTGAACACCATGGCCACCATCGAGAAAGACGAGTTCGCCGGCCTCGAGCGGGCCATCCTGAACGGCACAGGGATGGGCGGCTGGCACGGCGGCATCGCCGACTCCTATCGCAATACCGCCGACTACCTGCACATGATCGGCGGACAGTTCGCCCACCATGCCGGCAAGGATCCGGCCGAGCGCACCGGCGACCAGTCCGACAACTACATCCCCTACACGGTGCACTTCACCGAGCTCGGCACGACCCATCCGATCACGGCGGGGCTGGCGGACTTCGACCTCGTGACCGAGCAGTACTGGGTGCTCAGCGACGAATACAACGACGTACTCGCGACGACCACCCAGCAGGTGCGACCCTGGGATGCCTGGAACAGGCCGGTGACCGCGCCCGCGATCTGGACGAGGCAGTGGGGCAAGGGCCGCATCTTCGTCTCTGCGCCCGGGCACCGGCTCGAGATCGTCAACAACCCGACCGTGCGCACGGTCATCGAGAGAGGACTGCTATGGGCGGCGAGGTAGGCCACACGCCGATGGGAATCGGCGTCATCGGCGGCGGCAAGATCAGCGAACAGTATTTCGCGTCGCTGCCCACGCTGCCCGGGCTGCGGCTGGTGGCCGTCGCCGACCGCGACCCGGCACGCGCGGCGGCCGTCGCCGGCGAACAGGGAGTCGAGGCGCTCACCGTGGATGAGCTGCTCGCCGACGACCGGATCGAGGCGATCCTCAACCTCACCACCCCCGAATCGCACGTCGAGATCAACGAACGGGCGCTCGCGGCCGGCAAACACGTGTTCGCCGAAAAACCCCTCGCCCTCGCGCCGGGTGAGGCGACCGCGATGCTCGCGCGCGCCGCCGCGGCCGGGCTCAGGATCGGGTCGGCACCCGACACCGTGCTGGGCACGGGCATCCAGAGCGCCCGCGATGCACTGGATCGCGGGCTCATCGGCGCACCGGTCGGCGCTGCCGTCTTCTGGCACTCGCCCGGGCACGAGCTCTGGCATCCCAACCCGGCGTTCTACTACCAGCCGGGGGCGGGGCCGCTCTTCGACATGGGGCCGTACTACCTGACAACCCTCGTGCTGCTGCTCGGGCCGGTGGTGCGCGTTTCGGGGGTGGCGGGGCGGTCGGATCGACCGCGAACGGTCGCCACGGGCGACCACGCGGGCGAGAGCATCCCCGTCGACATCGACACCCACGTCGTCTTCGTGCTTGAGCACGCGTCGGGGGTCTCGTCGTCGGTCACGATGAGCTTCGAGGTGTGGGCATCCCGCAACCAGCGCATCGAGGTCTACGGAACAGACGGCACCCTGGCCGTCTCGGATCCAAACACGTTCTCCGACCCGGTCGAGATCTGGACGACGGAGACCAGCGACTGGCAGCCGCTGGCCGAGTCGGCCGGGTACCCGGGAGCCGGTCGCGGCTACGGTCTGGCCGACATGGCCCACGCCATCCGAACCGACCGGCCGCACCGGGCATCCGCAGATCTCGCCTTCCACGTGCTCGAGATCATGGACGCGGTCATCCGCTCCGCGCACGAAGGTGCCGTCGTCGCCATCGAGAGCACCTTCGTGCGCACCCCGCTCGTGCCGCTGGGAGCGACGCCCGACAGCTGGTGAGGCTCGTCGCTGGCCATCGTGGCGGGGGTCTCGCGGCGATGAGATCATCGATCATGCACAAAGTCACCGGTATCGGCGGGTTCTTCTTCCGCGCGACCGACTCGGATGCCCTGGCCGCCTGGTATCGCGACAACCTCGGCATCGACCCTGTGCCGATGTCGGAGGGCGAACCGGCCTGGCACCAGGAAGCCGGCGAGACGGCGTTCACCTCGATGCCGGGTGTGGTCGACCAGTTCGGCCAGCCCGACCGGCAGTGGGCGATCAACTTCCGGGTGGCCGACCTCGATGGCATGGTGGATCAGCTGCGTGCCGGCGGCACCACGGTTGAGGTCGACCCGACGACGTACTCGATGGGGCGGTTCGCGTCGCTCACCGACCCGGAGGGCAACCCCATCCAGCTGTGGGAGCCGCCCTCGGACGACACCCCCTAACCTCTCCCAACTCAGGAGCCGGCTCTCCCAATTCAGGAGCCGGGCCCCCTGCACCGGCTGACTTCAGCCTGCCTTCGTTTCAGGCCGCGGCTGCTTCCGGCCCAACTCCTGAATTAGGAGAGTGGGGGGGGCAGCCGGGCCGCCGCCTGCCACCACCACTGCCCGTCTCGCACCAGTGCGCCATGGACGAAGATCAACTCCATGGCGCCATCCTTGCACGAGGCGCTACCGTGGCGTGTGGGCAGCGCACCGGTGCAGGACAACTGGGAGCACGGCGACGCGTACGAGCTGTTCATCGGGCGCTGGAGCAGTCTCGTCGCTACCCGGTTCCTCGATTGGCTGCAACTTCCGTCCGGACTTCGCTGGGTCGACGTCGGATGCGGCACCGGCGCCCTGTCGGAGGCGATCCTCGACGGGCGGGACCCGACATCCGTCACCGGGGTCGAACCCTCGGCCGGTTTCGTTCGAGCGGCCGAGCACAGGCTCGGCGACCGTGCGATCGTGCACCAGGCGCCCGCTGAACACCTTCCGCTGCCGGACGGCTCCGCCGACATCGTCGTGTCGGGCCTGGTGCTCAACTTCATCTCCGACCTGCCCGCTGCGCTCTCCGAAATGAGACGCGTCGCGGCCGGCGGTGTCGTCGCCGCGTATGTATGGGATTACAGCGGGGGAATGGAGATGCTGCGGTACTTCTGGGACGCCGCCGACGAGATCGACCCCGATGGGGCCGCGGATGAGGGCAGGCGCTTCCCACTGTGCCGACCGGATGCGCTCACCGCCGCCTTCACGAGCGCCGGGCTGGGTGACCCGGAAGTCGTTGCGCTTGATGTCCCGACGCCGTTCGCCGATTTCGACGCCCTGTGGACGCCGTTCACGGGGGGCCAGGGTGCTGGACCCAGCTATCTCGTGTCGCTCGACCCCGACCGGCAGGCGGCGCTGAAAGAGAGCATGCGACGGCGTGTGCCGACGAACGCCGACGGCTCGATCTCGCTGGTCGCCCGAGCGTGGGCGATCCGGGCATCGGTGTAGCCCGCACGCCTGCGCCGCGTGGACCATGGCAGGATGGTCGTTGCCAATTCGATCAAGCGAGGTGAAGGTGCCGGTTTCCGACCCGCTGCCGATGGACCCCATCGCCGAGGCGAAGCGCCAGTGGCAGATCCACGGCTGGGTCGATGCAGCGGATGGGATGGCGGCGGTCACCTCGATCATGCGCGCCCAGCAGATCATGCTGGGTCGGGTGGATGCCGCCCTGAAACCGTTCTCGCTCTCGTTTGCGCGTTACGAACTTCTCGCTCTGCTGAGTTTCACTCGTGGCGGTCAGCTTCCGATGACCAGCGCCAGCGCGCGACTCCAAGTGCACCCGACGAGTGTGACGAACACCGTCGACCGACTGGAGGCCGATGGGCTCGTTGCTCGATCGCCCCACCCCACCGACGGCCGCGCGACACTTGTGACGATCACCGAGCCAGGCCGCGCTGTGGTACTCGCTGCGACGATCGCCCTGAACGCTGGGGTCTTCGACGACCCCGGCCTATCGCACGACGACCTCTCGGGCCTGGTGCGGATCCTGGCTCGGTTTCGCCGCGATTCCGGGGACTTCATCGATGCCCCGGTGCAATCTGATTCGCTCTAGCGACGCCGGAGATCCCATTCCGCGAGGATCGACCGCAGTCCCGTTGTCAGAGCCAGGGGCTGGTCGAGCATGATGTGGTGGCCGGCATCCGGCACCTCAACCATCGCTGTGACCCTGCCCAGGCCTTCGAATATTGCGTCGACCATGGCCGGTGACACCATTCCGGCGTCCCCGTAGAAGAAGGCGGAACGGCAGGCGAGCGGTGCAAGTTCCGGTAGTTGCGGCACGTGGTCGAAGATCCGCGAATCGAACTTCCAACCCCAGCCGCCGGTGATCTCTCGCACCGATGTGGCTGCGACGTAGTGCCTCACGTAGTCGAGCGTCGGCTGGTCCGGTATGGGACGGAACCGAGCGACGACGTCCTCTCGTGTCGGATACACCCGCGCCGGCCCGAAAGCGAGA
Organism: uncultured Actinomycetota bacterium; assembly: GCA_963738535.1. Taxonomy (GTDB): domain Bacteria; phylum Actinomycetota; class Actinomycetes; order Actinomycetales; family Microbacteriaceae; genus Galbitalea. Next base: position 138,529 of record CAVTXB010000004.1, read on the forward strand.
CGGTCGGCTGCCGCATCCTCTTCGGGCGTGAAACTGACGATGGGCGAGTCGACGATGATGATGCCACCGAGCTCGGCACCGTGCTGCATGGCGGCGCGGAGTGCGACGACGCCGCCGAGGCTATGGCCGATGAGGATGGCCGGCCCGTTGTCGGCGCGCTTCGCTACTGACAGCGCCTCGAGTGCCCACTCGTCAACAACGTAGGCGTCGCGATGGTCGCTGTCGCCGTGACCCGAGAGGTCGAAGGCGATGACCTGCCGGTGCTGGGCGAGTAGCGGCGCAATGTGGTCCCACCAGTGGGAATGTGCGGCCCCGCCGTGCAGCAGCACGACCGAACGACCTGCCCCTTCTCCCCAGATCCGAAACGCGATGGTACGGCCGTTCACCGTGATCGAATGAGCGGACGCGCTCTTCTCGATCGCGTCCGAGAACCACCGGGGCGGGATCTGCGTGTCCGTCACTGTGCCAGTCAATTCGACGAGTGCACCGACGAGGCGAGGCTCGCCGCGGCACGGCGAATGTCCGTCGTGCCCGGGCGTGCGGGAGTGCCCGGGGGCGCGTGGGGGCGCCCCGCGTGCTGGCGTGCTCCGGGGTGTTATCGGGGTGGGTGTGCAGTCGGGTGTTGCTGGCGGGCCGCCAAGCGAGGTCGTTGATGGTGTCGGTGCGGGTGCGGGTGTGGGGTAGCCCGTTGATCATCCGGATGTCGAATTCGCCAGCATGGAGGGAGGTGTGGTGGGTGGGGCAGAGGAGGACCATGTTGTCGATGTCGGTGGGTCCGCCGCGGGAGGCGAAGATGATGTGGTGGCCGTGGCAGTGGGCGGCGCGGGTGCGGCATCCGGGGCCGGCGCACCGGTCCCCGTCGCGGGCGATGAGGGCACGGCGTTGGGTGGGGGTGGTGTAGCGGACGGTGGTGCCGTGGTAGAGCGGTTGCCCCATGGTGCCGACGATGATGGGGTCGAACCCGGTCTCGCAGGCGAGGTGTTGGATGACGGTGGCGGGGATGATTTCGTCGATGCCTTCGATGATCCCGAACCCGGTCCCCGACAGCAGGTCTGTCAACGGGATGATGGCGGTGACGGTGCCGGTGGTGCGCCGGTCGGGGGTCCCGTGCCGGGTCGCGGCAAGCCCCGCGGTGAACACGGCTTCGAGGATGTCGTAGCGTTTGCGTTCCCGCGACCGCGGGTCGATGACGCGTTCGACCTGTGTCCCGTCACGGTCGATGAGTTCCACCTTCGCGGTGGCGCGGTCCTCGTCGGAGAGGAACCGGGGCCCCGCGGTCGGGTTCATCGAATCCAGGAGGGCCGCATCCAACACGGCGGCGAGCGGTGGGGCGGCGTCGATGATGTAGCGGGTGATGCCGTGCCGTTCCCGGAACACCCGCACCCCGGCGCGGGTGAGGATGTGCTCGTAGCGGGGTTCGATGCCGTCGGGGTCGAGGGCATCCCGCCACGCCCGCCCCAGGTCGGCGACATCGTCCGGGATCCCGGTGGCCGCGAACTGCACCAGGTGGGTTTCCGCCGCGAGCATGTTCTCCAGGGTCGCGGCGGACCCGGTCACCGCCTGGCCCAGGTGGGAGAGGATCGTTGCCGCGGCCTCCACCCCAACCGACCCGTCCCGCATCGCCGCCGCGAGGATCGGGTGCTCCGCCGGGAGCACCTCACCCAGCAGGGAGCGGCGGGCCGCGCACGGCGGTGCCGAGGCGGATGCGACGCGACGCGTGCGCTTTCGGCACCCGGGTGGTGTGTTCGATGAAATCCACCGCTTTACGGTGCCCGTGCAGGGCCGACAGGCCCTGGGCGCCGAGTTCGTAACGGGACCGATCCGCAACCTCCGCCGCGGTGAACACCTGACACGAGCCCAGCAGGCGCGACAGGGCAGCTTCAGCACCCAACAGGTGCACCACATCCCCATCCGACAGGGCACTGCGGTCCACCCGGGCCAGAACAGCCAGCGCAGCCGAAGCCTGCGCCAGCGCCTCCCGGACCTCGATCATGAAACCAGCCAACCAGACCAAACACCAGACCGAATCGGCACCAACGAGAACTGGTGAACGTCCCCGCCCAACGACCACTGGTGAGGAGAAGACCGCCGGCCGATGACCGGGGTGAGGGGTCTCGATACGCAGGCTCGTTCCTCGCGCTGCTACTCGACCACCGGGCTCCGGCTCGTACCTCGCGGCGCAGGTCTCGATACGCAGGCTCGTTCCTCGCGCTGCTACTCGACCACCGGGGCAGGCTCGTTCCTCGCGCTGCTACTCGACCACCGGGCTCCGGCTCGTGGATCGCGCTGCTACTCGACCACCGGACGCAGGCTCGCGCTGCTAGACCCGAGGGCTCGCGCGATGCCAGGTGAAGCGGGGGTCGGTGCGCGCGAGAAACGCCGCCGCACCGATCGCCGGGTCGTCGCTGCGCGCGGCCTCCCCCAGCCAGAACTGCAGGCGCTCGGCCACGGTCGACGGCGTCGCATGCTCGGCGAGCAAGTCCACGAGCTCCTTCATGGAGTTCGTGGACAGCTGCGAGCGTGTCGACAGCTCGAGGGCGAACTCATCCACCGCGGTCCAGAAGTCGGCGGGCTCGATGACCCGGGTCACCATCCCAAACTCGTACGCTCGGCCGGCGTCGATGAGTTCGCCCGTCAGCAGCAGGAGCTTCGCCACGGCGGGTCCGGCTATCGTGACCAGTCGCCGGATCCCCGAGAGCGGATACACGATCCCGATGCGAGCCGGTGTAACGCCGAATGTCGCGCGCGATGACGCGATGCGGATGTCGCAGGCGCCGGCGATCTCCCACCCGCCGCCCACGCAGAAGCCGTCGATCGCCGCGATGGTCGGCTTCGGGAAGGCTGCGATCGCGTCCTCCGCTTCGGTCACCCATCCGCCGTCCGTCGGTCCCTCGAAAATGGCCGGAAGATCACGGATGTCGGCACCCGACGAGAAGTTGTCGCCGGCGCCTCGAATGACCAGCACCTTCACGCCGGGGTCGGCAGCCAGCCGATCGAGAATCGGGGCGAACTGCTGCCACATCTCGAGCGTGAGCGAGTTGCGCCGGGCCGCATTGTCGATCGTCAGGGTGGCGACACCGGAGGCGGCCACTGCGCCGACCCGCGGCATCCTCAGGCCCCTGCTGCTGCCGGCAGGCCGGCCGTCGAGGCGCTGGTGCGCACGACCCCCGCCTCGACCAGCCCGGCGACCTGCTCATCGGTCAGGCCCAGGCCGGCGAGCACCGCGAGCGTGTCTTGTCCGAGGCCCGGTGGCGGTTTGCGGATGATCGTGGGCGAGCCGTTCACCGACAGTGGTCCTCGCAGCAGCGGAAGGTCGCTGCCGTCGGGCCGCACCACGTGCTGCACCATGTCGAGGTGCACCACCTGGGGGTCCGCGAACGCCTGGGCGTAGTTGTAGATGGGGCCGACGGGGATGCCCGCGGTGCGCAGCTCATCCACCCACTCGAGACCGGATCGCGTGGCCAGCAGCTGCTCCAGCCGCTCCTTCACGCCATCCCGGTTGCGGGTGCGATCCTTGCCGGTCGCGAACTGTGGGTCGGCCGCGAGCTGCGGGTCGCCCAGCAGCTCGCACAGGTCGCGCCAGTGCTTGTCGGTTCCCGCGGCGATGATGATCGGGATGTCTGCGGTTGCGAACACCCCGTAGGGCACCAGCACGGGATGGTTGTTGCCTTGCGGGGTCGGGATCTCGCCCGTGCTGAGGTAGCGCTGGCCCTGGAACACCGAAACCGCGAGCGCGGCCTCGAGCAGCGAGGTCGACACCTCGAGCCCATTGCCCGACCGCTCGCGGCCGACGAGAGCTGCCGCGATGCCGAACGCCGTGAAGATGCCGGCGTAGATGTCCACGATCGGAAGGCCGACCCGGTACATCTCGTCGACGTTCTCGCCCGTCACCGACATGATGCCCGACATGCCCTGGGCGACCTGGTCGAGGCCGGCGGTCTGGCTGAGCGGGCCGGTCGCGCCGAATCCGCTCACCGACGCGATGATGAGCGACGGCTTCTCGGCTCTCAGCGATTCGGGGTCGAGCCCGATCTCGGCCATCACGCCGGGCCTGAAGTTCTCGATCACCACGTCTGCGGCGAGCGCGAGTTGTCGAAGCAGCGCCTGCCCCTCGGGCTGGTAGAAGTCGAGTGCGATCGACGACTTGCCCCGGTTGACGGAGTCGAAGTAGAGGCTGTGCTCCCCTTCGAAGGGCGGCCAGCCGCGGGTCGAGTCGCCGCCTTTGATGCTCTCGACTTTCGTGATCGTCGCACCCAGGTCGGAAAGGAGCGCCGTGGCGTACGGACCGGCGAGTGCCCGGCTTAGGTCGAGCACGGTGATGCCGGCGAGGGGCAGGGCTGCGTCAGCCATGCTCAGCCGCGCAGCCGGATGTTGACCTGCTTGGTCTGGGTGAAGCCGGCCAGCATCCCCTCGAGCGAGACCTCGCGACCGATGCCGCTCTGCTTGTATCCGCCGTACGACTGGCCGACGATCTGCCCGCCGCCCTGGTTGACCTGGATCCAGCCGGCCTCGACGCGGTTCGCCGTATTGATGGCGTTGTCGAGGTCGTGGCTCCATACGTAGGCGGCGAGGCCGTAGCTCGAGTCGTTGGCCATGCGCACGACGTCGTCGACGTCACGCCACGGGATGGCGACGAGCACCGGGCCGAAGATCTCTTCGCGCGCCAGCCGGAACTCGTTGCGCGCCCCCGCGAACACCGTGGGCAGGTGGTAGTAGCCCTCGGTGAGTGGCCCGTCGACGGGTGCGCTGCCACCGAGCGCCACCGACATGTCTTTGCTCGTTCGTCCTTCCACGAGGTACTCGTCGATGGATGCGTGCTGCTTCGCGTTGATCACCGCGCCCATGTCGCTCGCCTCGTCGAGCGGATCACCCACCGTCATCGCACCGAGCTTGGCGACGAGCCGCTCGAGCACCTCGTCGTAGACGTCTTCGTGCAGGAAAAGCCGGGAACCGGCCGTGCAGCTCTGGCCCTGCCGGGCGAACCGGGAGGCGAGCAGCAGACCGTCGATGAGTTCGTCGTCGACGGCGTCGGGGAAGACGATCGACGGGTTCTTGCCGCCGAGCTCCAGGGAGACGTGCGCCAGCCGCTCGCCGGCCTGTCGGGCCACTCCCCGGCCGACCTCGGTGGAGCCGGTGAACGACACCTTGTCGACGCCGGGATGCTCGGCGAGCGCGGACCCGATGACGCTGCCGCGGCCGGTGAGCGCGTTGACGACGCCTGCGGGGAGGTGCCGGTTGCACACCTCGGCGAGCAGCAGGATGGTCAGCGGGGCGTCATCCGCGGCTTTCAGGATGACCGTGTTGCCGGCCGCGAGCGCCGCGGGCACCTTGAAGCCGGCGATCATCAGCGGGGAGTTCCACGGGAGGATGCACGCGACGACGCCGAGCGGCTCGAGACGCGTGTACTGCAGCTGGCTGTCGCCGGCGGGCAGCACCGTGCCTTTCACCTCGCCGGCGATGCCGGAGAAGTAGCGGAAAAGCGCCACCAGAGTGGTGACCTCGGGCCGCGCCTGCGTGCGCAGCGCATTGCCGGTGTCGAGCGCGGTCAAGCCGGGCGAACTGGTCGGCGTTCGCCTCGATGTCGTCGGCGATCAGAGCCAGCGCCCTGGCCCGCTCGGTGAAGTGCCGGGCGCGCCAGGCCGGGAAGGCCGCGTGCGCCGCGGCGACCGCGCGGTCGACATCCTCGAGACCGGCGGACGGCACCCGTGTGATGACGGATCCGCGATGCGCGGGATTGAGCACGTCGCGCCACTCGCCCGTGCTGGAGGCGACGCGTTCGCCGTTGATCCACATGGGCTGGTCGGCGCCGGTTGTGGTTGAGGTCGTGTCGATGGGGGTGTCGAAGGTCGTGGTGTCGGTCATTGTGCGTGTTCCGATTCGGTCGGGGGTTGCGGTTTGTGCGCGGTACTACTGGTTGGTGAAGCGGGGCGCACGCTTCTCGATGAAGGCGAGCATCCCCTCTTTCTGGTCTTCGGTGGCGAAGGTGGAGTGGAAGACTCGTCGTTCGAAGCGAAGGCCTGCGGCAAGCTCATTCTCGTAGGCCGCGTTAACGACCTCCTTGGCCATCATCGCGATCGGAAGCGACATGGCGGCGATCGTCGCCGCAGTCGCCCGTGCGTCGGCGAGCAGGTCGTCGGCGGGCACCACGCGTGCAACGAGACCGGCGCGCTCGGCCTCGGCGGCGTCGATGGTGCGGCCGGTGAGGATCATCTCCATGGCCTTCGCCTTGCCGACTGCCCGGGTCAGACGCTGGGACCCGCCGATGCCGGGGATGACGCCCAGCTTGATCTCGGGCTGGCCGAACTTCGCCGTGTCCGCCGCGATGATGAAGTCGCAGAGCAGTGCGAGTTCGCACCCGCCGCCGAGGGCGTGCCCGGCGACCGCGGCGATGACGGGTGTTCGCACCGCTGCCAGTCGGTCCCAGCCCGCGAACCAGTCGGCGAGATACATGTCGATGAAGCTCTTCGACGACATCTCCTTGATGTCGGCTCCTGCCGCGAAGGCTCGTGCCGACCCGGTGATCACGATCGCCCCGACGCCGGGGTCCTGGTCGAAGGCGGTAGCTGCCGCGACGACGTCGGCGAGCATGCCGGAGTTGAGGGCGTTGAGCGCTTCCGGACGGTTGAGCGTGATTACTCCGACCCGGTCGTGCTGCTCGACGAGGATGGTGTCGTAGTCGGTCACGCGGCGGCCTCCGAGTTGGCCCGGATGGTGTTGATGATGGCCGAGAAATCCTGGCCCGCGCCGCCCTCGTCGGCGAACCGCCGGTAGATCGTCGCCGCCAGCGTGCCCAGCTCGCCCTGCACGCCGGTGGACTGCAGCGCGTTCAGCGCGAGACCCAGGTCCTTCGCCATCAGCGCCCCGGCGAATCCGGGCTGGTAGTCACGGTTCGCGGGGCTGGTCGGCACCGGACCGGGGACGGGGCAGTTCGTCGTCAGCGCCCAGCACTGGCCGGAGGCGGCGGAGGCAACGTCGAAGAGCGCCTGGTTCGTGAGGCCGAGTTTCTCGCCCAGCACGAAGGCCTCGCTCACCGCGATCATCGAGATTCCGAGGATCATGTTGTTGCAGACCTTCGCGGCCTGGCCGGCGCCCGAACTGCCGCAGTGCACCACGCGGCCGCCCATAACCTGCAGGATCGGTTCGGCAGTGGCGAAGTCGTCCGCCTCCGCACCCACCATGAACGTGAGCGTGCCGGCCTCGGCTCCGGTCACGCCGCCCGACACCGGCGCGTCGATGCCGCGATGGCCCGCCGCGACCACCAGCTCACGCGCCGCGCGCGCGTCTGCCACGTCGATGGTCGACGAGTCGATGAACAGCGTGTCCGGCCCGGCGGCCGCGATGAGCTCGTCGCGATACGCGCCGAGCACGTGCTGGCCCGCGGGCAGCATCGTGATGACGACCGATGATCCCGCCACCGCCTCCGCGCCGCTGGTCGCAACCGTCACGCCGTGCTCGCGCGCGTGGTCGAGCGCCGCAGGAACGAAGTCGAACCCGGCGACCTCGTAGCCCGCCTTCACGAGATTGGCCGCCATGGGGCCGCCCATGTTTCCGAGGCCGATGAATGCGATTCGAACGCTCATGACGTGCTCCAACCCTGTTGCCCGAGGGGTGTCGACGCCGACACCCCGAGTTCGCCGGTTGTGCCCGGCGCGAAATAGCTTTCGACATCATCCCGCGTTACCTGCGCGAGGGTCGACGGCGACCAGCGCGGGGCGCGATCCTTGTCGATGACCTGCGCCCGGATGCCCTCGGACATCTCGGTTCCGGCGGCGAAGTGAAGCGACACCCGGTATTCGGTGTCGAGTACCTCGGCGAGCGTCGGGGTGGCGCGCGCTCGGCGCAGGGATTCGAGCGTCACCGCCACCGCCGTCGGCGACTTCGAGCGGATGACCTCGGCGGCGGCGCGCGCCTCGGCCGACGACGAGCGGTCGAGGCGGTCGAGGATTTCGAGCGCGTCGTCGGATGAGTAGCATTCGTCGATCCACGGTCTCGCCGCGGCCAGACTCGAGGGCGGCGCATCCGAGGCGAAGCGCAGCAGGGCATCGGATGCCGACATCGACGCCAGGGCCTCGACGAACTCGTCGAGGCGGTCGCTCGCCACGAAGTGGTCGGCGAGTCCGAGCTCGATGCCGTCTGCTCCCGTGAAACTGCCGCCGGTGAGACCCGCGTGCGTGCCGAGCTCGCCGGGGGCTCGTGACAGCAGCCACGTTCCGCCGACGTCGGGCACGAATCCGATTCCCACCTCGGGCATGCCGATCTTCGTCCGTTCGGTGACGATCCGCACCGACCCGTGGGCGGAAACGCCCACACCGCCGCCGAGCACCACGCCGTCCATGATCGCCACGTAGGGCTTCGGGTACTCGGCGATGGCGAGGTTGAGAGCATATTCGCGCGCCCAGAACGTCGCGGCGCCCGCTGTGTCCTCCTTGATCGCGCGATACAGCGAGACGATGTCGCCGCCGGCGCACAGGCCGCGGTCGCCCGCACCGGTGATCACGACGGTCTCGACCCGGGGGTCGTCGCGCCAGGCGTCGAGCTGGCCGGCCATCGCGCTCACCATCCCGAACGTCAGTGAGTTCATCGCGCGCGGCCGGTTGAGCAGGATGTGCCCGAGCGCGCCGTCGCGCGAGAACAGGATCTCTGCCGGGGCCGGCGCATCGCCGTCGAGAGTCGCCATGCTTACGCCTCCACCAGTGATCGACCCACGATCAGCCGCATGATTTCGTTGGTGCCTTCGAGGATCTGGTGCACGCGGAGGTCGCGCACAATCCGTTCTATCCCGTATTCCGACAGGTAGCCATAGCCGCCGTGAAGTTGGAGGGCGGCGTTCGCCACGGTGAAGCCCGCGTCGGTGGCCACCAGTTTGGCCATCGCACAGAGACGAACCAGGTCGGCAGCCTTGCTGTCCATCGCGTCGGCCGCTCGGTGCAGGAGTGTGCGGGCCGACTCGAGCTGCGTATCCATGTCGGCGAGCTGGAACAGCAGTGCGGGATTCTGGATGAGCGGCTTGCCGAACGCGACGCGTTCGCCGAGATAGCGCACGGTCTGGTCGAGCGCGGCCTGGCCCCCTCCGAGCGAACAGGCTCCCATGTTCACGCGTCCGCCGTTGAGGCCGGTCATGGCAATGGGGAACCCGTCGCCTTCCGCCGAGAGCAGGTTGGCCGCCGGGATCCGCACATCCTCGAGGATCACCTGGCGGGTCGGCTGCGCGTGCCAGCCCATCTTCTTCTCCAGCGGGCCGAACGACAGGCCGGGGGTGCCGTCGGGCACGATGAATGCGCTGATTCCTTTGCTGCCGGTATCGGCCGTTCGCGCCATCACGACATACACCGCCGAGGTGCCCGCGCCCGAGATGAACTGCTTGACGCCGGTGAGCACGTAGTCGTCGCCGTCACGAACCGCGCGCGTCGACAGCGCCGCGGCGTCGGAGCCGGCGCCCGGCTCGGTCAGGCAGTAGCTGCCCAGTGCCTCCATGCTCGCCAGCTGTGGCACCCACTCGGCGCGCTGCAGGTCGTTGCCGTAGGTGTCGATCATCCACGCCACCATGTTGTGGATCGAGATGTAGGCGGCGATCGTGGTGTCGCCCTTGGCGAGCTCCTCGAAGATGAGCACGGAGTCGGCGCGACTGAGCCCGGATCCCCCGAAGTCTTCCCTGACGTAGATTCCCCCCATGCCGAGTTCCCCGGCTTTGCGCAGCACGTCGACGGGAAAGTGGTGGGTCTCATCCCACTCCGCCGCGTGCGGTGCGAGTTCGTCGGTCGCGAACTGCCGCACCATCTGCACGATGGAGCGCTGGTCTTCGGTGACTGCGTACATATCCGGCTTCTCTCACGCTCGAGCGGGCCGAGCACGTCGGCGCCGGCGAATTTAGTAGGACATCCAACTAAAACACTAAATTACTAGGACATCCAAGTAAATGGTGCCGTTGGGCCGCACGATTTCGGCGAAGATAGAAAATGCGGACGGACGATGCTCATCGCAGAGCATGGAGGGCGATCAACGATGTCAACTGAGGCTGCAGTATCGAACCACGCGAGTATCGGCGACTACCGGGCCGTGCGCGACCGGCTGGTGGAGCAGCGCGACGACTACACCGCCGCCATCCGGTCGTTCCACTGGCCGGATGTCGGACCCACCTTCAACTGGGCGGTCGACTGGTTCGACGAGATCGCCCGGGGCAACGACGGGGAGGCGCTCGTCATCGTCGAGGAGGACGGCTCGCGCACCCGGCGCACCTTCCATGAGATGTCCGTGCGCTCCGACCAGCTCGCCGTGTGGCTGGGCCGGGCGGGTGTCGCCCGGGGCGACTCCGTGCTGCTGATGCTCGGCAACCAGGTCGAGCTCTGGGAGTCGATGCTCGCGATCATGAAGCTCGGCGCCGTGATCGTACCGACCACGACGGCGGTCGGCGGATCCGACCTCGTCGACCGGCTCGAGCGCAGTCGCGCACGGCACGTCATCGCCGCCGCGAGCGCCACCGACAAGTTCGCGGACCTGGCGGCCGCCTACACCCTGGTGCGTGTGGGTGGCGGTGACCCATCGTGGCTCGACTACGAGGACGCATTCACCGGGTCGAGCGAGCGGCCGCCCCACCCCGGCACCGCACCGGGCGACCCGCTGCTGCTCTACTTCACCTCGGGAACCACCACCCGGCCGAAGCTCGTCGAGCACACCCAGGTCTCGTACCCGGTCGGCCACCTGTCGACGATGTACTGGCTGGGACTTCGGCCCGGCGACATCCACCTGGCGATCAGCTCCCCCGGCTGGGCGAAGCACGCCTGGAGCTGCTTCTTCGCGCCGTGGATCGCAGAGGCGACCATCTTCGTCTACAACTACGCCCGCTTCGATGCGGCGTCGCTGCTCGGTCAGATCCGCGCGGAGGGCGTCACCTCGTTCTGCGCGCCCCCCACGGTCTGGCGCATGCTCATCCAGGCCGACCTGTCCGGCGGGCCCGGCGCGCTTCGGGAGGCGATCTCGGCGGGTGAGCCACTCAACCCCGAGGTCATCAGCCAGGTTCGTGACCACTGGGGGCTGACGATTCGCGACGGCTACGGCCAGACCGAGATGACCGCCGTGGTCGCGAACTCCCCGGGCAACCCCGTGAAGGACGGCTCGATGGGGCGACCGATGCCGGGCTGCCCGATCGTGCTCGTCGACCCGATCACCGGGCTGCTGGCCGACGAGGGCGAGATCTGCGTCGACCTCTCGCAGCACCCGATGAACCTCATGACCGAGTATGTCGGCGCGCCCGAACGCAACGCCGAGGCCATGGCCGGCGGTTTCTACCACACCGGGGATGTCGCGACCCGGGACGCCGACGGGTACATCACCTACATCGGCCGCACCGACGATGTCTTCAAGGCGTCGGATTACAAGATCAGCCCATTCGAACTCGAGAGCGTGCTCATCGAGCATCCGGCCGTCGTCGAGGCCGCCATCGTTCCCGCACCCGACGCCGTCCGGCTGGCCGTGCCCAAGGCGTACGTGGTGCTCGCGGCCGGATACGACCCCACGACCGAGACTGCGCTCGACATCCTGGGCTTCGCGCGCGAGCGGCTCGCGCCGTTCCAGCGCATCCGGCGAATCGAGTTCATGGAGCTTCCGAAGACGATCTCGGGCAAGATCCGCCGGGTCGAACTGCGCGAGCGAGAGCAGCAGGTGGTCGACGGCCTGGTCACACCAACCGAGTGGCGGGACGATGCGCTGGCGGGGAAATCCGGCGGCGCGTGACCAGCCACGAGCCGGCGATCACCAGCGCGAAGCCGACCACCGTCCACACCGTGACGGGCTCGCCGAGCAGCACCGCTCCGGCGAGGATGGCAACGGCCGGGTTGAGATAGGTGACCGCTGTCGCGCGCGCCGGTCCGATCTCGGCGATCAGCGCGAAGAACACGACGAACGCCAGCGCGCTGCACACGAGGGCAAGCACGATAACAGCGACGATGACCCGCGCGGACGGAATCTCCGTCGGCCAGGTGCGGGTGATCGCCACCGCAGGGATGTAGACGAGCGCGGTCAGCCCGAGCGAGAGGCCGGCAAGCCCGACGCCGGGAACCTCGCCCATCCACTTCGCGACGATGATCGGCGCCGTGGCGTACCCCACGACGGTGATGGCGATCTGCCCGACCGCGATGAGGTCGGAGCCGGCGACGTCGAAGCCGACCAGCGTTGCGACGCCGCCCATCCCGACCAGGATGCCGACCCAGTTGACGGCCGAGAATCGCTCAGTGCGACGCAGCACGACCGCTGCCCCGACGCTCACCAGGGGCACCGCGGCGAGCAGGAGCCCCGCGGTCGAGCTCGGCAGCCGCTGCTCGGCCGTGGTGAGAAAGAACCAGGGCAGCACCAGCTCGATCAGCGAGTAGGCGAGCAGCGGACGCCAGTGCACGAGCACCCGACGGAGTTCGCCGCGCGCAGCCGACAGCGGGATGAGGATGATGGCCGCGATGGCGGACCGGGCCAGCACGATCATCTCGGGCGACAACTCCGCGACCGAGATCTTGATGAGCACGTAAGGGATGCCCCACGCGACTCCCATCACCAGGAACAGAATGAGTCCGCGTCGAGTCACGAGCCCATCCTGCCAGTCCCGTACGACAGCGAAGCGTCGCTACCCGGGTTCGATCACGCGTCGTCCGAGGCGTCCGTCGATTCGGAGTCGACGGCTCTCGCTGTCTTCAGGGCGGTCGTCCACCAGTGCAGGTCGGCGAGAAGGGCATCCAGTCGGGGCACCAGTGGGGCGAGAACCTCAGCGGGATCGTGCCCCTCGGCCCGGATCGCCATCATGTGGGAGCCCAGGATGTTCACGGTCGGTCGCACGGAGGCCATGTCCAGCTCGGCGATGACCTGTCGCAGTTGCTCGATGGCTCTCGCTCCGCCCACGTTTCCGTAGCCGACGAACGCGACCGGCTTGCGCACCCATTCGACGAAGAAGTGGTCGAGCGAATTCTTGAGCGCCGCACTGAAGCCGTGGTTGTATTCGTTCGTCAGCACGATGAACCCGTCGGCGGCGTCGATCTTCTCCCCCAGCGCGCGCTCACTCGCGGTCGCGTACTGGCGCGGGGCGATGGCGGGCGGGATCGCGAGATCGAAGGGGGGCAGCACGTGGTCCCGAAGATCCACGACCTCGAACTCGAAGTCGGGCCGACCCGCCGTTTGCTCTGTCAACCAGGCGACGGGGATGTCGGCGAACCGGGTGGGGCGGGTACTGGCCACGATGATCGCTATCCGGGGTGGGGTCTGCATACCTCGAAACTACTACGGAATTTGTAGTACTTCATAATCTGAAGTAATGAGCTCGCCGCGGCTTATAATTCCCGCATGGAGGCCACACCATCGACGCCCCGCGCCGCACCCGATGCGGGCGCCGAGCCACGCTGCAGTCGCGCGGTACTCAAGCTGGTCGCCGACTACTGGGTGCTGCGAATCGTCGAGGAGCTGTCACTGGCGCCCGACGGCGTGCGTTTCTCGAGCCTGCAACGATCGCTGGGCGGGGCCAGCCCGGCCACGCTGACGAACCGCCTGCGCACGCTCACGAGCGAGCAGCTGCTCATCCGCGAAGTCGGATGCGACCGTCAGGCGATCATCTATCGACTCAGCGAGCGCGGGCGACGTCTTGTTCCCGTGCTGTCGTCCATCCAGGAGTTCGCTGCCGAGGGGTAACGAGGGACGGCGCCTCCACCACTAGGCGACGCCGCCCCCCGGTCTCAAACGAGGATCGAGATCGGATTCTCGATCCTGCGGGTGAACGCGGCGAGCCACTGGGCGGCCAGTGCTCCATCCACAGCCCGGTGGTCCACCGAAAGTGTGCATCGCATGACGGTCGCCACGGCCACCGTGCCATCGATCACAACCGGCTGCGGCGTCGCGGCCCCAACAGCGAGAATGCCCGACTGCGGCGGGTTGAGGATCGCCGAGAACTCCGTCGTGCCGTACATCCCCAGGTTGGTCACCGAGAAGCTGCCGCCCTCGAGCTCGTCCTGCCGGAGCCGACCGGCACGAGCCCGCCCAGCGAGCTCGGCGACGGTCGCCGAGATCCCGCTCAGGGTCAGCCGTTCGACACCCCGAACGACCGGTGTCAGCAGCCCGCCGTCGGTCGCGACGGCCACGGCGATGTCGACGGAATCCCACAGGCGCAGGTGCGTGTCGGTCCAGGTGACGTTGGCGCTCGGCACATCGGCGAACGCGGCGGCGACCGCTTTGATCACGAAATCGTTGACCGAGATCTTGACCGGCGCACTCTCGTTGATCTTCGCCCGCAGGGCGAGCAGCTCGTCGACCCGGCAGTCGGTCGTGACATAGAAGTGCGGAACGGTCGACTTGCTCTCCGTCAGGCGACGCGCGATGGCCTTCCGCATGCCGGTGTGCGGGATGGCCGTGTAGCCGGCCCCACTCCCGGTCGTCGGATCGGCGGCGTGCGCGGGGGCCGGGCTCGAGCTGGTCGGGGCGGCGGCAATGGCGGCCTCCACATCCATGCGCACGATGCGGCCGCCGGGTCCGGACCCGGTGAGCGTGGAAAGGTCGACCCCGTTGTCCCGCGCGCGGACCCGGGCGATGGGGCTGACGAAGAGGCGGGACGGGTGAGCGGACGCCTCGGCAGGCTCGGCGACCGGTGCAGGCTCGGCAACCGGGGCTGGCTCGGCGACCGGGGCAGGATCTGTGCCCGCAGCGGCCTCGGCGACCGGGGTGGGCTCCGGCAGCGACACCGCCTGCGGCTCGCCCGCGGCGATGGTGCCGAGGGCGGCATCGATGTCGGCGTCGGTCTCGCCCTTCGAGATGAGCACCGCGATCGGGGCGCCGACCTCGGTGGACTGGCCGGGCTGGGCGATGATGCGGCCCAGGATGCCGTCGTGTTCGGCCGGCAGGTCGACGAGCGCTTTCTCGGTCTCGACCTCCGCGAGGGTATCCCCGGTCGAGAACGCCGAGCCCTCGGCGACCGTCCAGGCGGAGACCACGGCCTCGGTCGCGTTGGCCAGCACCTCGGGCATTCTCAGGATGGTCGCCATGTCAGCGCGAGCCTCCGCGCGACGCGAGCACGAGTTCGAGGCCGGCGACGACCTCTTCGGTCTTCGCAATCGCGGCACGCTCGAGGATGCGCGAGATGCTCGGGCTGGCCTCGCCGCCCGTGACGCGCTGCACCGGCTGGTCGAGCCAGTCGAAGTAGCGGCGGTGAATCTCGTCGGCGAGCCAGCCGCCGTACGACGTTCCCCGCGCACCCTGCTCCACGAGCAGCACGTTGTTCGTCTTGCGCACCGATTCGCCGATCGTGTCCCAGTCGATGGATGCGCGGTCGAGCCAGCGCAGGTCGACCAGGTCGGCGTCGGCGCCGACTCGCTCGATGGCCTCGAGCGAATGCTTGACCATCGACAGGTAGCTGATCACCGTGACATCGTTTCCCTCGCGACGCAGCGCCGCCTTTCCGAGGGGGATGAAGTAGTCGAGGTCGCCGGCCGGGACGTCGTTCATGTCCTGGTACAGGTCGACGTGCTCGATGACCAGCACCGGATCCTGAAGTGCGAGCGCCGAGTTCATGAGGCCGATGTAGTCGGCCGCGCACGATGGTGCAGCGATGCGCCAGCCCGCGCTCGTCGCGAAGATGCCGGCGGGATCCATGAGGTGCTGCGAACCGTAGCCCGACCCCATCGCGACCTTGGTGCGCAACACCAGGGGCACCGGGTTCTCGCCGCCGAACATGTGGCGCGCCTTGCCGATCTGGTTGAAGACCTGGTCGGCGGCGACCCACATGAAGTCGGGGTACATGAACTCCACCACGGGGCGGAACCGACCATCCAGGGCCATCCCGCCGCCGAGGCCGGCGAAGGCGTTCTCGCTGATGGGCGTGCCGAGGATGCGGTTCTGTCCGTCGAACTTCCTGGCCAATCCCTTGGTCGCGCCGTTGGTGCCGCCATTGAGCTTGTGCACGTCTTCGCCGAGCACGATGATGCGGTCGTCCTCGGTCATCCGCCGGTCCATCACCGACGCGACGGCGTCCACGAACTTGACGCTGTCGGTCGCGCCGCCGAAGGTGGAGGGTTCGAGCGTGCGAACGCCGTCGAGCTCGCTCCCGTCGCCGCGCACCCCCACGTTGACGAAGTCGATGTCGGGCCACAGGTCGGGCTTGATGCGCCGTTTGCCTCGATTATCGGGGTCGGCCTCGATGAGTTCGGCCACGGCGTCGGCCATTGCGGACTGGGCGCGCTCGCGCACCTGCGCGACTCCGGCCGCGTCGATCCTGCCGAGGGCGATCATCTCTTTCGCAACGCGATCGAGCGGATCGCGCGCACGCCACGCGGCCTCCTCCTCCTTGGTGCGGTACCCGAAGGCGCTCCCCGGGTACGGGCCGTTCTGGTGGAAGAAGCGGTAGACCTCGACCTCGATGACGGACGGGCCGCCACCGCTGCGCATGATCGCTTCCGCCTCTTTCATTGCCAGGTGCACGGCGAGCGGATCCATGCCGTCGACCCGCCAGGCGGGGATGTCGAATCCGAGCCCGCGAGCCGACAGCCGTGGTTCGCCCGTCGCCTCGAACACGTTGGTCGACACCGCGTAGAGGTTGTTCTCGATGAAGAAGGTGAGCGGCAGTTTCCAGGCCGACGCGAGGTTCATCGTCTCGAGAACCGAGCCGATGTTCGTGGCCCCGTCGCCGAAGTACGAGACGGTGATGTCGCTCGTCCCCGCGTGCTTCTGCGACCACGAATTGCCCGCGGCGAGAGGCACCCCTCCGCCGACGATGGCGTTGGTGCCGAGGGCGCCGGCCTCGAACCACTGCAGGTGCATCGAGCCGCCGCGTCCGCGACAGTAGCCCTGGGCGAGCCCGAGGATCTCGGCGAGGGTGCGCTGCAGCACGGTCTGGATTTCGGGCGAGACCAGGTTGGCGGGGTCGATGACCCCGCCGGACACGTGGCCCAGCGCCTTGGCAAGAAACTGGTGGTGGCCGCGGTGGGAGCCGTTGATCGCGTCGGTCGACGTAAGGCCGACGATCGAACCGACGGCGCCGCCCTCCTGTCCGATGCTGGAGTGCGCAGGACCGTGAACGAGTCCCTCGCCGGCCAGCTCGAGCACGGTCTCCTCGAACGCTCGGATGAGGTGCAGCTGGCTGAGGATGGTGCCGAGCAGCGCGGGGTCCGCGGCCTTCCAGTCGGCTGCCGTCGTCGACAGCTCCACCCACGGCGAACCCGGCTCGAGGCGTCGTCTCTTGGGCATCTGCACGGTCTCCATTGGTCTTGCACGCCTGGTCTTGCACGCCAGCGGGAGCTGACTTCGCGTGACCCGATGTTATCCCTGATTGAATCCAATACCAACCTAAGTTGGGAGATTTTTCGAGAAAAGTTGCGCAATTGCCGTATCTTTGTATCCAATCTGACGAAAAGCGCTCAGGATTCGGACAAAGGAGTTACGAATGACCATCGGTCTACCCGGCCTGCGCGGTACCGACCACGTCGGCTTCACCGTGCCGAATCTCGAGCAGGCACACGACTTCTTCGTGAACGTGATCGGCTGCGAATACGTCTACACACTCGGACCCTTCGACCACCCCGACGAGGGCGACGACTGGATGCTCGAACACCTGGGCGTGCATCCGCGCACCGTCATGCGCGAACTGCGGTTCTACCGCTGCCGGTTCGGCCCTAACTTCGAGATCTTCGAATACGAGCCCGCGGAGGGCGCAGCACCGGAGCCGCGCAACAGCGACACCGGCGGTCATCACCTCGCCTTCTACGTCGACGACCTGGACGCCGCGGTCGAGTACCTCAGAGAGAAGAACGTCGAGGTGATGGGCGATCCCACGGTGAGTTCGAGCCACAGCACCGGCCAGCGCTGGGTGTACTTTCGCAGCCCGTGGGGCATGCAGTTCGAACTCGTGAGCTTCCCCGGCGGCAAGGCGTACGAGGCCGAGGCGACGGTTAAACTGTGGCATCCGGCGCATCCCGCCGAGTGACCAGGAACGGACCTTCGATGACCTCTGCGCCGAGTCGCGACGGCGACACCGGGCAGCGCATCGCGACATCGCTTCGCGAGGCAATCCTCAGCGGCCTCTACGCGCCGGGTGCGCGGATTCGACAGGAAGACCTCGCCGAGGAGTTCGGCGCGAGCCGCCTGCCGGTGCGTGAAGCGCTGCGCATCCTGGAATCGGACGGGCTCGTCACCCTCGTCGCCAACACGGGCGCCTGGGTCGCACACCTCAGCCTCGACGAGTGCCAGGAGATGTACCAGATCCGCGAGCGAATCGAGCCGCTGCTGCTGAGCTACAGCCTTCCGGGGCTCGACGCGGAGACGCTCGCCCGTCTCGCGAGTCTCGCCGACGAGATGCAGGCCGGAGGCGATCTCGAGACGTTCCTGCACCTCGACCGCGAGTTCCACCTGCTGTCGTACAGCGGCGCGACGACCACGATCCTCGGGGACACCGTCCAGCGGCTCTGGAATTCCACCCAGCACTACCGCCGCGCCTTCACGATGCTGGCCGGGCCGGAGGGCAACCGTGCCGTGCACTACGAGCACCAGCTGCTGGTCGGAGCCCTCCGGCGAGGCGACTCGGTCGACGCGGAGCGAGTGCTCGGTGGCCACATCCGCCGAACCCGCCTGGAACTGCTGAACCACCCGGACATCTTCGCCCAGGACTGAGGTGGCCTCGGTCAGCCCAGCAGCTCGTCCCGCACGAACTCGAGTTCACGGGTGACGTAGTCGACGATGTCGCCCGTCTTCAGGTGTTCCGGCAGCACATCCCAGGTGTAGGTCTCGATCTCGAGGTGATCCGAGAGCGGCGTCTCGCGGTGCATCCGCAGGGCGTCCTGCACGGCGAAGCGCGTCGTAACGAACGGGCCGAGTTCCTCGAGGAAGACGGGCACGTGGAAGTGGGTGCGAATCTCGGCGGGTCGAGGATCGTTCTCGAAGTCGTCGAGAGCCTCGCCGAGATTGAGATACCGGGTGACCTCGTCCCCGCGCCGCATCGTGGTCTGGCTGAGGTAGATGGTGTCGGTGAAAACCCGAAGCTGGGGAACCAGTTCGAGCGTCAGGTCTTTCACCCAGAGGGCCGCGGCCTCCTGCAGTTTGAAGATCGGGATGCCCGCATCGACGAGCTTGCCGAGCGAGGCCGGGATGTCTTCGAACCCGACCGACTGGTGGCCGATATCGAAGACCACGCCGAGGTGCCGCCGCACCAGGCCCTCGGCCTCCGACATCGGAACCCCGGCGAGAGCCGCGAGTTCGGCGATGCCACGGCGGGCGAAAACTCTTTCGGTGAAGTAGGCGACGGTCTCGTCGGTCGTCTCCAGGTAGCAGGCCGGCTCCGGCTCGAGAGCGAGCTTCACGCGGTGGCCGGTGCGTGCCTCGAGGTCGATGAGGTGGGCCACGACCCGAAACAGATTCGTGGTGAAAAGGTCGACGTAGGAGTCATCCGTCACCTTCGGTTTGAATGCGAGCGGGGCGGTCTGGATGCTCGGACTGAGAGTGACGGGCGTGATGTCGGCAAGGATGTCGGCGACCGAGTTGGTGTAGTCGACCCTGGCGTCGGTGGTCCAGTCGGGCTCGTAGACGCGCTCCATGACGGTGCCGCCCTTGAACGGGCCGTAGGGGAACGCGTTGACGGTGTAGACGTACATGTCGTTCGCGAGCAGGAAGGCGCGCAGGTCGTCGAGCTCCGACGGCGTCGTGGTGAGCGTCTGCGCGGAATCGGCCGAGATCCGAAGCGAGACGCCGAACGGCGAGTCCGGCGATACCCGCGCCTTCACCTGGGGCAGGAAGGTCTCGACGCTGGCACGCATCTCGGCCCAGGTGTCGCCGGCATGCACGAGGGTCGAGTAGGAGAGATGCCCGAGGGTGTTGCCGAGGTCCATTGCCTGTCCAGTCCGCCGACCACGTCGGCCACGCCATTGTGAATGAGTACAGGCACCACTACAGCAATTGTTAACAGTGTTTAGTGTCTGTGAACATTCACGCTAGAACCGTGCGCGGGTGCTGTCAAGCCGAGCGGAACCAGGTCGCGGCGGGCTCGGCGCTAGTGCGTGCGCCCGTGCACGAACCACAGGCCCTCGAACGTGCCCGGGCCCGGGTTGCGCAAGACGTGCGGGATCGCCGAGTCGAAACCGAGCGACTCGCCCTCGTGCAGCAGGAAGACTTCCTCACCGATGGTGACCTCGAGCTCACCGTGCAGCACGTAGCCGTACTCGTAGCTGTCGTGGGTGGCCAGGTCTCCCCCTGCCGTGGAGGTCGCGCCGGGCGCGTAGACGATCTTCATGAAGTTCACCGCATGCTCGGGCGTCGCCGCGAGCCGCTCCCACACGACTCCGTCCGCCATCGTGAGGTGCGGACGGTGTGACGGATGCACGACCGACACCCGGTTGGAGTACTCCGACGGCTGCCAGGCGTTGTTGGGATTCATGCGCCCGGACCCGTGCCACTCGTCTTGCGGCTCTCCGCCCGCCGGTGCCGCCGCCGTCGGCTCGCGGGCGTCGAACAGTTCGTCGACCGTCACGCCGAGCAGGCGCGAGAACGAGTACAGCGTGGCGACCGAGGGCTGTGACTTGCCGTTCTCGATCTGCGAGATGAACGACGGGGAGACATCCGCCTGGCGCGCGAGTTCACGCAGCGTCAGGCCGGCCTTCAGCCTGACGTCCTTGAGTCGCTCGCCCAGATTGTCCATGAATTTCCCGATGTTCCGTTGTGTGTGGGTCGAGCGCACAATGCGGCGTCAAGTGAACAGCGCTGTTCCGTACATTAGCGACACTGCACATTAGCGGCACTGCACACGTTGGCCGAGTGGCGTTCGGATGTTGCTCAAATATACACAGCACGGCCCATCCGGCGCGGGATTTAGCGAAATCGGCGCCCCGGCGCCGGCTCCGCGCCAATCGATAGCGTTAACTGTCAGAGAACAGTACAGTTGTCACGAAGCAGCAAGCGGCGGGCCCATCGAGCTGTCGCCGGACCATACAAAGGGGTGTGCAATGTCCATTACCGGCGTCCATCACACGGGCATCATCGTGAAGAACCTCGACCGGTCGATCTACTTCTACCACGATGTGCTCGGGCTCGAGTTCCAGAACGAGCCCAGCCCCTGGTTCGCGGGCGAAGGCCTCGAACGAGGTGTGGGCGTGCCCGGGGGCACCCTGCGCCAGGTCTGCCTGATGGCCGGCAACGACATCGTCGAACTGGTCGAATACGGCAACACCCCCGCCGACAGCGAGCCCGAACCGCAGAACCGCGTGGGGGCGATGCACGTCGCACTGCGCGTCGACGACGCAGTCAAGACCAAGGCCGAACTCGAGGCCAAGGGAATCGTCTTCCTGTCCGACGTGAACACCGTCGACGACGGCGTGCTGGCCGGATGGCGCTGGGTGTACTTCCGGGACCCCGATGGAATCACCGTCGAACTGGTCGAGGTCGCCTACTTTCTCGCCGAGGAGCGCAAAAAGGGCATCGAGGCCTACCTGGCGAACCGCCCCGCGCTCTCCGCACTCTGACCATCCCAACCTGAGGAGAATCCCATGGCACCCATCACCGCACCGGGTCGCGCCCTCGTCGTCGGCGCCACCGGCATCGTCGGCCAGACCACGAGCCAGCACCTCGCAGCGGCAGGCTGGGAGACATTCGGTCTCTCCCGCAGCGGAGGTGCCATCCCCGGCGTGACGGCGGTCAAAGCCGACCTCGCCGACGCCGCCGCGCTCGCGAGCGCGCTCGACGGGGTCGCTCCCGAGCTCGTGGTCATCACGGCGTGGTCGCGCCAGGCCACGGAAGCCGAGAACATCGCCGTCAACGGCGCGGCGGTTCGAAACCTGCTCGCCGCGCTGAGCCCCCAGAAGTCGGTCCGGCACGTGGCCCTCATGACAGGACTCAAGCACTACCTCGGACCCTTCGAGGCCTACGCCCAGGGGGTGATGGCAGACACCCCTTTCCACGAAGAGGAGCCCCGCCAGTCGACCCCCAACTTCTACTACGCGCAGGAAGACGAACTGTTCGCGGCAGCGGAGCGCGACTCGTTCACCTGGAGTGTGCACCGCTCGCACACCGTCTTCGGTTTCGCCACGGGCAACGCCATGAACATGGTTCTGACGCTCTCGGCCTACGCGACCATCTGCAAAGAGCTCGGCACACCGTTCGTCTTCCCGGGTTCGGCAACCCAGTGGAACAGCGTGACGGATGTCACGGACGGCGACCTGCTTGCCGAGCAGATGATCTGGGCCGGTACGCACGAGGCCGGCGCCAACCAGGCCTTCAACACCGCCAACGGCGACGTCTTCCGCTGGCGCTGGCTGTGGCCGCAGATCGCCGCGTACTTCGGCATCGAGTGGGAGGGCTTCGAGGGCCAGCCTCGCACCCTCGACGCGGCGATGGCCGACAGCGCCGACGTCTGGGCCGCCATCGCGGCGAAGTACGACCTGCGCGAGCCCGACATCACCCGGGTGGCGTCATGGTGGCACAGTGACGCCGACCTCGGTCGCGACATGGAGGTGCTGACCGACATGAACAAGTCGCGCAAAGCCGGCTTCCTGGGGTCACGGGATACCCGCGACAGCTTCTTCCACTACGTGGAGAAATACCGCGAGGCCCGCATCCTGCCGTAGCCGGGGTGGAGGTCAGGCGGGCAGCGTCGCGTCGAACTCGATGTGCGCCTTGATGGTCGTCGCCGGGTGGTGGGCGGCATCGAGCGCGTCGAGCGCGTCGTCGACGCCGAACCTCTGGGTGACCAGGGGCGTGAGGTCGAGCCCGCTGCCGGCGAGAAACCGCAGGGTCTGCGGCCAGACCCCGGGCGAGCCGATCGACCCGGTGATGCGCAGCTCCTTGGACTGGATGAGCCCCAGCTTCGCGGGAGCCTCGCGACCGACATCGATTCCGATGTAGGCGATGCGGCCCTGGAAGGCGACGAGCTCGAGCGAGCGCGCCATGACGTCCGGGCGACCGCTCACCTCGACCACCAGGTCGGCTCCGCGACCGCCCGTCAGCGTCTCGAGCAGCTCGTCGACACCGGACGGGTCGACCGTGTGCGCGGCGCCCAGCGAGCTCGCCGCAGCACGACGGTCGGCGGAGGGCTCCACGACCACCGTGACGGCACCCATCGCGGCGGCCGCCGCGGTGACCGCGAGTCCGACCGGGCCGGCACCAAGGATCACCACGGTGTCGCTCGCGTCCACACCCCCCGCGCGCACGAGGGCGTAGTACGCGACGCTGAACGGCTCGACGAGCGCGCCCATGGTGTACGAGAGCTCATCCGGCAGCCGGTGCAGCCACGACGGTTTGGCGACGAAGAACTCGGCGGCGGCACCGCTGATCGAGAAGCCGAAGTGGTCGGCGCCGATGACGCATTCCCCGACCACCCTGTCACCGGGCGAGAACGACGTCACCCTGCTGCCGACCTTGACCACCTCGCCCGACCACTCGTGCCCCGGAATCAGCGGGTAGTGAAACGGGATGATGTAGCGCCCCTCGAGCAGGTCGATGTCGGAGTGGCACACCCCCACCGAGCGCGCGGCGACCAGCACCTCGTCGTCCGCGATCTCGGGGATGACGAGTTCCGCGACGACGGCGTGGTCCTGGGCGGCGTACTGCAATGCTTTCATGGTCGATTCCCTGGCGTGTAGTTGGAGCTAGCGGGCGTTGACGAGTACCTTGACCTGGTCGCCGGTGGGTGACAGCAGCGTCTCGAAACCCTTCTCAACGATGTCCTCCATCGCGATCTGGGCGCTGACCACCTTCTCCACCGGGTACCGGCCGCTGGCGATCAGGCTGACGATGCGCGGAAAATCGGTGACCGGGTAGCACCAGGTGCCCGACAGGGTGATGTCGTGTTCGGAGAGCACCATGGGCAGGATCGACGCGGCCTTGGTGTGCAGGCCCGTCTGCGCGATGTGGCCCGCCGACCGCACGGCGGCAATGGCTGTCTGCAGGGCCCGTTCGTTGCCCGAGCACTCGACGACGGCATCCGCACCGATGCCACCCGTCTGGTCTTTGATCCAGGCCGCGACGTCGACCTGCGTGGGGTCGATGACCTCCCCGATGTCGAAACTCCTGACGAGGGCGGCCCTGGTCGGGTTGACCTCGGAGACGATGACGCGCGCGCCGAGAGAGTGAGCGTAGAGCGATGCGAGCGCGCCGATGGGGCCGGCCCCGGTGATGAGCACGGTGTCACCCGGACGAACGCCGGCCGTGTCGACCCCGTAGGCTGCGACGGCTCCGGGCTCGACGAGCGCACCCTGCAGGTCGCTGACCGACTCGGGCAGCACCGTGCAGTTGGCGACCGGCACGATCGCGAGTTCGGCGATCCCACCCCACCGGTAGCTGAGACCGATGCACGCCATCGAGACGCACAGGTGGTTGAGCCCGCGGCGGCAGTAATAGCAGAGGTTATCGAAGAGCAGTGGCATGACCGAGACCCGGTCGCCCACCTCGACCCCGCGCACGGCGGAACCGACCGCCATGACCTCCGCCGAGAACTCGTGCCCGAGGATCTGCGGAAGCACCGACCCGTTGAGCGGATGCGGCGTCGCCGGCGTGACGATCGGGCCCATCGCATACTCGTGCAGGTCGGTGCCGCAGATGCCGCACCAGTAGGGGCTGACCAGCACGTCGGTCGGACCGAGATCCGAATCGGTGGGCGCGGTGACGTCCTCGACGCGGATGTCGTGGGCGGCGTGGAAGACCGCTGCTTTCATGTCAGTTCTCCTTCAGGGATGGATCGAACAGGACCTTGCCCTCCAGCTGGCCGGTGGCGAGCCGCTCCAGCTGGTCGGCGATGTCGTCGAGCGGGCGCACGGAGTCGAGCAGTTCGTCACCCAGGGCGGTGCTGCCCAGGATCTCGAGGGCCGGCGCGAGGTCGTCGCCGCACACGTGTGCGAGCGTCGTGCGAACCGAGATCTCGCGCATGACCAGCGAGTGGATGTCGACCTCCTGCTGCCGGGACGGCAACCCCACCTGCAGGATGGTTCCGCCGTTGCGCACCATCGAGATCGCGTTGTTGAGCTGGCCCGGCGCCCCGCTGGCCTCGATCACGATGTCGGCGCCGCCGGGGCCGATCGCGGCGACCAGCGCGTCGTGCGCGCCCTCTCCCGCCTCGATCACGCGGGTCGCTCCGAGCCGTGCGGCACGGTCGAGGCGCGAGCCGGCAAAGTCGATGACGCTCAGGTCGACGTCGGCCAGGTACCGGATGCCGGTCAGCACGAACGAGCCGATGGCGCCCGCACCGATGAGCACGACCCGGTCGCCGTCCGCCACCCCCGAGCGGCGGGCGGCGTGCAGCCCGACGGCGAGCGGCTGCGCGAGCCCCGCCTTGTCGAGGTCGAGCCCGTCGGGCACTGGCACGAGAATGCGCTCGGGAACCGAGACCAGCTCGGCCATTCCACCGCTGGTGTTGAGCCCGAGCGTGTAGTACCGGCGACAGAGGTTGGTGCGGCCCTCGAGGCAGCGATCGCACTCCCCGCACGACACACCGGCCCCCGAGGCGACGACGTCTCCGACCGCGAAGCGACCGCCCGGCGCAGCGTCGACGACCTCGCCGACGAATTCGTGCCCGAAGATCATCGGACCGACATGGCCGGTGATGGCGTGCGGTTTCACGATCGGGAAGGTCAGTGGACCCGCTTTCCACTCCGTGGCGTCCGTGCCGCACATTCCGGTGCGGAGCACGCGCAGCAACGCCTCGCCCTCGGCTCGCGTGGCGTCGGCCACGGTCTCGATACGCACGTCGTGCGCGCCGTAGTAGACGGCAGCTTTCATCGGATTGTCCTCGTCACAGAAGTCGTCGGCTGAGAGGCCACGGTCACCCTATTCTTCGCCTCGACCCCACGTTGTATTGAGGTGCGATTGCGAGCTGCGCACGACCGGAAGCGGGCCGTTGACGCTGAAGTAGCGCTGGCCGGCGACCAGAAGGTCTTCGGCCGGGAACTTGGTGACCACCTCGCATCCGGTCGCCGTGACCACGATCTCCTCTTCGATGCGCGCGGCACCGATGCCGTCGGCCGACGGCCAGTACGTCTCGAGGGCGAAGAACATGCCTTCGACGAGCGTCTCCGGATGATCGATGGAGACCAGGCGCGAGAAGATCGGTTTCTCCCAGATGGACAGTCCCACGCCGTGGCCGTACTGCAGGGCGAATGCGGCCTCTTCGTCCGGGAATCCGAATTCCTCGGCCTTCGGCCACACCTTGACGATGTCCGCCGTGGTGGCGCCGGGCCGCACGAGGGCGATCGCACGGTCCATGTATTCGCGGGCTCGCTTGTACGCGTCGTTCTGCGCCGGGCTCGCCGAGCCGACCGCGAACGTGCGGTAGTAGCACGTGCGGTAGCCGTTGTAGCTGTGCAGGATGTCGAAGAATGCCGGGTCGCCCGGGCGGATCAGGCGGTCGGAGTAGACGTGGGGATGCGGCGAGCACCGCTCACCCGAGATGGCGTTGACTCCCTCCACGTACTCGGAGCCGAGGTCGTAGAGCACCTTGGAGACCAGCCCCACGGCCTCGTTCTCGCGCACGCCCGGCCTCAGGAACTCGTACAGCTGGTCGTAGGCCGCATCCACCATCGATGCCGCCTGGGTGAGCAGCGAGATCTCGTCGACGGTCTTGACCTTGCGCGCGTTGAGGAACACCTGCTGTCCGTCGACGACGCTGACGCCCGCCGCCTGCAGGGCGAACAGGATGGGGAGTTCGATGACGTCCACACCCAGCGGCTCGCCCAGTACCCCGAACTTCTCGAGCTCGCGCTTGATCTTGCGCGCAACCTCATCGGCGATGCCGGCGTCGGGGTTGAACGCTCCGCGAAGGGTCGAGATGCCCGCGCGGGCGCCCGATTCGAGCCGCGGACGCGGGGCATCGTGGTGCGCGGCATGCGGGTCGGCGTCCATCTCGGCCGTCGTCGTCGAGAGCCACGGGTTGTAGAGCTGGTGGTGCTTGGCCGCGGACCCGAAGTCCCAGACGATCGGGTCGGAGTTGCGGGTGAGCAGCGAGAAGCGGATCAGCTTGTCCATCGCCCACGTGCCGATGTGCGTCGCCGACATGTAGCGGATGTTGGAGAAGTCGAACGCGAGGATCGCACCGAGGTCGGACTTGTCGAGCTCGGCCTTGAGCCGCGCCAGGCGCTCTTCGCGCAGACGTTCGAACTGGATGCGTTCTTCCCAGTCGACGGCGTTAGTGCCGAATGTTGCTGTACCCATGAGGAAAAGCCTTTCTGTGGTGCTGTGGGGCGGCGATCAAACGAGGATCATTCCGCCTTCGATGGGAATCACCTGGCCGGTGATGTAGTCGGAGTCGCTCGACGCCAGGAACAGCGCCGTGGGAACGATGTCTTCGGGCTCGGCCGGACGGCCGAGAAGGATGTCGGCGGCCATCGAGTCGAAGCCCGCGTCCGCGGCGCCGATCGCGGCGAGGTCTTTGTCGAGCTGGGTCCACAGCGGCGTTGCGACGACACCGGGCGCGAAGGCGTTGACCGTGATGCGGTCGCCCGCGAACGATCGCGCGGCGGCCTGCGTGAGCGAGATCACGGCGGCCTTCGCCGCGCTGTACGGGGCGAAATTGGGGAACCCGGTGCGCCCGGCGATCGACGCGGTGTTGATGATCTTGCCCGCGAGGGAGCCGTGGGGTGCCGCACCCTGGGCCAGAAACTGCCTCGCGGCCTCCTGTGTGCCGATCAGCACGCCGAGAGCGTTGACGTTCATCACCGTGGTGAAGTTCGCCTCGGTGATGTCGAGGAACGTCATGGGCGAATTCATCCCGGCATTGTTGAAGAAGACATCCAGCCGACCGAACCGGCGCACGGCTGCCTGGACGGCCAGCACGATCGATTCGCGATCGACGACATCGGCGTGCACCGCGATCGCCGTTCCGCCGGCCTTCTCGATCTGTTCCGCCACGGCCTCGGCGCCCTCGAGGTTGAGGTCGGCGATGACGACGCCGGCGCCCTCGGCTGCGCATCCCCGCGCGATGGCGGCGCCGATACCGGATGCGGCTCCCGTGACCACAATCGTGCGACCGGCGACTCGGATTCCCATTTCGTCTGCTCCTTCGCAGCCATCGTTCGCGGTCTGTGCAGTAATACTACACAGTAGTGTTCAGTGTTGCTATACGTTCGTCCGGCTAGGCGGCGAGCGCCCGCCGTCTCCTGCGCATCCGCGCAACCGTGTAGAGGATGGCCGCCACGAGAATCAACGCCCCCTGGAAGTAGTACTGGTAGGTCGTGCCCAGCTGCAGGAAATCGGTCGCGTTGAGCGTCTGCTGCAACAGCACGGCGCCCAGTAGCGTTCCGATGAAACTGCCGCGGCCGCCGAGCAGGCTCGTGCCGCCCAGCACCACCGCGGTGATGCTCTCGAGCGTGTACGACTGCCCCTGCGTGGGGTCGCCCACCCCGTACTGCCCGATCAGCGTGAATGCGCCGACGAAGACCAGCACCGCGGTCGCGACGTAACCCAGGATCACCGTGCGGTTCAGGCTGATGCCGATGCGACGGGACGACTCGGCGTCAGACCCGACGGCGCGCAGCCGCCAGCCCCATCGCCGACGACGCAGGAAGTACTCCATCACGATGGTCACCACGACGAGCACGATCATGAACAGCGGGATCGGTCCGAAACTGAGATTGGTGAAGTCCTGCAGGCCCTGCGAGTAGTAGCCGGCCGGCTGCGGTCGCAGCAGGAGCGCCACGCCACCGAGGGCGATGTACAGCGCCAGGGTCGCCGCGATCGGGGTGAAGCCGGCGAACCTGATCAGCGCCCCATTGACGAGGCCGACCGCAGGAGTGCGACGAGCAGCATCAGCACGAGACCCACGACGACCTGGCCGGCGGACTTGTTCGCGTTCATGAAGAACGATCCGACGACGACGAGGAACCCGGCGAGCGGGCCGACCGACAGGTCGATTCCGCCGGTCAGCAGCGCGATGGTCTGGCCCAGCGCGATGAAGCCGACGCCCGTCGCCGCCGTCAGAAGCGTGGTCATGTTGAAGTTCGACAGGTACGCGGGGTTCTGGCTGACGAGGTAAGCCGCCAGCGCGACGATCACCACGGCCACCAGGGCGCTCGGCGCGTAGTCGCCCTGGATGAAGCGACGGGCGCCCGACGAGCGGGTCGCCTGCGGGGCGGCCTGCGCGACATTGACGGCCTGTGTCGTGGAGCTGACCGCTGCCGTGACAATGCGCTCCTCGGTGATGTCATCACCCACCAGGGTTGCGACGACGTGGCCTCGTGACATGACCAGCACCTGGTCGCAGAGCCCTTCGAGCTCCTTCGCATCGGACGACGCCACGATGACCGGGATGCCGCGACCCGGAGGCCTCGCGAAGAATCCCGTAGATGTCGGCGCGCGCACCGACATCCACGCCCTGGGTCGGTTCGTCGGCGATGAGCAGTACGGGATCCGACAGCAGGGCGCGCGAGATGACGACCTTCTGCTGGTTTCCGCCGGACAGCGACGAGACTGCGGCATCCATCGACGGCGCCCTCACCGAGAGCGACGCGAGCGACGCGCCGACCTGGTCGAGCTCCTTGGCTCGGCTCACGAACAGGAAGCTCTTGAATTTCTTGAGGGCAGCGATGGCGGCGTTCTCGCGCACCGACAGGCTCATCATGAGGCCCTCGCCGTGCCGGTCAGCGGGCATGAATGCGGCGCGCGACAGCAGGCGGTGGCCGTCGAAGGCGTGGCCCTCGATCTCGACGGTTCCGTCGAACGATTCGAGACCGGCCAGGGCGCGCAGCACCTCGCTCTGGCCGTTGCCGACGACACCCGCGATACCGATGATCTGCCCGCGCTGGGCCTCCGTCGACACGTCGATGAAACCGGGTCCGCCGAAGTGTGCCAGGCGGAAGTTCACGGGGGCATCAGCGACCGAGACGTGTTTGGGCGGGAAGGTCGAATTCAGCTCGCGCCCGACGATCAGGGCGAGCAACTCGCTGTCGGTGATGTCGGTCACGGCGGAGGTGCCGCGCACCTTGCCATCGCGCAGCACGGTCACACGGTCTGCGAGCTCGCGCACCTCCGCCATGCGATGCGTGATGTAGGTGACCGACGTTCCCGTCGCCACGATCTCGCGAACCCGTGCGAACAGCAGGTCGACGGCGTCGCCGCCGAGCGGCGCGGTCGGCTCGTCGAGAATCAGCAGCTTGGGTTTGATCGCGAACGCCTTCGCGATTTCCAACAGGTGCTTCTGGGCGACGGTCAGAGTCTCGACTCGGTCGCCCGGATGCACCGTCAGGTCCACACGCGCGAGCATGTCGCGTACCGCGGCGTCCGCGTCTCCTGCGAACAGGCTGGCGGGCAGGGCGACACGCAGATTCTCTTCCACCGTCAGGTCGGGAAGAACGGCGGGGTGCTGGTGAACGATCGCGATCCCGAGCGACGCGGCGAGCCCCGGACTCAGCGCGCCGAGGGCCGTGCCCTCGAAGACCATGGTGCCGGCGTCCGGCTGCGCTGTGCCCGATGCGACATTCATCAGCGTCGACTTGCCGGCCCCGTTCTCGCCGAGGATGGCGTGCACTTCGCCGGGACGGATCTCGACCGAGACGTCGGTCAGGGCAGCGACGCCCGAGTAGTACTTCGAGATGCCGCGCATCTCCAGGGTCGCTTGCGTCGTGACGACGGTCTCGGACTGCTTCACTTCGGTGTGCCTTCGCGTTTCTTGGGGCATGAGGGTGCTGGGCCAGCCGAGCCGCCCAGGATTTCCCTGGCCGGCCCGGCTGGCTGCAGCGGAGGACTACTTGCTGAGTGCTGCCTGCTGCGCGCCGGGCATCTGCGCGGACAGGTAGACGTCACCCGGCAGGCTGGGCTGGCAGTCGACGGGCTTGCTCGGATCGGTCGAGTCTTCGAAGACCGGGCCCTTGAACGAGTCGGCCGTCGGGACGGCACCACCGGTCGCCTTGGCGACCGCGTAGTCCACGGCGAGACGCACGTTGTCGTTACCGGTTGCGACCGTCATCATCTTGAACGGGGTCGCTGCCTGGGCGTCCTTCCAGTAGCACGCGAGCGAGTTTCCGTCAGACGTGGCGAGAGCCGGAATGGCGCGTCCGCTCTTCGGGAACAGCGGAAGCGAGCTCACCAGGGTGGGACCGAAGTCGGAGATGATGACGTCGATCTTCGGGTACTTGGCGATGGCCGCCGACAGGAGGGTCTGCGTCAGCGTCGGGTCCCAGTTGGTGGGCACGAACGGGGTCTGGTCGATGAACGTGTAGTCGCTGCCGACCACCTTCTTCACCGCGTTGTACTCGGTCACACTCTGGCTGTTGCCAGCGGGGCCGCCCATGAACAGGATGTTGCCGCCCTTGGGAACGTTCTTCTCGATCCAGTTGCCCCAGTTGGTGCCGTCGTTGGCGAAGTCGTCACCGATCCACTTGGTGTAGTTGACGCCTGCCGTGCCGCCGGGGAACACGCGGTAGGGAACCGTGACCACGCCGGCCTTGTAGGCCGCGGTGAGGGCCGGAAGTACCGCCTTGCCCGCGTCGGGGAAGACGACCATCGCGCCGACACCGGTCGAGACCATGCCCTTGATGTCGGAGATGGCCTTCTGCGTGTTGCCCTGGCCGTCGGCGTAGAGGAACTTGGTGACGCTCGGGCACTTCTGGGCTTCCTGCTTTCCGGAAGCGGTCGTGACCAGGCGCCAGCTGTTGCCGCCGAAGCCGTCGAGGAGTGCGAACGAGATCTTCTTCGTTCCACACCATGAGGGGGCGCCGGCAACGTGAGTGACTTTGCTGCTCGTGCCGCCGGCGGTCGAACCTGTGCTGCTACAACCAGACAGGATGAGGGAGACGGAAGCGACGGCGATCGCGACCATTCCGATCTTGGTGCGAGGTTTCATTTGTTTTTCCTCCTATTGACGCGCAACGCCTCTGTTACGCGGGTCGGCGACGATCGCCGGTGGGTGTTTTAGTGGTGGTCTTCGGTGGTGGATTGAGTGGTGGTCTTCGGTGATGGTGCTCAGGTCGAGACGGTGGGCACGAACCGCTGCCGCCCGGTGACCCGGGCCCAGACCGCGGCCCAGTTGACGGTGTACAGCGAGACACCGACGGCGAGCGCGATCGCCTGGATGATGGTCTGGATCGCGGTCGAGACACCGAGTTCCAGCACGAACTGGTGGAGCTGCTCGAGGAACAGCGCGGCGATGACCGTCGAGAGCGGGAAACCGCGGCCGCCGAGCAGCGAGGTGCCTCCCAGCACCACGACCGCAACGGAGATGAGCAGGTAGCTGTCGCCCTCGAAGGCAGACGGCTGGGCCGTGATTCCCGCAATCATGATGCCGGCCACGCAGTAGAGCAGCTGCGCCCAGACGTAGGCGGATGACCGGTGCAGCCTGACTCGGAGCCCCACCGCGCGCGCCGCGCGCGGGTTCGCGCCCACCGCTTCGAACCGGCGGCCCGCCACCGTGCGACGCACCAGCACCGTGACGAGCACGAGGGCGCCGAGGGCGAAGAAGACAGCGTTCGGGATGCCGAATGCCGAACCGCCGGTGATGGAGGCCAGCAGCGTGGTCGTGATGTACGGGTGCCCTCCCGAGATCGTGAGGTTGACGCCGTAGAGCACCGCGTTCATGCCCAGGGTCGCGATGATCGGGTTGAGACCGAGCACGCCGATCATGAGTCCGTTCAGCACTCCGGCGACGATTGCGAACGCCAGCGCGAGCAGCACGTTGGGGAGCAGCTGGGAGTTAACGCCGTCGGGGTTGTGGGTGACGATGACGATGGCCAGCGACATCCCGCCGGCGACCGAGAGGTCGATGCCGCCCTGCTGGATCGCGAGCATCTGGCCGAGCCCCGCGACCGCGAGCACGGCGGCGATGGGAAGCACACCCCCGGAGAGCGATGTGCCCGACACACTCGACGGGGCGATGATCGCGCTGAGGATGTAGAGCAGCACCGTGGCGGTGCCAATGGTGATGAGCCCTTTGGAAATGGAAAAGCGCGCGGACTTCAGCCCCGTCACTTCCCGCTTCGTTGCGTCAGCCATTCGTGCTCCAGGTTGGTCATCCGCAACTTCGATGTGGCGAGATGTGTTGAGCGTCACTTTACAAAACTCCGTATCTGTTCACAATAGGTTTCGAATATTGGTTGCAAATTGTGTTGTTGGGAAGGCGGATTTGCAGGGTTTCTGAGCGAAAAAAGGCATTTCCGTTCGGTTGGTGCGGAAGGCGGGGTGTTAAGCCTGACGAATCCTGAGCGTTCAGTGAGACGAATGGTGGTCGATCCAGAGACCGACAAAGTTCACCCGGCCGACATTGCCCAGCACATGCGGCAGCGTCGAAGAGAAAACGATGGAGTCGCCCGCGCCGAGCACCGTGACACGCTGCCCGACAGTGACCTGGACCTCACCCGAGATGCCGAACCCCTATTCGTGGCCGGTGCGGCTGACCAACTCTCCGCCCGGTGCCGACATCGCTCCGGGCGCGTAGACGATCTGCGAACGAAACGACGCCGAGACATCCGCCTGCACCGCGGGTTGCTGCAGCGAGAGGCCCTGCTCGCGCCGCGAGCTGCGCAGTCGCGCGCCGAGCGTCGTCGCCCGCGGGATCGAATCCCTGGGCCGTCGATCGCACGGTCAGGCACCCAGCGGGTGTTGCTTTCGCGTGACTTCCGCCGTCGCCGACCAGTCGAGCTCGGCAAGCTCGGGGTCATGCAGGGTCGCAGCGTAGACCTGCTGAAGCACCGGCACCGACGGCAGGGCGAGGCCGTGCTCGTCAGCCGCCTGAGACACCAGCCCGAGGTCCTTCGCTCCGAGTGCGACAGTGAACTTCGGCTCGTAATCCCGCTCGGCGATCAGCTTGCCGTAGCCCGTGTACGCCGAGCCGGTGAACGCGACATCCGTGATGATTTCGACGAAGGTCGACGCATCCACACCCCCGGCCTCGACCAGCGTCAGCGACTCCGCGAGCGCCTGGATCGCATGGATCAGGGTGAAGTTGACGGCGAGCTTCACGAGATTGGCGGTGCGCGGCGCGGACCCGAGGTTCCAGGTCTGCTTGCCGAGCACGTCGAGGTAGCGCTGCACCGACCCGATCGCGGCGGCGTCTCCTGCCGCGACGATGTTCAGCTGGCCGTCTGCGGCGACGTTCGGTCGGCCGAGCACCGGCGCGGCGACGTACCCGATTCCGAACTCGGCGTGCAGGGCCGCCTGGGCGTCGGCCGTCTGCACCCCCACGGTGGCCATATTCACGTGCAGCGAGCCCGCGGGCGCTGCGGCGAGAACGTGCCGGCTGAACACCGAGGTCACTGCCGCGTCGTTCGCCAGCATCGAGAACACCGGGCCTGCCGCGAACAGGTCGACCGGATCGTCGACCGCAATGGCCCCCTCGTCGACGAGCTCGTCGACGGGCCCCCGCGACCGGTTCCAGACGCGCACCGTGTGCCCGGCGGAGATCAACCGTCGGGCCATCCCCGACCCCATGCTGCCAAGCCCGGCGAACGTCAGCTCAGCCATGAATGCACTCTTCCATCGTCTACGCCTTCCAGATCGTCTTGAGGTTACAGAATTCGCGGATGCCCGCGGCGGCGAGTTCCCGGCCGTACCCGGAGTCCTTGATGCCGCCGAACGGCAGCTCGGGATACGACACGGTCATCCCGTTGATGAACACGGCGCCGGCATCCAGCTCCGCCGCGAACCGGTCCTGTTCTGCTTCGTCCGAGCTCCAGATGGCGGAGCTCAGTCCGAAGGTCGTGCCGTTCGCCAGGCGGATCGCCTCCTCGGCGGACTCGACCCGGTACAGGGTCGCCACCGGCCCGAAGGTCTCCTCGAGGTGGATGCGCATGGCGGGCGTCACTCCCGCGATGACCGTCGGCGGATAGAACCAGCCCGGTCCATCCGGTGTAATGCCGCCGGTCAGGGCCGACGCCCCTTTCGCCAGCGCGTCGTCGACGAGCTCGACCAGGTCGTCGCGCCCGCTCTCGGTCGCGACCGGGCCGACATCGGTGGTCTCGAGCATGGGATCACCGAGCCTCAGTGCCGCCATCCGACTGACGAAACTCTCCGTGAATCGCTCGTAGACATCGGAGTGCACGATGAATCGCTTCGCGGCGATACACGACTGACCGTTGTTTCCGGTGCGGGCGTTGACCGCGACCCGCGCGGCCTCCTCGATGTCGGCAGACGGCATGACGATGAACGGATCGGACCCGCCGAGTTCCAGCACCGCCTTCTTGATCTGCTGCCCGGCCGACTGCGCCACCGCCCGCCCCGCCGGCTCGGAGCCGGTCAGGGTCACCGCCTTGATGCGCCGGTCGGTGATCACCGCATCCACCTCGCGCGACCCGATGAGGAGTGTCGAGAATGCTCCCTCGGGGAAGCCTCCGCGGGTGAAGACCGCGTCGAGATAGAGGGCGGACTGCGGCACGTTCGAGGCGTGCTTCAGCACCCCGGCGTTGCCCGCCATCAGCGCGGGTGCAGCGAACCGCACGACCTGCCAGAGCGGGTAGTTCCACGGCATCACGGCGAGCACGACGCCGAGGGGTTCGTAGCGGGCGAAGGCCCTCGAGGCGCCGACATCAGCGGGGGTTGCGAGCGGCTCATCGGCGAGGAACTTCGCGGCATTCGCGGCATAGAAGCGCATGTTCTTCGCGCACTTCAGCACCTCGGCACGGGCCGAGACCAGCGTCTTGCCCATCTCGCGGGTGAGGATCGGAGCGACCTCGTCGACCTCGGCCTCGAGCAGCCGCGCTGTGGCGAGCATCCACGCCGCCCGCTCGTCGTAGGTCGTCGACCGCAGTGCGGCCACGGCCGCGACCGCCCGTTCGATTCGACGGTCGACCTCCTGGGCCGTGTGCGGCTGGAAGGTCTTCTCGACGACGCCGGTTGCGGGGTTGGTTGATGAGATGGCCATTGCTGTGCTTCCTTACTCTGTGTGTCGTCGTTCCTGGCGTTCAGGCGACGCGCTCGCCGAGCAGCAGCCCGGCATTCGAGGGGTGCGGCACCAGGTCGCCGGCCTCGATTCGGCGGGCCAGCTCGAGCACCCGGGCATTCACGGGTGCCGATCCGCCCAGCCGGTTCTGCTCCCGCACGACGAGGCCGTTGATTTCTTCGGTCTCGCCCCGGCGTCCCTTCATCCAGTCCTGCAGGATGGTGGTCCTGGTGTCGTCCAGTGTGTAGTGCGTGAGCACGCGGTCGAGGAGCCGGCCGGCGAACCTGTCCGGCTCCGACAGGTCGACGTCGTCGAGGCCGAAGATGGGTCGTGCGTGGTTTCCGAGCGCGAGGGCCGTGCGGATGGCCTCGCTGCCGGCCTCGGCCATGAGGTCTCTCATGCCGGGGAGCCGGGCGGCCGCGCCGAGCGGCAGGCCGAGCACCGCGGACGGCGCGAGCTCCGCGGCGTTGACGACCAGCTTCATCCACTTCGATGACCGGATGTCGTCGGAGATCTCCACGGTGCCCGCGCTGCCCAGAATGTCGGCCACCTCCTGTTCGCGACCTCGCGTCTGGTCCGAGAAACTGCCGACCGCGAACCAGGACCGGTCGCGCGGGCTCTGCCGGTTGATGATTCCGGGCTCGAACATGTTGGCGGAGATCTCGATCACGGCGCCGAGCGTACGCTCCGGCCCGAGCACGGAGGCCATATCGTCGAGGGTCATGCCGTTCTGCAGGCCGACGGCGATCCCGGTGGGCCGAAGCAGTGGCTTGATCAGCTCGCACGCCCATCGCGTGTCGTAGGCCTTGACGAGCACGAAGACGACGTCGAAGGGCTGGCGAAGGGTGGCGACCTCACACAGGTTCACGACGGTGACCGGTGTCGTCGTCGATTCGCCGCTCGGCAGGTTGACGGTGACTCCGCGGGCTCGCATGGCGTCGACGTGGGCGGGCCACTGCTCGATGAACGTGACATCGTGGCCGGCGTTGACGAGGTCGGCTCCGATCCCGGCACCGTTCGCGCCGGTTCCCACGATCGCGATTCGCGTGCCCGTGTCGGTCGTATCCGGCATTCCAGCCTCCTCGCTGAACTGTTCACCGACGATCGTGCGGTGTTAAGTGACACAGTACATTGAAGCCGCGACCACCGAAAGCCGTGGGCCGTCGCGGCGGGCCGCCCGTCAGTGCAGCAGCACCCGGATCGCCACAGCCAGTCGTTCGCGGTAGCTTTCGCGGTCGGCCGCCTGGTGCTTGATTCCGATCGAAGCGGCGATGAGGGTCTGCGTGATCGCCGTCGCATTGTCGCGCTGCGACTTTGTCGCGCTGCGAGCCAGCGCGCCCTCGACCAGCCCCGCGAACCGGAGGGGGGCCGACGTCACGATGTCGCCGAGAAGATCGGGGTTGTCGTCGATGACCGCGGCGATGTCAGCGGCGAGGGGCCCGGTGTAGCGACCGGCCCAGCAGTCGAACGCATCCGAGAGTCGTTCAGCCAGGGGTCGACCGCGGTCGGCGAGGATGCGCTCGGCCTCCGCCACGTCGTCAGCCAGGGCGCGCGAGGCTGCAGCGCGAAACAGCTCCTCTTTCGAGGCGAACAGAAAGTAGAGGCCGGGGCGGGAGATCTTCGCGGCCTTCGCGATGTCGTCCATCGAGGTCTTGCGGTAGCCGAACCGCGCGAATGTGAGCAGGGCCGACGCCATCACCTCAGACCGGCGGTCCGTGGCGACCTCCGGCTCGATCGTGCGGCCATCCATAACGCCATGCTAACGCACGGCTTACTCACTTTACAAATATTGTCTTTTCTGTATAGTTACCCCATGACATCCGACAGCCCGGTGACGACCGCCTTCACCGCCGAGAGCACCGCAGACGACGTAGTGCGCGGCATCGACCTCCGGGGGCTGCGCGTGATCGTCACGGGCGCCTCATCGGGCATCGGGGCCGAGACGGCGCGGGTGCTGGCATCGGCCGGCGCCGACGTGACCATCGCCGTGCGCAACACGGCAGCGGGAGAGGTTGTCGCTGCGCGGATCGTCGACGGGTCCGACGCGCCGCAGCCCCGGGTGGCCCGGCTCGACCTCGCCGACCGTCACAGCGTCGACGAGTTCGTGGCGGGCTGGCAGGGCCCGCTTCACGTGCTCGTGAACAACGCCGGTGTCATCACCAGCGGGCTGGAACGCACCCCTTCCGGCTGGGAACTCCAGCTGGCCACCAACCACCTGGGGCACTTTCGGCTGGCCACCGGCCTGCATGCGGCGCTCGCCGCCGGCGCAGCCGACCGCGGCGGCGCCCGGGTGGTCGCGCTCAGCTCAACCGCGCATATGCGAGCAGGAGTCGACTTCGACGACCCGCAGTTCGCACGTCGCGACTACGACCCCCAGATCGCCTATGCCCAGTCGAAGACCGCCGACTCGCTGTTCGCGGTCGAGGCGACCCGGCGCTGGGCATCCGACGGCATCGTCGCGAACGCCGTGAACCCGGGTGGCATCGCGACCGGGCTGCAGCGCAACTTCTCCCCCCGGCAGCGCCAATCGCTCGACGCGGCGGAGGCGGCGGGCGTCTTCACGTACAAGACGCTGGGACAGGGAGCGGCGACCACCCTCGTGGCCGCCGTCGCGCCCGAGTTCGCGCACACCGGCGGCCACTACCTCGACGACTGCCGGGAGGCGTACACGGTGGCCGACGACGCGAGCCTCGCCGACCATCCCCACGGGGTCAAACGGTGGGCACTCGATCCCGACCTGGCCGAGCGCCTCTGGAACATGTCGACGCGCCTCTGGGACGAGCCGTAAGGCGCGGGTGGCCCTCGGTGCGCTCTTAGCGGACTACCAGCGCCGTCACCGAATTTCGGACTACCGTCGGACTCGTGATGACCTACCTGATCCTCGGGCTGATCGTCGCCGAACTGTTCTTCTCCGTGCAGTCTCGGGCGGCGGTGGTCGGCAGCCGCCAGCGCTACATCGCGCTCTCGCTGCGGCGGGTGGCGAGCTGGGCAGTGAACCTGGCGTTCGTCGCCGAAGGACTGCTCGCGCTCACGACAGGCCAGCCGGCCTACGCCCTCTGGTACCTGGTGTTCGGTGTCGGCGGCATGATCCTCGAGCTCAGAACTCACAACAACGACGACGACTGGTTCAACGGCCGCGGCAAAAAGATCAGAAAGGGCCTCCGCAGGATGCTCACCGCTCCCCGTCGACAGACGGCGCCCGCGTTCGGCATGTAGGCCGCCTCGAGCCGATCACGCTGCGACGAGGTGCGAGCCGGCGTCACGCCGCAGGCGGGCTGCCTCGATCGCGGGGACGATCATCAGCGCAGCGAGAACCAGGAACGCCCAGCGGTACCCGAGCCAGCCGTCCGAGGGACCGGCCGTGAGCACCGCGACGGTTGTCGACGCCCGGACCACGACGGCGGCAAACGCGATCCCGACAGCGACGGCGACCTGCTGCACGGTCGAGCTGAGTGAGTTCGCGTCCACGGTCGCGTCGAAGTCGATGTCGGCGAACTGCACCGACTGGTAGGCGGTGAACCCGATCGACCGCAGTGCGCCGCTGACCACGAGGAGGCCCACGATCACCCAGACCGCCGTGGTGCGGTCCAGGAGCGCGGCGAGCGCGAACACTGCGCCGCCGCCGATGTCGCTCGCCAGGATGGCTGTTCGAAAACCGAACCGTCGGATGATCGGCGTCGTCAAGGGCTTGATGAGCAGGTTTCCCGCGAACAGGGCGACGACCAGGAGTCCGGCGATCGTGGCGCTCCACCCGAAGGCGACCTGGAACAGCAGGGTGAACAGCAGGGGCGCAGACGACACCAGCATTCGGTAGAGACCACCGCCCGCGTTCGCCACCCGGAAGGTGTGGGTTCGGAGGGCGGCGAAACTCAGCAGCGGATGCGTCGCCCGGCGCAGCCATGCGACAGCGGCCCAGCCGACGCCGACGGCTGTCGCGAACAGTGCTCCGGCGAGCCACCAGGAGACCCGCGGGGCGGTGACCTCCTGCATCGCGAGCACGAGCGCCGCAAGGCTCGCCCCGGTGAGAAGAAACCCCGGCCAGTCGAACGGGGTGCGCGCGAGCATGTCGCCACGGGAGAGAAGCCGAAGGCCGGCCACCAGGCACGCGAGCCCGATCGGAAGGTTGATCAGGAAGATCCAGTGCCACCCGACCGTGTCGGTGAGGATGCCGCCGAGTGCCGGCGCAACGAGCGGGGCGGCAAGCGCCGGCCACGTGAGGTAGGCGATCGCACTGAGCAGGTCGCGCTTGTCGACCGCGCGCAGCACGGCCAGTCGACCGATCGGCACCATCATCGCTCCCCCGATGCCCTGGGCCACTCTCGCGGCCACCAGCTCCGGCAGGTCCTGCGAGAGCGCGCACGCAACCGACGCGAGGGTGAAGAGCGTCACCGCTGCCAGGAACACCCGGCGAGTCCCGAAGCGGTTCGCCAGCCATCCGCTCGCGGGAACGCCGATCGCGACCGCGAGCAGGTAGGCGGTGATCGATGCGGTGACCTGCAGGGCACCGACCCCGAAGTCCCGGGCGATGGTGGGAACGGCCGTCTGGATGATGGTGCCGTCGAGGTTCTCCATGAAGAACGCCGCCGCGACCAGGAGTGCCAGGCGACGGTTCATCGTCCGAGGCTATCGCGAGTCGTTCGCGTGACCTGCCGCTACCCGGCGGTCACCACATCCAGGTCGTCGACGCCCAGCTTCATCGCCTGCTCGCGACGATGCTTCATCGATGGCGCGGCCACCGCGCCGACGAAGGCGAGCACGCCCGCCCCGGCGCAGGCCCAGAATCCGATCGTGAATCCCTTGTCGAGCGGCAGGCCCTGGGCGGTGGTGTGCGACGAGATGATCGCGGCGACGACGGCGGTGCCGATGCTGCTGCCGATGGTGCGGGCGATCGTGTTGGCGCTGATCGCCTCGCCGGTCTGCGTCGCCGGCACGCTCTCGATGAGCGCGTTGGACGTCGAGGCGAGAGCGAGGCCGATACCGGCTCCGGTGAGCACGCCCGAGAGCACGATCTCCCAGAGGAACTTGTGTTCGATCGCCGGGATCACGAACGCCGCTGTGACGAAGAGTCCGCCCAGGATGAGGCTCGGCTTGGGACCGACCTTGCGAATCAGCAGCCCGGCCAGCGGCGCGAGCACGATCATCGCGAGCACGGTGGGCAGCAGGTAGAGGCCCGCCTGGGTGACGGTCTTGCCGAAGCCGTAGCCGAGGATGGTCGGCAGCTGCAGGATCGTCGGAACGAGAAGGAAGGTGCCGAACATCGCGAAGCCGAACACCAGCGCCACGACGTGCGACGTCCACACCCCGCTGAATTTGAAGAGGCGCACGTCGATGAGCGGCTCCTTCACGCGCAGTTCGATGAGCACGAAGGCGACGAGGGCGACCGCGCCGACGATCAGAAGGCTCACCGTCTTCCAGTTGCCCCAGTGCCACGTCTGGCCTTCGCTGATCGCGAGGAGGATGGAGACGAGCGACACGGCGAGAACGATCGTGCCGACGATGTCGAGATGTCCGGGCTTACGAATGGGCGACTCGGGGATGCCGAAGATCGCGCCGACCAGCGCGATGGCCTCGAGCACGAGCGGGAACCAGAACAGCCAGTGCCAGTTCAGCCCGGTGACGATGGGGCCCGCGGCGACGATGCCGACACCGGCGCCGATGCCGAAGATGGCTGACAGAAGGCCGATGACCACGCTCACCCGGTTGTGGGGAAGCTCATCGCGCACGATTCCGATCGAGAGCGGAAGCACGGCTCCAGCCGCACCCTGAAGTGCACGGCCGATGATCAGCACGCCGAGGTTCGGCGCGAGGCCGGAGAGCGCGGTGCCGACCAGCAGGATGGCGAGCACGACGATCAGCACGCGGCGCTTGCCGACCATGTCGCCGAGTCGCCCGAAGATCGGTGTGAGCACGGAGGCCGACAGCAGGTAGGCGGTGAGGATCCAGCTCACGCCGGTCTCGGTGGTCTTGAGGTCTGCGCCGATGGTCGACAGCGCGGGCGCCACCAGCGACTGGAGCACGGCGAACGACAGGCCACCGAGGGCGAGGTAGATCACGATGAGCGTGCTGTTCGGGCGGCGACGGCCCGTTGTGGCGGTGCCGGACTGCGCGGCCGCGATGGTGGCTGACATGGTTCTCCGAGACGTGCGAACGGACCGTTGTAAACGGATGCTGACATTAGCAAGACTATCGGCTTGGCCAGTCAAGTCAATGACTGTTTACATTGGCACCTCCGGCGTGTACCGTGGCCGGGAAGCGAAAGGGTTCGATGACACTCGCATCGTCAGTCACCGGAGATGACCACGCGCAGCACGACGCACCGGTGCGGGCTCGCGACGCCGAGCACACCCGGCAGCAGTTGCTGCACGCCGCCCGACGCCGCTTCGCCTTCGACGGGTACGACGCCACGACCGTTCGAGACATCGCGACCGACGCCGGAGTCAACGTCGCCCTGATCAACCGCTACTTCAGCTCGAAGGAAGGCCTGTTCGAGGCGTGCATCACGAGCGCCGGCGAAAAACTCGTCCACGCACCGGATGCCGGCGTCACGGTCGACGACCTGGCCCGCAAGATCGTCGACCAGCTCGCGGACGACTCGACGGGCGACGACACCGCGCGCCTGCAGATGCTGCTGCTGCTGCGGTCGTCGGGCGATCCCCGGGCCGAGACGATCAGGCGAACCATCCTGCGGCGGTACTCCGAAGGGATGGCGCGCGCCGCCGGCTGGCACCCCGGGATGGCGAACGGCGAATCACTCGTTCTGCGTGCCCAGATCGCGCTGTCGACCGGCCTCGGGATGGTGCTTCTGCGGTCGTCATCCGACCTCGCGCCTCTCGCGACGGCGTCGAGGGACGACCTTCTCCAACCCCTGCGGGAGGTTGTCGCGGCGCTGCTCGGCTGAGGCTCCGTTCTCCCGCCCTGGGCTACTGGTTGCTGAAGGCGGCGTCGAAGGATGCGCTCGGCAACTTCCAGAGCAGCGAGCGGATGTAGGCGAGCGCCTCGGGCGCACCGTGCAGCCGATCCATGCCGGCGTCTTCCCACTCGATCGAGATCGGTCCGGCGTACCCGATCGCGTCAAGCGCGCGGAAGGCGTCCTCCCACGGCACGTCGCCGTGCCCGGTGGAGACGAAGTCCCAACCGCGCCGCGGGATCCCCCCACGGCAGGTGCGAGCCGAGCACCCCGGCGCGACCGTTGTGCGGCCGCATCCGGGTGTCCTTGCAGTCGACGTGGTAGATCCGGTCCTTGAAGTCCACGATGAACCCGACCGGGTCGATGTTCTGCCACATCATGTGGCTCGGGTCCCAGTTGAAGCCGAACGCCGCGCGGTGTCCGATGGCCTCGAGGCTGCGCACGCTCGACCAGTAGTCGTAGGCGATCTCGCTGCGGGTGCACCTCGTGCGCGAACCGCACACCCTCGGCGTCGAAGACGTCGAGGATCGGGTTCCAGCGCGTTGCGAAGTCCTCGTAGCCCGCGTCGATCACGGCGGCGGGCACCGGCGGGAACTGCGCGACGTAGGGCCAGATCTTCGACCCGGTGAAGCCGACGACGACGTCCACGCCGAGCTTCCGGGCGACCCGCGCCGAGCGCTTCATGTCTTCGGCAGCGCGCTGCCGAACACCCTCGGGATCGCCATCGCCCCAGGTGGAGGGACGCACGATCGCCTGGTGCCGGAAGTCGATCGGGTCGTCGCACACCGCCTGGCCGGTGAGGTGATTCGAGATCGCGAACACCTTCAGGTTGTTGCGGTCCAGGATTTCGAGGCGGACTTCGCAGGTAGGCGTCATCCTCGTCCGCCCGCTCGAGGTCGAGGTGGTCTCCGGATGCCGCAATCTCGAGCCCGTCGTAGCCCCAGCCCGACGCGAGCGCCGCGACCTCCTCGAACGGCAGGTCGGCCCACTGGCCGGTGAACAGCGTTACCGGATGTGTCGAATCCGCTCACGTGCATGTCTCCCTGGTTGTGGGTCAGGCTGCCGGAATGGCGACCCACCGCTCTTCGTTCGCTGCCGCAATGACGGCTTCGGTAACGCGCACGGCCCGCAGGCCGTCCGCGAAGCGGGGCAGTCCGTCGAGGTCTTCGCCGCTGATCGCGCGATAGCTGTCGGCAACGAAGGCGTTGAACGCGTCCTGGTAGCCCTGCGGGTGACCGGCGGCACGCAGCGACAGCCGGGCGGCATCCGGATGCAGCTGCTCCGGCATCGCGTGGCAGCACGCTGAGTTCCGTCGCGACGGCCCAGCCAGAGCGGTCTCGGGTTCTCCTGATCGAAGCCGAGGCTCTCGGCGACTGCCCGCGATCTCGAAGTGCAGCCGGTTCTTGCGGCCGGGCGCGACCTGCGACACGAGCAGCGTCCGATCGCCCCGCCCGCGGTCTCGAGAACGACGGCGACGGCGTCTTCGGTGGTGATCGCGGCGTGGGTGGGCCGGTCCGCGAAGAACGTGCGTTTGGTCGCTGCCACTCGGGTGATCCGGTCCCCGGTGACGAACTCGACCAGGTCGACCAGGTGCGAGCCGATGTCCGCGAACGCTCGCGACGGTCCTCCGGCAGCGGCATCCACTCGCCAGTTGTTCGTCCTGGGCGCCGACCAGCCAG
The DNA here is from genome assembly GCA_963738535.1 of uncultured Actinomycetota bacterium. Classification (GTDB taxonomy): domain Bacteria; phylum Actinomycetota; class Actinomycetes; order Actinomycetales; family Microbacteriaceae; genus Galbitalea. The sequence continues at coordinate 182,897 of CAVTXB010000004.1, forward strand.
TCCTGGAGGTAGGAGGCCTTGATGCTGAGCAGCCGTCCCGACCTCGCCGTTCTGGAATCGTGCCCGCGCCTCGCGGACCATGGGGTGGAATCGGTACACGAATGGCACCGTCGCCACGACGCCGGCCTCATTCGCGGCGGCGAGCATGGCCTCTGCATCGGCGGAATTGGTCGCGAGCGGCTTCTCGCAGACCACGTGCTTGCCGGCAGCAATCGACTGCCAGGGCCTGCTCGGCATGCATCCCATTGGGTGTGCAGATATGTACAACGTCGATCTCAGCGTCAGACAGCAGTTCTTGCAGGCTCGCGACGCCCCGTTCAACTCCCAGCGCGGTCGCGGCTTCGAGCGCCCGAGCTTCGGACGATGAACTGATCGCCACCAGCCGCGCGGAGGCCGCCCGCGCGGCGCGGCTGTGAACCGCAGCCATGAACCCCCCGCCGACGAAGCCGGCGCACACAGTCACTGCGCCGTTCCCTGCTCGTGAGTTCGGAGCCGGCTTTGCTCGAGATCGACCATATCGAGGGAGTCTATCGGCCGCCGCCATGTGCTTCGCAGGTGCGCGGGCAGCCTTCTAGAGTTCAGGGGTGAGCACTCGCAGACCCAGGGCGACGCCGCCCGCCCGTGGTGAGCGTCTGGCCCGAGCGCTGCGCACCATCGACGGGCTGTTCTTCGGCCTGGGCGCGGCGGCCGCCGGATGGATGGTCTACCTGACCGTCGACCGGATCGTGCTCGGCGGCTGGCACGACTGGTGGCTCGCGATCGTGCTCTGGGTGCTCGTCGCCTACCTGCTGCTGCCGCGCGTGCAGACGATCCTGGCGCACATCTACGTGCCCGACTACTTCATCGGTCGCACCCGCATCCACGAAGGACTTCTCGGCGACCCGGTCAATGTTGCTCTGCTCGGGAGCGAGCAGCAGGTGGTCTCGGCCATGACGGCCGCCGGGTGGCGGCGTGCCGACGAACTCGGATTCCGCAGTGGCCTGCGCATCGTGGTGTCGACGCTGTCGCGGCACCCCTACCCTACGGCTCCCGTCAGCGCGCTCTACCTCTTCGGCCGCATCCAGGATTTCGCGTGGGAGCAGGAGGTCGCCGGCAGCCCCTCGCAGCGGCACCACGTGCGGTTCTGGGCGGCGGCGCCCGGGTGGCGGCTGCCGGGTGGCACCGCGGTCGACTGGGTCGGCGCCGCAACCTTCGACCGCAAGGTCGGCATCTCCGACTTCACCCTGCAGGTGACGCACAAGGTCGCCGATGACACCGACGTGGAACGCGACCACGTGGTCGACACCCTCCTCAACGCCAACAAGGCCGCGACAAAAAGCGTTATCCCGCATTTCTCGTCCGGGTACCACTCGCGCAACGGAGGCGGCGATGCGATCGAGACCGACGGCAACCTTCCCGTCGTCGATCTCACAAAGGTGAGAGCCAAGCAGTCCTCCGCTGCCGGTGCCACGAAGCCTGTCGCACAGCTCGACCTCGCGTCGCAGGCCCGCGCTGTGCTCGTCACGGTGCGCGACACTGCGGCGTCCAACCAGTCGAAGCGACCACTGGCGCTCTACAGCGGCGGACTGCTGATGCTCCTGCGCCTCGCGGCTGCGATTGTCACCGTCGCCGCCACCGGGGCGCCCGTGGCGACATCCGCCTGGTGGCTGGGGCTCGCGGCCGTTGTCGCCAGCGGGGTGGCCTGGGTGGTGGTCGCGCGCCGCACTTTCAACGGGCATCCGGTGGCGAGAGTCATCGCGATGACGGTGAGCCTCGGCGCGATCGTGGCGGCGCTGCTGCTCGGGCACGACGCGGGAGAGTTCGCGAAGATCGTCTGGGCGATCGGCCTGGGACTCGACCTCGCGATCCTGTTCACCCTCTCTGGGGACGACGTGCGCGACTACCACCTGCGAGCCGTGGTGCGCCGAGCGAAGAAGTAGCGGGAGGCGGTCAGAGGCGGGATGCCTCGAGCCCGGCGAACGCATCGATCGCGTCACCGGGGAGCTCCGCAGTCTCTTCGCAGAGGTGCGATGCGACGAACCGCGCAATGGCCGCCGATGTCTGGATGCCGTACCCGCCCTGCCCTGCCAGCCAGTAGAACGTGTGCTCGGCATCGCCCCAGCCGACCACCGGAAGGCCGTCGGCCGCGAGAGTGCGCAACCCCGTCCAGGCGCGGGATTCGACCAGGTCGAGTGTGGTTGCCGCGTTCACCCGGGCGAGCACGGTGTCGATATCCGCCCGCTCCGGCCGCGCGTCCTGCGGTGTCGTGACGACATCCTCCATCGGGGAGGCGAGCACCTGAGTACCAGCGGAGCGAAAGTAGAAGGTGTCGTCGAAGTCACCTGCCATCGGCCAGTCGGGGTCGACCGCTGCGCCCCGGGCATCCGCGATCACCACGGTGCGACGATACGGGTGCAGGCCTTTCGACGGCTGGCCGAACAGGGACGCGACGGTGTCCGCCCAGGCGCCGGACGCATTGACCACCACCGGTGAGCTGATTCGGTGCTCGCCGGCGTCGATGATCCAGGACCCACCCGTGCGGGTCGCCATGCGAACCGGGGCGTTTGTGATGAGGGTGGCGCCGGCGCGTTCGGCCTGCGCCTGGTACCACCCCAGCAGGGCCGGCACATCCACCTGGTGCGCGTCCCGGTCGATGCCGGCATAGACGAGGAGGTCGCCTCGCAGAACCGGCAGCATCTGCAGTGCCTGCGTGGTCGTGAGCTCGGACACACCGGGGACGTGCGCGATGACGTCGGCCAGGGACGTTTCGGTATCGCCGAATCCGCACCAGAGCAGAGGTCGGGGTGACAGGATGTCCGCTCCGCTCGACCGCGCGATCTGCTGCACCAGCGTGATGCTGGCGCGCGTGATGGCGCGCACCTCCGCGGGGCCGTAGGTCGGTTGCATCTGCTGCGCGGACCGTGAGCTCGTGTGAAACGCGAAGCTGCTCTCGGCCTCGACCAGCACGACTGACTGGCGACCGCCGATTGCTGCAGCGAGCGACAGACCCGCTATGCCTCCGCCCACAATGACCACGTCGGATGCCAGTTGCGCCATCGTGCCCGCTCTCCTCGAACTATCCCCTTCGGCGACGCTGCCCGACCTGACATCAGGTTACCGGTGGCTCGCGGGCGCAGTCCTCGAATGGGCGATCGAGGATGGGTCGCGGGTAGCCCCTACAGCGCCACCGGCAATGGAACGATATTGAAGTTGTCGCGGAAGACGTTGTCCGGGTCGTACCTCGCCTTGAGCTCCCGCAGGCGCTCGAGCGTGGCGCCCGGAAACGCCTCCTCGAGGCGGCCGGCGCGGGTGTCCGTCTCGAAGCTCAGGTAGAGACCCGAGAACTGGGGGCGCAGGGCATCCCACTCCTCGTCGAACTGCTGCTCGTTCGCGCCGAACGCGGCGACCGAAAAGTTGGCCGACCGGTTCGCATACGCGGTCTCCTCGGACGCGACATCCGCCACCGCCTCGCCGACGGCACGGATCGAGAAGAAATAGCTGACACGGCGCTCGAGCATCGACGCGGCAACCGCCGCGAACTCGGGCGTGATGTGGTCGAGCAGGCCCGAGCGTGCGACCGGTTCGCCCTGCCCGTCGTGATCGCCGGGCTGCACATTCGCCATGACGCCCGAGTACGGAACGAGTTGCACCGACTGCTGCACGAGCGGGGCGATGTCGGCCAGCGGCTGCAGCGCGGCGATGATCTCGTCGGGATCGCTGCTGTCGACGACCGCGAGCGCCTGCGCGAGGATTCGTCCCCCGCGCGGCGGACTCAGGATGACCTGGGCCGTCAGCTCACGGGGCGCGGCTTCGATCGCGCTGCCCCAGTCGAGCAGGAACTGCTCGGTATCGGATGCGTCGAACACCAGCTGCGCATGGCCGACAGCGTCGCCGACCTCGTCGACCACGAAATCGAATGAGGTGGCGATGCCGAAGTTGGCACCCGCTCCCCTCATCGCCCAGAAGAGGTCGGGATTCTCGTCGTGGCTCGCGTCAACCTCCGAACCGTCGGCGAGCACGACGTGCACCCGCGCGAGGTGGTCGATCGTGAGGCCGTGCTCCCGGGCGAACCATCCGACGCCGCCCGCCGTCGCGAGCCCGCCGACCCCGACCCCGCCGTAGTCGCCCGAGGTCAGAGCCCAGCCGTGCGGCTCGAGAGCGGCGGCAACCTCGGACCACAGCGCTCCCGCGCCGACGCGCACCAGGCGGCGGGACTGATCGAGCACCTCGATCGAGGCCAGCGCCCGGAGGTCGATGACGATTCCGCCGTCATTGGTGGACCGCCCACTGATGCCGTGTCCACCGCTGCGCACGCCGAGCGGCACGTGTTGCGCCCGGGCGAACGCGAGAGCTTCGGCGACCTGCGCGACGGAGCGCACCGGCAGAACCAGCCCCGGTGCGCCGCGACGCAGATAGGTGGAGCGCACGCGCGGGTAACGCGCGTCTCCGGGCTCGACCGCATGCTCGAGGAGGGACGCCGGCAGCTCGTCGTAGCGGATTCCCTCGCGCCGCTGCGCGAGCACGATCGGCCCGCGAACACGGCCCATCGCGGTGCCCGCGACGGATCGTTCGGAGGCCACGCGCTCACGCACGACGGGAATGACCTCCTCGGCGAACTGCCGCAGGGTGGCGGCATCATCGGACGCCAGGATGACCGTGCTCACGCCGTCGTCGAGGATGAGGGGAAGCAGGTCGTCGACCCAGGTCGCCGCGGGGCCCGTGAAGGTAGTCGTGCGTTGCGCTCCGAAGGCGCCCGCGATGTTGGCCAGCCGCCGGATTTCTCGCGGATCGCGACCGGCGGCCACCGCCGCGTCGTCGATCGTCTGGTTGCCGATCTGGAGTTCGCCCGGCTTCAGGTACATCAGCGACGGCAGCCAGCCGTCGGCCTTGCGGCCGATGAGTCGCAGCATCCTGGGCTTCAGCGCCCCGAGCCAGATCGGAATCGGGTGAGGTGTCGCGGGGCCGCGCTTCGCGCCATCCAGGTGGTAGTACTCGCCGGGCACTCGAAGCACCGAGCGATCGTCGACATTCCAGATGCCACGGATGACGTCGATGGCCTCCGAGAGCGCGTCGACACCCTGTCCGGGAGTGAGCTGGCGGCCACCCATAGCGCCGACGGCATCCCAGAATCCCCCCGCCCCGAGGCCGAGCTCGAAGCGACCATCCGAGAGCAGGTCGAGGCTGGCCGCGGCGCGGGCGAGAACCGCCGGTGGGCGCAGGGGGAGGTTGAGCACGTTGCCGGAGAGGTGGATCGTGTGAGTGCGCGCGGCAACCCAGCTGAGCAGCGTCCACGTGTCGAGAAAGCCGGGCTGGTAGGGGTGGTCCTGGAAGGTGACGAGGTCGTAGCCGAGCTGCTCGCTCAGTTGCGCGAGCGAGACCGGCAGTTCGGGTTGCGTGTTACCGGGGGTGATGAAAGTACCGAAGCGCAGGTCATGCCCGTAGTCCGTCATGCACCAAGCCTGCGACGTCAGTCGACCGCGCGCAATGTTGAGGTAAGTCGCTTACTTTTAGTGCGTCGGGCGGTGTTGTGATCGTGCGCCATGCTCCAGCTGGTGAGCGGCTGAAGGATGGCCATGAGCTCGCGTGCCTTGTCGGTCAGCTCGTAGCGGATGCTCACGGGCGTCGTCGGCTGCACGGTGCGCCGCACGAACCCCTCGGCTTCGAGTTCCTTGAGCCGTTGCGTCAGCAGCCGGTCCGAGATGCCGTCGATCATGGCCCGGTACTCGCTGAACCGCGTCGCCCCGCGCATCCCGGCCAGCAGGATGGCGGACGTCCAGCGACGCCCGACTATTTCGAGATGTGCCTGGAAGCCGCGACACAGGTCATCGTCGATCGATTCGTATCCACTGGCATGTGCGTTCGTCACTTACTCATTGTAAGTGAGCAAGTCGTGGATCGGTCAGACGTGCGCCCCATGGCCGGCCGCAGGCTCGGCCACATCCCGGGTGCAGAACGCGCACACCGTCGCGGCCGCAGGGATGGACGACAGGCAGTGCGGGCATTCCTGAACGGGCGCCGGCGCCTCCGGCGTAGGACGAAACCGCTCGAGCAGCTTCGAGAAGGGCAGAACGACCAGGAAGTACATCACCACCGCGACGATCAGGAAGGAAATCAGCAGGTTCAGGAAGTGGCCGTACAGGAACTTCGAGTTGTTGAGGGTGAAGTAGAGGTTGTCGAAGCTCGGTTTTCCGCCGATCGCGGCAATCAGCGGGGTGATGAAGTCGGTAACCAGTCCCGTCACCAGGCCGGCGAACGCAGCACCGATGACAAATGCAACGGCAAGATCGACAAGGTTTCCGCGAAGCAGGAACGACTTGAATCCACTCATTTCATGACCTTTCGACGGCGACAGGTACCGACGACCCGCGTTTCGCGATTGTCCACTACTCGGCTGCCATCACGCAACAGCAGGGCCGTCACGACGATGGGCGAGCAGAGAGACTACTTGCCCAGGCTCCGCCAGCTGAGATACTCCTCGACGGTCACTCCCGAATACCCGAGGTGGGCGGCGTACGCCGCGCGAACCTTCGCGCTCTCCGACTCGAGCGCGGCCGAACCCTTGTCGGCGAACGTGTACTGCGCGCCTCCCGACACCGTGTCCGACGAGGTCTGCACCCCGATCGTGAACGGGGTCAGCGTCGCGCTCGCCTGCTCGACCGCGGGCCACGCCTGGGCGATGATGCCATCGGTGCCGCCGGCGTGGTCTGAGAACGCGACGATCGAGACCGTGTCGACATGAGGGAGCAGCGCGCTGAGCACTGTTCCGGAGAGATACGGCGTGGTCGACAGCCACCAGGGAGCGTCAATGCCGAGAGTCAACCCGAGGGAGTGCGCAGTTGCCTGGGCCTGGCTGACCAACGCCACGTAGCTCGCGATGGCAGCCGGGTTCGTTGTCCAGTTGGGAGTCGTCACCCACGGTTCGACATCCAGCTGGATGCTCGTGAAGGCGGCAGCCGCATGCGCCGCGGTGATCCACTGCGACACGAGCGACGGGTTCGAAACCCACTGCGCGTCTCCGCCGAGCGCCGAGACGGTCTGCCCGTTGGCGCGCAGGGCCGCAACCGTCGCGCCGACCCACGAGCGAATGGCGTCGCCCTGGTCGGCGGCCCACGGAACGCTGAGCCTCACGTTGTCGAGCTTCTTCGCGGCCGAGTAGGCGGCGATCGTCTGAGGAACAAAGGCCGCCTCGCCGAGGCCACGCGCATCCTGCGACGGGGACACCGAGTTGCCCCAGGCCCACATGCTGGTCAGCGCAGACCCGGAGATCCTGGTGTCTGCCACAGCATTGATGTTGGCACACACCGTGGTGGGGCTGAGCCGCGGCTGCGCGGCGGCGGCCAGGGGCGACGCGACGACCGCGCTGATGAGGTTGGACAGGCTGGAGGCGGGAAGACCGCACGCCCCCGCGGCGGCGATCGCCGCCTCAAGGTAGTTCAGCTGGGTCAGGGCCCTGGTCGAATACTGGGCGTCCTGGCTGGTCGACGGAGCGACAGCGGCGGCGGGCAGAGAGACTCCTGCCATGACGGCTCCGCCCACAAGTGCACTGGCGATGGACGCGACGAGGCGATTCACGTTGACGATTTCCCCTGACTCGGCGCTCTTCCTGAGCGCGACATCAATTCTTCGGGAAGATCGCCCGATTCGTTTGTCCCCAGTCCGGGGCGACCGGTCACACCCCGCGCATCATGTCATTGAACCGCGTCGTCACTCCGATCTCATCCGGCCTCTGTTCGTCGGCCCGCTGGCGCGCGCGTTCGACCAGGATCTCGACCTCGTCGGTCTCGAGCACCGCGAGGGTTTGCGCGAGAAAGTCCTCGAGCGGCATCGTGCGTGGGTCCACAAGGTTCACCTCCATGAGTGCCGTGCGCGTATAGGGGGGCGCGATCTCCAGCACCTCCACCGTCGTGCCGCGCAGGGCGTAGCGCAGCGAAAGCACATACGAGTGGAGCCCCGCCTTCGTCGCGGAGTACATCGACGACGACGCCAGTGGCGCGTACCCGAGCATCGACGTCGTGACCGCGATGGTGGCCGAATCCTGTGCCTTCAGGTGCTCGATGAGCGCGGAGATGAGCCGGATGGGCGCGAGCAGGTTGATGGCGACGATCGTCGTCAGCCGTTCGTCGTCGACGGGTGCGGTCGGGTCATCCGCGAACATGATCCCGGCATTGCTGAAGACGGCGTTGAGCGACGGATGCTCGGCGAGCAGTTGCGTCACGGCCGTCGCGATGCTCCGCGCATCGGCGAGGTCGAGCCAGAGCGAGTGCATTCCGGGATTCGCAGCGACCACCTCGGCGAGTCCATCGCGGTTGCGGTCGGCGACGATCACCCTGTTGCCGCGTTCGTGCAGCGCTTCAGCCAGGCCACGCCCGATTCCGGATGCGCCACCGGTGATGAGGATCGTATTGCCGGTCAGCCTCATCAGAACGGATACCGGCCGGGTTCGCTGCTCACCGTGACAAGGCGGTGCTCGGTGAAGTCCTCGATCGAGTAGTACCCGGATCGGCCCCACCCGCTGTTCTTGACGCCGCCGACCGGCAGCGCCGCCTCGCTCGCCATCGTCGGTCCGTTGACGTGCACGATTCCCGCATCGAAGCGATCGGCGATGCGCAGGCCCCGAGCGCGATCCCCCGTCATGATCGACGCCGTCAGGCCGTATGGCGTGTTCTGAGCTTTTCGCAGTGCATCCTCGACGTCGTCGAAGGCCTCGATCACGAGGAGCGGTCCGAACGTCTCGTCCGCTCCGGTCGTGCAGATCGCGTCCGCGGGCACGTCGGTGAGAATGGTCGGAGCGTAGATCCGCCCGTTCGCTGTGCCGCCCGTGACCAGCGTCGCCCCGCGATCCACGGCGTCCCTGACTCGGTCGGCGATCTGCTCCACTGCACGATCGTTGATGAGGGGTCCGATGATGACGGTCGGGTCGATCGGGTCGCCGGTCTTCAGCGACTCGACGCGCGCCGTCAATCTCGCCACGAACTCATCGTGCAGCGACCGGGCGACGTACACCTTGCGCGTGTTCATGCATACCTGGCCCTGGTGCAGGAAGGCGCCGAACGTGACGGCTTTGACCGATTCCTCGACGTCGGCGTCGTCGAGAATGATGGCTGGGTTGAACCCGCCCAGCTCGAGCACCATGCGCTTCAGCGCTCGACCGGCGCGTTCACCCAGGATGCGCGCCGTCGTGTCCGACCCCGTGAAGTTGATAACTCGAACGTCGGGGCTGGTGAAGAACACCTCCGCGATCGCGGCCGCGCCGTCCGGAGCGTTGGTGACGACATTGAAGGTGCCCGCGGGGAAGCCGGCCTCGGCAAGGATCTCGGCGTGCACCAGCCCCGACGAGATCGGGGCGAGCTCCGACGGCTTGATGACGGTCGTGTTGCCGAACGCCATGGGCAGCAGGAAGGTGCGCCAGGCGAGGTAGAAGGCGCCATTCCATGGCGTGAAGCCCGCAACGACCCCCAGCGGTTTACGGGTGACCGTCGCGGTTCGGCCCGGGGTGTCGCTGAGGATTACGTCGCCCTGAGGCAGGTAGCCCCAGCCGGCCGCCTGGCGCAGCATGGCGGCGGAGAGGCGGATCTGGAACGACGAGAACGCCCTGCTCGCGCCGCCCTCGAGCGCCATGAGCCTGACGAGCTCCTCGGTGCGCCGTTCGACGATGTCGGCCGCCCGCAGAAAGAGCGCCTGTCGTGCTCCCGGCGCCATCGCGGCCCAGGCCGGAAACGCTGCGGCCGCCGCGGCAACCGCGGTCGCTGCATCCGCGGCGGTGCCGGCGGCCGCCTCGGCGAAGAGCTCGTCGTTCAGGGGGTTGTAGACGGGAAAGGTCGGCCCGCCCGTAGCCGTCCACGCTCCGTTGACGAAGTGGGAAGTGACGGTGGTGCCGCCTGCCTCGACGAGAGTCATTCCTGTTTCTCCTTAGTTGATGCCGAGAAGCGATTCGACGTTCGCGTGCGCGATCTTTTCCCGGTCCGCGTCGGTGACCGGCGCGGAGCGAAGAAACTCGGTCGCCTGGTCGCTGCTCGCAAACGGGTGGTCCACCGAGAACATGATGTGGTCGACGCCGAATGCCGCGAGCGCGCAGACGAGCGGGGTCGCCGTGTTGTAACCGGAGGTCGTGAGGTAGAGATTGCGGCGCAGCGTTTCGGCGACGCTCAGCGTGTTCCCGGTGACCACCGGCGACAGCATTGACTCGATGCGGTCGAGATGGAAGGGCAGCCCCTCGCCCATGTGCCCGACGATGAGTTTCAGCTGCGGCAGCTGCTCAAACACTCCCCCGGCGACCATCCTCAGCACGTGCATCGCCGTCTCGGAGTGCCAGCCCCATCCAGAGGTCGACAGGCAGGCCTCGACCTCTTCGGAAAGCCCCGAATAGTACGTCTGCCTCACCGCGGCGGGCGGCGGTGCCGGATGAAGATAGATGGGCACCTCGAGTCGCTCGGCCGCCGCGAGGAGAGGCAGCACCGACGGATGATCGAGAAACACCCCGCGCGTCTGGCCGTGGATCATCGCGCCGAGGAAGCCGAGTTCGCCGACACAGCGTTCGAGTTCGTCGACGGCGCCGGCGGGGTCGGTCATGGGCAGCGCGGCGAACGCGCGAAAGCGGTCGGGGTACCGCGCGACCGTCTGCGCCATCCGGTCGTTGATCTGCCGGTTCACCGACACCGACAGTGCGGGCTCGAGATCCTGAACGGTGTTGCTGAGCGCCGAGAGCACCTGCAGGTCGATGCCAGCCTCGTCCATGACCCGGATGCGACCCTCGCCCATCTCGTCGAGCTGGTCGGCGCGCTTGCCGGCGCGCAGGCCGATGTCGATGCCGGCGGCCTCGATGATGTCGCGGGGCAGCACGTGCTCCTCAAGGGCAATGACCCTCATCGTTGGCCGTCGACGAAGCGCTGCGTGATGAACCCGATCTCCTCGATCTCGGTGACCAGGCTCTCCCCGGACACCAGGAACCGCTTGGGGTCGCGGCCTGCTCCGACCCCGGGAGGAGTGCCCGTGAAGATCAGATCCCCGGGAAACAGCTCGATCGTCTGCGACAACCGCGAAACCAGGTCGTCGACGCCGAAGATTAGCTGGTCAGTGCTGCCGTTCTGCACCTGGGTGCGGGTGCCGTCTTCGCTCACGATCGTGGTCGTGAGGGTCAACCGTTCGGGGTCGGCCAGCTCGTCGAGAGTCACGATGACCGGGCCGATGGGCGCGAAGTTCTCGAACGATTTGCCCATGCTGAACTGCGCGGGCTGGCCCTGCCATTGGACCGTGCGCTCCGAGAGGTCCTGGCCCACGGTGAACCCGGCGACGTGCGACCGGGCCTGCGCCAGCGGGATGTGACGGCCGCCCTTGGCGATCACCACGACCAGTTCGGCCTCCCAGTCCACGGTCGCACCGGGAAGCGCGACGTCGACGTCCGGGCCGGCGACCGACGACGGGAACTTCGTGAACACGACGGGGGCGTCGGGCAGCGGCAGCCCCGACTCTGCGGCGTGGTCGGCATAGTTGAGCCCGATGCCGATCACCTGCCGCGGCCGTGGGGACGGCGCGTCCAGCACCGCGTGCTCCAGCGGCGACGAATCCGGATGCGCACCGACGTCTACAGTGCGCGCCCAGGCCGCAAGCTCGTCCCAGCGCTCGAACGCCGCCATCGGGTCGGCCGCGAATACTCCATCGCTGGCGCGTTCGACATCGAGGAGGCGGTCACCGTGCACCAGGGCGAGACGGCCGGCGTTGTTGGCAGTGCGCATGTTCGTACCTTTACTCAGTCGGGAATGGGTGCCACCGCGGTGCTCGCGCCGAAGCCGAGCAGTGCCGCGTCGAACACGAGGTCGGGATCCGCGTCGGTCGATCCCAGCCACGCGATGTGCTGGTCGGGGCGCACGAGCACGAGCCGGTCGGCGGCCGCGGACGCAAAGCCGTGCGCAGCCGGATCGACGATCGACAGCGGCAGGCGCCGGACGTCTGCCGCGGCGCGCCATACATCGCCAGCCGCCCCGAGCAGGGTGAACTCGGGGCCGAGCAGGTCGAACAGCGAGTCTCCGGCCGCGTTCCTGCTGTGCGGCAGCCGGTTTCCCGGGGCCGCGATCGGGGTGTACAGCTCGGCCGTCGGTGACTGGAGCGCCGAGTCCGGGCCGTACCCGTATCCGAGCACAAGGCCGAGGCTGTAGAACTCGGCACGCTTGACGTCTTCGATCACCACGGCGGCTGCGGCGCGAGCGCTCTCCCCCGGGGCGCCGTCGGCCATGAGCTCGGGGGACGTCAGGTCGATCGCCAGCGCGCGCATGTTGGTCGCTGCGAGGTCGATGGTCTGCTGTGCCACCGGTCGGCGTTCGGCCTCGTAGCTCGCGAGAAGCTCGGTCGGGGCCCAGCCGTTCAGAACGGCTGCGATCTTCCAGGCGAGGTTGACGGCGTCCCCGACCCCGGTGTTGAAGCCGTGGCCGCCCCAGGGCGGGTTCTGGTGCGCCGCGTCTCCCACCAGGTAGGTGCGCTCGCGACCGTACGAGTCGGCGAGCAGCAGTCGGGCCTGCCACGGGTCGGTCGCCAGCACCTCGACGTCGATGTCGGCGCCGGCCAGTCCGCGCACGAGGTCGACCGCGTCTTCGTCGCTGTCAATCGATTCCGTTCCCGTCGCGATGGCCCACCACGTGCCATCCAGAGCGAGCGGTCCGATCACGCCGGGGAACGCCGGGTTCAGGATCCAGTGATGGATCGCCGGCCGGTCGCGCAGAAGTTCGACCAGCATCCGGGATCGGAAGGTGATGTTGACGTTGGGTCGACCACCCGCAGCGCCGACATAGTGCGCCCCGAGCGCGTCCCGCACAACACTTCGAGAGCCGTCGGCGCCCACCAGATAGTCGCAGGTCACGGTGGAGCGCGTGCCGTCGGCGGCTTCGAGCCGCACCAGGGGTCGCTCGCCGGTGAGGTCGACCTCGACGACCCGGCTGCCGAACTGAGTGGCCACACCCTGCCGCTGTTCGAGCATCGCCCGCAGCGCTTCTTCGACGATCGGCTGCGTAACCTGCTGCGCACCCTCGGAGGTCAGGTCGCTGCCCATCAGTTCGAGTCCGAGCACGCCCGTGAGGCGAGTGATCTCGTGACCGGTCGCCGTCGTGCAGAACCGGATCTGGTCGGACCACTCGACGGGGATCGTCGCCCTTCGGCGGATCTCGTCGGCGGCGCCCAGCCTGCGATACAACTCCATCGATCGCGCCGAGGTGGTCTTGGCCCGCGGCCGCGAGTGCTCCACGACGGCGCGAGGCTCCACGACCAGGCAGCCGACACCGTGGTGGGCGAGTTCGAGCGCTGTGGTCAGCCCGACCGGGCCGCCGCCGACGATGACGACCGGCCAGTGCCCGCCATTCCGCGCGCTCTCGGTCACCACACCTCGGGCAGGAAGATGTCCTCGGGGATCACGGCCGGCAGGTATTCGCCTGCACGAGTGCGCTCGTGGATCTCTTTGAAGGACAGACCGGCGTCCCTCGCCTCGACCAGCTTCTCGGCATCGAAGAAGGTGCCGATCGGGTTCGCGGCGAACTCCTTCGCGTTGGCGATCCACTCGCTCGAGTCGGCCCAGTCGCCGAAGCCGTCGACCTGGATCTCGACGCCGTTGCCGTCGGGGTCCTGGTAGTAGACCGACATCGTGATGCCGTGGTCGAGCTGCAGGAACGGAAGCACGCCCTTGTCGCGAAGCCGGATGTAGTTGTTCATCCACATGTCGAACGTCGCGAACTCGAAGGCCGTGTGGTGGATGCCCGTCTCGTGGCCCTTGTCGGTCGGGTGCTTCAGGCCGGGCGGCGAAAGCAACGCGATGCGGTGGTTCGCCTCGTCGTTGGTGAGCCAGGATGCCTCGTCGCTCTGGAACACGGGCTGCAGCCCGCAGACCAGCCCGTACCAGGCCACCATCTGCGGCATCCGCAGGGTGGTGAAGGTGGTGTGGTGCAGTTTGGGCGGATTGGCCGGGCGATCCTTCGCCATGTTCTCCGGCATTTTCTCTCTCCTTTGAGATGGGTGGTGGACTCGAAGTGTCCGGTGCGTGGAGTCAGGATATATCTTATACAGTGGCGATCGCGATGCGACCATGACAGATTGCGCTGGCGGCCACGCTACATCCGGCGTGGCAGGATGTGACGAGAACTTTTCGAGGAGCACAGATGGCGTTGCAAGGGCAGGTGCGGTCGGTCGCCTCCGCGAACAGCTCCGCCGTCGACCTGGTCACCGCCGAGATCCGCCGCGCTGTTCTTACAGGCACGCTCGCGCCGGGCGAGCAGTTCTCCATCCGCAACCTCGCCGAGCAACTCGGCGTCAGCCACATCCCGATCCGTGAGGCCCTGCGAAGGCTGGAGTCGCAGGGGCTCATCGTGTTGCGCCAGGCGAGGAGTGCGAGCGTCGTTCCGCTCAGCATGGCCGACCTGGATGCCATCTACCGCCTCCGCTACGTCGTCGAGCTACCCCTGGCCGGCGCGTCCAGCGGCGCACGCAGCGCGGCCGAGGTCGATCGGCTCAACGAGTTGCTGGAGCTCAGTCGCGACCCCGACCCGGATATCGCCTGGCAGGCGCACTACGACTTCCACGAGGCGCTCGTGCATCCGGCCGCCAACGAATGGGACGGTCGCATACTGCACACGCTGTGGGTCGCGGCTGAGCGCTACACCCACCTGGTGTTCGACCCGACGCGCATCACCGAAGCGGAACGGGCGCGACGCTACGAGACGCACCGGGTGCTGCGCGACGCGGCACTCGTCGACGACTCCGAGGCGATGGCCGAGGCCCTGCGGCTGCACCTCGTCGCCAACGAGGAGCGCATCCGCGAATACGTCGGGCCGCTCGAAGAGAGCTGACCGCCGCTGACGAGCCCGTCGGCAGGTTGCACTTGTGCGGGCGGTGCTTCCGCCCTAGCATGCAGAATATATCGTAGCGAGTAGCAGGGAGGCTGCCAGCATGTCCGACTGCCTTCCCTGCGACCTCGAGGCCGCGGAACACGCCGCGATCGTCTACCGTGACGACACCTGGTCGTGCGAGGTCGCCGACGGCTACGAGGTTCCCGCCTGGTACTTTCTTCGACTCCGCCGCCACGCCGAAGGCTGGGGCGGCCCGACGCTGGACGAGCTTGCCCAGTTCGGAGCGGTATCGCAGAGAGTCGCGGGCGCGATCCAGACGGCGACCGGCGCCCGCAACGTTTACTTTCTGAGCTTCGGCGAAAACTACCCGCACTTCCACTTCCTGGTGATCGGCCGCGACGCCGAACTACCGCCCGAATACCGTGGAGCCGCCATCCTCGGACTGCGGGCCTCCGCTCTCGACCGCGACGAATCGCTCGAGGTCGCGGCTCTCGTGCGCGACGCACTCGCGGGAGCGAACCTCTGACACCCCACCGATAACCACCCACCCAACCCGAAAGGACAACGATGTCTACACCCTTCACACACACCGTCGGAGGTTCCGGCGCGGCCGCGGGCTTCTCGTTCACCGGTCGCAGCAACCTCGGCGACGTGACCCCGGCCGCCGGCGACCCCGTCGTCATCGCCCTGCACGGCGGAACCTACTCGTCGCAGTACTTCGACATCCCGGGACACTCGCTGCTCGACAACGCAACCAAACTGGGCATCGCGGTCATCGCCATCGACCGCCCGAACTACATCGGGTCGAGCCCGCTCACCTCGGAGGGCTCCATCATCGCCGACAACGCGACCGTGATCGGCGACGCGATCGGCTCGATCTTCTCCCAATACGGAGGGGATGCGGCGGGAGTCGTGCTCGTCGCTCACTCGATCGGCGGAGCCGTGGCGACCACCATCGCCGCGACGCCCCAGTCGTGGCCACTGCTCGGGCTCGCGACCTCCGGATGCCTCGTGCGCGTGCCGTCGGAATCGGCGGAGGCCTGGAGCCAGCTTCCACCCATCCCGATGATCGACCTGCCGGTTCCACTCAAGGACCAGCTGATGTTCGGACCGCCCGACACCTACGATGATGCGATGCCCGCCGCGAGCTACCCCTCGAACACCCTCGTGCCCAAGGCCGAACTGCTCGACATCACGGGCGGCTGGATCGAGCGCCGCGCCGAGACCTGCGCCGCCGTCACCGTTCCCGTGCACCACCGGTCGGCGGAATTCGACCACCTCTGGGTCGTCGACCAGGGCGAAGTCGACACCTATCGTGCCGGGTTCACGTCGGCGGCGTCGATCGACGCGCAGCTGCAGCTCGGCGCGGGTCACTGCATCGACTTCCACCTTCCCAGTGACGAGTTCCAGAACTCTCAACTGGCATTCGCGCGCGAGTCGGCGAAGGCGACGGCCTGATGGCCGCCTCGAGCGCGCTCCGCGGTGTTCGCGTCTATCGCGACGGCCGGTTCGGCGATCCCGAAGACGTGGTCATCGACGGCGCCGTGATCGGCGAGAGCAGCGAGAGCGCGCTCGACGGCATCACCGACAGTGAGACCGGCGGCTATCTCATCCCCGGCCTCATCGACAGCCACGTGCACATCGAATCGCTCGAGACTCTCGAGACGTTTGCACGCAACGGCGTCACAACGGTGCTCGACATGGCGAACCCGATGTCGAAGCTCGATGCGCTGCGCGGCACAAGCGGCGTCGCCGATTTCCGCGCCGCAGGGATCGCCTCCACGTCGCCGACCAGCGCCCATGCACGAATGATGCGCGCAGGCCCGATCGCGCTCGTCGCATCGCCGGCAGACGCGGAGCCCTGGGTCGCGGCCCGGGTGGCGGAAGGTGCCGACTACATCAAGGTCGTCATCGATCTGCCGGGTTTCGACCTCGAAACGGTCAGTGCGCTGGTCGCCGCCGCGCATGCTCACGGGCGCAAAGTGGTCGCCCACGCTGCACGGTGGGAGGCCGTCGCTATGGCTCAGGGCGCCGGCGTGGATATCCTCACGCATGCTCCCATCGATCGCCCGGTCGACGACGCACAGGCCGCGTCGATGGCTGCCGCGGGAACCGTCATCGTGCCAACCCTCATCATGATGGAGGGCATGGTCGGTGGGCTGACCCGGGCGGGTGTTCCCGGTCTCACCTACGAGCCCGCGCCGACGTCGGTCGCGCGGTTGCACGCTGCGGGGATGCCCGTCCTTGCGGGCACGGATGCGAACGCGGCGCCCGGTCCGCTGGCCTCGCCGGCGTTCGGGGAGAGCCTCCATCGCGAGCTCGAGCTGCTGGTCGCCGCCGGCCTCTCACCCGTCGAGGCGCTTGAGGCCGCAACGACGCTGCCTGCCCGGTACTTCGAGCTCGCCGATCGAGGACATGTCCTTCCGGGGCTTCGGGCCGACCTTGTGCTGCTCGACGAAAACCCGCTCGAGTCCATCTCGGCGACACGGAGCATCCGCGGAGTCTGGGTCGCCGGACACCGCGTCTGAACCGTCAGCACCGACAGAGAAAGGGCACGAAACCTCGCATGAAGGCTGCCGTCGTCACCCAGTTCGGGAATGTTCCCGAATACGCCGAATTTCCTGAGCCGGATCCGATCGAGGGGGAAGTCGTCGTGCGCATGCGCGCCGCCGCCGTGTCGAACCTGGTTCGCCTTGTTGCAGCGGGCAAGCACTACTCGAGCGCCGCCACGCCGCCGATGATCGCCGGCGTCGACGGGGTCGCCGAGCTGCCGGACGGCTCGCTCGTCTACGTGCCCGGCGTTCGATCACCCTGGGGCACGCTCGCCGAGCTCGCGGCGGTCTCGCTCGCTGCCGTCCGACCGGTTCCCGCCGGGCTCGAGCCGGCACAGGCCGCGGCCGTCGTCAACGCCTCGTTCGCGTCGTGGATGCCGCTGACGCGCATCCTCGAACCGGGTGCGACGCCGACCGTGCTTGTGATCGGCGCGACCGGCGCGGCCGGGTCGGTCGCCGTGCCGATAGCAAAGCACCTGGGTGCCCGGCGCGTGATCGCGGTCGGCCGGGAAGGCGATGCCCTGCGTCGCACAGCGCGCCACGGCGCCGACGAGGTGATCCCGCTCGACGGCAACCTGGAGGTCGAGCTCGCGCGCGTCGGCGCCGAGGGGGTGGACGTGGTGCTGGACTTCCTCTGGGGCGAGACCGCGAACATCGCGATTCCCGCGCTGGCTCGAACGGCACCGCACCCGCAGTACCGCATCGACTGGGTGAATCTGGGCGCTCTCGACGGCGTGCATGTTCCGCTCGACTCGACCCACCTGCGCATGGCCGACCTGCACGTGTGGGGAAGCGGCGCGGGAGCGTACTCGCCCGAGCGTCGACGCGATCTTGCCGACGCGGCCCTCGACCTCGCGGCGCGGGGCGTCATCGAGGTCGACGTGAGCGAGCACAGGCTGGCGGATGTCGCGAGCACCTGGGCCGACAAGGGGCGCCTCGTCTACCTGCCCTGACCCCGACTGCCCGACCCCGACACCCCGCTGGGGTTTGTTACCCCCGTGGCCTTCATCGAGAGCGCCCCGGTAACAAAGCACCGCAGAGTGGGACTAGACGATCGCGGCGACGACCTGGTCGGACCTGACCTGTGCGCCAACGGCCACGCGCAGCTCCACCCGCCCGGAGATCGGTGCACGGAGCACGTGCTCCATCTTCATCGCCTCGATGCTGAGCACGGGGCTGCCGGCGTCGACCTCGGCACCGTCTTCGGCGAAGATCGCCACCACCGACCCCGGCATCGGGGAGCGCAGCTCGGGATGACCCGCGACGGCATCCGTTTGCGCGCGGTCGGGCCCCACCTCCGACACGGTCCATGCCGCACCCCCGGAGGCCAGGTGCAGCAGGGAACCCTGTCGTGAGAAGCGGTATGCCGTCGTCATGTCACCCAGCCGCACCCGGGCGATGGTTCCGACGACGGTGGCAGAAGCGCTGACCGGCCCAGCGTCGGCGATGGAGACCTGCGCACCGGATGCCCGCCCGCGAATGGACACCACACCCGTCTCGGTGCCCGCGCGCAGCCGATAGATCGAGGGCGCGGCCACGCCGACCCGCCACCCGTCGCGTGCCGCCCATGGCGATGACCCGTGCCCTTCGTCGGCCATCAGGATCAGCGCGGCAGCCATCAGCAGGTCGGGCGACGGCTGACGGAACGCGAACCGGTCGAGGTGCCGCTCGATGAGCTCGGTGTCGAGACGTGCGGCGACGACATCCGGATCCGCGAGCAACAGCTTCAGAAACTCGACGTTGGTGGTCACGCCGAGGGTCACCGTGTCGTCGAGGGCCGCCTGCAGCCGCTGCAGCGCGCCCGCGCGGTCGGGCGCCCAGGCGATGACTTTGGCCAGCATCGGGTCGTAGTCCGACGATACGGTGAGCCCGTCGACGAGCGAGCTGTCGACGCGAACTCCCTCGCCGCTCGGCTGGGTGAGGGCGAGCACTGTTCCACCGGTCGGCAGAAAACCGTTGGCCGGGTCTTCGGCGTAGATGCGCGCCTCGATCGCGTGGCCGGTGAGAGAGACGTCGTCCTGGCCGAAGTCGAGCAGCTCTCCGGCGGCGATGCGCAACTGCCACTCCACCAGGTCGAGCCCGGTCACGAGCTCGGTCACGGGATGCTCCACCTGTAGTCGTGTGTTCATCTCCATGAAGAAGAACTCGTTCGGCGCATCGCCCGACACGATGAACTCGACGGTGCCCGCACCGAGGTAGTCGCAGCTCCTGGCCGTGTCGACGGCCGCCTGCCCGATGCGCGCACGGGTCGCGGCATCCAGCAGCGGGCTCGGAGCCTCCTCGATCACCTTCTGGTGCCGGCGCTGCAGCGAGCACTCGCGCTCCCCCAGGTGAACGGTGGTGCCGGCCGAGTCGGCCAGTACCTGCACCTCGATGTGGCGGGGATTCTGCACGAAGCGTTCGATGAACAGCGTGTCATCGCCGAAGGATGCGGCCGCCTCGCGGCGAGCAGCGGCGAGCGCGGCCGCGAGCTCGCCCTCCTCGTGCACCAGGTGCATCCCCTTGCCGCCGCCGCCGGCCGACGGCTTGATCAGCACGGGAAAGCCGATCTCGACCGCGCCGGCAGCGAGCTCGTCATCGTTCAGGCCGGGCCGGGCGAGACCGGGCACGGTGGGCACGTTGCGCTTCTCGACCTGCGCCTTCGCGCTGATCTTGTCGCCCATCACCTCGAGCGCCTCGACGCCCGGGCCGATGAAGACAATGCCCGCCGCTTCGCACGCTTTCGCGAACGCGGCATTCTCCGAGAGGAACCCGTAGCCGGGATGGATGGCCTCTGCGCCGCTCGAGGTGGCTGCCGCGATGATCCTGTCGATGTTGAGGTAGCTCTCGGCGGCCGCGGCGGGCCCGAGCCGCACCGAGACATCCGCCATCGACACGTGACGCGCACCGACATCGGCGTCGCTGTACACCGCGACCGAGCGGATGCCGAGGCGGCGCAGCGTATCGATCACGCGGCAGGCGATCTCGCCCCGGTTGGCGACAAGTACTGTCTGGAACATCGGCGTCACATCCGGAAGACGCCGTAGGAGACGTCGTCCATCGGGGCGCGCGAGCACACGTCCAGCGCCATCCCGACGATGCGGCGGGTGTCCAGCCGGATCGATGATGCCGTCGTCCCAGAGCCGGGCGGTCGCGTAATAGGGGTTGCCCTGCTGGTCGAACTGCTCGATGACCGGCGCTGTGAACGCGGCTTCCTCGTCGGCCGACCACTCCGTGCCCGACTTCTCGAGCTGTTCGCGGCGCACGGTCGCCAGCACGGATGCCGCCTGCGGCCCTCCCATCACCGAGATGCGGCTCGCGGGCCACATCCAGAGAAAGCGCGGCGAGTAGGCGCGACCGCTCATGGAATAGTTGCCGGCACCGAACGACCCGCCCACCACCACGGTGAGTTTGGGCACCCGTGCGCAGGCGACAGCGGTGACCATCTTGGCGCCGTGCTTGGCGATGCCGCCCCGCTCGTATTCGCCGCCGACCATGAAGCCGGTGATGTTCTGCAGGAAGAGCAGCGGCACCTTTCGCCGGTCGCACAGTTCGATGAAGTGCGTGCCCTTGAGTGCGGATTCGGCGAAGAGAACGCCGTTGTTGGCGACGATCCCCACCGGGTGCCCGTCGATGTGCGCGAAACCGGTGACCAGGGTGGGCCCGTAGTCGCGCTTGAACTCATGGAACTCACTGGCATCCACGATTCGGGCGATGATCTCCCGGGCGTCGTAGGGCACCGTGAGCTCGGTCGGGACCACGCCGTAGAGCTCGCCCGGATCGACCTCGGGCTCCCTCGCCTCGGCCACCGCCCAGGCGCGCTCGCGAGGGGCCGGCAGCTGCGAGACGATGTCGCGCACGATCTGCAACGCGTGCTCGTCGTCATCGGCCAGATGATCGGCGACGCCCGAGTATTTCGTGTGCGTGACTCCGCCGCCGAGCTCCTCCGCGCTGATGATCTCTCCGGTGGCCGCTTTCACCAGCGGGGGTCCGCCGAGAAAGATGGTGCCCTGGTTGCGCACGATCACGGTCTCGTCGCTCATCGCCGGCACGTAGGCGCCGCCGGCTGTGCTCGATCCCATGACCGCCGCGATCTGCGCGATGCCGCGCGCGGACATCCTGGCCTGGTTGTAGAAGATGCGGCCGAAGTGGTCGCGGTCGGGGAAGACCTCGTCCTGCCGGGGAAGGAAGGCACCGCCCGAGTCGACGAGGTAGACGCACGGCAGCTCGTTCTCGGCAGCGATCTCCTGCGCGCGAAGGTGCTTCTTGACGGTCATCGGCAGGTAGGTGCCGCCCTTGACCGTGGCGTCGTTGCACACGATCATCACGTGCCTGCCGTGGATGAGGCCGATCCCCGCGATGACTCCCGCACCCGGCACCTCGTCGTCGTACATCCCGTTCGCGGCCAGGGGGGCGATCTCGAGAAAGGGGCTCCCGCGGTCGACGAGGTGATCGATGCGGTCGCGCGGCAACAGCTTGCCCCGGCCGACGTGGCGTTCCCGCGCCGAGGCCGGTCCGCCCAGAGCGGTGCGCGCGAGGCGTGCGCGAAGGTCGGCGACCGCCTCGCGTTGCGCGGTGCTGTTGGCCTCGAACTCGGCGCTTGCCGGCCGCGCCTGGCTCCCGAGCTTCTGCATGAATTTAGGTTACTGACCACTAACTGAAATGTCTAGGCAAGTAGGATCGGCGTGTGGCTGAGACGTGGCGCGCGACCGAGAAGGCGCACCGGCGCGAGAAGTATCTGGCCGCCGCAAGCCACCTCTTCGCCGAACGCGGCTATCGCGCCGTGTCCATCGAAGAACTCGGCGCCGCGGTCGGGGTGAGCGGGCCGGCCCTGTACCGCCACTTCTCCAGCAAGGAGGCCATGCTGGTCGAACTGCTCGTCGACTCGAGTGAGCGACTCATGGCCGGATTCGAGACCACGGTCGCCCAGGGGCGCCCCGACCTCGAGACGCTGCGCAACCTCATCGACTTCCACGCCGACTTCGCGATCAGCGAGCGCGACGTCATCCGCATCCAGGACCGCGAACTCGCCCACCTGCCCGCGGAGCCGAACCACCGTGTGCGCGAGATCCAGCGGCGCTACATCGCGGGCTGGCAGCGAATCGTCGCGCGCCTGCGCCCCGAACTCTCCGACGCCGACCTCGAGATCCGGATGCACGCGGTCTTCGGTGTGCTCAACTCGACGCCGTACAACGCGAAGCTGGATGCCGCGACCGACGTTCGGCGCACCCTGGCCGAGACCGCGCTGGTGACGCTGGTGGGTTCGGTGCCGGAGCATCTGACGTCCTCGGGCGCGTCGTAGCCAGGAGGCCGGCGCCGTGTCGCCGGTTCGTGCGACGATCGGCGCAACCGAGGAACGGGAGGCCCGATGCGTGGCGAGGCGACCGTGCTGCATGCCGACCTCGACGCGTTCTACGCCTCCGTCGAGCAGCGCGACGCGCCCGCACTGCGAGGCCGGCCCGTCATCGTGGGCGGCGGAGTGGTGCTCGCGGCGAGCTACGAGGCCAAAGCCCGCGGTGTGCGCACCGCCATGGGCGGAAGGCAGGCCTACGACCTGTGCCCCGAGGCGATCGTGGTTCCGCCGCGCATGGAGGCCTACTCGGCCGCGAGCCGCGACGTGTTCGCAATCTTCCGTGACACGACACCGCTGGTCGAGGGTCTCTCGATCGACGAGGCGTTCCTCGAGGTCGGCGGGCTGCGCCACATCGCCGGCACGCCCGAGCAGGTCGCGATCCGGCTTCGCGAGCGGGTTCGTACCGAGGTGGGGCTCGCCATCTCGGTCGGTGTCGCGCGCACCAAGTTTCTGGCCAAGGTGGCGAGTGCGGTCAGCAAGCCCGACGGGCTGCTGGTCGTCGAGCCCGATCGCGAGCAGCAGTTCCTGCTCCCGCTGCCGGTCGAGCGGCTGTGGGGTGTCGGGGCCGTCACGGCCGAGAAGCTGCACCGGTTCGGCGTGCACACCGTCGGCGAACTCGCCGAGCTCGAGGCGGCGACGGCCGAACGGATGCTCGGCCGAGCGGCGGGAGCGCACCTCCACGCACTGGCCAGGCTGCGCGATCCGCGACCGGTCGACGCCACGCGGCGTCGCAGCTCGATCGGATCGCAGCGGGCCCTGGGCCGCACGCCGCGGTCGGCCGACGAACTCCAGGTGATGCTGAGCCAGATCGTCGATCGGCTCGCTCGTCGCCTGCGCGACGGCGACCGCGTGTGTCGAACGGTCGTGCTGCGCCTTCGCTTCGGGGACTTCACCAAAGCCACGCGATCGCACACGGTGAGCCCTGCGACCGACCGCACGGCCGTGCTGCTGGATGTCGCGCAGGCGCTACTCGCTGCGGCGCAGCCGGAGATTGCGGGGCGGGGAATCACCCTCATCGGGGTCTCGCTGGCCCAGCTGGGTCACGTCGACAGCCTGCAGCCCGAGCTGCCGATCGACTGGAACGACGGCGCCCGACTCGACACCGTTCTCGACGCCGTGCGTGACAGGTTCGGCGCTACCTCGGTCGCCCGAGCCGCGTACCTCGGCCGCGACCCGGGCTGGTCGGCGCCACTGCTGCCGGAGCACGAGTGAGCGCGAGTGCTCAGCCCGCGAGCAGCCGCACTTCCTTGATCGCTGCGGTGATCAGCTCGGCCAGATCGCGATCGGGGTGCGCCTGCCACTCCCGGCGAATTGGGCCAGGAGGGTCCGAGCGGGCCACAGCAGCAATAGTCTTGACGGTGGCCCGCTCCGCGGGAAAGCGGTAGTCGCGGGTCGCTTCACCTCTCGGCGTTCAGGAGAACCAAGTGACCGAATCCGCCCCCATCGACCCCACTTCGACAGCTGCCTGGAAGCAGCTCGCTGGGCTGGCCGAGGGCTTCTCCCCCGACCTGCGCGGGTGGTTCGACTCCGACCCGGGTCGCGCCGCCCGCTACACGTTCCAGGCTGCGGATCTCACCGTCGACCTCTCCAAGGGGCTCATCACCGAGGAGATCCTCGGGCACCTCATCCAGGTCGCAACGGACGCCGATGTGGCCGGCCGATACCAGGCGATGATCTCGGGCGAACACATCAACGTCACCGAGGATCGGGCGGTGCTGCACACGGCACTGCGCCGACCGAAAGACGGCGACGGCCTGGTGCCGCCCAGGGGTTTCGTCGTCGACGGCGATGACGTCGACGCCGAAGTTCACGCGACGCTCGACAAGGTGTATGCCTTCGCCGACAAGGTGCGGTCGGGCGAGTGGACCGGTGTCACCGGCAAACGCATCGCGACAGTGGTGAACATCGGGATCGGCGGATCCGACCTGGGACCGGTCATGGTCTACGAGGCCCTCAAGCCCTACGTGCAGGCGGGGATCGAGTGTCGCTTCGTCTCCAACATCGACCCGTCCGACATCTTCGAGAAGACGGTCGACCTGGATGCCGAGACCACCCTGTTCATCGTCGCCTCCAAGACTTTCGGAACGCTCGAGACGCTCACGAATGCGCGTCTGGCCCGGGAGTGGCTGTGGCGCGAGCTCGCCGCGTCCGGCGCGCTCGCCGACACCGACGATGCCCGCACGCATGCCGTGGCGAAGCACTTCGTCGCCGTCTCGACCGCGCTCGACAAGGTCGCGGCGTTCGGCATCGACCCCGAGAACGCGTTCGGGTTCTGGGACTGGGTGGGTGGCCGGTACTCGGTGGATTCCGCGATCGGCACGTCTGTGGTTATCGCGATCGGACCCGACAACTGGCGTGACTTCCTGGCCGGGTTCCACGCCATCGACGAGCACATGCGCACTGCGCCTCTCGAGCAGAACGTGCCTGTGCTCATGGGCCTGCTGAACGTCTGGTACACGAACTTCCTGAAGGCCCAGAGCCACGCGGTGCTGCCCTACGCGCAATACCTGCACCGCTTCCCGGCCTACCTGCAGCAGCTCACGATGGAGTCGAACGGCAAGAGCGTGCGCTGGGATGGCTCACCCGTCGTGGCCGACACCGGCGAGGTGTTCTGGGGCGAGCCGGGCACCAACGGGCAGCACGCGTTCTACCAGCTCATCCACCAGGGCACCCGCCTCATCCCGGCCGACTTCATCGCCGTAGCGAATCCGGCGCATCCGCTGACCGACGACGCCGGCGACGGCAACGCTGTGAAGCCCGGGCAGGATGTGCACGCCCTGTTCATGGCCAACTTCTTCGCGCAGACCAAGGCGCTCGCGTTCGGCAAGACCGCCGAGGAGGTGCGGGCCGAAGGCACAAAGGAATCGGTGGTGCCCGCGCGGGTGTTCAGCGGCAACCGGCCGACCACGTCCATCCTGGCTCCCGCGCTCACGCCCAGCGTCGTCGGACAGCTGATCGCCCTCTACGAGCACATCGTCTTCACCGAGGGCACCATCTGGGGAATCGACTCGTTCGACCAGTGGGGCGTGGAGCTGGGCAAACAGCTCGCGCTCCAGGTCGCGCCCGCCGTCGACGGCGACACGGCCGCACTCGAGTCGCAGGACTCGTCGACCCGGTCGCTCATCGCCCGGTATCTCGAACTGCGGAGCTGACGTGAAGGTCGTAGCGCTCTACAGCACGAAGGGCGGAGTCGGAAAGACGACGGCGGCCGTCAACCTGGCCTGGGAGGCATCCCGTGACTTTCGGGTGCTGCTCTGGGACCTCGACCCGCAGGGCGCGGCGACCTACCTGCTGAACGTCAAACCGAAGGTGAAGGGCGGCGTCGGCGCGCTGGTCGGCGCGAAGTCGTCGATCGCCTCGGCCATCCGTCAGACGAGCTTCGAGCAGCTCGATGTTCTGCCCGCCGACGACAGCTATCGCGAACTCGACCTGATCTTCGACCACGCCAAGAACTCGACCGGCAGGATACGGGCGGCACTCGACATCGTGGGTCGCGACTATGACGTCGTCATCCTGGACTGCCCACCGGGATCGTCGCTCGTCGCGGAGAACGCCATCCTCGCGGCCGACCTCGTGGTGCTTCCGCTCGTGCCGTCGCCGCTGTCGGTTCGGTCGCTGGAGCAGGTCGAGTCGTTCGTCAAGGCCGCCCAGGGCAAGACACCCATCCTGTCGTTCCTGTCGATGGTGGACCGCCGTAAAGCCGTGCACCGCGATGCCGTCATCACGATGCCGAGGGCGGTGCCCAGCCTCACCAACATCGTCGTGCCCGGCACCGTGCTGATCGAGCGGATGGGGGTGGAACGCCGGCCCGTCGCGCTCTACGCGCCGAACACCGCCGCGGCGCTCGCCTTCAGCGACCTCTGGGTGCGCATCCAGTCGATCGTCAAGGCGAAGCAGCGCAAGTCGAAGAAGTAATCCCGCTGACTCAGTGGATGCTCGCGTTCTCGCCGCGCTCGTACACCGTCGTCGCCGAACCGACGATCTTCTCATCGGGCCGCCCGACGACCGACCGGTCCTTGTCGGCGTAATCGAACAGCGAGAGCACGTGGCGCATCGCTTCGAGGCGGGCGCGCTTCTTGTCGTTGCTCTTCACCACCGTCCACGGCGCCGCAGCCGTGTCGGTGGTCCGGAACATCGCCTCCTTGGCCGCCGTGTAGGTGCCCCACTTGTCGAGCGAGGCGATGTCCATCGGCGAGAGTTTCCACTGCCTCACGGGGTCGACCTGGCGGATGGCGAACCGGGTGCGCTGTTCGTCGGCCGACACCGAGAACCAGAACTTCACGAGGTCGATGCCCTCGCCCACGAGCATCTGTTCGAAGAGCGGTGTCTGCCGGATGAATTCCTCATACTGCGCGTCGGTGCAGAAGCCCATCACGCGCTCGACGCCGGCCCGGTTGTACCAGGAGCGGTCGAACATCACGATCTCGCCCGCCGCCGGCAGGTGCTGCACGTAACGCTGGAAGTACCACTGCGTCGCTTCCCGCTCGCTCGGCTTCTCGAGGGCGACCGTGCGGGCGCCTCGCGGGTTCAGGTGCTCCATGAACCGCTTGATCGTGCCGCCTTTGCCGGCCGCATCCCGGCCCTCGAAGACCACGACCAGTCGACGGCCCTCCGACTTGATCCAGTTCTGCAGCTTCAGCAGCTCGATCTGCAGAAGCCGCTTGTTCAGCTCGTACTCGTCGCGATCCATGCGGTGGTCGTACGGGTATCCCTCACGCCAGGTGTCGACGTGCACGCCGCGCGGATCGACCAGAACGGGATCGTCGTCATCCTCGTCGAGCACGGTGTAGCCGTGCACGTTCTCGAGGTTGGGTGCTTCCGAATAGGGCGGGATGGTGTTCGTCACGACCCGCATCATAGGCCGCCGAAAAAACGCGTCGGTGAACGCCGGATACGGATGCCGCACAGGTCGCGCACGCACCGCCCGGTCTCGACGATGATTGTTCGATGAGCCCCACCGAACCCTCCGCGTCAGACCAGATCGATGCGATCATCGCGAACGCCGGGGGCTGGCGGGGGGCCACACTCGCCGAACTGCGCCGCGTGATCATGAGCGCCGACGCGGCAATCGTCGAAGAGATCAAGTGGCGCAAGCCGTCTCGGCCCGAGGGCGTGGCGACCTGGGTCAGCGCGGGAAACATCTGCATGGCGGACCTCCTGAAGAACGCCGTACGACTCACGTTCCCCAAGGGCGCTCGGGTCGACGATCCGACCGGGCTGTTCAACACGAGACTCGACAGCAATACCGTGCGGGCGATCGACGTCGTCGAGCAGGCGCACATCGACGAGGACGCGCTGCGAGAACTGGTGATTCGGGCCATCGCGGTCAATCGGATGTGACCTTGGGCCCTGTCGCCGGGAGGCCGGATGCAGCAGTCTTACGCAATGACTGTAAAGGCCACCGATGTACGCACACTCGCGGAGTGGGCAGCGGCAACACCGGATGATGCGCTGGCCGGCATGCGGAGCACCGTCGATGGGCTCACGGCCGCGGAAGCCGCGCGCCGGCTGGCCACGTACGGCCCCAATTCGATCGGCGCACACCACGCGCACCCCTGGGCCATCCTCGGTCGGCAGTTCAAGAACGCGGTTCTCATTCTGCTGCTGGTCACGGCCGCCGCGGCGTTCCTGCTGGGCGACCAGAACGACGCGATCATCGTCTGCGTCATCCTGGCTGCGAGCGTCGGTCTCGGTTTCGTCAACGAGCTTCGCGCCGAGAGACAGTCGGATGCCCTCCGCGATGCCCTGCCGCACAAGGCCGTGGTGATCCGTGACGGACGGCAGCAGACCATCGACGTGTCGGGAGTGGTGCCGGGCGACATCGTGCGAATCTCGCTCGGTGCCATGGTGCCGGCCGATCTGCGCCTCATCGACGCCGCCGAACTGGAGTGCAACGAAAGCGCCCTGACCGGCGAATCCACACCTGTGGCCAAGTCTCCGGCCACCGTCGCCGCGGGGCTCGCGGTCGGCGAGCTGGCGTCGTGCGCCATGATGGGCACGGTCGTCAGCAGCGGCAGCGGGCTCGGGGTGGCCACGGCGACCGGGGGCGCCACGGAGTTCGGATCGATCGCGGCAGGCCTCAACACCCGCGTTCCAGAGACAAGCTTCGAACTCGGGCTGCAGAAGTTCTCGATCCTGTTGCTCTGGGTCGCGGTCATCCTGAGCGTATTCATCGTCGTCACGGGCATCCTGCTGCACCGCTCGATCCTCGAAACGCTGTTGTTCGCTCTTGCGATCGCCGTCGGCGTCACGCCGCAGCTGCTGCCAGCGGTGGTCAGCAGCTCACTCGCCGCCGGATCGCGACAGCTCGCGAAAAGCCACATCCTGGTCAAACGTCTGGTCTCGATCGAGAATCTCGGCAACATCACCGTGCTTGTCACCGACAAGACGGGCACGATCACGCTCGGCCAGCTCTCGCTCATCCACTCGAGCGATCCGGGAGGGCAGCCCGACAACGAGATTCTCAGGCTCGGCGCGCTCGCCGTGGATACGGGCGGTGCTCCCGCCGCGACCGCCGTCGGAGCCAACGAGATCGACGAATGCCTGCTCCAGGCCGCGCGCGAGCCCGCACACGCGGGAGGCGGCGGAACCGTGATCTCGACCCTGCCCTTCGACCACGAGCGAATGATGTCGTCGGTGCTGGCCGACATCGACGGCCAGCGGATGATCATCGCCAAAGGCGCGCCCGAAGCACTGCTCGACCTGTGCACCGACGTGCCCGATGCCGCGCGCACAACCATGCAGGCCGAATTCGCGGCCGGCACACGACTGATCGCCGTCGCGACGCGGGTCGTCGACGCCGCGTTCACGCTCGACGCCTCCCAGGAGCACGGCCTCACGTTGCGGGGCTTCCTCGGGTTCAGCGACCCCGCCCGACCGGACGCGGGCACGGAGCTCGCCCATCTGCGAGCGCTCGGCATCGCCGTCATCATTGCGACCGGAGACAATGCGATCGTTGCGAAGCAGATGTCGACCGAACTCGGGCTGCCCGACACGGTCGTGCTCAGTGGACCCGAGATCGACGGGCTCAGCGATGACGCGCTGGTGACGGCGCTCCAGGGCGGTGGAATCGCCGCCCGGATATCGCCCGAGCAGAAGCAGAGGCTCGTCCGCGCACTTCGCGGTGGCACGCGAACCGTGGGTTTTCTCGGCGACGGTATCAACGATGCGCTCGCCCTTCACGCGGCGGACGTCGGAATCTCCGTCGTATCGGCGACCGACGTCGCGCGTGACGCCGCCGACGTCGTGCTGCTCGACAAGAGTCTGGGAGCCGTCGCCCAGGGTGTCGAGGCGGGGCGCCGCATCTTCGGCAACACCATCAAATACGTGCTCATGGGCACGTCGTCCAACTTCGGAAACATGGTGAGCGCGTCGGCCGCCTCGACGTTCCTCACCTTCCTGCCCATGCTGCCGGGACAGGTGCTGCTCAACAACCTGCTCTACGACACCAGCCAGCTGGCCATCTCCACCGACCACGTCGACGACGAACAGACGCGCAGTCCCTCGCACTGGAACATGGGGCTCATCCGGCGCTTCATGCTGGTCTTCGGACCCGCCAGTTCGCTCTTCGACTTCGCGACGTTCGCCCTTCTGCTCGGCGTCTTCCACGCGTCGCCCGACCTGTTCCGAACCGGATGGTTCGTCGAGTCGATCACCACCCAGGCGTTCATCGTCTTCATCATCCGCACCAGGCGGGTGCCGTTCTTCCGCAGCAGGCCGAGCTGGCAGCTCACCACCTCGGTGATCGCGATCGTCGCCCTGGGCTGGATCCTGCCCTTCACCGCGGTCGGCACGTTCTTCGGCCTCGTGCCGCTCTCCCCGGCGCTTCTCGGCGGCATCGCGGTGCTCACGCTCGTGTACGTCGTGCTCATCGACTTCATCAAGTGGCTGTTCTACCGGCGGTCCCGCATTGCGCACACCAGCGCAACCAACCAGGTACGAACAGCACGGCTGCGGAGAATCGCCTCGAAATATGCCGGCGTCCCCCGATAGGCCGCGCCGCGGGATCCCGATCTGGGTGCGAATCGTACTCGCGGTCGCGGTTCTCGCCGCCAGCGTGTGGTTCGTCGTCATTCCCCAGCTCGGCAACGCAGGCGACGCCCTGAAGTCACTACAGGCGCCCCCGGTGCTGATCCTCATCCTGGCATTCCTGTTCGAGCTCGGCTCGAATGCCGCGTACAGCGGCCTCACCGCCCGAATCATGGGGCGCGACCGGCTGTCGTACTTCACGGCGCTGCGAATCGACGCAACCGACCTCGGCGTCAACCACGTGGTGCCTGGCGGTGGGGCGACGGCGTCCGCCGTGCGGTTCCGCCTCTTCGTTCGGGCGGGAATCCCGCTGAACGATGCCCTCAGCGGGGCGACGGTCGAGATCACGGTGTCGAACCTGGCGCTGGGCCTGCTCTTCGGAATCGGGCTGACCGCCTCGCTCACCGCGATTCGCAGCAGCCACTACTACCTCATCGCCCTCGTCGCGGTGGTCGCGCTGCTCGCTGCCGCTGCCGCGGCGGGATGGGCGCTCGACCAGCGTCTCGAGTGGTGTGTGCGCACCGGCCGGGCCCTCGGTGGCCGCATCAGGCGCCTCGGCGCCGACCGTGTCGAGACGTTTCTTCGCTCGATCGGGGGCCGCGTCCATGAGCTCATCCACGAGACCCGCCGGCTGTGGTGGACGATCGGGCTCGCCCTCGGCAACTGGGTGCTCGACGCGGCATCCCTCTATGTGATGTTCGTCGCGTTCGGGTTCACGCCGAACCCCGCCACCGTGATCGTGGTTTACGGCCTCGGCAGCATTCTGGCGATGCTGCCCCTGACTCCGGGCGGGCTCGGACTTGTCGAGGGGGTCATGGTTCCCGCGTTCGCCGCGCTGGGCGTGCCGGTCGGCGTCGCGCTGCTCGCTGTCGTCGGATGGCGCGTGCTCGAGTACTGGCTGCCCATCCCTGTCTCCGCGATCGCGTACGGGTCGCTGCGATTCTCCGAGCGCGGAGGCCGTTCGGTCGGCGCACGACGCCGGAGGATCGACCCACAGCGTGTGACTTAAGTCCCTACCCGTCGTCGACGCGAACCGGGAGGCTTGGGGAACATCCCGCACGTCGCGAACGACTCGCACGAGCACCGGGACAGACGACACGATAAGGATCGAACCCTTGGACCCTCTTGACATCGCCCGGTGGCAGTTCGGCATCACGACCGTCTACCACTTCATGCTCGTGCCGCTCACCCTGGGGCTCGGACCCGTCGTCGTCATCATGCAGACCATGTACGTGCGAACGGGCAACGAGCGCTACCTGAGGATGACCAAGTTCTGGGGCAAGCTCTACCTGATCAACTTCATCCTCGGCGTCGCGACCGGAATCGTGCAGGAGTTCCAGTTCGGGATGGCGTGGAGCGAGTACTCCCGCTTCGTCGGCGACGTCTTCGGCGCTCCGCTCGCGATGGAGGGGCTGCTCGCGTTCTTCGTGGAGTCCACCTTCCTCGGCCTCTGGATCTTCGGCTGGAGCAAACTGTCGCCGAAGGTGCACCTGGCGACCCTCTACCTCGCGGTGATCGGGTCGCTGCTGTCCGCCTTCTTCATCATCGTCGCCAACTCGTGGATGCAGCACCCCGTCGGCATCGTCTACCAGCACGGCAAGCCGGTGCTCACCGACATCTGGGCGGTGCTCACCAACAACACCGCCATCAACGCCTACGAGCACACGCTGACCGGCGCGTTCGCCGTCGGTGCCGCATTCGTGCTGGGCATCTCGTGGTACCAGCTGTGGCGCCGGCGCAAAGACGGCATCGACACCGTCGGCCCGGACAAGCGCGTCATCGTGGGCTCGTCCGCGACCATCGCAGGACGGGATGCCGCCGACCACGGGGTCTGGATCAGGTCGCTGCGCATCGGCGCCGTCATCGCGATCGTCGCCTTCGCCGGCGTCGCCTACACGGGAGACGCGCAGGCCAAGCTGATGTTCAAGCAGCAGCCCATGAAGATGGCGGCCGCGGAGGCGGCGTGCCACACCGGAACGGGCTTCTCCCTGCTGTCGTTCGGCGATCTCGGCTCGACGAACTGTGCCAACGTGGTCACCGTCTTCGAGATCCCCGGGCTGCTGTCCTGGCTCGCCAACGGCACCGTGACAACCGCCGTGAAGGGCGTCGACCAGCTGGTGCCGCAGTACCAGCAGCAATACGGCAAGACCATTCCGAACAAGTCCATCTACGGGGCAGCAGCCGGCACCGCGGTCAACTACGTGCCGATCATGGCCGTCACCTACTGGGGCTTCCGGCTGATGATCCTGTTCGGTTCCCTGGCCGCCTTCGCTGCCGCCGTCGCCCTGTGGCTGACGCGCAAGGGAACCGTGCCGTCATCCAAATGGCTGATGCGGCTCGCGGTCTTCGGAATCCTCGCACCGTTCGCCGCGAGCGCGTGCGGCTGGATCTTCACCGAAATGGGGCGGCAGCCGTTCGTCGTCGCGCCCAACCCCACACCCGGCGGCGTGGATGGCGTGTTCATGTTCACCGCCGCCGCGGTGTCTCCGGGGGTGTCGGCCGGAGAAATGCTGTTCTCCCTCATCGCACTCACCCTCGTCTACGCGGCCCTCATGGTCGTCGAAATCTCGCTGCTCGTGAAGTTCGTTCGGGGTGGTGTCGTCTCGGCGATGCCGGAGCTCGGCCAGAACCCGCACGACGACGACCCGACCGGCTCGAAGCGCGACGACGTGCTGTCGTTCGCCTACTAAGAAGCGAGGCACCCGCACATGGACATCCTTCCCACCATCTGGTTCTTCGCCATCGGCGTGCTGTGGATCGGCTACCTCATCCTCGAGGGATTCGACCTCGGCGTCGGAATGCACCTCCTGTTCACCGCGAACGGTGACAAGCAGCGGCGCGTGATGCTCAACACCATCGGCCCGGTCTGGGACGGCAACGAGGTGTGGCTCATCACCGCGGGCGCGGCCACGTTCGCCGCTTTCCCGCTCTGGTATGCGTCGCTGTTCTCGACGCTGTACGTGCCGCTGACGCTCGCCCTGCTCGGGCTCATCTTTCGTGCCGTCGCGATCGAATACCGGGGAAAGGGCAGCAGCGAACGGTGGACGCGCAACTGGGACCGTGCCATCGGCTGGGGGTCCGTCGTCATCGCGTTCTGCGTCGGGGCGCTGCTCGCACTCACGACCACCGGACTCCCGATCAACGCGAACGGTGACCGCGTCGGCGGCCCGTTCGTCTGGCTCAACGGGTACGCGGTGCTCGGGGGACTGGCCGTCGTCGGCTTCTGCTACGTGCACGGCGCGGCCTTCCTGGCGCTCAAGACCGAGGGACGCATCCGGGAGCGGGCGGGGCGGATCGTGACCCGCTGGGCGCCCATCGCTCTCCTGCCGCTGATCGCCTGGGTGCTCATCGTGCAGTTTCGCGGAGGCAAGCTGCTCACGCTCATCCCCCTTGTGCTCGCCGTGGCGGCACTGGTGTGGGGATGGATGAATGCCCGTCGCGGACGCGAAAAACGAGCCTTCGCCGGGCTCGCCCTCTTTCTCGGGTTCGGCGCGATCACCCTGTTCGCGGCGGTCTACCCCGTTGTGCTGCCGTCGACCATCTCGCACGCGTACGACCTCACCGTGACCAACGCCTCGAGCGGCTCATACACGCTCGCTGTCATGAGTTGGGTGACCCTGTTCGGGCTGCCGATCGTGCTCGCCTACCAGGCCTGGTCGTACTGGGTGTTCCGCAAGCGCATCAGCGAAGCGCACATCCCCGCCGCCGTCATCATCGAGCCCGCGATCACCAGATGAGACTCGCACTGCCTCCGGCGCTCCGACAGGCCGGACTGGGCGCGGGAGGGATGACGTCGATCTACGGCTTCACCCTCCTCGCGGCAGGTCGGGCCCTCGCCCTCGTCATCATGGCCGAAGCTGTCTCGACCGGCATCGCATCGGTCGTCGCCCGCACCGAAGGCTGGCACGGCGCGATCGCCTGGGGTATTGGCGGTGCGCTGCTGAGGGCCGCGATCACCTGGGGCACGCGCACCTTTTCCACCCGGTCGGCACTGGCCTCCAAAGAGGCACTACGACGCGACCTCGCGGCTCGATTGCTGAACGACGGTACGCCGAGCGTCGGATCCGCGGCAGTTCTTGCAACGCACGGGCTCGACGAGCTCGACAACTACTACAAGACCGTGCTTCCGGCCATCACGAGCGCGGCTGTCATCCCGATCCTCATCGGGGCGCGCCTTCTCTTCGCCGACTGGCTCAGCGCGGCGATCATCGCCGTCACCATCACTCTGGTGCCGCTGTTCATGGCGCTCATCGGTATGCACACGAGCGAGAAGGTCTCGGCCGCGACGGCGGCTCTCGCCCGCCTGTCGGATCACCTCGTCGAGCTCGCGCGCGGGCTTCCGGTGCTCGTGGGACTCGGTCGGGCCGAGGAGCAGACGACGGCCCTGAAAGAGATCTCCGACGACTACCGGGCGAAGACCATGAAGACCCTGCGGGTCGCCTTCATGTCGTCGCTGGCTCTCGAGTTGATTTCGACGATCTCCGTCGCGCTGGTCGCCGTGACGATCGGCCTCCGGCTCGTGAACGGCGAGCTGACACTGGGTGTGGCGCTGCTCGTTCTGATCCTCGCCCCCGAATGCTTCACGCCCTTCCGCGACCTCGGCGCTTCCTTCCACGCGGCGCAGGACGGACTCGGGGCCCTGGGGCAGGCCCGCGCCATCATCGACGCGGCGGTTGCGGCCCCCGTCGCCCGACGCGAGGGCGACTGGTCGGTCGACGACCTCACCGTGAGGTTCGCCGACCGGGAGGTGGACGCCGTGCACGGCCTCAGCTTTTCCATCGCGCGCGGCGAAATCACTGCCCTGCAGGGGGTGAGCGGCGCCGGCAAATCGACGGTCCTCGACGTGCTCGCCGGCCAGTTGCGCGCGTCCGACGGCGTGAGCATCAGCGGCTCGCTGAGTGGAATCGCGAGCGCCACCGTGGCCTGGCTCCCCCAGCACCCGCACTTCGTCGGCGAGACCGTGCGCGCGGAACTGGAGCTGTACGCGGATGCGCCCGTTTCCGGAGATCCGGCTCGCATCGACGCGCTTCTGCGGCAACTCGACCTTCTTCCCATCGCGCACGAAAGCCCGCAGCAGCTGAGTCCCGGGGAGTCGCGACGGCTTGCCGTCGCCCGCACGTTCCTTCGCATCGACGCCGGGGCATCCCTCGTTCTGCTCGACGAACCGACGGCACACCTCGATGAGCGCAACGCCCGGGTGGTGGAGCGCATGATTGCGGCGCTGAGGGGACGCACAACAGTCGTGCTCGTCTCGCACGACCGCGACGTCAATGCGCTCGCCCGCAGGGTCGTCGCGATCGGCGCAGCGTCCGTTCTGCGGCAGTCATCCCGAGGAGTCGGCGTGCCGGAGGCCCGCATCGGGGCGCGCGCCACCGGCGCGACAGCGCCGTACGCACCGGACAGTCGATCCAGCCTGGCGGCGCTCTGGGTTTTCCTTCGCCCCGCCGCTCGCCGCTACGTCGCGGCGGCGGCGCTGGGCACGCTGGCCGTGCTCTTCGCGGTGTCCATGACCACCGTCTCCGGGTGGCTCATCGTCAAGGCCAGCGAACACCCGTCGATCATGTATTTGAGTGTTGCGATCGTCGGCGTGCGCTTCTTCGGCATCGGTCGAAGCGCGCTCCACTACGCCGAGCGACTGGTCACCCACGACGCGGTACTCGACTCGGTCACCGGGCTTCGCCTGCGCATGTGGCGATCGTTCACCGCGCGGGGGGCCACCTCGCGCACGCTGCTCGGAGGGGCGAGCGTTCTCGACAACCTGGTCGGCGCGGCCGACCACGTGCGCGATCTTGCCCCGCGGGTGCTCATTCCGACGGCCGTCGGGATACTCACCTCGGCGTCCGCCGTGATCGCTGTCGCCGTGCTCGACGGAGCGGCGCTTCCCCTGATCGTGTCGTGCCTTGCTGTCTGCCTCATCGTCGCGCCGGCGATCACCGTCGCCGCGGACCGGGCGGCCAGCCAGGCGACCGGGCGACTCCAGTCGGTCGTGCTGCGGCGGTTTGCGGCCATGCTCGCCGCCGCGGGCGATCTTCGCGCCAATGGGGTCGGCACCCGCCTGCGATCGCAGCTCGCCGCGGATGACCGTGCCGCCGGCCGCAGCGCACGACGAGGTTCCGCTGCCCTGGGGCTCGGCAGTGCCGTGATCGTGCTGACGTGCAGCGCCACCGCCGTGCTCACCCTCGCGGTCGCGGCGCCGGCCGTCAGGGCAGGCACGCTGCCCATCGAGGTCGTCGCGGTGCTGGCGTTCCTTCCCCTCGCGCTTGTCGACAGCCTGCTCGCGTCGACCGAGGCGGTGCAGCAGTGGCCGGCTCTCGCCTACCAGGTGAAGCGCATCGACAGCGTGCTGGTGGACGACCCGACGGCACCCGGTGGAGCACGCGGCGCCCTTCAGGCGGTGCACCAGATGGAGTTGGATGACGTGAGTGCGCGGTGGCCCGAGTCGTCGCGGGACGCGATCAGCCACGTCGACCTCAGTGCACACCGAGGCCAGTGGGTTGTCATCACGGGCCCCTCGGGCTGCGGCAAGTCGACCCTGCTGACCCTGCTGCTCGGGTACCTGCCTTCCATCGGAGGCGAATACAGGCTCGACGGCCGCGATGCGAGCTCCCTCGAGCCCCAGTCGCTCCGTAAGCGCATCGCATGGGCCCCCCAGGACGGCTACCTCTTCGACTCCACACTGCGGGCCAACCTGCTGATCGCCCGACCCCGCGACGACGCCCCGACCGACGATGAGCTGCGAGCCGTGCTCGCGCGCGTGGGACTCTCGAACCTGGTCGACACGCTTCACCACGGTCTCGACACCCGGGTGGGTGCCGGTGGCTCCCACCTGTCGGGCGGACAACGACAGCGCATCGTCGTCGCCCGCACGCTGCTCACCCGCGCCGACGTGGTGCTGCTCGACGAGCCCACCGCGCACCTAGATGCCGAGGCAGCCGACGGGCTCATGCGCGACCTCCGCTCGGCACTCGACGACAAACTCGTCGTGCTCGTGACCCACCATGACGGCGAGCGCGACAGCGACGACGTCAGGATCACGCTCGCGGCCGACGGTCGCGCGATCGCGCATCCCCGTGCCGTACTCGCCGGGTGACGATCATGCGCGACTCGCGCCGCGCCTACGGAACGATGACGGAGGCGGGTTCGTGCTCCATCGGCACCAGAATCGTGGGGCCGGAAATGTTCAACAGCACATCAAAGCTCACTGCGCCGAGTCCCGTCGCCGTGGCCGGTCCGCCGATGAAGAGCACTTCCGCGGTTGCCGCGGCATTGATCAGAACCTCGCCGGCCGTTCCGAGAACTTCGCGGGCACGAACCTCCACATCGGGAAATTCGCTTCTCACCAGGCCGAGGGCTGACCCCATCGGTGAGGGCACATCGACAGCATGAACATGGATCACCGTCAGCACCGCTGTGAGTCGGGCGGCCTCCGCAGCGGCATGGCGAAGGGCGGTGACAGAGTTGAGTTCATCGTCGATTCCGACCACGACGCCGTCGCGGGAGCCACCGGATGCCGTGGGAATCACGGCCAGCGGGGAGGCCGCCGCGGCCGCGAGCCTCAGGCTCGTCGAGCCGAAGGCACGTCCCCTGAGAAATCCGGTCTTGTGAGTGCCGACGACCAGCAGGGTGAATCGCCGGGCCTCCTCGGCCAGCACTCGCACGGGTTCGCCGTGGTGCACCTCGAACGAGACTTTCGTGCCGGGCGCGATGGAGCGTGCATACTCCGGCTCGGTTCGCGCGAGCAAACCGCTGTCGTCCGACGAGAAGGCGGTGTTGCCGGCGACGTGAATCACGACCAGGCCGCAGGCATCCGATTGGGCGCGGCGAACCGCCCACTCGAGAGCCGCGCGGGAGGCGGCCGTGCCGTCGACCCCGACCGCGATCTCATCAGGCATCGTCGCTCCCTCTACGCAGCATTCCTCGAACCGCTCCTCAAGCATCACCGGGAGCCGCGCAATCGAACAGGGGCTAAAGTCCCACATAGGATGCCCGTGCACGGCGGGTGCTCTCACCCGCATGCTCGAAGTGAAGGACATGAGTGATGAGTCCCTCCGACTCGCTGAGCTTTCCCGACTTTCCACGGGCCGAACTCGACCGCACCCTGGCCGACCTGGTGACGATCGCCGGCGATGTGCTCGAAACGCAGGGTCGGCTGCGGGCGCTCCTTCGTGCCAACCAGGCTGTCGCCCAGCAACTCGACCTGCCGACGGTGCTTCGCACCATCGTCGAGGTGGCCGTCGAACTCGTCGCAGCCGAATACGGTGCCCTCGGTGTCATCTCTCCGAGCGGCGGTTTGGAACAGTTCATCCACGTCGGCGTTCCGAACGAGACGGTTCGGGAAGTCGGCCACCTCCCGGAAGGCCGCGGCCTTCTGGGCGCGCTGATCGACGATCCGCGACCCATCCGACTGCCCCACCTGGGCGACGATCCTCGCTCCGCCGGATTTCCCACCGCCCACCCGCACATGGACAGCTTTCTCGGAGTGCCCATCACTGTGCGCAACACGGTGTACGGCAACCTCTACCTCACCAATAGCCGCAACGGCGAGTTCTCGCAGGCCGACCAGGAGCTGGCCATCGCGCTGGCGGCGACCGCCGGCTCGGCCATCGACAACGCCAGGCTCTACTCGGAGGTCGTGCGTGCCCGCGCGTGGGCGGCCGCCTCAGCCGAAGTGACCGCGGCGCTGGTCTCCGCGGAGCAGGGCGACACCGTCGCCCTGCTGAGCTCGCGCATCCTGGAGCTCGCCGGAGCCGATCTCGTGTTCGTCTCGCTGGTCACCGAGAATGCCGAAAATCTGCATGTCCCGGTCGCCACCGGTGACCGCGCCGCCGACATAGTCGGCATCACCTATCCGCTCGCCGGGTCGGTGGCAGGATCGATCGTCGAGGGCGGCCAGCCGCGGCTGATCGCAGAAGACAAACTCCCCTCGACCGGCGGCCACCCGGCGGTCACGCTCGGCCCGACCATGTCTGTGCCCCTCCTTGCCCGGGGCGGCGCACTCGGGGCGCTGACGGTGTCCCGTCGCGAGGGTGCCCGTGCGTTCACCGCGGCGGACCTCGAACTGGTGGCGGACTTCGCGGGGCAGGCCAGTGTCGCGATCGAGATCGCCGACGCGCGAGCCGACAAGCAACGGATGATGCTGCTGGAAGACCGTGGACGAATCGCGCGAGACCTGCACGATCACGTCATCCAGCACCTGTTCGCGACCGGGCTCAGCCTTCAGGCCCTGGCAGGAACGCTGCCCAAGGGCCCCACCGCTCAGGGCATCGAGCAATCGATCACCAACATCGACGTCGCGATTTCTCAGATCCGCACCGCGATTTTCACGCTCTCGAGCGCGCAGAGCGAACGCGGCGACACACTCCGCCATCGGGTCATCGACCTCGTCAACGAGCTGGCCGGCGCGATGAACAGCGACCCGCAGCTGGGCTTCGCCGGGCCGATCGACACTGCGGTCACCGGCGAGCTGGCCGAAGACGTGCTGGCGGTCGTGCGGGAATCGCTCACCAATACCGTCAAGCACGCCCAGGCGACCGAGGTCGTGGTGTCCATCGAGGTCAGCGGCGGTCTCGCCACCGTCGAAGTCGTCGACGACGGCATCGGCATCCCCGGCTCGGGACGCCGAAGCGGGCTCAAGAACCTTCGCGATCGGGCCGAGAAACACGGCGGCAGCTTCACGATCGATTCCGCACCCGGCCGTTCCGTGCTGACCTGGAGCGCCCGCTACGCATCCGGGGACGAGGGTGACTCGTGAACGACAAGATCCGAGTCTTCCTGGCCGACGATCACGAGGTCGTGCGCCGAGGGCTGTCCGAGCTTCTCGGCGCCCAACCCGATATCGAGATCGTCGGCGAAGCGGGAACCGCCGCCCAGGCGCGGTCGCGAATCGCCGCAACCCGGCCGGATGTCGCGGTGCTCGACGTGCGCCTGCCCGACGGCAGCGGAATCGACGTCTGCCGGGCCATCCAGTCCACCCAACCCGAGACGCGCTGCCTCATCCTCACCGCGTACGACGACGACCAGGCGCTGTACGCCGCCGTGATCGCCGGCGCGGCCGGTTACGTGCTCAAGGACGTCCGCGGCACGCATCTCATCGACTCGATTCGCGCAGTAGCAAACGGGCGCTCCCTGCTCGACCCGGCGCTGCGAAAGCGCGCCGTCGAGTCGATGAAAGACAGCTCGAGACCCGACCCGCGACTCGAGGGCCTGAGCCTCCGCGAGCGCCAGGTGCTCGCACTCATCGCCGACGGACTCACCAACCGGGAGATCGGGGTGCGCATGGACCTCGCTGAGAAGACGGTCAAGAACTATGTGTCAGGGCTGCTGAGCAAGCTCGGGCTGCAGCGGCGCACCCAGGCCTTACTCGTTCAGCTCGAGGCCCGCGACCACTGACCGCGGGCGGTAAGGCCGGGACCAAAGACTCTTCTCGCGGCTCTTCACGACCCGGATGATCGAGGCATGGACACCAACTCGCGCACTCCCGCCGGGAAGAAGACGGCCAAAGTCGGCCAGCTCGGGCTTCCCACCGCGTCCGCCCTTGTCATCGGCTCCGTCATCGGCACCGGCGTCTTCGGCATCCCCTCCGCTCTCGCGATGTTCGGGCCGATCAGCCTCGTCGCCTTCGTTCTCGTGACCATCGGCGCGCTCGCCCTCGCCGTGGTGTTCGGCTGGCTCGCCCAGCGCATCCCCGGGTCGGGTGGCCCCTACCTGTATGCCCGCGAAGCGTTCGGCGACTTCGCGGGGTTCATCAACGGGTGGTCGTATTGGGTCACCGCGTGGGCGGGCAACGCCGCGATCGTGGTCGCGTTGACCGGGTACGTCGAAGTCTTCGTCAACAAGGACCACAACATCGGGTGGTCGATCGTCATCGCGACCGCCGGCCTCTGGATTCCCGTGCTCATCAACGTGGTCGGCATTCGTACCCTCGGGGCGGCGCAGGCGGTCTTCACCGTGCTCAAGATCGTGCCCCTGGTGCTGATCGCCATTGTGGGGCTGTTCTTCATCAAGGCTGCGAACTTCGGCGCGTTCAACTCCTCGGGCACGAACGCCTGGAGCGCAATCGCGGGAGCCGGCGCCATCGTGCTCTTCGCCTACCTGGGCATCGAAACCGCGTCGGTTGCCGCCGGCCGGGTCAGGAACCCCGAGAAGAACGTGCGGCGCGCAACGGTCTGGGGCACCGTCATCTGCGCCGTCATCTACGTGCTCGGAACCCTGGTCGTGTTCGGAACGGTGGCCAACAAGGCGCTGCGCACCTCGACTGCTCCCTTCAGCGACGCCGCGAACGCCATCTTCGGGGGCACCCTGGGCGGTGAGCTCATCGCGGCTGCCGCCATCATCTCCGGCCTCGGCTGCCTGGTCGGCTGGACCTTCATCGTCGGTGAGATGCCCCACGCGGCCGCGAAAGATGGAATGTTCCCGAAGGTGTTCGCTCGCGAGACCCGGGGGATGCCCATCTTCGGCATCCTGAGTTCCACCGTTCTCGCCACCCTGCTGACCGTTCTCGCCTACACCAACTTCTCGAATGTCTTCGAGACTGTGCTGTTGCTGACGGTGTTCACCTCGGTGATTCCCTACATGTTCTCTGCCGGCGCCCAGGTGTTCTTCCTCGTGACCCACCGCGGCCAAACGTCGTGGAGCCACTTCGTCAAAGACCTCACGATCTCGATCGTCGCCCTCGCGTTCACCTTCTGGGCCCTCGCCGGGAGCGGCGCCCAGGCCTGCTACTACGGCGTCTTCTGCTTCCTGCTGGGCGTTCCGCTCTACATCTGGCTGCGGGCGTCGAAGAAGAACGAAGTTGCCGCCGACACTGTGGGGGCTGGCACGCCTCCGACCAGTGAACCAGCACCGGATGGCGAACCCGCCACTACCACCGTGCCCGCAACCCCCGAACTGGAGCCCGTCGCATGAGCACCCTGGTCACCTCACCCGCCCCGGCCCGCACGGACTCGCGGCCGATCCCGCTCGGCGTCCACTCCGAAGTCGGCCGCCTGCGCCAGGTGATCATCCACCGACCGGGCCTCGAACTCAGCCGGCTCACCCCGGCCAACCGCGAGGAGCTGCTCTTCGACGACGTGCTGTGGCCCTCCAGGGCACGGTCCGAACACGACGGGTTCGCCGACGCACTCGCCTCGCGCGGCATCGTCGTGCACCACTTCGGCGACCTTCTCGCGCAGACCCTCGAGTCGGCGGCCGCACGTGAGTTCGTGCTCGACCGCCTGTGCACGGTCGACGCGTTCGGTCCCTCCTTCGCGCCCTACCTTCACGACTTCCTGTCCGCGCAGGCCTCTGAACGCCTCGCGGAACTACTCATCGGGGGAATCCTTCCGGAAGACCTGACCGGCCCGGCGTCGCCCAGTCTCTACGCCGACACGCTCGACGCGGACGGCTTCCTCGTGACGCCCGTGCCCAACACCCTCTTCCCCCGCGACAGTTCAGCCTGGATCTACGGTGGCGTGAACGT
Organism: uncultured Actinomycetota bacterium; assembly: GCA_963738535.1. Lineage (GTDB taxonomy): Bacteria > Actinomycetota > Actinomycetes > Actinomycetales > Microbacteriaceae > Galbitalea. Next base: position 226,067 of record CAVTXB010000004.1, read on the forward strand.
CAACGTGATGGCGAAGACGGCACGGGTGCGCGAAACCGACCACGTGCGCGCCATCTACCGGTTCCACCCCCTGTTCGCCGGGGGCGGGTTTCTGCAATACAACACCGACGAATCGCGCGCCAGGTCGACCATCGAGGGTGGGGACATCCACATCCTGGGGCGAGGCGCGGTTCTCATCGGGATGGGCGAGCGCACCACCCCCATGGCCGTGGAGCTGCTGGCCCAGCAACTGTTCGCCGCTCAGCAGGCCACCTCCGTGATCGCCATCAAGCTGCCGAAATCCCACGCCATGATGCACCTCGACACGCTCATGACCATGGTCGACGCGAACACCTTCGTGCTCTACCCCAACGTGCAGAAAGACTCGCTTCGCGCGTGGAGGATCACGCCGTCCGACGATGCCGACGGTGCGCCCATCGTGGTCGGCGCCGAGCGCGGACTGTTCGACCTGCTCGAGGAGGCGCTCGACCGCACGGATCTGCGCGTGCTGTCGGCAGACGAAGACGAGCGTGCCGCCGAACGGGAGCAGTGGGACGACGCCAACAACTACCTCACCGTCGAGCCCGGAGTGGTGATCGGTTACGACCGCAACGTGACGACGAACACCATGCTGCGCCGCAACGGCATCGAAGTCATCACCGTGCCCGGTAGCGAACTCGGTCGCGGACGCGGGGGCTCCCGCTGCATGTCATGCCCCATCCAACGCGACGCAGTGAACCAGGAAACCGCACGATGAGCGTCGCGACCCCGACCCGGCCCCGGGCGGCGCTTCGGCACCTGCTCAAGGACACCGACCTGACCAGGCCGGCCTACCAGCAGTTGCTCGCGGAAGCGGCCCTGCTCAAACTCGAGCGAGCGGCCGGGCACATCGAACCGCGGCTCGTCGGGGTGGATGTGGCCGTGATCTTCGAGAAGCCGTCCACGCGCACCCGCAGCGCCTTCGAGGTGGCGCTGCACGACGAAGGGGCCGGATGCACCTACATGGACTCGGCCAGCAGCCACCTCGGGACTGCCGAATCGTTCGAGGACACGGCGAGGGTGCTCAGCCGGTTCTACGACGGCATCGCCTACCGCGGGTTCGCCCAGTCGTCTGTCGAGGAGCTCGCGCACCACGCCTCGATCCCGGTGTGGAACGCCCTCACCAACGAGTGGCACCCCACCCAGGCCCTCGCCGACATGCTGACCATGATGGAGACATCGGCAAAGCCGCTGCCCGAGACAGCTGTCTGCTTTCTCGGTGACGGGCGCAACAATGTGGCAAGGAGCCTGATGACGTCGGCGGCCATCCTCGGCATGGACGTGCGCATCGCCGCGCCGGAGTCCCTGCATCCCGCACCCGCGATCCTGGCCGAAGTGCAGGCCATCGCCCAGCAGTCCGGCGCCCGCGTGACCGTGACCGCCGACATCGACACCGCCGTTCGCGGCGCCGATTTCCTGTACACCGACGTGTGGGTGAGCATGGGCGAGTCCGACGACCTGTGGGACCAGCGCGTGCCCCTCCTGAAGCCCTACCGGATCGACATGGCCATGATGGCGAGAACCGGCAACCCGGCCATCCAGTTCCTGCACTGCCTGCCGAGCATCCACGACCGCAGTACCGACCTGGGAATGAGGATGTGGGAACGCTACGGCCTCGACGGCGCCGAGGTCAGCAACGAGGTGTTCCGCTCGCCGGCATCCCGCGTGTTCGATCAGGCGGAGAACCGGATGCACACCATCAAGGCGATCCTGCTGGCGTCGCTCACGCCTCCCGACCCCAGGGACAGGTAGTGCGGATCGTCGTCGCGCTGGGCGGCAACGCCCTGCTCCACCGCGGCGAACGGCCGGAGCAGCACATCCAGACCCACCGGCTCGCCGAGGTGGCTCCGCACCTCGCAACGGTCGCCAACGACCACGAGCTGGTCATCGTGCACGGCAACGGCCCACAGGTTGGACTCCTGTCGTCCGAGAACCGCGACGATCCGGCGATCGGCACGGCCTATCCCCTGGGCGACATGGTCGCGGAATCGCAGGGGCTCATCGGCCTCTGGATCCAGCAGGCGCTCCACAACGCCGGGGCGCTCCGACCGGTGGTGACCCTCGTCTGCCAGACCCTGGTCGACGCCGCCGATCCGGCGTGGCTCACGCCCACGAAGTTCATCGGACCGAACCTCACCCCCGAGCGTGCCGACTCGCTTCGCACACAACTTCACTGGTCGTTCGCCGACGACGGGGGAACCCCACGACGGGTCGTCGCCTCGCCGTCGCCGCTGGCGGTCGTCGAGCGCGACGTGATCGGGGACCTTCTCACTGCCGGCGTGACCGTCATCGCCGGCGGCGGTGGAGGGGTGCCCGTCATCCGTCAGGCACGCCGGCTCATCGCTGCGGATGCGGTCCTGGACAAAGACGCGGTGGCCGCCCTCCTGGCTACCGAGCTCGAGGCCGACCTGCTGGTCATCCTTACAGACGTTCCTGCGGTCATGGCGAACTACGGCACATCGCGCCAGCGCGCGATCCTGGGCACCACCGCCGGCGAGCTCGGGGCGGCGAGTTTCGCTGCGGGCTCCATGGGACCCAAGGTGGATGCCGCTGTCAGGTTCGTCACTGCAACGACGCGACGAGCTGCGATCGGGAGCCTCGACAACGCAGCTGCGGTTATCGCCGGCACCAGCGGCACACAAATCGGCTGCTGATCGTCAGCCGAACCAGTGCGATTGCCGCGGTCGTCGACTGTGGTCGCTCTCGGTGAGCAGTTCGAGTTGGGTCTCGGGTGCGACGAAGACGGCGATCGCCTCGCGCACGGGAGCGTCGCCGTGTAGTCGGCAGTGGAATTCCTGGTGGACGAGACGTACATCGGTGGCGACGAGCGCAACTGGCACGCTTCGAAGAAGGCCACCAAGAAGCCCGGTACAGGTGGTGTTGGTAAGGTCATCGTAGCCGGCATTCTCGAGCGCAGTGGCGAAGTTCGCGCTGAGGTGATTCCTAGCCGTCGTTCCGAAACCCTGGTCCCGTTCATTCGCACAAACGTCGAGGCGAACTCGGCCGTGTACACGGACTCGCTTCGGGCGCACCGAGGTATCCGCGCCGACTTCGAACACGGCGTTGTTAATCACAACGTCGGTCAGTACGTAGATGGTCTGATTTACACGAACGGTATTGAGAACTTCTGGTCAGCTCCTTAAGCGCGGCATCAAGGGAACGTACGTTTCGATCGCAGAGCTTCACCTGTTCGGTTACATTGACGAGCGTGCGTTCGCGTTCAACTTCCGCAAGGAAAGCGACTACATCCGCTTCTCGACAGTTCTCAAGCAGGTCGCCAACCGTCGCGTTACGTACGCAGAACTGACGGGGAAGTAATCGTGCCGGACGCGGAAGAGCAGTCGGAAGAGAACTTCGACCAGTTTCAAGAACTGACAGACAAACTTCTCAGGGTTCCAAAGAAAGAAGTGGACGAGTTGCGGAAGCGCAAACTCGAAGAACAATCCGAATCGCAAAACCGGCAACAAACCGAGCAGCAAACCTGTTAAACTCTTGCTACAACTACAACCGGGCTGAAAAGCGCCCCCGGGGAGATTCGAACTCCCGACCTGAAACGTACAAAGTAACCGCTCTAATCCTCTGAGCTACGGGGGCTGTTGTTGGGGGCTGGAACGAGACCGCAAGGTTCCCGAACCAGCCCAATCGAAGAGATACAGATCATGGGCTCTGCCCTTGCCCCCCACCGGGACCGCAAAATCGGGTGGGGGGCTTTCTATATCCGGGTCATTTTTTCTCCCCGTCCGGACGGTACTCATCGATGAGGTCGATGAGTTGGTAGAAGAACGTGCGTGCAGGACCGGTCAGTACGAACGGGTTTAAAGATCCTCACTCAGCGTGATCGTTCCCGCGTCGTTGCCGAGGTCGACCGTTCGTGAAAACAATGGCTTCTGCGGTGGCGCAGATTGGGCTTCGCGAACAGGGGTCACCGACACCCCCGCATTATTCGTTGGTTTGGGCGTTGAGTTCTTGGCAACGCGCGTGGATGTCGTGGTGTCGCCGCCACCACGCCGACGACGACCCTGCTCGGGCATCATGCCGACGTACGCCATAAGTCCCGTAAACAACTGCACCATGCGGTGAAGCTGCCCCAGCGGGTTGTAGCTGCGGAATGCCGACGCGACATTTTCGATGGACGCAGTGGAGGGGTCGCCTCCCAGGTCCGCGAGCACAGGCGCGTACGCGGTGCGAAGGATGTCTGCGACTGCTGGCTTGAGTTCACCTTCGGGGACACGAGCAAGCGCGGCGAATTCGGGAGTCGCGTTGTTCTCTTCGTCGGCAAACCCCAGAATTTGCAGGGCGGCGAGAGTTCGAGGGATTAGGGATTCCGACACCCCTACCTGCCGATCGAGGACTACTGGATCGAACTTGACGATTGGTGTCTTTCGGTGCTGCGCAATGATCGACACGATCACCGATGACGGCGCGTACGGCGCACGTCCCATAAACTCCAGCGGCATCTGAACCACCTCTCTGTAACCAGTATACCATACGAACGGTTTACGGGTGTAGTTACCGGTACTCATTAGTTTAGCGCTTCAAAATAACTTTTGTGCCGCTTGGGTTCGCGCTCGATTGAGGGAACGATTGAAGCATGTCAACGCCAATCACCGACTTTTGGACCGAGCAAACCGAGCACCTTTGGATGGCCGTGTCGTCGGTCTACCCACGGATCGCGGTTGTAGGAGAGAGCGAGGCGGAAGCGCTCGCGCTCCTTGACGAGCGCCGCGAATGGTGGCGCAACCTACCCGAGATCGAGCCGAGCACACTGGACACTGACGCTGAGTAGAGTTGCTGCGTGACCGCCAGGAAGAGCCGCATTGGGCAACTGCGCGATACCTTCACCCGTGAGCGGAAAACTCCGGGCTTCATTCAGGACCAACTCGACTATCTCGGTTCGGAAGCGCACCAGCGCCAAGCTCATGCCGCGTTTCGGCTAGCGGTATGGGGACTGGCCTACGCCGTGATCCTCATTGCGGTCATATTGGTATTGGCGGCGCTTTTCCACTGGAAGTTGACCATGAACTAACTTCTGGGTGGGTCAAGTATGTCAATGCGCTGCTGATCGTCAGCCGAACCAGTGCGATTGCCGCGGTCGTCGACTGTGGTCGCTCTCGGTGAGCAGTTCGAGTTGGGTCTCGGGTGCGACGAAGACGGCGATCGCCTCGCGCACGGGAGCGTCGCCGTGGAGTCGGCAGTGGAATTCCTGGGCGGGCTGGGTGCCGGCGCGAACGGCCGCCGACAGCGCAAGCAGGCGTTCCCCGTCATCCCAGTCGACGGCGTACACCTGGCCCTTGTGAATCAGCGACCAGTAGCGGGATGGGTCGATCCCGGTACGCAGCGGTGTGGAGAGCGATGAACTCATACCCACATTCTCGAGTGACGAGCCCTCGGTCTCTAGGGACGAAGGTCCCGATCCGGGCGATCCGGATGTCCGCCTCGCGCGGCCGTTCGGGACTTTCGCCTCTAACCTCGCGGTGCACCGAGGAGCACCCTTGGCGCATGGAACAGAAGCGGGATCCATTCGGTGCGCCGGAGGCCAGCAATGCCTGAACGAGTGGTCGTCGCAACCGACGGCGGTGCCGCAAGTCACTCCGCACTCGACTGGATCGTCAACAGGGCACTGACCTCCCCGTGCGAGGTCGAACTCGTCACCGTCGAAGACCTCGACTGGCTGCCGCTGGGGGCCGACCGGTCGGAATACCTTCGACGGTACGACGAGGTGCTCGGATCGGCGGCGGACTACCTGCGCGACCGTCCCGGCATCTCCTTCGTCGCAACGCGACTGCTCGCGGGCGATCCCGGTGAGGAGCTCGCGGATGCGGCAGCCATGGCCGGCGCGCTCGTCATCGGCTCTCCTCGTTCGGACGCCGATTCGGGTGCGCTGCGCGGAACCCTGGCCCTGCGAATCGCGGCACGCACCGTGACGCCGCTCACCGTCGTCCCCTCGGGGTGGAAGCCAGCGGGCGGCAGGGTCGTCGTCGCCATCGCGGAGGACGACTCGTCTGACGAAGCGCTCGACACGGCCATCCGGGAGGCGACGCGCACGTCCAGCGAACTGGTTCTCGTTCACGCCTGGGAGTTGCCGGCCCCCTTCACCGTGGTCGAGGGTCTCCTGAAGCCGATCTTCCCCCGGCTCGAGGCGCTGCACCGCGCGATCCTGGATGACGCCGTCGCTCGTGTTACAGCCACGGCTCCCGCGCTCCCGACCAGCCAGGTGCTTCGCTTCGGGCATCCCGCGACGGTGCTCGCCGAGCTTGCTCGTCACGAGTCGGTGCTGGTCGTCGGATGCCACCGTCGCCCCGCGACTCGAGCGGCTGGTCCTGGGATCGGTGGGTCACGACGTGATACTGGCGACGACGTCGCCGGTCATGGTCGTGCCGCACCAGTCCGTCGTCTGACGGGCCGCGGGACTTTCGGCCCTACCCGACGCCCACCACGCAGACCACCATCGGACTATGGAAGAGAACACACCTCCGGCCGATGAGCCAGCGGGCGACGCCACCTGGCCGCACGGCCGGTACGTGGTCGGCATGGACGGATCGGAGCAGTCGCAGTCAGCGCTGCGCTCCGCGCTCACGCTGGCCGAGCTCACCGGCTCCCACGTGGAAGCTGTCTCCGCCTGGACGTACCCGCCGTTCTACGGCCAGGGCTACGTGCCGACCGATCCCGACCTCGAAAGCGACGCGTTGAGCAGCCTGGAAGACGCCGTCGCCGGTGTCGTGGGGTTCACGAAGCCCAGCAATCTCACCACAGTGCTGCTGAAGGGAATTCCGACGGCCACCCTCATCGAGCAGAGCCGGGGCGCCGACCTTCTGATACTTGGCAGCCGCGGCCACGGCGGGTTCGCCGGCCTGCTGCTGGGTTCGGTGAGCGCTGCCTGCGCAGAACACGCAACCTGCCCGGTGCTCATCATCCACGGCCCGACCCCGGTTCGCTCGTGACAACCCGTGATCCGGAGCCAGGCCTCCCGGCGGGCGTACGCAATCTCGACCCCGACGAATGCTGGCGGTTGCTGGCAGAACACGATCTGGGCCGCTTCGCGGTGCGGGAGGGTGACGGCGTCGACGTCTTTCCGGTGAACTACCTGGTGCACGACAGGGCGGTGTACTTTCGCAGCGCGCCCGGGTCCAAGCTCATCGACCTCACCCGAACCCCGGTGGTGGCCTTCGAAATCGACGGGCAGCACGCCCACCACGTGTGGAGCGTCATCGTGCACGGCGTCGCGTCGAGACTCGGCAGCGACGCGGAGATCGAAGAATCGGGCATCCAGAATTTGACGGCGTGGTACCCGAGCGCCAAGTTCAACTATGTTCGCATCACACCGTCTAGCCTGACCGGTAGAAACTTCGTCAAGAATTGACCACAACGACCAGAATCGAGGCAGACACGGTGGCAGCCCCCACACCCGCAGCGCTCAAAGGCTTCTCGGCCCTGATCGGCATCACGTCGCTCGCGATCTTCGTGCAGGCGATCACTGCGGGAGAGTTCGTTTCCCAAAAACACCGCGACGGCTGGATCACCGCCCACGATGTGACCTCGGACGTTGTCGCGGTTCTCGCGCTGGCGACTATGGTGTTTGCGATCATCACGCTGCGCACGGCGAGTCGTGCCATCCTGGTTGGCACGATCGTCCTGTTGGTGCTGGTCGTGATCCAGACGGTGATCGGCCACCAGATCACCGACAACAGCCAGGACTGGCTGATCGGCGTTCACGTGCCGCTCGCGTTCATCATCTTCGGAATCGCGGTCTGGCTGCCGATCCAGTCGGTGGCACTTCGCCGGGCGACTGCCCGCGCGAGCGCCTGAGCGCGGACGAGTCGTGCTCTAAAAGCCGCGTCCGGCGTAGGCGGGACCCGCGGAGTAGACGGGCTCGCGCTCGACGACCGCCTTGCGAGCGCGGGGCAGGCGACCCCACCACCACTCGCCGCGCAGCGGGTAGTGGTTGTGTGCTGAGAGATCGGCCGCGCTCGTCGACTCGGTCGTGAACTGACGGAACAGGGCGTCGGCAGATCGCAGAACCTGCAGGGACCGCGCCGCACAGGAGGGCGACTCCGAGTGTGTGATTTCGAGCTGGTTCTGAAGCTTGTCGCGCACGAGGCACGCGTCTTCGAGTTCGACGCTGGGTCGATGCTCGACGACAGCAGCCGCCTTCGTGTCTTCATACAGGCTCATCACCCGCTCGGCCCAGTCGCCGATCAGCGCTGCGGACCCGTTGGGCGTCGCTGTCGAGCGACGTGACGTGGTTGCGATGTGAAATCTCATGACTTACCCCGATTTGTCTGGTTTACATCCGATGGCTGCGATGAACTCCCCCGAGATCGTCGCAACCTGTAACCACAGCATGGCACAGAACCATCGTTCTACCTAGTACTTGTTATGAAAAACAAATGGTTGTTATATAAAACAAAAGTTATGTGATTAATTCGGGCGGCCGGCGGTGCCGACCCGACTGCTGGCTAAGCAGGCCCTCTGCCGCGATGTCCGCCCAGATCGACGGGTCGAGTTCCCGGGCTATCAGTTCCACGTTGGCGATGACCTGGGCCGCCGTCCGCATGCCGATCGCAATGCTTGACACCTGTGGGTTGAGCAGCGGGAACGCGACTGCGGCCTGCGGAAGCGTCGCGTGATGCGCCTCGGCGATATCCGCTAGACGATTGGCGAGGACGAGCAGCTGCGCGGAAGCCGGCGCGTAATCGTATTTCGCCCCGGGTGCTGGCCTGGGGGTCGACAGCAGGCCGGAGTTGAACACTCCCACTGCGATGATCGATCGATCCCCGGCCGCCTCGAACACAGCGTCGGCGCCGCGTTGTTCCAGCAGCGTGTAACGCCCGGCGAGCATGGCGAGGTCGATGTCGGACTCGCGAAAGAGTTGCGCAGCTGCGTCGGCCGAGTTCGTGCCGATGCCGACGGCGCGCACCACTCCCTGGTCTCGCAGCTCGATCAGGGTGGCCGCGCCGATAGCCGCAGCGTCGGGCAGCGGGCTCGCGTCGGGATCGTGCAGGTAGAGGATGTCGATGTAATCCGTGCCGAGTCGTTCGAGCGAGGCCTCGATCGAACGTAATATCCCGTCGCGGGAGAAGTCCCATTCGCGCCGCAGGTCGCCGGGCACGATGAACCCGTCGTCGTCGAACTCGCGGGGCTGTTCATTCGGCACGATGAGCCGCCCAACCTTGGTCGACACGACGTACTCGCTGCGCGAGTACCCGGCGAGCGCGGCCCCGAGACGACGTTCGGAAAGCCCGAGGCCATAGTGCGGCGCGGTGTCGAAGTATCTGATCCCGCTGTCCCACGCCTGCGCGACGCTCGCCCAGGCGTCGTGGTCGCTCGTGACGTGATAAAGGTTGCCCAGCGAGGCTCCCCCGAAGGCGAGTTCGGTCACCGTGACACCGGTGCCGTGGATCGCGCGACTACGCATTTGCCTGCTCCAGATAGAAGCGCCTGACGGTGCCACCGAAGACGGCCGCGTGATGCTCGACGGGGATCAGTGTGCGCACCACGTCGATCCAGGACCGGGCATCGGCGGCGAGGTCGACGAGCGGCCAGTCGGATCCGAACATCATGCGCTCCGGGCCGAAGAGCGAGAGCGCTGTCGCGACCGGTTCGCGCAGGTCGTCGATCGTCCAGGCGCCGGCCGTGCGGTGCGGCAGGATCCCCGAGATCTTGACGGAGACGTTCTCGAACTCCGCGAGCCGCGTGACACCGGAGCGCCACTCGCCAGGACTCGACGCGAGCACCGGTGGATTTCCGAGGTGGTCGAGCACGAATCGCGTGTCGGGATTGGCGGCAACAGCTGTCACTGCACTGTCGAGCTGATGAGGGAACACAACGAGATCGAAGGTGAGCCCCATCTCGGCCAGGGAGCGGAGGTCCACGTCGGGACTCGCCAGCCACTGAGGGTCGGGGTCCTGGTGAGCGAGGTGGCGAATGCCGACGAGGTGACTGCCGCCGCGGGCGCCTTTGAGCGCGGCGATCTGCGCCGGCGCATCGCCCAGCAGGTCGACCCAGCCCACCACTCCGAGTACGGCGTGCCCCGACTCGTCAGCGACCGCGGCCAGTTCGAGAAGGTCGAGGGTCTCCTGCAGGCTGTTGACTGACTGCACGAGCACTGCGCCATCGATTCCGGCCCGTTGCTGCATGGCGACCAGGTCATCGATCCAGAAGTCCCGGTCGATTGCGCTCATCGTCTGGGCGTCGATCCAGGGCTGCGGGGTGCGCGCCCGCTGCCAGAGATGGGCGTGGGAGTCGATGACGGTCACGCCGGCTCAGTCCGCAATCGGTCGAAGACGCAGTTCCTGCATCCCGCCGTCGACAGCAATGCTCGTTCCGGTCGTCGAACGGTTGCGTGGACTCGCCAGGTACAGCACGGCCTCCGCGATCTCGTCGGGGTCCACCAGCCTTCCATGCGGCTGTCGCGCCGCGAGTGCTGCGCGTTCGGCGGCCGGGTCGCTCGCCGAGTCCAACAGGCGGCCGACCCATGGGGTGTCCGCGGTGCCGGGATTGACGGCGTTCACCCGGATGCCTTCGAGCAGATGATCGGCAGCCATGGCGCGGGTGAGCGACAGCACGGCTCCCTTGGAGGCACTGTAGAGAGCTCGGGCCGGCAGGCCGGCAGTCGCGGCCACCGACGATGTGTTGACGATCGCCGCGGCGGACGACTTGCGCAGGTAGGGAAGAGCTGCACTCGCGACGCGGGCCATTCCCGTGACGTTGATGCTCAGCACCCGCGCCCATTCGGCCTCGTCGATGGTCTCAACACTCCCCTGTGCTCCGATTCCGGCGTTGTTGATGACGATGTCGACCCCGCCCAGTTCCGCCGCGACCGCGTCGATGGCCGCCGTCACGGACTCGAGGCTTGAGACATCGGCCCGCACGGCGAACGCCCGCGGGTCGGCGCTGTCGATGTTCAGGTCGAGTATTGCGACCCGGGCTCCGGCCTCCAGCAGTCGCCCCGTGACCGCTGCGCCGATGCCGGATGCACCACCCGGTGACGATCGCGACGAGGCCGTCGAATCCGCCGCTCATGCCTGCCCCATGACCTGGCGCTGGCGCCCCAGTCCTTCGATCTCGATTTCTACGATGTCTCCTGCCGTCAGGTAGGGGAAGCGCCCCGACAGCGCAACACCCGCGGGGGTGCCGGTCATGATCACGTCACCCGGTTCGAGGGCGAGAAACTGGCTGAGGTGCCAGACGATGAAGTCGACGTTGAAGATGAGGTCCGCGGTGGTCGAATCCTGTCTCGGCTCGCCGTTGACCCAGCTCCTCAGCCGAAGATCCGACGTGTCGAGCTCGTCGGGCGTCACGAGCCAGGGCCCCAGGGGGCTGAAGCCGGGCGCCGATTTGCCCTTGCTCCACTGCCCACCGGAGATCTCGATCTGAAACTCTCGTTCCGAGAGGTCGTTCGCCGCGGTGTACCCGGCAATGTGCCGGCGCGACTCCGCCGGAGAGTCGAGGTACAACGCCCGCTCGCCGATCACCACGGCGAGTTCGACCTCCCAGTCGGTCTTCGTGCTCTTGCGCGGAATATCCACGGGATCGTTGGGGCCGCCAAGGGTGTTCGGCGTCTTCAGGAAGATCACCGGGGATGTCGGCGGTGTCGCACCCGATTCGGCTGCGTGCGCGGCGTAATTGAGCCCCACGCAGATGATCGCGCTCGGACGAACGACGGGCGCGCCGACGCGAAGGCTTTCGGCATCGGCGAGCTCCGGCAGCGAGCCGACAGCCGCAGCGATCCGTTCCAGCCCGGCGGGCGACAGCGCCACCCCGTCGAGATCCTCGACCACCCCGCTCAGATCGAAGTACCGATCGCCCTCGATGAGCACGGGGACCTCCTGACCCGGGTTTCCTAGTCGTGCAAGCTTCATTGCTCCCTTTCATGAGTGCGCCCAGCGCAGACTTTCGTTCCGACAAGTGATTCTATGCCCGATTAACATATGATGTATGCTGTTTACGCTGCTGCAGCGCGCCATCGATACCCAATCAAGGACGATATGAAGATCACGGGCTACCGCTGTCTGACGACCTACCGCGACTGGGGGCGTCCGATTGGCGACGTCAACGGCTTCGTCGAGTCAGGCGTTACCGAAGTTCCCGTCGTCGTCCTCGAAACGGATGCCGGGATCACGGGGATCGGAACCGGCTCACACCAGGACATCGACCTGCTGTTCACCGCCATCGAGGGCGAAGACCCGAGGGCGGTCAACGCACTTTACGATCGGATGCTCGCCCACGTCTTCAAGGCGGGACATGCCGGCGCGACCTTCGGTGGCATTGGAACACTGGACGCCGCGCTGTGGGACCTAAAAGCGAAGATGGCCGAACAGCCCCTGTGGCGACTGCTCGGTGCCAGGGACCGCGTCGTGCCGGGCTATGCGTCGGGACTCGATATCGCCCTGGACGACGAACAACTCGCCGCCTTCTACTCACGGATGGCCGAGCACGGGTTCACCAGCGGAAAGCTCAAGGGCGGGCGCGACGTCGAGGTCGACATCCGTCGCCTGGGAATCATCGCCGGCGAACTCGGCCGCAACACCCCTCGTCCCGCTCTCATGCTCGACGCCAACGAATCCTGGAACCTGAAGCAGGCGGTGCGGTACATCTCGACGATCGAAGATCAGCTCGATCTGACCTGGATCGAGGAACCGCTGCGACGGTGGGACGCGGCCGGGCACGCCCGACTGACCCGCTCGATCCGGGCGGGCGTCGCGACCGGCGAGAACCTCACCGGCCTCGACCAGTACCTCCCGCTGTTCGACCAGGGTGCCGTCGACGTTGTGCAGGCCGGCGCTGTCTGGGGTATCACCCACTTCCTGCGCGTCGCGTATGCGGCGCATTCGCGAAACCTGCCCGTAAGCCCCGTCGGCCTGACCGCCAACGCCGGCGTGGCCCACGCCGCGGCATCCATTCCCAACCACCTGTCCGCTGAGGTGCAGGACCTGGGCGCACCATTCGGCATCACGATCGATGAAACCTTCGCGGATGGCGCCGTGGTGCTGGGCGACAAGCCGGGCATCGGAATCGAGATCGACGAGGCAGCGATTGCGGCCAACCCTCGCTCGGCGCCGTGGCTCCTGCCGGAGGGCCCCCACGTACGATCCGAGCGTGCCGGCCTGCGACTGGTGAATGAGGGCACGCCCGACGAAGAGTCGCGCTGATGCTGATTCGGCCGGGCCTTCATCGCATCCAGGCGCCGCTGGGCGAGCGGTTCATCGCGATGTACCTCCTCACCGGCCCGGCCGGTGGACTGCTGTTCGACACGGGGGTCACCGAGAGCGTCGAACAGACTCTGCTCCCCTATCTCGCGAGCATCGACTACGACCTCGCCGACCTTCGCTGGGCGATCAGTTCGCACTGCGATTTCGATCACACCGGAGGCAACGGGGCCCTGCTCGCCGCGGCCCCGCACGTCGAGCTGATGGCCGGAGCCGAGGACATGCGACTCGCTGAGAACCTCGACGCTCTGATCGACGAGCGGTACGGGGAGTTCCGCGACCAGGACGGCTTCGACGACCCCCCGGAGACGACGGCCTACATCCGTGAGGCCGCTTCGCTCGCGCCGGTCGCGCGCGCTCTGGACGGCGGCGAAGAGTTCGACCTGGGCGACCGCGTCATCCGAGTGCTGCATACGCCCGGCCACAGCGACGGGCATCTCGCCTTGTGGGACGAAACCAACTCCGCGCTCCTCATCGCCGACGCGACGCTCGGCGAGACGGTGATGACGGCCGACGGGCGCCCGGCGTTCCCACCCACGTATCGAGACACCGACCCCTACCTCGCCAGCATTGCAACGTTCCGCGCACTCGAGCCGCAGCTTCTGCTCACCGCCCACTACCCGGTCTACGAAGGCAGTGCAGTAGCCGAGTTCCTCGACCTGTCCGAGAATTACACCCACCGGCTCGACGCGGCCATCGAGTCGGTGCTCAGGGCATCCGACGGTGCTCTCACCAGTCTCGAGCTGATCCATCGGATCGCCGCTGACGTCGGCGGATGGTCAGCGGCCGCTGCCGAATACCTCATCTTCCCGGTCACCGGAAACGTGGAGCGGATGGTCGCTCGCGGCACCGTGGACGTGACTCACTCGGCCGACGGTCGCCGTGCGTGGCGTTGGGTCGTAGCGTGAGCAGGGTGCGGGTTGGCGCAATCGGCGCGGGATGGTGGGCGACGAGCAACCACTTCCCGCTACTCGCCGCGCGGGACGACGTCGAACTGGTCGGCGTCTGCGGGCTCGGACCCGACCTGGGCGAGATCCGCGACAGGTTCGGATTCGGGATGGCGACCTCGGACATCGACGAGCTGCTCGACGCGGGACTCGATGCCGTGGTGGTGACCACGCCGCACGACCTGCACTTCGATGTGGCGACCCGCGCTCTCGAGCGCGGCCTGCACGTTCTGTGCGAAAAGCCGATGACGTTGCGGGCCGACCAGGCCTGGGACCTCGTCGACTCCGTCGAGCGCGCGGGCACCCATCTGCTCGTTCCCTACGGCTGGAACTATAAGCCGTTCACCGTCGAGGCGAAACGCATCCTCGATGAGGGGCTGGTGGGCGACATCCAATACGCGCTCTGCCACATGGCCTCTCCCACGCGCGGACTCTTCGGCGGCGACCCCACGCACATGCTCGAACGCTGGGACTCGGCCACGAAACCGCAGCTCAGCACCTGGGCGGATCCTCGTCACGGCGGTGGGTACGCGAACGGGCAAGTCACGCATTCGTCGGCGCTGTTCTTCTGGCTCACCGGCCTCCGAGCCGCGACCGTGGCCGGTCGTACGTCGAACGGCGGGTCAGCTGTCGACCTGTTCGACGCCGCCGTCATCCGATTCGACAATGGGGCGCTGGGCTCGCTCTCGGGTGCCGCGACCCTGGCAGACGGCGACAAATACCAGATCGACCTGCGCATCTTCGGCACCGAGGGCGTGCTCATGATCGACGCAGAACGCGAACGCGTCTCGCTCAGCAGGTACGACGGTCAGCGCATCGATGTACCCGTCACGCCCGGCGAGGGCGAATACGAGTGCATCGTGCCCCCGAACCGCTTCATCGAGCTGATCACCGGCGAAAGCACGCAAAACAACAGCACGGCGGATGTCGCGGCGCGATCGGTGGAACTGATCGAGGGCCTGCTGCGTTCCTCGGCCGATGGCGGACGCGAGACGGCCGTCCATGAATGACACCAAGGAGCACCAGTGCCTGAATCCCGCGGAGTTCTCAGCGGATACCGTGTGATCGACTGCACCATCGCGATGGCGGGTCCCTTCGCGGCCCAGCGACTCGGCGACCTGGGGGCCGACGTCATCAAAGTCGAGCCGACCACCGGGGAGTGGCAGCGGTTCGCGTCGGCGGGCGGAGCAAACGGCAACAAGATCAATGTCTCGTTCCTCTCGCTCAACCGCAACAAGCGTTCGCTGGCCGTGGACCTCAAATCGGACGGTGGCAAGCAGGTGCTCCGGGAGCTCGTCGCCCGGTCGGATGTTTTCCTGCAGAATTACCGCCCCGGCGTCGCGGCCCGGCTCGGGCTGGACTACGAGTCGCTCAAAGCGATCAACCCCACGATTGTCTATGTCTCGATCTCCGGGTACGGCGAGGATGGCCCCTACAAGGATCGACCGGGGCAGGACCTGCTTCTCCAGGCGATGTCCGGCGCGATGCTGTCAGCCGGCCGCCGGGGCGAACCCCCGACGCCCGCGGGCCAGTACCTCGCTGACGCGGTGACGGCGTCCACGGCCTTCGAGGGCGTGCTCGCCGCCCTGCTTCATCGCGAACGCACAGGAGAGGGGCAACTGGTCACCGTCAACATGCTCGATGCGCTGACGACCCTCCAGATGCAGGAGCTGTCGGTCTTCACTGTCGGTCACGTGCCGCAGGAGCGGGGCGAGCAGCCCAATGCCCACGTCTACATCCGCGCGCCCTACGGAGTCTTCGCCACGAGCGACGGATACCTCGCCCTGGGGTTCGCCGACCTCGAGACGCTCGGAGCCGTAATAGGCGAGCCCAGCTTCGCCGGGATGATTCCCGAAGTCGACGGCTGGACCCGCCGCGACGAGCTGTACGCCAAAACCGAGGCTCGGCTGCGTCACGACACCACGGCGAACTGGCTCGACGCCTTGCTGGCCGCCGGCATCTGGGCCGGACCCGTCTACTCATACCAGGACCTGGTGGATGATCCCCAGATCGCGCACAACGGAACTTTCGTCGAGTACGACCATCCCACGGAGGGTCACATCAAGACGCCGGGATTCCCGTACCGGTTTTCGGCGACGCCCGCGCGCATCGACCGCGGAGCTCCACTCGTCGGACAGCACAGCCGTGAGGTTCTCGCCGAAATCGGCGTCAGCGACGAGCACATCTCGGAGCTCTTCGAGTCCGGCGCGGTCGCAGGCGAATGACGACCTTCGCCGGCCTGACCTGGGATCACCCGCGCGGGCGCGAGGCACTGCGTGCCGCGCCCTTCGACGGGATCCATTGGGACGTCCACTCGCTGGAAGGATTCGAATCCAGCCCTATCGCCGACCTGGCCGAACGATACGACCTCATTGTTCTCGACCATCCGCACCTCGGCGACGCTCTCGCGGCGGACTGCCTGCGCCCGCTCGACGACTTCTTCTCGACGCACGAGCTCGAGGCGTGGGCGGCGGACTCGGTGGGCCCGAGCGCGCGGTCGTATGAGCTGCGCGGCCGCACCTGGGCGCTTCCCCTTGACGCCGCAACCCAGGTGTCCGCGCGCCGACCCGAAGTGATCGAGTACGCGCCAACCACCTGGCCCGATGTGCTCGCACTCGACGTTCCGGTCGCGCCGTCCGTGGCCGGCCCCCACGCATTTCTGAGCTTCTGCTCGATCGCGGTATCGCTGGGCGGCGACCTTGGCGCGGAGTTCTTCGAGCCCACCGTGGCTGCGCCGGCCCTCGCCATCCTCGCCGAGCTGGCCGGTCGCGCCCCAGCCGTTGCCGCTGACCTCAACCCCATCGGCCTGCTCGAACTCATGAGCACGACCGACGCGCTGGCCTATGTCCCTCTTGTCTACGGCTACGTCACCTACTCGCCGCGGGTGAGCTTCGGGGCGGCACCGATCGGCAGCCGGGTGGGGTCGACCATCGGTGGCACCGGCATCGCCATCACTCGGCGCTCGGAGCCGACGCCGGAGTTGCTCGACCATCTCCGCTGGCTCATGGCGCCGCAGACCCAGCGGGGATTCATCCCCGAGCACGCCGGCCAGCCGAGTGCTCGCTCTGCCTGGACCGACTCCGCCGTCGACCGGAGGGCGGGCGGTTTCTATTCGTCTACGCTGCAGACCATCGAGAATTCGTGGATCCGCCCGCGGTTCCCCGGCTACGTCCGCTTCCAGTCGGAAGCATCCGCGATAATCCGCGACGGCTTGCGTGAGGCGCGCACAATTGACCTGCTTTGTGCGGCGTATAGAAAGGCCCTCGTATGAGCGAATTTGAATCCGGTATAGACGAGGTCATCGTCAGCCTGCAGGGCGCCATCGCCCTGGTCACGATCAACCGACCCGACAAACTCAACTCGGTGACGGCCCCGATGTCGGCCGCACTCGAAGCGTTCGCGCTCTGGGCCAACAATGCGGACGGCGTTCGAGCCATTGTGTTGACCGGAGCCGGCGAGCGCGCCTTCTGCGCCGGCAGCGACATACGAACTCTCGATGCGTATTCCACACCGTGGGAATTCCGCAACCGCCGCGACTACTGCGACGCACTGCGGGAAGTGCGCAAGCCCGTGATAGCGGCGATCAACGGCTATGCCTTCGGCGGCGGACTCGAGACAGCGCTCACCTGCGATATCCGGATCGCGTCGACGAATGCGACATTTGCAGCTCCCGAGATCAAGCTCGGCTGGATCGGCGGCGGCGGGATGACCGCCCTGCTCGCGGGCTCGATCGGAGCAAGCAACACAGCCCTTATGACCATGACAGGCGACCCGATCGACGCCGCGCGCGCACTGTCGTGGGGTCTGGTGAGCGAGCTGACCGAGCCTGACCAGTTGCTGCCGCGGGCGATCGAGCTGGCTACGATCATCGCGAGTCGTCCGCCGATCGCGGCCGAAACGGCCAAGGCAAACCTCACGGCCGCGTTCAACCTCCCACTGGCGCAGGCGATCGCCTACGAGCGCGAACTGCAGGGAATCACCTTCGCCACCGACGACGCCGCCGAGGGCCGCGCCGCCTTCGCCGAAAAGCGACCCGGCACCTTTCACCGCCGCTGACTTTCGACACGACGCAACGATGCTATTCCCAACGACACCGACTTTTCAACAGACACCGAGGAGCATCATGACCGACTGGACCGGAGGAGCCGCCACCGCGCTGGCTCGCGATGCCGACCACGCCACGCTGGTCGGGCGCGCGTGGGATGCTCGCGCCGGCGGGCCCGTCGTCGTCGCCGTGCGAGAGGGAATCGTCATCGACCTCAGCGGCACATTCGCAACCATGCGCGATGTGAGCGAGGCGCCCGACCCTGCCGGCGTTGTGCGCGCATCCCACGGTCCCGTTCTGGGAACAGTGGCGGCTCTCGTGGCCAACACACCCGTCGACGAGCGAGACTCAAGCAGACCCTGGCTGCTGTCACCCATCGACCTCCACGTGGTCAAGGCCGCGGGTGTCACCTTCCCCGTTTCGATGCTGGAGCGGATCATCGAAGAACAGGCGCGCGGCGAAGCGGGATCGGCGCAGGACATTCGCTCCACCGTGCTTTCCGCACTCGGGTCGGAGCTGCAGGACCTCGTGCCGGGGTCAGCAGAGGCGATGCGCCTGAAAGGCGTTCTCGTGGCCGAGGGACTCTGGAGCCAGTACCTCGAGGTCGGTATCGGGCCTGACGCCGAGATCTTCACCAAAGCACCGGTGATGGCGACGGTCGGAACCGCGACCGACGTCGGCATCCGGTCGGACTCCGAGTGGAACAACCCGGAGCCCGAAGTCGTGCTCGTGATTTCGTCGGCGGGCAGGATTGTCGGTGCGACCCTCGGAAATGACGTGAATCTCCGCGATATCGAGGGCAGGTCGGCCCTCCTGCTCGGACAGGCCAAGGACAACAACGCTTCCGCTGCGGTCGGGCCATTCATCACGGCTCTTCGACGACGGCTTCGACCTCGATGTGCTGCGCCAGGAGACCGTCACACTGCACGTCGAAGGGAGCGACGGGTTCGTGATGCATGCCGAATCGCACATGGCGCAGATCAGCCGTGATCCGGCCGATCTTGCCGCGCAGGCGTTGAGCGAGAAACACCAGTATCCGGATGGTCTCGTGCTCTACCTCGGAACCATGTTCGCCCCGGCCGTCGACAGGGATGCCGCTGGCCGCGGGTTCACCCACCACATCGACGACGTCGTGCGCATCTCTGCGCCCTCGCTCGGCTGCCTCGTCAACAGGGTCAGGCGTTCCGAGACGGTCGAGCCGTGGGTTTTCGGAGTCCACGCTCTCATGACGAGCCTCGCGGAACGCGGGCTCCTGACCAGCAAGGCACACGATTGACGAACATCACAACGACAAACCCCGCTACCGGGATAACGACCGACAGCGAAATCGCTGAAACAACCGGGGACGAGGTCGCCGCGATCACGGGCGCCGCGACGACCGCCTTCGCTGCGCTGCGCGGCCATCCGCGTGCATGGCGCGCCGGCCTGCTGCGCGCCATGGCCGATGCGCTCGAGGCCGACAGGGTGCATCTTGCCGAAACGGCGGCGGTAGAGACGGGACTTGCGGCGCAGCCACGGCTGCGCGGGGAGATCACAAGATCCGCCTTCCAGCTCCGCCTTTTCGCCGACGCGATCGACGAGGGAGCCTACCTGGAGGCGATCATCGATCACGCGGGCGATACGCCGATGGGGCCGGGACCGGACGTGCGCCGGATGCTGGTGCCGATCGGCCCCATCGCGGTGTTCGGGTCGAGCAACTTCCCCTTTGCGTTTTCCGTCGCCGGCGGCGACACCGCGTCCGCCCTTGCCGCTGGCAACCCTGTCATTGTGAAAGCACACGGTTCGCATCCGCTGACCTCGAAGGCCTCGTTCGAGGCGTTGAAAGGCGCAGCCGATGCCTATGGCGCCCCGGCCGGAACCCTGGGAATCGTGTACGGCCAGGCGGCGGGCGCGACGCTGGTGGCCGACCCGCGAATTGCGGCAGTCGGCTTTACGGGGTCGCTCGGGACCGGGCGCAGTCTTGCTCGACATCATCGGGCGACGAGAGCGACCGATCCCGTTCTATGGCGAACTGAGCAGCGTCAATCCGCTGGTCATCACCGAGGGGGCGGCTGCGGCACGCGGCGGCGAGATCGCGGCGGGCCTGACCGCCTCATTCACCGGCTCGGCGGGCCAACTGTGCACGAAGCCGGGTATCGCCTTCGTGCCGCGCAATGCCGACGCCCTCGTGGACGCGATCGTCACGGCGGCCGGCGCGAGTGCCCCGCAGGCACTCCTGAACGAGCGGATCTTCACCGCGTTCGACGACATCCGCGCGCGTCTCATCGATCACGGGCACGCCCGAGCCCTGCTGCTTCCGCAGCAGGGTCCGAATGGCTTCTCCCTCACACCCGGCGTTCTCGAGATCGATGCGGCGGATGTGACGCCCGCAGTGACCGAGGAGGCGTTCGGCCCGCTCATCGTGATCGTTCGGTACGACGACCTCGAGGAGGTGCGTGCGGCGATGGCTGCGGTGCCCGACTCCCTCACCGCAACGGTTCACGCCGAGCCTGCCGAGGGCGATACTGTCGCAACCCTCACCTCGTGGCTGCAAGACGTGGCGGGCCGAATCGTCTTCAACGGCTACCCGACCGGGGTGCGTGTTTCGTGGGGCCAGCACCATGGCGGACCCTGGCCGGCGACCAACACGACTCACACCTCGGTGGGGGTGACAGCCATCCGCCGGTTCCTGCGTCCGCTCGCCTGGCAGGACGCCCCCGAGGGCGTGCTGCCGACAGAGCTTCTCGACGACTTCGAGGGCGTGCCACGCCGCATTGACGGCGTGCTCCGTCTCGCTAAACTGACCAAATGAGCCTGCCTCAGCCAATTTTCGGGCAAACCCAACAGCGGTTGCCCGCCGCTCGACTCGGCGTTGCCGTCGTGCACGACCTCGTGACGGCAATCGTCACCGGAGAGGTACCCGCGGGCGAAAGCCTGCCCCCGGAAAGCGTTCTCAGCCAGACCTTCGGCGTGAGTCGAACCGTGGTTCGCGAATCAGTCAAGCGCCTCGAAGAAAAGGGGCTCGTGAACATCGCCCAGGGGCGCGGCACCGAGGTGCTCCCGTCTGGTTCGTGGAACGTGCTCGACCCGGTTGTGCTCTCCGCACTGGTCGAGAACGACGATTCGGTCGGCGTTCTCGACGAACTCGCAGTGGTGCGCGGCTCTCTTGAGGGGTCCATGGCGGCGGAGGCTGCCGTCATCAGGAGCGACGTCGACCTCGATAACCTTCGCGCTGCGCTCGAGTACATGCACGAGACCATGGCCGACAAGCGATTCGAGCAGGCCGACGTCGATTTCCACATGATCGTGATGGAAGCCTCCCGTAACCGCCTCGCCCAGAACATCACGAAAATCCTCTACACGCGGGCGAGGGAGAGCTCCCGATTCGTCGGCGCGGCTACCGATGAGGCCTTCCAGTTGACCCTCGATGAGCACGCCCGGGTGCTGAGGGCGATCGAACGCGGCGACGCGCCGTCGGCGGAGAATGCGATGCGCGAACACATCCGCGTCGCGTGGCAGCGCCGCCGCCTGCCGACGCACCGCAAGGGCTGAGTCAGCGGGGCGGGGTCAGTCCAGGTGCCACACCTCGTCGAGGGGCTCCCAGTTCGCTGCAGCCGAGTCCTCGTGGAAGGGGAGCTGGCACGGTCCGGTCTTCGTCCACCACTGCCTGGTGGTCGGGTCCTGCGCCATGCGCAGTTGGTCGGCGTCGTAGTCGTCACCGACGTATTCGTAGTAGCCGACCAAAACGTCTCGCGTGACAAAGATCGTAAAGTTGCGGATGCCGCACGCGGTGATCGTCGCCTCGACCTGCGGCCACACGGCGCTGTGAAGGGCCAGGTATTGCTCACGGAGTTCCGGCCGCAACCGGGCGACCATGCCGAAGCGACGAGCGGCACTCACTCCTTCGTGCTTCCCGCCGTCATCCCTGTCACGAGGAATCGCTGCGAGAACAGGAACACGATAATCACGGGTGCAACCGAGATGAGGGTGGCCAGCGCGAGGGCCGGCAGTTCAATCGGCGAAGCGCCGAGCGAGCTGGGGTTGAAGGCCGGCGTCGAGGCCAGCAGCGACGTCAGTCCCACCTGCATCGGGTACTGGTTGCTCGACGGCAACATCACGAACGGCAGGAAGTAGTTGTTCCAGTTCTGCACGAAGCTGAAGAATGCAACGAGCGCGACAACGGGGGTGGCGAGAGGCAGCGCGATCCGAAGGAACACGCCGAACTCACTGCAACCGTCGATGCGGGCAGCGGCCAGCAGGTCGCGCGGGATCGACGTGCTGAAGTAGATGTAGGTGAGGTACACGCCGAACGGGAAGAACGAGAACGGAAGGATCACCGACAACGGGGAACCGATCAAACCGACCGTGTTGATTTCGAGGAACACGGGCAGCACAAGAGCAGTGTTCGGAATGAGCATGACCACAAGGGTCACAACCAGAAGCGCGCGACGGAGTTTGAAGTCGGTTAGGGCGAGAGCGTATCCGGCCGGGATGCTCACGATCAGCGTGAGCACCAGTGCGGCAATCGCGTAGAAAGCGGAGTTGCCGAGCCAGGTGGCGATCGCTCCGCCCTGAAATCCGACCAGCGAGTTCCAGTTGGCAGCGAGGCCCTGGAAGCTGCCCAGTGAGAACGGGTTGCTTCCGACCAGCTGCTGCTCTGACTTCGTCGTCGCGAACAGCAGCCACACGATGGGGATCAGGAAGAACAGCGCGAAGACGATGAGAGCGAGGGCGACGAACGTGCGACCGGTCGCCAGAGATACCGTGATGCGGCCGCGCCCCGACTTGCGGGAATCCGCGTCAGTCAATGTGCTCATCGCTAGTCCTTTTCGAACAGTCCGCCGCGAGCGACGAAGATGGCGGACAGACCGAGCGCGACGACGAGAAGCACGATCGAGATGGCGGCTGAACCGTTGAAGTCGTTTTGCTGGAACGCATAGAGATAGGCCAGCTGGTTGAGCGAGTAGTCGTTACCGACGACGGCGTTGCTGGCCTGCGAGAGCAACTGCGGTTCCACGAAGAGCTGGGTTCCTGCGGCCAGGGAGATGATTCCCATGTAGGCGATCCACTTGCGCAGCATCGGAAGTTGGATGCTGATAGCGATCTGCACGGCATTGGCGCCGTCGATGCGAGCAGCCTCCATCACCTCCGTGCTGATGTTATTCAGCGCGCCGTACATGATGACGATCCATCCACCCGCTCCGGTCCAGAACGCGATCACGGCGAAGACGATCGGCAGGTGGCTGGGGCTGATGGTCTGCACCAGGGTCTGCAGGCCCATGGCACGCAGCAGGAATCCGACCGGGCTTACCGAGGGGTCGAGCACGAACAACCACAGCAGCACGCTCGACGCCCCCGCGAGGGCGCCGGGGATGTAAAAGATGAAGCGTGCCGCGCCACTCAGCCATCGTGCGCGGATGGCGTGCACGATGACCGCGAGCAGGACGACCAGAACGATCAGCGCGACGAGCCAGATCGCCACGAAGGCGGCGACATGGCCGACATCGGGAAGGAACCGGTAGTCCTGGAAGATCTTGGCGAAATTGGCTACCCCGGCGAACGAGCCGTCAGCCGACGTGAAGGCGAGAAAGATCGCGTACAGCGTGGGCAGCACACCGAACGCGATGAGCAATACCGTGTACAACGATCCGAACACGTAGCCCATGTTGCTGTGGTTCGCGTCCAGCGGTTTTCTGCGCCGAGCCTGCCGGGGCTCGGGACGTGGTGTCCCGGCCCCGGCAGACTGCTGGGAGCGAAGTGTGGTTGAGGTCAAGCTACTTAACCGTGTATCCGTCCACTTGCGCCTGGTTCTTGATCGCAGTGCCCCACGCGGGCAGCAGGCTTTCTATCGTCTGGCCCGAGGTTACTCCAGGCGTGATCGTCTTCGCCCAGATGGCTTCCTGGCTGAAGGTCGGCGAACCCCATCCCGACCAGATCTGCGAGGCGGATGACGTCACGTTGCTGAGATCGTCGACGAAGTACTTGCTGGCAACCTGCTTGGCGACCCACTTCTTGGCTGCGGCCGAGTAAGCCGGCAGACCGGGGGCGAGGTCGACCTGGTAGTTGTCGGCGGTCGTGACGAAGGTCGCGAACTTCGCGGCGGTGGCGAGGTTGGCGGAGTGGCTCGAGACGAACCAGGTTCCACCTCCGACGTCACCCGTGACAGCCGTCTCGCCCTTCCAGGCGAGCGGTGCCGCGGCACCGATCTGTCCGGCTGGCACGTTGAGGCTGGTCTTGCTGTCGAAGATCGCTCCGCTGTACCACGCCGGGCCGGGCATCATGAGCACCTTGCCGGTGTACGCGGTAAGGAATGACGGGCTGAACACGCTGTCGGTAGTGAGCGACTTGTTGGCGATTCCCGCATCCAGGAGCTTCGCCATCCGGGTGCAGTCCGCCGACGTCGTGTTGACCGTGACGCTGCGAATGGCCGTGACGTCGTTGGCCTGGCACTTGCTGGCCCACATGTAGATCTCGGGTGTCCACGCATCGCCGGCCGCGCCGACGATGTATCCGGGGTGCTGCTTGGCCACCTCGGCGCCAAGGGCTTCGTACTGCTCCCACGTAGTGGGAATGGTGTAGCCGAACTGGTCCATCAGCGTCTTGTTGTACCAGAGCACGTTCTGCGCGAGGTCGTTGCGGAGGCAGTAGACCTTGCCATTGACGGTGCAGGGGTTGAGCGACCCCGTGGCGAACCCGGCGAGAGTAGCGGACGGCACGAGGCCGCCGTTGAGCTGGGCAGCAAAGGGCTGCTCGCCTGCGGATGACTGGCTCGCCCAGGCTGAGTCGTTGTCCTGGGTCGACCAGACGACATCCGGCCAGCCCTTCTTGGCCCGGTCGAACAGCTGCATCTTGGTCTTGAACGTGTTGGAGCCGTTGGCGCTGCCGTCGTACGTCACAACGTTGATCTTGATGTTGGGGTAGGCCTTCTCGAACGCCTGCGCGGCGGGAAGGCGGGTCGCGTCGACCCACACGGTGATCGGGCTGTTCTTGACCTGCTTGGCCTCAGTGAATCCGTACGCGCTCGAGGTGCCTGTGGAGCTGCCTGTCGAGCACGCGGCGGCGAGAACCGAGACGAGCACCGCGCCGGTGATGAGGGCCGAGGTTCGAAGGAGTTTCAATGGCCTGCGGGGATTGCTGTGAAAAAGAACCACTTTAGATGTCCTGTTCTGGTCGACGTCGTTGACGACTTGCTGCCGGCTGGCGAGCAACCCAATTAGATCATACATGTGATCTTTAGGCAATCGGCCTTGAACCGTGACGCCACCGCGCCCATGACGGTGTCTTCGCATGGAGGCGAAAGTTTCACGATGGCCGATCCCGGTGCTGCGCGGTACAGCCGACGGCGACTAAGTGCGCGACAGGCAGGCGCCGACCGGGGCTTTGGTGGTGAGGAGGCATGCGACCCACTTCCTCGCGGCTGTCGTGACCATGGCGATTTCTGTCACTCGTCAGATGAGAGAAGCCCGTCGGGTGTCGTACCCCGCCGCAGACGCCGTCCGGCCGGTGCTGGAGCGGAGGCACCCGCTCAGGCGGCCGGTGCACTCACGCCTGCGCGACGAACGTCACCCGGCCGATTCCACCGTGACGACCGTCCAGGACTCCGGTTCGAGCTGGACTTCGAGACCCGATGTCGTGAGGCGGTACGCGTTGGTGTCGCGCGGGGCTGCTTCGAGTGAGTCGTGCGCGCTCGACCTCGGCCCGGCGTGATCGGCGACCATCACGGTCGCGCCACTCACGGTGAGACGACCGTAGCCGGAGACGTCCACCACAACCCGTGCGGGTGTGCTCGCGCGATTGGTCAGGAAAAAAGTCAGTTGTGCGGTGCCGTCAGCGCTCGACTTTTCGGTCGCGCAGAACGCGACATCGTCGACTCGCGGGCGGCCGTCAGGTGTCTGCGAGGTCGACTGAATGCGCGCATCCAGCACGGTTGCGCCTGCCTGCTTCGCCGCTGTCGCGAACGGATAGAAGGTCGTCATGCGCCAGGCATCGCCATCCGGTTCCGTGCGGATGGGCGCGATGACATTCACCAGCTGTGCCTGGCAGCCAATCTTCACTCGGTCGGCATTGTTCATCATCGCGATGAGCAGGTCGCCCACCACCACCGCGTCGAGGGCGCTGTAGTCATCTTCGATGAGGTGCGGAGCTTCCTTGAGTTCCTGCGGTTCCTGGGACTGGTTGGCGATATACCAGACGTTCCATTCATCGAGCGAAAGATTGATTTTCCTTGACCCGTGGCGCCGCGCCGTGACCGCGTCTGCGGTGGCCGCGACATCCCGAATGAACCCGTCGAGTTCTGCGCCCGATTCCAGGAAGCGACGGCGGTCGTGCTCGCGCTCCTCGTAGTAGGCGTGCAGCGAGATGTAGTCGACGTAGTCGTAGCACTCATTCAGCACCGTCGCTTCCCACTCGCCGAAGGTCGGCATGTCCCGCGAGGAGCTGCCGCACGCCACGAGCTCGATCGTGGGGTCGACCGCTTTCATCGCCTGGGCGGTCTGGGCCGCCAGCCGTCCATACTCCAGCGCCGTCGTGTGCCCGGTCTGCCATGGTCCATCCATCTCGTTACCCAGGCACCAGAGAGCAATCCCGTACGGCTTCTCCCGACCGTTGGAGCGTCGACGGTCAGACCACGATGTACCCGACTCGATGTTGCAGTATTCGACGAGGTTGGCGGCATCGAGGATGCCTCGAGTGCCCAGGTTAACCGCCATCATCGTCTCGAGACTGCGGCGCTGCGCCCACGGCAGGAATTCGTCGACACCGATCTGGTTGCTTTCGATCGACCGCCACGCGTAGTCGATTCGGCGCGGCCGAGATTCGCGGGGACCGATGCCGTCTTCCCACTGGTATCCCGATACGAAGTTGCCACCGGGGTAACGAACGAGGGTGGGGCCCAGTTCGTCGATGAGGGCTTCGACGTCCCCCCTGAAGCCGTCCGCGTCGGCCGAGGGATGTCCCGGCTCGTAGATTCCGGTGTAGACGCATCGCCCCATGTGTTCGACGAAGCTGCCGAACAGGCGCGGGTCGATCTCGCCGATGGTGAAAGCGCGGGAGATCACGATGTGCGCTGACGTCGCCGGTGAGTCGCTCATTGGTGGAACCCATCGAACGGCCTGCTCGCGACGACGACGTCCGTGGTCCCGATATCGTTCGGCACCGTGGTGGCCTGAACGAGGCGGCGCCCGTCGCGGGTCACCAGGAGGGTCTGGCTGTATCCGGCGAGCACCTCGCTCGATGGCTCCCCGTTGGTAGGGATCGGCAACTCCGTCGAGATCCACTCGCCCCGCCCCGCATCCTGGTTGACGAGCGCCCGGTTCACGACGTGGCCGTCGCGGTCATACGCAAACCTGCCTGTCACGATGACCACGGGTCGCGCGAAACCAAGCGGCCGCGACCAGGACAGGTTCGGAGTGCCCGACAGCCAGGTGCCGTCGACTGCGACCAGCTTCTCGCCGATGTCTGTCGGGTCTCCCCATGCGGCGGCATCGCCCGACCTGAGGATGTGCACCGGATCGAGCGGGCGTCCCACTATCTCCATGACCGCAACCGCGAAATCCTGCTCGAAGTTCTTTGCGGCGACGAACATCCCCGGCCGGGTCGTGCGATCGGGCACACCGAAGTCGAGCACGCGGTCGCTCCACGTCTGCAGGTCCCGAGTCGAACGGTGCACGATTGTCTGCAGCATCCCGTCGGCCTTGTAGCGTTCGTCCGAATAGAAGCAGAACAGCTCATCGCCGATGAGTTCGAGTTCGGGTTCCCAGATCGTGTCTGTCACGGAGTCCGGCGACGGGTCGTAGACGATGGCGCCACCAGTGTCGACGTGGCTTACCGCACGCCACGTCTCTCCGCAGTCGTTGCTGGCGAAGACGACGATGTTCGAGGTCTGTTCGTCGACGGATGTCGATTGCCCGGCGAGAAGCAGAGTGTGCCGGGGCAGCCCCGCGAAATCTGCTGGTAGTTCGTAGAAGCTCGGCTGCATTCGCACGCCGCCAGCTCCCACTCCCCCGGTGGCCTGACCGACCATTGTCCAGTCTCGTCCGGCACGCTCACCGATGCCCGGCGAGCGGTAAACGGGAAAACCCTCGGGGTGTCCGGCGTCCCACGTGAGAAAGAGTGCGCCACGGTTGGGACCCGTCGGGTCGGTGGCCAGCATCCGGGTGTATCCAGCCGGTCGTTCGTTTGGTTCACCGCGGCGAACCAGGGTGACGGCCGTATTCGAGTCGTTTCGAACGGTGGTGAGCGGTGACGAGGTCATTTGAGTCCTGACGACGAGAGGCTCTCGATGAATTTTCGCTGCGCGAACATGAAAGCGATGAACAGGGGAAGGAGAGAGACGAGCGCGCCCGCCATCATGACGCCCTGCGGGATGATGCCGCCGGGTCCGGTGAGCAAAGTGAGGCCCGAGGTGACGGTGCCCATGTTCGGGTCATTCGTGAACACCAGTGGCCACAGGAGGTCGTTCCAGTTGTTGACGAACGTGAAGATCGCGAGCGTGAGGAGTGCCGGGCGCGCGTTCGGTAGCACCACCTGAAGGAAGATGCGCCATTCGGACGCCCCATCGATGCGCGCCGCGTTATCGATGTCCATCGGCAGCGAGACGAAGAACTGCCGGAGCAGGAAGATGCCGAACGCGTCTGCAGCGCGCGGCGCGATCAGCGCGGCGAAGGTGTTGACCCAACCGAGCCCGCTGACGATCTGGTAGAGCGGCACGAGCGTTGCCTGGAACGGGATCATCAGCGTGGCGACGATGCAGATCAGCAACACGCGTCGGCCCGCGAAATCGATTCGTGCCAGGGCGTACGCGGCCATCGAGTCGAAGACGATCGCGCAGAGCGTGACCCCGCCGGCGAACAGGAAGCTGTTGCCGATGAGCCGAGCGAATGGCAGGTCCTTGAAGATGGTGGCGAAGTTCTGCAGCGTCCACACGTTCGGCACAAGTGTCGGGGGAAACGCATTGATCTCCGACGGCGGTTTGAACGCGGTGAAGACGATCACGAACAGGGGAAGCAGCAGGAACAGCGCCACTATCGCGATGATGACGGTGAGAACAACGGATCGCGCGACCCGGGCGCGACTCCCGGGCCTTCGCGATGTGGGCGCAAATGTGACGGCCATCAGTTCATCTCGCTTTCGCGGCGTCCGAAGAAGAAGAACTGGCCGAGGCTCAGCACCAGTGTTGCGAACAGGAGCACGTAGGAGATCGCGGATGCGAACCCGAGATGGAGCTGCTGAAAACCCTGCTCGTAGATCTCGTAGACGACCGTTTGGGTCGTGCCGTATGGGCCCCCCGACGTCAGCACGTAGATCTGGTCGAACGCCTGAAGCGCAGCGATGAGAGCAAAAATCAACACGAAGCCGAAGGTGTTCGACAGCATGGGAACGGTGACATTGGTCAGGCGCCGCCACGGGCCCGCGCCGTCGACCTTCGCGGCTTCGTAGAGGCTCGGCGGGACATCCTGAAGGCCGGCAAGAAAGATCACCATGTAGAAGCCGAAGTTCTTCCAGACGGCGATCAGCACCACGGTGGGCATCGCCAGCGCGGGATTCTCCAGTGGGTTGCCGAGTTTGATGCCGATGACATCGAGCCAGTAGCTGAGTAGTCCGATCTGCGGGTTCAGCAGGTACGACCAGGCGAAGGCCGCGACGGCGAGCGACACGATGAACGGAAGGAACAGGGCAGAGCGGAAGAGTCCTCGCAGTCGCAGCCCGGGGTTATTGAGCGCGAGCGCAAGCGCCAGCGCGATGATCACCGCGATGGGCGTGAAGAGCACCGCGTAGAGGCCGGTGTTGGCCATCGAGTTCAGGATCGTCGGATCGCTGAACACGCGAACGTAGTTGTCGAGGCCGACCCAGTTTGCGATGCCGAATCCGTTGGAGTCGGTGAACGACAACCGCAGTGCGGACAGCATGGGCGCGACCACGAATACGGCCAGGATCAGCACTGCTGGGGCCAGAAAGACCCCGGCCTGCAGCAGGCGTCGGCGGCGTTCGACCGGCTTGTTGCGCGGCGCCCGCGGGCGGCCCGCGGATCGTCCACCGAGGGGTGTCGGCGGCCGGTATGGCCGGGCCGCTCCGCGTGTTTTGGTGAGGGTCATCATTGTCTCTTGCTCATGCGGATGGCTGCCCCGCGTGCCCGTGGGACAGCCATCCGGTGACGTGGTGTTACTTGGCTACGGCAGTTTTCATCGCGGACTGCGCCTGGGCGAGCAGCGAGGGGATATCCCCTCCAGCAAACGCCTTCTGCGTCAGGGTGTCGAGAGCGGTGATGACGTCGACCTGGTTCACGACGCCCGGGAGAAGCGGCTTCGTGTACTTGGTCTGCTCGGTGAGCGCCTGCACCTCGCTGTTTGCCGAGACCTCGGATGCCTTCACCGTGGTGTTCAGCGGAGGCCAGCCGGATCCGAGCGCCCAGGCGACGGACTGCTTGTGCTGGAAGAACCAGGCGAAGAACGTCTCAGCCGCGGCCTTCTTGGCAGCACTGGCCTGGCTGGTGACTCCCGCCGTCACGCCGATTCCCGACTCGGAAACGCCCGACGGGCCTGCGGGCATCGGGGCAATACCGCACGTGATCTTGGAGGTCGTGCAGCTCGATGCCAGCCACGGGCCACCCGCCTCCATTGCGGCCTTGCCGCTGGTGAACAGGTTGTCAGCATCAATGCCGCTGAGTCCGATGGGCGAGATCTTGTCCTGCGTCACCGCGTTGGTCCAGTACTTCAGTGTCGCTTCGTTCGCTGCCGAGTTGACCACGACGGTCTTCCCGTCCTTGATCACGTCGCCGCCGCCGCTCTCGAACAGCGAGGTCCACACGCCATTGCCGACCGTTTGGTGGTCGGGCAGAGCGATGCCGTACTGCGAGGGCGTTCCTGTGCCGGTCTGGATGGTCAGCTTGCGGGCATCGGCAACCCACTCCGCCCAGGTCTTGGGGAAGGTGGTGATCCCCGCTGTCGCGAATTCAGCCTTGTTGTAGAACATCGTCAGCGGGACGAAGCCGAGCGGTACTGCGTAATTGGTGCCTTTGAGCTCGCTCATCTGGAGTGCGCTCTGGTTGATGGATGCGGTGCCGTTGCTCTTGGTGGAGTAGAAGTCCGTGAGCGGCTGCAGCACGCCCTGGCTCGCGTAAACAGTCATGACGTCCGGTGGCGATGCCAGGATGTCCGGCCCGTTCTTGGCCGCGAGAGCGGGGAGCACCGTGCTTCCGATGACCGCCCAGGTCTTCGTGTGCATCGTGATCTGGATCTTCGGGTGGGAGGCGTTGAACTGCTTGACGAGCTTCTGCAGCACGACGCCGTCGCCGGCGGTGTAGCCCTCCCAGAACGACAACTTCACGGGGCCCGAACTCGCTGCGCTGCTAGTGCTCGAAGCACAGCCGGCGAGGGCGAGGGTAGTTCCAATGACGGCCAGGGCCGCCATCCATTTCTTGGTCTTCATTGACCCTTCCATTCGTTGCTTGTGAAAAATTTTTGTGCAGGTCGATTGGTTCGTCGATTACTCGCACGTCTTGGCGTCACCTCCTTCTCTTTGCCGTGACCCGGATTCCCGGATCGTCACCTCGAAAGTTTCATAATGTTATCGTTCACACCATTCACATTGTCAACCCCTGTGGCAATAAATCGCGCATGACTACGACCGGGAGGCTGTCGACTCGCGCACGACAAGCGTTGGCTCGACGAGCACTTCGGTGCGCGTCGGCTCAGAGCTCAGGTGAGACAACAAAAGCTCGACGCTGTCTTCTCCGAGTCGCTCATGATCCTGGCGGACGGTGGTCAGCGGAGTCGGAAAATAGGGTGCCTCGGGCATGTCGTCGAAGCCGACGATGCTCAGGTCTTGCGGCACCCGGATGCCTCGAAGCTTTGCTGCGTGCATGACCCCGAGAGCAGTTTGATCGTTCGCGCAGAACACCGCCGTCGCGCCGCTGTCGAATAGCTGGTTGGCCAGCTCGCTCCCGCTGCGCGCCGACCAGTCGCCCTCCCAGACGCGAGATGCGTCCAGCCCGCTCGCCCTCATGGTGTCGCGCCAGCCCGCCAGGCGCTCCATCGCGTCGAACCGGCGGACGGGCCCCGCGATGTGCCCGATCCGGGTGTGACCCAGATCGACCAGATGCTGGCTGGCCAGCACCGCGCCGCGAGTCTGATCGAGACTGACGCTGTTATTCGGGAAAACCGATCCACCCCCGAGGGTGACGAACGGCAGCGCCGGCTGGGCGGCTTTCAGAGCGTTCAGCACCTCGACGGTCGGCGTGAGCACGACAACGCCAGCGAAACGCTGCTGAAGAAAGTATCGGAGCGACGTGCGCAAACCTTCCGGGTCGGTATCCGTCACGTGGGTCGCGCTGACGTAGTACTCGCGCTGGCGCGCCCGGTTGGTGAAGCCTTCCGCGAATCCGGACGTCGAACTTATCGGCCCGGTGTCGGCCGAGCCGACCGTGATGAGCCCCAGCATCTGGCTTCGTCCTGTGACGAGCGAACGCGCCGACAGGTTGGGGGTGTACCCGAGTTGCTCCACCGCGGCCATGACTCGGATCCTGGTGCTTTCCGCAACCTTGGGGTGGCCCTGCATGACACGGAACACGGTCTGGTGGGAGACTCCCGCCAGCTCACCGACCTCGCGCATGCTCGGCCCGGAGACGCGCTCGGGAGTGATGGCCACGCGCGCTCCTCCACCCGGCTCAGCAATGTAACAAAGTGATCGTTAGACATTGTAACGGTGAGCGCACCGGGGTCAACTCTCGAGCACGGGCAACCAGACCCTCATGGTCGACGGGCCGCGATTGGCCCAGCGGTAATACGGGATGAGCGCTGCCGTCGTTTGGACCGGTTGGGCACGCGGCCGCACTGACCCGTACGGCCAGTCGTCGCTGGTCGCGGCGGCGAGCTCGAACAGGGCCTCCGCACCCTCCGACGCGATGACAGGCGAATCGGAATCGACCAGGCGCGCAGCGGAGACATCCATGCCGCTCGGAAGGTCCGTCGACTCCAGGACGAGCACCAGGGGGCCGCGCTCGACTGCCACCGTGCCCCGAATCGCGTCGATCGCGGGGTGAGGATGGATCAGCCGGGGCGCCATGGGAAGGTCCAGCGAGAACGTCGACCCGGTCTCGATGCGGCGGGTTTCGTACGCACCGGCGGCAGCGCCGACTCCGTCGACCGCGGCTCCCTCACCCCAGGCGGGGATTCGAAGCGATACGTCCGCCCCGCCGTCGGGTGCCTTCACGACGGTCACGATGACGCGGCCCTGATCGGGGTAGTCGGAACGTACCTGCAGGCTCAGCCTGCCCGCGGGCAGGTCTACGTCGACGTCGTAGCTGCCGTACTGGTGCAGCTGCACACCATCGTCGGTCGCAGTGGCGAAATACAGCCCGACGCTCGCAAACGTGCGCGCGACGTTCGTCGGGCAGCACGACACCTCGAACCAGGGCGCCCGAAGGCTCGATTCGGCGCGGGCGCTCACCTCGTCCTCCGCCGGAACGGTGCCCTCGGTTCGCTGGTGGAGTGTGTTCGTGTAGTAGAACGCTCGTCCGTCTTCGCGGGGCGACGCCATGATGTTGTTGAGCAGGGTGCGCTCGATGAGGTCCGCGTACCGGCTTTCCCCCGTCGCCAGCAGAAGTCGCCAGCTCAGCATGACCGAGCCGATGCCGGCACAGGTTTCGGAGTACGCCCGATCCGGCGGCAGTTCGTAGTCCGCCCCGAACGCCTCGTCGAGGTGATGGGAGCCCATCCCCCCCGTGATGTACGTGCGACGAGCGACGGTGTTGTGCCACTGGGTTTCGATAGCGGACTGAAGCACGGCGTCGCTCGTTTCCACGGCAACGTCCAGCGCTCCCGCCGCGAGATAGAGCGCGCGAACGGCGTGACCGCGAAGCACCGTGGCATCCCGCACTGGCAGGTCGTCCTGGAAATATTCTGCGCCGTAGTGGATCGGGGCCAGCGTGCCCGTGCCGCGCCGATCGACGAACAGGCGCGCGAGATCGAGGTAGCGCGAGTCTCCGGTGGCGCGCGCGAACTCGGCGAGCGCCGGCTCGATTTCCGGATGCCCGCAGACGGCGACGCGCCCCTCCGGCCCGAATTCGACGTAGAGGTGATCGGCCAGGCGGCGCGCGACCGCGGGCAGGAGGTCGTCGTGCCCGGATCGCATGCGTGCGACGGCCGCCTGGATCAGGTGCCCGAAGCAGTAGAGCTCGTGGCCCCACTCGAGGTTCGAGTACCGCGGTTGCTGGCCTGCGCGACCGAACGCGGTGTCGAGGTACCCGTCGGGATCCTGCGCGGCAGCAATGCGCTGAACGAGCTGGTCGTACCGCAGCTGCAGGGCCTGGTCGGGCTGGCGCGCGAGTTCCCACGCCATGGCCTCGATCAGCTTGTAGATCTCCGAATCGACGAACTCGATGCCCGCGTGAGAGTCGCCGATGGTTCCGCCTGCCGCGCGATCGAAGTTGTCGATCCAGCCGACGCGTTCCATCCACGCCTCGCAGTGGGCGAGGATGACGGTGGCATTCAGCTCCTGTCGGTCGCGCCAGAAGCCATCGACGACGCTGATCTCATCGGGGCCAAGGGGACGAAGCACACCCCGGCTGGGTTCGACCGGCCCCCCGCGACGCCGCGGGCGGCTCCCGGACTCAGCCGGCAATGGGCACCTCGGATCCTTCACGGGTGAACACCGGGATCCGCTCGATGGGGGCTTCGACGGTGACGAACTGCCCGCCCTCGAGCGTGTCGCCGGTCCATGCGTTCACCCATCGGCATCCCGCGGGCAGATACACGGCACGGCTGGTCTGGCCGGCCGACGTAACGGGAGCGACGAGGATGTCGGGCCCGAAAAGGAACTGGTCGTCGACGGTCCATGAGGTGGAGTCATCCGGGTAGTCGACGAAGAGCGGGCGCATCGGCGGGAGTCCGGTGGAACTTACCAGCTCCATCTGCTCGTGGATGTAGGGGCGCAGTCGTTCGCGCATTCGCATGACCCCGCTGATGATTTCGAGACCCACCTCGCCGAATGACCAGACCTCGTTCGGCCCACCGGTCATCTCATAGCCGGTCGGCACTCGTGGCTCCCGGTCGCCGTGCAGACGGAACAGCGGGCAGAACGCGCCGAACTGGAACCACCGGATGACGAGCTCCTGGTATGCCGGGTCGCCGGCGTTTCCACCGTGGAACCCGCCGATGTCCGTCGTCCACCACGGGATGCCCGAAAGCGCGATGTTGAGGCCGGCGCGCACCTGCACGCGCAGTGACTCCCACGTGGCGGGGATATCTCCCGACCACACGGCGGCTCCGTATTTTTGCGCGCCTGCCCATGCCGATCGACACAGCAGCACGGTTGAGGGCTGGCCGGCGTCGGCCATCCCTTCGGCGAAGAGCCTCGCGTTGTCCCGCGGGTAGATCTGCGCGACCTCAGCGCCCGGACCCGCATAGAAGCTCAGATTGGCGGGATGCGACGGGTTCAGTTCCGGCTCCGAGGCGTCCAGCCAGAAGACCCGGATTCCGTAGTCGAGGTAGTGCTTCCTGATCAGCCCCCAGACGAATTCGCGCGTCGCCGGGTTGCTGGGGTCGTAGAACGCGACGGGCATCGGCACCCCCATGCCTTTGTCCTGGATGGTCTGCTGGAATTCGACGCCCTGGTCAGCAGCGACGAGAAGGCCGCGGTCTCGGAACTCTGCGAAATTCTCCGAGAGTGGCGAGACGGTCGGCCACACCGACACCATCAGCTCGACCCCCAGGTGCCGCAGTTCGTCGACCATGGCCCCCGGGTCGGGCCACTCCGCGGGGTCGAAGCGGTAGTCGCCCATCGCCGACCAGTGGAAGAAGTCGCTCACGATGACCGACAGGGGAAGGTCTCGGCGGCGGTATTCGCGTGCCACCTCGAGGAGTTCCGCCTGGTTGCGGTAGCGCAGCTTCGACTGCCAGAAGCCGCTGGCCCAGTCGGGCAGCACGGGCGAATGGCCGGTGGCGTCGGCATATCGCGAGAGGATGGCTGCCGGGGTCCCGGCGGCAGTGAACCAGTAGTCGATCTCGCGGGCCTGGCCCGCCTGCCACCGTGTGGCGTTATCCGAGAACTCGACGCGACCGGTGGCGGGAACGTTCCACAGCATCCCGTAGCCGCGACTCGAGAGCACGAACGGGATCGTGACCTCGGCGTTGCGCTGCACGAGGTCGAGCGACAGCCCCTTCAGGTTCAGCCGGCCGTGCGTACGTTGTCCTAGTCCGAACAGCTTCTCGTCCGCATAGGCGGCGAACTGCTGGTGGATCTCCCACGCACCGGACCGATTACCCAGGTACACCCTCGCCCCGGGCTGCCAGAAGTGTTCGCGCTGCTCCGCCAGCAGTTCGCCGCCGGTGCTGGTTCGCTCGAATCGGATACCGAGTTCGGGATACGCGAGGCCGCGGTCAAGGAACACCACGACGGTGACGTCGCCGTTGACCAGTCGCGCCGCGTCGTCGTCGATGGAAACGTCGACGCCCGCGTGGTCGGGAGCGGTGTCGTCGAGCGCCCCCACGCTTGATGCCGGGATTCGATGCTGGGCAGCACGAACACGAACACTGTCGCGACCCCAGGCCTGGATTCGGATGACCTCGTGACCGAATCTCGCCTCGAGTCCGTCATCGAGCGGGGTGAAGATGTGCATTCTGCTTCTTTCGAGGATTTCTGGAGGGGTGAGTGAATCAGTCTTTGACGGCGCCGGCAGTGACACCCGCGGCGACGTAGCGCTGTGCGACGATCAGCAGGATCGTGGCCGGGATTGAGGCGATCACCGCGGTCGCCATGATCGCGTTCCACTGCTGGTTGTTGTTGCCGATGAACGCGTAGATTCCGAGGGTGATCGGCTGCTGGGTGCCGGCGCCGTCCAGGGTGAAGGCGAAGATGAAGTCGGACCACGCCCACAGGAACGCGAACAGCGAGACCGTGACGATGGCGTTGCGGCTCAGCGGCAGCACGACCGACCGGAACGTGCGCCAGGTGCCGGCGCCGTCGATTTTCGCGGCCTGCATCAACTCGTTGGGAAGGCCGCCGATGAAGGCGGTGAAGATGAGCACACCGAACGGCACCGCGATGGTGGAGTCGGCGACGATCAATCCGCCGATGCTGTTGTTGATCCCGAGCGAGATGAAGATGGCGTAGAAACCCATCGCCATCACGATGCCCGGGATCATCTGGGCGATCAGCATCACGAACGTGATTCCCTGGCCACCGCGGGGGCGCAGCTTGGCCAGCGAGTATCCGGCCGGAGCGGCGAGAATGACGGTGAGAACGACGACGCCGACCCCGACGAGGAGGCTTGTTGCGAGGTACGGCAACTCGTTCCTGAACACCGAGACGTAACCGTCGAGCGTGCCGTCGATGGGCACGAGGTAGGGCGGGGTGTGCCGGAGGTTCTGGTCTTTCGTGAACGAGACGTTGATCATCCAGTAGACCGGGAACAGCATGCCGGCCGTCAGAATCACGCCGATGAGCGTCTTCCACCAGGTGCGCGCGCGCGTCACGATTCGAGCTCCCGTCTCTGAAGCCGCAGGTAGATGAGTCCGAAGACGAGGGCGAGAACAATGAGCAGGTTCGCCACGGTCGCCGCGGAGCTGAAGTCGGGGAGCACCGATCCGAAGCCGAGCCGGTAGGCCCACGTTGCGAGGGTCGTCGAGGAGTCGACCGGTCCTCCCTTCGTCATGATCCAGATGATGTCGAAGACCTTGAGCGTGTAGATGAGCCCGAGCAGAAGAGTGATCGCCGACACGGGCCGCAGGAGGGGAAATGTCACGCGCCAGAATTTCTGCCAGGCGTTTGCGCCGTCGAGTGACGCTGCCTCGTAGAGGTCCTGGGAGATGTTCTGCAACCCGCTGTAGAGAATGACGAGGTTGAACGGGATACCGATCCAGATGTTCGCAATCAACACCGAGACCAGCGACCACTGCGGAGACGTGAGCCAGTTGATCTGGGTGAGTCCGAGACCGTGCAGAACCGAGTTGATGAGTCCCGAGTCGCTGTTCATGAGCCACGCCCACGTGGACGCGGACACGATCAGCGGCAGCAGCCATGGCACGAGAAACAGCGCGCGCAGGGTGGAGGCGAGCTTGAAATGCTGGAAGAAGAAAACGGCGAGCGCCATGCCGATCGCGAACTGGAAGGCGATGGACACGAACACGAAGAGCGCGGTGTTGCCGACGGCCGGGCCGAATGTCGGCGACCGGAAGATCGTGACGTAGTTGTCGAACCAGACGAACGGGGCGCCGCCGTTCACGAATGACTCGACCGTGTAGGCGTGGAGACTCAGTTCGATGTTGCGATAGAGCGGCCATCCGTAGAAGGCCACGAGATAGACGATCACCGGGGCGAGGAACGCCCACGCCGCCCATTGGCTCGACCGTGCTTTGCGATGCTGCAGGCGTCGAGCCGGTGGGGCAGCGACCGACGCCGCTGCCCCACTCTCGCCACGTACAGGCTGCTTCGCGTTAGCAGCTGTGGTGGTCATGGTTGGATCTTTCTGGTTGTGGGCGGTGAACTGCTACTTGATCACTTCGTCGTCAGCGGCCTGAGCGGTCTTGAGCGCTGCCGACGGTGACGCCGATCCGCTCAGAGCCGACTGGAGGGCCGTCCACATGTTCTGCGAGATGATCGGGTACTTCGTGCCCAGGTTGTCGCTGGTGCGACCCTTCGCAGCCTGCACCGCCGTCACCCACGGGGCAAGGGACGGGTTGCCGGCCACCTGGATCTTCTGGGCCGCTGCGGTCGGCGCGATGTACGACAGGGTGTTGTCGGTCGTGACCGAGTTGTTGGTACCGATGAGGCACGACACGATCTTCTCCGACACCTGGTAGCGAGCGGTGTTCTTCTGCACCGGGATGGTCAGGAATTCGCCACCGGTCGGCGCTGGGGCGGAGCCGCCGTTCTTGCCCGGAATCGAGATGATCCCGTAATCGATGCCGGATGCCTTGACGCCCGCAAGCTGCCACGTTCCGTTCTCGCTGAACGCGGTCTTCCCGGCCAGGAATTCCTGCCAGCTCGTCGTCTGCGTGTCCTGGATCACCGAGTTGGGCGCGTAGCCGTCTTTGACCCAGCCCGTGAGCAGCGACAGTGCCGAGACCCCGTTGGCCGAGTCCAGCTTGGTCAGGTTTGCGCCCGAGCCCCAGAACCAGGGCAGAAACTGGAAGCTCCCCTCCTCGGTGTTGATGCCCGAGAACGTGATGCCGGTGTCCCCGATGGCCTTCACCTTGGCGAGAGCGGCGGTGAGCGTCGCCCAGCTGGTGACCGACGAGGGGTCGACGCCGGCCGCGGTGAGAATCGTCTTGTTGTAGTAGAGAGCCAGGGTGTTGGCACCGATGGGAACGCCGTAGGTCTTGCCGCCCAGCACCCCGGCGCCGAGGATGTTCGCTTCGATGCCGGTGGTCGACAGTTTGGTCTGCGACGTGTCGGTCAGAACGCCTGCACTGGCCAGCGTCGACACGACCGGGTTGTCGACCAGCAGGATGTCCGCGGACGCCTTCTGCTGGCCGGCGAGCAGCGCTTTGTTCGCCAGCGCCGTCGTGTCGTATCCGGTGCGCTGCACGGTGACGCCCGCTTCGGTACCGCACTTCTCGACGAGCTGCGTCCACGCTGCGCTCTGGTTGAACTGCGGGTACGGGTCCCAGAACGTGTAGGTGCCCTTGGGGGCCGCGCTGCTGGAGGTGGTTGCACTCGACGAGCAGGCGGCGAGCGCACCGACGAGTGCCGAGGTGACGACGAGCGCGCCGATGACGCGGGCGCTCTTGGATTTGGTAATCACGGGATATTCCTCTCTGAATGGTGCAGTGATTGTGGAGTTGTTGCTGATGAGCGTCGAACCGGTTCGATGAATGAGCAGCGTTTTCCCGGGCGTGCCGGGAGCCCGACTATCTCGTGCTTCCCCGGTCCGTCAATTCCGGAGCGACGAATTTCACGACGGCCGGGCCTGCCTGCTCGGGGTTCAGAATTCGTCGAACCAGCTGCTGAACCGCGTTGCGACCCAGCTTGTCCGGGGACGTCTCGATAGCCGTGTACGGCAGCGAGAACGTGCGCCCGAAGTCTTGTGAATAGAGACTGACCACGGAGAGATCGTGCGGAACACTTACTCCCCGGTCGTGCAATACGGCCGGCAGCGCGGCAATGGTTGCGTCGTTGTGCACGATGATCGCGGTGGCCGTCGGCCGTGCGTCCAGGATCGTGTTGAGGCTTCGGTTTATCGCTGGCTGCTGCGACTCCCCGTAGTAGGGAAAGACATGGATGCCATAGCGCGCGGCTCGTTCGAGCGCGGCGTCGCGGAACCGCCAGCCATACGCTCCACCGCGGTCGAACACGTGCTTCGGCGGGGAGATCAGCATGATCTCGCGGTGGCCCAGCCCGTAAAGATGGTCGACCAGCATCCGCGCCGCCTCGCCGAAGTCGAGGTCGAACACGTCGAGTCCGTCGGTGTCGCCGGGCAGCCCGACGAGTGCCCCGGGCTGGCGGGCTGCGCGCAGGGCGCCGAGCCGGGGATCCTGGTGGGTGACGTCGAGCAGCACGACACCGTCGACCATTTCTGACGAGGTGATGCGTCGCACCGCGCTCGGCCCGTCGGCGTCGGTGACCATCAGGATGTCGTAGCCCAGTTCGCGGGCGGTGTCCGAAACGGGCAGCACGTACTGCAGCATCGCGGGGGCGAACTCGTCTTCGTGAAACTGAAGCAGCAGGCCGAGCACCATGGTCTGCGCCGTCGCCAGGGCTCTCGCGCCCGCGTTCACGGTGAAGCCCAGATCGCGGATCGCCGTGTCGATGCGCTCGCGCGTCTCGAGCGAGATGGGTCGCTTGCCCGACAACGCATACGAGACCGTGCTGCGTGAGACGCCGGCCTCACGTGCAACGTCGCTGATTGTCGCCATTTCTCCTCGTTCATCGTCGAACCGCTTCGATGAAGTTAGATCAGATTCCCGCGATCCGCAACACCCAACGCAGTCGAATCTGAAATCGGGGACGAGCTGACGAAGCCAGTAACCTGCAAGGCATGGCCGCACCATCCGATCGCGCACCCAACATCCGGGATGTCGCGCGCGCCGCAGGAGTCTCGTACCAGACCGTCTCACGGGTGCTCAACGGCAGCCCCGCGCTGCGTCCCGACGACGCGGCGTCGCGTTCAGCGAGGCCATCGAGCAGCTCGGCTACCGGCCCAACCCGGCGGCGCGCGCGCTGGTCACCAGCCGCTCCCGAATCATCGGGGTGCTGTCGTCGCAGAGCGCGCTGTACGGTCCGACCACGAGCATCCAGGCGATCGAGGTCGCGGCGCGCGCCGCGGGCTATCGGCTCAGCGTGACGAGCATCGGGTCGAGTGACTACGACTCGATCCGCGCGGGCCTCGACTTTCTGCTCGGCCAGTCGATCGAGGCTCTGGTCGTCCTCGCGCCCCAGGTGGGAGTGTTCGAGGCGATTCGCGAGATGGTCATCGACGTTCCGTTCGTCACGCTCGAGGCCAGCGGAATCGAAGACAGGCGAAGCTCTGCGGTCGACCAGTCCCGCGGAGCTCGGCTCGCGGTGCGCCACCTCATCGAACTCGGCCACACGCAGATCGTGCACCTCGCCGGACCGGCAGACTGGCTCGAGGCACGGGCCCGCGCTGACGCCTATCGCGACGAGCTTCTCGACTCCGGCCTCGTGCCGCGAGAACCGATCACCGGCGACTGGACCGCGAACTTCGGCTACCGCGCCGGCCGTGAACTGCTCGCCGGCGCTTCCGCCAGCCGCGACGTCACGGCCGTCTTCTGCGGCAACGACCAGATGGCGCTCGGCCTTCTTCACGCCTGCCGCGATGCCGGCATCGTCGTGCCCGGCGAGCTGTCGATCGTCGGCTTCGACGACACCCCGGAGTCGGAGCACTTCGCGCCCGCGCTCACCACCGTGCGCCAGAACTTCGCTGAGATCGGTATGCGCGCGGTCGCCCTGTTGCTCGCCGAGCTGCAGGGGTCGGAGGCGCTCGACCATGACCCGATCGCGCCCGAACTGGTCGTGCGGGCATCCACCGGCCCGGTTCCCCGCTGAGCCGGGCTTGACGAACGGTCGCTCAGGCGGAATAGTGTCTTCTTGAATGTGAACGGTCACATTTGACGACAGGGAGTTTCGCCATGGACGCCGAAGCGGCAATCGCGCGCACGCGAGCCGAGGTCGCCGCGACTCCACGCGCGAACTCGTGCGCTACGGCCTGGTGGTCTGGACGGGCGGCAACGTCTCCGGCCGCGTTCCCGGCACCGACTACTTCGTGATCAAGCCGTCCGGTGTCTCCTACGACGACCTGACTCCCGACAACATGATGCTGTGCACCCTCGACGGCACCGTCGTCGCCGGCACGCCCGGAAGCGACCGCAGCCCCTCGAGCGATACCGCCGCCCACGCATACGTCTACCGCGAGATGCCCGAGGTCGGCGGAGTCGTGCACACGCACTCCCCCTACGCGGT
Organism: uncultured Actinomycetota bacterium; assembly: GCA_963738535.1. Taxonomy (GTDB): domain Bacteria; phylum Actinomycetota; class Actinomycetes; order Actinomycetales; family Microbacteriaceae; genus Galbitalea. The sequence goes on from CAVTXB010000004.1 coordinate 268,678, forward strand.
CGCGTGGGCCGCGCGCGGCGAGGAGATGCCCTGCGTGATCACCGGGATGGCCGACGAGTTCGGCGGCCCGATCCCGGTCGGACCGTTCGCCGTCATCGGCGACGACTCGATCGGCCGCGGAATCGTCGACACGCTGCGCGGCCATCGGTCGCGCGCCGTGCTGATGCAGAACCACGGCCCGTTCACGATCGGCGTCTCGCGCCCGGGACGCCGTCAAGGCGGCCATCATGTGCGAGGACTCCGCGCGCACCGTCCACCTCGCGCTGCAGGTCGGACCGGTCATCCCGATTCCGCAGGACCAGATCGACCAGCTCTACGCGCGCTACCAGAACGTCTACGGCCAGAGCGGCGACGACCGCCGATGAGCGACGAGCTGGATGCGGCGGCGCGACGCGATCGCGCGCCGGGCGCGCGGTGCTCGGAATCGAGCTCGGGCTCGACGCGGATCAAGGCGTGCCTGGTCGGCGACGACCCGTCGACCGTGCTCGCGTCGGGGTCCTTCGAGTGGGAGAACCAGTTCGTCGACGGCGTCTGGACCTACTCGCTCGACGCCGTGTGGTCGGGACTTCGGAGCGGCCTACGCCGACCTGGTCGCCGAGGTCGACGCGACGGTTCGATGTCACGCCCACCAGCGTTCGCCGCGATCGGCATCTCGGCGATGATGCACGGCTACCTCGCGCTTCGACGCGGCCGGCGAGCTACTCGTGCCGTTCCGCACCTGGCGCAACACCTCGACCGGCGACGCGGCGGCCGAGCTCACCGAGCTGTTCGGCGTGAACATCCCGCTGCGCTGGTCGATCGCGCACCTGCACCAGGCGGTGCGGGATGCCGAGCCGCACGTTGCGCGGCTGCGTTCAGTCACGACCCTGGCCGGGTACGTGCACTGGCAGGCTCACCGGCCGGCCGTGCTCGGCGTCGGCGACGCATCCGGGCATGTTCCCGATCGACCCCGCGACCCACGACTACGACGCGCGAACTGCTGGCTCGCTACGACCGGCTCGTCGCCGGCAGCTGCGCTGGCGCTTCCGCTTCGCGAGCTGCTTCCCGAGGTGCTGCTTGCCGGGCTCCGGCCGGGGAGCTGACGGCCGAGGGCGCCGCGCTGCTCGACCCGACCGGCGCATCTGCGGCCGGGCATCCCCTTCGCGCCGCCGGAGGGCGACGCGGGAACCGGAATGGTGGCGACCAACGCGATCGCGCCCCGCACCGGAAACGTCAGCGCGGGCACCAGCATCTTCGCGATGGTCGTTCTCGAGCGCCCGCTGCAGCGGCTCCACCCCGAGATCGACCTGGTGACGACGCCGGTCGGGCGATCCCGTGGCGATGGTGCACTGCAACAACGGGGCGAGCGAACTGGCGCGCGTGGGCGGGGATGTTCCAGCGATTCGCCGAGGCGGCGGGAAGCCCGCTCGACAGCGGACGCGGTCTACGACATCCTGTTCCGCGAGGCGCTCGCGGGCGCGCCCGATGCCGGCGGGGTGCTTCGCCTACAACCAGCTCGCGGGCGAGCCGATCGCCGGACTTGACCGAGGGCCGTCCCCTCTTCGTGCGCACGCCCGACAGCCGCCTGACCCTCGCCAACACCATGCGCGCCCAGCTCTACGGCGTCTTCGCGAACGCTCGCCCTCGGAATGCGCGTGCTCGCCGACGAGGGCGGTCGGACTCGACCGGATGTTCGCGCACGGCGGCCTGTTCCGCACCGCCGGGGTCGCTCAACGCTTTCTCGCCGGCGCTCTGGATGCCCCGGTCACGTACGTCTGACACAGCCGGGCGAGGGCGGAGCGTGGGGCATGGCGGTGCTCGCCGCGTATGCGGCCGCCGGAGCCGAAATCGAGCCTGCACGACTACCTGGACGAACGGGTCTTCGCCTCGACCGAACGCTCACCACCGCCGACCCCGATCCCGACGACGTCGCCGGGTTCGCCGCCTACCTCGACCGTTACCGCGCCGGCCTCGCCGTCGTGCGCGCCGGCGATCACCGCCCTGCTAGAAAGGAACCCCATGACCGCCGCTCGATCATCCCCGACCTCACGACAAACGAGGTCTGGTTCCTCACCGGCAGCCAGGGTCTCTACGGCCCCGAGACGCTCGAGCAGGTGGCGAGCCAGTCGCAGGAGCATCGCCGCGGCCCTGGGTGCGTCCGCCGACATCCCGGTCACCATCGTCTGGAAGCCCGTGCTCACCGACAGCGATGCGATCAAACGGCTGTTCCTCGAGGCCAACGCGAACGACGCGGTCGTCGGCGTCATCGCCTGGATGCACACCTTCAGCCCGGCGAAGATGTGGATTCGCGGGCTGGACATGCCTGGCCAGAAGCCGCTGCTGCACCTGCACACCCAGGCGAACGTCGAGACTGCCGTGGGGCACCATCGACATGGACTTCATGAACCTCAACCAGGCCGCGCACGGCGACCGTGAGTTCGGGTACATCCAGGCCCGCATGAACATCGCCCACAAGATCGTTGTCGGCCACGCGACTCCAACCCGGCGGTCACCGCGCAGATCGGCAACGTGGACGCGTGCCGCCAGCCGGATGGAACGCCGCCCAGAACCTGAAACTCGCGCGCTTCGGCGACAACATGCGCTTCGTCGCGGTCACCGAGGGCGACAAGACCGAGGCCGAGATCCGCTTCGGGCTCAGCGTCAACACCTGGGCGGTCAACGACCTGGTCGAGGCGGTGGATGCCGCGTCCGACGCCGAGGTCGACGCGCTCGTCGCCGAATACGAGGAGCTCTACGACGTCGTGCCCGAGCTGCGCCGCGGCGGCGACCGTCACGAGTCGCTGCGCTACGGCGCACGCATCGAGCTCGGCCTGCGCTCGTTCCTCGAGGCGGGCGGACTTCGGCGCGTTCACCACGCGCTTCGAGGACCTCGGCGGGCTGCGCCAGCTTCCCGGCCTCGCCGTGCAGCGGCTCATGGCCGACGGCTACGGTTTCGGTGCCGAGGGCGACTGGAAGACGGCGGTGCTCGTGCGCATCGCCAAGGTGATGGGCGCCGGGCTGCCCGGTGGCGCATCCCTGATGGAGGACTACACCTACAACATGGAGCCCGGCAACGAGCTCATCCTCGGCGCCCACATGCTCGAGGTCTGCCCGTCGCTGACCACGTCGAAGCCGAAGCTCGAGATCCACGCGCTCGGCATCGGTGGCCGGGAAGACCCCGTGCGACTCGTCTTCGACACGGATGCCGGCGATGCCGTCGTCGTCGCGATGAGCGACATGCGCGACCGGTTCCGGCTCGTCGCCAACGCGGTCGAGGTCGTCGACCTGCCGCATCCGCTGCCGAAGCTTCCGGTGGCCCGCGCGGTCTGGAAGCCCGCGCCCGACTTCACCACCAGCGCCTCTGCGTGGCTGACGGCGGGCGCCGCCCACCACACGGTCATGAGCACCGCGCTCGGGGTGGAGGCTTTCCGCGACTTCGCGGACATCGCGCGCACCGAGCTGCTGGTGATCGACGAGGAGACGACTCTGCGCGAGTTCACGAAGGAAGTGCGGTGGAACCAGGCGTACTACCGGCTCGCCGGCGGTCTCTGATCACGCGGAGGGAAAGGTCACGCCGGTCAGTTCTTCGGAGACCGCCCAGATGCGTCGTGCGTCATCCCGACTGGTGAGGCGCGAGTACGTCGCCTGTTCCGCAGGAGCACCGCCGACACGTCCCGGCCCGCTCGGCCCGTAGAACCGGCCACGCTCGGCGCCCGCGTTCGTCGCGGCGTAGAGCGCAGCAAGACCAGCGCTCTCCACAGTGCCGAAGAGGATGCCCCGGCGCGACAGTGCACCGATCAGGCGCCGGCCCGCGGTATCCCGACTGCGCCCCAGCTCCGGCCGCGCGGCGAGAAGGTTCGACGGGGCGACTCCCGGGTGCGAGATATTGCTTGTGATATCCCAGCCACCCTCGAGGCTGCGGCGATCCAGTTCGAGACCGAACAGCCCGAGCGCAATCTTCGACTGGCTGTAGGCCCGCATTCCGTTGTACGACTTCTGCCAGTTGAGGTCGGCCCAGTTGATGGCACCCTGGTTTGCGGCGAGGCTGATCTGGGTGGTGACGCGGGCGGTGCCGGCGCGCAGCAGCGGCAGCAGGTGACCCACGAGCGCGAAGTGACCCAGGTGGTTCGTTCCGAACTGCAGCTCGAACCCGTCCGCCGTCACCTGGCGGTCGGGCGGAGTCATGACCCCGGCATTGTTGATGAGCACGTGGATGGGGGCACCCTCAGCAGTCAACGTGCGGCCGAGCGCGGCGACGGACTCGAGCGACGAGAGGTCCAGTTCGCGAAGCGAGACTGTCGCCTCCGGCACAGATCGGCGGATCGTCGCGAGCGCCGCCTCGCCTTTGGCGAGGTTGCGAACGGGAAGCACGACGTCTGCGCCGGCGGCGGCAAGCCGCCTCGCGATTCCCAGCCCGATTCCGTCGCTGGCGCCTGTCACAACGGCGCGGCGTCCGGTCAGGTCGGGAACGGTGATATCGATTGGCGTGTGCGCCATGGGGGCTCCTTCGGGCTCGGTCACCACTGTGCCAAGGATCGGGCGCGCTATTCAGGGACGCCCGCTCCCCCCTTGGTCGGCGAGAGGGGGATCGGTGATCCGTGGATGTCGCGGTCGCAGAGCGAGTAGAAAGGGCTAAGACCGAAAGGGCGCATGGAAATCGACAGGGCGGGCTTGGCGGAGTTCCTTCGGCGCCGCCGTGAGTCGCTTCAACCCGAGGATGTCGGGCTGCCGCGGGGACAGCGGCGTCGCACGAGCGGACTCCGTCGTGAGGAGGCGGCTGCGCTGAGCTTCATGTCCACGGACTACTACACGCGACTCGAGCAGCAGCGCGGACCGCATCCGTCGGAGCAGATGATCGCATCGATCGCCCAGGGCCTTCACCTGTCGTTCGACGAACGCGACCACCTGTTTCGTCTCGCCGGGCAGAACCCTCCCGCCCGTGGCGCCGGCACCGACTACATCGGTCCGGGCCTGCTGCGAATCTTCGACCGCCTGCAGGACACGCCCGCCGAGATCGTCACCGAAATCGGCGAGACCCTTCGGCAGACTCCGCTCGGTGTCGCGCTCACCGGCGATCTGACCCGCTTCAGCGGCCCGGCCCGCAGCCTCGGCTACCGGTGGTTCACAGACCCGGCAACCCGAGACCTTTATGCAACTGAAGAGCATTCGTTCATGACCCGGATGTTCGTCTCGGGCATTCGCGCAACCGTTACCGTGCGCGGCCGCGACTCCAAAGCCGCGCACCTGGTCGACCTGCTGCTCGCGCACAGCGAGGAGTTCCGGGAGGCCTGGGACCTGCACGAGGTCGGCATCCGCCCACGAGAGGTCAAGCACTTCATTCATCCCGAGCTGGGGCCACTGGAGCTGGCCTGCCAGACGCTGCAAGACCCGGAGCAGTCCCATTTCCTGCTCGTCTACACGGCCACGCCTGGCAGCGAAAGCTACGAGAAACTACAGCTGCTCTCGGTCATCGGAGCGCAGGTGCTGCGCTAATCCCACGCGGGCACGAGATCCGGGGCAAAAGCTCGGTCGTCACGCCACCGCGATGTCGGGCCGGTCACGCTCGTCGTCGGCGAGAGCCAGTCCCTGGGGTTCGCCGGTGATGATCAAGCCGGTCGCCGAGTTTGCCGACGCCATCATCGCCTCGAGCCACTCCCTGTTGATCTGGTGGCGCTGGTTCGTGTCATAGGTGAAGGCGAGTTGCATGGTGGGATCGATCCAGATGCTGGTGTGACCGCCGCCCTTCTTGCTGTCGTCGACCCACGAGAGAAAGAACGACTGCCTCTGGCGCAGCTTTGTTCCGATGACCACCTGCAGGTGAGCCAGCACCCGGTCGTCGATCGCCAGCGGCGAAAAACCTCGCAGGGGATACGTCAGCGAACCCACAGGAGCACCTCCCGGGTGGTGCGCGCGCGAACGTTTCGGTCACGCTCGGTCGCGGTGATCCCGCCGAACCGAGAGCTGTCAACGAACGCCGCGATCGCTTCGTCGAAGGTCTCGACATAGCCCCACCGGATCGGATCAGTCATCCAGACCACCTCGTACCGGTGTCGCAGCAGTCTCTCCACGTACCCGAGCAGGCGCGCGGATCCGGGGCCGTCGACGCGGGCATCCGAGATCCGCCACTCGGCCCGGCCGAGTCGAACGATCTCCAGTCCTTCACTGCCCGGTTTCGTGAGGCGCGCCCGTGGGCGGCTCATGTCAACCACGACAACTCCCCCGCGGAACGAGCGCGCAATACCGCTTCGCTGGTGGCGACGATGTGCGTCAACGCATCGCGCATCGTGGGAAAGATCGTCCAGACAAAGTCACCGGCGACCTGCATGACCTCGAACGTCTCATCGCGCTGCTGGATGAACGCCAGGATCGGGTCATGCCCGCTGAGCGCCGGACCGTCGTAGACGCGCCAGCAACCCGGTGCTACGTACTGAAGCCGGAGTGCCTCATCGAGTCGAGCCCTGCGTCGCAACTCCGCGAGTGTTTGCACGGCAGAACTGGGTGGTGCTGATGTCGCGATTTCACTCATGATGCCCCGGCTCGACGAACGAATGAAACACCGAGGGCCGGAGTGTTAGCGACAGCCTCCGCCACGCGACCGCCGAAGTCAATTCAGATCGACAAAGCTTCACCAGATCGACACAATTGGCGCGGGCTTCTCGCCCCGCGCTACACCGTCTCGGCCAGCGTCTCCATCGGCCCGCGTGCGCTCGCTCCGAGGTACAGGCGAGCCACCTCCGGGTCATTGAGCAACGCCTGCCCCGTGCCGGTGAGCGCGACGACGCCCGCCTCGAGCACCGCGGCGCGATGGGCGACCGCGAGTCCCGACCGCGCATTCTGTTCGACCAGCAGAACGGTGCGTCCATCACTTGCCAGCTGGGAGATGCTGGCGAAGACCGACGTGCGGGAACGGGGATCGAGTCCGATCGATGGCTCGTCGAGCAGGATGAGCGCCGGATCCAGCATGAGCGACCGCGCCAGCTCGACCTGCTTTTGCTCGCCTCCCGACAGGGAACCCGCCGACGCCGAACGGCGCCGTGCCACGATCGGAAAGCGCTCGGCAACCTCATCGAGGCGACGACGAACAAGCGCCTGGTCGCTCAGGATGAAGGCACCCATCGCCACGTTCTCCCACACCGTCATCGCCGGAAACAGGCTTCTGTCCTGCGGCACGTGCACAATTCCGCGCGAGAGGCGGTCGCGCGACGAAAGTGCACTGATGTCTTCCCCGGCGAACGTCACCGAGCCGGAACGAATCCGCAGCAGCCCGCTGATGGTCTTGAGCACCGTCGACTTACCGGCGCCATTGGGGCCGATCAGGCAGACGATCTCACCTCGAGCGACATCGAGGTTCACACCTTTGAGGATGAGTCCGGCGCCGTAGCCGGCGGTCACATCATCGATTCTGAGCAGCAGGTCGGAGTCGACAGTGTTATCCGCCAAGGTAGGCCTCCAGGACTTTCGGATCGTTTTGAATATCTGCGGGCTTGCCGAACGCGATCGGCGACCCCTGATCGAGCACGATGACCGGGTCGCACAACCTCATCACCAGCTGCATGTCGTGCTCGACGATGAGAAAGGTGACCCCGGCGGCATTGCGTTCGCGGATATGCCGTTCCATTGCATCGATCATGACGGGGTTCACGCCAGCCGTCGGCTCATCGAGCAGCACCAGCTTCGGATCGCTCATGAGCACCGCGGCGAACTCCAGCAGCTTCCGCTGCCCGTACGACAGGTCGGAGGCGGCCAGCTCCAGGAGTGGCTCGAGGCGGAACTCGGCGAGCATCCGTCGGGCGCGTTCGCTGTCGTTTGCGGACACGCGACGGCCGAACAACTGGCGCCAGGAGTATCCCGCCGCTACGACCAGGTTCTCCTCCACGCTCAGATCCGGGAAGATACGCGCCTGCTGGAATGTGCGCGACAGCCCACGCCGGTACAGGTCGGCGGGTCTCGGTCGGGCTATCGATTCCCCGCGAAACCGGATGCTGCCCGAATCCGATTTGAGGTAGCCGGTGATCATGTTGAACGCGGTCGTCTTGCCCGAGCCGTTGGGCCCGATCAGAGCGGTGATCGAGCCTTCTTCGACGGTGAACGAGCACTCGTTGACGGCGGTGACTCCGCCGAATCGCTTGGTGAGGTGATCGACTTCGAGCAGCGCGTTCATTGTGCGACCTCAATACTCGGTGTGATGCCGTCGGCGTTCTCTGCGAGCTGCAGCGCATCGCGTGCTTCCCCCTCCGCGGCGAGCCGGCGGCGCCGGAGGCGCTCCGAAATTGTTGGCAGGATGCCCCGCGGCAGGAACAGCATGATGACCAGGAAGACGGCGGCGTAGGCCAGCAGGTAGAGCTCGCTCGCCCCGAAGGTCTGCGCGAAGAACGATTGCGCCGGCACCAGGATGAACGACCCGAGCACGGGCCCCCACAGGGTGCCGCGACCGCCGAGGAACGCCATCAGCACCATCCCGATGGTGATCAGCGGATCGATCGCGAATTGGGGATAGATGAATCCCACGTAGTAGGCCCAGATGCATCCCACCATCGCCACCAGCCCGGAGCTCACCGCGAATGCAATGAGCTTCACGGCCGTCACCCGGACGCCGACACCGTGCGCCTTGTCTTCATCCGCTCGCACGGTGGCGAGCGAAAGGCCGATCTTCGACCGACTGAAGTAGAACGAGATGCCCATCGCAATGGCGAGCATCACGAGCATCGCGTAATAGAAGGGCCAGTCGAAGGTGTCGGCGGCGAAGGGTGGCGGGGCCACGCTCGCGCCCTGTGCTCCGCCGGTGATGGTGGTGAGGTTGAACGCGAGGGTCTGAGTGATGAAAAGAATGGTGATGGTGACGATTGCAAACACGTCTGCTCGAGTTCGCATGGAAACCCATCCGATGGGCAGGCTCACCAGCGCGACCGCGACACCGATGATCGGAATCACCAGGAAGGGCGAGTAGCCGTCTCCGACGCTGGTCTTGAAGATGAGGGCAAACGCGTAGGCGCCGATTCCGAAGAACGCAACATGGCCGAGAGAGGGGTAGCCCGCAAGACCGCCGATCAGATTCCATGAGCTCGACAGCGCCGCGTACATGATGGTGAAGATCAGCATGTTGAGCAGCCACACCGGTCCACCGACGATCGGCACGATGATCAGCAGCGCGAAGAAGATACCTGCGCGCAGCGCTCCGACGCGCGTGATCACGCGCTTCACAGCGCGCCTCGCGTCTTCGCGCCGAACAGGCCGCGGGGTCGCAGCAGCAGCACCAGCAGAAGCACGATGAAGAAGGTGAAGTCAGACCAGATCGGCGACGACAATGCCGACACAAGCGATGACGCGACGCCCATGATCATGGCTGCGATAACCGAGCCGCCGATGCTGCCGAGACCGCCCAGCACGACGATGGTGAGCAGGCGGCTGATCAGGTCGTAGTGGCTTCCCGGGTTGAACGAGTTGAGCATGCCGAACACTGATCCGGCGGCGGCTGCTGTAGCGGCTCCCAGCCCGAACCCGAGAGCAGACACCCGGTTGGCGTTGACGCCGAGCAGCTGTGCTGACATGGGATTCTGCACGGTCGCCCGAACGGATCGCCCGAACTTGGTGCGCTGCAGGATGAAGTAGAGCGCGCCGAGCATCACCAGCGACAGCAGGAAGGCCACGAAGCGCACCAGGCTGACCTGGTAGCCGAGGATCGTCCAGCTGAAGTTCGCATACGAGGGCTGGATGTTCGTCAGCGTGGCGCCGTATCCGAACGACAGGGCACCCTCGATCGCCAGCGCGATCGCGAATGTGACGAGCAACGAGAGCTGTGCAACGTCTTCACCGTGCAGCGGGCGCAGGAGCGCCCACTGCAGGCCGACGCCCACCAGGAACAACAGGGGCGTCGTGATGATGATGGAGAGAAACGGGTCTATCCCGAGGGTGGTGAACAACGTGTAGGTGAGGTAGGCACCGAGTACGACCAGTGCTCCCTGCGCGAGGTTCACCACCTTCATGATTCCGAAGATGAGCGTCTGCCCGCTTGCCATCAGGGCGTAAACCCCTCCGGTAAGTATTCCGAGAATGATTGCCTGGATCAGAGCGTGCATCGTGGAGTGACCGCTGTTCCTTATCCGGCCCAGTTGGGCTTTGGTGCGACAGGACTGGCCTGAGCCTTTGACGCCGGGTAGACCGTGGTGAGTTTTCCGTTGATCCACTGGATCAGCAGGTAGGCGCCCTTCGGTGCTCCGTACTGGTCCCAGCTGAGGTCGCCGACGAGAGTCGGCCAGGTGCCGGAGTGGAGCGTCTTGATGATGGTCGCGTTGTCGATCTTGCCCGTCTTCTTGGCGACTTCCTGCAGGAGCATTCCCGCCGAGTACGCCTCGGCCGAGGTCGGGTCGATCTGCTGTGCCGTTCCGCCGTACTTGGCGATGTATGCGGCAATGAAGGCCGAGCTGCCGGCGACCGTGGAGTCGGCGTACCAGTCAGCGCTGGAGAAGACGCCGTTCGTGTTCGCTGCACCCACCGCGGCGGGGAAGTCCCCCGGGGAGTTCGCACCGTTGGCCTCGAAGAGCCACTTCGGGTTGAACTTCGCCTGGATCATGGCCTTCATCTGCGCGAAGGCGTCACCCTCCTGCGTTCCGCCCACCACGACGTCCGGGTTCGCCGCGGCGATCCCGGCGACGATCGGGGTCATGTCGGCCGTCTCGGCGGGGTACGTCTGGTCGTAGACCGTCTTGATGCCGGCGGCCTCGAACCGCTTCTGGATGTTCGCCGCGATCGGCGCGGAGAACGGGTCGTCGAGCTTGGCGTAGGCCGCGGTCTTGGGCCGCTTGTTCGCGGGGAGCGACAGGATGTAGTCCGCGAATACGTCACCACCGGCGGTTGTCGGCGCCGGCTGAACGAAGAACAGGTTGCCGAGTTTTTGAGCGAAGACCGCGGGACCGCCGCCGGCCGGCTCGATGAACGAGTAGTGATACCGGTTGGCCACCCGCGATGCCGGCACTGTCAGCAGGCTCGAGAACGGGCCCATGACGATATCGACCTTGTCCTGGGTGATGAGGGTCGTGTAGTTGGTGACGACCTGGTCGGGGTTCGAGGCGTCGTCCACGATGGTGAACTGCACCTTGCGCCCGAGAATGCCGCCGGCCTTGTTGGCCTGGCTTGCCCACAACTCGTATCCGCGCTGTGCGGCCTTGCCCGAGTCGGAGAAGTCGCCGGTGAGGGAGAGCGAGACGCCGATTGTGAGCGGCCCCGTGCTGCTGGATGTCGCGGATGTCGCGCTGCAGCCCACCAGCGCGAGTGTCGTGGCCACTACCGCCCCGACGGCAGCAAGGACTCGCCGAGAACGGCGCACCCCCTGCGGTGAATTTCGTAGTTGCATCATTGCTCCTAACGGGAGGATTTCGCTCAGTTCGTGAGTGGACGTTGCTTTTGGGTCAAAATGTCGTCATCGACTGCAATCGTTTGCAACACAATCGCACCACTTTGGAATCCTGTCAAGAGATTCGACGCGAGTCTCTCGCTCAGCGCGCCGGACCCGTGGATGCCCGAACAACGAGCTCGACGGGCAGAACGATTTTGACCGCACTTCCCTGCTCGCCTTCGATCTGCTCGAGAAGAAGTCGGGCAGCCTGGGCACCCATATCGAAGTGCGGCGTTCGCACCGTGGTCATCGCCGGCTGAAAGTCGCCGGCGAACGGCATGTCGTTGAAGCCCACTACCGAGATGTCCTGCGGGCATCCGAGACCGTGCAGCCGAAGCGAGTGGTAGACACCGAGCGCCAGCAGGTCGTTTCCCGCGACCACAGCCGTCGGCGCTATCCGTCGTGCGTCCAGCACCGCATCCATCTCGAGCTGTCCAGCCTCGACCGAGTACGCGGAGCATTGCACGATGTGTCCGATCATGCCCAGGTCGGCGCACCCGGCGACGAATGCCTCGGCCCGGATTCGACTCGTGGAGAACGATGCGGGACCCTCGAGGTGCAGAACCTGCACGTGACCGAGATCGCGGAGATGGTGAAGAGAGGCCCTGATTCCCGCGGCATCATCGCCGACGACGGCCGGATACGGCACTCCCCCCGAGTCGCGATTCACCATGACCGCCTTGATTCCCCGGTCGAAGGCCTCGCCCGCGATCGAGTGGCCGCTGTGGCCCGTGGCGAAGATGAGGCCGTCGACCTGGCGCTGGATGAGCGAGTCGAAAAGCAGGCGCTCGGTGTCGTCGCTTCCATCGGTGTTGACCACGACGGCGGAATACCCACGCACGGCGAGCCTGCTGTCGATGCCGCGGACGATCGGCGGGAAGATCGGGTTCGTGAGATCAGGGATGATGACGCCGATGGTCATCGACGAGTTGGTGCGCAGCCCCCGGGCGATCGAGTTCGGCGCGTAGCCGAGCTGCTTCGCCGCCTGTCGCACCCGAGCGAGCGTTTCGTGGTTGACCTGTTTTTCGGTCTTCTGATTGAGGGCGCGCGAGACGGTTCCCGCGTGCACGCCCGCGAGCCGCGCAACATCCGCAATGGTGACACGGCTCGACATGGGTCAACGCTACCAGTCGCCGGATTGGCGGGCTCCGGTGAAATCAGAGGTTGACTCCGATCGAGGTATGACTGAATAATGACGTGAATCCTGCAATCGATTGCGGCTTTTCGATCTTCGAAGGGGAAGACATGAACACAACCTCAAGGCCCACCATCGGGTGGATCGGGGCGGGCCGCATGGGCTTCGAGATGGTCAAGCGACTGCTCGACGGCGGCTACGACGTGGCCGTCTACAACCGCACGCGGTCGAAGGCGGAGCCGCTCGCTGACCGCGGTGCGACGCTCGTCGACCGACCCGTCGACCTGGCCGACAGGGACATCGTCTTCATCATGGTGTCGGCGCCCAAGGATCTCGAAGCGGTGACGGTCGGCGAGAACGGCGTGCTCACGTCGGACACCGGGTCCCCGGGGATCATCATCGACTCATCCACCGTCTCGCTCGAGGTCTCCGCCACCATCCGCAGCCACGCCACCGGCCGTGGGGTTCAGTTTCTCGCTGCCCCGGTCAGCGGCAATCCCGGCGTCATCGCGGCGGGCAAGCTCACCATCGCTGCCTCCGGCCCTCGCGAAACGTTCGACAGCGTGCACCAGGTGCTCACCACCATCGGCCGCAGCGCCACCTACGTCGGCGAGGGCGAAGTGGCCAGACTGGTCAAGATCGCCCACAACGTCTTCCTCGGTGTCGTCATCCAGTCCCTGGTCGAGATCACCACCCTCGCCGAGCAGGGAGGCGTCAGCAGGCAGGCCTTTCTCGAATTCCTCAACGACTCCGTGATGGGATCGACCTTCACGCGCTACAAGACACCCGCACTCGTGAATCTCGACTTCACGCCCACCTTCACGATCCCCCTGCTCTCGAAGGACTTCGACCTCGGCCTCGCCGCAGCCCACGACCTCAAAGTGCCAATGCCGGTCGCTGCGGCGACCGCCCAGCTGGTCTCCTCCGCGATGGGCGCGGGATACGTCGAGGAAGATTTCGCCGTACTTCTCATCGAACAGGCCCGGCGCTCCGGCATCGAACTCGCGTCCGAGAACGCGCACGTGGCGAGCGGGCTTGAGGTTCCGGCTCATGAGTAACCTCATTCCGCTGCAGGCCCCCGGGCACACGAACGTCGACTATGAGATGCGCGTCGACATGGATCGCCTGCGCACCTACCGGCTCGACCGGGCGAAGAAATCGCTCGAGTCGAGCGAGTGCGGGGCGTTCCTGCTTTTCGACTTCTACAACATCCGTTACACGACCCAGACCTGGATCGGTGGTGCGCTCGGCGACAAGATGACCCGGTACGCATTGCTCACCCGCGACGGTGACCCCATGCTCTGGGACTTTGGATCCGCCGTTCGACACCACCAGCTGTACTCGCCGTGGTTGAAGCCCGAGAACAACCGTCCCGGGATGCTCGGAATGCGCGGCGCCGTCGCTCCCTCGGCCGGACTCATGCAGGCTGCGGTCACCGAGATCAAATCGCTGCTGGTCGCAGCGGGTGTCGCCGACTATCCGATCGGGGTCGACATCGTCGAGCCGCCGTTTCTCTTCGAGATGCAGCGGCAGGGGCTCACGGTGGTGGATGCGCAGCAGCTCATGCTCGACGCTCGCCAGATCAAGTCGCACGACGAGATCATGCTGCTCAACCAGGCCGCCGCGATGGTGGATGGCGTCTACCAGGACATCGTCGATGTGTTGAAGCCCGGAATCCGCGAGAACGAGATCGTCGCCCTGGCCAACAAGCGGCTGTACGAGCTCGGGTCCGACCAGGTGGAGGCGGTGAACGCCATCTCGGGAGACCGCTGCAACCCGCATCCGCACAACTTCACCGACCGCATCATCCGGCCGGGCGACCAGGCGTTCTTCGACATCATCCACTCGTTCAACGGGTACCGAACCTGCTACTACCGCACGTTCGCCGTGGGCAGCTCAACGCCGAGCCAGCGCGACGCCTATGCGAAAGCGAGAGAGTGGATGGACGCGGCAATCGACGTCGTGCGCGCCGGGGTCGGCACGGATGACATCGCGAAGGTCTGGCCCAAGGCTACGGACTTCGGCTTCGCGAATGAGCTCGCCGCCTTCGGCCTGCAGTTCGGCCACGGCCTCGGTCTCGGCCTCCACGAGCGCCCGATCATCTCCCGCCTGAACAGCCTCGACAACCCGATCGAGATCAAGGCGGGGATGGTCTTCGCGCTCGAGACCTACTGTCCCGCGTCCGACGGATTCTCGGCCGCCCGAATCGAAGAGGAGATCGTGGTCGCCGAAAACGGGGTTCACATCCTGACTCGCTTCCCAGCGCAGGATCTCTTCGTCGCCAACGCCTACTGACTTCCGGTCCGGAGAACTGCACCCATGCCCATTCGCCACGAGCACGACACCAGCGCGACGGCAGGCCTCGTCGGCTGGTTCACCCACGACCTGGTGATCGACGGCGTGGCCCGCGCGTCGTCGACGGGGGAACGATTCGACGTCATCAACCCGGCCACGGGCTCGAGCATCGCCAGCGTTGCAAGTGCCAGTGTCGCAGACGGGCTCGACGCTGTCCGGGCCGCCGAACGCGCGCTCCCCGGCTGGAGCGAGACGCCGCCGCGGGATCGGGCGGAGATCCTGCGCGCCGCGTTCGAACTGATGCGGGAGCGGGCCGAGGACCTCGCCAAGCTCATCGTTCTCGAAAACGGTAAGTCCCTCGCGGATGCCCGTGGCGAAGTCAGCTACGCCGCCGAGTTCTTCCGGTGGTACTCCGAGGAAGCCGTGCGCCTGCTCGGCACGACCCAGGTTTCGCCGAACGGGCAGAACCGCATCCTGGTCACCCACCAGCCCATCGGCGTCAGCGTGCTTGTCACCCCGTGGAACTTTCCCGCGGCCATGGCCACCCGTAAGATCGGGCCGGCCCTCGCCGCGGGCTGCACCGTGATCCTCAAGCCCGCCAGCGACACGCCCCTCACCGCGCTGGCCATCGGACAGCTGCTCAGCGATGCCGGCGTTCCCGCGGGTGTCGTGAACGTGCTGCCGTCTCGCAATTCGGGACGCGTGGTGGGGGCGATGCTCGACGACCCCGCGGTGCGCAAACTCTCGTTCACGGGCTCGACCGAAGTGGGACGCCTCCTTCTCGCGAGCGCGTCGGCGACCGTCGTCAACTGCAGCATGGAACTGGGGGGCAACGCGCCGTTCCTGGTCTTCGACGACGCTGACCTCGAGAGCGCCCTCGACGGCGCGATGCTCGCGAAAATGAGAAACGGCGGCGAGGCGTGCACTGCGGCGAACCGCTTCTACGTGCACACATCCATTGCGGACGAGTTCTCGCGACGCCTCGCGGAGCGCATGGGCGCTCTGGCAATGGGCGACGGACTCGCCGCGGCAGTCGGGCTCGGACCCCTGATCAACGAGGAGGCGCGCGCCAAAGTGCAGGGGCTGGTGACCGCCGCACGAGATGCCGGCGCGAGAACTCTGGGCGGCGGCGAGCCGGATGACGGGGTCGGCTACTTCTACCCGCCGACCGTGCTCGTCGACGTAGCACCCGACTCCCCCATCCTCGACGAGGAGATCTTCGGCCCGGTGGCCCCTATAGTGACCTTCGAAACGGATGACGAGGCGGTGCGACTGGCCAACAAGACGGAGTTCGGCCTCGTCGCGTACGTCTATACGTCTGACCTGTCCCGGGGACTCCGGATCAGCCAGCGGCTGGAGACCGGCATGGTCGGCCTCAATCGCGGGCTGGTCTCCGATCCGGCGGCGCCCTTCGGCGGCTTCAAGCAGAGTGGAATCGGGCGCGAAGGCGGCCACGAGGGCATGCTGGAGTTCACGGAATCCCAGTACATCGCCGTGTCCTGGTAGCGATCGACCCCGCGGTCAGCCCGCGACCAGCGGGGCGAGCGCGGCGCCGAGCGCCGCAACGACACCGGGCACGTGTCCGTTGAGCGGGGCGTTGATGATCACGCCCTCAACACCGGCACCCAGCACCTCATCGTGGATGCGCTGCGCGATCACGTCGGGGGTGCCGATGAACGCCTGGGAGCGTCGGTCCTCGGGCACCCGTGCGAGCATGGCCTCGGCCTCCGCCGGCGTCTCGGCGAGGGCGACGCTGGTGAGGTAGCTTGTGGCCAGCGTCGATGGGTCGCGGTCGATCTCCTCGCACCGCTGGCGCAGCACCTCGACCTTGCGGGCCAGGTCGGGCAGCGGAGCGATGACGTTCATGTGGTCGGCGAAGCGCGCCGCGAGGCGGAACGTTTTCTGTTCGCCCTGACCGCCGAGCATGATCGGGATGCTGTCGCGGAAGCGCGGCACGTTCATGGCTCCGTGCACGCGGTACCACTTGCCGGTGAACTCGGGGCGCTCGTCGCGCAGCATCGGATGGATGATCTGCAGGGCCTCGTCGAGCTTCTCGAAGCGTTCGGTGAAGGTGTCGAAGTCGAACCCGAGCTGGTCGTGCTCGAGTTCGAACCAGCCCGCGCCGAGCCCGAGCACCGCTCGTCCGTGGCTGATCACGTCGAGGGTGCTCACCGTCTTCGCCAGCAGTGACGGGTTGCGGTAGGTGTTGCCGGTCACCAGCGCAGACAGCTGGATGGTCGTGGTCGATGCGGCGAGCGCGGCGAGGGTGGAGTAGGCCTCCATCATCGGCTGGTCCGGGGAACCGATGCCGGGGAGCTGGTAGAAGTGGTCCATCACGAGCACGGTGTCGAAGCCGCTCGACTCCGCCTCGCGGGCCTGTGCCAGCACAGTGTCGAAGAGCGTCTCCACGCCGCCGGGGTAGGTGTAGTTGGGGATCTGGTAACCGAGCGAAATCGTCATACCTCGACGCTACCCCGGGCATCGGCGAGCGGGCTCGTTTCTCACTGCTTCCCGGGTGCACGTGCGAGAATTCGGCGGTGACCGAACATCGCCGGATGCTGCTCGACACCGCCGCCCTGTACTTTCGCGCCTTCTACGGCGTGCCCGACACGGTGCGGTCTCCCGGTGGCGAGCCGGTCAACGCGGTGCGCGGCCTGCTCGACATGATCGCGAAGCTGGTCACCGACTTCGCGCCGACCGAGCTGGTGGCCTGCTGGGACGACGACTGGCGCCCCAACTGGCGGGTCGCCCTCATCCCGTCGTACAAGGCCCAGCGGGTCGCGTCCGAGACGAAGTCGGGCTCCGTGGAGGAGGTTCCCGACCTGCTCTCCGCGCAGGTGCCGGTGATCCGCGACATCCTGGACGCTCTCGCAATCCCCATCGTCGGCGCGCCCGACCACGAGGCCGACGATGTGATCGGCACGCTGGCTCACCGCTCCCGCATGCCCGTCGACGTGGTGACCGGCGACCGCGACCTGTTCCAGGTGGTCGATGACGCCCATGATGTGCGGGTCATCTACACCGGTCGCGGGATGTCGCACCTCGAGATCCTGACCGACGCTGCGTTGAAGGCCCGGTACGGGATCACGCCGCAGCAGTATGCCGACTTCGCCGTGATGCGAGGCGACCCGTCGGACGGCCTGCCCGGCGTCGCCGGCATCGGGGAGAAAACCGCCGTGTCCCTGCTGACCAGCTGGGGCGACCTCGACGCAATCGTCGCCGCGGCCGCGAACGACTCGTCCACGATGGCGGCAACGGTGCGCTCGAAGATTCTGGCCTCCGCCGACTACCTCGCGGTCGCACCGAAGGTCGTCGAAGTGGTGCGGAATCTGGAGCTGCCGCCGTTCGACGCGCGAATCCGGCCGCGCACCTCGGAGCAGTCCGACATCCTCGACGCTCTCTCGAAGCGGTGGGGGCTCAGCGGATCACTCCAGCGGGCGCGTCACGCGCTCGACTCGGTGCCGGCCTCCTGAGCGACTGGTGCCACCTTCTCCAGTCGCACGATGATGGCCTTCGAAACGGGCGTATTGCTGCCGAGCGCAGTGCTGCCGAGCGGAACGAGCACGTTCGCCTCCGGGAAGTACGCGGCTGCGCACCCTCGGGCGGTGGGATACGAGACCACACGATAGTTGCGCAGCTCGCGGTCCGGTTCGTGCTTCCACTCGCTGAAGATGTCGACGCGGTCGCCGTCGGTCAGGCCGAGGTCGATGAGGTCGTCGGGGTTCACGAAGATCACGTCACGCCCGTTCCTGATGCCGCGGTAGCGGTCGTTCAGGCTGTACATCGTGGTGTTGAACTGGTCGTGCGACCTCATGGTTTGCAGGATGAGGCGTCCCGCAGGCCGCTCGACCGGCACCAGCTCGTTGACCGTGATGATCGCCTTACCGGTGGCGGTCGGGAAGGTGCGAGAATCGCGTGGCCCGTTGGGCAGCACGAAGCCGCCCTTGCGGCGCACCTGCTCGTTGAAGTTCTGGAACCCCGGCACGACGCGCGAAATCGATTCGCGAATGGTGTCGTAGTCGCGCTCGAAACCGGCCCAGTCGATGGGGCCGTCGTCTCCCAGCACCGCGCGGGCGAGCCGAGTGACGATCGCGACCTCGGACAGCAGGTTGGGTGACACCGGCATCACCGCGCCGTGCGTTGCATGCACCGCGCACACCGTGTCTTCGACCGACAGAAACTGCGGACCGGTCTCCTGGAGGTCGACATCGGTGCGCCCGAGGGTGGGCAGGATGATCGCCTCCGCACCGGTCACCACGTGCGAGCGGTTCAGCTTGGTCGACACCTGCACGGTCAGGTCGGTGCCGCGCATCGCGGCTTCGGCCGCCGCTGTGTCCGAAATCGCCGCGACCAGGTTGCCGCCGAGGGCGAACCAGACCTTGATCTCGTTGCGCTGCATCGCCTCGATCGACTTCACCGCGTCGAACCCGTGCTTGCGCGGGGGCTCGAATGAGAATTCCGTGGCCAGGGCGTCCATGAAGCTGTCGGGCATCTGCTCCCAGATGCCCATGGTGCGATCCCCCTGCACGTTGCTGTGGCCGCGGATCGGGGATGCACCGGCTCCCGGTTTGCCGATGTTGCCGCGCAGCAGCAGCAGGTTGATGATCTCCTTGATCGTGTCGACGCCCTTGTGGTGCTGCGTGATCCCCATCGCCCAGGTGATGATGACGCGGTCGGCGGCGATGTACCGGTCGGCCAGTTCGTCGATCTCGGCGATCGCGAGCCCGGTCGCATCCACGACCTCCTGCGGGTCGAGGTCGTCGAGGTGGGCGCGGAAGTCGTCGAGGCCCTGCGTGCAGGCGTCCAGGAATTCGTGGTCGAGAACGGTACCGGGGTTGCGGGCTTCGGCCTCGAAGACGCGCTTCGAGATCCACTGGAGCATCGCCATGTCGCCGCCGACTGCGGATCTGCAGAAACTGGTCGGCCATGTCGGTGCCACGACCGAGCAGCCCCCGCACCGTCTGCGGGTTCTTGTACCGCTTGAGGCTGGCCTCCGGCAGCGGGTTCACTGCGACCAGGGTTGCGCCGTTGCGCTTGGCGTCCTCGAGCGCCGTCAGCATGCGCGGGTGATTCGTGCCGGGATTCTGCCCCATCACGATGATCAGGTCGGCCTTCTCGAAGTCGTCGTAGGCGATCGTTGACTTTCCGATTCCCACGGTCGCGCCCATGGCCGTGCCGGTGGACTCGTGGCACATGTTCGAGCAGTCGGGCAGGTTGTTCGTGCCGAACGCGCGCACGAACAGCTGGTACACGAAGGCCGTCTCGTTCGCGGCCCTGCCGCTCGTGTAGAACGCGGCCTGGTCGGGCGAGTCGAGCCCGCGGAGCTTGTCGGCGATACGGCGGAAGGCCTCCACCCAGCTGACCGGAACATAGTGGTCGCTGCCTGCGGCCTTGTAGACCGGCTCGATGAGGCGACCCTGCATGCCCAGCCAGTACTCCGACTTGTCGGCCAGGTCGGTCAGCGAGTGCTCCGACCAGAACGTGGTCGGCACCGTGACCGGTGTCGCCTCCCACGTCACGGCCCTGGCACCGTTCTCGCAGAACTCTGCGACCTTGCGGTGATCGGGGTCGGGCCACGCACAGCTCATGCAGTCGAACCCGGTCTTCTGGTTCACCTTGGTGAGCAGGTTGAGCGAACGCAGGGGGCCCATCTCTTCGAGGGCGTACGAGAGCGAGTTGACGATCGCGGGAAGCCCCACGGCCCAGTTCTCGGGCGCACGCACAACCAGGGAATCGTAGTTCGGGTCGGCGACCGGCGGTTTGCGCGACATTACGCCCGCCTGCTTTCTGTGCTCGACGACAACGGGGCGGATCCCGCCAGCGCGGCCACGTCGCAGGTCACGCGCTCGGGTCGGGAGTAGACCACCATCGAGCTGCCGCGCAGGAAGCCGACGAGAGTTATCCCGACCTCGGTGGCCAGTTCGGCCGCCAGGGAAGACGGAGCAGAGACTGCCGCGAGCAGCGGGATGCCCGCCATGAGGGCCTTTTGCGTCAGCTCGAACGAGGACCGTCCCGAAACCATGAGCACGGTGCCGCGCAGCGGCAGCAGGCCCTGCGTCAACGCCCAGCCGATGACCTTGTCGACCGCATTGTGGCGGCCCACATCTTCTCGCAGCACCAGCATTTCACCGGTTCGACCGTCGAACAGCGCGGCGGCGTGCAGGCCGCCGGTCTTCTCGAAGACATCCTGGTGTTCTCGAAGGATGCCCGGGAAAGTGGACAGAAGGTGCGAGGAAATGACGAGGTCGTCGTCGGTGACGGACCAGTGCGAGTGGGTGCGAACGGCGTCGATGCTGGCCTTGCCGCAGAGTCCACACGACGAGGTCGTGTAGAAGTTTCGCTCCAGGCTGGGGTCGGGCGCGGCAACCCCTCGGCCCAGAGTCACGTCGAGCACGTTGTAGGTGTTCACACCCTCAACTGTCGCCCCCGCGCAGTAGCGCACGGCCGCAAAGTGCTCGGGTTGGGCGATCACGCCCTCCGATACGAGAAAGCCGGCGGCGAGGTCGAAGTCGTTGCCCGGGGTTCGCATGGTGATGGCGAGCGAGCGGCCTGCGACACGGATTTCGAGCGGTTCTTCCGCCGCGAGCATGTCCTCGCTGGACCGCGCGCCGGTCTCGAGGGAGACCCGCGTGACGCGTTTGCGAATCGCAATTCTTTGCATACCTCATCATCACAGCACACCGATGCATCCGGTACATAGGCTTGGCAGGTGATCATTGACGCTCTCGTGCTCGCGGGCGGCCGAAGCTCCCGACTGAACGGGGTGCCGAAGGCGAACCTGGCGGTCGGGGGCGCCGCTCTGCTGCAGACGGCGCTGGCCGCCGCCGCTTTCGCGCGCCGCGTCGTGGTCGTCGGGGATGCTGAGACGGTGGCCACTGCAGCCCCGGGCGCCGACGTCACCGTCGTTCGCGAGTCTCCCGCGTTTGGCGGTCCGGCGGCGGCGATCATCTCGGGTGTCGCGGCACTCGACTCACTCACCGGCGAGCCCTCCGACTTCACGCTCGTGCTCGCGTGCGACATGCCCCGCATCGGTGAGGCGGTGCACGTGCTGCTCGGCGAACTACGGGCCGGCACGGATGGCGCTGTTGCGGTATCGGCAGACGGCCGTCTGCAGTCGCTCGCCGCGGTGTATTCGACGCCGGGGCTTGCGGTCGCCGCGCGCGAGCATGCCGGCGATGCCCGCAACCTGTCGGTGCGCGCCCTCCTGGCGCACCTGCATCCCGACCCGGTGGAGGTTCCCCTCGGGTCGACCGACGACATCGACACCTGGCCCGACGCTGAGGCGTTCGGAGTGCACCGCCAACCAACCGAGGAGCGCGCATGAGCGAGAACCACGAACAGACCGACGAGCTGCTTCGGCGCTGGAGCGATGCGCTGCTCACCGCGCTCGACCTGGGCGGGGCGGAAGTCGACATCGACGCCGTCCTCGGCCTCGCGGGCGACGTGGCCCGCGGCGTTGTGCGGCCCGCAGCGCCGCTCACGGCATACCTGGTTGGGCTGGCCGTCGGGCGCGCCGTGGCCGCCGACAACTCGCGTGAGGCGTTCGCCGCCGCGGCGGCGACAGCGCGCGGGCTCGCGGCCAGCGGCCATTACTCCGCGACATCCTGACGTGGCCGACAACGATCGACCAACCTGGCAGCAGGCACGGCAGCTCAGCTACGCGCACGGCGAGCGGCTCCGCGATGAGTCTGTGCCGCTCAGCGAGGCGTGCGGTCGTCGGCTGGTGCGCGACGTCGTTGCGCTGTGCGACGTTCCGCACTACGAATCCTCGGCGATGGATGGCTGGGCCGTTTCGGGCGAAGGGCCATGGTCTCTCGTATCCGGGCTGCCCCTGTCGCTCGGGGAGTGCGTTCCGATCGTGACCGGCGCGCTCGTGCCGGCCGGCGCGACCGCGATTCTTCGCGCCGAAAACGGCAGGCGATACAGAGAGGGGTCGCGTGAGCTGCTGGCCATTACGACAGCGGGTCGTCCCGACGAACCGCGGCCGGGCGAGCACATCCGAGCGACGGGCACTGAGGCCGTCGACGGCGAGACCGTGATCGCCGCGCCACGCATCCTGAATCCGGCGCATGTCGCGCTGGCCGCATCCGCCGGGCTCGACGACGTGATGGTGTCGGCGCGACCCCGCATCAGCCTCATACTCACCGGGGGTGAGGTCGTGCAGCGGGGTATCCCGGCGGCAGGCCGGGTGCGCGACAGCTTCGGCCCCGTGTTGCCGGCCGTGATCGCCGCGCTGGGGGGCCAGACGGTCGGCACGGTTCACCTACCGGACTCCCTCGACGCACTCGTCGACTCAGTGCGCACCGGCGCCGGAACCTCAGACGTCGTGGTGACCACGGGCGGCACGGGCGATTCGGATGCCGACCACCTCCGCGCCGCCCTTCGGCAACTCGACGCGACCGTGATCGTGGGGGGAATCCGCATGCGGCCGGGGGGACCCAGCCTGCTCGCGCGACTAGCCGACGGCCGCTACCTGATCGGACTCCCCGGCAATCCGCTGGCCGCGCTGGTCGGTTTGCTCACTCTCGCCGAGCCACTGTTCGCGGCCCTCACGGGCGGGCATCCACCCACGCCGCACGCCGTCGTGTCGGGCGTCGAGATCAGTGGACGCGCAGGCACGTCGATGATGATGCCCTACCGAATCCAGGACGGTGCGGCAGTGCCCACGCTGTGGCGAGCATCCACGATGATGCGCGGCCTTGCCGAGTCGCACGGCATCCTCGTCTGCCCGGCGGACGGCCTTGTCGTCGGCCAGTCGGCGGCGGCGTTGCCGCTCCCCTGGACGACGACTTCGGCCGGTGACGAGGAAGGGGCACGCTAGTCGGCCTGCGCAGACGCCGACGGGATGATCGCGATTTCTCGCGATTGCCGCTGAACCTTCAGCCTGAAGGCGCTGATCTCCTCAGCCACGAATCGGATCGTCAAGTTGTTGTTGCGCGCATGCGCGCGAAGCACCCCGAAGGCTTCGTCCATGTCGATCGACAGCGAGTGAGCGATGATGCCTTTGGCCTGCTCGATCACGATTCGGCTGTCGAGCGCCGCATGCAACTGTTCGGAGACGATGGTGTTCTCTTTCACCAGGCGGTCCTGCAGGATCCCGATGGTGGCGACATCGGCGAGCGCCTGGGCGAGGGCCGCGTCCCGATCGGTGAGGGGCCCGCGACTGTTGCCGAACAGGTTCATCGTGCCGATCACCGTGCCGCGGAGTTTGAGCGGCGTGGCATGCGCGGAGCCAAACCCGCACTGAAGGGCGGCCTTCTTGAACGCCGGCCACTTGCCACTGACGCTCTGGATGTTCGGAACCGAAACCGCGAGGCCCGTCTCGAAGCTTTCGATGCAGGGGCCCGCGGCCGCGTTGATCTGCATCAGCTCGACCAGGTCCGCGCCCTCGCTGGTCGAGGTCATCAACTGCAGTTGCCCGTCGCCGTCCACGAGCATCAGGCCGCCCGCCGTCGTATCCAGCAGCTCCGTGCACTGCTCGACCAGTGTGTGCAGCAGGTCAACCACATCAAAGTCGGTGGTGAGAGTGTCCGCTACCGCAACGAACGCAGCATTGACCCGCGTCTCGCGTGTGGTCTCATCCATGTCAACTATCTCCTCGCTCTGTCGTTCTAATCGGTGAAAGTGCTGAAGTCGAGTTCGCGACGCACAACGGCGCGTGCGACGTCTTCGATCGGTCGCTCCGAGCTGTAGGCGTGCGCCCGAAGGCGGCTGAACGCCTCTGTCGCGCTGACTTCGAGTTGGGCCTGCACCATCCCGGTCGCCTGGTGCACCTCTCGGCGTATCGCGGGAGCCATCCGGTGTTCGGCGGCCGCCGGCTGTTCCGCTGACTGCATGGCATAGCGCACGGCGGGTGCGGCCGCGCGGCCCGCCATCGACACGGCCAACGCAACCTGGTGCTTGTCCAGGTAGCGGGGTGCGGAGGTGTACAGGTCGACGACGCCGACATTCACGGCCCCCATCTTCATGGGAAATGCGAACACGCCCACCATCCCGATCTCCCGGGCGGCCGCCGAAAACATCGGCCACTTTGCGTATCGCTGGTCGGACAGGTCATGGCACAATACCGGCGCACCGGTGGCGAGTGCTTCCCAGTGCGGACCTTCGCCCAGCTCCAGCTGCAGGGTGTCACCTCGAGCGGCGATGGCATCGGATGCTCGGATCGTCGACTGCTTTCCATCGCGACCGAAGACGGAGATGGATGCGCCGCTGACGTGAAGGGCGTCGACGAAGGCGGCGCACATTCGCTCCGGACTGGGCGCTTTCTCTGGGAGAAGCTTCGACTCCGACTCCATGGCGGGCTTTCAACGAACGTTGGTGTTGAAAAGAACCCGGGCAGAATCGGAGGAGTTCGAACGCAGACTGCGCCCTGCCCCGATTCTACCCGGCGCGGTGGCACGGGTTGCGGTTCTTCCGCTATTGCGCGGTGTACCCGCCGTCGACGAGGTGGTAGCTGCCCGTGATGAAGGATGCCGCGTCTGAGGCCAGGAAGGCGACGAGCGTCGCCACTTCGTCGGGCTCTCCGAGTCGCCCCAGGGGGTGCTTGCCGACGAGGAAGGCCTGGGTGGCGGCATCGAGGTTCGTGTCGACGAGGGGTGTGTGAATGAATCCCGGGCCAACGGCCGTCACGCGCACCTTCTTGTCGGCGTATTCGAGGGCGGCGTTCTGGGTGAGACCAACCAAAGCGTGTTTCGCGCTGACATACGCGGACGAGGAAGCGAAGCCGACCGCGCCGAGGATGGACGCCATGTTGACGATCGCGCCGCCGCCGTTCTCGGCCATCGACGGCAGTTGATACTTGAGACCGTAGAAGACGGAGTTGAGGTTGACCTCGATGACTTTGCGCCAGCTCTCGAGCGAGTAGTCGCCGATGGCCGCCGCCTCGCCCCCGATTCCGGCATTGTTGACGGCGATCCGAAGCGGGGCCAGCGCGTTCGCGGCGTCGACGCTCGCTTTCGCGAATTCCGGGTCGGTGACGTCCCCGACGAGCGACGCCGCTGTGCCGCCGGCCGCCGTGATTTCCTCGACAACGGCGGCGACACCCTTCTGGTTGAGGTCCGTCACCAGTACTTCGGCGCCGTTCGCGGCGAGCAGCAGGGCGACCGCCCGGCCGATACCGGAGCCTCCCCCGGTGACGATTGCGGAGCGTCCGGCTACATCGTAGGTTGCCATGATTTGTCTTCTTTCTTCTGCGTGATGGGGTGGTCGTTGGCGAAGCGTGCGGGTTGTCACCCGGCGTTCTCACCGATGGATGATCGCGGCACCGGCATGTGCCGGCAGGGTGCCGGGCTCCACGAGAATGACCTCCGCGTCTGTCGCGAGCGCGGCGCGAGCGAGCACTTCGGCCGCGGGAGCAGCGCGAAGTATCGCCGCCCCAAAGGTCTCGGTAGGCACGGCCGCAATCCACGGTGTTCCGTCGAGGGCGAGCAGGGTGTGGGTCGCCAGTGCCCCCGTGTCGAGCAGAAGGGTTTCAACGCTCGCCTGCTGCAGCGCGTGCACGACGGGCTGCAGTCGCTGGTCGGTTTTCGTGTTATCGGCGGCCCGCTGAGCGGCGGCCCGACCGATGGCGTCGGCCTGGTGCGCGACCACGATTCGTCGGGCGCTGCTGGCCAGGAGTTCGTCCAGCGCGACATCCGAGGCGCCGGCGGCGAGAGTGTCCGAGGCGAGCGTCACGAGGATCGCACGCGCTCGAGACGAGAGGGCATTGCTTAGCAGCTCGACGACGTGCGGGTCCCCGGTGACGACGAGCAGCGACACAGCGTCTCGTTCGACGAGTTCGCTGGCCGTGTCGGCAAGTTCGGTTTCGTTGCGCTTCCAGATTTCCTCGGTGTGGTGCGCGTGTCGATGATGGGAGAGACCGCCGCCGTGGGCTTTGTGGAGGTGTTCGGTTTCACCCTCGATTCGCAGGTCGTCGACCGGGTGGAGCTGCCCGTTCAGATAGGTGCGAATGCGACCCCCCTCCGCGCTGGCCTCGACGAGGATGTAGGGCACCGACTCCTGACGCTGCCTCAGCAGCGCAATGAGCTCGGGCAGCTGGTCGCCGGAACCCCCATCACGAACACGCCGTGCGAGGTCTGAGTTGTCTCGTTGCGGTCGCGTGAACGCTGCGGAACTCATCGTGTGGTCCTTCTGTCTGGGCGTACATTGTCTGTGCGCACGGGGTGTGCACTCCTTACAGATTGCGTCGCGCGGGCACCCTCGCAGTAGAGGCGAAGGTCCCTGTCATGGCTCAGCCAGTGGACAGCAACTGGGTGACCACCGGGGCACCCGAAGCCAGGTGAGCGGCGGCCAGCATGAGTTGCTGGTCGTACACGGTGAGTCGGGCGCTGTCCTGCTGGATGTGTTCGCGCCATGAGCCCACGTCGTAGATTTCGACGAAGCTGTTGCCCTCGTCTTTGTCGACGTACATTTCCCAGTGCCGCGCTCCGGTGCGCCGCCGGCTGGCCTCGACGGCTCGCATGTGCTCGATGAACTGGTCATGGCGTTCGAGGGGAACCTCCCAGCGCGAAATCACGAGGGTCGACGCGTCATCCGTGAACTCCAGCGCCGGAGGTACGACATCGTCGACAGCCGGCAGGATCGCCGTCGACCGATCGATGGATTCGAATCGGGGAAGCGGCCAGACAAACTGCACAGTCGCAAGCACAACCAGGAGGCCGCCGGCGACGATATCCACCACGGTCGTTCCGAGGCCCTCAGCGATGCCGCCGGCAAGCGACGAACCGACTGCGGCGCCACCGAAGAAGACGATTTGGTACACCGACAATCCGCGCGAGCGCACCCAGGTGGGCAGAAATATCTGAACCGCCGCGCTGAACGAGGCCACGACGTCGATCCAGGCGATGCCCGCCACGAAGAGTATTCCGAGAGTCAGCGGAAGCCAGGGCGAGAGGGTCGCACCGACCGTGGCGATACCGAACACCGTCGCACCGACGGCGGTCGTCGTGTTGAAGCTGAGACGCGTTCTCGTTCGCGGCAGCAGGAAGGCGCCGAGAATCGACCCCAGCCCCAGCGCGGCAAGAAGAAACCCGTACCCGTCTGACCCCAGCTGCAGTCGTGAATGCGCGATCAGCGGCAACAACGCCCAGAGGGCGTTGGCCGGAATGATGAAGAGCGCGAGCCGAAGAAACAGGTTGCGCACAACCCCCGAATTGAAGACGTAACGAAGACCCGCCCGCGTCGCATCGAGGAACGGCTCGGCCTGATGCTCGGGGGCACGATATCCGCGCCACCGAAGAAGCACGGCGAGTAAGACCGCGCTGGTCACCACGTTGAGCCCGAAGACGAAGCTGATGCCGAAGGTGCTGATGGCGAGGCCCGCGAGGGCAGGGCCCACGGCCCGGGCGATGTTCACCCCGATCGAGCTCAGTGACGCCGAATTCTGGAGCAGCGCACGAGGCACAATCTCCGTCACCAGCGACTGGTAGGCGGGCAGTTGCAGCACATCGCCCGCACCGATGAGAAAGGTAAGCGTGAGCAGAAGCGCGGGGGTCATGGCTCCGACAGCGGTCAGAACGACCAGCGCGGAGCCCACGATCACCTGGAACACCTGCACCGCGATCAGAACCCGGCGGCGATTCAGGAATTCGCCGATCACGCCCGCCGGTAGCCCGAGCACGAGAAACGGTACGGCGGCCGCCGTCGACACCAGAGCTACGAGGACCGTCGCATTCGGCTGATCGACCAACAACCATTGCGCGCCGACCGTTTGCATCCAGCTGCCGATATCCGCCACGACCACGGCCACCCACAGGGCGCGGAAGAGGGGGATGCCCAGGGGCGCCAACGGAGAGGAACCCTGGCCCGACATCGACGAGCCAACCCGCGAGCGAATCGAACGATCAGTGAACAACAAGCACGGGGCACGACGCGCGCTCTGCGCACTTCGCGCTCACGGAACCCAGCAGCACTCCCGCGACACCGCTGTGGCCGCGGCTGCCGAGCACGAGCATCTCCGCGCCCTTGCTCGCCTCGATGAGCACCGCCTCAGGGTCGCCCTCGCGCGCGTCGGAGGTGAACCACGCCGGAGCCTTGGCCCCGAAGACCAGCGTTGACGCGGTCTTCAGAATGACTCGCGCATCCTCCTGCGCCGAGTCCATGAACTCGCCGGCCACGCTCGCGTACCCGCCGAACCGCCATGACGTCACCGCTTCGACCGACGTGTGGAGCGCGCGAGCGATTCGCACCGCCCGTCGAAGGGCTTCATAGGAGGCCTCCGATCCGTCGACACCGACGACGATGCGTCCGCCCGTGCCCATCGCCCGCGGATGAAGATCGCCGAACTCATAGCGCACGCCGTCCGGGGCTGAAACGAGGTGTGTGCTGCCCGCGAACGACCGTTCCGTTGTCTGCTTCATATGCACAGTCCAGCGCGACTCGATCGCCACCACTAGGGTCCAAAGTCACAACTACCAGGCGGAATCGCGCCGACCGCTCTTGTGCACATCGGGGACCTTCGGCCCTACGCGCGGCGGACGGTCTCACCGATTCTTGGAGGCATGACCAGCGCAGCGCTCCTTACCCCGACCGACCACGTGCGGTTCGACCAGCCGAGGATGCCTGAGGTGGCGGCGGCACCGAGGGTGATAGCACCCCTGCTGAGATCCGTCGCGAAAGAACTGACGCACGCAACGTCCCAAAAGGCTTTCGGAGCCCTGGCTGCGCAATTCGAGCGGCACGCCGAACATCTCGAGGTCGACATCGATGCTCCGACGATGGCGGTACGCGACGGCGTGGTGACCGTGACCACCACGAGTCCCTTCGGCACGGTTCTCGTCGTCCCGGCCCCGGCCTGCGACGAGACGACGATCGGTACACACATCGCCGCCGCGCTCACGGCCGGCAATCGGGTCTCGCTGGGCACGTTTGGAGCGATTGATTCGAGCGCGAGCCTGTTTTACGCGATCCTCACCGGCATCCTGACGAGCGATCTCTTTGCGGTGCTCTCCCCCGGCAGCGGATGGACGGCCCCGGGTCGGCAATGCGTGTTCGTTGTTACGCCCGACGCTGCCTTCGCAAACGACCTTCCCTGGTGGACGCACAACGCAGGTGGAGATGACCAGGCGGCGGTCGGTGATCTCGTGCGTTTCTACCGACGCTCGTCGAGCATCCAGATGCCGGTGCGCACAAGTCCACACCGCGGACTCGCATGGTGACACGACGAGGATGAGATCGTGCATCCCTAGTGGGCGATGAACGGCGCTCCCCCGGCGTGCAGAACCGCCGCCTGAGTGCGTCTCTGCAGTCCGAGTTTGCTCAACAGCCCCGACACGTAGTTCTTCACCGTCTTCTCGGCCAGCGACAAACGAACCCCGATCTCGCGGTTGGTCAGACCGTCCGAGATCAAGACCAGGATCTGACGCTCGCGTGCGCTCAGCGACTCGAGCCGCGCGTCGCCCTTGTCGCGACCGCTCATCCGATTCAGCACCCGCTTGGTCAGGGCCGGATCCATCAGGGAGCGCCCCGCCGCAACCTTGCGCACGGAGTCGACCAGCCCGTGGCCGTCTGCGCCCTTCAGCACATAGCCCGCGGCACCCGCAATCACGGCGGCGTAAATGGCCTCGTCGTCGTCATAGCCGGTCAACATCAGGCACGCAATCGTCGGGAACCGCGCACGAACGTCTCGACACACGTCGATCCCGCTCCCGTCAGGAAGGCGCACGTCGAGCAGGGCGACATCCGGTCGAGTCGCCGCGATTCGCGCTCGCGCCTGCGACGCGCTGGCGGCCTCGCCGACGATTTCGATGTCGTCTTCCGCCGCGAGCAGCGCCGCCAGCCCGCGCCGCACGAGCTCGTGATCGTCCACCAGAAAAACTCGAATCATCGCCATCCCGCCTCTACCCGACCAGCTCGGCGTACGGCACGGTCCACAGCAGTCGCGTGCCGGTGGCGTCTGAATCGACAACCAGAGTGCCTCCGCGCTCTGTGGCGCGAGTCTCGAGGTTCGCGACCCCGCTCCGCCGAGCCGACCCATCGAAGCCCGAACCGTCGTCGACGATCTCCAGGGCGACCGACCCATCGAGCGCCGTGAGAGAGACCGACGTGTGCTCGGCCCCCGCGTGTTTGATGACGTTCATCAGTGCCTCGCGCGTCACGGCGACAACATCCGTCGCCATCTCATCGGTGACGATGAGGTCGACCGGGCCGGCGAAAGTCAGCCGGGGCGCGGAGCCCAGTCCCGGGGTGAGCTCCTTCGCCAGGTCGATGATCCAATGTCGCACGGTGTTTCTGGCCTCGTCGGTGTGGGCCGAGAGCGCGAAAATGATGGTGCGGATCTGCGAAATGCTGGCGTCGAGGTTCTCTACCGACGCAATGATGCGGTCGGCGGCCACTTTCTGAGGCATCGACCCCAGAGAACCGGCGACGCTCTGCAGCTCGAGGCCGGTGCCGAAGAGTTGCTGGATCACGTGGTCGTGAAGATCCCGGGCGATCCGACCCCGCTCGTCGAGCAGTTCCATCCGCTGTTGAACGGCGCGTGCACTGGCGAGTTCCATGGCGACGCTCGCCTGTCCGGCGAAATGTGCTGCCATTTCGAGGTCTTCCGACGAGAACCGCGCTCTGCCCTGCAACCGTCCCACCATGAGTGCACCCTGGGTCAGGCCGGAAACGATCAGCGGCACGGCCATGACCGGCCCGAGAACTCTGCCCTCGCTCAGCCGCAGCTCCGTCTTCGACCCGTCAT
Source organism: uncultured Actinomycetota bacterium (assembly GCA_963738535.1). Lineage (GTDB taxonomy): Bacteria > Actinomycetota > Actinomycetes > Actinomycetales > Microbacteriaceae > Galbitalea. Next base: position 300,160 of record CAVTXB010000004.1, read on the forward strand.
CGATCTGGCGCGGCTGCTTGGCCTCCAGGACGCTCGCAAGGATCGAGCCCGTCGTTGCGATCGCAGTGCCCTCGATCACGTCTGAATCGAGCCCGCGCGCAATCTCGGCATGAAGGTACCGGTCGTCGTCGGTGGGAACCAGGATCCAGACGATGTCCGCCTCGGCCAGACTGAGGATGCGCGTCGCGAGCGTTGAGATTGCGTCATCCTGGTCTGATGAGAGCAGCATCGACGTGAACTCCTCCGACGCGGCGGACCAGGCCTGCCGTCGGCCGGTCTCGGCGAACAGGCGGGCGTTCTCGATCGCCACACCCGCTGTTGCGGCGAGCGACGTCACCAGTTGCTGGTCGTCTCCGGTGAACCGGCCGTTCGCCTGGTTGCTGAGGTAGAGGTTTCCGTAGACCTCGTCCCGCACGCGAATCGGAACGCCGAGGAAGCTCTGCATCGGGGGGTGACCCGGCGGGAAGCCCGCCGAGCGCTCATCATCCGCAAGCAGGTCGAGCCGGATCGGCTGGGGGTCTTCGATGAGCGCTCCGAGAAGCCCGTAGCCCTGGGGCGAATGACCGATCAGTTCGATGTCGTGGTCGCTCATGCCCACTGTGATGAATTGTTCGAGCGACCCATCCGGGGCGACCACCCCCAGGGCGCCGTATTGCGCTCCGACAAGGTCGACAGCCGCCTGCACAATGCGGTGCAGCACGACACTGATTTCGAGGTGCTCGATGATGGCCTGGTTGGCCCGAAGCAGGCTGCGGAGGCGACCCTGCACCTTGAGAACGTCGTGTGCGCGCGCAACAAGGTTGTCGAGGGCGTGATCGAGTTCCCCACGCTGGGCGTCGGGAAACGAGAGATCTCCGGAATCGGTCATCCGGTGCGGCGTGCGGGAAGGCCACAGGATGTCGCCGGCGAAAGAATGTCGCCCGCTCGTTCGTGCACCTGAACTACGTGCACCTGAAGGACGGGGCCGATCATGATGCTCCCAGCTCGCGGCGGAATTCCGCTGCCGAGGTTTAGAGCAACTAGTCACACGGTACGGCCGCCTCGAGGGCGAGTCAAACCCTGCTGTGAATTCACGTGAAACCCGCATCTGCGCTTCTCGGGATGAAGCACGGTGGCGCTAGGGAGTGTGCACGATCTGCGGCGCCGTCTGCCGCATCGTCTGCGGGTACTGGGTGGTGGGAGTTCCGATGCGCACCAGCATCTGAATGGTGCCGCCAGCAGGCGCGTATTCCGCCGTGATCGCGTTGTACGGCGCAGCCATGGTCGGGTACTCCTGAAGCACCTGGCTGAGCGGCTGCATCACAAGACCCAGGGTGCGGGCATGGAGGCAGAAGTCGGCATACAGGATCCCGGCCTCCACCTGCTGGGTGCGGGTGTTCGCCGGGGTGCTGATGAGACCGTAGGCGGCCGTGTGGGCGACGCCCGACGCGGTCAACGCGATCGCGTTCGTGGCGCCGGTCGCGTCGTCGTTGAGGGCCGGATCCACCACCAGGGCACCCTGCAGCAGATAGACCATGACTCCGCTGGTTCCCTGGCCCTCGACGGCGAAGCCCGAGCGGGCTTTGTTCTTCGCCGACTCGGTGCCATAGAAGAGTCGATCGCTCTCTTTCGTTGCCGCCTCATATTTCGTCTCGATCAGGGTGCCCTCGATGCCGAAATTGCCGAGCGCCTTCTCGTCTTTCGCGTCGGTGAAGAGCTGAAGGTGCGCCGACAGTGCAGGGTCGATGGCGAGGAGTGCCGCCTGCTGTGCTGCCGTCACGGATTTGCTCGTGTAGGGGGCGCGGTTCGTGTCCGAGAGAAACAGGCTCGCGTAGTCGGCGGTGTGCGCGCCGGTGTCTTTCGCCAGCGTGATGCGTGCCACGGGAAGCGTGTCCATCGAGTGCGTCAACGCGCTCTCGTTATAGGTGCCGTAGGGAAACAGGGAGAACGTGGCGGAGTACCCCAGGTGCTCCGCGGCAACACGGAGGTAGGCAAGGAACGTGCCCTCCGAGACCATCGTCTGCCGGGCATCCGGATCGACGGCCGGAGTGAGCCGGCTCGAATTGGCGTAAAGGTAGAGCACGTTCGTGTCGGTCTTATCCAGCGTCACGGTCCAGGGCTGCATGTTGTGGCCGCTCGGAGCAAGCAGTGCATGGGCGACGACCTGCATGCGAGGGTCGGCGAACTGCTTGTAGTAGCTGGTGCTCCATGGCTGCAGGTAGGTCGCCGGAACCAGCACCCCGCCAAGAACGAGCAGCGTGCAGAGCCCCAGCACCAGCACTCCTACGACGGAACCGACGGTGATGAGGGTGACTCGGCGGGCGCGATGCGGCCGGGCTGGCGTGGTCATCGGCTCAGACCTTCGCGGGAACGACGGCCGGCGCGGCAAAATCGGCATCGGGCTGAGGCTCGCCGGGCTCCGCCAGACGAACAATCAGAATGATCAACCCCACTATGGGAAGCAGCAACCAGAAGAGGTTCGTCCATCGATGCCCCGAGTCCCGCAGGCGCCGCACGGTCACGGCCAGGGTCGGAACGCACGCAATCACGCCGAACATGCCGGAGAGGCTCGCGCCCAGATACACCGTGCCGTGCGCGGTAACGATGTTGAGCGAGTTCAGCGCGAGATGCGCGATGGCGGTGAACAGCACGAACCACCAGAACTCCCGGCGGGTGGCCGTGCCGGTGAACGTTGCATATTTCCTGAAAACAGTTCGAATGGAGTCGAGAAGTTCCATGATGAGTGATTCCGCCTTAGATCGTTGGGGTAGCTCAAGCCAAGCTCGCGAGACCGCGTGCGGTCAGTGCCGAAAGTCCCGAACGTCCCGACGATGGGCGGCCAACACTCGGGACCAAAGCCTCTAACGCGACGACGGCGCCCGCCGCACGCTAGGGGGTACTCAACGCGAGGCTGCAAGAAGGGCACCAGGATGATCGGCACTATTCTCGTCGGCGTAGACGAATCCGGGCCGAGCCGATCTGCACTCCGGTGGAGCATCGATCGAGCCAAAGCCACCGGAATGTCGCTCCTCATCACGCACGTCGTCGAGCAATCAGACGACATCGAGGGCATCCTCGGCGCAGCAGGGGCCTATCAGGACGCGCTCGCCTTCGTGCACGGTGAAGCAACCTTTGCGACACTGTCGGAGCCGGCCCTCGAGGTATCGGCCCAGGTGCTCGAGGGCGACCCGCTGAGCGAGCTCGCCAAAGCATCTGAAGACGTGCAGCTGCTTGTCGTCGGCACGCATAAGACCGGATTCATCAACGGCAAGATGTTCGGCTCCCGGTTCCTCGGCCTCGCCGCCATCGCCCGGTGCGCGGTTGCCTTCATCCCCGACATGATCGGCACCTCGCGGCACGGCATCATCGCCGCAGTGGATGATTCACCGGCGGGGCAGACGGTCATCCGATTCGCCGCCGCGGAGGCGCAGCGCACGTCACAGGTGCTCACGCTCATCCGCTCGGGCCAACCCGGCCAAATCGAGGGAGAACGGGCGCTCGCCGACAACACCGCTCTGGCGAAGACCGGGAACGGCTCGATCACCGTGCGCTCGCGGTTTTCGTCGAAATCGACCGCCGAAGGCCTCGTCGATGCCTCATCCGGCGCCGCGATGCTGGTCGTCGACCACACCCGTCACGCGACCGAAGGTGTCGCCGTACTCGGCTCGGTCGCGCACGACGTTCTGCTGAACATCAAGAGCCCCACCATCATCGTCGGCGGCGACCCGGCCCTGCAAACAGCCTGACGGGGTCGCCCTGGAGGTGAACTCCAGAACGACCCCGCGAGCAGTCGGACAGTCGGACGGTCAGAACGCCGCGTTGATGTCGACGACGTCGATGACCTTCTTGTTGATGAACTCCTGGATACCCAGGTTCGTCAGCTCGTGGCCGTACCCGGAGTGCTTCACTCCACCGAATGGGATGTCGGCCTTCACCATCGTCGGGTGGTTCACGTAAACCATGCCGGTGTCGATCTGGCGCGCGACTTTCTCGCCCCGAACCGTGTCTTTGGTGAAGACCGATCCGCCGAGCCCGAAGGGCGAGTCGTTGGCGATGGAGATCGCGTCCGCCTCGTCTTTTGCTCGGATCACGATCGAGACGGGGCCGAAGAACTCGTCGTAGTACGACGGGTTCTCACGGTTCATGCCGGTCAGGATGGTCGGCTGGAAGAACGCGCCCTTCGCGGGCGCCGTGTCTCCCAGCGTCTCGGCGGTTGCACCCCCGGCGACGGCCGCCGTGACCTGAGCAGCCAGCTTGTCCGCAGCGCCCTGCGACGAGAGCGGGGCGAGCGTGGTGGCGGAGTCCATCGGGTCGCCCATCTTCAGGGCTGTGACGCCGTCGCGGTACTTCGCCATGAACTCGTCGAAGATCTCATCGACCACGATCAGGCGCTTCGCCGACACGCATACCTGCCCGGCGTTCCAGTGGCGACCGAAAACGGCCCACTCGACCGTCTTGTCCATGTCGGCGTCTTTCAAGACGACGAAAGCATCCGACCCACCGAGTTCGAGCGTGCTCTTCTTGACCGCCTTCGCGGCATAGGCCGCGATGATGGCCCCCGCCTCTTCGCTGCCGGTCAGGGCGACGCCGCGCACTCGCGGGTCGTCGATGACGTGCTCCGTGAGGTTGTGGGGAAGGTAGAGGTTCTTGAACGCCCCGGCGGGAAGACCGGCCCGCTCGAACAGGTCGTCGAAGAGCGCCGCCGCCTGCGGCACGTTGCTGGCGTGCTTGAGCAGGATGGTGTTGCCGGCCAGCAGCTGAGGTGCTGCGACGCGCACCACCTGGTAGTACGGGAAGTTCCACGGCTCGACCGAGAGCAGCACCCCGAGGGGCTGGCTGACGATCTCCACCTCGCCTTCACTCGCGAGTGCCACGGGCACCTTCACGGTTTCGATGAGCGATTCGCCGCGGTCGGCGTAGTACTCGAGGATGTCCGCCGACAGGTCGACCTCGGCCTCGGCCTCGCCGATGACCTTGCCCATTTCGAGCGTCAGCAGCTCCGCGTATCGCCGCCGGTCCGCGCGCATCAGGCGTGCCGCTTCGGCCAGAACGGCGGTTCTCGTTGCGAACGGGGTGTCCCGCCACGAGAGAAAAGCGTCATGGGCGGCACCGATGGCCGCGTCGACTTCTTCCTGCGTCGCGTCCGGGAACGTTGCGACCACTTCGTTCGTATACGGGTTGATGGTCTGGTACGTCATGTCAAAAAACCTTCTTCTGCAGCGGCGCTGCCTCGAATCCGAGCCTGTCACCGCGGTTCCTGCGCAGGTAGGGACCAATGGCCCTCGTTTTCGATGTGCGGTCTTGCTGGACTGTTCTGTGTTCGCCGATCGCAGAGGATTCCATGACACCGCCAGCCACCGTCGCCACCGTCGCCACCGAAAAGACCGAGAAGACCGAGAAGACCACGGCACCCCGCTCCACCACGAAGACCTCCTCGGGCGAGCACTCCTCCGTGCTGACGATTGGAGTGCTGCGCGAAACGGCGCCGGGTGAACGTCGGGTCGCGCTCGACCCGTCCGCGGTCGAGCGGTTGACCAAGGCCGGTCGAGTTGTGCTGGTCGAAGCCGGCGCAGGAAAGGCTGCCACCTTCGAGGATGCGGCCTATGTCGCCGCCGGCGCGAGCATCGAACCCCGAAAGCGGATCATTGCGACAAGCACGGTGATCGCGGTGGTTCGCTTTCCCGACGGCGACCTGGGCAGAGCGCTGCGATCGGGCCAGCTGGTCGTCGGACTCCTCGACCCGCTCAATAATCTCGAGAGCATCGCGGATCTCACTCAGCGGGGTGTGACGTCGGTCGCGCTCGAACTTCTGCCGCGCACCCTCAGCCGGGCGCAGTCGATGGATGCGCTCAGTTCACAGTCGAGCGCGGCCGGGTACCGGGCCGGTATCGTCGCGGCGCACGCCTACGCCCGGTACCTGCCCATGATGATCACCGCGTCGGGTACAGCGACTCCGGCGAAGGCCATCGTGATCGGAACCGGCGTTGCGGGGCTCCAGGCGATCGCGACCCTGAAGCGGCTCGGCGCGGTTGTGACCGGCTACGACGTTCGGGAGGCCTCGCGCGGAGAGGTCGAGTCGCTGGGTGCAAAGTTTCTCACCTCCTCCATCGCCCAGGGGGCCGGTGCGGGCGGATACGCGAGAGCCATGACCACGGCCGAGCAGGCCACCCAGCAGGCGGAACTCGCCACGGCACTGGTCGACTTCGACATCATCATCACGACCGCGAAGGTTCCGGGCCGCACGCCGCCCGAGCTGGTGTCCGCCGACACGCTGAAGCATTTGCGCGCTGGTGCGGTCTGCGTCGATCTCGGCTCGAGCGACAAAGGGGGCAACGTTGCCGGATCCGTCGATGGCCAAACGATCGTCACGCCGGGCGGAGTCACCGTGATCGGGGCGGGCGAACTGGCATCCGACCTTCCCGCGTCGGCCTCGCAGATGTACGGCAGGAACATCATGGCCGTGCTTGCGCAGCTGGCCCCCGCTGACGTGATCGTGTTCGACCCCGACGACGAAGTGCAGAAGAACATCGTGGTCGGTGTCAACGGAACCATCACCAACGCAGCCGTTCGGGCGGCCGCGAAACTCGAGCCGCTTTCGGCGGCTCCCACAGCGGCAAAGGCGCACACCTCATGATCGAGACCCTCTACAGCAACCTCGCCATCTTCATCCTCAGCCTTCTCGTCGGAGTCGAAGTGATCAGCAAGATCCCCTCAACCCTTCACACTCCCATGATGTCGGGGGCGAATGCGATCCACGGGGTGGTGATCGCGGGAGCCATCGTCACCGCATCCCTCGCCAACAGCCCGACCGGGTACGTGCTCACCTTCATCGCCGGGGTTCTCGCTGCAGCCAACGTGTTCGGCGGGTACGTCGTCACCGACCGGATGCTGCGGATGTTCACCCGCCCCACCGATGCCAAATCGGCTCAACCATCCAAGGACAAGTCATGAACATGTACGAATTCGTCGTCGGCGTGGTCTACCTCGCTGCTGCCGCACTGTTCGTTGTCGGGCTGCATCTGATGCGAGCCCCCTCCACTGCCCGTCGTGGCAACCTGATTTCCGTCGGCGGCATGGTTGTCGCCGTGGTCACCACGATCGTGTTCGCGATCACCGGAACGGGCGGCACCTGGATCGGGTGGGTCGTGCTGCTCGTCGGGGCGGCGCTGGGCGCTGTGTTCGGAGTCGTGCGTGCGCGCAGCGTGAAGATGACCGAGATCCCCCAGCTGGTCAGCATCTTCAACGCTGTGGGCGGCGGCGCGGCGGCCGCGGTTGCGTTCGCGGACTTCGTCGCCCACACGGCGAAGACTCCGCTCGACCTCACGGTGTCGATCCCGGTCGTGCTCGACGTTCTGATCGGGTCGGTGACGTTCGCGGGATCCCTCATCGCGGCCGGAAAGCTCCAGGGCATCATCCCGGGCAAACCACTGACCTTCCCGGGGGCGAGGATCCTCAACGTGGTCGCTGCCGTGGTCGCGCTCGGGGCAGGAGTGCTCGCGCTGTTCGGGCCGCCGAACCTCTTGCTACTTCTTGTCGTGCTCGTCGCATCCCTGGTGTTCGGAGTGCTCATGGTGCTCCCCATCGGCGGTGCCGATGCCCCCGTCATCGTCTCGCTGCTCAACGCATTCACCGGACTCGCCGTCGCCATGGCCGGGTTCGCGATCGACAACCAGGCCCTCATCATCGCCGGCGCGCTGGTGGGCGCGGCCGGCACGATCCTGACCCTGCAGATGGCGAAAGCCATGAACCGCTCCGTTGGTGCGATCGTGCTCGGTGGATTCGGAACGGGTGACGCCGCGGCGTCCACGGGCGCAGGCTCGGAAGATCTCACGAACATCCGCCAGCTCACGGCAGACGACGTGGCCATCCAGCTCGCCTATGCCCAGCACGTGCTCATCGTTCCCGGGTACGGGCTCGCGGCAGCTCAGGCCCAGCACGAGGTCGCGGAGCTCGCGAAGCTGCTCATCGATCACGGCGTCGACGTCAAGTACGCGATCCACCCCGTCGCCGGGCGCATGCCCGGCCACATGAACGTGCTGCTCGCCGAAGCGAATGTGCCCTACGACCAGATGCTTCAACTCGACGAAGCGAACGCGGCCTTCGACAACTGCGATGTCGCCCTGGTCGTCGGCGCCAACGATGTCTGCAACCCTGACGCGCGCAAGCCCGGAAACGCCGTCTCGGGCATGCCGATCCTCAACGCCGACCACGCGAAGTCCGTGGTCGTGATCAAACGATCGATGCGCCCCGGCTACGCGGGCATCAGCAACCCGCTCTTCACGGACCCGAAGACGGGAATGTTCTTCGCGGATGCGAAGCAGGGCCTCGCCGACATCACCACCGCCGTCAAGGAATACGTCACCGCCTGATCGCGGCGCGACCTCCGTCAGGCCGTGGATGCTCGGAAGATGACCTCCGACACCAGGCTCACCGAACCCGCGAACTCTTCGATCGCTGCGCCGTTCGCAAAAGAAACGGCCACGGTGGCGAGCTCGTCGACGGGTTGACGCACCGAGGTGAGCTGCAGGGCCTGCGCAACGAGGGTGTCGTCGAAACCGGATACGGCGATCGTGCGTCGACCGGTTTCGGGGCCGAGCTGCTCCAGCACTCCGACCGCGATGGTGTCGTTCGCGCAGATGATCGCGTCGGTCTCGGGCCACGCCGAAACGATGTCGCGCGCCGCACTCCGGCCGGATTCGGCCGATAGCATTCCGGAGAGCACACGCACAGCTTCGCCGGGGAAGTGTTCGCCCATCGCGCGCACGAACGTTCGCTCGCGCTCGCCTGACGTCGCGATGGTGGGCTGCTGACCGATGAACGCGATGTGCCGTCGTCCGGTGGCGCGCAGGTGAGCGACGAGCGCCTCGACCGGGGCTGCCTGGTCGATCCGCACGAACGGAAGCGACTCATCGATGACGCGGTCGATTTGGATGAGACGCACCCGCTGGGCGGTCTCGGCTATCCCCGGCAGACTCGCCGTGGTGTCGGTCGGCGAAATGAGCACGGCGTCGACGCGACGATCGACCAGCGTGCGCAGGGCTTCTCGCTCCATCCCGGGGTCGTTGTCGGCGTCTGCGATCAGGATCCCGAGTCCCAGCGCGCGTGCCGAGTGCTCGAGCGCCTGAACGAGAGCCGGGAAGAACGGGTTCGTGATGTCCGGGATCACCAGGCCCAGGGTCTTGGTGCGCTGGGTGCGAAGGGCTCGCCCGATCGAGTCCACCCGGTAGCCGAGCCGATCGGCGGATTCACGCACCCTCTCACCGATGTCGGGGGTCACCGCGCGTGCGCCGCTGAGAGCCCGTGACACCGTGGAAATCGACAAGCCGGTGTCGGCCGCCACGTCACGGATCGTGACACGGCTGGGTGAAGCGTTCATCGTCCCGTTCTTGTCCGTGCCCCGAGCCCGGGGATAGATGCTACATTACCTCTTGGCAAACGTTTGCCAATCCTCTTCCACCATCAAGGAGCCACCCAATGCCCGCTGAAACCCGATCGCTTTCCGCGACAGTCGTCGCGATCACGGGCGCGACCTCCGGCATCGGCCGAGCGCTCGCGCGACAGCTCGTCGACGCCGGCGCCCGCGTCGCGCTGACCGGACGACGCACCGAACGACTCGAGCAGCTTGAGACCGAGCTCGGCAGCGACTCCGTCGTGTGGGTGGCGGGCGACATCTCCGACCCCGCCACCAACACCGCGCTCGTTGAAGCGGCCGTCGCCCGATTCGGCAGGCTCGACTCGTTCGTCGCCTCCGCTGGCATCGGAATGTACGGGGGCATCCTCGACGGAACCGATGACGACATGCGGGAAATGATCGACACCAACTTCACCGGCACCGTGTGGGGCGTACGCGCGGCAGTGCCACAGCTCCTCGCGGGTGGTGGAGGTGACATCGTCATCGTGAGCTCGGTAGCGGGGCTGCGCGGAGGGGACGATGAAGCCGTCTATGCCGGCACCAAAGGCGCCCAGGTCATCTTCGCCGGTGCCATCGACCGCGAACTGAGAGAGTCGGGCATCCGGGTCACCACCATTTGTCCCGCAGCGGTCAGCACCGAGTTCGCCTTCGGTCACGGTCGAAGCGAGGGCGAGGCCTGGCTCGACGAGGTGCTCACGCCGGAGGATGTCGCCGGCTCCATCGTGCACACCCTGCAGCAACCGCGGCGTGTGCGAACGACACAGGTGACGCTGTGGAGTGCCGCCCAGGCGAGCTGATCCGCAGCGCTCGCGCGCAGCTTGGATCCGGGTCAGCCAGCTCAGATCTCGGGCGCTTCGGTCGGCTTCATCGCATACGGCGCGACTCCGTGATTCAGGCGCTTCTCAAGCCTGGCGCCCAGCGGCATCAGAACGACGAGTGAGAGCCACGAATACTCGGCGACGCGCGTGTTGATCGTGAAGGCGAGCACGATCGACACCGCGAAGACGAAGGGCAGCAGGTAGTCGGATGCCTGGCCCACGATCGCGCTGGCCCTGGTGCGAGGCGACATGATCGTGAGTTTCGATCGCTTCGCGATCGTGTACATGCTGTTCTGCGCGAGGGATGCCAGGCCCAGGTTGGCCGCGTAGAGAGCGACGGGAAGGGGCAGACCGCTCAGGTTGGGCGCATTCAGGGCCTGGGTGGAGAAGGGGATCAGGATGATGAAGAACACGCAGACGATGTTCGAGATGACGATGCGCTGGGTCATCCCGTTCATGGTCCCGATCAGCCGGTAGTTGAGCCGCCAGAAAAGGGCGATCACGATGAAGCTGAGGGCGAAGCCGAGGAGCTGGTTTCCGAACCCTGACCCCAGCAACGCGCTGACGGAGCGCCATGCGGGGGCAGGAGGAACGTCGACTGCGGTGATCAGCAGCGTGATGGCGAACCCGTAGATCGCATCGAAAAACGAGACGCCGCGATCGAATTCGGCTGAGCCGCGCCCGTAGGTGAACAACCTCCGCCGTGCGTCGTCTCCGCTGTCAGTCATCCGTCAATCATCCGCCCGTCGTTCGCCTTCGGCGAGACCCTGGGGTCGTCAGGGGTGAACGATGATCTTGACCGCTGTTTCGTTGTGGTTGATCAGGGTGTCGAACCCCTCGTCAATCAGCCGGTCGAGCGGGATCCTGGCGGTGATGAAGGGCGCGAGGTGCACTTTGCCGTCCTGCACGAGTTTGATCGTTGCCGGGTGGTCGTTCACGTAGGCGATGGTTCCGCGGAGGTCGATCTCTTTGAGCACCATTTTCTGCATGTCGATCGTCGCCGGTTTGCTCCAGATCGACACGTTCACGATCACTCCAGCAGGTCGCACGGCGTCGATGAGCTGGTCGAGCACGGCGTTGATGCTGGTGCATTCGAAACACACGTCGGCGCCGACGCCGTCGGTGAGCTCGAGAACCCGCGCCACGACGTCGTCGGATCGCGGGTCGAGCACATGGTCTGCAACGCCCGTGGAGAGCGCTTTGGCTTTTCGCGCTTCGCTGAGTTCGGTGATGATCACCGTCAGGCCCTGCGCCTTCAGCACCGCCGAAAGAAGCAATCCGATGGGGCCGGCGCCGCCGACCAGGGCAACGTCCCCGGCTTTCGCGCCGCTTCTGACGAAAGCGTGGTGGCCGACAGACAGGGGTTCGATGAGCGCCGCTTCATCGAGCGGGATGTCCCCGATCGGGTGCACCCACCTCCGGTCGACCACGATCTTCTCGCTCAGGCCGCCTCCTCCGCCGGCCAGGCCGATGAACCCCATCTTCGTGCACAGGTTGTAGTGGCCAGCCTTACAGGGAGCACATTCCCCGCACACGAAGTAGGGCTCGACGACTACGTTCTCGCCGACGGCGAGGTCGGTCACGCCCGCGCCGAGCGCGGTGATCGTGCCGGAGAACTCGTGGCCGAGCGTCACCGGCTCTTCCTCGTGCGTCAGCGGGTGGGGATGCCCGGTCGCGGGGATGAAGATCGGTCCTTCAAGGTACTCGTGAAGGTCTGTGCCGCAGATGCCGCACCAGGCGATGTCGATGGCGACCGCGCCGTCTCGAAGCAACGGTTCGGGGATGTCTTCGATGCGGATGTCTTTACGACCATGGAAACGTGCAGCCTTCATGAGTTATCCCTCTGTCTTGTGTGGGTGGTGGCGGGTCAGATGAGCCAGCGGTGCTGCTGAACGAGCCTGAAGCTCTTCCACGCACGCCCGAGACCCCAGGTGTCACCCGCTGAGACGACGGCGATCACGATGAGTGCCAGCGCGTAGATGACGTGGTAGTCGACGAGCGGGTTGGTCGAGGCGGCGTTTGCGGCGAAGGGCCACTCGGCCAGGTACATGAACAGCAGAACGATGCTTCCGGCGATGGCGCTGATTCTCAGCCCGATTCCGGCCATGACGGCGACGCCGACCGCGAGCATGGCAAGCATGAACAAGACGTCTGTCGTCGGGCTCGCGATGAGGGCGAAGAAGCCTTTCAACGGCCCCGTCACGGCCGGACTCTTCAAGAATCCCTGGCTTGGTGCCCCGCCGTTCAGCCACGAATCTTTGCTGAGGGTGGAAAACCCGAGGCCGAAGGTTTTGTCGACGAAGGCCCACAGAAAGATGAAGCCCGTTGCGAGCCTCAGCACGGCCAGCACTCGGCGGGCCGCGTTACTCGTCACGATTGCGGATTCCGGAGCCGCAGCTCTGGCGCCCCCTTCGGCGATGATGTGCGGCGCGGCGGTAGCGGTTGTCTGGGTCATTTCGTTCTCGATTCTGTGAGGTCTGCGGCGCGTTCGATGGTCACTTTTCGGCTGAAGCGGCGCCCGCGGATCGAGTCGACCGACACCTTCACGTACACGAAAGCGGCGGTGGGGATCCAATCCGGCAGCGGGCGCTGGTCGGCCGCCTCGACGGCGTCGGGTTCATCCAGCACCTCCGCGGTGCCTTTGGCGGTGACGCTCCATGCGTCGCCCACCTGTTGGGCATCCACTTCGAAGACGACGTGCGAGTTTTCGATGAGTTCGTGGAGCTTCGTGCCCTTCGCCGTCCTGAACAGGATGCTGGTGCCATCGGCGTGGTAGTTGACCGGGAAAATCTCGGGACGGTTGTTGAGGCTGACACCTAAGCGACCGAACGAGGCTGCATTCAGCAGGTCCCATGCGGCGGCGTCGGAGAGTTCAGTGACGGGTCCCTGGGGTGACCATTCGTCGAAGCTGTACGCGTTCGTGGGCATCGGATGCTCTCTTTCTTCTCCCCCTGAGTCCAGCGGACGGCGAGGTGGATCCATAGAGGCGAAGGTCCCGCACCCGCAGCGGAGGACTTTCGGCACTACCAGCGAGGTCGCGACGCCCCTGAACTGGAACCGACGCTAGGAGAACACCCATGACAACGATGCGCGCCTGGACAGCAGACACGGGAGCACACTCTGTGACCCTCGTGCGCAAACCGATCCCCACGCCAGGGCCGGGCGAGGTTCTGGTGCGGGTTCTCGCGTGCGGCGTGTGTCGCACCGACCTCCACGTCATCGACGCGGAACTGCCTACGCATCGCCGCGGGGTGATCCCCGGTCACCAGGTCGTCGGCGAGGTCACCGCGCTCGGTGCCGGGACGACGGTTCTCGCCATCGGAGACCTGATCGGCGCCGCGTGGCTACGCAGCACCTGCGGGGCGTGCGAGTGGTGTCGGTCGGGGCGGGAAAATCTCTGCCCGTTGTCGAGGTACACCGGATGGGATGACGACGGCGGGTACGCCGACTTCATGACTGTTCCCGGGGCATTCGCGTACCCTCTGGCGCCCGGAACCGACCCGGTCACCACGGCGCCGCTGCTCTGTGCGGGCATCATCGGATACCGGTCGCTGCTGCGATCGGCCCTGCCACCGGGCGGAAACCTGGGCCTGTACGGGTTCGGATCCAGCGCTCACCTCACAGCACAGATCGCCACAGCCGCGGGTGCCCGCATCTTTGCGATCACGCGAGGTGCCGAAAACCAGCAGCTCGCGCGCAACCTCGGAGCCGTCTTTGTGGGGGACGAGGCAGCCACTCCCCCGGAGCCGCTGGACTCGGCCATCATCTTCGCGCCCGTGGGCGGCATCGTTCCCCAGGCGCTCGCCGCGACCAAGCGGGGAGGCACCGTCGTCACCGCGGGCATTCACATGAGCGACATCCCGGCCATGAATTATCAGAGCGAGCTGTTCAATGAACGCGACCTCAGAACGGTCACCGCGAACACTCGAGCGGACGGGTCGGCATTCCTGCGCATCGCGCACAACCTTCACCTCACGCCCGACGTCACGGTGTATCCCTTTTCACGAGTGGATGGCGCGCTGAACGACCTGCGAAGCGGCAACGCCTCCGGATCGCTCGTCATCGCCGGCACCTGATCGGCGGAACGTGTCGCGTCTGCCATCACCCAAGGCGCAGTCTGTGACCAAGGTCCCTAGTGCGCGGCGCGGTTTGAGCGTCAACTGGTGTCATGACCCAGTTGAGCGCACACACCATCGCCGTACCCTCTCCAAGTGCGGCAACGCCGGAGAGCACCGTTCCCCGCAAACGAATCGTGGTCGGGATCGACGGATCGGAGGCATCCGTCTCGGCGCTGCGTCGCGCCGTGCAAATCGCCACCGCTCTCGGCGCATCCGTCGAGGCCGTCTCGAGCTGGCGCACCCCCACCGGGTACTCGTCGGTCGGCAGGTTCGAGTACTCGCCGGACGACGATGCACACGCCATGTTGAGCGGGGCCGAGAAGTCGGTCTTCGGCTCCAACGCACCCGGCTGGTTCTCCACCGCAACCTTCGAGGGGGCCGCCGCCGACGTACTAATAGAACAGAGCGATGGTGCCGAAATGCTGGTCGTCGGCAGCCGGGGTCACGGCGGCATCGCCGGGGTTCTTCTCGGATCGGTCAGTGCACGGTGTGCCGAAAAGGCCAGCTGCCCGGTGCTGATCATTCACTGACCTTTGGACGCGAACAGGACCACACCCGCATGAGAGTTCAGTCCCGCCAGGCACCGAAGGGCTCCGGGGACCCCGCGATGACCAGCGTCGTCGACTCCCTGGGCAGACGATTCCCTGCCGCGCAGCGTTCCACCATCGAGTCGATCGTGGATCGCCACTATGCCGAATTCTCGGATGCCCGAATCCGCGCCTATGTTCCGATCATGGTCGAGCGTGAGTCCCGCGGCGACCTGCGCGGTCAGTTCGGCGCGCCCACCCGACCGAAGCGCCTGAGCGCTGCCGCGTGACAACGTGCTCTCCTACTTTTCGCTCGGCGACCATCCGAGAAGCGGCCCGAGGTTCGCGGCGATGTCGGTGAGGATCTGCGTATAGTCGTCGGGCTCGAACGAGAACGGCAGCGCGAACACCACCTCGTCGACCGCCTGGTAGCCCAGGTGCGAGTGGAGCGCATCCGCAATCTCGGCGGAGCTGCCGACGAGATCGGGAGCGAACAGCATCCGCGCCGGCCCCTGGGGGGATCTGGTGCGCGGCAGCCGTGCGGCGGCGTAGGCCTCGTAGCGCGCGACCTGCTCGACGGTGGCGCTGTCGGTCGGAATGACGACAAGGCCCTGGGATGCTCTCGCCGCCGACCCGTGGGGATGAACCGCACGAAAAGCGTCGATGTGCGCGCGCTGGATGCGGGCGAAGTCGTCATCGTCTTCGGCGCGCACCACGCTGCTGCTCAGCAGGTTGAGGCCCTGTTCGCCGGCCCAGACGGCAGAGGCCATGCCCGCGGCCCCGTACCAGACGCGGTCGATCAGCCCCGGTGAGTGGGGTTGTATCCGTGCGGAATACACCTCGATGCCTTCGGTGCCCTCGAAGGTGCTGACTGGCTCTCCGCGCAGGTTGTCGAGCAACCGGATGACGCGGTCATAGCCGAAGTCCTCCGACTGCCAGGAGTTGGGGTACAGCGCCTCCTTGATGTCGTCGAAGTGCGTCGGACGCCCCACGCTGAACCCCGGGTTGAGACGCCCGTGGCTCAGCACGTCGACCGTCGCGAGATCCTCCGCAAGCCTGAACGGATTCTCCAGCCCCAGCGGGATCACGGCAGTGCCGAGCTCGATACGGGTGGTTCGCTGGCTTGCGGCAGCGAGCACCGCGACGGGCGACGAGATGCCATGCTGCAGGTGCCGATCGCGCAACCAGACACTGTCGAACCCGAGCCGTTCGCCGAGCTCGATGATCTGCAACGTCGTGTCGTGACCCGTGAACGGATCGCTCTCGTCGAACGATCCGATCGTCAAAAACCCCAGCTTGGCCAGAGGGCGGTCGGCGTAGTCCATGACGTCCAGTTCGAAACAGTGAGTCGCACCGCCGACGGGCAACCGGCGCGAACAGGGGATAACCAGCAGCCTAATTCCTGCGTGCGGCCGAGCAGGTCAGTCAGCCGGTCGCATAATCGATGCGATCTCCGCCGGCATACTTTGCACGGTACATGGCCTGGTCTGCCGCGCGAACGAGCCGGTCAGTGGCGAAGGTGGCAGATTCAACGGGGCCGACCGAGACGCCGATGCTCGCGCCGATTCTGAGGTCGGGGGGCAGGATGGCGTAGGGGGCACTGATGCTGGCGCGAATCCGTTCCGCCATCTCGATGGCGGCCGCCTGGTCCGCGACCGCGCAGACGATCACGAACTCGTCTCCTCCATATCGGGCGACGATGTCCCGCTCGCGGATCGTCGCCTTCACTCGGGCGGCAACCTCGCGAAGCACGTCGTCGCCAACCTGGTGTCCCAGTCGATCGTTGACGCTCTTGAATCCGTCCAGGTCAACGAACAGCACGCCCAGGGCTGCGCCCATCGTTCGGCCGGATTCATCCATCCGTTCCTCGAGCATCCGCCTGTTCGGCAGTCCGGTGGTGTCGTCGTGCATGGCGGCGTGCTCGAGACGTTCCTGGAGCCGGATCGCTGTGAGCGCGCGGGCGGCTTGCCCGGCGAGGGCGTCCGCGAGGGGCGAGGCCTGCTCATCGAACTGTCGCGGGTGCCGGAAGAACGCCGCAAGGATTCCCAGCGGTTCGTTTCGGTGACGAATCGGCGCAATGATCAAGGCCTGCACACCGGTGCGCTCGAACGCGGCACCCACCGCGGGCGCTAGCGCGTAGGCCTCAGCAACGCCGCTGATCTTCAGAACGCTTCGCAGTTGGGTGGCACGCTCAGACAGCACGTCGACGTCGCCCACACCAACGAACGGGTTGGTGCCCGCGATCTGCGTGTACTCCGTGCCCGCCTCGAGCACGAACACGACCGAGTCCTCGGCGTCATAGGCCTGCGCCGTCGTGCTCGCCAGCACGTCGGCGAGCTGAACCTCGGAGGTCGCTTCGGCGAAGGCGATCGATGCGGCGATCACGAGCTCGAGACGGTGCCGGGTGCGTTCCACCAGTTCGTGCCGATGCAGGAGTTGCTCGCGGAACGCACGCTGTGCGGTCGCGTCGAAGACCGTGACAAACCGGCGGCCGCGCGCATCCGGCTGACCGCGTTTCACGAACACCGGGCGCACGGTGGCGTCAACGTGCGTGACTTCCGAGAGTCCCGTCAAGTAGTCCGGACCCAGCTCTGGAGTGGGCTCGGCTGAGCGCACCAGGTCATCGTAACGGCGGCCGACAACGTGGTCGAGCTCGATGCCCAGCCAGCCGAGAAAGACGGCGTTCGCGTCGATCACGCGGTCCGTTGCATCGACGTGGATGAGAGCGGACGGCACCGCCTCACCTGGCACGGAATCCATCGGTCAACACTCCCCGGGCAGCGATCTCGCGTCGACAATGACGATTATTGCTTGGATCATATGCCCGTGCGTGGCGACGCCAAAGCCACCGTCAGGGGGCGGAGCGATCCAAAGTCGGCCGCGGTCCGAACCACAGTCGATGCAGGATTCGAAACCACTCACGATCGTCATCGGCGCTGACACGTTCGCGCCGGAGATCAACGGCGCGGCAACCTTCGCGGCCACCCTCGCGGGTGGCCTTGCGCGCCGCGGACACAACGTGCACATCGTCGCGCCGGCAGCGGGACCAGGCGTGCACGGAACCTTCCGGGAGGAGCACGGTGGCGAACTCGTCACGGTCCATCGCCTGCGGAGCTGGCGTTGGCACCCTCACCCGTGGCTGAGATTCGCACTCCCGTGGCGGATCCAGGCCAACAGTGCTCGCATATTGGATGCGGTGAAGCCCGACGTCGTGCATTTCCAATCCAACATGATCGTCGGCCGGGGCTTGTCGAGGCAGGCCAACCGGCGCAACATCCGCGTCGTGGGCACCAACCACGCGATGCCCGAAAACCTGCTCGAGTTCAGCCCCATCCCCCGCTTCGCCCAGACGCTGGCGGTGCGACTGTGGTGGCGCGACGCCGACCGCATCTTTCGCCGGGCCGAGGTCGTGACCAGCCCGACCCGGCGCGCCGCCGATTTCGTGCAGGAGAACACGACCATCGCCCGCGTACTCGCCATTTCCTGCGGCCTCGACGCCACCGTCTACACCCCGGACTTCGAGGCTCGCACCCAGAACCTGATCATGTTCGTGGGCCGAGTGACGAGCGAGAAGCAGATCGACAAACTGGTCAAAGCCTTCGCTATGCTCGAGCCATCGCTCGATGCCCGGCTCGAGATCGTGGGCGGCGGCGAGCTGGAAGACGACCTCAGGCACCTCGCCGAACAGCTGGGTGTGGCCGACCGCGTGCAGTTCGACGGATACGTCTCCACCGAGTTCCTTCGCGCAGCATTGACTCGAGCAACGGTCTTCGCGATGCCGTCGATTGCAGAACTGCAGAGCATCGCGACCATGGAGGCGCTCGCCACCGCACTTCCTGTCGTGGCAGCACGAGCCATGGCCCTGCCTCACCTGGTGCACGATGGCCGCAACGGCTACCTGTTCGAGCCGGGCGACGTCGCCACGTTCGCGCGTCGACTCACCGACGTGCTGACGATGCCGGAGCACGAGTTGCAGTCGTTCAAACGCGAGAGTCTCAGAATCGTGCAGGCTCACGACCTCAACCACACCATCGAGACCTTCGAGCAGATCTACCGCGGGCAGCCGGTCACCGAACCGCTCATCGAAAAGTCGCTCCCCCGCCACCACTTCATCCGAGAACGGATCGTGCGAGCGCGCAAGCGAGCGCGTTCATCACTGCGCAGGATGCGCGAATACCGTTAGCGGTCAGGGGCCGGGTGGGCGTCACACTCACCATGAAGGGGATGAGACCCCGATTGCACATCGACGACGCGAGCCGGTCATCCCGCTCCCCTCGTCTGATTTCGCTCGCTCACTCCCGTGATAATCGCACGCAACGCCTCGATGGGCACCTTGGGAGACCGGTCCCCGCGGAGCAGACCGTTCGACTCCTGCAGGGTGTCAGTCAGCTGGGTGTAGCAAAAGCCGGCCACGAGTGGCGAACTGAGAACAGCCTCGAATACACCACCAACAACCGCGGCAAATTCGTCGGCCGAGGTGACGACCGAGTAGCCCCAACTGCCCAAAGCCGCGAATGAGATTCCGCCGAACTCGGTGATCATGAGCGGCGCGAGCCCCGAGTCGAAGAGGGTGCGCTGACGATCCGAGAGGATCGGACTTCGCAACTGTGGACCCTGACCCCGCAGCACCGTATCGACGGATTCGACGCTCGCATACCGCGCGCGAAGCACGTCCCCCTCCGACGAGTAGTCATGAAGGGACAAAATGTCGCTGTCGATGTGTTCCCAGCCGTCGTTCGAAACGACCGGGCGCGACGGGTCCAGGGCGCGGGTAAGCGAGGAGATTGCCTGCACGAAGTCGCGCTGGGCACGAGAGGTGGCGAGGTCCTGAACTCCCCAACTCTCGTTGACAGGAACCCACGTCACGATCGATGGGTGGTTGCGGTACTGAGCGACGATCTCCTGCCATTCAGAGATGGAAAGTCTCGCCGCCCGCGGACTGAATGCGTAGGCGGCCGCGGCCTCTCCCCAGATCATGAGGCCAAGCCGATCGGCCCAATACAGCATCCTGGGGTCCTCGGTCTTCTGATGAATCCGTGCTGCATTGAACCCCAGCGCCAGAATTGACTCGACCTCGACGCGATAGGCATCGAGGTTGGGCGCGGTGAGGTGGCTCTCGTCCCACCACCCCTGTTCGAGTACTGCGCGAACAAAATACGGGACGCCATTCAGTCGGAAGGCGCCAGCGCCCACTGCTGTGGATCGCACACCGAGGTAGCTTGAGACCGCATCCACAATCGCACCCGCTTCGCGCACCACGATATTGGCGTCGATCAGGTGGGGGCGCTCAGGACTCCACAGGTAGTTATCGCGAGCCTGCGCATTACGCAGCGCCGGCAGCTCGAGTGAGAGCACCGACCTGGCGTCCTGTGGACCAACCGTGACGCGCCCCAGCTCCTTTCCCTCGAAGCTCAGCTGCAGCTCGATTTGGGTCGAGTCCCGTGGGGGTTGAGCGAGGTGAAGCTCCACCGTTATGGATGCCGCCGCGTAGTCCGATGACCAGTCAAGCGACCGCACGTGCTGCGGCGCGACCGACTCGAGCCAGACGGAGCGCCAGATACCGGTCGAGCGGTGGTACCAGATGACGTGGGGCTCGAGCTCCCAGTCTTGTTTGCCGCGTGCTACCTCGGGATCGTCCGCGGCATCCTGGGCTCGCACGACGATGAAATGGTGGGCCGCAGTCGCATCAAGGAAGTCGGTCACGTCGACAGAGAACGCCGTCTGGCCGCCAACATGCGTCGTCACGAGCTGGCCGTCGATCCAGACCATTGACGTGTGGTCGATGGCACCGAAGTGAAGGATGTGCCGTTTATCGTGCTCGAGGCTTCTGCCGTCCACAGTGCGGCGGTACCAGACAACGGAGTGAAAGCCCTTCTCTGCAATGCCGGATGCGGAGCTCTCCGGGACGAATGGCACCGTGATCGTCAGGGGAAAAGTGACGATCTCGCTGTTACCCCATCGCTCGGTCAGACCGCGGTCGGCATCGTCATAGGCGAATTCCCACTGGCCGTCGAGGGAGATCCACTGGTCGCGCATGAGTTGTGGACGCGGGTAAGTCCCATCCTGGGTGGAAGCCTGTTCGGTCATGGACGGAGCGTGCCCACGCGTTCGCCGCCACCATAAGAACGGATGATCGCATCTGCGAGTTCGAGTGCTCGCCGCCCTGCTGCTGCCGGGACGGGTGGTGGGGCACCTTCCGCCAATGCGAGAACCAGCTGGTCGACGTGCCGATCAAAGGTGCCGGAGAAGGATCGAGCTTCGTCGTTGAAGTACCCGGCCTGCCAGACTCGGGCGACCTCGTCGCCGACAGATTGAACGGATAGCGCGCGAACCGTGTCGTGAATGACCGCGCGACCACGCGTCCCGCTGATCTCGACCAGTTGGCTGTCGGGATAGGCATACGACGAGTCATAGCTTCCGAGCAGCGTCCCGACAGCGCCATTCTCGAACTCGAGTGCGACGGCAATGGTGCTGTAGGCGCCGTACGTCTTGTTCGTCATCTGCGCCATGACCGATGAGATGGGACCCATGAGCAGTTCGAGCATGTCGAGACCGTGGCACTGCGTTTCAATCAGATTCGCGTGTGGTGAGTCGCCGTAGTTGGCCTCTCCGCCGAAGCGCCAGGTTGCGAAGACCGGATCGCCGATCTGGCCATCCCGAATGGCCGCGAGCGCGCGCTGCACGGGCTCTGCGAATCGGTGATTGAAGTTGATCCCGAAGAAGATGTGCTCCTCCGCGGCGATCGCGAGAAGCTCGTCGGCCTCCGCCAGCGAGAACACGAGCGGCTTTTCGACCAGCAGGGGTACTCCTCGCTGAAGCAGGTGTTTCGTCGCGTCGAAATGCCCCTCGTTGGGCAGGCATACCGACACAAGGTCGGGGCGCACTGCGTCGAGCATCTCGTCGATATCTGTGAAGCCAATGGTGCCGTACGCCTCCGCACGTGCATCCGTCCTGCTCTTGGTGCGTCCGACGACAGCGACGAGTTCCGTGTCGCCGCGACGGGAGAAGATTCGGGCGTGCTGCTCACCCCAGCCTCCGGCGCCGACGACCGCGACTCGCAGAGCGCCATCGGCGGAGACCTGGCGCTCACTCATTCGACGCCCTCCTGCGTCACGACGACCTTGCCCGCCTCACCGGAGAGGAACGCGGCGAATGCTGCTTCAAGCTCCTCAATGGGGAACGTGTGAGTGACCACCCGCGAGATGACATCCTGATGCGCCTGCAACAGTGTCAGGTTGCCAGCAAGCTCGTCGTAGCGGAAATATTCGCTTCCCATGACAGCGTGCTCGGGAGCGATGAGGTCGTCCGACACCCCCAACGAAATTCCCTCGCCGTGCCCCACGCAGATGAGAGCTCCGCGCTGTCCGAGGATGTCGAGTGCTGCGCGGCGCGCGACCTCCTTGCCTGAAGCATCGAACGCGATATCCGGCCGCCCGATCGCGCGGAGGGCGGCAGGATCCGCTGCGTCGACTGCGATGGCTCCGAAGGTCTCCGCGAACTGCAGCCGCCAGGGCGAGACGTCGCTGACGTGGACGGGAATGTCCTTTCCGAGACGAAGTTTGGCCATCACCACGAGTCCGAGCCCAATGGGGCCCGCGCCCGCAATATAGA
Organism: uncultured Actinomycetota bacterium; assembly: GCA_963738535.1. Taxonomy (GTDB): domain Bacteria; phylum Actinomycetota; class Actinomycetes; order Actinomycetales; family Microbacteriaceae; genus Galbitalea. Next base: position 322,625 of record CAVTXB010000004.1, read on the forward strand.
TCGATTCGATGTCCGGCCTCACGAGTTGTGCGCGCCCGATCGCGTGCGAGCTCGTGCCCATGACGTCGAGGAGCATGGTCGCGGTCTCAAAGTCGATGTCGTCGGAGATTGCGAAAAAGTTGGTCTCATGAACAACCTCGAACGGTCCATATCCGCCGTCGGTGTTGATGCCCATGTCGCCGCGCTTGGCGAGGCACTGGTTCGTGGCTCCGATGAGGCAGCTGCGGCACGTTCCGCAGAAGTCCATCAGGAAGATGACGCCGCGCGTTCCAACCGTGGTTGTCGTGCCGCTACCCGCCGCGATGACCACGCCTGCGGTCTCGTGCCCTGGTATGTGGGTCGCTCCACCCAGGAAGAGTCCGCGGTCCGTGCCGCAGATCGCGTTGGCCCGCGGCGAGATGAGGAGATCCCCCTCGCCGGGGTCGCGGTAGGAGCGCTCGACGAGGCGGATGGTTCCGTCGCCGGCGAACAAGGGCGCAAGGGCGGTGCGTGGCATTTATCTGGCTCTCTTTTCATCACGGTGGTGCTCAGGCGAGCTCGGCGCTGGACCCTGCACCGCCCGTTGGAACGCTGTTGCCGCGGAGGTGCGAGTTCGGGAGATCGACCCGTTGTTCTCGCTTAGCCGCCAGAGGCCCATCCGCCGGAAATAGGAAGCAATGCCCGCCGACGTCGGCGGAGGGATGACCGGAGAGATGACGCCGTCGATGCGCGTGTAGAACTCCTCGACGACTCCTCCGCCGGAACCCCAGCTCCAGTCCACGAAGTCGAACAGGGGCCACCACGTCACGCCCCGCAGATCCACGCCGTCGTCGCGCATCTCCTGCGCCGTTTGAGCAACGGCCTGAATCCAGGACGTCAAATGCTCGGGTTCACCTTCGACTCCCGTTTCCGAGATGAAGACCGGGATGCCGTAGCGGTCGCAGAATTCTTCCGTGACCTGCCGAAGCCCTGGTACCCACCCGTTGAATGCCACGCCGACCGGCTTTTGATCGATCATGACGAGTTCGCGGCACGACAGCTCCGGATAGAAGTTGACGCCGATGAGATCGGGCGGCGGGCACGGCTCCTGAAAGGCCTCCAGCGTCTCTCGTGTGATTCCCATCGCAAGGAGCCAGTCGTAGAGCTCGTGCTCCGGCGTCACCCGCCCGAGGATGAGATCGGTGGGAAGAAAGTTACGTTGCCGGAGCACATCGCGATGCGCGACGAGCGTTGAATCCTCGGTCTCCCAGACGTGTGTTGCCTCGACATGGGCAATGATCGCCTTAGGCTGCGCCGCCCGAATCGCCTTCATCGCGGCCTGGATTCCACGAGAGACACCGATGATGACACGTGCCCATCCGGCGTCACCCGAGTCGTAGGGCGGCCAAATGGCTCGGGCGCCAGTGAACGACGCGGTGACGAGCGGCTCGTTCAGCGGTGTGAACTTGTCGACGAGTCCGGCGTACCGGGAGGCGACTGCGCCGGCATAGTCCGCGACCGCTGCGGGATAGCCGGGGTCGGTGAACGACCCCTCGAGCCAGGAGGGGGTGCCATAGTGGACCAGGTCCACGATCAGGTCGAGGCCCAGCTCGTCGACTGCGTAGTGCAGCACTTCATCAGCCCACGCCCAGTCCCACGAACCCGGCGCGGGGTTGACCCGGTACCACGGGAGGCCATAGCGCACGGTCGTCGCGCCCGTTTCGACGATCCTGTCGAAGTCGTCTCGCCACTGGGCGTAGTGGTCAGTCGATGCATACTCGTCGAGGGGCTCTCCGGAGCCGCGCAGCGGCCAGCCGATGTTGGTGTCTTCGATCCCGACCGCCCAGAAGAATGGAGGGGCCGCCGCCGACTGTGCCGGGGCCGACTCGTCGATGCTCATTTGATTCCCGTCGTTGCGATGCCCTGCACGAAGTAGCGCTGGGCGAAGAAGAATGCGATGCCGAGGGGTAGCAGGCTTATGGTCGCTCCCGCCATCAGTACCGCGTAGTCGACGACGTACTGTCCGCCGAACAGCGTCAGCCCGGCAGGAAGGGTTCGCATGTCGGTGGAGCTGGTGACCACGAGCGGCCAGAGGAAGTCGTTCCAGTTGTTCATGAACTGGAACACCGCCAGAGTGGCGATGGCGGGCTTGGCCAGCGGCATCATGATCTGCGCGTAGATGCGGAACTCGCTTGCGCCGTCGATTCGCGCGGCGGAGTCCAGATCCCGCGGGATGGACACGAAGAACTGCCGCAGCAGGAAAATGCCGAACGCACTCGTGGCCCGGGGCACGATGAGCCCCTGGTAGCTGTCGAGCCAGTGGAAGTCGAACAGTTCCTGAAACAGCGGGATGAGCGTGATCTGGTACGGCACCATCAATGTGGCGAGCACGAGGTAGAACGCGATGTTCTTGCCGGGAAAGTCGAGCCGGGCGAGCGCGTAGGCGGCAAAGGAGTCCAGGATGACCGAGATGACGGTGACACCCCCGGCGAAGATCACCGAATTGAGGAACAGCCGCGCGAATGGCAATTCCTTCCAGATCTCCGAGTACGCGTTGAAACTCCAGTGCGCAGGCCATAGCTGTGCGGGCAGGGAGAAGACGTCCTTCTCGGTCTTGAACGACGTCAGCACCATCCAAACGAACGGGAAGACCACGAACAGGGCGACCAGCGAAATGACGGCCCAGCCCGCAATGGTCAGAGCGAGCCGAAGCGGCGTTCGCTCCTTTCGCAGGTAGATGGGCACGGAACTAGTCGACATCGCGGTACCTGAAGATTCTGAGTTGGGCGACCGAGACGATCATGATCAGAATGAACAGCACCCAGGCGACCGCGGCCGCGTAACCGGAGCGGTACTGCTGGAAGCCCAGCTCATAGAGATAGGTGACGAGGGTCTCGGTGTGGAACAGGGGCCCACCGCCGGTCATTACATAGACCTGGTCGAAAACCTGCAGGGATGCGATCACGGCGAGGATCGTCGCGAAGAGCAACGGTTGGCGGATCGCGGGAAGAGTCACGTACCGAAACCGTCCCCACGTGCCGACCCCGTCGAGGGCGGACGCCTCATTGAGACTCTCGGGCACATCCTGCAGTGCCGCTATCAGGATCACCATGGTGAACCCGACGTTCTTCCACAACCCAACGACGATGACGGCGGGCAGGGCGAAGGCGGTGGACTGCAGGATGTTGACGGTCGGGATCCCGAGCGCGTGCTCCCATGCGGCGAACGGCCCGATGTCGGGTGACAGGAGGAACTTCCAGACGATCGCCATGGTCGCGAAGGCGCTGATCACGGGGAAGAAGTAGACGGAGCGGAAGAATTTGCCCAGAAAGCTCGACCGGGCGAACTTGATGGCCAGCAGCATTCCGATGACGATCTGCAATGGCACCGTCACCGCACTGAATACGGCCGTGTTCCCGAGCGCGTTCCAGAACCTCGGGTCCTTCGTCAGGTCGATGTAGTTCTGAAAGCCGACGAACGGCTGAGTCGACTGCAGGTATGACCAGTTGTGCAGGCTCATCCAGGCCGACTGCACGATTGGGTAGGCGACGAAAACCACCAGGATGACGGCGGACGGAAGCAGAAACAGGATGCCCGCCCGGGTGTTGGGCCAGCGTCGCTGACGCGGGCGGCGCAGCGATGTCGAAGCGAGTTGGGTCACGAGTGATTGCCTTACCTGTTGTCGGCCCCGCTCGCGCAGGGCCGACAACGTTGGTTTCAGTGGTGGATGGTCGTTACTGGCAGCCGAGCAGCGTGTTCAGCTGCGCGTTGGCGGCCTTCAAGACCGAGGACGCGTTGCCGGTTCGCGTGATCGACTGGATTGCGGGCTGGAAGATGTTCGCGTTGATGTAGTTGAACTCCTTGACTGTCGGCAGGAAGAGGCGCGAGTACTTCACCTGCGCCGAGAACGACTGCACCAGCGGGTTCGCCTTCAGTGCGGTGTCGCTTCCCATGTCGGTGCGGGCGGGGCCGTCAGCCGCGCCGACCGAGATGATCTCCTGCGCTTGCTTGCCCATCCACCAGGCAAGGAACTCCTGCGCCTGGGCCGGATACTTCGTCTTGGCGGAGATGATCGTCGGTGCCGTGCTTGCGAGGGTCACCGGAGTGCCACTCGCGCCCGTTGGAACCGGAACCACCTTGAAGTCGATTCCCGCAGGCGTGTACTCGCCAGCCGCATTCGGCCCGTTGATCTCGAAGGCGGCCTTGCCCGCGGCGAACAGGTTGTCCGCATCCTGCCCCGAGAGCCCCACCTGGGTGATGCCCTTGTCCTGCACGAGGCCGGCCCACTTGGTGACCGAGGCGATGGTCTTGCTGTCTCCGAGCGACGAGCATCCCTTTGCATTGACGATGTCGCCGCCATCCGCCCAGATCAGCACCGGCCACTGCGCGATCGTGTTGTTGTCGGCAAGCGCAATCCCGTAGACCCCGTTGCCGGTCAGCTTGACCGCGTCATCCTGCAGCTCGGTCATGGTCGTCGGCGGCTGGAGTCCCGCAGCAGCCAGCAGCTTGACGTTGTAGTACAGCATCAGTGTGGTGAAGCTGGCCGGCATCGAGTAGATCTTGCCGTGCACTGTCATCGAGTCGAGAACCGACTTAGGGATCGCGCTGGCCGGCACTTCACCCTTCTTGTTGCCAACGACCGACGTCATCGGTAGCGCGAGCCCGTTGGCGACGTACTGCTGGATCGTCGCGACGTTGTAGTCGGGTGTCGCGATATCAGGACCGGAACCCGATGCGATGGCGGTTGGCAGCTTTTGCGCGATGGTGTCCCACGGCTCCAGTTGGAAGCTGACCTGGATGTCGGGATGGGTCGTGTTGAACTCCGCGATGGCTTTCTTGTAGGTGGCTGAGTCGCCACCAGTGAAGCCACTCCAGTAGGTCAGGTGAACGACCTTCGAACTTGACGTTGACGGGTTTGAAGCCGTACAGCCCCCGAGCGCCAAGCCAACGGTCGCGGCCACTGCAGCCACGGCCAGGATGGACTTTTTCATCGTGATGCCTCTCTGTTGTCTCCATTGACGGGGTCTCTGATGGTCGTGGTCGCGCGCTACGCGTCGATCACGCCGAAGCCAAATTGCAACCGCAGGATTCGCGCACCACGAGCTGGGTGGGAAGTTCCAGGCAGTCCAGGTCGGTCTCGCCGGCCATGAGCTGAAGCAGCTTGTTCATCGACTGGACACCGACTTCGACCATGTCGGCACTGACGGTCGTGAGCGCCGGGCGCGAGTGCCTCAGCATCGGGTGATCGTCGTAGCCGACCACACGAAGTTGATCGGGGGCGGTGACGCCGTTCGCCGCGAAGTGTTCCATGGCGGCGACGGCCATCTGGTCGTTGGCGAAGAAGATCGCATCGCAATTCGCAATCTCGGGAAAAAGGGTGCGGGCGGCATCCACCCCGGACGGCTCGGTGTAGTCACCCTCGAACTGCAGACGGGGATTGATCTCCAGACCGGCATCGGACAGTGCCCTGATGTATCCGATCTGCTTATCGATCGCGGACTGGTGGTTGAGCGGCCCTGAGACGTGGCCGATTCGGCGGGCGCCGTGAACCTTGATGAGGTGATCGACCGCCTGATAGGCACCACCGATGTCGTCGACGCCGACTGTCACGAGTCCGGGCTGTTTGGGGGCTCGGCCGACGACGACCACCGGGTAGCCCGCGCTGGCCATTGCGGTGACATTTTCATCGGTGGTCGATGCGGCCGCCACGATGACACCCGACGCCATACGACCCCGGAGGATTCGCGAATAGGCGGAGGACTCGTCAGACGCGTTCCGGGCCGTGGAAAGGATCGGGCTCAGGTCGTTGTCGTTCGCTTTGGTGAGCACGCCCTCGAGCAGGTCAATGAAAATCGGGTGCGAGAACACGTGCTGCGTGTCGTGAGGAACGACGACGGCGATGGCATCGACCCGTTGAGACCGCAGCGAACTCGCAGCGAAATGCGGCACGTACCCAAGCTGTCGAGCTGCCTTTCGAACGCGATCCTTGGTGTCCGCTGCGACCCGGGGGCTGTCTGCGAGCGCCATCGAGGCCGACGTCTTCGACACGCCAGACAGGCGAGCTACGTCAGCGAGGGTGGTTCGGGAGGCGGCCATGATCCTGTCTCGTCGGTGAGAAGTTGATGTCAAACCGATTCGAGCCGAGGCCGAAACAACTCCCCGTCACGATGAATTGCAAGGCTTCGGCAGAGTCAAATCGATTTGACTGTCTGAACATACATGAGCCCATTTGGGCCGTCAAGCGTGACTTCCGGCCCGATTCCACTCAGCTGTTGCAGTCGGCGGTCGCGCCTCGACCTGGCCAAAGGCACTCGCGTGGCGTCGAAATGGCTGAATTTCCGGGGATTGTTAGCCTCTCTCGAGATCGACCGTTGACGGGGTGGACAATTCGGTCGTAGTGTCCAAGGGGTTCGCCGATTCACTCAAATCGGTTTGACCGTTTGTCACTCCCGTCACGCTTGTGAGGTCGCCAGACCACAGCAACGACGCTTGGAGTTTCTATGCAGGGTTCGACTGCAAGGTCCCCGCCGCAGTGCACAACCAAAGAGACACCCGACCCGAGACCTTCCCGTCACGTTGGAACAACGATGTCCTAAAGAAACGAGCTATCCCATGTCCCTTCGACCCACTATCCACTCTTACCGACGTCCGCACCGACTTTGGCGGCGACCCGTCGCGGTTCTCATCGCCACGGTTACCCTCGTCGCGGGTTCGCTGTTTGCCGCATCGAGCTCCGCACAAGCGGTCACGCAGGAGCCGTGCGATATCTACGGGTCTGCCGGCACCTCGTGTGTCGCCGCTTACAGTTCAGTGCGAGCCCTGTACTCGGCGTACAACGGCAGCCTCTACCAGGTGACCCGTGCGTCGGATAACACCAGCCTGAATATCGGGCTTCTGACTGCCGGCGGATACGCAAACGCGGCTGCGCAAGACTCGTTCTGCGGGGGCACCACGTGCATCGTCACGAAAATCTACGACCAGTCGCCCCAACACAACGACCTGACAATCGAGGGTGCCGGCACCGCAGCCGGGGCCGACGTGGGGGCGAACGCGGCGATGCTGCCGATTTCGGTCGCCGGCCATTCGGTATACGGGATCTACCTGCCGCCGGGGACGGGATACCGGCGCGACGGGACGAGCGGAATTGCGACCAGCGGCGCACCGGAGTCCATGTACGAGGTCGCGAGCGGTACCAATGTCAACAACGGATGCTGCGCCGACTTCGGCAACGTTGAGGTCGGCAACAACGACACGGGCGCTGGGCATATGGATGCCCTGAACCTCGGCCTACTGAACGACCCCGGAAGCACGGGTCACGGACCGTGGGTGGAGGCCGATCTCGAGAACGGCGTCTTCGAGGGTGGAACTGCAATAAACACCGCCAACGCCGGCAATCCGAGCAAGTTCGTCACCGCACTCCTCAAGAACAATGGCACGACGACGTTCGCGCTCAAGGGCGGAAACTCTCAAAGCGGCAGTCTTTCGACCTGGTACTCGGGAGCACTGCCCAGCGGCTACACAATGCACCAGGAAGGCGCAATTGTTCTCGGCACGGGAGGTGACAACAGCAACTGGGCGACCAGCTCCTTCTTCGAGGGAGTGATGACCAGCGGATACTCGACCGATGCGGCCGACAGCTCGGTGCAAGCGAACATCGTTGCCGCCGGATACGCGGGCGTGAGCACTGGGGGTGGGCCCGGGTCCACGATCGTCGGACCCGGAGGCAAGTGCGTGGATGTCGCGGGCGATGACACGGGCGGCAACGCGGCCGTCGTCCAGCTCTGGGACTGCCTCTCCCTGGCGGCAGACCAGCACTGGTCGCCGAGCGCGCTCGGCAACGGCACCTTGTCAACCCTGGGCCGCTGCCTCGACGTCGTGGGTAACAGCACGACACCCGGCGCCAAGCTGCAGTTGTACGACTGCAACGGCGTTGGTGGCCAGCAATGGGTTCCGCAAGAAAACGGATCGATACTGAATCCGCAATCCGGGCTCTGCCTCGATGACCCCAGCGGTAACACAACGAATGGAACGCAGTTGCAGATCTGGACCTGCAACAACCTGTCCCCGCAGCAATTCAGAGTTACGGCGGGCACACCGATCAAACTCGCGGGCGGCAAATGCGTCGATGTCGCCGGAGCCGATGTGGGTGGTGATGGCGCCGTCGTCGACGTGTGGGACTGCCACAACGCAGCGACGGCCGATCCGATCAACCTCGACCAGCAGTGGACGCTCAACTCGGATGACACGATCCGCACGCTCGGTCGCTGCCTCGACATCGTGAACAACGGCAACACGCCCGGCGCGAAGATGCAGCTGTGGGACTGCAACGGCGTGCCCGGCCAGCAGTGGGTGCCGCAGGCAAACGGGTCGCTCCTGAATCCGCCGTCCGGTCTCTGCCTCGACGACCCCAGCGGCATCACAACCAACGGAGAACAGCTCCAGGTGTGGACCTGCAACGGCCAATCGCCGCAGGTCTACAAGATCAACTGAATTACGGGTCAGTGAGGGCCGGACACGTGCCCGGCGCTCACTGCCCGCAGCGCGGAGATGGGACTACTGAGGGTTCCGGCTACCCGTTTTCTTAGGCCGCGCGGGCGGTAGGTGCCCTCGATCCAGGCCAGATCGCTGGCCTCAGCTGTTATCGGGTGACCCGCCGGTGTTGGTCGAGGACGTTCCGTAGGAAGAGTGCGACGAAGGGCTCCATCGCTGTGTCGTCTCGCGCCGCTCCCACGCGTCACAATGATCCGGTCAGGCCGGCGCTGCCCAGGGCGTGGACGAATGTGCGGGGCCGACAGTGAGTCACCCCAGGTTGTGCGACCGGTGGGATCAATCGGTATGCAGCGCCCTAATTCCTGTGCCCTGCCGCATTCGGCACGGTTGCAGCGACCCTGTGGACAGTCGACCGCGCACGGACTATCGCAATCACTACGATCCCGACGTGAGCACGAGAACGATTGAGCCGGTTCCGACTCTCGCTGAAAACCGGGCCGTCTTTCCTTTGTCGCAGGAATGAGAGCAGAGATGAAATTAAATCGAGTACGGTCGGGGATCGCAGTCGTGGTCCTTGTGCTCGGCGGAACCGCAAGTTTCGCTGTGCCCGCGCTGGCGGACAGCGTTGGCACGATGCCATCGGGGTGTGCGATCAGCGCGACTACCCCGAGCATCCTCGCAGTTTCGGGGGCGCGACGGATCTACTACGGGGGGTCGGCACATTGCACCGGGGCCTCATCAATCGACTATCGGCTCGTACACAACTACACCGCTCTGCCAGACTTTCGCGTGACGGACATCGATCTGCCGGGCGACGACAACTCATACCACGGGGATGTTTGCGACAACGGCGGAACGGCCCAGTATTACAGCGAAATTGCGTTCTACGGTCTCTCCTCAACGGTTCAGCGCGTGAGCGCGACGGTCACGCTGAACCATTGCTAGGTCGTGAGCGTGATCCTCATCCAGAGGGATCGACCGGTCCTGTGGTCGAGGTCCGTCACCTGTCACTTCGCCAGGCTGGAAGGCTCATTCACGACAACATCAGCATCTCGTTCGGCCCAGGTGTGACAGTGCTACTCGGGCCGAACGGAGTTGGCAAGACGACCTTCCTTGAAGGCCTGCTCGACCCATCATCGCTTCGCCAGAGAGCGATACTTCTCGACGGGCGATCCGCGGATGATGAACAGTCGATTCGGGACTACTACGCGCGTGTCGGTTTTATGCCCCAGCGATGGCGCTTCTTCGCCGGGTTCACCGTTCTGGAAACTGTCGAGTACGCTGCGTGGCTCAAGGGATACCGTTCTGATCGACTTCGCGCAGCGGCGCTCACAGCTCTCGAATGGGTTGGCCTGGCGCACGAAGCCCGATCGAAGGTTCGAAAGCTTTCCGGAGGTATGCAGCAGCGCGTGGGACTTGCCGAAGCCTTCGTCAACGATCCGCGCGTGGTGTTGTTGGACGAACCGACGGTGGGGTTGGACCCGGCCCAACGAGTTTTATTCCGTCGATTTGTACTCGCAAAATCCGGTGATCGAGCGATCATCCTCAGCACTCACCTCACCGATGACGTGGAGGCTACTGCCAGGCGAGTGATCGTGATGTCGCCAGGCGGCATCGCCTTCGACGGCGCACCGGCCGAACTCGCGGCACGAGGTCGAGAGACGAGAGGAGTCGGATCAGCCCTTGAGGCTGGCTACTTAGCCGTGTCGGGCGAACCGGGCGAGGCAGAGGGTAGCTCGATGTTGCGCATCCTTGTCAGGGTCGGCTTTCGGGGCCCCGCCTCCGCCGGCGGAATCGCTGTGGCGCTCCTGACCGTCTGGCTCGCGATTGCAGCGATGGCGCCCGGGTTGCGGCTATGGACGGACCTCGTCACTGGCCTGTCCTCGGCGAGCCTTTACACGGGGCCTCTTGTGGCTGGTGTCACCGCGTTCGACGCGGCACGCTGGTCGTCATTCAGCCGCGCACGGTCTCCCTTCAGCGCTCAGCCGGTCATGATCGTTCGACTTGTGCACGCCGTGAGCGTTGCGATTCCGATCATCGCAGGCTACGTGCTTGGCCTGGGGGTCTTGGCGATCTACGCGACGGTGACGAACGTCTACGGCAACCCTTATGCGCCATGGTTGCTCGCCGTTGGTTCAGCAATCGTTGTCGCGATCGGCTTCGGGTATTCGGTGGGAAGTGTGGCAGGGACTTACTGGTTCGTCCCGCCAGCGGCGGCCCTTGCTTTCTACGCCGTGTTTGTCGCGAGCCGAAGCTCGCGTCCTTCGTACGGGGTGATTTCCCTCTTCCCCTACGTGACGAACATCGACTCAATTTTTGTGGAATACGTCACTTCGACGATGATCGGCGAGATCGTCTTGTGGGTGTCTGTCGCCACCCTGCTCATAATGCTCGCTCAGCGTGGAATCCGTCGAATAGCGAGGTTCCGGAGCATCGCCCTTGTCGCTGGGCTCGTCGCATTCGCCCTCATAGGCGGGCACCTTGTCCTCCAGTCGGATGGTCAGTACACCGTCGGGCACAATCCAGGCGATTTCGTGTGCAAAACAGGTGCGCTGACTGTTTGTCTCAACCCCGGCTACGCACAGGCCTTGCCCGAGCTCTATTCTCAGTTCCGCCAACTCAACATGCGAACGGCCGGGACCGCGCTGGTGGCGCACCGACTCGAGCAGAACGTCGAGGGCGTCGGTGACGACCCCGGCACAGGGGCGCGCAGCGTCTACCTTGAACAATTTGGGAGTCGTAAGGACGTGGAATTAGCTGCTTACCGCTACGTGGCGAAATACGGTGCCACTCCTGGATGCGTCAGCAGGGGCATAGAGCACGAATCACAATCGACCACGGAAGCGATCGAAGACGTCAACGCGTGGCTATCAGGTTTTACCGACGCCGTGGCGGGTTTCTCAAACCTGAGCCATTTCGGCAGGCTCACATCGATGGCGACTCACGCGGGAAACGTCTGGTTCCGCGCTCACCAGCGTGAGTATTTTGCGTGCACTCTGCGGCTTGCTGATTTGCCGTGACGGGTGCATTACTTTTCATTCGATCGCGACATTGGTTGGCGAATATCGCGATCGCCCTGATCAGTGCCGGGCTGATCGACGTCTGTGGCCCAATCGCGTATTCACTGAACCCACTCGGCGGGTATTTAGTCGCTGTTGCCGCCCAGATACCACTGGTCAGCGCAGTAGCCACGCAAGCCTCCCTCGCCTCCGCGACCACCGTGCAGGACAGGTATTCGGCTCGCCACCTGGGTGTCTGGCGCCTGATCCACTATGTCGCCATGACTTCGGTCGCCGGTATCGCGGTTGGTCTGGCCGCGAGCGCGCTGAACGTCTCGCCTGAATCCCAACTCAGTAGCTATTCAGACTTCGGAGCAGTCGCGGAGGTCCGCAATCTTCTCGCTCTTACCGGAGCCGCGTTCATTGGAGCGAGCGCCTTTGGCGGCGCGTTCGGCTGGACTGTTCCTCTCGCCTGGGCGACGCTCCCCTTCGTCTTGTCGCGCGGCGCGAACTCCGACTCCACTGGGCTGCTCACGCTCGTGATCGCCCCCGACGCCGCGTTCACACCGATGGTCGCAGCACTGGTGATTTTCGTTATTGGCGCAGCACTTGCGGCAAGCGCGTGGTCAGTGACAGCAGTGCTCAGGCATTAGAACTCACTGGCGCGTAATGCGGTGTGCACCTTGCACGCGACGCCTCTATCGGCGGCGCAACGCTTTGTCGGTTAGTGCCGGTGGGGTTGCCATGTACATGTCGTAGGCGAGGTCGGCCCCGGATGGGACAATTTCGTCGATCCGGTCGAGCACATCTGCGGACAAGTCAAGATCGGCGGCAGTCAGTAGTCCGTCAAGCTGCTCCTGCGTGCGTGGTCCAATGATCACCGACGTGACCGCCGGATGCGCCGCAACGAACCCGATCGCGAGTTGTGGCAATGTGAGGCCGGCCTCGGAGGCGAGCGCGGCGAGCTTGTCGAGGGCATCCAGTTTGGCGCGGTTACGGTCCGCTTCGGGGTCGTAGAAACCGGGTGAACGATCGGCGCGATGAGTAGATTCCAGGTTCGGCCGCCCCGACAGCCATCCGCCATTCAAGGGGCTGTAAGTAAGCGCGCCCATGCCGTACTTCTGCACCGTCGGGAAAATGGTGCCCTCGAGCGCGCGATTGAAGATCGAGTAACGCGGCTGCTCCGTCAAGAAGCGGTGCGTGCCGCGGCGCTCCGCGGACCATTGCGCTTCGACGATCAGTTCTGCCGGGAAGCTGGAGGATCCGATCGCACGGACCTTGCCGGCGCGCACCAGGTCGTCGAGCGCGAGGAGCGTTTCGTCGATGTCGGTCGTGTAGTCGAAGCGATGGATCTGGTAGAGGTCGATGTAGTCTGTGCCGAGCCGACGCAGGCTGTTCTCCACCTCGCGCGTGATCCATCGACGGGATCCGCCCGCCATATTCGGGTCATCACCGAAGGGCAGTCCGAACTTGGTGGCGAGAACCACGTCTTCGCGTCGACCGGCGATCGCCTTGCCCACGATCTCCTCGCATTCTCCGAGGGAGTACACGTCAGCGGTGTCGAGAAAGTTGATGCCGGAGTCGATGGCGTTGCGGATGATGCCGATCGAGTCCTCGTGATCCGGGTTGCCCCACTTGCCGAACATCATGGTGCCGAGAGCGAATTCGCTCACCGACCAGCCCGTTGCTCCGAGAATGCGTCGTCTCATCATGTACTCCCTGCTCGTTCGATATCTATGCCTCCATCTCACCAGTGGTCCGAAATTACCAGTAGTCCGTTCCACTCAGACGATTGCACATTCCTATCAACATCGACCGGAATGTGCCGCCGGGCATTGTGCGTCGTGGGGCCATCGGATTGGCTTGCGGCATGGGACTGCTCGACGAGCTTCGCGAACTCATAGTGCGGCACGCTGACGGCGGTATTCGTCGCGGGATTCTCGATGGCGTCGGCATCGCCGCAGTTCCGCGCACAACCGACCCCGCGGCAAGTGTGTTCGAACCGTCGCTGACAATCGTCGCGCAGGGCGCCAAGCGCACGAGGCTCGGCGACCGCGATTATGACTATGCCGAGGGCCAGTACGTCGTCACCTCGGTCGATCTTCCGGTCAGCGGGTTCGTGCTCAGCGCCAGCCAAGAGAAACCGTTCGTCGTGATGAGCGTCGCCCTCCGGCCCGGGCTCATCGCCAGCCTCCTGCTCGAGACGAACTCACTGGCACGGCCCACAGGATTCACTGGACTAGTGGTGAGTTCGACGCCACCGGAACTCCTCGACCCGGCCGTTCGCCTGCTGCGACTGCTCGACCACCCAGCCGACATCCCGGCCCTCGCGCCAGGGATCGAGCGAGAGATCGTGTGGCGTCTGCTCAGCGGCGAACAGGGTGCAATCATGCGACAGATCGGTCTCGCCGATAGCAGCCTCGCCCACGTGTCCCGCGCCATCCGCTGGCTGCGAGAGCACTACGCCGAGCCGGTGCTCGTCGAAGACCTCGCTCGGCTCGCGGGAATGAGCGCTGCAACGTTCCACCGCCACTTCCGCGCCGCGACGTCGATGACCCCGATCCAGTTCCAGAAGCAACTCCGATTGAGCGAAGCACGCCGGCTGCTCCTTACGTCACCTGACGATGTCGCCGGCGTCGGCTACGTGGTCGGCTATGGAAGCGCGTCGCAATTCAGCCGAGAATATCGGCGCTGGTTCGGCCGACCACCAGCACTCGATGCCAACACGCTGAGGGCCGCCGGAGGTCTGGCCCCGAGTGTTCCTTGATCGCGAGAGCGCTCATGGATGAGTTCAGAGCGCGAACCTCGCATCACTGCAGGGTTAGGCGTCTCAGCCCGTTTTCGGATCGCAAAGAACGTATCTCGCGGGATCCCCTGCTCGACACGGAACGTCCCCGCCGCACAGCGCGAAACGTCCGGGAGCTACTGACAGGTACTGAGACCGACACGAAGATCAACAGGCTCATGCCTCACCAACGAGGGGAAATGTCAGCACCAAACATCGCCATCGATTGCGGCATCGAAGCCAGTCAGGACTATCGCGGGCGTGGCCTGGGAACCCCGGGCTCCAGAAACGTGTTGTCCCACGCATATCGAGCCTCATTTGCCTCGTTGCGACGCTCGATGACGGCGACACCAGCGTTGTAGAGCGCGTCGGCGACAATCGTCGGGTCACCAAGGTAGCCGCTGATCATGGCGCCATCGCGCAGAATCACCAATTGGTCCGCCACGCGCGAGGAATCGGGCACTCGAAGCTCAACCAGGAATTCCTCGAGCGCGCCTTTGAACCACTGCCTGTGCGTGTTGACCACGTGGCGGATGGGATGGTCGGGGTCCGCGTATTCGGCGGCCGCGTTGATGAAAGGGCATCCGCGGAAACCGGGAGAGCAGCTCTCCTGGCCGATGCCATCGACGATCATGCGGAGTGCCTCGGCCGGGTTTCCGGGCGCAGCTGCACGAGCAGACTCCACGGCGGCGCGCTCCCACTCGGCCCGTCGCTCGAGGTAGGCGACGATCAGGTCTTCCTTGGTGGGGAAATGGCGGTAGAAGGTCACCTTGGTTATGCCAACCTGCGCGACGATCCGATCGGCACTGACGGAGCGCAGACCGTTCGCGTAGAACAGCTCGGTCGCGGCATCCAAAATGCGCTGGCGTGTGGCTGGTCCTGTTCGCGTGCTGATCGTCGCTGACTGGTTTGCGCTCGACATTATCTTCCTCACCTTACTTGTCGCCCGATTTCTCGTGGTTCTGAAATCGAGGTTGCGCTCCTTCGAGATTTGCTGCATGCTCTCGGTAGCGTTACTAGTTAGTCTACATTCAAATCACGAAGGAGCAAGACATGTCATCACCCACTCCCGTCATCTTCATCCACGGACTCTGGATCCACTCCGCCGCGTGGCAGCCCTGGCAGGACCTGTTCCGCGCCGAGGGTTACGAGCCTTCCGCGCCCGGGTGGCCCGGAGATCTGCAGACCGTCGAGGCAACACGGAAGAACGCGGCGGCGCTCGCCGGCGTGGGCATCGACGACATCACGGCCGCATACCGTGCCGTCATTGCCGACCTGCCGTCAAAGCCGATCGTTATCGGCCACTCGTTTGGCGGACTCATCGCCCAGAAGTTGCTCGCATCGGGCGACGCGATCGCTGCGGTTGCGATCGACCCCGGTCAGATCAAGGGCGTGAAGCCCGTGCCGTTCGCGCAGATCCGCTCGGGACTCCCGGTCTTGAAAAGCCCGGGTAACCGCAAGAAGGCGGTCTCACTCACGGCGAAGCAATTCCGCTACGGCTTCGGTAACGCCATCAGCGAGACCGAATCGAACCGGCTGTATGCCGAGTGGACCATCCCCGGCCCGGGTCGACCGCTGTTCGAGGCCTCGACCGCCAACTTCAGCAAAACCTCCCCCGCCGCCGTCGACACGACCAAGTCCGATCGCGGGCCGCTCCTCTTCATCGCCGGAGGCAAAGACCACACGGTGCCGCAGGTCGTCGCCGAGGCCGCGTACCACCTCTACTCGAAGTCCGCGGCGGTCACCGACCTGCGCGTGTTCCCCGACCGTGGCCACTCTCTGGTTCTCGACTCAGGGTGGCGGGGTGTCGCCGACACAACTCTTGCCTGGCTGAAATCCCAATCGCTCTAATTCCACTCCGGTGCTACCGGTATCGAGAAGAACCCACAACAAACAAAGGACACAAAGATCATGAAACTCCGCACATCCCTCCGCGTAGCAGCCATCGGCCTCGGCGTTGCCGCGCTGACCACAACCGCAGCCATCGCACCCGCCCTGGCCAACTCCACCTCGTCCGCCCCGTCTCCCGTTGCCAAACCAACCATCGTGCTGGTTCACGGGGCCTGGGCAGACTCTTCGAGCTGGGACAACGTGCGCCAGCAACTTCAAAGAGACGGCTACACTGATTCGGCCTGGGTTTAGTTCCTAGGTGTTTTCCTGTCTGGCGGGTGCCAGCGGGGTCGATTCTTGGTCAGCGTAGTACTCGGTCTCGACTTCGATAGGGGTGCGCATGTCGAGTTCGCCGTGGAGGCGTTGGTTGTTCCACCACCACACATATTCCAGCGTCGCGAGCTCGACCTGGTCGCAGGTCCGCCAGGGCCCTCGCGGTTTGATGAGCTCGGTTTTGTAGAGCCCGTTGATTGTCTCCGCGAGAGCGTTGATGCTCCTATAGTTGTCAACTCGTCTTCAGGACACCGTTTTCTGCGGGGTGGATCAGGTGGAAGACCTCGCGGATGACGTATCTCTTCAGGCAGCGGATGATGTCGCGTTTGCTGAGTCCTTCTGCGGTTCTGCGGGCGACGTAGTCGATCGTGGGCTGATGGAATCGCATGCGAACGATGACGGTCCGGTAGATTGCGGCGTTGAGTTGTCGGTGGCCGCCATGGTTGATTCGGTGTCGGCCGGAGGTCATGCCTGACGAGGCTGGGATCGGGCTGATGCCGGCCAGCTTCGCCAGGGCTGCCTCGGATCGGATGCGCTCGGGATTGTCGCCCACGACGATGAGGATCTCCGCTGCGGTATCGATCCCAATCCCGAACGGTTCGATGAGCTGAGGGGCAGTTCGAAGGACAAGTTCCTGGATCATCGACTCCAGTTCAGTGATCTCGGCGTCGAGGCTGAGCCAGCGACGCGCCAAGGACCGCAGCGTGTGCCGGATGCTGTCGTCGGGGGTCTCGAGCCTGGCTGGCCGCAGCGAGCCGAGATGGCGGGCGAGCATGACCTGTGATTTGCGGGCCGTGTCGTGGCGGAGCTGGTCAGGGGCGTGGATGAGCATCGCTTTCAGCGTGATCATCGCGGATGAGCGGTCTTTCACCGCTGTGTCGTGGGCGACTTTCAGCTGGCGGATCATCTCGACGGTTCCGTCAGCGGTCTTCGGCTCGGCGGTCGCATAGCCGGCCAAAACAGCGCGGGCGGCGTTCTCCGCGTCGAGGGTGTCGGACTTTCCGACGAGGCGACGCATGCGGCGGTCGGGCCGGTTCACCTCGATCACCCGGTGCCCGCTGCGTCTGATGAAAGATGTGAGACCCGCCCCGTATGAACCGGTTCCTTCGATCCCGAAACCGATGATCTGACCGAAACCGCCCGCCCAGTCGAGGAGCTGACGGTATCCGCCCGTGTCGGTCGCGATCGTGAGCGTCGCCAGAATGCCGCCGATGGAGTCCATCACCGCGGCGACGTGAACATGCTTATGCGTGTCGACGCCGATGACGACGTGACCAGATCGGGTGAGATTCAGGGGTGCTGCAACTACCATGGTGGTCCTGTTCTATCCGGGGTTAGGGTGTTGTCACGCTGACGCCGGCGGGTGGACAGGACTGTCACGGGGACGCTCTCGAAAGTTGCTCCAGGCTCCTATTAGGTCACGCCCGTCCGGCGCAGTGTTTTGTTACTGCGCCCAGCCGGACGGCTGACAGATCAACGCCAAGGCACCCGAAGGACCAATCGTAAGCAAGGGTCAAGCCGTCACGGCCAGGACTTCCGAATCCAGTCTGGATCCGACCAGAACAGACTGACAGTCGTAACTACCACCAACGGTCCCGGTCGAGGGAATCGCGCCGAGCTCGACGATCCGGTCTGTGTAAACCATCGCCATGTAGTTCGGTCCGTGATCCGAGTGATGCGTGAGCCCGTCGAGGTCCCCGCCCGCTGCCCAGGCGGCCATGTCGAGCGCCTGCAGCGGGAGGATGTCGGCATTCAATGTCGCGGCGACGTTCCATCCCACGATCCGTCGGGAGAACACGTCGGTGACGAAGGCGACATACGCGAACCCGGACCATGTCGCAACATAGGTCACGTCCGCGACCCAAAGTCGTCGCGGGCCGGGCGCGGTGAACCGGCGTTGCACGAGATCAGCCGGCAGCGCGGCGGCGGGATCGCGCCTGGTGGTGAACAATCGTTTCGTCCGCCGGACTCCTTGAACGGACGCGAGCCGCATCAGGCGTTCGGTCTGGTCGCGGCCCACCGCCCAGCCCTGGCGTTTCAGCAGGGCATGCATCTTCCGCCGCCCCTAAACCCCGTAGTTCTCCGCGTGCAGACGCGCGACTCCCGGAACCAGGAGTTCGTCCCGCAGCTGACGGGCTGACACCGGGCGTCGTTTCGCGGCGCGATAGCCGCGGGAGGTGAGAAACCCGCGAACTGCTGGGCGCAATACCCGGCAGATGGCCTCGACCCCGAACTGACCGCGCATCTGATCGATGAACCGGATCATTTCGTCGTGGGACGGTCGAGTTCCTTGGCGAAAAACACGGACGCGGCCTTCAGAATCTCGTTCGCCTTCTTCAACTCCGCGACCTCGCGCCGCAGCTGGCGGATCTCCGCCGCGCCATCACTTGTCACGCCGGACCGCTGCCCGGCATCGACCTCGTAACGACGTTGCCACATCCGCAACGTCTCGGGGCTCATCCCGAGCAACCCCGCGACATGACGGATAGCGGTCATCAGATTCGGGTGCTCCGCCCGCGACTCGACAAGCATCCGAAGAGCCCTCTGCCGCATCTCTGGTGTGTACTTAGCCATCAGTTCCATCCTTGATCAAAAGACGGAACTAAACCCAGGCCGAATCAGTCCGTGTGTTAGTGATGGTCTGGCGCTCTCGGGTGGATCGCTTTGAGTCAGAACTGAACGTGTTGCACCTTGAGCTTGTGCCTACTGGGCGGCATTCAGAACGCAGTGCTGGGCTGCCTCCGTTAGGGAGATGTGAACACCACCATGGATGGGCCGCCCCGTGTTGGACGTAGGGGCGCAGCGAAACTGCCCGGGCGTGCCGGTTACTTCCCATACGAGGCCGAGGGCCTGTCCGTTGGCATTGAAGACCTGGAAATTCATGTCGTCGATGCGCACTGTATAGCACCCACGCTCTCCCACGGGTACAGGTGAGTGCTGCTCAGGCATCGGATGACTGTACGCCGGGAATTGGGGAGAGCTGAGTTTTCTTTGGAGCGCGAATCGAAGCGAATCCGGCTGGCGTGGTCCTGGCCGAGCTTCCAGAAACGATAGCGGGCCGACACAGGAATGTCGGATGCCGGTCTGGCGTCAAGAAGATGTCATCCGGTCGCGAGACTGCGGCGAGTGATCGTCCCCCTCGTAGTGGGTGTCGCCGAAGCGGAAGAGCAGTTTTACGCTGAATGGTGAGGGGTCTGACCACAACCCCGCTCCCTCGAACAAGCAGGTGCACATGGCTTTCAACACCCGCTTTCCGAGACCCAACATTCTCGGATGGCTGCCTGCGTGGCGGGTGTTCACCGCCAACGACTGGCCCTCTTCGCCAACCCCGCCCGAACACACCGTTGTGAGGGCGCCGGGCCGTGACCCGCTGCAGATCCTTCTTCTCGGAGGCGGATCTGCTACCGGTTACGGAGTGCGCTCCCAGGACGTGGCCCTGGCCGGGCACCTCGCTCGACAGGTTGCACAGCTCACGAACCGAGGAGTCGACATGAGCGTTGCCGTCGCCCGCCGCGTGACCATCACCCCGGGCTCGTCAGCTAGCGCAGCACATCGCCCCGCACTGGTACGACGCCGTCGTCCTTTTTGTGGGAGTGCAGGACGTTCTCGAGGGCGTAAACCCACGCTGGTGGTCGGGTGAACTGGATGCACTGATCTCACACTTTCGGCCCGGCCTGCCCGACGATCCCGAGGTCTTTGTTCTCGAAACCCCCTCCCTTGTGGAGGCGTTGGGGGTTTCTCGCGCCGCCCGCGCGCCCATCAATCGTCTCACCGAACGATTGGGTGAGGAATTAGAGCGCCTGGCTCGGCGCCGCGGGGATATTACGGTTCTCCCGTTTCAGCCCATCAAATCGACCTGGGCGGGCCGTTCCCCCAACAGCGAGACGTACCGGTATCAGGCAAGCCTGATCGCGCCCGAGATCAGTCGGGTCATCGCGGATCGTGTGCAACTGCATCCGAAGCAGATTCACGAAGACACCCTCAACCTCGCCGTTCAAGCCCTCCGGATCATAGACACCCCGCCGGACGAACGATTCGAGCAGATTGTGGCTCGGGCCCGGGATCGGTTCCGGTCGGATATTGCCGCAATAAGCTTCATGGACCCCGACCGACAATGGTTCAAAGCCGTGGCCGGCGCCGAGCTGGCCCAGACGCCCAGAGGAACAACGTTCTGCGAATGGACGATCCAGGGGAACGCCGCGTTTGTTGTGCCCGATACCACCGCTGATGTCTCGTTCGCCTCCTTGCCGATCGTTGCGGAAGGAAACATTCGTGCGTACGCGGGACATCCCATCCTTGACCCGTGTGGTGTGCCCGTGGGCGCCATCTGCGTGCTTTACACCAACCCGCACCAATTCACCCCGGAAGACCTTCACTTTCTGCGGCAACTGGCCGGCCTCGTCGAAACACTCCTCGTGGCAGCCTGAAAGCCCATCAGAGCGCGCTCGCCCGGGCGGGGGTGGTCGACTGAGGACACAGCTGCCGGGAACATTCAGCTCGGTATTGCGGGGAGGACTCGTGGACGTGTGGGTCAAGTCAGTTGGCGGTCAATGCTCGCCGCGTTGGCGGCTGCCTTCACCATTCAAGCCCCTCAGGATGTGGTCGATGAGATGTAGGAGAAGCACGCACAGTCTGCCTGGGCCAGCTCGGCGCCCGAACCTGGGAGCCCATGACCCCTATTTGGCAATCAGTTTCACGAACTGGGTGCGTCTAAGTACCTTGAGTACAAGCCGCTGGGACGGGGGAAACGCCGCGATGCCGTCCGCTGTCGCCATCGGTTCGACAGCCACAATCTTCGTCGTCACACCTTGACGGATTATCTCGCCGCCGTCGGCGGCGACCAGGTTCCGGTACCAGTTCACTTGGGGGCCGTAGGTGAGCTCGCACACGAAACCACCCTTGATCGGCTGCACCATGATCGGTGTTTCGAAGGTCTTGCCACTTTTGCGCCCCACCGTGCGGACAATGGAGAAGTTCTGGTTGCCGTGGCGAGCCAACTTCAGGGTGAGAAGGTTCAGGCTGTGCTTGATGGTGAAAAGCCAGCCGCTGCGAAGTCTCGATCCGACGCTCATATGAGTAGCTTGACACGGTCGGAGTGTGCCTGAGCGTGTCCGGGGCCCATTCTCGTGTACGCGCACATCCAGCCAGTTCGAGGGTTTCTCGTGGCGGTTATTCGTAAGAACCGCGACCGTGGGGGAACGCGTTCAGCGCTCGTGAAGCTCGGACTGACACTCGTTTCCTCACCCTCAGGGAAGCGCCCGGGTCGAATTTAATCCGAGGGACACGCGCGGGGCAATTTCAGCTCGGCCGCGGCCGGCCGCTGGGTACAGCAAGGTGGGTTGAATCGTGTGTTTTCGCTTTTGAAGTGGGCGTGCCGGTGGCTTGCGGTCGCGGAGTGACACGTCCGGGCTCATCGGCGAGGAATAACCCTTGGGCGCTGTTCGCGGTTGCGCTCAGCAGATCGAGCCAGTCCCGATTCACATCCTGGCCGGCGGTTGCGCTGAAATGGAATAGGAGGGGGATGCTGGTGCTCAGCCAGATGCTGCTGCGGCCATCACCGAGCGCGGGGTCGTCGAGCCAGGAAAAAAAGAAGCTCTCGTCGCGGCGCAGCTTGGCCGTGATGACGATTTGGAGATGTGCCAGGGTGCGATCATCGAATCTGATCTGTGTACCCGAGGTGCCGTATTGCAGGTAACCCATCGCAGCGACCCTCCGCTCATGGGGCAGCACCGCGTGCCGCCCGCAAGGTAGCGACTCCGCGAGGTCTAGGCGGAGCCAATTGGGATGCTACTCCCCGATCGCCCGCCCCTCGCGAGACGGAACGCGGGCTGTACGCCAAACCATTTGGGACTTCACGACCCAACGCCGAAGGAGAACTACGAGAAAGGTGCGGGCGGTCAACCTTCATTGCGCGGGCGGCACGATGAAAGTTGGGGGACGAGGTCGCCGTAGGGGCGATGGATACGCTCACGCATTGGCGGATCTCGGAACGTCCGATCTCGTCACGATGCCCGCCATCTCGGAACCGGCCCTCGCGGGATCACTCGCGTGCATCTCGGTTCGAGCAGCGAGCCGATGGCCTCCCCCGTCGGACACAACGACATCGACCTCACCGGGCCGCCGCTACTCGCGAATATGCGCGACAAAGTCGCGGCTTCAACCTCACCGCCCCATCGCTGGCGACACTCACGCAAAACACGGGCATGAAAAACTCTGACGACCCGGTGCAGCGGGTGAGCGTGTCGCGTCTGGGTCGGCGAGCTCGGGCCGTAAGCGGCTGCTGCTGGGATGAGATCTGTCAAGTCCTGTCGGCGCGCGCCCGACCCTCTTTAGGCTCTTGTGAACCGGACTACCGGTGGCAGCACCCAGGCTGCATCGGGGCCCCGGCTCGACGTCAGGGCCGGGACCCTCACCCTCACTTTGTTGCCCCGTGTGACCCCTACGGGGATCTAGACACACCAGTCACTTCACGTAGCGTGGGAAGTAATTCGGGTTCCGGGATGTGTAGGTAAGTGCCCCCGGCCGAGTGGGGTCCCCGCGACTAGGGCTAGCCGCGGGGACCCACTTCTCTCGGCCCCATTTTGCACAGACCGGCGTCGTGTTATTCGCGCCCGAAGGTACGTTGCCAGGACAAGTAAATTACCCTCCGAACGGCGGTTCCTCGTCGGAGAAAATCCACGCAGCCTCCGGCCCGACGAGGACCGTGCGCCAAGGGAGCCCCCCTCGCTCCGCGACAACGTGCAATTCCTCCAGTTTGTTCAGCAGGATGACAGCCCGGGAGTGATCAACGGACATTACAGTGGAGAGCGACTCCACGGTCGCGTTCTGGGACTGCAGCACAACCTCGGCTGCGCGACGAATATCATCAAAATCCGCGCGATACTCTATGCGCAACCGCTCGAAGGTGGCGCGAGCTGATAACAGGCGCTCGCGGATGAGGGCATCGAGTTCCGCCGTAGAAATCGACTCGCCGACGGCTTGCACTGCATTCTCGCCGGCCTTATCCCTGAGTACCGCATCCTCATCTGCCCACACCCCCACAAGGCTACGACGACACGACCGATCGGTACACCTCGACCCTTCCTACTGGGTCGTACGGCGCGGAGACGAAGACGGGGGCCAAAGGAGATCTCCAGGAAGACCGCCATGACCTCCAGCGGGACGACAGCTCCGCGCACGTCCGTCCTCCATCAAGATCGGAATGGGAGGTCGGGCCCTGATAGAGAATCTGTGCGTAATTTGGTAAGCCTATGAAATGACGAGGCTTGCCGGGCAGGCTGGATCGGTCGCGCTTGCTCGGAACGGAGCCGCCGTGGCCTGTGTCGCCGCGCCCCACCCACTCCCCAAGAAGACAACCCCACCGAAATGAATCGACCAAATACAGCCACCGGCAAGGTGCGGATCGGCATTTCGGGCTGGCGATATCCGGGGTGGCGGGGCGTCTGGTACCCGCGGGGCGTGCCCCAGCGGGACGAGCTCGAATATTCCGCGAGCAGGCTTAACTCAATCGAATTGAACGGATCGTTCTATTCGCTTCAGCGTCCGCAGAATTATCTGGCGTGGTACGCACAGACACCAGACGAATTCACCTTCGCAGTGAAGGGCGCACGCTTCATCACCCACCTCAAACGACTGCAGAACGTCGAGACCGGGGTAGCGAACTTCTTCGCATCCGGCGTATTGGCGCTCCGCAATAAACTCGGACCCATCCTTTGGCAGCTGCCGGAGCGGCATGCGTTCGACGCTGACCAACTCGAACGATTCTTCGCCCTCTTGCCGCGCACCACTTCGGAGGCCCTTTCGGTGGCTCGTAAACACGACGCACGCGTGGATGACAGAGCGTGGCTGGAGCCACAACCCGAGCGGCCCCTGCGGCACGCTCTCGAGGCCAGGCATCCAGAGTTCATCGGAAAACAGGTTGCGGCGCTACTCCGCGCCAACGACGTCGCGTTCGTGGTCGCGGACACCGCTGGCAGGTGGCCCCAGAACCGGGACCTAACCAGCGATTTCGTCTACGTGCGGCTTCACGGCGCCGAGGAGTTGTACTCAAGCGGCTACACCACCCAGTCCCTTGATGCGTGGGCTGCAGATATTGTCGAGTGGAGCGCGACCGGACACGACGTTTACGTGTATTTCGACAACGACATGAAAGTGCATGCACCCTTCGACGCGGTGGCGCTTGCCGCTCGGCTCGGCATCGCCTGGCCACCCGTCGCGTCAACATCGTAGGGGTCCGGTCGCATCTGACGGGCTGACCACCTCTTGCTCCGCGTCGCAACATTCGCCCGCACTTGGATCGCAGAGGCAGGGCAAATGGCATGCTCTAGACGAAAAGGCGCCTTGACGTTGGGCACCCGTATCGACGGGGACGCTGGCCCCTCGTCACAGGTGGCGACAGGCGGCGCGCCGACCTATCGGGGAGGTGTCGAACGAGACGCGGCATCGCACACGATCTAGCGCGTTCGAAACTGCGCCCTTGTCGGGATCAGCAGCTCAGACGGCCGGCGGGCGGCCGCGTGCTGCGGCGAACCCGCGTGTTAGTGATTCGTGATAGCGACTCGCCGCGACGGCGTGGAGCCGACGTTTGATTGTGGCTTGTCAACTTCTCGTCCGGGTTCGGCGACGAGGGTGAGGCCTTGAGCGCTGTTTGCGCTAAGGCTGAGGATCTCTAGCCAGTCCCAGTTCAGCTCGTGGCGGGAACCTTGGGCGAAGTGGAAGTACAGCGGGATGCTGGTGTTCAACCAGATGCTGCTGCGGCCGTTTCCGAGTTCGGGATCGTCGATCCAGGAGAAGAAGAAGCCCTCGCCGCGACGAAGTTTCGCCATCGCGACCACTTGGATGTGCGCCAACGTTCGGTCGTCAAACGCGATCTGCATTCTCGGGGTCCCGTATTGGATGTATCCCATCTGAGCGGTCCTTCGTTGGCGAAGACGACACCTGAGCAGCACCGGGCGTCAGCCAATTCCGCGGGGTCTGGGCGAAATCACGAAAATAATATGCTGTCCGCCTTCGGGAAGCAAACGACCCACGGGTCGCGGTTTTACGCTCAACCGACGGAGACTTCAAGTCCTGTCCTGCGCCGAACGAAGTCGGCATGCTGCATAGATGATCAAGCTGTACTACGCCGGAGGGTCAGTCGAGGTTGGCAATGACGTCGCGGAGGCGGTGATGGACTACGCGCACGCGCTCGCCGACGTCGGGAAGTCAGACCTCGTCAAAATTCCTGTGACCTCAGACAGCGGCACCCGCGGGATCGCGCGCCTTCTCATCGGGCCCAGCAGCGAGCTGATGGCCTCCCCGGTGGATGACAACGAAGTCGACTTGAGCGACCCGCCGCTCCTGGAGGAACTCCGAGGCAAGATCGCCCGGTTGCAGCCCCAACGACCCGTCGCCGGCGAGCCCCACCCGCCAGACGAAAACGACGATTTCTCGAACTGACTTGGGAAGGCGGGCAATCCCGAGTCGACTACGTTACCTCCCACGGGTTTGATTGCCCTCTGCGTTTCATCTGTGGGTGGTTCAACTGGTCGTCAATGCGAGAACGCCTATTGCTGGAGTGTCGCGCGCTGCGCTGTCGTCGGCCCATTCTCATTGAGGCGCTCTCGTAGTTCTTCTAACGTGCTCGGTAGCGCTGCCAGTTCGCGAATCCCGAGGTCCGTTTTGGCTTGGACAATGTGGAGCTGAGGATTGAGCTTCCAAATCTGACGTAGGCCCGGGCGCCTGGCTGTGTCTTTACCGAGTTCGTCTTCGTCAAACTCGACTGGGTTCCCGGATGGGATGCGAAGTTGAACTGCGTACGCCTGGAAAGTGAGTGGCCGGGTCGCACAGCTAGCGGTCCGTGTCGCCACCGCTCGCCGGGCGCACGGATCGCGACCTCAACGTGGTCACCGACGATTCGCCGTCCAATGGAGAGTCCTATCGCTGTTGTCCCAAACAGCACGATTAGAAAGAGCGCTCCGATAAGGACGAGCAAAACCGGCGGGATGTGAGCCCGTTCGAACACCGGGAGGAGAAGGACCAGCAGCACGATGAACACGGCCGCCGCGATGTAGACGGGCGGAGCCGGGAGTCTGTTCGCGCAAGGGCACCCGGCCACGCGGCCGTGGGTCACCCGGACGCGACAACCCGTTTCGTTCACCCGTTCACTCAAAGAACCGAACACAGTGGCGTCGACCCCTTGAATTAGCAAGAAGGCTGAGCGGGCCAACGTCAAAATCGAAGCCACCACTCAACTGCAGGTTCCGCGGCGGCGCTCGGCGTGAAGAAAATAGTTGCGTGACGCTAGCTTCGCGTACTGACCAGCCCGCCGGGGCGCTGACGCCCTCACTTCACAATTACGTGCTTGCTGTATTTCCGGACGCGCGCAGGCTCGCGAAAACCGAGGACCGCGAACTTGGCCAAAGGTGGAGTCAATCGGTCGGCGTACGGAGGTCGAGCACTGGTTCGCCGGTCTTCCGCCTTGCCGACACCGTTCGGCGACGCAGCAGGCTAATAAGAGCCGTTGCGACAAACAGGATGATCGCAATGATCCCGATCCAAAGGAGGCCTTTAATCGCAAAGCCAACGACGGCCGCGATCAACCACAGCACGAGCAGGATGACGACGAGTATTAGCATCTGTCGAGACTATCGGTCAAAAAACTCGATGTCAGGGGCTTGCATCAAAGACAATCGACGGGCGCGCGGGGTCGGAAATCGCGGAGTTCGGCGAGGCGGACGGACTCGTTTAGCCCTCCCCCAATTCAGGTTTTCGATTAGTTAGGTCTAATTTGTCCCCGGCGCTGAGGACGTGCATCTGAACGCCGAACATCGACAGAGCCGCCTCATCTCGGGCTTCCGAGATATTGGATTGGCTCACGTGTCGGCCGTCGACGACATACACGGCGCCCGACCCCAGGACTTCGAAGCTGTCCCCCTCGACTTTGATGGCGGTGTCCTCGTCGATGCCGATCCCGAGAATTCGAGGGCTTTGCGCGACGGCACCGAGCAGCCGCCCGATGCGGCCCCTCTCGGCGAAGTGCTGGTCGACGACCACGTCCCTCATCAGGCCGAGTCCGGCCGCCATTCGCAGGTCACCGATCCGGTGCGATTCGGAGCTGGTGCCGCGAACGAGCATGGTTTCGCTCATCACCGACGCTCCCGCCGATGTGCCCGCAATCACGCCGCCGGAGTTCCATATTTCTCGAATCCGTTTATCGATAGGGCTGTCGCCAACTTGGCTACTGAGCCGCAGTTGATCGCCGCCGCTGAAGAAGACTCCGGCCGCCCGTCCAGGATCGCCAGTTCTTTCTCGTCGAAGGTTTCTTCTCGTGAGTCGAGGTAGAGCTCCACCAGTTCGCCGACGCCTAAACCGTCGAACGCTTTTTGGTAGTTCGCGAAATACCCTTTCGGCTTATGCGATGCGACGGTGGCGATCACGATTTTCCACCGCCGGTGGCCGCGGCCACAGCCCTGAGGATGGTGCGCGATCCTTCCTTGTCTTCATGGCCTCCGATGACAATGAGGGGGCCTGCTGCATGCGTCATGGGTGGGGCCGCATTTCTTCCTCTCGTCCATTTCCGGTCGCGCGCGTGAAGGATGCAACGGGGGTATTGGA
>CAVTXB010000005.1:0-35335 GCA_963738535.1 uncultured Actinomycetota bacterium
ATTCGGCCTGGGTTTAGTTCCGTCTTTTGATCAAGGATGGAACTGATGGCTAAATACACTCCCGAGATGCGTCAGCGGGCTCTTCGGATGCTTGGCGAGGCGCGCGGGGACCACGCGAATCTGATGACCGCGATCCGGCACGTTGCGGGGTTGCTGGGCATGAGCCCTGAGACGTTGCGGATGTGGCAGCGCCGATACGAGGTCGACACGGGTGCAAGGCCCGGCGTCTCGACGGACATGGTCGAGGAGAACCGGCACCTCAAGCGCGAGAACGCGGAGCTGAGGCGGGCGAACGAGATACTGAAGGCCGCGTCCGTGTTTTTCGCCAAGGAACTCGACCGTCCCACGACGAAATGATCCAGTTCATCGATCAGATGAGGGATCAGTTCGGGGTCGAGGCCATCTGCCGGGTGCTGCGCCCGGCGGTTCGCGGGTTTCTCACCTCGCGCGGCTTCAGGGCCGCGAAGGCGCGCCCGGCCTCGGCACGCCACCTGCGGGATGAGCTGCTGGTTCCCGAGGTCGCTCGCCTGCACGCCGAGAACTACGGGGTCTACGGGCGCCGCAAGATGCACGCCCTGCTCAAACGGCAGGGCTGGGCGGTCGGCCGGGACCAGACCGAACGGCTGATGCGACTTGCGTCTGTTCAGGGGGTGCGGCGCTCGAAACGGGTATTCACCACCAAGCGGGATCCGGCTGCCCAGCTGCCGGCTGATCTCGTGCAACGTCGGTTCACCGCGACCGGCCCTCGCCGGCTCTGGGTCGCCGATGTGACCTATGTTGCGACGTGGTCCGGGTTCGCTTATGTCGCCTTCGTCACCGACGTTTACTCCCGCCGGATCGTGGGCTGGAACGTCGCTTCGACGTTGAAGGCCGACATCCTCCCGCTCCAAGCCCTCGACATGGCGGCCTGGGCAGCGGGCGGAAATCTTGACGGGCTCACGCACCATTCCGACCACGGGTCGAATTACATGGCCTTGGTTTACACGGACCGGATCGTGGAACTCGGCGCGACCCCCTCGACCGGAACCGTTGGCGACAGCTACGACTGTCAGTCTGTTCTGGTCGGATCCAGACTGGATTCGGAAGTCCTGGCCGTGACGGCTTGACCCTTGCTTACGATTGGTCCTTCGGGTGCCTTGGCGTTGATCTGTCAGCCGTCCGGCTGGGCGCAGTAACAAAACACTGCGCCGGACGGGCGTGACCTAATAGGAGCCTGGAGCAACTTTCGAGAGCGTCCCCGTGACAGTCCTGTCCACCCGCCGGCGTCAGCGTGACAACACCCTAACCCCGGATAGAACAGGACCACCATGGTAGTTGCAGCACCCCTGAATCTCACCCGATCTGGTCACGTCGTCATCGGCGTCGACACGCATAAGCATGTTCACGTCGCCGCGGTGATGGACTCCATCGGCGGCATTCTGGCGACGCTCACGATCGCGACCGACACGGGCGGATACCGTCAGCTCCTCGACTGGGCGGGCGGTTTCGGTCAGATCATCGGTTTCGGGATCGAAGGAACCGGTTCATACGGGGCGGGTCTCACATCTTTCATCAGACGCAGCGGGCACCGGGTGATCGAGGTGAACCGGCCCGACCGCCGCATGCGTCGCCTCGTCGGAAAGTCCGACACCCTCGACGCGGAGAACGCCGCCCGCGCTGTTTTGGCCGGCTATGCGACCGCCGAGCCGAAGACCGCTGACGGAACCGTCGAGATGATCCGCCAGCTGAAAGTCGCCCACGACACAGCGGTGAAAGACCGCTCATCCGCGATGATCACGCTGAAAGCGATGCTCATCCACGCCCCTGACCAGCTCCGCCACGACACGGCCCGCAAATCACAGGTCATGCTCGCCCGCCATCTCGGCTCGCTGCGGCCAGCCAGGCTCGAGACCCCCGACGACAGCATCCGGCACACGCTGCGGTCCTTGGCGCGTCGCTGGCTCAGCCTCGACGCCGAGATCACTGAACTGGAGTCGATGATCCAGGAACTTGTCCTTCGAACTGCCCCTCAGCTCATCGAACCGTTCGGGATTGGGATCGATACCGCAGCGGAGATCCTCATCGTCGTGGGCGACAATCCCGAGCGCATCCGATCCGAGGCAGCCCTGGCGAAGCTGGCCGGCATCAGCCCGATCCCAGCCTCGTCAGGCATGACCTCCGGCCGACACCGAATCAACCATGGCGGCCACCGACAACTCAACGCCGCAATCTACCGGACCGTCATCGTTCGCATGCGATTCCATCAGCCCACGATCGACTACGTCGCCCGCAGAACCGCAGAAGGACTCAGCAAACGCGACATCATCCGCTGCCTGAAGAGATACGTCATCCGCGAGGTCTTCCACCTGATCCACCCCGCAGAAAACGGTGTCCTGAAGACGAGTTGACAACTATAGGAGCATCAACGCCCTCGCCGAGGCCGTCAATGGTCTCTACAAAACCGAGCTCATCCGCAGGCAAGGGCCCTGGCGCACCGTCGAGCAGGTCGAGCTCGCGACCCTGGAATACGTGTGGTGGTGGAACAACCACCGCCTCCACGGCGAACTCGACATGCGTACCCCGCTCGAAGTCGAACACGAGTATTACGCTGACCAAGAAACCTCCCCGCTGGCGACCGCCAGACAGGGAACCAACTAGGAACTAAACCCAGGCCGAATCACGTCAAATCTTTCGACATCGAAATCGCCACCGTCCACACCGATAAAATTTCCAACTGGGAAGTTATCGATGATTGCAGAAACGCTACGCGACTCAACTTTTGGGCCGATCCACCGGTTCACGTAAGCCTAGAGAGCCTCGAGTCCCTGCAGCACTTTGTTGTCAGGGGGCCGAACTCATCGACTGCCGTCCTGAATCGAAACGTGGTGGACCTAACAGTCGGCCCTTGGCTGCCCGAGGGGACGCTTGTCCGCGGAAAACTATTGTCCTTTGGGATTTCCGGGCCCGCCGCTAGGAATCTCTCGGCTGTCGAAGACGCGTCCGCGTTGCGCAATCTCAGTGTCGAGTCGGCTGACTCATTTGATCTTGCTAGCGTCGCCCGGTCACCTTCGCTGGAGTGGCTAACTATTCGAGATATCCCCGTCGTGTTGGGGGCGGCGCGTCTCAAAGACCTTAATCGGTTGGAGGGTCTATCCCTTTTCGGCGTAAAGAAAATGCGCGACGCGGAAACCATCGCGAGTCTCAACCTGAAGTGGTTTGACCTCAATCCGAACCGAATATTGCCCGAAGACATTCGGCGCGATCTGATGGTGAGGCCGGGGTGGTCTCTTTCGAAGTACAGTGCCGGACGGCGAGGAGCCTTTTCACCGTTCTTTCTTGAGCGCGCCTCGAATGAACAGGAGGGTGAGGTGATCTTTGACTCCTGGAGCGATCTGAAAGATCGCACGGGCGTTAGCGGTAATTCAGCCGAGACTTTCCTCGAAGAATTTTGTCGAATGGTGGCTGGGCAGCCGCTAGCTATCGCCGTTTCGTCCGATTCAGAACTTGACTACTTTCGAATCCGTGCGGTCGAGCCTGGTCGGACGGAAGATCTTGTCACGAGGCTGAATCGTGTGTGGGACACGCCTCGGTTGTTTGCGTCCTTCCTTGCGCAGATTCAGAGCACGGCATAAACACGCCCAACGGGGTTCGCGCGTTCAGTCCCGTTCAGAAACGATCGTTTACGATCCTGTCAGCCCTCTGTGAAAATAGCTGGTCAGGAAGCCCGCCGCTTCAAAACGATACTAAGTTCGGGGGCAATGTTCGAAAGCCTTCTCCTTAGGTCCACCGCATCGAACGCCCGCTCGCTTCGGCGGGCGTTGGCCGTCTGCGGGCGCGCCCCTTTGGTAGTCGCGGCGGCACCGCCCTGGCGTCTCGCAGAGCGCCGCGTCGCGTGCTCGCGGCCGGGTGCGAGCAAATAGGGTGAGTGCATGAACCGGGGGACGCACCGTTTTCGTCGAGCGATCGTCGTGGCGTCGCTGGTGGCCCTTTCGATGACGCTGACGTCCTGTGCGCCGAGTGACTACTCGGTCGGCAGGTCTGGCACAGCACAGATCGCGACGCTGCGGGTGCCGATGACCGATTCTCTTCGGTCGAAGTACTACAAGCAGACCATCGATTGGCAAACCTGCGACTCGCATGTGCAGTGCGGCGATGTGCTCGTGCCGCTCGACTGGCAGAACCTGGGTTCCGGTTCCGTGCGTGTCGCTCTCATTCGGCATCGCGCGACGGGGGCGCGAGATGGGGCGCTTGTCGTTGATCCCGGCGGCCCGGGAGAGTCCGGTGTTGAACTCGTCGACAGCGATGTTCAGGATGCCGTGGACAAGTCAGTCGAGACCCATTTCGACATCATCGGCATCGATCCGCGAGGGGTGGGGTACTCGACGCCCATCAAATGTCTGTCGGATAAGCAGCAGGATGCCTATCTTTACGCCCCAACGCCCGGCGCCATCGGGTCGTCGGCGTGGATCGCGGATCAGAAGAAGCGGTCGCGAACGCTGGCGGACGCGTGTGTGAAGAACACCGGGCCACTGATTGCTCACGTCGACACCGTCAACGCCGCCCACGACCTCGACGTCGTGCGTGCCGCCCTCGGTGAAAAAAAGCTGAACTATCTGGGCTATTCGTACGGCACCTACCTGGGAACTGTCTACGCCGGGCTGTATCCCGCCAACGTCGGGCGCATGGTTTTCGACGGCCCCGATAACCCGTGGGCGGATGAGGGCAGCGGCGGCAACGGCGACAGCCAGGCCATCGCGTTTGACGGCGACTTGGTGGCCTTCCTGAAGTCGTGTCTTGGAGGCTCCGCGAAAGCGACCGGACACATCCCGTGCGCGTTCTCCGGCACTTTGGCGGGCGCCAAGTCACGCGTCGAAGCTCTGCTGTCGAGCGCGGACAAGCACCCGATACCGAACTCCGACGGCCGTGTTCTCGACGGGGCGACGCTGGCCACCGGCATCAGCGACGCCCTGTATGACACGACGGAATGGCCGGACCTCAATAAGGCTTTCACTCAGGTCATCGCCGGGAAGGCAACTGAATCGTTTGTGCTCGCTGACGAATACAACGACCGTGAGTCGGATGGCACCTACTACGACAATTCGACGGCCGCGTTCGATGCGATCAGCTGCCTCGAGGGCGGACACTCCGTGGACCTCGCCTTCGATGCCCGCGACCTGAAGAAGTTGGAGAAGTCGGCGCCAATGCTGGGACCCTACGACGCGTACGGTGACCTGTTCTGCAGCGGTTGGACGTTCGGCCCCAGCGTCACCCCACTGCCCATCCATGCGGCCGGCAGCGCACCGATACTGATGGTCGCAACGACAGGCGACCCGGCAACACCGTACGGCGACGCGAAGCAGCTCGCCAAACAACTCGTCACCAGCCACCTCGTCACCTATCACGGCGAGGGTCACACCGCCTACGACGAGGGCCACCCCTGCGTGGACCAGGCGGTCGACGCGTACCTGCTCAACGGCACCGTGCCCGCATCCGATCCCCAGTGCCGCGACTAACCCGCTGACGGGGGTCTTGCGAGCAGGATCGCCGTCGCTAGGCTGATTCTGCACCCCAGGGTTGGATGGGGCGTGGTCAAACGGGGGTACGACGATGACCAACTCGATGTTCGCAACGCCGGACGCGCTGATGCAGCACATCGTCACCGCTCTGCCGCCCACGAGGGCGCGCGCCGAAGCACTGTTCGACGCGTTTCAGCGCAACGGGTACATCGCCCGGCAAGAAGACGTGGGAATTGCAATCGTGCCCACAGGCCTTGGTATCAACCTCTACGCGGCACTGGCCGAAGGGTCGAACGACGCACCCGGCTTTGTTCGGGTCGTGATGCTGTCGCATCCGTCGCTCACCGACGACGAGTTCGACTCGTGGACGGAGACCGTGCAGGGCTGGACGGCATCCCTGCCGGCCGCGACGATGACTGCGTACGCGCGCGAAATCAAGGTGCAGAAGCGGATGGATGACGGCATCCCGATCACGTTTCTGAACAAGTCGCTGCCGTCGAGCGTTCTGATCGCCTACCGTCGGCGCGGCGACTACGTCATCGTTATCGATCCGGGACCGGATGGCCGGCGCTCGATCTTCACAACGAAGAACATCGGCTGACCAACACCGCCCCCGCCATGGAGGGTGAAACGGCGAGCTCGTGGCCGCGCACCGGACGATGGAGGTGGTGGGGCTCGATGGGCTTCAACGAATGTCGTCACCCAGAGATGCTGATATTTCCCGTTGCGGTTTCGTTGGCAAACTGAAAGCTGATCTTGCCAACGTAACTCGTCGTGCAGCTGCTGGTCGTGTTGTAACTCATCGTTCCTCCGCAGAGTTCGTCTCCCGAAGTCCCCTTGAGAATCGAGTACCCACGTTTCGCGCTGCCCTGCCCGGGGAAACGTGTTGAGAACGCCACAAAACCTCCAGGAAACGAGGGCAGTGTGACCGTGCAGAGCTCGTTGACTACGCTGCAGTGCCTGCTGACACTGGTGCTGGCTGGGCTCGCGATTGCGGGGCCCATCCCGCAGCCAACAATGCCGATGGCAGATATCGCTGTGCCGGCCGTCTTGACGTACGTTTTCACGCGCATCTCTTTCATCGCACGCAACCTTCCAAGCAGCGCCGGGAGGCGAGGATGGGCTGCGAATGACGATGGTCGCAGTATCGCAACGGATGCGTGCGAATTACTCCACAGGGCGCTCGACTCGGCTGAAAGCGGTTGGGTAGTTGCCCAGAACAGTCCAGCGCGTGAGCGGCCAGTCGATGACCAGAGCCTTGCCCACGACGTCGTTGATCGGCACGAACGGGCTCGCGTCGTGCGCGGTCACGTGGTAGGCGGAGTCGCGGGAGTCGTCACGGTTGTCGCCCATAAGCCAGAGCTTGCCTGGTGGTACAGCGACCCGAAAGGTGTCGGGGTCGGACTTTGAGTCTATGGGCGAGACGTTCACGTATGGCTCGACGACGGGCACGCCGTCGACCGTCAACCGCCCCTGCCGGTTGCAGCATGCGACTGTGTCACCCGGCAAACCGATCACCCGCTTGATCAAGTGGTCGCCGTCGGCGGCTTCAGCGAGCCACCCTCCCGGATCGGTGAAGACGACGACATCGCCTCGCTGAAGCGGCACCAGCCGAGGACTGAGCAGACTGACGACGACCCTGTCACCAGGCATCAGGGTGTTCTCCATCGACGCCGACGGGATAGAGAACGACTGCACCGCAAAGCTCTTGACAACGAACGAAATCACGAGCGCCGCGAGCACAATGACGACGAGATCTCGAAGAAAGACCGACACGCGCCTGCGCGCGGGTGGGCCGCCTACTCCACCAGGGGGCAGTTTGATCCGGTTGGACATCGTTGCTCCTGGCGAGGGCTTGGGGACGCCGCGAATCTATCGAGACCCGCGCGGTGCCGGACGAAGTTATCCACACCACCGCCGGGAGTACCATCCGCCTGTGAGTGAAATTCGGTGCGGCCAGGAGGACTGCGGGCAGTCAGCCAGCACGGAGGCGGTCGTCGAGATGGCGAACCTCACCGGCGGCATGATGGGCGGGCTGTTTCGCGGCTCCCGCGAATACCGGTGCCCTGCCGGCCACGTGACGACTCGCAGCACAGTGATCGGGCGGATGCGGGCGTGGCTCACGGGAACCGCGCGTCGGAACCGAAAGTAGTCCGCGCCGAAGGCTGGCTAATCTATGGTCATGGCGGAAATCCTGCATCTGGGCGACGAGGTCGAGATCGTCACGGATGACTTCACGGGCCAGGGAGCCCCGCGCGGGTCCATCGGCGTCATCGTCGACGACTGGGCCGATGGGTCCAACGACGTCGAGGTGCGCGATCCAAGGACCGGCGAGGTGCTCGCGCGGGTTCGCGCATCCGTCGATGAAATCCGGCTATACAACGGCCCTGAGCTCGTCAGGGAGCCGCGCAAGCACGGCATTATCTTCGGTCGCGGCGACGAACTGGGCGACGATGTCGAAGAACCACCGATGTCGGCCGGCTTTGCTCTTCTACAAATCCCCGGCTACACACCGGCACCGATGGCGTTCAGTCAGCCACCCACCGAAGAGGCAGATCTCGAGGGTGACATCCCGTGGGAGCTCAAAGACGAACCACCCACCGGACCGATCTTCCACTGACCTCCGGCGGCCGCGAATACCCCTTATATAGAGGTGTACCCGCCGTCGATGATGATCGACTGCCCGGTCAGGTAGCTTGAGGCATCCGACGCGAGAAAACACGCGAGACCGGTGAGGTCGTCGGGTGTCGCCATGCGCCCCAGCGGGATGCGCGAGATCCAGTCCTCGAGAAGCGCGGGTTCGCGATCGATGATCTCCTTCGTCAGGTCGGTGAGCACGTACCCCGGTGACATTGAGTTGACGCGGATTCCTGACGCAGCCCACTCCACCGCAAGAGACTTGCCGAGGTGGGCGACCGCAGCCTTCGACGAGTTGTACGAAGCAGCCCATTGCGGCACGTTGACGATCGACCCGGACATCGACGATATGAGGATGGCGCTGCCGGGAAGTCCCGCCGCCAGCAGCCCGCGACCGAAGGCCTGCGCCGAGAAGAACGTGCCCGTCAGGTTGACGTCGATGACCTTGCGCCAGTGGGCGGCCGTCACGTCGATCGAGTCGCCGTTGATCTCGATGCCCGCCGCCGTCAACAGCACCTGCGGTACACCGAGGCGTTCGGCGATGGTGTTGAAGGCGACATTGGTCGAATCCTGGTCCGTTACGTCCAAGCGCAGGCCGATGCCCTTGACGCCATAATCCTGCGCCAGCTTCTGCGCCGTCTCCTCGGTGGTGTCGAGCAGGTCGAGCAGGCCCACGTTGGCGCCCTCTGCGGCGAGCGACCGGGCGACGGTGAGCCCAATGCCGCGTGCGCCTCCGGTGACGACAGCGGTTTTTCCCGCCAGGTTGGTGTTCATGCGCTTTCTCCTTTGTGGTGTTGGTGCAGGGGCAAACTCTGGGTGGCGGCGCCGGCGTCGTCCCAGCCAGCTCGCACGGCGGCGATGAAATCGCGGGCTGCGACCGACGGGTTGGCCGCGGCGAGAACGCCGCTGGTCGAGCCGGTGCCGTCGGCGCCGACCGCCATGATCGAGCGGGCGATGGCGGGCGAGCCGACCCCACCGGCGTGCATCATCAGAACCGCGGGATGCTTGGTCTTGACGGCCAGATCGGCGCCCGAAATCCAGTGACGCGCTCCGTCGCCCGACGTGCCGATGAGGGCGGGCGGCTCGTAGAGCACGATGGTCGGGTCGAGGGCGGCGGCGGTGACCGCGAGGGGCGTCGTCGCCGTGCACACCATCGTCGCGAGGCCTGCCCGGCTGGCCCGCGCGACGCTCAGGGTGAGGCCCTCGGGCGTGAGCGGGTTGCTGTCGTGGTTCAGCATGACGCCGACAGCACCGGCGTCGACCAGGCTCTCGGCGATCACGCGGCCGACGGATGGCCCGGGCTCGTCGACATCCATGCCCTGCGCGAAGACGTGCACGCCGGCGTCCAGGTCGGCGATGGGAGCGATGAACGCCGTCGGCACGGTCACGATGACACAGACGCCGAACTCGGCGCCGGCAAGGCCCGCCGCGGACACCAGAGCCTCGAGCTCGGCGCGGCGAAGGTAGTTCTTGGGTCCGATCTCGAAGAACGGACCCGTGATCGGCGAGATCATTGGCCGATCCACTCGCGCAGGGTGACTGCCATGGCGGGCAGCGTGACCGCCGGGTCGCCTGTCGTCGAGCACTCCAGGTTCACGTATCCATCGAAGCCGACGTCGCGAAGAGCGTCGAAGATCGCAGGCCACGGCAGGTGGCCATTGCCCGGGAGCAGGCGGTTGTTGTCGCCGAGGTGCACGTGGGCAATGCGCGAGCCAGCGAGGCGCAGTGAGCCCGGCAGGTCGGCCTCCTCGATCGACATATGGAAGGCGTCGGGCAGCAGGCCGGCATTCGGATGCGCGACCGCGTCGATGATCTCCAGGTTGTCCACGACGCGGTTCAGATAGCGGCTCTCGTACCGGTTGATCGGCTCGAGC
Organism: uncultured Actinomycetota bacterium; assembly: GCA_963738535.1. Classification (GTDB taxonomy): domain Bacteria; phylum Actinomycetota; class Actinomycetes; order Actinomycetales; family Microbacteriaceae; genus Galbitalea. The sequence goes on from CAVTXB010000005.1 coordinate 10,007, forward strand.
AGCACTCGACCCGGGGTTCCGGCGACGACCTCCAGCATCTCGCGGTAGAACTCGATGAAGTCCGACTTCTGCTGCGCATCCAGCTGCACGAACGGGTCGAACAGCGGCAGGGGATCCTGCGACCCGTACTGGAACTCGATCTCTGTGACGGCGCCGATCTCCGCGCAGACGTTCGCGGCCTCCCGGTACATCGCGCGACAGCGGGCCCTGAGCTCGGGGTCATTCGCCATTGCGTTGCCGTAGTCGTCGCTCATGAGCAGAAACTCGACGGGTCGCACCCCAGTGCGATCGTGCAGCGACGCGATCTCCCGGCGCACCGCATTGTTCCAGGTCTCGAGCGGCTGGAACACCGCAATGGCGTCATAGCCCCACTTCGCCAGCAGTTCGGCCTGTTCGGTCAGCGTGCCCCCGGGAATCATGGGGGATGAGCAGCTCAGTTTCATCATGTCTTTCCGTCGCCGTCAGTCTCGAAAGAGGCGTTGCAGGTAGTTCTCGAACAGGCCGTAGCGGGCGTCCCGGTTGTGGGAACTGGATGGGCGGTAGCGCACGGTTTTCGGCTGGTGCAGGTCGTTCGCATCGTCGAGGGAGCCGAGAGCTCCCGCCGCCACGAGCGAGAGCACCGCCGCCCCTCGGCAGGTGGCTTCGTGCTCGTCGGGCACGACGACGTCGACTCCGCAGACGTCGGCCTTCAGCTGGTTCCAGAAGGGGGATGCGGCACCGCCGCCCGTGGAGACGATCTCGTGCACCGACTCGCGCGCAATGTATTCGACGTTGCGGCGAAGCAGGTGGGCGATGCCCTCCTCGACGGCGAACGCCATGTCGACCTGGTCGTGACCGAGTTCGAGGCCGAGGAATGCACCGCGGGCGTTGGCGAGGTAGTCCGGGGGATTGATCCCGGTCAGGTAGGGCAGGAAGAGGGGTGCGTCGCGGTGTGACCGCGAGCGCAGCTTCTTCTCGAGCTCGGCGAAACCCATGCCGCCGAGCCCCTCTCGTCGAAACCACTCGAGTGCGATGCCGCCGCTGTCGGCTCCGTTGAACAGGATCGTGTCGCCGCCGCGAAGCCCCGAATGGAAGGAGACCTTGCGCGCCGCGTCGAACGACCAATCGCTCGCGAGCATCGACAGTGACAGCACTGTGCCCGCCGACTCGCTGATCGTTCCGGCGGTGTACGAGCCCGTTCCGACCATCGCGCAGAAGTGGTCGAGCGCCCCCGCATTGATGCGGTAACCGGTGGCACGGGGCAGTCGGTCGACGACGTGCGGGGCGACCGGGCCCAGGTCGACCCCCGGCTGCACGACGTCGGGCAGGGAGCCATCCGGAACACCGCAGAACGCGAGCATGTCGTCCCAGTACTTGCCGCGCGAGACATCCCAAAGGTAGGTGAAGCCGCGGGTCGTCGCCTCGCCGACCGGCTCGCCCGTGAACCGGCGGAAGAGGTCGTCCTTCAGCATGAGCACGTGCCGGGTGGCGGCGAGAGTCGCAGGCTCGTGCTGGCGGAACCAGCGCAGCTTCGCGGCGGGCCAGGTGGGCGAGGCGAAGGGCTCGCCCGTGATCTCGAATGCCGCGTCGGCGCCGAAGTGCTCCCCGAGTTCGTCGGCCTCCGCTGCGCCGCGTTCATCGAGCCACGACAGCGCCGGGCGCACGGGAACACCGTCGCGCCCGATCAGCACCAGTGACTCCGCCTGGCCGGTCAGCGCGATGACGGCATCCTGTTTCGCGGTGTCACCGGTGTCGTTGGCGCACTGGCGGATGAGGTCGAGCACCACGTCGAAAAGAGAAACGGGGTCGAACTCGACGCGGTTGCCGACGCGGGAGTAGGTGGCGCTCTCGCTCGCGGTGGCTAACCGACGGAGCTGTTCGTCGTACAGCACCACCTTGAGATTGGAGGTGCCGACGTCGACCGCGTAGATCAGCACGATCAGGTGCCGATTACGGTGAACACCACCGTGCGGGTTCGCGCGCGCACGGAGTCGAGGTCGCCGAAGTAGACGCGCCCGAACTCCCCGAGGATGGGCCGGCCCTCGGCCACCGGCACAACCTCGGAGCGGCCGAGGATCGACGAGATGATGTGGCCGTCTGTGTTGAGTCCCCACGACGGATGCTCGCCCCGCAGCTCTGCGGCGTTGCGGATGTGGATGGGGCCAGGGTGCAGGTACTGCCCCTCATTCCGGGCGGGCGGCGCGATCTTGGCGAGAACGTTGAGGGTGTCCTGAAGGATCAGTTGCGTGCCGAAGTAGGTCTGGTCTTCGGATTCTTCCTGAAGCAGCACGCAGCAGCTGGTGTGCTGCGTGAACGCGACGGCGATGCCATCCATGATTCCGCTCGCCTGCACGAACTCGTCGAACCGAGGCGTGACGTCGAAGAACTCCTGGCGGGCGGGGGTGTCGATGGTGATCGAGAGGCGTTGACTTGCCATTGCGTTGCTCCGTCGTCTGAAGAATTGTGTCGTCGGGAGGGTTTGTGGTCTTCAGACTGTCCCGCGGAAGGGGCGAAGGGAAATGTCGACCTGTGATGAAGCAATAAGGCCGACTTATAGGACCATAAAGCTTCGGCACTTCCGGTGCGATGGCGGCTCGTCTTTAGTGGGACCACTACGTCACACGGCTCCAAATCTCAACCCACCCCCACGAGTTCCCCACGAGTTTCAGGAGAAGCAATGAGTGATCGCACCAGCACCAGACCTTCGGCAGGCAGCACGGTTCTTCCGGCGCCGGACAGCGCGGCCGATGAGAACACACGGCTCAAAGAGTTCGGCTACACCCAGCGCCTCGACCGTTCGGTGGGCAAGCTGGCGTCGTTCGCGATCGGCTTCTCGGCGATCAGCGCCACCACCGCGGTGTTCGCGAGCTTCGGTGCCGGCTACTTCACGGCCGGCTCGCCCTTCGTCTGGACGCTCTTCATCGCGATCGCCGTGTTCTTCGTCTGGGCTCTCATCGCGGCCGATGTGGCCGCCAAGATCCCGCTGGCCGGATACGCGTACCAGTGGACGAGCCGCATCAACGGTTCCGGCCTCGGCTGGTTCACCGGCTCGATCGCGCTGATGGGATGGATCAGCGGGATGACCGGGGTCGCCTACGTCTTCGCCGGGTACTTCGGCACCCTGTTCGGCTGGCAGGAGCAACCGTGGCAGCAGATCCTGTTGACCGTCGGCGTGCTGATCATCTGCACGATGATCAATGCCTTCGGAATCCGTCTCACGACCATCATCAACAACATCGGAGTGAGCCTCGAGCTCGTCGTCACCGTTGCCGTGACCATCGTGATCGGGGTCGTCGCGCTCGCTGTTCCGGCCAACCACCAGCCGCTGTCGGTGCTGTTCACGGGCGGCAAGGCAGCCGGCGGCGGCTCTTACGCACTGGCCTGGTTCGCCGCGGCGCTCGGCCCGTTCTTCGGGCTCATCGGCGTGGAGGCCAGCGCGGATGTCGCGGAGGAGACCAAGAACGCTCGCCGCGTCATCCCCCGCACGATGTTCATGGCGCTCGCCGTCTCGAGCGTCATCGAGCTGCTGATGTACCTGGTTTACGTGCTTGCCATCAAGGACCCGCACGCCGTCGCGGCGGCGAGCGCTGCGCCGATCGCCGAGATCATCACCCAGCAGGTGGGCCCGATCGTCTCGCGCATCGTGGTGGCCATTGCGCTCACGAACATCTTCGTCTGCCTTCTCGCCAACATGCTGGTCGCGACGCGCCTCACCTACTCGATGTCGCGCGACAACATGCTGCCCTTCTCGCGCCAGCTGCGCTACGTGTCGCCGCGGCACCGCACGCCGGCGAACGCGGTATTCACTCTCGGCACCCTGGCGGTCATCCTGTGCCTCACAGCCCTGGCCAACTCGGGAGCGTTCATCTACTTCCTGAATATCGGAAGCCTCGCGTTCTTCGGGGTGTACTTTTTGCAGACAGCGGGATTGATCGTCGGGTTTCGGCGAGGCACGATCCCGAAACCCGAGACGGGCACCTTCGACCTGGGAAAGGCACGGCTATTCGTCTACATTGTGGGCATCATCATGTTCGCCGTGGTCGAGGTGGCGCTCGTCGTGCTGCCGCAGTTCGCCGGCAACGGCTGGGTGTTCCTGGGCCTGATCGTCGTAGCTGCGCTCTGGTACGTGCTCGCCGTTCGGCCCCGGCTTCGCAAGGGACAAGCCGGCCCCACCTACGCCGTGACGCACCCGGAGGAGTTTCCGGTGCTGCCGCCCGTGGAGTCGTCGGGCGACGCCGAGAAAGTGACCGCCCGCGGGTGACCCGATGAGCGATCCAACGACCGCTGGCCGTCACCCCGGTGACGGCCGGCAGCCGTATGACCCGGAGCTGGCGCGCCTCCACTCGCTCAGCGGCGCTCAAAGCCTGGGCAGCTTTCGAATTGTCGACCTGCGGGACCGCCGCCGCCGCGAGCGTTCCGACGAGAACGCGTGGCGCACCAACCATCCCGACCTCACCCTGCGGGAGCTCTCCGTCGAGCACGACGGCGGCATCCTCGAGATGTCGATGTTCCGGCGCGCATCCGCCGACCCTCGCACCATCCTTCCGGCGATCTACTTCATCCACGGCGGAGGAATGATGGTGGGGGATCGCCTCACGGGCATCGATCTCGCCCTCGACCTCGTCGAGCAGCTCGACCTGGTGTGCGTCTCGGTCGAGTACCGGCTGGCTCCCGAGCATCCGCATCCGACCCCCGTCGAGGATTGCTATGCCGGGCTCGCGTGGCTCGTCGAGAACGCTGTGCAACTGGGCGTCGATGCCCACCGCATCGTCGTGTGCGGAGTCTCGGCCGGCGGCGGCCTGGCCGCCGCAACCGTTCTGCTCTCGCGGCACCGTCGAGGTCCCGAACTGCTCGGCCAGGTGCTGGTCTGCCCGATGCTGGATGATCGGAACAGCGCACCGTCGACGCAGCAGTTCGCGCAGAACGAGTTCTGGGACCGCCAGAGCAACGCGACCGGCTGGGCTGCGCTGCTGGGCGAGAGCGCGGGTGGCGCGATGGTCAGTGCCCACGCCGCACCCGCGAGGGCGACGGAGGTGGATGGCCTGCCGCCGACCTTTCTCGACGTCGGCTCCGCGGAGCTGTTTCGCGACGAGGGCATCGACTACGCGAGTCGGTTACTCGCCGCCGGCGTTGACGTCGAACTGCACGTCTGGCAGGGCGGGTTCCACGAATTCGACGCCCTCTATCCGACCGCGGCCATCTCACGCGCTGCCGTGGCGACGAGAACAGGCTGGATTCGTCGCCTGCTGGCGCACGTCTGAGCCCGAACCGGTTGTGCGGAGAACGAAACATGCCCGAAATTGGGAGCGCACTATGCTGACACACACCACTTCGACCGCCAGCTGGTCGCCCAGTTGAAGGTCTCGCACGAGTGAAACCATGACAGCAAACGACGTCTCCCTCCGCCAGCTTCGCTACTTCTCTGTGCTGGGCCGCGAGTTGAGCTACCGGCGTGCGGCTGAGGTGCTGTTCGTGACCCAGCCCGCCATCTCGCTCGCCATCAAGCAGCTCGAGGCCGAGTTGGGCGTCAAGCTCTTCATTCGCGACACCCGGTCGGTCGCGCTCTCGGATGCCGGCAAGATGTGGCTGCCCAAAGTGAACGCGGCACTGAGCAGCGTCGACCAGCTCTCCCGCGAAATCGACGAGTGGGCCAGGGGCTCCGAGGGCGTTCTGCGGGTCGGCTACCTGGTTGGCATCGGAACAGCCCTGCTCACCACGATCCTGCCGGCGTTCGAGGCCGAGTATCCGCTGGTGGTCGTGGAGGCCATCGAGTACGACTTCTCCGACCCGACCGCGGGACTCTCTTCGGGCGCGGTCGATCTCGCGATCATCCGGCCGCCCGTCGAGCTGCCCGGCCACGAGATGCTGGTCGTCGAAGAAGAGAGCTGGGTCGCCTGCCTTCCGCGCGGCCATCGATTCGCCGATCGGAAGTCGCTGAGCATCAACGAGCTGCTCGACGAACCGATCATCGCTGCTCCCGAGAGCGCCGGCGCGTGGCGCGATTATTGGATCGCGATGGATGCGCGGGGTGGCAAGCCTGCGAATGTCGCGGGGGTAGCTTCCACCTACGAGCTGGAGTTCACGGCAATCGCGCGTGGACTGGGAATCAGCTTCACCACCTCGGGCGCGCAGCAGAACTACCCGCGGCTCGGCATCGTCTTCGTTCCGATCATCGACCGCGACCCGACCTATATCGCCCTGGCCTGGAAGCGCAACGGTGCCTCGAGCCAGGCGATGCGCTTCCTGGCCAGCGCCCGTCACACCCTGGCCACTCAGTCCAGCACCTGACCGGGCGACTTGCGTCGAATGACGGGTGTCGGCTGGCCCGCACCCGGCAAACGCAGCAAGTCGGTTAGTGCTTGTTGCCGGTCACCAGCAGCACGCCGCTCAGCCCGATCATCATTCCGCCGCCGACACCGTTGATGCGCTCCATGCGCTTGGGCGACGTCGCGAACCAGTTGCGGGCCGTGCCGGCCAGGAGCGCCCAGATCGAGTCGCTGACGAGCGCGATGAGCACGAACATGATGCCGAGTTCGATCAATTGGAGCTGCACCGAACCGTGGGCTCGGTTGACGAACTGCGGCAGGATGGCGACCAGGAACACGATCGACTTGGGATTGGTGACGCCGACGAAGAAACCCTGGGCAAGCACCCGCCACGCGGACGCGGGTCGCGCTTTCGCCGCCTCTGCGGCGCCGTTGTCGCGACGGTGACGGATCGCCTGCACGCCGAGGTAGGCGAGATAGGCCGCACCGATGAACTTGATGACGGTGAAGAGCACCACTGAAGCCGATACGACTGCGCCGATGCCGAAGGCGACGGCCAGAACCAGCGGGATCACGCCGACTTCGTTTCCCGCCGCACTGATCAGGCCCTTTCGGCGGCCCAGCGTCAGCGAGCGGCCAATGACGAACAGCACGCTGGGGCCGGGCACCACGATGAGCACAACGGACGCGAGGGCGAATGCGAGCGCAGTGCCGGACGAAATCACTCCTCCACGGTAGACCCTGGACGGCGTCGCGGTCGGCCGCGCTGATGACTGCGTACGCGTTGCTCACGGGAACCGCGCGCCGGAGCGGAAAGTAGTCTCCCGAGGAGGCTGCCACATCCCGCCCCTGGGCGACGATGGCGAAGATTGCTCCCGACTTGCCGCGTTTGCCGGGTATCGCGTGCGCGGCACCCGGCAAACGCGGCAAGTCGGCGGCTACGTCACGGGGACGAAGGTCGCGAGCGGCTCGGAGTGGTCGACGAAGTAGGTCGACAGCATGTGGCCGACATCCGGGCCGAGGTCCCGAGCATTGTGCGGGGTGCCCGGGGGCATGAGGAACGGGTCTCCCGCGCTGAGGGTGAGCGTCGGCTGTCCCTCGATGCGCATCTCGACCGTGCCGGTGAGAATGTAGCCGACCTCCTCACCCGGATGCGTGTGCCAACCCGACTCGACCCCGACCGGGATCTCGGTGAGCACCTGCACGATGTCCCGCCCCGGTACCGACGACTGCGCGTGCTGCAATTCGGTGCGCTTGAGTGTGCTGGCGAGTGCATCGGCCGACGGCCTGCCGGCGGCAGACATCAGGCCACCGCCTTGAGGGCTCTGAGGATGACATCCGCGACCGCGCGCGGCTGGGAGACCATGATCAGGTGCGACCCCTCGAGCTCGAGGATGTCGGCGTTGGCGCGCTTCGCCTCGGAGCGGATCACGTCGGCACCGGCCGCCTTGTCGCCGGTGGCGACGACCGCCCACGACGGGAGCGTCTTCCAGGCCGGCACGCCCGATTTCTCGTCGAACGCCGATGCCGCAACCGGCCGTTGTGAGGCGCCCAGCACGCCGGACTGCTTCTCCGGCAGGTCGCCGGCGAACACCGCGTGGAACTTCTCCGGGTCGACGTAGAGGTCGACCCCCGTTGCGCCATCGCCGGTCGGGAACTGCCTCTGCAGAAGGGCCGGACCGAGGGCGCTGTCGCGTGAGGTGCCCTCGACCTCGCCGAGTGTCTCGTTTTCATCGGGGGCGAACGCGGCGACGTAGACCAGGCCGACGACGTTGCCGGCCTGGGTGGCGGCGTTCGTGATGACGGCACCGCCGTACGAGTGGCCGACCGCCAGCACCGGTCCCTCGATCTGCGAGATCACGCTCGCGGTGTAGCTGGAGTCACCGGCCAGGCTGCGAAGCGGGTTGGCGGGTGCCTGCACGGATACGCCGTCGGCGAGCAGCAGCTCCGTGACTGCGGCCCAGCTTCCGGCATCGGCGAAAGCGCCGTGCACCAGCACGACGGTGGGATTTGCGTTGGTAGCGTCGGACATGACCATTCCTTTGTGTTAAAACGGGGGATTCGTCGGAGAGTCAGGTACGCGGGGCCCTCTGTACCGCCCGTTATACCCCCGTGCGCCGAGGTCGGCAACACCCCATTTCGCCAGGGCGGGTCAGGCTCCGGCGGCCATCACCGCGGCCTGCGTGCGGGATGCGGCCCCGAGCTTGCGCAGGATCGCCGACACGTGAACGCTCGCCGTCTTGGAGCTGATGAACAGCCGCTGCGCGATCTCGCGGTTGCTGAGTCCCTCGGCGATGAGTTGCAGAACCTGGCGTTCCCTGGCCGTGAGCACGTCGCCGGCATCCTGCACCCGGTCGCCGATGGCGGCCGTCGCGAGCAGCTCGCGGGCCTGGCGGGTGACCCAGGTTGCCCCGATGCGGTCGGCCAGTTCGGCGGCGAGCCGGAGGCTGTCGGACGCATCCGCGCGATCGCCCGTCGCGAGCTGGGCCTGGCCGAGTCGCCAGCGCGAGTAGGCGTGAAGGTGCGCCGGCATGGAGGGGTCGTCGAGCGCGTCCGACGGCCGCCCGCCACGCACGCACATCCGTTATCGCGCCGTTCGGCTGCGACAGCTCGGCGTCGACGAACGCACGCCACCGCGGCACGATCGGCCACGCCGCCATCCGGTCGAACGACGAGAGGATGTCGTCGGTCGCTCCCTGCGGAACGGGCACGCCACGTCGCCGCATCTCGCCGACGATGCGCGCCGCGAGCCCGAGGAGGGGCAGGTCGAATCCGGTGCCGCCGTCGTGCGGTAGTTCCCACACGATGGCGACGCGACGCCACGCTTCTTCGAGTCGACCCTGAAAGAGGGCGAGTTCGCCCATTGTCGCCGCGGTCGGGAGCACATCCTGCAGGTCGCCGCGCTGGCCGAAGGTCTCGATCAGCTGGCCGTGGTCGCGCGCGATCGCCGTGGCGAGAGGAGTGTCGTCCTTCCAGTTAGCGAGGTGGATGCGCCGGCGATGCTGGGTCGAGATGGAGCACCCGTCCGGCTGGATGACCAGCACGCGCCGGCCTCGCTCCGCGGCTTCATCCCACCGGCCGAGTCCCATCAGCGCGTCGACGCTGTTGGAGAGGATTCCGCCCCACCGTCGTTCGATGCCCAGCTCCTGCGCGCGGGCCATCGGCCCGTCGGCTGCTTCGAGCGCTGCGGCATATTCGCCGAGCTGCACGAAGCCGTCCGACGCGTTCGTCCCATACAACAGGAAGGCCGCACCGTCGCCCGCGCAGGCGAGCGCCTCGGCGAACAGCGTGCGCATCGACGACAGGTTGCCGTCGAGAGCCTCGAGCCAGCCCAGACCGAGCAGAGTTCGCGACAGGATGTCGGGGGACTGCGCTCGCCGAGCGGTGGCAAGCGACTGCTCGTACAACTCCCGGGCGAGGGAGAGCCGACCGGTGAGTTCGTAGCGCAGCCCGAGGCAGGTCTGCAGCCGCGCGGTGAGTTCCAGGTCTTCGTCTGAGTCGCCCACCGCCTCGAGCGCCTCCCGATACAGGTCCTCGGCTCCGGGCATCCCCTCGCCGGCGACGAGCTCCGCCTTGAACTGGAGCAGCCGGGCGCGGGCGATCGCCTGCTCGGCGGGCGTCGCCTCGATGGCCTGTTCGACCAGGGCGAGCCCGCGTTTGCGATCGCCGGACTCGCGCGCGGCAGTGGTGACCTGGGTGAGGAATTCCGGCTTCGTTCGGGAGGCCAGCTGCTCGGGGTTGGGCACGCTGTCCCACAGCTCAAGTGCCCGCTCGCCGAGTTGAACGGCACTGGCGAACGCCCGACTGTCCACGGCCTGGTCGAACGCGGCCACCGAGGAGCCGAGAGCGCGCGACAGGTCGTGTGCGGCGAACCAGTGGAACGAGCTCTCGGATGCGGGAGCGTGCGACTCCGACAGCACCCGTGCGAAACGCTCGTGCAGCCGTCGGCGTTCGCCGGGCAGCAGCTCGTCGTAGATCGCCTCGCGCACGAGGGCATGACGGAACGAATAGCCGTCCGCCGCGCCCAGCAGCACCGTCTCGTCGATCGCGGCGCGCGCGAGCCCGTCGACGTCCAGGTCGCCGTCGCCGAGTACCGGGCGAAGAAGGTCGTGGTCCACGTGCATCCCGCCCACGGCGACAGCACGCAGGAACGCCTGCACGTCGGGAGCCAGCCGCTCGTAGCGCGCCAGCAGCACGTCGCGAAGGGTCTCCGGAATTCGCGCGCCACCGAGCCCGACGAGCTCCTCGACGAAGAACGGCACCCCGCCGGTGCGTCGGGCGATCGAGGCGATGGTGTCGCCATCCGGTTCTGAGCCGCGCAGGCGGGTGATGAGGTCGGCGACCTCGAACTCGTCGAGGGGGCCGATCTCGTGGCGAACGAGCGCCCGTGCGCGCTCCAGCTCGGTGAGCATCCGTCGCAGCGGCGACCGTCGACCGGTGTCTTCGGCCCGATAGGCGAGCACCGCGAGAAGCCGCTCGTCGCCGGCCGTTCGCAGCAGGTACCCGAGAAGCGACAGGGTGGCGGCGTCCGCCCAGTGCATGTCGTCGATGACGATGACGATCGTGCGATCCCGCGAGAACGACCGGATGAGCGCCATCAGGGTTTCGGGCAGCGGCTCAGCGCCGTCGCCGACCTCCTCGCCCGACGTCGCCAGTTCGGGCAGCAGGGCCGCGATTGCTGCGCGGCCGGGTCCCGCTGCGGCTAGGACCGCATCAATCCCGACCGCCGAGACCAGGTGGCGCATGATGCTGCGGACCGGACCGAACGGAACACCGAGAGGCCCGAGGTCGATGCAGTCCGCAGAGAGCACCAGCGCGTCCGCACCGATCCCCGCCCGGAATTCGCTGAGCAAGCGGGTTTTGCCCATTCCGGCTTCGCCGCCGAGCACCACGCACCGGGAGATGCCGCGATCGGCGTCGGCAAGTGCGTCGCGGAGGACCTGCAGGTCGGGCTGCCGCCCGACCATGACTGCCCGCGCTGTGGGAGCCCTCATGCGGATAATGATGGCATTCGTGCCGAGGTTGCGGTAGTCACAGCGTCGTCTCCGTCACTGGGCTGTCGCGCGGTGGCCGCGCAGCAGTGCGGCGAACGACAGCCCGTGCCTGCGCCCGGGCCGGGCGGATTCGACGACGATGGGCGCGTCGGCCTGGGTGGCGGCGAGTTCGGCGGCGCGCTCGAGCACGACGCGACGGCGCTCCCGCTCCTGCTCGGCACGACGGGCATCCTGCGTGTGGACTGTGTAGGCCATGTGGCCGGTCGAGAGATCCATGTGTGCTCCTTGGTAGAACACCGACGTTCCTCTCTAAGGCATGGTCGCCGTATCGGGCAGATGCCCTATCTTCACCCCGTCGACATGCCGCGAATGCAGGGTGTTGGAGGCCCGGGACCCGGCGTTTGCGGCAAGTCACACTGGCGGGGACGGCTCGTTAACGGCTGGTTACGTTTACGTGCACGCCCCGGCACGTGCGGGAACCGCGGCGTAGCGTTGATGTGGTGACGCGTCCAACGATTTCAACTGTCGGTGAGCTCCGTAAGTCGGGGCATGTTCAGAAAACGCTGCGCGAGGAGATTCGCGAAAACCTCCTTGCCGCCCTGCGGGAGGGGCGCGACCCGTGGCCGGGCCTGCACGGCTTCGAGAACACGGTCATCCCGCAACTGGAGCGCGCGCTGATCGCCGGCCACGACATCGTGCTGCTGGGCGAGCGGGGCCAGGGCAAGACCCGACTGCTGCGCACCCTGGTCGGCCTGCTGGATGAGTGGTCGCCCGGTCATCGAGGGATCCGAGCTGGGCGAGCACCCGTACGAGCCGATCATCCACGCGAGCATTCGTCGCGCGGCCGAGCTCGGCGACGACCTGCCCGTCGCCTGGCGCACCCGCGACGAGCGCTACGCCGAGAAGCTCGCGACACCCGACACGAGCGTCGCCGACCTGATCGGCGACGTCGACCCGATGAAGGTGGCCGAGGGCCGCAGCCTCGGCGACCCCGAGACCATCCACTTCGGGCTCATCCCGCGCAGCCACCGCGGCATCGTCGCGATCAACGAGCTGCCCGACCTCGCCGAGCGCATCCAGGTCGCGATGCTCAACGTGATGGAGGAGCGCGACATCCAGATCCGCGGCTACGTGCTGCGGCTGCCGCTCGACGTGCTCGTCATGGCCAGCGCCAACCCCGAGGACTACACCAACCGCGGCCGCATCATCACTCCGCTCAAGGACCGCTTCGGCGCCGAGATCCGCACCCACTACCCGACCGAGCTCGACGACGAGGTCGCGATCATCCGCCAGGAGGCCGACCTCGTCGCCGACGTGCCCGACTACCTGGTCGAGATCCTCGCCCGGTTCACCCGCGCCCTGCGCGAGTCGAGCGCGGTCGACCAGCGCAGCGGCGTCAGCGCCCGGTTCGCGATCGCCGGGGCCGAGACCATCGCGGCCGCCGCCATCCACCGCGCCAGCCGGCAGGGCGAGGACGATGCGGTCGCACGCCCCGTCGACCTCGAGACCGCGGTCGACGTGCTCGGCGGCAAGATCGAGTTCGAGTCGGGCGAGGAGGGCCGCGAGGACGAGATCCTCGACCACCTGCTGCGCACCGCGACCGCCGAGACCGTGCGCGCGCACTTCCGCGGGCCTCGACTTCGGCGTGCTCGTCGACGCGATCGAGGGCGGCGTCATGGTGACGACCGGCGAGCAGGTCACGGCGCGCGACTTCCTGGCCGGGCTGCCGGCGCTCGGCGAGTCCGAGCTGTACGACGACATCTGCGACGCGGCTCGGACGCGACCAACGACGGCCAGCGCGCCGGCGCGATCGAGCTCGCGCTCGAGGGCCTCTACCTCGATGCGCAAGATCAGCAAGGAGACCGGCGGGGGCGAGACCATCTATGGCTAGCGTTCATCATGCTAGGGCCAACCGTCGGCTCACCCGGGCGTCCCGCTACGGCAGGTACGACGGGCGGTCCCGATCCGCTCGCGCCGCCCGTCGACCTCAGCCGAGGCGCTCGACGCCATCGGCGAGGACGTCATGGCCGGGTACTCGCCCGAGCGCGCGATGCGCGAGTTCCTGCGCCGCGGCGGCACGGGACCAGCGCCGGCCTCGACGACCTCGCTCGCCGGGTCGCCGACCGCCGCCGCGAGCTGACGCAGAAGCACAACCTCGACGGCACCCTGCAGGAGATCAAGGAGCTGCTCGACCATGCCGTGCTCGCCGAGCGCAGGCAGCTCGCCCGCGACGTCGACATGGACGACGGCGACCGGATGCTCGCCGAGATGCAGCTCGACAACCTTCCGGCCGTCCCCGGCCGCGGCCGTCAGCGAGCTGAGCCAGTACAACTGGAAGAGCCGCGAGGCGCGCGACGACTACGAGAAGATCAAAGACCTGCTCGGCCGCGAGATGCTCGACCAGCGGTTCGCCGGCATGAAGAAGGCGCTCGAGAACGCCACCGACGACGACCGCGCGGCCATCAACGAGATGCTCGGCGACCTCAACGAGCTGCTCGAGGCGCACCGGCGCGGCGAGGACACCCAGGAGCAGTTCGACGACTTCATGGAGAAGCACGGCGACTACTTTCCCGAGAACCCGCAGAACATCGACGAGCTGCTCGACTCGCTCGCGCAGCGCGCGGCCGCCGCCCAGCGCATGCGCAACTCGATGACCCAGGAGCAGCGCGACGAGCTCGATGCGCTCGCGCAGCAGGCGTTCGGCTCGCCGGAGCTCATGCAGTCGCTCTCGCAGCTCGACGGCAACCTGCGCTCGCTGCGGCCCGGCGAGGACTGGGGCGGCTCGGAGCAGATGGAGGGCGAGCGAGGGCCTCGGCCTCGGCGACGGCACCGGCGTGTTCCAGGACTCGCCGACCTCGACGAACTCGTCGGAGCAGCTCGTCGCAGTCGTACCGCGGGTCGCAGCTCGACGACCTCGACCTCGACAAGCTCGTCGCGCCAGCTCGGCGACGAGGCCGCCGTCGACGCGCGCACGCTGCAGCAGCTCGAGCAGGCGCTGCGCGACACCGGCACGCTCAAGCGCGGCACCGACGGCAAGCTCAAGCTCACGCCCAAGGCGATGCGCCAGCTCGGCAAGGCGCTGCTGCGCGACGTCGCCGACCGGATGTCGGGACGCCAGGGCAACCGCGACCTGCGCCAGGCGGGTGCCGCCGGCGAGCGCTCGGGCGCGACCCGCGAGTGGGCGTTCGGCGACACCGAGCCGTGGGACGTCACGCGCACCATCACCAACGCGATCACCCGCACAGGCGGGGGAGCGCCCGGCCGTCGGGTCGACCTCGTCGAGGCCGGGCGTCCGGATCGAGATCGGCGACGTCGAGGTGCAGGAGACCGAGGCGCGCACCCAGGCCTGCGTCGCGCTGCTGGTCGACACCTCGTTCTCGATGGTCGATGGATGGCCGCTGGGTGCCGATGAAGCGCACCGCGCTGGCCCTGCACACGCTGATCACGAGCCGGTTCCGCGGCGACGACCTGCAGCTGATCGCGCTTCGGGCGGCACGCCGAGGTCATGGACATCGAGCAGCTGACCGCGCTCGAGGAGATGTACAACAAGGGCACCAACCTGCACCACGCGCTGCTGCTCGCGAACCGGCACTTCCGCAAGCATCCGAACGCCCAGCCGGTGCTGCTGATCGTCACCGACGGCGAGCCGACCTCGCACCTCGAGGCCGAGCGGCGACGTGTTCTTCAGCTACCCGCCGCATCCGGTCACGGTCGCGTTCGCCGTGCGCGAGCTCGACAACTCGATGCGACTCGGCGCGCAGACCACGTTCTTCCGCCTCGGCGACGACCCGGGCCTCGCCCGCTTCATCGACTCGATGGCGCGACGCGTCGGCGGCACGGTCGTCGCACCCGAGCTCGACGACCTCGGTGCCGCCGTCGTGGCCTCCTACCTCGGTTCGCGTCGCCCGGCGGCGGGCGGCGCGGCATCCGGCGAGGATTTCGACGGCATGTTCGGCCGCGGGCTGGGGTCGCTGGGGCTGGAACGGCTGACGCCGCTGTTCTAGAACAGCGGCCACGGCACGGCGGGCATCCCGCCGCGCGGACCCGGGAAGCGGCCGCGCCGACGAAGCCGCTCGCATCGGTCGGCCAGGGCAGCCGATCTCGATGCCGGTGATCAGGTCGGCGAGCGCGCTGCCCAGTTCGCCGTCGAGTTGCGCGCGCACCGAGTCGATGCCGTCGAGCTCGTCGCGGGACAGCTCCTCGCCCAGCCAGCCCCACAGCACCGTGCGCAGCTTGTGCTCCACGTGGAAGGTGAGGCCGTGGTCGACGCCGTGGCGATGGCCGTCCGTCATCTCGAGGATGTGCGCGCCCTTGCGGTCGGCGTTGTTGACCACGATGTCGAAGACGGCCATCCGCCGCAGCGCGGCCGAGTCCTCGTGGATGAGGGCGACCGGCCGGTCGAGCTCGTCGGTGCCGTCGAAGACGTGGCGCCAGCCCTCCTCGGGCACTGCGTCGCGAGGCCACGAGGTCGACGGCGTCCTGGTCGGGGTCGGGTTCGCGCCAGAGCTGCACCATCCCGCTGGCCGAGCGGGCCGTCGCGCAGCCAGGTGCGCGGCACGATGTTCCAGCCGAACGCCTCCGAGACGAGGTAGGCGGCGACCTCGCGGCCGGCGAGCGTGCCGTCCGGGAAGTCCCACAGCGGCGTCTCGCCGTCGATCGGCTTGTAGACGACCGGAACGCCGCCGAGACGCGCCGAGGAAGGTCGCGTTCGAGGCGATGGTGATGCGACCGGTCAGCTCGAGCGGTTCCACGACGAAGTCGGGTTCGTCCGTCATACGGAGCTGGCGGTCATACGATGTCGTCGAGGCCGGGCAGACGTGGCCCTCCGGGTCCATCGGGTTGCCGCACAGCGGGCACAGCGCACGCCCCGCTCCCACCACCTCGAGCGTTCGCGAGGCGAACGCGCGCGCGGTGCCCACCGGGATTCGCACGACCAGCATCTCCGCCGGCTCGACGTCGTCGGGATCGATCGACTCGTCCTCCTCGTCGACGATCGGATAGGCCTCGATCACGAGCTGCGCTGTCGTCGGATCCCAGCCGAGACTCGAGCGCGCCCGTTCGGAACTCGCGGCTCGACCGGCTGGTCGAGCGGATCGTTGTCGATGAGTTCGAGCGGGCTGGTCGACGGGACGCTGAGCGGGTTGCCCTCGCTGGCCATGAGTTCGTCGAGCATCTCGTCGATCGTCTCGGCGAGCACAGCCGACTGCTCCTTCTCGAGGCGCGACACTGATCACCCGGTTGCCAGTCGCGCGCCTGCAGGTAGAACGAGCGCGCGCCCGGCGCACCGATCGTGCCGACGACGAACCGGTCGGGCCAGTCGAACCCATGAACGATGGTGGGCATGCTGTCATCCTACGATCGAAGACAAGCACAGGTCGCCCGAGTCGGTGTTGGTGGCGAGCACCTCGGGGCCGTCGCGCGCCGTAGCGGATGATCGAGACGGATGCCGGTGCGACGACGATTCGCTGGAACAGGTCGAGCTGCAGGCCGAGCGCGTCGGCGAGGATCGACTTGATGATGTCGGCGTGGCTGACGGCCACCCAGATGGCGTCCGTGCCGTGTTGCTGCCTCGAACGGCGCGCGTCGCGACGGCGGATGGCTGCGACCGCTCGCTTCTGCATGGCCGCCATCGACTCGCCGCCGGGAAACACGGCGGCGGATGGGCGGGACTGCACGACCGACCAGAGCGGCTCCTTCGCCAGCTCGCTCAGCGGGCGGCCCTGCCACTCGCCGTAGTCGCACTCGGTGATTCCGGAGGCGACCGAGGGCTTCAGCGGCTCGGACTGGCCGGCCAGGATGATGCGCGCGGTCTGCCGGCAGCGCTCCATGGGGCTGGTGACCAGTGCGACCAGCGGCACCGCTGAAAGTCGCTGAGCCGTGCGCTCGGCCTGCGCGCGCCCGATGTCGTCGAGCCGAACCCCGGGCATCCGGCCGGCCAGCACGCCCGCGGCATTCGCGGTGGTGCGCCCATGCCGCACGAGAAGAACGGTTGCCATGGGCTCAAGCCTAGGCACCGCGCATCCCGGGCGTGCGCTTCGGTATGGTGGGCCGATGGCCGGCTTCGCTGCGACGATCGAGGATTACTGGGGCGTTTCCGCGGCGACCGCAGGCGTGGTGTTCCGTGACGAAGCCATGGCTGTGGTGATCGACCCGGCCAGCGACGAGTCACAGCGCGTCTCGATCGTGCGGCGCGTACACGGACCGACCACGGTGACGGTGAGCGAGGCGGTGGGGGCGCTCCTGCGGCTGGGGGAGTCGACGCGCTTCTCCGAGGCGGGCATCCTTCGCGTCGCTGGCGGATGCCCGGATCGAGCTCCACGACGCCGACAACCTCTTCTACTTCACCGCCGACGCCCGGGCCGACCTGGTCGGCGAACCGGATGCGCCCGCGGTACGACGACTGCACGAGGGCGATGCGGCCGAGTTCGACCGCTTCCAGGCGTCGGCGAGCGAGCAGGACCTCGACGACTCGTTCGTCGAACTCGACCACTGGGCGGTGTTCGGTTCGTTCGACGGCGACCGGCTGGTCGGCGGCATCCAGCGCGTACCCGTGGCGGGACTCGCCGTTCGCCGACATGGGAGTACTGACCCTCCCGGGGTTCCGGGGCCGGGGATTCGGCCGGCACCTCGTGCGTGCGCTCAGCCGCTTCGCACTGGCGGCCGGATACGAACCCCAGTACCGCTGCCAACTCGACAACGCGGCGTCGATCGCGCTCGCCCAATCGTCGGGGCTCACCCTGTTCGGCACCTGGCAGGTGGTGTCGCCCGAGTCGCCGGTGTGAGCGGCAACCGGGGGTCGCTGGGCGACCCCCGGTCATCCGCCTGTTCGCCGGCTTGTGACGCGATGCCTCTGCCATCACTAGCGGCGGGGCTGGCCGAGGTGCAGGCGTAGCGCCCACTCGCTCTCGCGGACTGCGCGCGCTTCGGCCAGCCTGCGGGCCGACTGCCGGGCATGCCGGGCGGTGTGCTCGACAACGCGGCGCGGGCGCCGGCTCCAGGTGACGAGGGCGAGCCCGAGGTGCAGGGCGACGCGATCGGCCAGGCCGACGCGCGGCGGCGCGGTGCTCTGGCTCAGCCACGAGGGCGGGTGGTGCCGGGATTGTTCGTCGACGCGGGTCGACAGCACGGTATTCACGATTGTGTTCCTCACAACTGGTTCGGCAGGGATCGCCGAAGACAGCCCGCTCGAAGCGGGCGAAAGGGCGCCACCGGTGTGGCGGATCGCGCCTGCAGGTGCAGGCCGATCGTGTCGGGACGGGACATCCGCATGCCGACGAGGGCAGTGGCGGACGCGTCATGCTTCTTCGAGCATCGTCACCGAGAGTGCGACGAGCGAGAAGCTGGTCGAATCAGTCGGCGAGGATCCCGAAGAAGCCGGCTCGCAGCGTTGTTGTTGCTGGTGTCATCATCATTGCCTGGCTCCTTTTCTTGATCGGCAGACCGTCAAACTATCGGCCCGGGCGGCCGCCCCGCAAGAGCAACACGCGATTTGTGCTCACATCGTGGCTCCGCCGGTATCGTCGAAGCGTGACATCCCCGCGCGACCTGGTCGGACGCCCCGCGCTCGTGTCGGCCTACCTCGTGCCGGTGGTGTTCATCGCCGGGACGACCATCGCCGGGCTGGCGTGGCCGGGGTACGACCCCGTGCGCCAGACGATCAGCGAGCTGGCGGCGGTGGATGCGCCGACCCGGGTGTTCACCACGATCGTCTTCGTGCTCGCCGGGCTCGGCCACCTGGTCACGGTGAGCTTTGCCCGCGGCATCGGGCCGGTTGGCCGGGTCGCCTACCTCCTCGGAGCGCTCGGATCGCTGGCCGTCGCCATCTTCCCGCTGCCGGCGGGAGGCGGTCGATCCGTCGCGCACAACACGGCCGCCATCATCGGATTCGTGCTGCTCGCCGCGTGGCCGCTGCTGGGCATGAGGTTCGGGCGCGACTACCCGTGGCTCGTTCGTCCCGTGGGGGCCGTGCTCGGTACCGTCGTGCTCACCGTGTTCTGCCTGTGGTTTCTCATCGTGTGGACGTCGACATCCATCGGGTACGTCGGCCTGGTCGAGCGGCTTGCGGCCGGCGCCGAGTCGCTCTGGCCGGCCGTCGTCGTGACCGCGCTGGCGCTGCGGGGCCGGCAAGCGGCACGACCGGTGCGTGGCGGCGGCTGACTGCGGCGGGTGAGGGTGGCGGGTGAGGGTGGCGGCCTCTACCGTGCCGCGGTCGAAGCCGACAGAATGGTTCGGGAGCAGGCAGATCACACCGTTCGAGGAGACGCGCATGGCGAACCCGACCGACATTCCCGGGGCGATCGTGCCGATTCCCGACGGCATCACGGCCGAAGGGTTCGACCTCGCCCACGGGGTCACCTCCACCGGCGGAATTCTGGAACGCATCGCACAGGAGGTCTACGGCGACGACTACGCCGACGGCGTCGAACCGTTCGGGATGTCGACCCTCTGGACGCTTCGCACGTTCGCGGCCGAGTTGCAGGTGCCGACGGGCGGCACCCTCGTGGATGTCGCGTGCGGACGCGCGGGCGTCAGCCTGTGGGTCGCTCGCGAGACGGGTGCGAACCTGGTCGGTGTGGACTGGTCGCCGGTGGGCATAGCGGCGGCGGCCGCGCGGGCCGGCGACTGGCTTCCCGAGGGCCGGGCCCGCTTCCAGGTCGGGGACCTCATCGCCACCGGGCTGCCCGACGAGAGCGCCGACGCCGCACTCTGTGCTGATGGCATCTTTTTCGCGGCGGACCGCATCGCCGCCGTGCGCGAGATTGCGCGCATCCTGCGACCCGGTGCGCGGTACGCCTTCACGGCGGATGAGGCCGACGACGGCCGACCGAGATCCGTGCCCGACTGGCGGCCCATCATCGAAGCCGGCGGCCTCGACGTCGTGACACGCATCGAGATACCGCAGTGGCGCGAACGGCTCATCCGCACGTACGAACTGTGGCTCGAGAACCTTGACGAGGTGCGAGAGAAACTGGGCGACGAGTCCGCCGATGAGCTCAGGGATGAGGCGGAAGGGGTCGGCCCGACACTCGGCGACCGCACGGGTGTGCTGTATGTGGCGCGCCGCGGCTGAGCGTCGCCCGTGAAGCCACCCCCAGTTCACGTGCAATAGGGGTTCCTGACCGAAAGCTGCGAGCTAATCGGCTGCTTTACCAATAGTGTTGCCGACAAGGTTGCCCTGGACCATGGTCGCCATAACACTTAGGGTGCAGCATTCGGCTACGCGTCTCAGGTGCTAACCGAATTGAGGCTCCACGTGAGCAGCCCCGCCATCAACGTCGTTCGTGTCGTGCGCACCAAACCGCGCGGCGACGCCGCCAACCCGACCACCGAGTATGCGGCCCTGCTGCACACGGTGCGGGACGCCGGCCTGCTGCGCCGTCGCACCGGCTTCTACGTCGCCATGTTCTCTGCGCTGACCGTCGCCCTGGGCGGCGCGTTCACCGGAATGGCGTTCCTCGGCCACAGCTGGTTCGTGCTGCTCATCGCAGGGGCGCTGGGCCTCATCTTCACCCAGTTCGCGTTCCTCGCGCACGAGGCATCCCACCGGCAGGTCTTCGAGTCCGGCAGGGCCAACGACCTCGCGGGCCGCATGATCGGCAACCTGTTCGTCGGCATCAGCTACTCGTGGTGGATGACCAAGCACAGCCGCCACCACGCCAACCCCAACATCATCGGCAAAGACCCCGACATCGAGCGCGACTACGTCTCGTTCACCGAGGCGGATGCCGCGAAGGCGAAGGGCCTCTACGCCTGGTTCACCCGACGCCAGGGCTACCTGTTCTTCCCGATCCTGATGGGCGAGGGGCTCAACCTGCACATCCGCGGACTCAGCACCGTCTTCGGCAGCGAGAAGGTCGACAAGCGCTGGCTCGAGGCCCCCATGCTCGTGGCGCGGATCGGCGCGTACGTCGCCGTCGTCTTCTTGCTGCTGCCGCCCGGAATGGCGTTCGCTTTCATCGGCGTACAGCTGGCCGTCTTCGGCGTCTACATGGGCGCATCCTTCGCCCCGAACCACAAGGGCATGCCGATCCTGCCGCACGACTCCAAGGTCGACTTCCTGCGTCGCCAGGTGCTCACATCGCGCAACATTCGAAGCGGACGCTTCATGAACTTCTACATGGGCGGCCTCAACCACCAGGTCGAGCACCACCTGTTCCCGAACATGCCGCGCCCGCACCTCAAGCGCGCGCAGGTCATCGCCAAGGAGTACTGCGCGCGCCCACGACATCGACTACACCGAGACCACCATCTGGCAGTCGTACGGCATCGTCATCCGCTACCTGAACAAGGTCGGCCTGGCTGCCGGCGGCGACCCGTTCGACTGCCCGGCGGCGACGTCCTTCGGCCGCTAACCGCGCTCCCGACTCCGCGGCCCTGGTGTAACGGTTGTGCAGGAGTTTCTGCGCGATTGGGCCTTTTTGCCAAGGGGTTTGTGACGAAAGGGTGCTGACTCCTGCACAACCGTTAGGGCAGGGGCTTGTGACGCGCAAGGTTGGCATCCGGTGTGACCCGCCGCGCGCGGGGGTGCCTCGCGCGGCGTGTGTGCGCGCTGCCGACTCCGCGGCCCTGGTGTAACGGTTGTGCAGGAGTTTCTGCGCAATGGGGCCTTTTTGCCAAGAGATTTGTGACGAGCGGGTGCTGACTCCTGCACAACCGTTAGGGCAGGGGTGGGTCAGGCGGCGCCAGCGGGCTGGGCGAGGCGCGCGGCCAGCGGCCACTCGTCGCCCAGGATGATCTGGCGGGCCGCGCCGGTGGTGCGGTTGACCAGCATCGGGGCCATCAGGTTCACGACGGGTGAGCCCTCGGAGATGGTGGCGACGACGAGCACATCGGTGTCGCCGCTCTCGGCGCCCACCGACTCGTAGTTCTCCTCGTCGAATTCCGGCTCGTACCAGGGCAGGTACACGGGCACGTCGAGCACGAACAGGCGGATGCCCGGGGCGTCGGATGATCGCAGCGTGTGCAGTCCGCGCGCACCCTCGACATCCTCGAGGTCGAACGCGACCAGCGGGGCGAGGCCGGGAGGCGACTCGACGAACGTCAGCGCGGTGCTCATTGGATGAACGACATCAGGGTCGGCTGCAGCGCCTTGCTCGTCACGCCGAGGGCTGCCTGGTACGCGTTCTGTTGCTCGGACAGCTCGACGAGGTTCTTCGTGAGGTCCACGTTGTCGATGCCGTTGCGCTGGGTCGTCAGATTTGCTGCCTGGGTCGTCAAGACTGCCTGCCCCGTCTGTGCCTGGTTGTAGTTGGCCGCCACCACCGACTGCTGGTTGGAGATCGCGGAAATGTGGGAGTCGATCGCGGTGAGGTCTCCGGTGACGTCGGTGCCGGCCTGGATGCCTGCCACGATGGTATCGATCAGCGAGAACACCGAGCCGCTGCCGGTGCCGTATGTCGCGGCGCCGTCCCCGCTGGCGCTCACGCTGGTGGTGGCGCTGATCTGGCGGGTGACGGTGGTGCCGGGCGTGCCGTTGTAGGCGTAGGTCGACGGGTCGAACGCGGTGCCGTCGCTGTTTCCGGCGAAGACCGGGCGCCCGAGGTAGGTGGTGTTGGCCTGGCTCAGCAGTTCGCCCTTGAGGCCCTGCAGCTGGGAGACGATGGATGCCTTCGCCGTGGCCGACAGTGACGCGTCGCCGGTTCCGACCACGAGTGAGCGAACGCTCTGCAGGGATGCGACGCTCGACGAGAGCGCGCCGCTCACCGAGGTGAGCCAGTTCGTCGCATCCGTCGCGTTGCCGGCGTACTGCGCGTTGGCGGCCTGCTGGCGCTTGATGGCGAGCGAGAGACCGATTCCGGTCGGGTTGTCGGACGGCTTGGTGATGGCCTTGCCGCTCGATGACTGGTTCTGCAGTACCGACAGCTGCTGCAGCTGGGTCTGCAGATTGGCCTGCGAGTTGGAGACGATCATCTGGTCCGTTATGCGTGAGATCAATTGATGCCCACCAATCCGGTCTTGTTGATGAGGGTGTTCAGCATGTCGTCCACGGTGGTGAGCACCCGGGCGGCCGCGCTGAACGCGTTCTGGTAGGTGAGCATGTTGGTGGTCTCCTGGTCGGTGCTCACGGCGGAGACGGAGGACTGCGCGCTGGTCGCGGTGGCGAGCCCGGTCGACGTGATGGATGCCTGGCTGGTGGCCGAGCTGCTGGCCTGCCCGATGCCGACCACGAAGCTCTCCCACTGCGCATCCGTGCCGGTGGTCGAGGTGGTCAGCTGCGCGATCTGGTTGGCGATGTCTCCGTTGGAGGCGCCGCTGCCGGGCGTCGCCGCCGCGATTCCGGTGGAGTCGGTGGGGATGACCGCGAGACTGGTGGCCGCGTGGGCGGGATCGGAGATGGAGAAGAACGACAGCCCGGTGGCGCCGGTCGCGGTGGCGCCGCCCTGCATGATCGAGTTGACGGAGCTGGCGAGTGTGGTGGCGAGGCTGTTGTACTGCGCGGCCGCCTGCGCGATCGCGCCGCCGGTTCCGCCCGCGTTGGCGGGTGCGAGCATGGCCAGGTCGGCACCCAGGGTGCCTCCCGAGATGGTGGCGGTCGCGGCCGCGTTGTTCGCAAAACCGATGGTGACGGGAGTGGCGGATGCGCCGTCGAGCGAGGTCGCCCCGGTGGCGGCGATCTGGTTGACGGTGGTTCCGGAGACGAGCGCGTTGCCCCCGAGCAGGATGTCGCTGGTGCCGTCGGCGTTGCTTCTGACGGTGGCGCCGCTCAGGTTGGCGAGCGTGGTCGACAGCGTGCTGACCTGGTCGAGGAGGCCGTTCGCATCTCCTCCGGAGGCGACGATCGTGCGGATCTGTCCGTTCAGGGCGGCGACCTGCTTCGCGTCGGCGTTGATGGTCGAGACGGTGGTGTCGACGTTCGCCCGAACCGCGCTCCACTGGTTGGCCGCGGCGGTGTATCCGGCGGCGAGCTGCGATGCGACCTGCTTGCCCGCGGCGATCACCGAGGTGGCGGACGAGGCCGAGGTCGATGTCGATGAGACGTTCTGCCAGGCCGACCAGAAGCTCTGCAGCGACGACGAGAGACCGTTGTCGCCGGGTTCGTTGAGAGCCGACTCGATGCTGCTCAGCTGGGTCGCGGTCTCCTGCGCGTAGCCGTCGGCCGCCGAGCTGGTGCGCACCTGGGCGTTGGCCAGTGCACTGGTGACGCGGGTGACCCCGTTGACGGAGACTCCGTCGCCGACCTGCAGCGGGTTGACGAACCCCGACTCGGAGGCCGGGGTCAGCGATGAGGTGGTGACCTGCTGTCGCGAGTACCCGACCGTGGTGGAGTTACTGATGTTGTCGCCGACGACCGTGAGGCCCTGGCGGGCGGCCACGAGGCCGGTGTACGCGGTGTTCAGTCCCCCGAATGAACTCGTCATGGCCTAGAGGTTTCCGTCGAAGAGTTGCGCGTCGGGTTTCTGGTCGCCGGCGTTGCCGCGCGAGTCGTAGGTGGCGGCCTCGGGCGAGATCGTCGCCAGGGTCTCCTGCGTCACGCGGGCTGCCGCACGCAGGTACTGCACGTTGGCGTCGCGCAGCTCGGCGATGGAGGCCGCGAGTTCGGTGAGCGCAGCGAGGTGGCCGGTGAAGTTGTCGCGCCAGGCATCCGTGGGGGCTGCGGCGATGATGGAGCGCAGGGACGCGTCATCACTCGTGCCCCACTCCTCGCTGACGACCGCGACCTCCATGGCGCGCTCGAGCCCGTTCTCGCGCAGGCGTTCGAGCACCTGTTCGACCTCGCGGGTTGCAAAGGGAAGCCATCGACTCTTGCCCGCTGTGAGGAGCAGTTTCTCTTCCTCGAGCTTGAACATGAGCAGCTCGAGGAGTTCGCGCTCGCGCCACAGCAGCGTCGATAGTTCCTGCGCACCCATCGAGTCAACTTCCTGTTTCTCAATTACCGACAAACCACGGTCCTCAATCCAGTGTGACGCACCCGGGTGGTGTCGTCACTACCTACCATCGGTGGGTTGCGCCGCCGCGTTACCGGAATTCGGAGCGAGTTTCAGAAAGTTTGGGGGAACATATCACACGCGCGGGCTGAGTATTTGTCGCGACTCGCAACCTAAACAGGGGGCTCCTGTTTTGGGGGGTTTGGTGGAGTGCCCATGTTGGAC
>CAVTXB010000006.1:0-312224 GCA_963738535.1 uncultured Actinomycetota bacterium
GTCGACGACGTTCGAAAATGAGGCCATAGCGACGCTTGAAAATGAGGCCACCCAGACAGATTGGATGGGTGATCACTTTGGAAGATTGGGCGTTGATCAGGAGGCTTGTCGCGGACGGGGTTCCGCAGCGGCAGGTCGCGCGGGATTTGGGGATTGGGAGATCGACGGTCGCGAGGGCGGTCGCGTCGACGAGTCCGCCGAAGTATGAGCGGTTAGAGCAGCTGACGTCGTTCTCGCCGTTCGAGTCGCGGGTCCGGGCTCTGTTGGCCGAGCACCCGCAGATGCCCGCGACGGTGATCGCGGAACGGGTCGGCTGGTCGGGGTCGATTACCTGGTTCCGGGACAACGTCCGCCGGGTGCGGCCCGAGCAGCGTCCCGTGGATCCGGCGGATCGGCTGGTTTGGGAGCCAGGGGACGCGGCGCAGTGTGATTTGTGGTTCCCGCCGGCGAAGATTCCGCTCGAGGACGGGAGCGCGAAATTGTTGCCGGTGCTGGTGATCACGCCCGCGCATTCCCGGTTCATCACCGGGAGGATGATCCCGACCCGCAAGACGGAGGATCTGCTGCTGGGGTCGTGGGAGTTGATCCAGCAACTCGGCCGGGTTCCGCGTCGGCTGATTTGGGACAACGAACCCGGCATCGGTCGGGGTCCGCGCCGGGCGGAGGGAGTGACCGAGTTCATGGGGATGCTGGCCACCACGCTGGTGTTGCTCAAACCCCGCGACCCGGAATCGAAGGGGATCGTGGAGCGCCGCAATGGCTGGTTCGAGACCTCGTTCATGCCGGGCCGCTCGTTCGCTTCCCCGGCGGACTTCAACACCCAATTCGCCGACTGGTTGAAGCTTGCCAACTCTCGGATCGTGCGGACGATCAAAGCACGCCCGGTGGATCGTGTCGATGCTGACCGGGCGGCCATGCTGCCTCTGCCGCCGATCCCGTTGCATCTGGGGTGGCGGAACCGGATCCTTCTGGGCCGCGACTACTACGTCCGCCTCGATACGAACGATTACTCGGTCGATCCGACCGTGATCGGCCGCATGGTTGATGTCAGCGCGGACCTGGACCGGGTGCGGGTTCGTGCCGGTGGGCGCATTGTTGCCGAGCATGACCGGGTTTGGGCGCGCGGGATGACGGTCACCGATCCCGCCCATGTCGAGACCGCCGCATCACTGCGCCGGCAGTTTCAACAACCCAGAGCCGTCCATGCCGAAGGCGAGGATCTGACCCGGGACCTGGCCGACTACGACCGCGCATTCGGCCTCACCGGCGAGGTGAGCTGATGGCCACCACCACCCCAGAGTCCGTGAAGCAGATCACCTACCTGGCTGGGGCGCTGAAAGCACCCCGCATCATCGAGGCCGCGACCCGCCTCGCCGACCAGGCCCGCGATGCCGGGTGGACCCACGAGGACTATTTGGCTGCGGTCCTCGAACGGGAAGTGTCCGCCAGGAACGCGTCCGGGGCTGACCTGCGCATCAAAGCGGCCGGGTTCGCCGCCCGGAAGACGATCGAGGACTTCGACTGGGACGCGCAACCTGCGATCCGGCAACAGGTCGGCGCCCTGGCCTCGGGCGGGTTCCTGACCGAGGCCCGCAACGTGGTCCTGTTGGGGCCGCCCGGGACCGGGAAAACCCACCTCGCGACCGGACTCGGCATCGTTGCCGCCCGGCACGGGCAGCGGGTGTTGTTCGCGACCGCAACGGACTGGGTCACCCGCCTCAGCGACGCCCACCGGCAAGGTCGCCTGCCCGCGGAGCTGGCCCGGCTGCGGCGTTACGGGCTGATCATCGTCGACGAGGTCGGCTACCTCCCGTTCGAGCAAGACGCCGCGAACCTGTTCTTCCAACTCGTCTCGAGTCGCTACGAACACGCCTCGCTGATCCTCACCTCGAACCTGCCATTCAGCAGCTGGGGCGGTGTCTTCGGAGACCAAGCCGTCGCCGCCGCGATGATCGACCGCATCGTCCACCACGCCGACGTCCTCACATTGAAAGGCGCCTCCTACCGGCTCCGCGGGCGAGGCATCGACAGCCTCCCCAGCATCAAAACCCAAGAACCGGCAAACTAGAGACCACAACCGGTGGCCCCATTTTCGGCCAACGCATCGGCCTCAAATTCGAGCGTCGTCGACAGGGGTCACAACTGCTCGGATGCCAGTAACTCACTGGCGTCCGGGCCTTTTTTGTGGGTTCGTTCGCTACCGGGGCGGATGCGGCCAAAATGGGCATCCGCGGGTGCCCGGATTGGCCGTAATGCCCCGGGTTGAGCGACCCTCTCCGGCGGAGCGGCGCAGGGCGGTGTCGGGGGATGGAGCTCGCTTGCCGTGAACGATCTCGTTGATTCGTCGAGCGGGCACCGAGATGGCCTGAGCCAGCCGGTACCGGGTGATGCCAGTCGGCTTCAGAAACTCTTCGAGAAAAACCTCACCAGGACGACTTAGTTCTTGTTGAGCAACCACGAGATCTGCATTCGGGTCATGGTGAGGATCGATTTGCCGTCACACGATCGGCAATTCTTTTCGAGAGGTCGTCCAATTCATCCATGACGTCTGAAACAACCCAGACATTATTTTTTTGCCGACCGGTGATCTCGTGAATCACGCCGTCGCGATCGAGCCGATCGATAGCCGCATATGTAGAGGCTGGGTTCGAGCCCGAGAGCTCCTCTGCGAGTTCGGACGTCAGAATCGGATGTGCTGGGAGTGCGGCAAGCAGTGCGGCTCCGGCGCTTCGGGCCCGCCACTTTGAGCGGACCGCCCACTCCGCCGGCATGATTCGCAGTCGATCCGCCGACATTCTCGATTCCTCGGCGGCGATCAGCGTGGCGCTAGCCAGGTCGTCGACGAACGGTCCCAGATATCCGATACGAAAGTTGTTCACTCGATCGAAGTACCGCTGTCGTTCTGCGAGGAGCGCACTTGCGACCGGAACAACGGTCACGGTGGTTGAGCCGCGTCGACGAAACACCGCGTTGATTAATCCGCGCCCGATTCGACCATTGCCGTCGGTGAAGGGGTGAATCGATTCGAATTGGGCGTGAACGGCAGCGGCTTGTACGAGCACTGGGACATCGTCGCGGTTGGCGTAGCGCACGAGGTCGTTGAGGAGTGCCGGCACGAGTTCGGGCGGCGGCGGGATATGCACGGCATCTCGCGGACTCCAATCGGAGCCAAGGATCCAGTTCTGCACTTTACGAATTTTTCCGGCGAATGCACCGTCGCGCGAGTCGTCCTTCATGAGCAGCCAGTGCGCCTGGAGAATTTGATCCAGTTCGATTCGTCCGCTTGCTCCCACGGAGTCGACCATCTCCGTCAGTGCCTTGGTCGCGTTCACCATCGAGACTGCGGACTCATTTGATTTTGAGCCAGTAAGTGCTCGAGCAAAGTCCTCGGTCCGTGCCTCGATTTGCTCGATCTTGGAGCTGGCCACGGACTCGGTCTGAATCAAGAACCGGCCAAGGGCGCCTGACTGATCCGCTGAAAGTGCATCCGCGCGAACGACGGCATTGATGGCCTCATCGGTGGACTTCGTCTGTTCGGCGCGTGCCGAAAAATCGAGTTGGGCAATTGGTGGCGGGATCGATACGACGATTTCGCTCAGCGTGCGATCAGCTCTTGTGCCCCCACGTTGGACCTGGCGCCAGGGGCGCGTTGCCGAGCCGTGGGATGGCCAGTCGGCTTCGCCGCTCTCGGAGCTCATGCCGGCGCTCCTCCCTTAAGTCAGAATGATAGTCATTCATTCCGAGTTATCTCGCTTAAGTCAGAATACACTACTCTCTTTCCGACTTGCGAGCTGCGTGCGCTGGCAACATTTTGGCAACATCCGTACCAAATCACCTCGATTCAATGAGATCAGGATGACTGAATAGAGCCGCAGAAACTCGCGGAATTCGCGACAAATTCGCGCGGCAACTGGCCTCCCGCTCGCCCTCTCACGGCGGTAACACCGGTTCGAATCCGGTTGGGGTCACAACTGCTCGGATGCCAGTAACTCACTGGCGTCCGGGCTTTTTTTGTGGGTTCGTTCGCTACCGGGGCGAATGCGGCCAAAACGGGCATCCGCGGGTGCCCGGATTGGCCGCAATGGCCCGGGTTCGGCAGCGACTACCCGGGCACAAGGCACAGCGCTTGATGGGTCGACTCTTGGGTAATTCATAGATTCGGCGCGGATGGTGGAGAGATGGTGTCGTTTCGATTCTGGCTTGCAGCCGCGGGTGCCGCAGTGCTCGCCCTGGCAACCACGACGAGTGCCGTCGCGGTGCCCACGGGGGATGGCTCGGCGGGGTCGACCGATTCGTCGACCTCGACCAGCGCGGCGCAGCCCGCCCTGCAGGTGTTGACGATCGGCGATTCGATCATGAATGGCCACGCCCTCGACCCCTCCCAGGCGTGGCCCGACCTGCTGGCCGCCCAGGATGGCTGGACCCTCACGAACTTCGGATGCGACGGCGCCGGTGTCATCGCCATCGGCGGCGGCAAGTGCAGCAGCGACTACTCGGGCATCATCTCGTCCGTTGCGGGCACGCATCCCGACATCGTGATCTTCGAGGGCAGCAGCAACGACTTCGGGCAGGACAACACGGAGCTTCTGCAGGACACGGTTGCCGACCTGAAGGCGGTGAAGCTCGAGTTTCCGTCTGCTGAGATCGTGGGGCTCAGCACCCTGTGGGGGTCCACCGCTCCGCCGGAACAGCTGGCCCAGGTGAATGCGCAGGTGAAGGAGGCGGTTGCGGAGGTCGGCGGCACCTACCTCGACATCGGGCAGCCCATGCAGGGGCACCCCGAACTGATGCAGGCTGACGACGTGCACCCGAATGTCGCGGGCCAGGTGGTGCTCGCGACGACCATCCAGTCCGCACTTCAGAAGGTCATCGCGAAGGCGATTGCGAACCAGCATGTGGAGTCCGTTCGTGTGTCGACGGTGCAGGATCTGGTGAGCCACGGCCTGGTGCAGTAGCGGCCCCCCTCGAATTCGTTTGCTGATGAAGTTGTAAGAGCGGCGTGGGTAACCGTCGATAACCGCCTCCCGGGGTTAAATTTGCGCGGTTGACGACTGCGCGGCGAAAATAGCTTCGGGGGAACGGGTGAATACCAGGAAACACGTGAGTGGGGTCTCACGCGCGCGCCGGGCGAGGCTGCGCCTCACGGCGTCCATCGTCGTGGGCGTGCTGATCGCGGGCGGATCGCTGCTCGCCGGCAGCGCGACGGTCGCCTACGCGACGACGTATCCGACGTGGGCGGATGTGGTTGCGGCGCGCAACAGCGAGGCGGCGACGAAAGCGCTGGTGGCCCAGATCGAGGGCACGCTGGCCACTCTGAACAGCCAGCTCACCACCGCGAACGCGGATGCCCAGGCGACGGGCCAGGCGGCGGCGGTGGCCGAGCGCAACTATGTGCTCGCCCAGGAGAAGCAGCAGACCCTGTTGCAGCAGGAGTCCGACGCCGAGGCGCGGGTGGCGAAATCGAAGGCCGAACTCGCCGGGTACGCCTCCCAGCTGGCGCGCGGTCCGAGCAGCGGCGGAAGCTGGTCCACCATGTCGCTCATCCTCAACGGCAAGACGGCGGGCCAGTTGCTCAACAGCCTTGGCGCGGTCGGCCAGATTTCGAAAGAGGAGAACGGGCTGCTGGTGCAGGCGCTCTCGGAGCAGAAATCGGTGAACCAGCTCGCGGCGCTCGCCACCGCGCAGTCGCAGATCCTGCAGCAGCAGAAGGTTGCGGCGGATGCCGCGAAGGCGGCGGCCGCCGCGGCCGCCGCGGCGCTTCAGGCCGACGTGGATGCGGTTTCCGAGCACCAGCAGGCGCTCACGGTCGAGCTGGCGGCGCTGACGACCAGCGCCAACATGACCTACACCCAGTACGAGGCGGGCGTGGCCGCCGGTGACGGCGCCGGGCAGGCCGGCGTGGTGGATTCGCAGGGCTGGGCGCTGCCGACGGCCGGAGTCATCACATCGCCGTGGGGTTATCGCTACGACCCCGCGCAGGGCTACGCGTGGGCCATGCACTATGGGGATGACATCGCGCACGGCTGTCTCCAGCCGATCTACGCGGCGACCGCGGGAACCGTGACCTATGCCGGGGTATACAGCGACTACGGCAACTACATCACCATCAGTCACGGCAATGGGGTCTCGACCTCGTACGGCCACATCGCGAACGGTGAGACATTCGTTCATGTCGGGCAGTCGGTGGCGGCGGGGGCGAATATCGCTCGCACGGGGTCGACGGGCGCATCCACCGGGTGTCACCTCTATTTCGCGGTGATGGTCAACGGAAGCTGGACCGACCCGGTTCCTTTCATGAGCGCTCGCGGTATCAAGCTCGGCTGATCGACGCCAGCTCCGCCTGGTCGGGGCACGGATGGGCTGCTAATGTCACTCGACATGAAGGCGTCGCCGGCCGATATCGACCTCATCTGTCGCAACCTTCCCGAGGTCGAGTTCGGCACCTCATGGGGCGATCGCCCCACCTATAAGGTTCCGCGCGGCCCGAAGGGCAGGGGGTTCGTTCTTTACCGCCCGCCGGGCAAGACCGCGATCGACCCGGCGACGGGCGAGATGTTCACCGACCTGCTGGTGATCTCTGTGCCCGACGAGAATGCGAAGATTTCGCTGGTACAGGATGCATCCTCGCCGTTCTTCACGATCGACCACTTCACCGGGTACAACGCCGTGCTCGTGCAGGAGTCGCGCCTCGGCGAGCTCGACCGCGATCGGCTCGAGGAGGTGCTGGTCGAGGCCTGGGCATGCAAGGCACCGAAGGCGCTTGTCAGGGAGTACTTCGCTCGGCGGTCTGCGCCGAACTGACTCGCGCGGGCGCGGCAGCGAGGCTCGCAGACCCGAGCAACGCCAGTTTCTCGGCGGCGTCGCTGCCCGCATCCGGGTGGTAGATCACGAGCATCATGCCCTCGGCCTCGGCGATGCCCAGTTTCTCGCGATTGAGGCGAAGCTCCCCGACCTGTGGATGATCGAAGCTCACCACCGCTCCCGCGCGGCTGCCCACGTCGTGCCGGGCCCACAGGCGGCGGAAGAGCGGGCTCACCAGTGAGAGCTCGCCGACGATTTCGATGAAGCGCGGGTCATCCGTGTCGGTGCCCACCGACTGCCGGAATCCGGCGACCAGACCGGCTGCCGCGCGCTCCCAGTCGGGAAACAGCGCGGCCTCGGCTGCGTCGAGAAAGACGTCGCGCATGCGGTTGCCGCCGACCACGAGTCGCGGCGACAGCGCTGCGGCAAGAGGGTTTGCCGCGAGCACGTCGAAGTAGCGCCCTTCGACGAACGCGGGGAACGGCACGGCGGCCACGAATTTGGCGATGCCGTTCGGCAGCACCTCACGACGGGGCTGGCGGCGAGCGCGGCGAGGTCTTTCGCTGCCGAGCCCCAGCAGGTACGCGGTCATGATGTCGTCGAGCATGAGCACTCGTGCGATGGATTCGAGCACCTGCGCCGACGGGTTGCGATCGCGTCCCTGCTCGAGCCGCAGGTAGTAATCGGCGCTGATGCCGGCGAGCATGGCGACTTCTTCGCGTCGCAGGCCCGCGACCCGCCGCATTCCCAGCACGGGGATGCCTGCCTGTTCTGGTGTCACGAGTTCGCGTCGCGCGCGCAGGTAGTCGCCCAGGGCATTCGGCTCGTTCGGCATGCTCCCACGGTAGCCGCGGGCTTCGTCGCGTGCGTGGTCCTGCGACTCCCAGGATCGTCGGGGCACTGGCCACGGGTGCCGGGCACCCGCAGGATGGTGACTATCGACGCACGACAGGAAGGTCACAGCATGCCGATCGCACTGGTAACCGGAGCTTCATCCGGAATCGGAAAGGCGTTCGCCGAGCGCTTCGCCGCCGACGGCTACGACCTCGTCGTCGTCGGCCGACGCCGGGAGAGGCTCGATGAACTCGCCGCGGCGCTGTCGGATGTTCGCGTGCAGGTTGTCGTGGCCGACCTCGCCACCGATGCCGGCCAGGATGCGGTCGCCGAGATCTGCAGCGCCCAGTCCATCGCCGTGCTCGTCAACAACGCCGGGGTCGCGCACTACATGCCGCTCGCCGAGTTGCCTGTTGCCGCGGCACGGGAGCTGCTGCAGGTGAAGGTGGTCGCGCCGACCGTGCTCACCCGCGCCGCGCTCCCGGGGATGCTCGCTCGCGGCGCGGGAACGATCATCAACGTCGCCGGCATGATCGCCTTCTCGGGCCCGGCACCCGCTGCGGCCCCGCAGGGGCAGCGCGCTGCCTACGCGGGCACCCTCGCGAGTATCGTCGCCTCGACGCAGACGCTGCATGCCGAGCTGGAGGGCACCGGGGTGGTGGTGCATGTGGTGTGCCCCGGAATCGTCGCCACGGAGTTTCACTCCGTGCAAGGCATGGACCTGTCGGCGCTGCCCAGGATGACGCCGGAGGATGTGGTGACGGCTGCTCTCGCCGGCATCCGGCTCGGCGAGGTGGTCATCGCCCCCGGCGTCGAGAACTACGGCCTGCTCACTGCCGTGTTCGACGCGGACCTGGCCGCGTTCCATGGGCAGAGCCCGGTGCTCGCCTCGCGCTACCAGCCCGCGACCACCTGATTGGTGAGGGCGCCGACACCCTCGACCTCGACGGTCACTTCGTCGCCGGGTTTCAGAAACTCGGGGGGAGTGCGGAAGGCGCCGACACCGCCGGGCGTTCCCGTGGTGACCAGGTCACCGGCCTCGAGCGTGACCGATCGCGTCAGGAACTCGAGGATCTCGGGGATCTTCACGATCATCTGGTCGGTCGTCGCATCCTGTTTGAGTACGCCGTTGACCGTTGTGGTGATCCTTCGACCGGCGATGTCGCCGAGCTCGTCGGCGGTGATCAGGTGCGGGCCGACGGGACAGAACGTGTCGGGGCTCTTGCACAGCATGATCTGGAGCGATTCGCGCGCCATCACGTCGCGTGCGCTTACGTCGTTCACCATCGTGTAGCCGAACACATAGTCCCAGGCGTCCGCAGCCGAGACCCGGAACGCCCGCTTCGAGATCACGAAGGCGAGCTCGGCCTCCCAGTCGGTGTTCGTGCGCTGCTCGGGAATGCGGATGTCGGTTCCCGGCCCGGTCACCGACGACCACAGGCCGGGGAAGAAGACGGGTTCTTTGGGCGCGATGAGGTGGGAGACCTCGGCGAGGTGGTTGGCGTAGTTGCCGCCGGTCAGGATGACCTGGCAGCGCTCCGCGAGCGGCGCAAGCAGTTCGTCGGGCTCCACGAACGTCGATGCGGCGGCCACCAGGTCGTCGATTCGTGCGCGCTGTTCCGCCGAGTAGGCGAGGTACTCGCGCAGATCGGCAAGGCCGGTGTCGACGACGCCGCCGCCCGGTGCCAGGGCGCCGAGGTGGCGCGATCCGTGCGTGAGATATGCAACGAACTTCATTGTGTCGTTCCTTTGGCGTGCGCGATGGAGGTCAGTGTTATGGTCATAATATAACTCGGTTCAATCGGGAGATCACATGGCGGTTTCGGGAGTAGTCGAGCTGGATGCGGCGCGCGTCGTCTCGCGCTCGAGCGCGGCCGACCAGGTGGCCGGCGACCTCCGCGACCAGATCGTCTCGGGCGCACTGGCTCGAGGCACCAAACTCCCCAGCGAGAAAGAACTCTGCGCCGCATACGGTGTCAGCGTCATCACGGTTCGCGCCGCCCTGCGGTCGCTGGCCGCGACCAACCTTGTCGAGGTGCGTCACGGTGTCGGCACGTTCGTCACAGTCGCCACCGACGCGCTGCTCGGCACCGCACTGCGGTCAGTCATCCAGCTCGAGCGCATCACTGCCCCGGAAACCCTCGCCGTTCTGGGCGCTCTGAACGGGTTCGCGGCCGAGCTCGGCGCGACGAACGCGAGCGACGGCGAGATCGCCGACCTGGATGCCCGTCTCGATGACGTGGAGCGGGCCACGAGCATCGCGCAGACCACCGACGCTCTCGCCCGCTTTCTCGACGCGCTGGCGGCGGCGTCCGGCAACCCGTTACTCGAGTCACTGTGCCACTTTCTCGGCGGGCTGCAGATCTCGCTCGCCCGCGACCTCGCGAGCGACTCGTTCACCGAATGGCTGGTGCTCACGAATCACCTCCAGCCCCTCCGCCGGGAGATCGTGCGCAGCATCCGGAGCCGCGATCCGGAGCGCGCCCGGCGCGCGGCGATCGCTTATCACGAGGCAACCAGCCGCATGATCGCGTCACTTCCGCCCCGA
Source organism: uncultured Actinomycetota bacterium (assembly GCA_963738535.1). GTDB lineage: Bacteria > Actinomycetota > Actinomycetes > Actinomycetales > Microbacteriaceae > Galbitalea. Next base: position 10,184 of record CAVTXB010000006.1, read on the forward strand.
CCGAAAGAGGTCCCGTGAGCGCACCCGAACTGCTGGGCATCCACCACCTGAAGCTTCCGGTGAGTGACCTCGCGCGCTCGCTCGCGTTCTATGAATCCGCATTCGACGCGACGCGCATCCCCGCCGCCGACCATCGACGGCAGAGCGACGGCTCGCTGTATGCGCACATCCTCGCGGTTCCCGGCCTCGGAACGCTGCTCGAGCTCCGGCTCAATCCGCAGCGGGCGAAAGCGCACGCAGGCTTCGACCCGGTTACCATCGCGGTCGCCGACCGGGCGACGCTGGCACGGTGGGACGACCACCTGACCGGGCTCGATGTGCCCCACTCGCCGGTGATCACGGCCATCCAGGCCTGGCTCATCGTGGTCGAGGATCCCGACGCAAACCGGCTTCGCCTCTACACTCGCGAAACCCACGGGCCCGAACTGAAGCCCGACGAAGGCAACTCCTGGCTCGACAACTGACGTCGGTTGTTCGGCGTCAGGCGAGCTGCAGCTGCGATCGGCGCGTTGCGAATCCGACAAGGAACGCCAGCAGCGCGAGAGCCGCGGCGCCCGCGCCGAAAAGCGGCACGAGCAGCGGCCCGCCGACGCCGAGGGCCAGCGCGCCCAGCGGCGGTGCAATCGCGATTCCCGCGTAGAGGGCGGTCGAGAACCACGAGATGGCGACGCCGGCCGCCGCGGGATCGATCTGCACCAGGCGGTGCTGCACGGGCAGCGACACCGCATTCGCGCTCACGCCCCAGACGGCGAACACGATCGCGGTCGCGACCAGGCTGTGCGTGACGAACACGATGGCGACGAGCGACGCGGTGAGCAGGGCGAAGACCACGATGGCGACGCGGCGGTTGCCGAATCGGTCGGTGAGTGGACCCGCAGCCGAGTTGCCGCCGATGCCTGCCACTCCGAACACCAGCAGCAGCACCGCGAGCAGCGAGGGCGAGCCGCCCGTCGCCCGCGCGGTGACCGCTGAGCTGAAGATGTAGACGATGTTGAAACCGCTCACGGCGAGCAGCGTCGTGACGAGCGCGAGCAGGATGCGCGGATCCTGCAGAACGGCGAACCGCCGCCGCGCGGAGATGGGGTCGCCGAGCGGGATGTGGCGCACGAACAGCGCCACGGCGATCGCGGTCAGCCCCGCGAGGGCGGCGAGCCCGAACAGTGGCACGCGCCATCCGCCGATTCCCGCAATGGCGGTGCCGATGGGTGCGCCGAAGGCGATGGCCGCGGTGAAGCCGACGCCCACGAACGCTATGGCGCGCCCGCGGCGCTCGGCGGGAGCGAGGATGGCGGCGGTTGCCGTGGCCGGCGGCACGAGGGCGGCGCCGCCCAGCGCCGCAATCACGCGGCCGAGGGTGAAGACGAGCAGCGTGGGGGCGGCCGCGGCGACGATCGTGCCGAGCAGCACGAGCACCAGGCCCACCGACATCAGGGTGGTCCTCGATACGCGTGCGAGAAGGATGGAGACCAGCGGAGATGCGACGGCGACAACGATCGCGTACCAGGTGATCGAGTAGCTCACGTCGCTGGCGCGCACGTGAAGTGTGTGGGCGATCTCGGGCAGGAGTCCCGCGATCATGAAGCCGTTGGTTCCCACGATGAACAGCCCGACGGCGAGGATCGCCAAGCGCGGATACAGCCGGTGCGCGTACGATTGTTCAACGGTTGTCATACGGTTGACGATAGCATGGTTCAACGACATTTGAACGGTCGTGGGTGACAGGGGATGAGGATTCGGTGAGCGCTGACTATCCAGCCCCCGACATGGCGGACGTCAAACTCGTCGACGTGCTGCAGGCGCTTGCCGACCCCACCAGGCTCGAGATCGTGCGTCTTCTCGCCGACGGATCCCCGCACCCGAAGAGCGCGTGGACGTGGGACTTCGGAATGCAGAAGTCAGCGCTCGCGTACCACTTCAAGGCGTTGCGCGAGGCCGGCATCACCCTGACGATCGTCAACGGCCGATCCCACGACATCCAGCTGAGGCGCGACGAGCTCGACGTGCGGTTTCCCGGGCTGCTGGATGCGCTCATCCGGTCGACTTAGCCAGCGCGCGGCGCCGCAGCACCACGACCAGTGCGAGAACGCCTGCACCCAGCAGAGCGCCGAGGAGTGCCACGAGCACCAGCGGCCAGAGCGAACCGCTGGATCTCGTCACCGCTGTCGTGCGCTGGTCGTCGACCGCGACCGGCATGCGGGGGTGAGGTAGCACCCGTTTTTGCGAGGGTAGTTGGTGTTGGTGTCGGTGTCGGTGTCGGTGCAGGCGTCGGTGCCACGGAGTCGAGGCGGGTGTCGAGGTCTTCGCGGTCGGCGCCGCACCCGACTTGACGACGGGCGCGGTGGCGGGCGCGGCCGTGGCGGTGCCGGTGATCGTGCGGCTGACAGCCGGCGAACGATGGCGAACCCGAGAAAGTCGCCGTCAGGGAGTAGACGCCAGGGCTGGTCGGCGCAGGGCCGGTGATCCCGCATCCGGCCGAGTTCTTGAGCGCGCCGGGGGTGGGAACGCAACTGCCCACGGTGGTGCCGTTCACGGTGAACGCGATCGTTCCGCCGGCGGGATAGGCCGTGCTCGGCAAAAGCAGGCCGGCCGAAAGTGCCACAGGTGTGCCGACCGTGATCGTCGACGGGAGCCGCAAAACCAGGCCCGTGCCCAGGATGCCCTGCACAGTCACCGTGGTCTTGCTCGAACTGCCGGTGAAGCCCGGCACGAGGGGCACGAACAACGCGTTGACGACATGGCTGCCTCCCACGAAGTTGCCGACGCTCGTCGTGGCCGTGGTGAAGTGGGTGACCGGATCGGTGGTCGTGTCGACCACAGCGTCGATTCCGTTATCGGGGCTGGTGAAGATCACGTAGCCGGACGGCGGCGGTCCGGTCGGCCAGTCGATGAAGGCGGTGGCCTCGATGTTCTGGCCCGAAACCGGTGCGCCCGGGTCAAAGGTGACCTGCACCTCGGTGGGCACGGCGGCCGAGGCCGCAACGGGGTAGGCCAGGGCGAGCAGCGCGCCGGCTACGACTACAGCCGCCGCCCGCCCCAGCCAGATCGTGGGGGCCATGGTCAGCCCAATAGTGCGGCGCAGATCGGCGCCTCGCGCTTCACGACGGACGCCGCATCCGCATCGGACATGCCGTTGCCCGGCGTTGCGCCGACTTCGGAACCGTCGGCGAGGATGAAGCTGACCTCGCATCCGACCGTGCCTTTGTACGTATAGAGGTGTGGTCCCTGATCGAACTCGTTCCACCAGACCGCCTTGTCACCCAGGCCGGAATAGGTCTGTACGTCGCCGGCCGGGATCAGCGAGACGGAGTGCTGGTACTGGCTCGCTCCAAGCTGCCCATACCGCGTGACCAGCAGAGTGTCGTCGTTCGTGGTCACGATCTTGCTTCCGGTGAGTGCCGCGTTCGATCCGATGCCGTAGACGCACGCGAAGTCGTTGGGGTCGCTGCCGAGCTCGTTGTAGGGCTTTCCGACCGGCACCTTGATGAGTGCCGAGATCAGTGACGCGCTCACCACGTTGCAGGCGGCGTCTCCCGTGGCCGACGGCGCGGGCGCCTTGCCCGCCGTGGTGGCGGCGCCGCTCCCGGATGTGCCACCCGACGTGCCGCCCGATGTGGTTGTGCTGGCGCCGACGGGGGCTGCGCAGCCCGCGAGCAGCAGCCCGCTGGCGACGACGGTGATGCCCAGGAGGAGAGTGCGGCTCCCGCGCTGTGAGGTGTTCATGACGCCTACTTCAGCAGCGAGGGCGTAACACCCGTGTAACGCCCGGAAGTTGTGCTAGTTGTAGTTCCCATGGACGTTGTGATCAGCGTGGCGTGAGCTAAACGACGAAGACCTCCGATATCGATTTGGGTTACCACACTCATCTCGACTACCGGAGGTCTTCGTGACTCACGTTAATGCCCCTTTGGCGCCGTTGGGGCGCCTGCGTCTTGCTCGCCTGATTGTTGTTGATGGATGGTCAGTGCGGCGGGCTGCGGAACGGTTTCAATGCTCGCCCGCGACAGCGGCGAAATGGGCGGCGAGACTGCGGGCGGGCGACTCGCTGGAAGACTTGTCGTCGCGTCCGCACCGCTCGCCCACGCGACTGCCTCGCCGACTCGAGCACCGGATCGTCGCCTTGCGGTTCACCCGCCGGTGGGGGCCCCACCGGATCGGCTATCACCTGCACCTGAACCGGTCCACGGTTGAGCGGGTGTTGGCCCGATACCGGATGCCGAAACTGGTCTATGTCGACCAGGCCACCGGGTTGCCGGTTCGCCGCGCCAAACCCGTCCGTTACGAGAAGGCAAGCCCGGGCGAGCTGGTGCATGTCGATATCAAGAAACAGGGCCGCATTCCCGATGGGGGCGGTCACCGCATGCTCGGTCGGCAAGCCGGGAAGAAGAACAACACCTATCACGGTCGCCCAGGCCGCGGGTATTCGTTCCATCACCATGCCGTCGACGACTATTCGAGGCTGGCCTATTCCGAGATCCTGGGTGATGAGAAAAAGGAGACAGCGGCAGCGTTCTGGTTGCGCGCGAACGCGTTTTTCGAAGCCGCGGGCATCACCGTCACCGCGGTGATGACCGACAACGGGTCGTGCTACCGGTCACACGCTTTCGCGACTGCACTTGGCAGCATCACCCATGTTTGGACGCGACCCTACCGACCGCAAACCAACGGAAAGGTCGAGCGTTTCAACCGCACCCTCGCCCAAGAATGGGCCTACGCCGCGACCTACTCATCCGACGAAGCAAGAGCCGCCGAATATCCCGGCTGGATCCATCACTACAATCACCACAGACCCCACACCGGCATCGGCGGACAAGTCCCAGCAGACCGCGTTCACAACCTCACTGGGAACTACAGCTAGTCCGCGTTGCCGATGGCCGCCGCTCCCGGGAACGGGTTCTCGTTCTCGATGCGATCCAGGGGAGTGGTGGCCGGCTGGGCGATCTCGCCGCGGTCGGCGGCTCGCAGCGCCTGGTGCACGCGGCTGAGCACGATCGCGGCCACGATAAGGGTCGCGGTTCCCAGCAGGAACGGCACCATCGGGCTGAACGCGGTGACCAGCAGGCCCGCGACGAAGGGTGCAAGCCCGCCGCCGATGAAACGCACGAAGCCGTAGGTAGCCGACGCCACCGGGCGCTCGACCGGAGCGATCGACATGACGGCCGTCGTGACGAGGGTGTTGTTCACGCCGATGAACGATCCCGCGATGATCACGCACACGATGACGACCACCGGGTTCGAGTAGAACACCGCGATCACCGCAAGGTCGATGGCCATGAGCACGAAGTTCACGTAGAGGGTTCGCGGCGTACCGAACCGGCGCTGAAGCCACGGTGCGCCCCAGACGGCAAAGACGGCGACGAGCACACCCCAGCCGCAGAACACGAGCCCCAGCTGGATGGGGCTGTCGATGCCCATCAGGAACGGCGAGTACCCGAGCAGGGTGAAGAACGCCCAGTTGTACAGCAACCCGACGATGCTGGTCATCCGCAGTGACCGGTGCTTCAGGGCCGCGAGCGGTTCTGACAGCCGCTGTTTGCGGGCGGGCCGAGCGGTCTTGGGCAGGAAGAAGATGGTGGCAACGAGCGCGATCGCCATCAGCACGGAAACCCCGAAGAACGGGCCGCGCCAGCTGATGTTGCCCAGTAGCCCGCCGATGAGCGGGCCGAGAGCGATGCCGATACCGAGCGCGCTCTCGTAGAGCACGATTGCGCCGGCGAACCCGCCCGACGCGGAGGCGACGATGACGGCCAGCGAGGTGGCGATGAAGAGGGCGTTGCCGAGGCCCCAGCCGGCGCGGAATCCGACGATTCCGGCGATGCTGTTGGTCGATCCCGCCAGCGCCGCGAAGACGACGATGAGGATGAGGCCGGCGATGAGGGTCCACTTCGCACCGATGCGGCTCGATACCCAGCCGGTGACCAGCATGGCGACCGCGGTGACCACAAGGTAGCTGGTGAACAGCAACTCGACCTGAGAGGGCGTCGCGTTGAGCTGGCCGGCCAGCGTCTTGAGAATGGGGTCGACGAGCCCGATCCCCATGAACGACACGACGCAGGCGAAGGCCACCGCCCATACTGCTCGCGGCTGTTTGAACGGGCTGGGGCGACGTTCGCCGTCGGCCGTGGCGTGGTGAGAGCTCATGCGTTGTACCTCTTCAGTTATCTGGCGTCGGCCGCGCCGACCGGGGCGGCGAATTCGACGAGTGCGGGGAGTGCCGCGACGAGCGCGGCCTGGTGCTCGGGCGAGAGTGTGGACAGGCGCTCGCCCAGCAGCGCGGCGCGGGCGTCCCGATGGTGACGCACTCGGGTGAGGCCCTCTGCTGTGATCGTCACGCGAACAGCGCGCCCGTCCGTCGGGTCGGGTTCGCGAACGGCGAGCCCGGCGTCCTCGAGCCGGTTGATGAGCGTGGTCATGCCGGGCTGGGTCAGCTGCTCGCGCTCGGCCAGGTCGGTCACGCGAAGGCTGCCCAGGGATTCGAGCCGACTGAGCGCGCTCAGCGCGCTTGCAGAGAGGCCGGACGGTTCGCGCGACTGGCGCAGCCAGGCGATCACCTGCTCGAGCGCGTGTGCCACTTCGAGTTGCGCGGCATCCCGTTCGCGAGTTTGCATACGTCCATTATATAGATGCCTTATGTAAATGTGGGAGTCCGCTGCTCGGTCGTGCGACCTTCTACGATCGAATCATGACCATTGCGCTGACGGGCACGACCGGGGCCCTCGGTGGCGCTGTTCTCACCAAGCTGGGTGGCTCGCACATCCTTGTCGGTCGCGACGCCTCGGCGCTCGCCGCAGGCCACGAGCATCGGCGAGGCGGCCTACGGTGACCAGCGGATGGCCGCCGCGCTCACCGGCGTCGACACGCTGTTCTTCGTCTCGGGTCGAGAGAGCGCGACCCGGCTTGACGAGCACCTGGCGGTCGTGGATGCCGCCGTCGCCGCCGGCGTGAGCCGCATCGTCTACGTCTCGTTCCTGGGCGCCGCACCCGACTGCACGTTCACCCTGGGGCGTCACCACTACTTCACCGAGCAGGCCATCCGCGCGACGGGGCTGGCGTTCACGTTCCTGCGCGACAGCCTCTACCAGGACTACCTGCCCTTCATGACCGGCGAAGACGGCGTCATCCGTGGGCCCGCCGGCGAGGGCCGGCTCAGCGCCGTGGCACGGGACGATGTGGCGGAGGTCGCGGCCCAGGTGCTGCGGTCGATCGGCGACGGCACGCACGACGGAGCGACGTACGACGTGACCGGGCCCGAGTCGCTCACCCTCGCCGAGGTCGCGCGCCAGCTGTCTGCCGCGTCGGGCACACCGGTGACCTTCCACAACGAGACCGAGCCCGAAGCGTATGAGTCTCGGGCCAGGTACAACGCCCCGCCGTTCGAGGTCGAAGGCTGGGTCACCTCGTACCAGTCGATCGCCGTGGGCGAGATGTCGCGGGTGAGCGACGACGTGCAGCGCGTGATCGGGCGCCCACCCGTCACGTTCGCCCAATTCCTCGCTGCCAATCCCGAGAGTTACGCGCACCTGCGATCGCCCCAGGGTCGAAATCCGTGATCCCTGCATGGCTGGAGGTCGGCACGCTCGTCGTCATGGGCGCCGTCATCCTGGCCGACCTGCTTCTCGCCTACCGGCACCCGCACGTTCCGAAGGTTCGCGAAGCCAGCATCTGGATCGGCTGCTACGTCGCGCTCGCGCTCGTCTTCGCGGCACTGCTGTTCCTCACCAGCGGTGGCGACGTGGCCGGCCAGTTCGTGGCCGGATGGCTCACCGAATACAGCCTGAGCATCGACAACCTGTTCGTCTTCGTGATCATCATGGGGCGGTTCGCGGTGCCTCGACAGTTGCAGCAGTCGGTGCTTCTGGTCGGCATCATCCTGGCGCTCGTGCTGCGCGGAGTGTTCATCCTTTTGGGCGTCACCCTCATCGAACACTTCAGCTGGATCTTCTACCTGTTCGGGGCCTTCCTGCTCTACACGGCGATCCACCAGCTGGTCACGAACCACAGCCGGGACGACAGCGAGGAGAGCCGCGCCATCCGGTTTCTGCGACGACACATCCCGATCACGCCCCACTACAACGGTGGCTCGCTCACGATCGATCGGGACGGCCACCGGATGCTCACCCCCGTGCTCCTGGTCTTCCTCGCCATCGGTACCACCGACCTGTTGTTCGCGCTCGATTCGATTCCCGCCATCTTCGGCATCACGCAGGACGCCTTTCTCGTGTTCGCAGCGAACATCTTCGCCCTGATGGGCCTTCGTCAGCTCTACTTCCTGCTCGGCACGCTGCTGTCGCGGCTGGCCTACCTCTCGTACGGCATTGCCGCGATCCTCGTCTTCATCGGAGTGAAACTCGTGCTGCACGCTCTGCACACCAACCGGCTGGTCTTCCTGAACGGCGGCAAGCCGGTCGAGTGGGCGCCCGAGTTCGGCACACTCACCTCGCTGGGCGTCATCGTCGCGGCGATCGCCGTTGCCGTCGGGGCGAGCCTGGTCAAGCTCAGGATCGATGCGTCGCGGGCCGCGACGAACCCGTCAGACGGCATCTGACCCCCCCAGAACAGGGAGTCGTCGGGCACCGCTCGGTCGCACTAGGGTGGCGGCAAGGTCAGAAGTCCGGAACGTCCAGCGTCCGGAAGATCGACGTCGCAGAGGGGGAGCTTCGTGCGCAGCACGCGATTTGCCGCAGTGGCCGTGGTGGCCGCCGGATCGCTTGCGCTTGCGGTGGCACTCGGCGGTTGCGCCGCGGCCGGCGCCGGCTCGTCGCTCTCTGTGACGAGCGCGAAGCAGCGCACGGTCGAGCTCGAGAAGACGATCTCGTCGTCCGTTCCGACCGACAAGGTGCTGTCGACGAACATCACCACCACCTCACGCGTGATCTTCCCGTGCCTGGGCAAGACGGGCGAGTCGTACTGGCCGGGAAGCGCCACCCTGAAGCTCGCGAACGGTGTGAACACCGACGCCGTGCTGCAGGCCCTGTCGACGAAATGGAACAACAAGTCGGGGTGGAGCGCCTACGTCACCACGAGCGCGTCGGGAACCAAGTCGCTGGCGCTCAAGACGAGCGACGGATACAGCTTCACCGTGGAATTCGACCAGGGCCCGGTCTTCTCGATCACCGCGCTGTCGGCGTGCTTCTCGAACGCAGGGCTGGCCGGCAAGTCCAGCTACTGAGGCTCAGCGAGGTCGTCGCCTGCAGCTCGCAGCGAACAACTCACCCTCACGGCATCCCGCCGATTCGGGTGATAGCCTCGATCAATGCAGCTCGATCGGCTTCTTCTTCTTCGCCGCGACGGGTCTTAGTCCAGGCCTCACTCGTCGCGGAGTCCGTGTGCCATCTGACCATCGAGATGAAGAAAGACCGCACTAATGTCTACAACCCCCGCCAGCTCTCCCGTTTCACCAGCACCATCCGCCCCCAAGACCCTCGCCGAGAAGGTCTGGAACGACCACCTCGTCGTCAAGGGCGAGGACGGCTCCCCCGACCTCATCTACATCGACCTGCACCTCGTGCACGAGGTCACCAGCCCGCAGGCCTTCGACGGGCTGCGGATGGCGGGCAGGCCCGGTGCGTCGCCCCGACCTGACGATCGCGACCGAGGACCACAACACCCCGACACTCGCGATCGACAAGCCCATCGCCGACCTGACCAGCCGCACCCAGATCGAGACCCTGCGCAGGAACGCCGCCGAGTTCGGCGTGCGACTGCACTCGCTCGGCGACATCGAGCAGGGCATCGTGCACGTCGTCGGCCCGCAGCTCGGCCTCACGATGCCGGGCATCACCGTCGTCTGCGGCGACTCGCACACCTCGACCCACGGCGCCTTCGGCGCGATGGCGTTCGGTATCGGCACCAGCGAGGTCGAGCACGTGCTCGCGACGCAGACCCTGCCGCTCCAGGAGTTCAAGACCATGGCCATCACGGTCGAGGGCGAACTGCGCCCCGGCGTGACGGCGAAAGACATCATCCTCGCGGTGATCGCCAAGATCGGCACCGGCGGCGGGCAGGGCTACGTGCTCGAGTACCGCGGCAGCGCCATCCGTTCGCTGTCGATGGACGGCCGCATGACGATCTGCAACATGTCGATCGAGGCGGGCGCCCGCGCCGGCATGGTCGCGCCCGACCAGATCACCTACGACTACCTGAAGGGCCGCCCGCACGCGCCGGAGGGCGCCGACTGGGATGCCGCCGTCGCCTACTGGGAGACGCTGAAGACCGACGACGACGCCGTGTTCGACGCCGAGGTCTTCCTCGACGCCGAACGAGCTCGAGCCGTTCGTCACCTGGGGCACGAACCCGGCCAGGGCGTCTCGCTGAGCGACACCGTCCCCGACCCCGAGGCGACTACGCCGACCCGAACGACACGGCCTCCGCCGCAGCGCGCGCTCGAGTACATGGACCTCGCCGCGGGCACGCCGATGAAGGACATCCACGTCGACGCCGTCTTCATGGGCTCGTGCACGAACTCCCGCATCGAAGACCTGCGCGCGTTCGCCTCGATCATCAAGGGCCAGAAGAAGGCCGACGGCGTGCGCGTCATGGTCGTTCCGGGCAGCGCTCGCGTGCGCATCGAGGCCGAGGCCGAGGGCATCGACAAGATCGTCGAGGAGTTCGGCGCCGAGTGGCGCTTCGCCGGCTGCTCGATGTGCCTCGGGATGAACCCCGACCAGCTCGCCCCCGGCGAGCGCTGCGCATCCACGTCCAACCGCAACTTCGAGGGCAGGCAGGGCAAGGGCGGGCGCACGCACCTCGTTTCGCCGCTCGTCGCCGCTGCGACCGCCATCCGCGGAACCCTGAGCAGTCCGTGGGACCTCGGCATTTCGGTGCCCGAGTCGCTCGCAGGGCGATTACGCTTCGGCAGAAGCAAGCGGCAACGCGGGCAACCGGGGGGCACGCACACTGGATGTCGACCCCGACTACGTGGACGGCATCTCCGAACCGGGCAAGAGCTCGAGTCACGAGGTTGCGACACTGATGGACAAGATCTCCGTCCTCACCGGCACCGCCGTTCCGCTGCAGCGCGCCAACGTCGACACCGACCAGATCATCCCCGCCGTGTTCCTCAAGCGGGTCACGAAGACCGGCTACGACGACGCGCTGTTCTACTCGTGGCGCCAGGACCCCGACTTCGTGCTCAACCAGCCCGAGTACGCGCACGGCGGCATCCTCATCGCCGGTCCCGACTTCGGCACCGGCTCGAGCCGCGAGCACGCCGTCTGGGCGCTTCGCGACTTCGGCTTCACCGCCGTTCTCGCGCCCAAGTTCGGCGACATCTTCCGCGGCAACTCGGGCAAGCAGGGCTTGCTCACGGGCACCATCAGCGAGCAGGATGTCGAAAAGATCTGGTCGATCATCGACGCCGACCCCGGCATCGAGATCTCGGTCGACCTGGACTCCCGGACCGCGACGATCGGCGAGACCACGGTGCCCTTCGAGATCGACGATTACACTCGATGGCGTTTGCTCGAGGGCCTTGACGACATCGGCCTGACCCTGCGTGATGAGGCGCGAATCACAGAATTCGAAGCCCGCCGCGAATCATGGCGGCCCAAGACATTGCCGGTGAAATAGTTGAGTCTCATTACGGATGCCCAGAAGGCCGGGGAGCGCGTCGGATTGAAGTCCGACAAGATCACCATCAACGGCGGCAAGCCGCTGCGCGGGCGCATCGAGGTTCGCGGCGCCAAGAACCTGGCCACCAAGGCCATGGTCGCGGCGCTGCTCGGCGACACCCCGAGCCATCGCTCAAGGACGTTCCCGACATCAGCGACGTCGGCGTCGTCACCGGCATGCTCGACGCCTACGGCGTCACCGTCACCGAGGTCGCACCCGGCGAGCTGCTGCTCGACCCGAGCAACGTCTGAGAAGGCGCACTTCGCCGAGATCGACGCGCTCGCCGGCTCCAGCCGCATCCCGATCCTGTTCTGCGGTCCGCTGCTGCACCGCCTCGGCGAGGCGCTCATCCCCGACCTCGGCGGCTGCCGCATCGGCGACCGTCCCATCGACTTCCACATGGATGCGCTGCGCGCGTTCGGCGCGATCGTCGACAAGAGCTACGAGGGCTTCCGCCTCACCGCGCCGAACGGCCTCAAGGGCGCGAAGCATCGAACTGCCGTACCCGAGCGTCGGCGCGACCGAGCAGGTGCTGCTGACCGCCGTGCGCGCGGAGGGCGTCACCGAGCTCAAGAACGCGGCCATCGAGCCCGAGATCATGGACCTCATCGCGATCCTGCAGAAGATGGGCGCGATCATCAACGTCGAGCCCAACCGCGTGATCTTCATCGAGGGCGTCGAGAGCCTCAGCGGCTACACGCACCGCGCGCTGTTCGACCGCAACGAGGCCGCCAGCTGGGCATCGGCCGCGCTCGCGACCGAGGGCGACATCTTCGTCGGCGGCGCGAAGCAGCAGGAGCTCATGACGTTCCTCAACATCTTCCGCAAGGTCGGCGGCGCGTTCGACATCCACGAAGACGGCATCCGGTTCTACCACCCGGGCGGCGAGCTCAAGCCCGTCGTCGTCGAGACCGATGTGCACCCCGGCTTCATGACCGACTGGCAGCAGCCGCTCATCGTCGCGCTGACCAAGGCGCAGGGCACGTCGATCGTGCACGAGACCGTCTACGAGAACCGCTTCGGCTTCACGGATGCCCTCATCGCCATGGGCGCGGACATCGTCGTGCACAAGGAGGGACTCGCGGGCTACGACCGCCGCGTCGCCCGTCGCGAGTTCGAGCAGGCCGCCGTCATCACCGGCCCGACGCCGCTGCACGGCGCGGACATCACCGTGCCCGACCTGCGCGGCGGATTCAGCCACCTGATCGCGGCGCTGACGGCCGAGGGCCGATCGACGATCAGCAACGTCGGCATCATCAGTCGCGGCTACGAGCACTTCATCGACAAGCTCGACATGCTCGGAGCCGACTTCGACTTCGAGGGCTAACGTCGCGGTGACGTCGACTCCGCACCCGTCGCCTGCGCCGAGCAGACCGCGGCTGACAGACCGGCACCGAAGCATCGGAGAAGACGCCGATCTGGCGATTTCTCGCGGCGCTGGTCATCCCGCTGATGGGCGCGCTGTCGAAGATCACCATCCTCGACGGCGCAGAAGGCTCCGGCGTCGGCGCGTTCGTGCTGGCCCCCAACCACTACAGCGAGATCGACCCGCTCGTGATCGGAGTCGCGATGTGGAAGGTCGGGCGCATGCCCCGGTTCCTCGCCAAGGCGTCGCTGTTTCGAGATTCCCGTGCTCGGTGCGATCATGCGCGCCAGCAAGCAGGTTCCGGTCGAGCGCAGCGGCACCGTGCGCGCCGCCGACCCGCTCGCCGCCGCCCGGCAGATCACCGAGCACGGCCTGGCCGTCATCATCTACCCCGAGGGCACGCTCACCCGCGACCCCGACTACTGGCCGATGCGCGGCAAGTTCGGCGCGGTTCGGATGGCGCTCGACGCGGACATCCCGATCATCCCTGTCGCCCACTGGGGCACTCAGCTGGTGCTCCCGCGCTACGGCAAGCTGAGCCTGTTCCCGCGCAAGAAGATCGTGGTGAAGTACGGCGATCCCGTCGACCTCTCGGCCTACCGCGGCAAGCCCGTCAACACGCAGCTGCTCGCCGCCGCCACGAATGTGGTCATGAACGACATCACGGCTCTGCTCGAAGAGCTTCGCGGCGAGACAGCCCCGGCCGAGCGCTGGGACCCCGCCGCGATGCACCAGTCGGAGACGGGCCACTTCGATGGGGCCTAGGGTCGCGGTGCTCGGCGCCGGTTCGTGGGGAACCACCTTCGCGAAGATCCTCGCCGATGGCGGTGCCGAGGTGGTGCTGTGGGCGCGCCGCCCCGAGCTCGCCCGCGAGATCTCCGAATCGAAGCGCAACAGCGACTACCTGCCGCGCATCAACCTGCCGCGATCCCTGCAGGCGAGCTCCGACCTCGCCGCGGTGCTCGACGGCGCCGAGCAGGTCTACATCTCGGTGCCCAGCCAGACCCTGCGGGAGAACCTCGCGGATGTGCGCGGAGTTCCTGCCGCGAGACGCCATCGTCGTCTCGCTCATGAAAGGCGTCGAGAAGGGCACCCGGTTCCGCATGAGCGAGGTGCTGTACCAGGAGCTGGAACTGCCGCCCGAGCGGGTGGCCGTCGCATCCGGGCCCAACCTGGCGCTCGAGATCGCGCGGGAGCAGCCGACCGCTGCCGTCATCGCGTCGGAGAGCCTCGAGACGGCGACCGCCGTGGCGACCGTCGCCACCAACCCGTACTTCCGCTCGTTCGTGAACACCGACGTGATCGGCACCGAGTTCGGCGGAGTGCTCAAGAACCTCATCGCGGTCGCGATCGGAATCGTCGACGGCGTCGGCTACGGCGAGAACACCAAGGCGTCGATCATCACGCGCGGGCTGGCCGAGATGATCGACTTCTCCGTCGCCTACGGGGGGCGCGCCGAGACCCTGTCGGGCCTCGCAGGCCTCGGCGATCTCATCGCCACCTGCGAGTCGCCGCTGTCGCGCAACAACACGGCGGGGCGGCTGCTCGGCCAGGGCTACAGCTTCTCGGAGGTCATCAAGCAGATGAACCAGACCGCGGAGGGCCTGACATCGGTCGCGCCCGTGCTCGAGCTCGCGCTCGCCCGGGGCGTCGAGATGCCGATCGTCAGCCAGGTCGCGGAGGTGCTGGCCGGTACGCTGAATCCGAGGGACATCGCCCCCCACCTCACCACAGACCCGACGCCGCAGGGAGAGTAGCCGTGTCAAAGCTGACCGTGGCAATCCTGTTCGGAGGCCGGTCCTCCGAGCACACCATCAGTTGTGCGACCGCGGGCGGAGTGCTCGAGGCCATCGACCGCGAGAAGTACGACGTGATCCCGATCGGGCATCACCCGCGAGGGCGCCTTCACGCTCGAGGAGGACAAGGCCGCCAAGTTCGCGATGGATCCGGCGAACATGCCGCGAGGTGAACGACAACGGCACGCGCATCCTGTGGCCGCAGTCCACGGCATCGCGCGAGCTGCGCTACCTCGAGCAGAGCGGCGAGGTGCACTCGCTCGGCGACGTCGACATCGTGTTCCCGATCCTGCACGGACGCTGGGGCGAGGACGGCACGATCCAGGGCATGCTCGAGCTGGCCGGCCTTCCCTACGTCGGCGACGGCGTCCTGGCATCGGCGCTGGCCATGGACAAGCACTTCGCCAAGATCGTGTTCGCCCAGGCGGGCATCCCGATCGCGCCAGGCTTCACGGTGACCGCCCGCGAATGGGCGAGCGACCCGCGGCTGGTGCTCGCCTCCGTCGAGGTGCTCGGCTGGCCGGCGTTCATCAAGCCGGCGCGAGCGGGGTCGAGCGTCGGGGTCACGAAGATCTCCGAACCCGCCGACCTCGCCGGCGGCGATGGCGACAGCACTCGCCGAGGACGACAAGGTGCTCGTCGAGGCCGCCGTCGTGGGCCGCGAGATCGAGTGCGGCGTGCTCGCCGGGCGCGACGGCGGCGCCGACCCGGGTGTCGCTCGCCGGGCGAGATCGTCATGACCGGCCACGAGTTCTACGACTTCGAGGCCAAATACCTCGACGCGAGCGGGGCCGACGTGGTCTGCCCGACCGAACCTCACCGACTCGGAGCTCGGGCAGCTCCGCTCCCTCGCGGCGCGGGCATTCGACGCCATCGGGGGAACCGGGCTGGCGCGCGCCGACTTCTTTCTGACGTCGGCCGGGTTCGTAATCAACGAGCTGAACACGATGCCCGGCTTCACGCCCATCTCGATGTTCCCGAAATGCTGGCTGGCGTCGGGAATGAGCTACCCCGAGCTGATCGACGAACTCATCAGCCTGGGGCTCGAGACGGCACGCTAAGGCGTCGGAGTCGCCGTCGAGGTCGGGCTCGGGCTGGGTGTCGGAGTCGCCTCTGACACGGGCTGTCCGTCCTGGATGACCTCTTCGGGTGCGACGCACCGGTGCTTCGCGGGAATCGCTGCGACGGCGACCGCCAGGTCGTTGAGTGCCTGGTTGCCGTCGGCCTTGACGTCTTTCGAGTTGACGGTCACGGCGACGGCCGGGTCGCGGCCGTAGGTGGTGAACACGTAGACCGGCGCATCCTTGTCGTTGCGCAGCCAGTCGATGCCGTCGACAGTGACGCAGGGCAGAGACGATGTCGGGTCGGGCACGGGCACGCCGCAGCGCAGCAGGATGTCCGCCGGCGTGCCCCAGGCACCCGTGCCCTGCGCGTCGGTGATCCGCTGGCCCAGCGTCGACACGCTGTTCGGCAGCAGCACAACGACGCTCGCGCACTTCGGATTGGTCGAGTCTCCGGCGGCGGGCGTCATCGAGACCGTCGCCGCGCATCCGCTGAGTAACGTCGCAACGACCACCGCGATCGCGGCGACGCCCAGCTTCGTTCTCATCGCGTTCAGGCTATCGTGCGGCGGTTGGGTGACAGCCGAGAACCCGTGGGGGCGCGGCCCGCGATACCGTGTGAGACGTGAGTGCAGAAGCGACCCTGGGCAGTATCGGCGAATCGGCCGCGCTGGCCCGCATCTTCCCGCGCCTGCCCTCGGCGGCCGCCGCACTCGTCGGACCGGGGGATGACTCGGCCGTGCTCGCAGCGCCCGACGGCCGATTCGTGGTGACGACCGACATGATGATCCACGGGCCCGACTTTCGGCTCGCCTGGTCGACGGCGCACGACCTGGGCTGGAAGGCCGCGGCATCCAACCTGTCCGACGTCGCGGCGATGGGGGCTGTGCCGTCGGGGCTCGTCGTCGCGCTGGCCGCGCCGGCCGACACGACGATCACCTTTCTCGAGCAGTTCGCCGATGGTCTCCGCGACGGCTGCGCGGCGATGGCGCCCGGCTGCGGGGTCGTCGGCGGCGACCTGTCCGTCTCGTCGACGCTGACCATCGCCGTCACGGCATTCGGCGACCTGGAGGGGCGCGAACCCGTGCTTCGTTCGGGCGCGCGAGTCGGCGACGTCGTCGCCGTGTCTGGCGAGCTCGGGGCTGCGGCTGCCGGGCTCCGGCTGCTGTTCTCCGAGGCGATGGTTGCCGGCGTGCCGGACACGGCGCGCGCGATCATGCTTCGTGCCGGTCATCCGGATGTCGTCGCGCAGCTCGCCCCAACTCCGCCGATCGCCGACGGCCGCCTCGCCGCGATTGCGGGGGCAACCGCGATGATCGACCTGAGCGACGGTCTCGCCCTCGATGCACGCCGGGTCGCGGCCGCCAGCGAGGTCGGGATCGACCTCTCCCGTGCCTCGATCGGCTCGACCGAGGCACTCGTCGGCGGTGAGGACCACTCGTTGCTCGCCACCTTCCCCGTGGGCGTTGCGTTGCCCGGCGGATTTCGTGCTGTTGGTACCGTTGTGAACGACACCGGAGTACTCGTCGACGGGGTGCCGTTCGAGAGCCGGGGCGGATGGGATCCCTATGAGGGTTGGGACGGAGAAGACGGATGAGCCCCAATCACCTGGCGTCACCCGACGTCTACACCGTCATCGGCGACGCTCGTCGGCGCCGCATCCTCGAGCTGCTCGCCATCCGG
The DNA here is from genome assembly GCA_963738535.1 of uncultured Actinomycetota bacterium. Classification (GTDB taxonomy): domain Bacteria; phylum Actinomycetota; class Actinomycetes; order Actinomycetales; family Microbacteriaceae; genus Galbitalea. The sequence goes on from CAVTXB010000006.1 coordinate 27,697, forward strand.
GAGCGTTCGGTGGGCGAGCTGGCGGCCGAACTCGGCATCGCGCAGCCCTCCGTGACGCAACATCTGAAGGCCCTGCGGGACACTGGGCTCGTGAGCAAGGAGAAGCGCGGAACCAGCTCGATCTACACGATCGAGCGCGGGCCCCTGAGCGAAGTCTCAGACTGGATCGACTCGTTCGGCTGAAGCGCTAAGCCCCGACTGATGGGATGAGGGGGCATCCGTTCGGGTGCGCCGCAGCCAGGCGAAGGGAAACGATGCACCGGTGGCGCCGTGCGGCAGCGATCGCGGTCGCCGTGGCATCAGTGAGCGCACTCGCCGGCTGTGCGGCCCGCGCGCCGCTCCCGCTCGGTGAGAAGATCGGCGAGGTCTTCATCCACCACCACAGCCAGCGCGTGGTCGACGCGCACTTCGACTCCCTCGTCGGTGGTGACTGGACTCAGGCGACCATCGTCTGCGGTGCGGCGTCGGGCGGTGCGATCGATCGTGCCCTCGGGTTCGACGCGTACCCGGCCGGCAGCGTCCAGCCCGTCGACCAGTCGATGATGCTGTTTTCCAGCGCGAGCCACGTGCTTCTGCGGTACGTCGTGCCGCACAACGCGGCGCACGGCCAGCCGGAATTCTCCCCCTGCTTCACCCCGAGCGCTCCCAACCCGGCGCACGGCACACGGGTGACGCAGGTCATCCCGGTGCCGAGGGCGGATGCTCGTCTCCTGCTTACCAACGATCGAACCGACTTTCCGTGGCCGCTCTGGTACATCGCGGCGTCCGAACGCCGCAGGCTGCAATCGGAATTCGGCGGCTGACGCTACGCCGGCGAGAGCCAGTACAGTGCGGTGTCGCCGTAGTCCTTGCGCCGGTCGAGGTCGAGCCCGGAGGGCAATGCGGGCGCCGCGTCCCGCGAGCTGCGTTCCACCAGCACGACCGCATCGGGTGCGAGCCGCGGCACGAGCGCTTCGAGATTGTGCGTGATCTCTGCGTTGCCCAGGTCGTAGGGCGGGTCAAGGAACACCACGTCCCAGAACTGCCGCGCGCCCGCAATGAACGCCTGCACGGGTGAGGAACTGACCTCCACGGCCACCGGTTTGCCCTTCGGCGCCGACCGCAGGATGTGGGCCGCGTTGCGGCGACAGGTGGTCGCGGCGCGCTGGCTGCTATCGACCAGCGTCACGGATGACGCCCCTCGGGACGCCGCCTCGAGCCCCAGGGCACCGGACCCCGCGTAGAGGTCGAGCACCCGGGCGCCGCTCAGCAGGTCGCGCGCCTGCAGCGCTGAGAAGATGGCTTCGCGCACCATGTCGCTGGTCGGCCGGGTGCCCGCCGACGGAACCGCCAGCGTCAGGGAGCCCGCGAAGCCGCCGATGATGCGAGTCATGATGCAGCAACGCTATCGGGTCCTCCGTCCCGGCTACCCTCGAAGGGTGACCTCGCCCCTCGACGCCAAGCTGAGCAGCACGCTCGGGCGGCCGCACGGCGTCCGCCCTGCAGAAGGGGCTCGGGCTGGTCACCGCGGGCGACCTGCTCAGCCACTACCCGCGCCGCTACGCCAAGCGCGGCGAACTGACGGCGCTCGCCGACCTCGAGGTCGACAGCAGCGTCACCATCGTCGCGGAGGTGCTCTCCGTCACCGAGCGGTCGATGAAGGCCAAGCACGGCACGATCTTCGAGGCGAAGATCACCGACGGCAAGGGCATCCTGACGCTCACCTTCTTCAACCAGGCCTGGCGCAAGAACGACCTGAAGCCGGGCGTACGCGGCATCTTCGCCGGCAAGGTCGGCGACTACAAGGGCCTGCGCCAGCTCGCGCACCCCGACTACGAGCTGTTCGACGAGACCGTCGACCTCGACAACCCGGTGGCAACGGACTGGGTCAACAAGCCGATCCCGATCTACCCGGCGACCGCGACGGTCGCGAGCTGGCAGATCGCAGAAGTCGGTCGAGCTGGTGCTCGACTCGCTTGCCGCCGCTCGACGATCCGGTGCCGGCGGATGTGCGCTCCGATTACCGGCTCATCAGCTACGGGCGCGCGATCGAGCTCATCCATCGTCCGACGGTCGGATGCCGACTGGCGCGGCGCGCGCACGGCGCTGCGGTTCCAGGAGGCGTTCGTGCTGCAGGCCGCACTGCTGCAGCAGCGCGCCGAGCTGCGCTCGAAGGCCACGACGCCGCGGCTGCCCGGCCGGTTCGCGAAAGAGTTCGACGCGCGAGATGCCGTTCACGCTGACGATGGACCAGAAGCTGGTCGGCGAAGAGATCGCCATGGACCTCGCCGGGCAGGCGCCCATGAACCGGCTCGTGCAGGGCGAGGTGGGCTCGGGCAAGACTCTCGTCGCGCTGCGGGCGATGCTCTCGGTCGCTGACTCGGGCGGCCAGTCGGCCCTGCTCGCGCCCACCGAGGTGCTGGCGTCGCAGCACCTGCGGTCGATCGTTTCGACCCTGGGGCCCGATCTCGCGGCACAAGCTGCGACCCACCCTGCTGACGGGCCAGATGCCGGTTGCCGAGCGCAAGAAGGCGCTGCTGGCCGCGGTCTCGGGCAGTTCGAGCATCGTCGTCGGCACGCACGCACTGCTGAGCGACAACGTCGGGTTCTTCGACCTGGGCCTGGTCGTGGTCGACGAGCAGCACCGGTTCGGGGTCGAGCAGCGCGAGGCGCTGCGCAAGAAGGGCGCGACGCCCCCGCACGTGCTCGTGCTCACGGCGACGCCGATCCCGCGCACCGTCGCGATGACGGTGTTCGGCGACCTCGACATCTCGACCATCGTCGAACTGCCGGCCGGGCGCATCCCGATCGAGAGCTTCGTCGTTCCGCTGGCTGAGAAGCCGGGCTGGGTGATCGCGTGTGTGGGAACGCGTCGCCGAAGAGCTTGCCAAGGGACGCCAGGCGTTCGTCGTGTGCCCCGCCATCGATGCGAAACCCCGGCGACAGAATTCGAGGACGACCCGGACGCCGGCCTGGGCTCCGAGCCCGATCTCGCCGTATCACCGGCGGCCAATGTGACGGACGTGCTCGAGTCCCTGAGGTCGAACCCGCTGCTGAAGGATGCCCGCATCGCATCGCTGCACGGTCGCATGTCGAGCGACGTGAAGGATGCGACCATGCGCGCGTTCGCGGCGGGCGAGATCGACGTGCTCGTCGCGACGACGGTCATCGAGGTCGGCGTGGACGTTCCCAACGCGTCCGCGATGGTGGTGCTCGATGCCGACCGGTTCGGCGTCTCGCAGCTGCACCAGCTGCGCGGTCGCGTCGGGCGGGGAACGCGTTCCGGGACTCTGCCTGTTCGTGACCCGCGCCGAGGACGGCACGCTCGCCCGCGAACGTGTGGATGCGGTCGCGAGCACGCTCGACGGGTTCGAGCTCGCCCAGAAAGACCTCGAGCTGCGGCAGGAGGGTGACGTGCTGGGCAGCATCCAGTCGGGTGGCCGATCGAGCCTGCGACTGCTGCGCGTCGCCAAAGACGGCGAGCTCATCAGCGACGCTCGCATGCTCGCGGCAGGCGTACTCGACACCGACCCCACGCTGGCCGACCATCCGGCGCTCCGCGAGGCACTGGCGCGCCGCCTCGACGAGACCGAGGCCGCGTTCCTGGCCAAGAACTAGCTCGGGGGCCCGTCCCCTCGCTGTTACGAATCGGTAACGTCGCACCGGATAGGGTGAGAGCATGAACAGGATCGCCGTCGTTCCTGGGTCGTTCGACCCGGTCACCCTGGGGCACATCGACGTGATCGGGCGGGCGGCGGGCATCTTCGACGAGATCCACGTGCTGGTCGTGCACAACCCCGGCAAGACCGCGCTGCTGCCGATAGCGCAGCGGGTCAACCTGATCGAGCAGTCGATCAAGGAGGCCGGGCTGCCGACGAACATCCGCGTCACCAGCTGGAGCGTCGGTCTGCTGGTCGACTACTGCGTCGAGGTCGGCGCGAGCGTCATCGCGAAGGGCATCCGATCGCAGATCGACGTCGCCTACGAGACGCCCATGGCCATCGTCAACCGCAACCTCGCCGGCGTCGAAACCGTCTTCCTGCTGCCGTCACCCGACAACGCCCACGTCTCAAGCTCCCTGGTTCGCCAGGTCGCAGGTCTCGGCGGAGACGTCTCGCCCTACGTTCCCGCCGCCGTCGCCGCATTTTTGCAGACGGGTTAGACCTTGCGCGCGAATACGCGCGCGCAGGAAGGTGAAACAAACGAAGGGAGCACGTCGTGGCTGAGAAGTCCAGGAAGAGTGCCAAACCGTCAAAGGAAGACCTGCGCAAGCAGCAGACGCGAGACCTGAAGCGCAAGCTCGAGAAGGCGAAGAAGGAACTCGCCGACGAGAAGGCTCGCGCGAAGGCCGCGGCGAAGAAGGCGAAAGCCCAGGCCGAGAAAGAGATCGAGAAGGCCAGGAAGGCCGCCGTCGCCGCCGAGAAGAGTGCGGTGAAAGACGCCAAGCGGGTGGCGCAGGGCAAGTCGACGGCAGCGGTGGCGAGCGTGCACGCCGCGAAGGCCCGGGTGGAGACCGCCAAAGCGAAGGTTGCGGCAGCCGGATCCGGTGTGCCCACGGGGTCCGGGCAGACGGTGGCCTCGCTCCGCGCGAAGGCGCGCGAACAGGGCGTCGTCGGCTACTCGCGTCTCACCAAAGAGCAGTTGCTGGCGAAGGTCAAGTAAGCGTGAAAGCCGATCGCAAGGCCGCGAAGGCCCAGAAGAAGGCGGCCAGGAAGGCGTACGAGCGCAACCACGCTCAGCTGAAGCGCCAGCAGGCGATGCATGCCGTGCTGCTGGCGGCACAGCTGAAACGTGGCAAAAAAGTCAGCCAAACGCGAGGCCGCTGCTAGCTGAAGATCGGGTCGACCGTACGGGTGCGCTTGATCTCGAAGAACCCGGGGTACGACGCCACGGCGACCGTGCCATCCCAGAGGGCGAGCGCCTGCTCGCCCTTGGGAGCCGGAGAGATGACCGGTCCGAAGAAGGCAACGCCGTCGACCGCGATGACCGGCGTGCCGACATCCTGGCCGACGCGGTCGATGCCGTCGAAGTGGCTCGCGCGCATCTGCGGGTCGAACTCGTCGGTGAGGCTGTACTGCACGAGTTCCGCGGGCAGGCCGACCTCGGCAAGCGCCTCGGGGATGACCGTGTCGGGATCCTTGGAGCCGCCGGGATGGATGCGCGTTCCGAGCGCGTCGTAGAGCGGCTTCACGATACTCCTGGCCGTGCAGCTCCTTCACCGCCGTGACCAGCCGCGTGTAGCGCAGCGCGCGGGGGAAGAACGAGCGGTAGTCCTCGGACACGTCCTTGTCTTCGTTGAGCACGGACGAGGCTCATGATCTTCCACGTGACGTCGAGATCGCGGTGCGTCGAGACCTCGTCGACCCAGCGGGACGTCATCCACGCCCAGGGGCAGGACGGGATCGAACCAGAACTCGACAGTGGTGCGGTATCGGCATGCTTCGTGCATACGTTCGAGACTCATGACTTTCTCGAATCGTTAGCATTGCCTGATGGCTTCTCTTACGGTCGGCTACGCCGCCATGCTCGAGCAATTCCACCCGACCGAGATCATCGACCTCTCCGCCTACGCCGAGACCAAGGGCTTCTCCGGCGTCATGGCGGCCGACCACTTCCAGCCGTGGGTTCCCCAGCAGGGCCAGGCGGCGTTCGTCTGGAACGTGCTGGCGGCGCTCGGTGAGCGCACCACGGGCGACCTCGGTCCGGGCGTCACGGCGCCGACCTTCCGCTGGCATCCCGCGATGGTCGCGCAGGCGTCGGCGACCCTCGCGGCGATGTACCCGGGGCGGCACTGGCTGGGCCTCGGCTCGGGCGAGGCGCTCAACGAGCACATCACGGGCGAGTACTGGCCCGAGGCGCCCGAGCGCATCAACCGGATGTTCGAAGCCATCGATGTGATCAAGAAGCTGTTCACGGCATCCATCGCCGGCAAGGACGTCAAGCACTCCGGCCCGTTCTACAAGCTCGAGTCGACCCGGCTCTGGACGATGCCGAAGGTGGCACCCGAGATCCTGGTCGCGACGGCCGGCCCGGTGACCGCCAAGCGCGCGGGCAAGACCGTCGACGGCCTGATCACGGTCGGCGCGCCGCTCGAGAAGATCGACGGCCTGTTCGCCCGGTTCGACGAGGGTGCCCGCGAGGTCGGCAAGGACCCGTCGAAGATGCCCAAGGTGCTGCAGCTGCACATGAGCTGGGCCGCGACCGATGAAGAGGCGATGCGCAACGCCATGGTCGAGTGGCCGAACGGCGGCATGAAGTTTCCGAAGGCCGACATCCGCTCGCCGTTCGAGTTCGAGCAGATCGCGAAGCTGGTGCGTCCCGAGGACTTCGAGGGGCGCATGATCATCTCCGCCGACCCCGACAAGCACCTGCAGTACATCCAGAAGTTCGTCGACCTCGGCTTCGACCGGGTCTACCTGCACAATGTCGGGCGCAACCAGCGCGAGTGGATCGACGTGTTCGGCGCGCAGGTGCTGCCCAAGCTGCACCGCTGATGCCGGTCGCGTCCACGGGGTTCTCGGTTTTCGCGATCGAGGGCATCCCCGAGATCGAGGCCGGGCATGGAGCTCGGCCTCGTCATCGGTGACGCCATCGCCGGCTCGGGCGTCGGGCTGCACCACGGCGACATCCTCGTCGTCAGCTCGAAGATCGTGTCGAAGGCCGAGGGCCGCATCGTTCGAGCCGACGACCGCGAGCAGGCGATCACCGACGAGACGGTGCGCGTCGTGGCGACCCGCGCGTTCCCGCGGCGGTGTCACGCGCATCGTCGAGAACCACCTCGGCATCGTCGGCGCCGCAGCGGGAGTCGACGCGTCGAACACGCCCGACGGCACCGTGCTGCTGCTGCCGCTCGATCCGGATGCATCGGCGGCGCGCATCCGGGCCACGCTGCAGGAGCGGTTCGAGGTCGCGATCGGTGTGGTCATCTCGGACACGCTCGGCCGGGCATGGCGCGAGGGGCAAACCGATGTCGCGATCGGCGGCCAGCGGGGTGGTGCTGCTCGACGACCTGCGCGGCACAACCGACACCCAGGGGCGAGTGCTCGACGTGACCGCGCCCGCGGTAGGAGACGAGCTCGCGTCGGCGGCCGACCTGGTGAAGCGCAAGAGCAGCGGCCTGCCCGTGGCCGTCGTCCGCGGTCTCGGGCACCTGGTCGTCGCGGATGCTCCCGGCGCACGCATCCTGATCAGGCCCATCGAGAACGACATGTTCCGCCTGGGAACCGACGAGGCCTACCGCGAGGGGTTCGAGGCCGGGCAGCGTGAGCTGACTGGACCGTCGTGGTGCCCGTCAAGGGAACAGGGTCGGCCAAGTCGCGCCTCGCAGCCTCGCCCGAGCTGGCCCTGGCGATCGCCCTCGATTCCATCGCCGCGGCCGTGCCCGTCGCGCGGGTCGTCGTCGTGACCTCGCCGGCGATGGCCGGATCGTTCGAGCACCTCGACGTCGCGGTCGTCGGCGACTCCGGCGGGGGCCTGAATGCGGCCGTGCTGCAGGGGATCGCGGCCGCAGCACCGGGTCCGGTGGCGGTGCTGCTCGGGGATGTGCCCGCACTTGCGCCGACAGAGCTTGCGGCCGCACTCCAGCTGGCGCAGCAGCATCCGCTCGCCTTCGTCGCGGATGCCGACGACGAGGGCAGCGTGCTGATCACCGCGCTCGAGGCGGCAGACCATCGCCCGGCGTTCGGCAGCGGTTCCCGCGCGGCGCACCTCGCCGCCGGCTACGTCGAACTCGACATTCCGCACGACTCGGGGCTGCGCCGCGACGTCGACACCCCGACCCAGCTGGCCGCCCTCGCGGCACGGGTCGGACCACGAACGCGCGCCCTCCTCGACTAGCGCGGGCTGCGAGCCGCGACTCGCCGGGAATTGACTCGAATGGGGGACGGCTGCGGACCGATCGGTCTGTGCTGCGCGCGATAACCTGAGGTAATGACCGTGATCGACGGAATGGCGACCCTCGTTGTCTCGAGCCCCGACCATCCCGCGTACTACGTCACCGAGGTACTGGGCATCCAGCCGGACTGGAGCGCCGACAAGGGCGACCTGCGGCCGCGGGGAAACGACACGGGCACCGAGCCCATCCGTCGTCGCGTCTACGACACCTCGATGTGGGTGCTGGAGGTCGACTCGAATCCGGGCACCAAGATGGCGATGGTCGAGGACGACGCCAAAGGTTTCGCGACACTCCAGGTGCTCGCGGACCGCCTGCTGGGCCGGGGCCCGATGCTCGCGCAGATTCGCCGCGACTACCGGGTGGAACTGACCTGGTACGGCACCGCGGACGGTCCGCAGGCGGGGTTCATGCTGCCGACGACACTGCTCAGCGACCTCGCGGAGCTCGGCCTCGACGTCTACTGCACGCTCTACGGCCAGGACGATACGTCGGAGCGCCCGGGCCTGCACGTCACCACCGCGCAGCCCGGTCTGACGCAGCCGGGCCTCATGCCGTCGGGGTCGCGACGATCGAGCGAACCTCAGGTGGACCCGTCGGTGGTCGACCAGCTCATCGCCCAGCAGCTCCTCGAACAGCGCCTCCTCGACAACCCCTGAGGCGGGGACGCTGCCTAGTGGCCCGCCGCGACGTGGAGCGGCAGCAGCTTGAGCGACTTGCCCGGTTGAGGCGTATCCCGTGGCTGCGTGCGCACGCGCGACGGCCGCGCGTTCTGCCGTCGGCACGCCGTAGGTCGTGGTGCGCTGGTACGCCTCGCGGCCGATCTGCGATGCCAGCAGCTCGAGCTCGTCGACGGTCTTCTCGGAGCCGTTGTCGGCACCCGCCATGCGGCTGATCGTCTCCTCCATGAGCGTGCCGCCGACGTCATCCGCGCCGCCCTGCAGCATGAGCTGCGTGCCCTCGGTGCCGAGCTTGACCCATGACGTCTGGATGTGGTCGATGCGGCCGTGCAGCATCAGCCGCGCGACCGCGTGCACTGCACGGTTCTCCTGCGGCGTCGGGCCGGGCCGGGCGACGCCCGGCGAGGTAGACGGGGGAGTTGGTGTGGATGAACGGCAGCAGCACGAACTCGGTGAATCCGCCCGTCTCATCCTGGATCCGCGACAGCGTGCGCAGGTGGCCGACCCAGTGCGATCGGGTTGTCGACGTGCCCGTACATCATGGTCGACGACGAGCGGATGCCGAGCTTGTGCGCGGTGGTCACGATCTCGATCCAGGCGGATGCGGGCAGCTTGCCCTTGGTGAGCACCCAGCGCACCTCGTCGTCGAGGATCTCCGCGGCGGTGCCGGGGATGGTGTCGAGCCCGGCGGCCTGGGCCTCCTGCAGGAAGTCGTGGTAGCTGAGGCCCGTGCGGGCTGCCCCGTTCACGATCTCCATCGGGCTGAACGCGTGCAGGTGGATGCCGGGCTGGCGCCCCTTCACCTCGCGCGCGAGGTCGAAGTACGCGGTGCCGGGCAGGTCGGGATGGATGCCGCCCTGCATGCAGATCTCGGTCGCTCCGATGTTCCAGGCCTCGTCGACGCGGTCGCCGACCTGCTTCATCGACAGGGTGAAGGCATCCGCATCCGTGCGTCGCTGCGCGAACGCGCAGAATCGGCATCCCGTGTAGCAGACGTTGGTGAAGTTGATGTTGCGGTTGACGACGTAGCCGATGCGGTCGCCGACGACGTCGTGGCGCACGCGGTCGGCGAGACCGGCGAGGGCGTCGAGGTCGCGGCCCTCGGCGTTCAGCAGCGCGAGGTATTCGGCGTCCGAGAGCCCCGCCGGGATCGGTCTCGGCGTGCAGGAGCGCGGCGTGCACCGCCGGGTCGCCGACGAGGCCCACCGTGCGGCGTGTGTCGCCGACGGTCTCGCGCAGCTCGGACCAGTCGCCGTAGACATCCTCGAAGTCGCTGCGGCGGTCGGTCGTGCGGCCCTCGGTGTCGATCTCGGTGTGCAGGTTGACGCGGCCGGAGCCGAGCCACTCCGGGTCGGGCTCCTGCCACGGCAGGCCCACTGGTTTGCGGCCCTCGACGGCGAGCCCACGCTCGTCCGCGAGCGCGCGCACGTGCGGCAGCAGGCGCGGGTCGAGCCACGGCTCCTCGTCGCGCACGAAGTGCGGGTGCACCGTGAGTCGCTCGTGCAGGGTGAAGCCCGCCTCGGCGGTGAGGCGCGAGAGTTCCTCGATCTCGGGCCAGGGGCGCTCGGGGTTCACGTGGTCGGGCGTGAGCGGTGAGACGCCGCCCCAGTCGTCGATGCCCGCGCGGATGAGCATCGCGAGCTCCTGCGGGTCGGTGAGGTTCGGCGGCGCCTGGATGCGCGCGCCGGCACCCAGCACGAGCTTCGACACGGCGACCGCGGCGATGTACTCCTCGAGCGGCAGGTCGTCGCGGCGCATCATGGCCGTCGACATCTTGGACCGGAAGTTCTGGATGATGACTTCCTGGATGTGCCCGTGGCGGCGGGCCGCAGCGCGAATGGCGAACAGGCCCTCGATGCGCTCGGCGTAGGTCTCGCCGATGCCGAGCAGCAGGCCGGTCGTGAACGGCACGTTGGAGCGGCCGGCATCCTCGATCACGCGCAGGCGAACGGCGGGGTCCTTGTCGGGCGAGCCGTAGTGCGCCTCACCCTTCTCGGTGAAGAGCCGCGTCGACGTGGTCTCGAGCATCATCCCCATCGATGGCGAGACGGGCTTGAGCCGCTGGATCTCCTCCCAGGTCATCACGCCGGGGTTCATGTGCACGAGGAGACCGGTCTCCTCCATGATGCGGATGGCCATCGCGCGCAGGTAGGTGATGGTGGAGTCGTAGCCGTTCGCATCCAGCCATTCGCGGGCCTCGGGCCAGCGCTCCTCGGGCCGGTCGCCGAGCGTGAACAGCACCTCCTTGCAGCCCGAGCGCTGCGCCCTGTCGAGCGACTTCGAGAATCTCGTCGGGCGACATGAACATCTCTTTGCCCTGGCGCTTCAACTGCGCGGGGGTCTTCACGAACGCGCAGTAGTGGCACCGGTCCTGGCAGAGGTGGGTGACCGGGATGAACACCTTGCGCGAGTACGTGATGACGCCCGGGCGACCGGCCTTCTCGAGGCCGGCGTCGCGCATCCGCCCGGCGGCAAGCAGCAGCCGGTCGAGATCGGCGCCGCGGGCGTGCAGCAGCGTCTCGGCTTCGGTCGCGTCGATCGTCACACCGGTCTCGGCGCGCTTCAGCGCGCGTGACAGGGCGGATGCCGTCGGGATGAACGCGGCGGGGGAATCGACAGTCATTGCGCAGCTTTCGAGAGTGGAACCAATTTCACCCAAAGCCAGGCGCACAACCAGATGTCTCCTGAGTCTAAGCCTCCCTCCCGCTCTCCTAATTCAGGAGTCGGGGTGGTCGGGTGTGTCGCATCCGACAATTCCGGGCTGCAGCGGCCTCATCCGTCACACATCCTCCTGAGCCCGACCGCCGGCTCCTGAGTTAGGAGAGTGGGTTGGGGCGGGCGGCGGCGAGGGCTGCTGCGGCGAGCGCGGCACTCGTGGGGATGTCGCGCATCCAGAGCGGGACGACGGAGGCGCGGATGCCCGCCGCCTCGACCGCGGGGGCGAGCGCGGCATCCTCCTCGCCGAGCAGCCACGCATCGAGGATGCCGCCGGCCGATGCGCGCGCCGTAGTGCAGGGCGACGGCGTCGGCCGCCGTCTCGACGCCGATCGCGGTGAGGCAGGCATCCGCCATCCCGCGCACGACCGCGCCGCCGATGATGGGGGAGACGCCCACCACCGGGGCGCTCGTCGTCGCGCACCGCATCCCGAATGCCGGGGATGCCGAGCACAGTTCCGATCGACACAACCGGGTTCGAGGGCGCCAGCAGCACGACGTCGGCGTCGGTGATCGCGTCGAGCACTCCCGGCGCGGGCGACGACGAGCGCGACGCCTGACTGCACGAACTCGCGCGGCGGGCAGCGTCGCCCGGTGCCGGGTCCACCACTCCTGGAAGTGCAGGTCGGTGCCCGTCGTCGGTGACCACGTGCGTCTCGACCTCGTCGTTGGTCGCCGGCATCAGCCGCACGCCGAGCGGCCAGCGTGACGTGATGCGCTCGGTGGCCTCGGCGAGCGTCAGCCCGTCGCGCAGCAGCGAGGTGCGCGCGAGGTGCGTTCCGAGGTCGAGGTCGCCCAGGGTGAACCAGGGCCAGCCGACGCCATAGGCGCGCAGCTCCGCGCTGACCCGCTCGCTCTCGCCCACGCGACCCCAGCCGCGCACCTCGTCGTTCTCGCCCGCGAGCGTGTACATGATCGAGTCGAGATCGGGCGCGATTCGCACCCCGGTCAGCCACATGTCGTCGCCCGTGTTCACGACCGCGGTGATCGACGCCGTGCTGCCACCTGCGCCGTCCGGATACGCCTCCCGCACGTGGGCGCGCACCCCGCGAAGAAACCGCGCGCCGCCGACTCCGCCAGAAATGACCGTGATCTTCATCGAGAGACAACGCTACGCCGAATGGCTAACGGCACATTCGCAGGTACCGTTTCGTACCCCATCTGGCAGACTCGTGACGTGAACTCATTTCCCGCGAAATTCGAGCCGGGCCACGCCGAAGTGTCCCTGCCGGTCGCGGAACCCATGCCCATCGAGCGAGTTCCTCGAACTCAGCGCCGACGATCATCTCGACGATCGAGACGGTCATCGACGGCAAGCGCGAGGCCATCCAGATCGCCCTCACCGTGCTGCTGGCCGAGGGCCACCTGCTGATCGAGGATGTCCCGGGAGTCGGCAAGACCATGCTGGCGCGTGCACTCGCGCGCAGCGTCGACTGCTCGGTGTCGCGCATCCAGTTCACTCCCGACCTGCTGCCCGCCGACATCACGGGCGTCTCCGTCTTCAACCAGTCGGACCGCGAGTTCGAGTTCAAGCCGGGCCCCGTGTTCGCCAACATCGTGATCGGCGACGAGATCAACCGCGCGTCGCCCGAAGACCCAGTCGGCGCTGCTCGAGAGCATGGAGGAGCGGCAGGTCACCGTCGACGGCAAGACCTACCTGCTGGCGAGCCCGTTCACCGTCGTCGCGACACAGAACCCGATCGAGATGGAGGGCACCTACGCCCTTCCGGAGGCCCAGCGCGACCGCTTCATGGCGCGCATCTCCATGGGCTACCCCGACCCGGCATCCGAGATCGAGATGCTGCGCACGCGTGCGACGTCGAGCCCGCTGGATGCCCTTCAGCCGGTCATCGGCGCCACACGAGCTGCAGCTCGATGATCGCGACCGCGCGCGCGGTCTTCGCCAGCCCGCCCGTCGAGCAGTACGCGGTCGCGATCGCCCAGGCGACACGGCGCGACTCCGAGCTGCGGCTCGGGGCAAGCCCGCGAGCCACCCTGCAGCTGATTCGCGCGGCCAAGGCGCGTGCCGCCCTCGACGGCCGGGAGTTCGTGCTTCCGGACGACCTCAACTCGCTCGCCGTCCCGGTGCTGAGCCACCGCCTGATCCCGTCGGGCCGCGTCGGCGTGACCGTCGGCGGGTATTCGGGCGAGACGATCGCCGAGATCGTGACACGCATCGTGGCGGAGACGCCGGTTCCCCTGGGCGCGCGCCACGGCGACTGAGATGACGGGCTCGGAGCGGCCGGCGCCGGTCGTGATGCAGGGTAGTCCGCGGTCCGGCTCGACCCGGCCCACCGTTCGCGGGATTCCTGTTCCTGGTCGCGGGTATCGCGTGTGCGGTTGTGGCCTACCTGATCGGCCGGTCGGAGCTGCTGTTCGCGAGCGGATTCCTGGTGCTGCTGCCGATCATCGGATTTCTCGTCGTGCGACTTCGCCCGCTGCGGCTCACCGTCACCCGCACGTTCTCGCCCGCGGTCGTGAGCGCCGGAATGGCCACCGTCATCGAGCTGTCGGTGCGCAACGTCTCGAGTGCCGCCAGCCCGGCGGCCGAGCTGGACCGACGGCATCCCGTGGTTTCCGCACCAGGCCGGGCCGGGTCGGCTTCCCGTGATGCCACCCGGCGAGACCGCGGTGGCGTCGCGAGCCTCACGCCTCGGCTACTCGCTGCGGCCGTCGCTGCGCGGCGTCTACGACATCGGCCCGCTCGACGTGAGCTACTCCGACCCGTTCGGCCTCGCCATCGGCCATCTCGCCGTGGGTGCGAGCCAGTCGCTCTACGTCATCCCGCCCGTGGTGCCGCTCGGCCAGAGCGTGTCGCTCGCCGTCTCCGGCGAAGGCTCGGCCCGACTCATCCAGCATCTCGCGACCGGCAACGACGACGACCTGATGACCCGCGAATACCGCACGGGCGATGCGCTGCGCCGCGTGCACTGGCGCGCCTCGGCGCGCCACGGCGAACTCATGGTGCGCCAGGAGGAGCAGCGCAGCTACCCCGAGGCGCGAATCATCCTCGACACGCGCGTCGACGGCTACGGGGGAGCGATCGCATCGTTCGCGTTCGACAACAACGGGTTCGCGTGGTTCGAGTGGGCCATCACCATGATCGCCTCGATCGGCGTGCACCTGCACCGGTCCGGGTTCCTCGTTCAGGTGCTCGAGACCGGGCGCACGGCAGATCGCGCCCCTCGGCGACGCCGACCAGGGCTCCGGGCAGGACATCGAGTTTCTGCTGAGCCTGGCCGGCGTCACTCTTCAGGAACCGACCGCAGTGATCGGCGAGGGCAACGACGAGCGCGGTCAATCGGCACTCGGCCCCGTCTTCGCCGTTGTCGCAAACCCCTCGAGCAGCACCCTGCGCTGGATCGCCTCGCAGCGCCGCCCGTACGAGACGGGCGTCGCATTCGTTCTCGACACCGGCAACCCGGCCATCGCAGAGATCCTCGAGTCGGCCGGCTGGAGCTGCGTCCTCGTCGACGGCATGACCGACTTCGCCCTCGCCTGGGCACGCGTTTCGAGCATCGCGTCTCACCCGATCGCAGAGCGGCGATGACCAGCGTGGCGTCGCGGCGTCCGGCCGTCGCGGTCGGCAACAGCGACATCCAGATGAGCGCCCTGCTGCTGCTCGCCCTCGCCGTCGCGGTCTCGGGGCTGCACACGGTGCTCAGCGACGTCACGTGGTGGTTCAGCTCGTTCGGCGTGATGTTCGTCGTCTTCACGGTCGCCGCCGTCGTTCGTTTCTACCTGCAGCGTCGCTGGCTCGGAACGGTCGCGGGCCTCGTCGGCGGCGGTGCTCGTACTCACGGTGTTCTTCGCGTCCGACACCGCATTCCTCGGCTTCATCCCGACCAGCGCGACGGTGGCGCGCGTTCGGTGAGCTCATCGAGGCGGGCAACACATCGATCGCCAACCAGACCATTCCCGCGTTTCCCGTCGCGGGCATCCAGTTCCTGGTCTGCGTCGCTGTCGCGGGCATCGCCGTCGCGATGGATGCGGTCGGCATCTGGTTGCGCTCGCCGGCCCTCGTCGGCGTTCCGCTGCTCGTCGTGGTCGTCGTGCCGAGCTGTGGTGCTGGCGAGCCTCACCGACGGGTTCACGTTCGAAATCACCGCCGTCGTCTACCTGCTGATCATCCTGGGGCGTGGTCGTCGCATCCAGCCGGCGGTCGCCATCTCGGCCGGGGTCGTCGCCGTGCTCGGGGCGCTGGTGCTGCCGGCGATCCTGCCGCCCGTGCTTCAGGGCGGAAGCACCGGGTCGGGCGTCGGGGTGCTGGCCGCCGACATCAACCCCATCATCAACCTCGGCGCCGACCTGCGGCAGCTCGGACTCCACACCCGCGCTCAGCTACACCACGACGTCCAGCGACGGCGAGTACCTGCGCCTCACTACGCTCGACAATTTCGAGGGCAAGCAGTGGGAGCCGGCAACCCCCAAGCTGAAGGCGGCGAACTCGGTCAAAGACATCGGCGCGGCACCCGGGCTGAGCACGGCTGTCAAAGTGAGCAACGTCTCCACCTCGGTGCAGGTGGACAACGCGACGGGCAGCTGGTTGCCCATCCCGTACCCGTCGGTCAGCGTGACCGGACTCACCGGCAAGTGGTCGTGGGAAGACGGCACGCTGTCGGTGCGGTCGGCCGCCACCTCGATGGCGGGGCAGAGCTACTCCGTCGACAGCCTCGACGTGCAGCCGACGCATCCAGCAGATGGAGGCTGCGGGCTCGTCGTCCGGCAACCCGCTCGCCAAGGTTCCGGCAGGCCTCGACCCCATCGTCGCGGCGACGGCCAAGAAGAGTGGTCGGCAACGCGAAGACCGACTTCGACAAGGCCGTGGCGCTGCAGTCCTGGTTCCGTGATGGCACGTTCACGTACTCGACCAAAGCGCCCGCAGCAGCCGGATACGACGGGTCCGGTCTGAACGTGATCGTGCCGTTCCTGAAAGCCAAGAGCGGCTACTGCGTGCACTTCGCGACCACCATGGCGGTGATGGCGCGCACCCTGGGCATCCCCTCACGCGTTGCCGTCGGATTTCTGCCCGGAACGGCCACCCACGCGGGAACCAGCAAGACGACCGTCTACAAGGTGACGTCGAGCAACCTGCACGCCTGGCCGGAGCTGTACTTCAAGGGCGTCGGCTGGGTGCGGTTCGAGCCGACGCCCAGCAAGGGATTCGAGCCGAACTTTCCGAACGCCCCCGGCATCTCGACCGGCACACTGCCGAGCGGCGCCGCGACCGTCGCCCCGACCTCCACGATCACGGGTGCTCCGACGAACGCGCCGAACCTGCCCAGGAACAACCTTCCGCAGACCACCGCCCTCGACCCGACGACCTCGGCGCCCGCCAGCGGCTACGGCGCACTCGGGGTGCTCGGCGTGCTGCTGGTGCTTGCGGCGCCCGCGACGATTCGCATCGGCACTCGCCGCAGCCGCATGACGAAGATCCGCACCGGGATCGATCCCGCCGGATGGACGTGGCAGGAGTTGCGCGAGACCGCTCGAGACCTCGGCATCGATGCGCGTGAGACCTCGACGCCGACCGAACTCGCGGCACAACTCGGCCGGTACCTCGCCCGGGTTCCGAAACGAACCGCCGACGCTGCGGTCGCTCTCGAGCGGCTGCGTGAGCTCGTCGAGGACGAGTCATACGGCGTGCCCTCGTATCGCTACAACGACGAGGAGCTGGCCGCCAACCTGACCACCGTGCTCGTCGGGCTGCGCAGCGTCACTCCGCCGCTGCAGAGGCTGGCCGCCACCATCGTGCCCCCGACCCTCGTCGACCGGGTGCTCGGCCGCACAGCTGTCCGCGCCTGACAGCGCGGCCTCGGCCGCTCACTTCTAGACGAACGCGCTCAGCCCGGTGATCGACTTGCCGACGATGAGGGTGTTCATCTGGCGCGTGCCCTCGAACGTGTAGATGGCCTCGGCGTCGGCGAACGGCTTCGCGACGCCGTTCTCGAGCACGATCCCGTTGCCGCCGAGCGCCTCGCGGCACAGCGCGACCGTCTCGCGGGCGCGGCTGGTGACGAACGCCTTCGCCAGCGCGGACTGGGCATCCGTCTGGCGACCCTCGTCCTGCAGGCGCGAGACCTGCATGCACAGGGCGAGGCTCGCGGTGATGTTGCCGAGGGCGTTGGCGAGCAGCTCCTGCACCAGCTGGAAGCTGCCGATCGGCTTGCCGAACTGCATGCGGGTCTTCGAGTAGGCGACCGCCGCCTCGTAGGCGCCGATCGAGTTGCCGACCGCCTGCCAGGCGACGCCGGCGCGGGTGAGACGCAGCACGACGGCGAGGTCGCGGAAGCCGTTGATGCGCTGAAGGCGGTCCTCCTCGGCGACTTTCACGTTCGTGAGGGTGATGTCGGCGTTCTGCACGATGCGAAGGCTCTGCTTGTCTTCGATCTTCGTCGCGGTGAAGCCGGGGGAGTCGGTGCGCACGATGAAGCCCTTGACCTTGTCGTCGGCGGCGTCGCGTGCCCAGATGATGACGATGTCGGCGAAGGTCGCGTTGCCGATCCAGCGCTTGGCGCCGTTGATGACCCAGGTGTCGCCCGTGCGCTCGCCGTCGTGTTGAGGCCGCGTGCGGTGTCGGAGCCCGGACAGCGGCTCGGTCAGCCCGAACGCGCCCATCACCTCGGCCGACGCCAGCTTCGGGCAGCCAGTACTTCTTCTGCTCGTCCGAACCGCCGACGCCGAGCGCGCCCATCGCGAGGCCGCCCTGCACGCCGCAGAACGTGGTGAGCGATGAATCGACGCGGGCCATCTCGAGGCCGCTCCAGCCGCGGAAGACGGCGCTGTTCTCGAAGTGGTCGCTCGTTCCACTCGGGCCCGAACACGCCGAGCTTCGCGAGACCCGGAACCAGCTGGAACGGCATCTCGGCGCGCGCCCAGTAGTCGTTCGCGATCGGGCCGCACGTTGGTCTCGAAGAACGAGCGGATCTCGAGGATCTTGTCGTTCTCGCGGTCGCTGAGCTGGTCCTGGAAGAAGTAGAAGTCGCTCTCGAGCAGGTTGCTGGTGCGCGGCGCGTCGGTGATCGTCATGACTCCATTACATACCAGCCGGTATGTCGGCGCCGAATCGTGCCCGATTGAGACAAAACTGCCCGCGCGCGCGAGCACTTTTGGTCCGAACAGGCACAAACGGCTAGCAGCGTCACCACGAGCCGGCCGACGGATGCGCCGCTCGCGACCTCCTGGATGGCCGACGGCGCCTGGTCGAAGGCGACCGTCTTCCCGATGATGGGCTTCACCTGGCCGGCATCCGCCAGTTCGCGTCAGCTCCCGGTGCGCCTCCGCGATCAGCTGGGGCGCCTTGGTCGCGTAGAGGCCCCAGTGCAGGCCCAGGATTCCGTAGTTCTTGACCAGCGCATGGTTGGCCTTCGCGACGCCCACCGCCCCGCTCGCGAACCCGACCACCACGATGCGGCCCTCGAAGGCGATGCACTTGGTGGACCGCTCGAAGACGTCGCCGCCGACCGGGTCGTAGATGACATCCGCCCCGTTTCCGCCGGTGAGCTCGTTGACGACCGTCACGAAGTCCTCGCTCGAGCGGTCGATGACGTGGTCGGCGCCCGCCCGGTTCGCCACCTCGATCTTCGCCGCAGACCCGACGACGCAGATCACGCGCGCACCGGCGGCCTTGCCGAGTTGCACGGCGGCGGTTCCCACGCCGCCCGCGGCGGCGTGCACCAGCAGCGTCTCTCCCGGTTTCAGCCGAGCGCGGCGATGCAGGCCGAAGTATCCGGTCTGGTGCCCGATGTAGAGCGCGGCCGCCTCCTCATCGGTCAGCGACGCCGGCGCGGGGAAGACGAGTGCCGCCGGGAAGCGCCGAGTACTCGGCCATGACGCCGATCTTCGACCCGATCACGCGGTCGCCCACGGCCAGGTGCGTGACGTTCGCCCCGACCTCGACGACGTCGCCGCACAGTTCGAGGCCCGGGCTGAAGGGCAGTTCCGGTTTGACCTGGTACTCGCCCGCGCGCCAGCAGGGCGTCGGGAAAGTTGATGGCGATGGCCCGCGCCTTCACCAGCACCTCGTCCGGCACCGACGGCCGGCACATCCACCTCGTTCAGCCTCATCACGTCGATGGGTTCGCCCAGTCGTTCTATCTGCCACGCGCGCATGTTCACTCCTTCGTGCTTGCCCAATGATTCACCGAGCGGTCAATTCTTGTCGCGTCGGATGGTGCTAACCCACAAATACTGACCGTTCGATGGGGTCGGGTTAGGAGGTGCTGGCGGCGGCGGCCAGCTGGGCGCCACCGAGGCGAAATCGTCGCGGATCTGGCCGACGGTCACGCGGATGAACTGGCCGCCCGGGGTCGCGAGGAACGGCGTGCCCGCGGCGACCCGGATGCCCGCCGCCGCCAGCTGCACGACGGCATCCCGCTCGTCGTCGACCCGCAGCCACAGGTTGATGCCGTCGGCGGTGTCGACAATCCCACGCCGTTGTCGCGGAGCGCGCCCGCGATCGCAACCTGCCGCTCGCGGTAGGTGCGCCGGGCGAGGGCGACCTGGTCGACCGTCTCCGGCTCGGTGAGCAGGTCGAACAGGATGGTCTGCAGCATCCGCGAGGTCCAGCCGGGGCCGAGGATGCGTCGGGCGACGAGCCGGTCCATGAAGTCCTTGGGTCCGCCGACAGCCGCGATGCGCAGGTCGGGGCCGTGCGACTTCGAGAAGCTGCGGATGTGCACGACGCGATCCGGCAGGAACGTGGCCGAGCGAGACATCCCCGCTCGACGAGATCTCGCCGGAGTGGTCGTCCTCGATGATGAGCGTGTGCTCGGCGCTGCGCGAGTTGCGGATGATTCGGGCCAGTTCGCGCGCCCGTTCGACCGTCATCGAGACGCCGGACGGGTTCTGGGTGCGAGGCTGCAGCACGATCGCCGCGGGGGAGCGGTGCAGGGCCTCCGCGAGCGAGTCCGGCCGCATGCCCTCGCCGTCGAGCTCGACCGGGATGCGCTCGGTGCCGTAGTGGTCGAGCAGGTCGAAGACGGGCGGGAAGCCCGGGTTCTCGACGGCGACCCGGTCACCGAACTTGAGCAGCAGGTCGAGCGTGCGGGAGATCGCATCCATCGCGCCGTCGACGATGGTCAGCACGCCCGGGCTCGAACGGCCAGGTCGCGAGCAGCAGCGTCTCGAGCTCCGGGATGACCGGTTCGTCGAAGTAGCTCTGGCGTTCCCGCGCGGCTCGAGACGCGCGAGAGCGCCGGGCCGAGGTCGGGCAGCAGCAGGGGATCGGGGGTTCCGGTCGAGAGGTCGAGGCGGGCATCCGGAAGCTCGGTCAGGCTGCGCGATGCGCGGCGGCAGCCAGGTCGTGCGCTCCGCGCGCACGAACGACCCGCTGCGTCCGCGCGAGATGATGAGGCCGACGCCGGCGAGCGCCTGCCAGGCGTGGCTCACCGTGGCGGGGCTGACGCCCAGTTCGGCCGCGAGTTCGCGAACGGTGGGGAGCCGATCGCCGGGTGCGAGGTCGCCGGATGCGATGAGTCGCGCGATGGTTCCGGCGATTCCGCTCGGAGACGGATCTTCTATCGCTACTGCTACTGACTTCATTGACAGCTCCCGTAGTTTTACGATCAATCGTGCACGCCGAGAAATACAAGCGAAATGTTTACGACGAATAATAACAAAAAGCTAGTCGGAGGTTTCTGATGACCATAGTTCGCGCAGCAATAACGCAGACCACCTGGACCGGTGACAAAGAGTCCATGATCGCGAAGCACGAGCAGTTCGCCCGGGATGCGGCGAAGGATGGCGCGCAGGTCATCTGCTTCCAGGAGCTGTTCTACGGGCCCTACTTCGGCATCACCGAAGACAAGAAGTACTACCGCTACGCGGAGCCGGCCGACGGCCCCATCGTGCAGAAGTTCGCCGCCCTCGCGAAAGAACTGGGCCTCGTGATGATCCTTCCGATCTACGAGGAAGACATCACCGGCGTGTACTACAACACCGCGGTGATCGTGGATGCCGACGGCACCATCCTCGGCAAATACCGCAAGCACCACATCCCGCACCTCGACCGGTTCTGGGAGAAGTTCTACTTCCGTCCCGGGCAATCTGGGCTACCCGGTATTCGACACCGCGGTCGGCAAGATCGGCCTCTACATCTGCTACGACCGGCACTTCCCCGAGGGATGGCGCGAGCTGGGCCTGAACGGCGCGCACATGGTGTTCAACCCGAACGCCACGAAGCCCGGCCTGTCGAACCGCCTGTGGGAGGTCGAGGGACCGTGCGCCGCCGTCGCCAACGGGTACTTCGTGCTGCAGCCGAACCGCGTGGGCCGCGAAGACAACGAGTACGGCGAACTCGCCGTCGACTTCTACGGCACCAGCCAGGTCATCGACCCGCGCGGCAACTTCGTCGGCGAGCGGGGGTCGGGCGAGCACGAGGAGATCCTCATCCGCGACCTCGACCTCGACATGGTGCAGCAGATGCGCGACGACTGGCAGTTCTACCGCGACCGCCGCCCGGAAAGCTACACGAGCATCCCGAAGCCGTGATCAGCTGCGGTCCAGAGCGTCGAGGATCGCCGACGACTCGAGACCATGGAGCAATGACTGAAGACCCTCATCAAGAACGGCACGGTCGTGAACTCGACCGGCACCGGCGCCGCCGACGTGCTGATCGACGGCGAGACCATCGCCGCGGTGCTCGCTCCCGGTTCGACGCTGCTCGGATTCGACATCGAGGCGAACGTCGACACGGTGATCGACGCGGCGGGCAAGCTCGTCATCCCCGGCGGGATCGACGCGCACACCCACATGGAGATGCCGTTCGGCGGCACGTTCGCGAGCGACACCTTCGAGACCGGCACCCGCGCGGCGGCCTGGGGCGGCACGACCTCCATCGTCGACTTCGTCGTGCAGTACCCCGACCAGAAGATCCTCGACCAGTACGCGCTGTGGCACGAGAAGGCGGCCGGCAACTGCGCCATCGACTACGGCTTCCACCAGATCCTGTCCGACGTGCAGGATGCCTCGCTCACCGCCATGGACGAACTCATCGACGAGGGCGTCACCAGCTTCAAGCTGTTCATGGCCTACAAGGGCGTGTTCCTGTCCGGACGACGGCCAGATCCTGCGTGCGTTCCAGAAGGGCGCATCCAACGGAGCGCTCATGATGATGCACGCCGAGAACGGCGCCATGATCGACGTGCTCGTCAAGCAGGCGCTCGAGGCCGGCAACACCACGCCGTACTTCCACGGCACCTCGCGCCCGTGGCAGGCGGAGGAGGAGGCGACCCACCGCGCGATCATGATCGCCGACCTCACCGGCGCCCCGCTCTACGTCGTGCACGTCAGCGCCAAGCAGGCCGTCGACCAGATCGCCGCCGCGCGCGACCGCGGCCAGAACGTCTTCGGCGAGACCTGCCCGCAGTACCTCTACCTGTCGCTCGAGGAGCAGCTCGGCGCGACATCCGCGGAGTGGGGCGACTTCGAGGGCGCCAAGTGGGTGTGCTCGACCCCGCTGCGCTCGAGGGAGGAGGGCCACCAGCACCACATGTGGCAGTCGCTGCGCACCAACGACATCCAGATGGTCTCGACCGACCACTGCCCGTTCTGCATGAAGGGCCAGAAGGATATGGGCATCGGCGATTTCTCGAAGATCCCGAACGGGATCGGCTCGGTCGAGAACCGCATGGACCTCATGTACCAGGGCGTCGTCAACGGCAACATCTCGCTCGAGCGCTGGGTCGAGGTGACCTCGACGACGCCCGCGCGCATGTTCGGGATGTACGGCAAGAAGGGCGTCATCCAGCCGGGCGCCGACGGCGATGTCGTCGTCTACGACCCGAAGGGCCACACCTCGATCGGCCTGGGCAAGGCCCACCACATGAACATGGACTACTCCGCCTGGGAGGGCTACGAGATCGACGGCCACGTCGACACCGTCATCTCCCGCGGCAAGGTCATCGTCGACGACAACGACTACATCGGCACCAAGGGCGACGGCAAGTACTTCAAGCGCGGCCTGTCAGCCAGTACCTGATCTAACCCACCCACCGGTCCCTGAGCCTGTCGTGGGGCCCGACCACAGGAAGCAGAACATGGACTTCGGAGCAGTACTCCAAACCAACCCGCCCGCCTCGCGCACGGTGCACCTGGCCAAGCTCGCGGAGCAGTACGGCTTCAGCCACGTCTGGACCTTCGACTCGCACCTGCTCTGGCAGGAGCCGTACGTGATCTACAGCCAGATCCTGGCCGAGACCAAGCGCGATCATCGTCGGGCCCGATGGTCACCAACCCGGCGACCCGTGACTGGACCGTCACCGCATCCACCTACGCCACCCTGAACGAGATGTACGGCAACCGCACCATCTGCGGCATCGGTCGCGGAGACTCCGCCGTTCGGGTGACCAACGGCGCGCCGACAACGCTCAAGACCCTGCGCGAGTCGATCCACGTCATCCGGGAGCTCGCCAACTCGCGTCCTGTCGAGTACAACGGCGCGCAGCTGCAGTTTCCGTGGAGCACCGGATCGACGCTCGACATCTGGGTCGCCGCGTACGGTCCGCTCGCGCTCAAGCTGACCGGCGAGGTCGGCGACGGGTTCATCCTGCAGCTGGCCGACCTCGATATCGCCGAGTGGATGATCAAGACGGTTCGGGATGCGGCAGAAGCGGCCGGGCGCGACCCGATGTCGATCAAGTTCTGCGTCGCGGCGCCGATGTACATCGGCGACTCGTCCGACCCGGGCCATGCGCACATGCGCGACCAGTGCCGCTGGTTCGGCGGGATGGTCGGCAACCACGTCGCCGACATCGTGCGCAAGTACGGCGTCGGACGGGTCGGTGCCCACAGGCGCTCACCGACTACATCAAGGGCCGCGAGGGCTACGACTACAACGAGCACGGGCGTGCGGGCAACACGCACGCCGAGTTCGTGCCCGACGAGATCGTCGACCGGTTCTGCCTGCTCGGCACGGCCGACGACCACATCGAGAAGCTGAAGGCGCTCAAGGCGATCGGCGTCGACCAGTTCGCCGGCTACCTGCAGCACGACAACAAGGAAGAGACGCTGCGCGTCTACGGCGAGACCGTCATCCCGGCCATTCGCGAACACATCACTGCGAAGGAGCAGCTATGACCGTGCCAGAGTTCGATTCGGCCGAGGGCGAGCGCGCCTTCGATCTCGACCGCGCCCACGTCTTCCACTCGTGGAGCGCGCAGGGCGCCCTGAAGCCGTTCGTTCCCGCGCGCGGGCAAGGGCACGAAGCTCTGGGACTACGAGGGCAAGGCGTACCTCGACTTCTCGAGCCAGCTCGTCAACCTGAACATCGGGCACCAGCATCCGAAGGTCGTCGCGGCGATCAAGGCGCAGGCCGACATCATGACCACGATCGCGCCGGCGCACGCGCAACATCCAGCGCGGCGAGGCGGCAAGCCGCATCCTGGAGCGGGCCGGCGGGCACTTCTCGCGCGTCTTCTTCACGAACGGCGGCGCGGATGCGAACGAGAACGCGATCCGCCTCGCGCGACTCACCACCGGCCGCGACAAGGTGCTCTCCACCTACCGCAGCTACCACGGCAACACCGGCGCGGCGATCGTCGCGACCGGCGACTGGCGGCGGATGCCCAACGAGTACGCGCGCGGGCACGCCCACTTCTTCGGACCGTTCCCCTACCGCTCGGAGTTCTGGTCGGCCTCGCCCGAGGAGGAGTCGGAGCGCGCACTGCACCACCTCGAGCGCGTGATCGTCTCGGAGGGCGCATCCACGATCGCGGCGATCCTGCTCGAGACCGTGCCGGGCACCGCGGGCATCCTCGTGCCGCCGCCCGGCTACCTCGAGGGCGTGCGCGACCTGTGCGACAAGTACGGCATCGTGCTCATCTTCGACGAGGTCATGTGCGGGTTCGGGCGCACCGGCGACTGGTTCGCCTGGCAGAACCCCACCTTCGCGGGCGTGCAGCCCGACCTGGTGACGTTCGCGAAGGGCGTCAACTCGGGCTACGTGCCGGCAGGTGGGGTGATCATCTCCGACTCGATCGCGAACGCGTTCACCGACGAGGTGTTCCCGGGTGGGCTCACCTACTCCGGGCATCCGCTTGCCATGGCATCGATCGTCGCGACGCTGGACGCGATGGCCGACGAGAAGATCGTCGAGAACGCGGCCTCGATCGGCGCGGATGTGCTCGGGCCCGGCCTTCGCGAGCTGGCGACGAAGCATCCGATCATCGGCGACGTGCGGGGCGTCGGCGTGTTCTGGGCGCTCGACCTGGTGGATGACCGCGAGACGCGGGCGCCCGTGTCGGGCGCGGTGGTCGCCGAGGTCAAGAACGGCCTGATGGCGGCCGGACTGCTGCCGTTCACGGCTGACAACCGCATCCACGTCGTGCCGCCGTGCAACGTCTCGGCCGACGAGGTGGAGCAGGCGCTGGCGATCTACGACGAGGTGTTCACCGCCGTCGAGGCCTGACCCGGCCCACCATCCGCCCGGCCACACCATCCAGCTGAAAACTCAGGGAAAACCTGCCGTCCGGCCGCCATGCTCGGCTGGAGGGTGCACTTCGCCTGAAATTTCAGTGGGATGCGCGGGCCCGGGCGGCACGCGGCGGCGTCCGGTAGAATTTTCTGTCGTGCCTCACCTCCGTGAAACCCCGTACACCGTCTCGGTGGTCGACCTCCTGCACCGCCCCGGCGAGATGCGCGAGAAGTCCATCGACGTCATCGTCGACGACGAAATGGGAAACGCCGTGATCGGCGTTCGCAAGGGCGCGAAACTGCACATCGACGTGCGTCTCGAGTCGCTGCACGACGGCATCCTGGTGTCCGGCGAGGTGGATGCGACGGCCGACGGCGAGTGCGTCCGGTGCCTCATCGACGTGCAGCATTCCGGTTGAAGTCGAGTTTCAGGAGCTTTTCGCGTATTCTTTCGACGAAGCTTTTGACTACACAGTTCAAGACGATCACGTGGATCTTGAACCGTTGGTCAGGGATGCGGTGGTGCTTTCACTGCCGTTCCAGCCGGTCTGTCAGGAAGATTGCCTCGGCCTGTGCCCAGAGTGTGGGGTGAGGCTTCTTGATAACCCGGGCCACGAGCATGAAGCTCCCGTCGATCCACGATGGGCTGCGCTCGTCGGCCTCGACCAGTTGGGTGATGCTTCCAACGACGTAGACGGTGGCCTGGCCGCCGCCGAAGAAGAGAAGAGTTAGAAATGGCTGTACCCAAGCGCAAGATGTCGCGCGCGAGCACCCGCATGCGCCGCGCGCAGTGGAAGGCGACCGCGCCGACCCTGGTCAAGACCATCGAGAACGGCAAGACCGTCTACAGCCTTCCGCACCGCGCGAAGGTCGTTGAGGACTCCGCCGGCACGCCTCTGTACATGGAGTACAAGGGCCGCAAGGTCGCAGACGTCTAATCCAGCCGGCTTCCGCGACGCCCGGCGTCAGCGGATTTGGCTGCTCAGCTCGGTGTGCCTCTCGGCCCCGAGCTACTCGAGTTGGCCCTGACCCATCGCTCGTTCGCGTACGAGAACGGCGGGCTGCCGCACAACGAGCGCCTCGAGTTTCTCGGCGACTCGATTCTCGGCCAGGCCGTCACGGTCATGCTCTACACCGAGAATCCGACGCTGGATGAGGGCGAGCTCGCCAAGCGACGCGCCAGCCTGGTTTCGAGCGTCGCGCTCGCCGAGGTCGCGCGGTCGATCGGTCTCGGCCAGTTCATCCGCCTGGGTCGCGGCGAGGAGCTCACCGGCGGCCACGACAAGTCGTCGATTCTCGCCGACACGGTCGAGGCGGTCATCGGCGCCGTCTACCTGGACTGCGGCGGCGAGGTCGCGACGGCCTTCGTGCTGCGGCTCATCCGTCCGCTTCTCGAAGACCCGGAGCGGTTCGGCGCGGCGATGGACCCGAAGACCAGCCTGCAGGAGCTCAGCACGCGCCTCGGCCGCGGGATGCCCGCCTACTCGGTCAAGGACAGCGGCCCCGACCATTCGAAGCGCTTCCACGCGATCGTCTCGCTCGGCGGCGAGCAGGTGGCGACGGGAACTGGTACGAGCAAGAAGCAGGCCGAGATGTCGGCCGCGCTCGAGGCGTGGACGCAGCTGCAGCTTCCGCCGAAGAAGTAACGCCGGTGCCGGAACTTCCCGAGGTCGAGGTCGTGCGCGCCGGCCTCGAACCCGCCGATCACCGGCGCGACCGTCACCGGTGTGCGCGTGTTCGACGAGCGGTCGCTGCGCCGTCACGACGCACCGGCAGAGGATTTCGTCGACCGGATGACCGGCGCGACGTTTGCCGCGCCGCGGCGGCGCGGCAAGTTCCTGTGGGTGCCGGTCCGGCTGGCGATCGAGGCACTCGTCGTGCACCTCGGGATGAGCGGCCAGGTGCTGCTGCGCGATCCGGATGCGCCGCTCGATCGCCTCACCCGCATCAGCCTGGATGTCGCGCATCCGGTGCACGGCGCGCTGCGGGTCGACTTCGTCGACCAGCGCATCTTCGGCTCGATGGCCATCGACGACCTCGTGCGAGTCCGGCGATGTCGCCGGGCGACCTGGTTCCGAGCCAGGTGCGCGCACATCGCGCGCGACCCGATGGACCAGCACTTCGACGACGCCGCGTTCTTCGCCAGGCTCGCTCGCGCGCAACACCGGAATCAAGCGCGCGCTGCTCGACCAGACGCTGATCAGCGGCATCGGCAACATCTATGCGGACGAGGCGCTGTGGGCTTCGCGCATCCACTACGACCAGCCGACGTCGGCGCTCAGCCGGCCACGCGCGAAGACGCTGCTCGCCGAGGTTCGCCTCGTGCTCGGCAAGGCCCTCGCCGAGGGCGGCACGAGCTTCGACGCGCAGTATCTCAACGTGAATGGCGAGTCCGGCTACTTCTCGCACTCGCTGAACGCCTACGGCCAGCAGGGTGAGCCGTGCCCGCGCTGCGGACGGCTGATCGTGCGCGAGCAGTTCATGAACCGCGGCTCCCACTTCTGCCCGTTCTGCCAGCGCATCCGTACCGCCCGCTAACGGTTGTGCAGGAGTTTCTCGCGAAATCGCCGTTTTCGCCAGAACTTTTGTGACGAACGCCCTCGGACTCCTGCACAACCGTTAGTGAGTCAGGATGCGGGGAGCGTGACCGTGAAGACGGCGCCGCCGGCCACCGCAGTGCCGGCCCGGATGCTGCCGCCGAGCCGGGAGACGAGCCGTGCAGCGATCGACAGTCCGAGGCCCGTGCCGACGGGACGGGAGTCGCGGTACCGCTCGCGCAGCACGCCCCGTTCGAAGGCCTGTGCGGCGTCTTCCGCGGTGAGGCCGGGGCCGCCATCCCTGACCTCGATGCTGATGCCGCCGGTGTCGGCCCAGCCGGCGATGCGGATGCCCGACCCCTCCGGCGAGACCCGCAGCGCGTTCTCGACGAGCCCGTCGACGATCTGGCGCAGCCTGCGCGGGTCGCTGTGCAGGCGCACATCCTGGGTCTCGACCACCAGCTGCACGCCGAGACCGGCGGCGCGTCCGAGCCACGCATCCCGGCTTGCCCGCAGCAGCTCGCCCAGGTTGACTTCGACGGGCGTGATCGTGAAGTCGTCGGCCTCGAGTCGTGCGAGTTCGAGCAGGTCGGCGACGAAGTGGTCGAGTCGGTCGGTCTCGGCGATCAGCACTTCGCCGACGCCTGGCAAGGTCGGCGGGCCCGACCATGCCGTCGGAGATCGCCTCGGCGTAGCCGCGCAGGGCGGTGAGCGGTGTTCGCAGCTCGTGCGAGATCGAGAGCAGGAATTCGCGCTGGCGGGCCTCGCTCGAGGCGAGCGCCCCGTCGAGGGCGCCGAGCGCATCCGCGACCGCGATGACCTCGGCGGGGCCGGTCGTCTGCACCGGCAGTCCGCGCTCGCCGTGCGCGATCCGCGCCGCGGTGCGAGCGACGCCGATGAGCGGTTTGGCGAGCCAGCGCGACAGCAGGGCGCCGGCGAGCACCGCGACGACGAGTCCGATGACCAGGGCGAGCAGGATGCGCAGGATCGACCCCTGCGCCTGCGCGTCGACGCTGTCGCGGGGCAGCGCGAGCACGAGCGAGCCGCCGCCCTTCCTGGCGCGCATCTCGACCAGTGTGGGCCCCGTCGGCCCGCGCACGGTCGTCGAGACGGGGATGCCCACGGCGCCGTCACGGATGAGGCGCGGCGGCAGCAGCTGCGCCGCGGGCCCGCTGACCTGGCCGGTGGCGGAAATCGACCCCGGCTTCGGTGTGCGCCGAGGGCCAGGTTCACGCGTTCGTTGAGGTCGTTCAGCGTTGTCGCTGCGGGGAGCCGGGCGAGCAGTGTGGCCTGGGCCGCGAGTTGTGCGCGGGCCTGGTCGATCGACGACTGGTGCACCAGCTGCAGGGAGATGCCTCCGGTGACGAGCACGGCCAGCGTTGCGACCGCGATGGTGACGAGCGTCACGCGGCCGCGGAGACTGAGCGTGCGGCGCGTCACGACTCGTCGTCCACCGCGGCGTATCCGACACCCCGCGATGTGCGTATCGGGCTCTGCGGTCCCGAGCTTCGCGCGCACCTGGGCGACGTGAACATCCACGGTGCGACCGCTCGCGTAGTCGGCCTGTCCCCACACGCTCGAGAGCAGCTCTTCGCGGGTGAAGACGCGACCGGGCGCGCTGGCGAGTTTGGCGAGCAGGTCGAACTCGGTGCTGGTCAGCGAGACGGCGTGTGCCCGCGACGAGCACCCGCCGCCGTTCGAGGTCGATCGAGACCACGCCGACCGTCAGCAGCGGCGGGCTTTCCGGGCCGCTCTGCCGGCGCAGCAGCGACTTGAGCCGCGCCACGAGTTCGCGCGGCGAGAACGGCTTCGTGAGGTAGTCGTCGGCGCCCGAGCTCGATTCCGAGGATGCGGTCGACCTCGTCGTCGCGCGCGGTCACGAAGATGATGGGCGTCCAGTCGCCGGATTCGCGAAGCCGCCGGCAGATCTCGATGCCGTCGAGGCCGGGCAGGCCGACGTCGAGCATGATCGCGACCGGGCGCAGCCGTCGGATGGCCGCGAGCCCGGCGATTCCGTCGCGCTCGATGTGCACGCCGAATCCCGCCTCGGTGAGGTAGAGGCGTTGCAGGTCGGCGATGGCGCGTTCGTCTTCGACGATCACCACGAGGCCCCGAGCGTCGGTCATGGCACCATTCAAGCCCATCGGATGCCCGAACCTGGCCCTGTTGGCACCCTCTTACATTCCTCGAACGCTAGGCCGGGAGGTCCTTGCGCCAGGCTCCCTCGTATCCGATCGGCACGAACCCGACGGACTCGTTGACGTCGAGCATGTGGCGGTTCTCTTCGGCGTTGAAGGTCGTCACCGCGGGGTGCCCGGGCATGCGCGCTCTGCAGTTCGACCAGGTTGGCGAGCTTCAGCAGCATTCCGAGGCGGTGGCCGCGGTGTTCGCGTCGAACCAGAGTGTCTTCCTGCGACACGGCCCGCGCCGTTTCGGCCGGCACCGAGAGGGTCGTGAAGCCCGCGAGCGTGCCGCGTGGGAACGTGTTCGATCGCTGCGGTGAGGAGCGTGCGCGGACTTTCGAGAAGTCGGGCCTCGTCGTCGACCAGTCGCTCGACCGACCAGACGACCTCCGGCTCTTCCAGGCCCGCGGTGGGCTCCTCGGTGCTCATGAGTTGGCGCAGCGCCGCCATCTGCGGGCGCCATGCGTCGGGTGTCGTATCGACCCACCGGTGCACCCGGTATTCGGCGCCGGATTTCCGCAGGGCGGTCTCGTAGCGCGCCTTCGACCTCGACGGGCAGTGCGAGACGACTGCCGCGAACGACCTGCTCGAGCCGGAATCCGCGGCCGAGCAGGAATCGCACCTCCGGGTTGTCGCGCGGCACGGAGCCCGACCCGGTGGGCGCGAGGATGCGTTCGCCGGGGCCGTAGGGTGACACCGCGTACACGATGGCTTTGCGGATGCCGTCCGTCGCGGCGACGCCCTCGAGGTGTGCGGCGAGCGCCGACCCGATTCCCGGACCGTCGAACGCCCGGCAGCACGTCGATCATCAGCCACGCGGTCTGCGGGTCGTCGCCCGGCTCGATTTCGTAGCGGGCCGCGCCCACGATGCGGGCGCCGTCGCGCGCCACGAAGATGCGGGTGGGCACGTTCTCCTGGTCGAGCAGCGGCGAGAGCGCCTCGGCGGGGGTGAGAGCGAGTTCGTCGGTGCCGTAGCTGAGTGCCTCATTGCCGAAGTGCACGCCCATGGCGGCCGAGAAGTCGGTCCAGCCGTCACCGCCAACCGAAGAGGGGATCTCCAGCTCGCGGATCTCGATCATGCGAGCAGCCAGCCGTTTTCGGCCGCGATTCGCGCGGCTTCCGCTGCGTTGCGGGCACCCGTCTTGCCGATGGCGGCCGAGAGGTGGTTGCGAACGGTGCCCTCGGAGAGGTGCAGCTGCTGTGCGACCTCCGACGACGAGCTCCCCTGCCGCACGGCGACCAGCACGTCGGTCTCTCGACCGCTGAGCGGTGACGGTCCGGCGGCGAGGGACTCGGCGGCCAGTGCGGGGTCGACGACGCGGTGGCCGCCCGCAACTCGGCGAACGGCGTCAGCGAGCTGGCTGGAGGGCGTGTCTTTCACGATGAACCCGGATGCCCCGGCCTCGAGCGCGAGGCGCACGTATCCTGGCCGCCCGAAGGTGGTGACGATCAGCGACCGGCAGCTGGGAAAGTTCGCGGAGAGCGCGCGGGCGGCGCCGATGCCGTCGAGGCCGGGCATTTCGACATCGAGCAGCGCGACGTCGGCGTCGGAGGCGCGGGCCGCGTCGAGCACTTCGTCGCCGCGACCGACCTGCGCCACGACCTCGAGGTCGTGCTCGAGGTCGAGCAGCGATGCGATCGCACCGCGAACGAGCGCCTGGTCGTCGGCCAGCAGCAGTCGGATCACCGCGGCGCCCTCGCGACGGTGAGCACGAAGCCGCCCGAGTCGCCGTTTGCTGTGGTGAGCCGGGCGCCGGCTTCGGTGGCCCGCTCGCGCAGCCCCGTGAGGCCGTTGCCCTTTCCGCGCACGGGAACGCCGTGACCGTCGTCGCGTACGGTGACCGAGTGGGGGTGGAGTTCGACCCAGCACTCGTTCGCCTGGGAGTGCCGGATGACGTTGGTGACGCCCTCGCGCAACACCCAGCCGAAGAGCGGACGCAGTCCCGCATCCACGGCGCTTCCGTCGGTGGGCAGGTGCGATTGGATGCCCGCGGCCTGGAGTGCCGTGCGGGCGGCAGCGATTTCGGAGTCCAGGTTCATGTCGCGGTATGAACTGACGGCGGCGCGCAGGTCGGTGAGCGCGGTGCGGGCCAGGGTCTCGATGTCGCCGATCTCGGCGATCGCTTTCGTCGGGTCGAGTTCGACCAGTCGGCCGGCCAGCTCCGACTTCACGGCGACGACGGTGAGCGAGTGCCCCAGCACGTCGTGAAGGTCGCGGGCGAGTCGGGCCCGCTCGTCGGCGGCGGCGAGGGAGGCGATCGTGGCCTGCGCGTCACGCAGTTTGCGGTTCGCCTCGATCTGGGTGGTGATCGAGAACAGCGAGACAGCGACCGTGACGGTCACGAACGGGGCGAAGCCGATGCCGTTCGCCCACTTGCCTTCGGCGGCGATGAGCAACTGCACGCCGGCGATCACCGTGCCCATGATGAGCGACGGCAGCCACGGCAGCCAGGTGAAGGCGATCATCGAGACGACCAGGGGCCACACCCAGATGACGAAGGCGCCGAGAAACGGCACCAGTGCGAACGTCGCGACCCAGTACAGCGAGACTCCGACGATGCGCGTGCGCACCGAGTGCGGCCACAGCAGCGGAGGCGCCACGATGTAGCCGATGTAGAAGACCGACAGCACCACCGTCGAGAGGGCCTTGAAGTCGGCGGTGCCGGCCGCGGTCCAGATGTAGATGATCTCCGACACCTGGTAGGCGAGGCCGAAGAGCGTGCCCAGGTACCACCGGTAGGCGCCGCGATTCAGAAGCCGCGCGCGGATTCCCGCGCTCGGTGCCTGGCGCGACGAAGTCGACATGGTGGTTACTTTACTGACGGGTGCGGCATACCTCGATGGTCTCTCGTGCGGGGCCCGAACGCCCATACCGCCAGTCATGACGTGGAGGTGACAATTGTCACGTCGCCCGCCGCCGGGCGAGACCGTGGCGCACGGGGACTGGCGTGCGGTTCGGGTACCGTAGTGCTCACACCGGCCGAGCTCACGGAAAGGGCGCCCTTGTATCTCAAGTCCCTGACGCTCAAGGGCTTCAAGTCGTTCGCCACCTCGACGACCTTCGCTTTCGAGCAGGGCGTGACGTGCGTCGTCGGCCCGAACGGTTCGGGCAAGAGCAACGTCGTCGACGCGCTGGCCTGGGTGATGGGGGAGCAGGGCGCCAAGACGCTGCGCGGCGGCAAGATGGAAGACGTCATCTTCGCCGGCACCGCCACGCGGGGTCCGCTCGGTCGCGCCGAGGTGCTGCTCACCATCGACAACTCGGATGGCGCCCTGCCGATCGACTACACCGAGGTCACGATCTCCCGCACGCTGTTCCGCAACGGCGGCAGCGAGTACGCGATCAACGGCGAGAACTGCCGCCTGCTCGACGTGCAGGAGCTGCTGAGCGACTCGGGCCTCGGCCGCGAGATGCACGTCATCGTCGGCCAGGGCCAGCTCGACGCGGTGCTTCACGCGAGCGCCGACGAGCGTCGCGGCTTCATCGAGGAGGCCGCCGGCATCCTGAAGCACCGCCGCCGCAAGGAGAAGACGCTCCGCAAGCTCGAGGCCATGCAGGCCAACCTGACCCGGCTGTCCGATCTTGCCGGCGAGATCCGACGCCAGCTGAAGCCGCTCGGGCAGCAGGCCGAGATCGCGCGCGAGGCGCAGACCATCGCGGCGATCGTGCGGGATGCGCGCGCCGGCATGCTTGCCGACGACGTCGCCCAGCTGCGCGACCGCGATCACACAGTTCGGCCGCAGCGAGAACGAGCGGAAGAGCGAACGAATCGTGCTGCAGGAGCAGCTCGACCAGGCCCGGCTTCGCGTCGGGCGAATCGAGCAGGCGATGGTGGGCGACGCGGTCGATCACGCCCGCCAGACCGCGTTCGCCCTCGAGCAGGTGCAGGACCACCTGCGCGGCCTGTACACGCTCGCGAACCAGAAGCTCGCGCTGCTCGGCTCGGCCGTCAGAAGCCTCCGGGGATGGCACGACGATTTCCGACAGCATGGTCGCGGATGCTCGTGCCGAAGCCGAGCGGCTGCGAGGCGATGTCACCGTGGCCGAGGTCGCGGTCGGAGCCGCAGCCGGTGCGACGGCGACGGCCAAGGCGTCGCTCGACTCCCTGGACGAGGAGATCAGCGCCCAGAGCGCGCTCGTCTCGCGCCACGACCTCGAGGTCGCGCGACTCGCGGGCCAGATCGATGTCGCGCAGTCCCGCCTCGCCGCGACGCAGGGTGAGCTCGTGCGCCAGCAGGCCGCGCTCGCCGAATCCGAGCATCGGCGCGACGCGACACGCGTCGAGTTCGTCGCGCTCGAGGCCGAGGCGGCGGTCAGCAATTCCGGCGATGAGAAGCTCGACGTCATCTACGAGGAGGCCGAGTCGCAGGTCTCCGGTCTTCAGTCGTCCATCGAGACCATGCGCGACGAACTGCACTCCCTCGAGCGCGAGCGGGATGCGCTTGCCGCCCGCACCTCGGCCCTGTCGATGGCGGTGGACCAGAAGGATGGTTCGGCGTCGATCGTGGGAACGCCCGGCATCCGCGGGCTGGTTGCCGAGCACGTTCGAGTCACCCCGGGGTACGAGGCCGCGATCGCCGCTGCTCTCGGCACTCTCGCCGACGCCGTTCTCGCCGACGACCTGGACGCCGCGCTTTCGGCGCTCGGCCGGGCGAGGGAGTCCGATGCGGGACGCGTGGAGATCGTGGTGGCGGATGCCGGCAGCCCGGCTGCCCTGGGCGCGCTGCCCGCCGGAGTGTCCGCTGCCGCCGACTTCGTCTCTGCTCCCGCCGGCGTGCTGGGCATCCTGTCGCGGGTCGTCATCGTCGAGGATCTCGACGCTGCGCGCTCGTCGTGGCGGCGCACTGCGCGCTATTGGCGGCCTGACCGCGATCACCAGGTCGGGCGACGTGCTCACCGACTACGTGCTGCGCGGCGGCACGGGCGCCAAGCGATCCCGGCTCGAACTCGTCGCCGAACGGGACACGGCGGCCGAGCGGCTGAGCGTCGTCAGCACGACCATCGAGCGGGCCCGTTTCGCGCTCGCCGAGAAGCGCGGCGCCCTCGAGGTCGCCCAGGCGCACGCGGCGACAGCGCTCGCGAACCTGCGCGAATTCGACGCCGCACTCGCAGCCCACAGCGAGCGACTGGGTCGGCTGCGCATCCAGCTGGAGGCGTCGCAGGCCGAGTGGGAGCGCCTGTCGATCGCCGTGCAGCGGGCCGCAGAGACGGCTCGGATGGCCGAGGACGACGTCGATCGCGCCAGAGTGGAGCGCGACGAGTATGCCTCGACACCGCGTCCCATCCTGGATGTCTCGAGCCGCGACGCGATGGTGGCGGAGCTCGATGCGGCGCGGGCCGCGGAGCTGCAGCTGCGCATCCAGCTCGAGACGGCGCGCGAGCGGGTCCGCGCCGAGTCGAGCGCGTGCCGACGGCCTCGCCCGGCAGCTGGTGGCCGAGCGCGCGGCAGCGGATGAACGGGCCCGCCGGGCAGTGCTGCGGCAGCGCCAGGTGGTCGCGGCGACGAGCGTCGTCGAGTCCCTGCCAGCCGTGCTCGACTCGGTCGACAGGTCGGTGTCCCAGGCTCGCGTCGCCCTCGCGGCGCGCGAGGCGGAGCGGTCGTCCCAGAACGAGGAGCTCGTCGCCCTGCGGGTGTCGGAGAGTTCGCTGCGTGAGCGACTGGACATCGTCGGCGACGACGTGCACGGCCTCGAGATGCAGCTCTACGAGAAGAAACTGCAGCTGTCGACCCTCCTCGAGCGAGCCGGTGAGGAGCTCGGGCTCGTCGAGGACGTGCTGGTCGCCGAATACGGCCCGCACGTGCCCGTGCCCGCCGACGAGGAACTCACCCACACCGCGGCGCCCGAGCCCGTCGACGAGCCGCCGACCCTCCAGGCCCTACATCCGCGCCGAGCAGGAGGCAGCGGCTGGCCGTCGCCGACCGCAAGCTCGCTCAGCTCGGTCGCGTCAACCCGCTCGCGCTCGAGGAGTTCGCGGCCCTCGAGCAGCGTCACAAGTTCCTGACCGAACAGCTCACCGACCTCACGAACACCCGCAAGCGACCTCCTCACGATCATCGAGGAGATCGACGAGAAGATGCAGGACATCTTCGCCTCCGCGTTCGAAGACACCAGGGCGGCGTTCAACCAGGTGTTCCCCGTGCTGTTCCCGGGCGGCACCGGCAGCATCCACCTCACCGACCCGGAGAACATGCTCACCACGGGCATCGAGGTCACGGTGAAGCCGGCCGGCAAGAAGATCGAGCGCCTGTCGCTGCTGTCGGGCGGCGAGCGCTCGCTGGCCGCCGTGGCCCTGCTCATCGCCATCTTCAAGGCCCGCCCCAGCCCGTTCTACATCATGGACGAGGTCGAGGCGGCGCTCGACGACGCCAACCTGGGCCGGCTGCTCACGATCTTCGAGGACCTTCGCCAGACGTCGCAGCTCATCGTCATCACCCACCAGAAGCGCACCATGGAGATCGCGGATGCCCTCTACGGCGTCTCGATGCGGGCCGACGGAATCAGCGCCGTCGTCGGCCAGCGTGTCGCACATCCCGAGGCCGTCGCGAGCTGAGGTCGCCCGTGCGCCTCACTTGGGGTACATCGGTTCGCGGGCGGTCCGTTTAGGGTGAGTCTTGGCACATGACCGGTCGCTGCAGCGACTGCGCGACGCCCGGGGGAGTTCAATGCAGTCGTTCCTACGCCGAGTATCAAGTCGTGCGCGCCGAAGCCCGGCGGCAACGATTGTGGTGATCGCGCTGGTCGCGGCTGTCGCGATCGCGGTGCCGGTGTCGGTCAACGCCGCGGCCCAGCTTTCGGCGTCCGCGGGAGGCGCTTCGGGATCGAAGCACAAGCCCGTCATCATGGGTGACTACCCCGAGAGCAACTATGCGTCCGCGGCCGCGCAGGCGCCTGCCGGGCTCGCCACAGCTATCTCCCGCGATCTGCACATCACAACCGCGCAGTACCTCGCCGACTCCGCAGCAGGAGTCAACGCCGCCAAGGTGGTCGCGTCACTCAAGTCGGCAGGCGTGCACGTGCTCGGCGAAAAGATGGTGCAGACGAAGCTCGTCGTCAACGTCGCATCCTCGACCGATGTCCCGGCTGTCACGGCGGCGGGGGCGACCGCAGTCATCGGCCGTCCCACGACCCCCGACTACAGCAAGGTCGTGTTCAAGGCCGTCAGCGCGACCAATACCTATGGCGGAGAGCCCTACTTCTACCAGGAGCCCGGTCAGACCAACGGCGCGGGGTACCGGTGCTCGATCGGTTTCAACGGGTACAGCGGAGTCGGCACCCCCGAGTTCGTCACGGCGGGGCACTGCGAAACGACGATGAGCGGCCCGGCCTACCTCATCAATACGACCGCGCCGATCTTGTTGGACAACTCCAACCCCGGCACTCTCGGTTCGGCGCTCGGCTCGCCGGTGGCGGGCCAGTACGGCGGCGGCGACGACTACGGCATCATCTCGACGAGCACGAGTTACGCGCCGCAGCCCGCCGTTTCGACGTGGGGCGGCGGTGGCACGACTGCCCCTGTTGCGGGAACCACGGGATCGCCAACCACGTCGCCCCTGTCCATTACAGGAGAGAGCGCGGTGATTCAGGGCGACCAGATGTGCAAGTCCGGAAGCACCACGGGCTGGACCTGCGGCACAGTACTCGCGGCCGACATATCCGCCAACGTCAGCGGTCAGACAGTGAACGCGTTCGTGTCGAACACCTGCCTGCTTCCGGGAGACAGCGGAGGAGCCGCGATCATGGGCTCGAGCACGGCCATCGGTATCGACTCGGGCGGTACGTTCAATTCAGACTGCACCACGTCCGGTGCGGAGTCCGTATTCTTCCCCATGGTTTCGAGCAACAACTCCAACAGCGTCAGCGGGCAGCAGGGTTCGAACTGGCAACTGGGCGTGCCGGTGACGTCGACGGCGACGGTCACCGGGCCTCCGGCCGGAGACGTTGTCACCGCGGGATCGACCCTGACGGGCACGATCACGAACCCGGTGGCCGCCAGTACCGCTCTGCTCTATCTGGATGGCTCGACGACTCCGTTCGCGCGCGCCAACGCATCGACGGGCTCATGGTCGATCCCGTTGACCGGAATCACGCTGGGAGCTCACACGTACGCTGTCTCGGCCGGCCTGGGCTGGTCGCCGGGAACACCCGTCACGGGCACCCTGCAGATCAACCAGGGATACCCGGTCACCGGCGCCATCGAGGTCGAATACCAGCACCTGGGTGGTCCGACGGGCCCGTTCGGCATTGCCGTCTCTCCGGTGTTCACGGAGTCGGTGAATGGTGGTGGTACGGCTCAGGGGTTCCAGAATGGGTCGATCTATCAGTCGGCGGCGGGTGCGTTTGGTGTTTCGGGTGCGATCCGGAATGCGTATTGGGCTGCGGTTGGCGAGGGTGGCGCTTTGGGGTGGCCGACGGCGGAGCAGGTGTGTGGTCTTCCTGGTGCTGGGTGTTCGCAGGCGTTCCAGCATGGGTCGATTTACTGGAGCACGTCGACGGGCGCGAATGTTGTGTCGGGTGCGATGTTGACGGCGTATCTTGCCGCGGGTGGTGCGACGGGTTCGTTGGGTCTTCCGACGTCGGGGTTGTACACGGAGTCGGTGAATGGTGGTGGCACGGCTCAGGGGTTCCAGAACGGGTCGATATACCAGTCGACCGCGGGCGCGTTCCCGGTCAGCGGACCAATCCGGGCGAAGTATTGGTCGCTGTTGGGTGAGGGTGGTTCTCTGGGCTGGCCGACGGCCGCGCCGGTGTGTGGCCAGCCTGATGGTGGTTGTGTTCAGACTTTCCAGGGCGGGTCGCTGGTGTGGTCGCCGACGACTGGTGCGCGCATCGGGTCGACTCCGGCGATCGAGACGGAGTACGAGTCGCTGGGTGGTCCGACCGGGCCGTTCGGGTATCCCGCATCGGTGGTCTACACGGAGTCGGTGAATGGTGGTGGTACGGCTCAGGGGTTCCAGAATGGGTCGATCTATCAGTCGGCGGCGGGTGCGTTTGGTGTTTCGGGTGCGATCCGGAATGCGTATTGGGCTGCGGTTGGCGAGGGTGGCGCTTTGGGGTGGCCGACGGCGGAGCAGGTGTGTGGTCTTCCTGGTGCTGGGTGTTCGCAGGCGTTCCAGCATGGGTCGATTTACTGGAGCACGTCGACGGGCGCGAATGTTGTGTCGGGTGCGATGTTGACGGCGTATCTTGCCGCGGG
Organism: uncultured Actinomycetota bacterium; assembly: GCA_963738535.1. GTDB lineage: Bacteria > Actinomycetota > Actinomycetes > Actinomycetales > Microbacteriaceae > Galbitalea. The sequence goes on from CAVTXB010000006.1 coordinate 67,290, forward strand.
TGGTGCGACGGGTTCGTTGGGTCTTCCGACGTCGGGGTTGTACACGGAGTCGGTGAATGGTGGTGGCACGGCTCAGGGGTTCCAGAACGGGTCGATATACCAGTCGACCGCGGGCGCGTTCCCGGTCAGCGGACCAATCCGGGCGGAATACTGGAGCGTCCTCGGCGAGGGCGGTTCACTCGGCTGGCCGACGGCCGCGCAGGTCTGCGGGTTGGCCAACGGCGGATGCTCCCAGGCGTTCCAGCACGGGTCCATTCTGTGGACTCCGGTTGACGGCGCGAAGATCCAGTAGCCCGGCCATCGTATCGGCCGGTCAGTACCGTGTCGGCGCGTCATCCGGGTGCTCGACGAGCGTCTTCGCGCGCCTCAGCAGCACGAATCGCTGTGCGCCGAGCGCGAGGCCGATGTAGAGCAGAATCGTGCTCGACGCGAAACCCTCGGCCGACTTGTCGAGCCCGGCGCCGACGAGGTCGATGCTCAGGTGAATCGCGAGACCGATCACCCAGAGGGCGATCGTCCACGCGTTACCGCGTCGCAGCAGCTGCCCGTCGGCCCTCCAGAGGTGCACGAGTCGGCCGCGCAGGGCTCCGAGACCCAGCCCGATGATCAGGCTTGCCAGCACCAGCGCAAGCACGGTGGCACCGATGCTGTGGTTCTTCAGGAACGTCACCGTCTGCAGCACGCCGAGCGCGAACACGAGCACGTAGAGCACCAGCCCGCGCTCCTCCCGGATGGGGCTCGTGCGCAGCTGGCGCACGCACACCACCGCGACCACGAGCAGGGCGATCAGGATGGACGTGTACGGCGACTGGATGAAGGAGGTCACGGCATCAGGTTAGGCGCTTCGCCTGCCCGGTGAAGTCGCACGAGGCTCCTAAGCTGGCGGTATGGCATCGTGGTCCCTCTCTGGCGCCCTCCGCGGCATGTTCGCGCGCAAGACGATCGACGAAGAGACGTGGAGCGACCTCGAGGACGCCCTTATTTCTGCCGACTTCGGTCCCGACATCACCGACTCGCTCATCGACGAGCTGCGCGCGAGTGTGGCCAAATACCACACCACCGACCCGGTAGACCTCAAGCGGATGCTGCGCGAGAACCTCGAGGAGCGGCTCGCCAAACACAACCCGACTCTTGCCCTGAGCAACCGCCCGGCCGTGGTGCTGGTCGTCGGGGTCAACGGCGTGGGGAAGACGACAACCATCGGCAAGTTCGCGAAGTTTCTCACCGGCTACGGGCGTTCGGTCGTCGTCGGCGCCGCGGACACCTTCCGCGCGGCCGCCGTCGAGCAGCTCGCCACCTGGGCCGAACGCGGGGGAGCGCAGATCGTGCGCCCGCAGCACCAGGGCCAGGACCCGGCGTCCGTCGCGTTCCAGACCGTCGAGAAGGCGCAGCACGAGGGCATCGAGATCGTGCTCATCGATACGGCCGGGCGCCTCCAGACCAAGAGCGGCCTCATGGACGAGCTGAGCAAGATCCGCCGTGTGATCGAGAAGCAGACGCCGATCGCCGAGGTGCTGCTCGTGCTCGACGCGACCACCGGGCAGAACGGGCTCAGCCAGGCGGAGGCGTTCATCGAGCACGCCGGTGTGACCGGGCTCGTGCTCACCAAACTCGACGGCTCGGCGCGGGGCGGATTCGTGCTGGCGGTGCAGGAGAAGACGGGCATCCCGATCAAGCTCATCGGCCAGGGTGAATCGATCGGCGACCTGACCGGATTCACGCCCCACGTCTTCGTGCAGGGCCTGATCGACTAGACGGTCCCGCAGTCAGTCGCGCAGGGTTGCCCGGTGCGCCTCGGCGAGTTCGAGATAGTGGGCGGCATTGGCTTTGACGCCCTCGCGCTCGTCGGGGCTGAGTTCTCGCCGCACCCTGGCCGGAACGCCCGCGACCAGCGATCCCGGCGGAATAACGGTGTCTTCGAGCACGACGGCGCCGGCTGCGACGAGGCTCCCTGTGCCGATGACGGCGCGATTCAGGATGGTCGCCCCCATGCCGATGAGGCAGTCGTCTTCGATCACGCAGCCGTGCACGACGGCGCCGTGGCCGATGCTCACCCCTTTGCCGACCACCAGCTGCAGGCCGTTGTCGGTGTGCATCGACACGTTGTCCTGCACGTTCGACCCCTCGCCGATGGAAATCGAGTCGGTGTCGCCGCGCAGCACGCTGCCGTAGAAGACGCTCGAGCCGGCGGCGAGCGTGACCCGGCCGATCAGGGTGGCGTTGGGGGCGACGAAAGCCGTCGCATCCACTACCGGGGTGTGTGCGTCGAATGTCACCAGAAGCGGTTTGGTCATACCCAGCAACCTACGCCCGCGCGTCGATGACGCGAACGCCGTACTTCGCGAACATCGGGTCTGAGGTGATGACAGTCAGGTCATCAGACAGCGCATGCGCCACCACCATGCGGTCGAAGGGGTCGCGATGATGGAGTGGCAGCGATGCAAGGGTCTCGAAGTAGCGATCTGACGCTGGTGGACGTTCGAAGCCCAGGTCTCTGACGACGCTGGCGACGTCGGAGTCCACCGACAGTTTTCCCACGGATATTTTTACCGCGATTTCCCACAGGCTTGCGTCTGCGACGATCAGCGCAGGCGCAGATTCGATGACCGATCGCGCACGTGGGCCGAGTCCCGAGCGCGCTTCGAGCATCCAGAGCAGTGCCTGGGTGTCGAGCATCAGCCTCATTTTTCTTCGGCCAGGCTGGCCTCGAAGTCGGCCAGGATCTCGCCATCGGCCTGGTCGTAGTGCTCGGAGTAGTGGATCTTTCCGGCGAGCGCACCGAAGGCCCGGCTCCAATCGCGCGTTGGTTCTGGAACGATGCGGAAGCGGTTGACCCCTTTGCCGCGCCGGGTCACGACGACCTCTTCGCCGCGCTCAGCGGCGTCGAGGAGTTTCGAGAGTTGGGACTTCGCTTCATGCACGTTGGCAATCATAAGAGAGCTAGATTAGCTAGTTTCGTGTTCCCTCACAATCTGTGGATAACTGATTGTCTAAACTGAAACGACCATGGCCACCTTTGGAAACCTCACCGATCGCCTCGCGAATGCGTTCAAGAACCTGCGCGGCAAAGGCAAGCTCAGCCCCGCGGATGTCGACGGCACCGTTCGCGAGATCCGTCGCGCGCTGCTCGACGCCGACGTCAACCTCGAGGTCGTCAAGGAGTTCACCGGCCGAGTGCGCGAGCGCGCGCTCAGCGACGAGGTCTCGAAGGCCCTCAACCCGGCACAGCAGGTCGTGCAGATCGTCAACGAGGAGCTCGTCGACGATCCTGGGCGGCCAGCAGCGACGACTGCAGTTCGCCAAGACAGCGCCGACCGTCATCATGCTCGCCGGCCTCCAGGGCGCCGGCAAGACGACGCTCGCCGGCAAGCTGGCCAAGTGGCTCGCCGCCGACAACCACACTCCGCTGCTCGTCGCCGCCGACCTGCAGCGCCCCAACGCCGTCACGCAGCTGCAGGTCGTCGGCGAGCAGGCCGGCGTGGCCGTCTACGCCCCCGAGCCCGGCAACGGCAAGGGCAACCCGGTCAAGGTCGCAAAGGACTCCATCAAGTACGCGAAAGACAAGCAGTACGACGTGGTCATCGTCGACACGGCGGGTCGCCTCGGCGTCGACGCCGAGCTCATGAAGCAGGCCGGCGACATCCGCAAGGCCGTCGACCCCGACGAGGTGCTGTTCGTTCTCGACGCCATGATCGGCCAGGACGCGGTCACCACCGCCAAGGCATTCCAGGACGGGGTCGACTTCACCGGCGTCGTGCTCTCCAAGCTCGACGGCGACGCGCGCGGTGGTGCGGCGCTCTCGGTCGCATCCGTCACCGGGCGGCCCATCCTGTTCGCCTCCACGGGCGAGACGCTGGATGACTTCGAGCCGTTCTATCCCGGACCGCATGGCGAGCCGCATCCTCGACCTCGGCGACATCCTGTCGCTCATCGAGCAGGCGCAGAAGAACTTCGACGAAGAAGAGGCGCGCAAGACCGCCGAGAAGTTCGCGACCGACACGTTCACGCTCGAAGACTTCCTCGCAGCAGATGCAGCAGCTCAAGAACATGGGCTCGATCAAGAACATGCTCGGCATGCTGCCCGGCGCCCGCGGCATGAAGCAGCAGCTCGAGAACTTCGACGAGAGCGAGATCGGGCGCACCGAGGCGATCATCCAGTCGATGACGCTCCAGGAGCGACGCATGCCCAAGCTGCTGAATGGGTCGCGTCGCCTTCGCATCGCCAAGGGCTCCGGAACGACGGTCACCGAGGTCAACTCGCTCGTCAACCGCTTCGAGCAGGCCTCCAAGATGATGAAGACCGTCGCCAAGGGCGGGGTGCCCAACGTGCCCGGCATGGGCCCGATCCCCGGTGCACGGTTCGGCAAGGCGAAGGTGCAGGCCAAGAAGGGCTCGAAGTCGGGCAACCCGGCCAAGCGCGCGGCCGAGAACGCGGCACTCGCGGCCGGTGCCGCCGCCAGGCCCGCCGCATCCGGCTCCGGCTTCGGCCTGGGAGCGAACGCGGCCCCGACGCCGAACGCCGACGACCTCGCAGCGATGCAGAAACTCCTGGGCGGTCGCGGCTAGCTAGGGTTGGAGGATGGCTTCTGCAACCCAACGTCCCATCCGAATCGGCGTGCAGGTCGCGCCTCAGCACGCGCTGTATCCCACCATCCGGGACGCCGTCGCACGAGCTCGAAGACGCCGGCGTCGACATCGTCTTCAACTGGGACCACTTCTACCCGCTCAGCGGAGACCCCGAAGGCCTGCACTACGAGTCGTGGACGATGCTCGCGGCGATCGCCGAGCAGACCAGCCGCGTCGAGCTCGGCGCACTCGTCAACTGCAACAGCTACCGCAACGCCGACCTGCAGGCCGACATGGCCCGCACCATCGACCACATCAGCGGCGGCCGGTTCATCTTCGGCACGGGATCGGGCTGGTTCGAGAAGCGACTACGACGAGTACGGCTACGAGTTCGGCACCGTCGGCGAGCGACTGGATGCGCTCGCCGAGATCGCTGCCGCGCATCGAGGCGCGCTGGGCGAAGCTCAACCCGCCGCCCACACGGCACATCCCGGTGCTGATCGGCGGGGGCGGCGAGAAGAAGACGCTGAAGCTCGTCGCGCGGCATGCCGACATCTGGCACAGCTTCTCCGACGGGCCGACGCTGCAAGCGCAAGCTGGGCATCCTCGCCGAGCACTGCGAGGCGGTTGGCCGCGACATCGGCGAGATCGAGATCTCGACCGAACTGCGCGGTCGCACCCAGGCCGATGCCGAGCGAGCAGCTCGAGCTGGGCACGACCATGTTCACGGTGGGCATCACCGGCCCGGACTACGACATCGCCACCGTGAAGAAGTGGATCGCCTGGCGCGACGCCGATCGGCGGCTGAGCGAGCGGTCCGGCCAATCTTCGTCGCAAAAACGCCATGGCCGATTCCCGCCGGATCGGCGTCGCCGGCGGCCGCGTAGCCTGAGCCAATGACCACCCCTAACGACCCAACGCCGCAGCGCGATCCGGCCCCGCCGTGCTCGTCGCGATCATCGTGACAGTTGTGGCGTGGGCGAGCGCGTTCATCGTCATCCGCGGCGTCGCGCCCGTACTTCACGGGCGGCGCGGTCGCGCTCGGGCGGCTCGTGGTCGGCACCGTGCTGCTCGGAGTCGTCGTGCTCGTCGGGCGGCGCTGGGTGTGGCCGACGCGACGCGAATGGATCTACATCGCGGTGTTCGGTGTCGCCTGGTTCGGCGGCTACAACGTCGCGCTCAACATCGCCGAGCACACCCTCGACGCCGGGCACGACCGCCATGCTCGTCAACATCGGGCCCATCCTCATCGCGCTCGGCGCCGGCATCTTCCTGCGCGAGGGCATCCCGAAGTGGCTGGCGATCGGCGCGGGCGTCGCGTTCCTCGGCGCGGTCCTCATCGGGATCGCATCGACCGGCGGCCACGCTCGGGCTCGGGCGTCGGCATCCTGTGGTGCCTGCTCGCCGCCGTGCTCTACTCGATCGGCGTGCTGTTCCAGAAGCCCGCGCTGCGGCGGCTGCCCGAACGCGCAGGTCACGTGGCTCGGCTGCCTGATCGGGATGATCGCCTGCCTGCCGTTCTCGGGACAGCTGATCGTCGGGGCTGCACTCGGCGCCGGTGAGCGGATGGCTGGGCATCCTGTACCTCGGCGCCATCCCGACCTCGCTCGCCTTCAGCACCTGGGCGTACGCGCTGTCGCGGATGCCGGCCGGGCAGCTCGGCGTCTCGACCTACATCGTTCCGCCGCTCGCGATCGTGCTCGGGCTCATCGTGTTCGGCGTCGTGCCGCCCGTTTTCGCCATCGTCGGCGGTGCGATCTGCCTGGTCGGCGTGGCCTGCAGCCGTCGGCGTGCCACCCGCGGTTCCCGTTCCGGCCGAAAGTCTGGCAGAATAGCCAGTCGAGTCTGTCGCGCGTCCGACCCTCTAATCAGATGCGGCAGAACCCTTAGAGCTTCCAGCCGCGTGTGCCCCACGCCCACGGCAACCAGTTCGCCACCAACACACGTAATTCAGGAGAATTGTGGCTGTCAAAATTCGTTTGAAGCGCATGGGCAAGATCCGTGCGCCGTATTACCGCATCGTCGTCGCCGACTCGCGCACCAAGCGCGACGGCCGCGTCATCGAAGAGATCGGCAAGTACCACCCCACCGAGGAGCCCTCGTTCATCGAGGTCGCAGTCCGAGCGTGCGCTGTACTGGCTCGGCGTCGGCGCCCAGCCGTCGCCGCAGGTCGAGGCCATCCTCAAGCTCACCGGCGACTGGGGAATCTTCAAGGGCGACAAGAACGCCACGAGCACCGTGAAGACCAAGGAAGCCAAGGTCGAGTTCCAGGCCGACGAGAAGAAGAAGCCGGTCCTCAAGCCGAAGAGCGAGAAGCCGGCTCCCGAGCCGCTGCGGTCGCTGAGCCCGTCGAAGCGCCCGTCGCCGAGACCGCCGGCCGAGGCGGATGCCGCTGCCGACCAGGTTCGCGCCGAAGAGGCCGACGAGTCGACCACCACCACGCTCGAGACCCCTGAGCAGGTCGACAACAGCGACGCACCCGCCGCTGCCGCCGCCGAGCCCGAGGCCACCGACGCCGAGGCCGCAGCCGAGGAGGCCGTCGCCGGTCGACGAGGCCGTCGCAGCCGACGAGGTCGCTGCCGCCGACGAGACCCCGGCCGAGGCGTAGGCATTGCTCGACTCCGCGCTTGAACACCTCGTCAAGGGGATCGTCGATCACCCCGACGAGGTGCAGGTTATAGCAAAGAACTCTCCACGCGGCGAGGTCCTCGAGGTGCGCGTGCACCCCGAGGACCTCGGTCGCGTCATCGGTCGCGCTGGTCGCACCGCGAAGGCCCTCCGCACGCTCGTCACGGCTCTCGCCGATGGCAAGCGTGTGCGCGTCGACGTGGTCGACACCGACTTCTAACGTGGCCGCGCCAAAGCCCGCTCGCACACAGCTGCGGGTCGGCCGGCTGGTCAAGGCCCACGGCCTCAAGGGCGCCCTCAAGGTCGAGCTCTACACGGATGATCCGGCGCGACGGTTCACCCCCGGCGCGATCTTCACGCTTCAGGTTCCGACCACGTCCGAATGGCACGGCAAGTCCCTCGAGCTCATCGAACTGCGCTGGTACAACACGCACGCCGTCGCGTTCTTCAAGGACGTCGTCGACCGCACTGCGGCCGAGAGCCTGGTGAAGGCCATCCTGTGGGTCGAGCAGGACGCCGAAGAGCTTCCCGTCGAGGAGGACGCCTGGTACGACCACCAGCTGGTCGGGCTCGGTGTGCTTCGCGACGGTGTGCGGGTCGGCACGGTCATCCGCATCGACCACCTTCCGGCGCAGGACCTTCTCACGGTCAAGACCGACGACGGCGAGGTGCTGGTGCCGTTCGTCAAGGCCATCGTGCCGAGCGTCGACATCGCGGCTGGCACCCTCACCGTCACGCCGCCGCCCGGGCTCTTCGAGCAGCTTCCGGACGACGACCCCGAGCCCGCCCACCCCCACTCCCCCCCACTACCCCATGAAAATTCAGGCGAAACCCACCCGCCGGGCCGCATACGCCCGCGAACTGGTGGTTTTGCCTGAGTTTTCACGCGAGGGTGGCTAGCCCGAGTCGTTCGTGCATCGCGCGACGTCGGTGCTCGCCGCGTCTGACGGCGGCCAATATCGCATCCTCGATCGACGGCCACTCGTGCAGCACGCGACGATAGCTCACCCGCACCACGGCAAACCCCTGACGGAACAACTCGAGATCGCGATCGCGATCCTTCTCGTAGTTGTCCCCAAGGTGGTGCGACCGACTATCGAGTTCCAGCACGAGCCGATCTCCGACGAGCACGTCGACCCTGCCCACCCGCGGAATCTTTGCCTGCGTTCGCACTCGCAATCCGAGGCGTCGCAAGCGCAGCCGCGCCAGTGTCTCCAGCCCGGACTGGGACCCGACGTCGACGAGCTCCGCGAGCCCCGAATACTTTGCGGGGAGCTGGCCGAGGATGTCCGAGAGATCGGCGATAGTGAGCAACGGGTGCCCTGCGGCGGTGCCATTCAGTGCTGAGTCGATGCTGACGATCGCCGAGTCCCGGTCAGTGCACCGGATCAGGTGGGCGATGGCCGCGGCCACCGTATCGATGGACGTGCCGGTATCGATGGATGTGCCGGCCCCGCTCACCGTTCGCTCGTCGTTCCAGTGCAGGCACACGCCGGGCGACGGCCTCCAGGGCTTTCGGCGATCGTCGGGGGATCTCAGTCGTGACGCATTGCCCCGCACGGCCACGTGCAGCCGGGCGTCCGGCATGACCCAGACCCCGTACTGGCGAAGCGCGGAGCCGCAGGTGAGTCGCCCTCCGATTCGTACCGCCCGAACCTGGTCGGCGTTTGCGCCCACTGCTGCGAACCATCCATTTCGAATCCGGAAGAGCCGTCCGCCGGCAAGCAGCGCAGCTCGACGTGCGGCCGTGAAGCCCTGGCTCTCGAGTTCGGCCAGCGTGATGATGCCGCTCGCGGGCAGGGTCGGAAACGTCGGATGCACTCGCACAGGCTTGCGGGTTCGTCGGGGCGGCGTGGCGCGTGCGGGGACGGACGGGGCTGGTCTGACGGCGGGTCACCCTGTGCAGGAGAAGACTTCGCTGCCGAAACTTCAGGCGAAAGGCGGGTGCCAGCTCGCAATGACGGTTGGATGCGCGGTCTCTCCTGAGTTTTCAGATTGGGGAGGGGAGGGTGCGGGATGATGGTCGGATGCGCATCGACATCGTGACGATCTTTCCGGAGTTCTTCTCCGTGCTCGACGTTTCGCTGCTCGGCAAGGCGCGCCAGACAGGGCTTCTCGAGCTGGGCGTCCACGACCTCCGCGACTTCACCCATGATCGCCATCGCACGGTCGACGACACCCCGTACGGTGGGGGAGCCGGCATGGTGATGAAGCCGGAGCCGTGGGGTGAGGCGTTCGACAGCATCCTCCGGCCCGACTCGGTCGTGATCTTCCCGTCGCCCGCGGGCGAGCGTTTCAGCCAGTCGACGGCGCGCGAACTGGCCGGCGCCGGGCACCTGGTCTTCGGATGCGGGCGCTACGAGGGAATCGACCAGCGCGTCGTCGACGACGCGGCGTCCCGTGCTTCGGTGCGCGAGGTCAGCCTCGGCGACTACGTGCTCAACGGCGGCGAAGTGGCCGCGATGGCGATGATCGAGGCGATCGGGCGCCTCATCCCGGGCGTCGTCGGCAACCCGGAGAGCCTCACCGAGGAGAGCCACGAGGATGGCCTGCTCGAGTATCCGAGCTACACGAAGCCGGCCGAGTGGCGGGGTCTCGGGGTGCCGCCCGTTCTTCTGAGCGGCAACCACGGGGCGATAGCAGCGTGGCGCCGCGAGCAGCAGCTCGAGCGCACCCGCCGCGTGCGCCCCGACCTCCTGCCCTAACCCCCGTGAGGGGCGTGAATCGGTTGCCCGGACCCTCCTCGAAACGACGGAATGACGCCCCTCACGGGGCTAGAGTTCGTCGGGCCGACGAGTCAGGACCAGCGGGTCGCCGTCGGTGATCGCGATCGTGTGCTCGAAGTGGGCGGCGCGCGAGCCGTCGGCGCTGCGCAGGGTCCAGCCATCCTGGTCGGTGTAGATGCGGTCGGTGCCGAGCATGAACCACGGTTCGATCGCGAAGACGAGGCCGGCGCGCAGCGGCAGTCCGCGCTTCGCCCGGCCGTCGTTGGGCACGTGCGGGTCGCCGTGCATGGTGCGGCCGACGCCGTGGCCGCCGAACTCGAGGTTCACCTTGAGGCCCGGCCTGGTGTGCGACCTCGCCGATCGCGGCCGAGATGTCGCCCATCCGGTTGCCGGGTCGCGCCTTCGCGATGCCCGCCTCGAGTGCGCGACGGGTCACGTCGACGAGTTCGACGTCGTCCGGCCGGGGGGTTCCGACGATGACGGTGCTGGCCGAGTCGGCCACCCAGCCGTTCACGGATGCGGCGAAGTCGAGCGACAGCACGTCGCCGTCCCGAAGCCGGTAGTCGAACGGAAGCCCGTGCAGCGCGGCGTCGTTGACCGAAAGGCAGATGTATTTGCCGAACGGCGACGCGCCGAACGACGGGTGGTAGTCGACGTAGCTGCTCACCGCTCCGGCGCGACGGATCATGTCGCCCGCGATCTTGTCGAGCGCGAGCAGGTTGACACCGACAGCGGATGCCGCCGCCGTCGCCGCGACCACGCTCGCCACGAATTCTCCCGCGGCTCGCATCTCCTCGCACCTCGGCCGGCGTGCGAATCTCGATCATCGGAGCTCCGGCAGCGCTGAGTTCTCGCGCAGGTACTGGTTGGAGATCATTCGGGCCGCATCGATGAAGCGCTGGTCTCCCTGCTTGTCGAGCAGGAAGGCGCGCTGCATGCAGAGCATCCGCCACCTCGATCGCGACCTCGACGTCGAACAGCAGCTTGTCGTCGGGCGTGAAGTCGTACTTCTCGGCCAGCAGGCCCGACGAGCGCCCGCGCGAAGACGCCGTTGTTGCTGAACTCCGGGTCGAGAAACCGGTCGTCGATGATGTCGCCGAACCGCAGCGCGCGAAAGCCCGGCTCCGCCCGGTTGAACTCGATGAACGTGTCGATCGCGACATCCACTGTCTGCAGCCACTCGACCGAGTCGGCGCTGAGCCGGTCGTAGATGGTCTCGGTGAACCGGGCCAGGTTGCGCGCCGCGAGCGCGCGAAGCAGCGACTGGATGTTCGGAAAGTACCGGTACACGACCCCGACGGATGAGTCGCTGCGGGCCGCCACGTCGCTCGTCGTCAGGGCATCGATGCCGAGTTCGTCGATGAGGAGCGCCGCCGTGTCGAGCAGGTGGGCGACGCGCTGGGCGCTGCGCTGCTGCACCGGCTCGGTGCGCACCATCGGCGGCGGCGCCGCTCTGATCCGTGGTGTCGCTCATGCCGAGTCGCAGCTTTCCGTAGTTTGTGGCAGAATTGCCCCTTGTGCCGTGTCCGGGCTCTGCCTCAGGGGAGCCGACAAAATCTCGGCGCACTTCATTCTTTCAAACGTTCGAGCATTCGAACACTTCGAGTAACTAAACCGTAATCGACCTGTGGCGGTTGCAGAGAGCGAATATGCCATGAGCCACCTCCTATCCGGAGTGGATGCAGCATCCCTCCGCACCGACGTTCCGGACTTCCGTCCCGGTGACAACGTCAAGGTGCACGTCAACATCATCGAAGGTACGCGCTCGCGCATCCAGGTGTTCCAGGGCGTCGTCATCCGTCGCCAGGGCGACAGCGTTCGCGAGACCTTCACGGTTCGCAAGGTCAGCTTCCAGGTCGGCGTCGAGCGTACCTTCCCGGTGCACTCTCCGGTCATCGACCACATCGAGATCGTGACCCGCGGTGACGTTCGTCGCGCGAAGCTGTACTACCTGCGCGACCTGCGCGGCAAGAAGGCCAAGATCAAAGAAAAGCGCGACGCGTAGCGTCTCGCGATTCACGACTTCCCTGGGCTCCTCGACCTTTACACTTGGTCGGGAGCTCAGGGTCATTAACGGCCAGCCTGTGCAGCCACGATCGAGAGGCACAGAAACGCGGATGACTGACGTAACTGACAGCCGAAGCCGAGTCGACGACGGTGGAGAGTCCCGAGGACGCGGCGAGGCGACGTCGGCGCCGCAGCGTGTAGCTGTTCTTCCGCGACATCCTGTTCATCCTCCTCGCCGCGCTCGTCATCTCGTTCCTGATCAAGACGTTCCTCATCCGCTCGTTCTACATCCCGTCGCAGTCGATGGAGACCACGCTGCATGCCCAACGACCGCGTCATCGTGAGCCTCCTGACGCCGGACCTGTCGCCGCTGCAGCGCGGCGACGTCGTGGTGTTCACCGATCCGGGCGGGTGGCTGCCGGCCGAACCGATCACGTCCGCAGTCGTCGTCGCCGCGTGAACGACATCCTCGCGTTCATCGGCCTCGCCGCCCCCGACGACAACAACCACCTGATCAAGCGCGTGATCGGCCTTCCCGGCGACCACGTGACGTGCTGCAACGCCCTCGGCCAGATGACGGTCAACGGCGTGCCGCTGGATGAGCCGTACATCAACTCTTCCGGCCGGCGTCACGAAGTCCGACCCGTACACGTTCAGCGTGACGGTGCCCAAGGGCGACATCTGGGTCATGGGTGACAACCGCAACGAGTCCGCCGACTCCGCGTACCACCATGACAAGCAAAGACGTCGACCCGTTCGTGCCGATCCGCGATGTGACCGGGCAGGCGATCCTGATCAGCTGGCCGTTCAACCGCTGGACGTTCCTCGGCAACTACCCGGTCGTCTTCCAGGACGTCCCGAAGGCGCGGTAGCGATGACCGTCGCCGATCCCACCCTCGAGTTCGAGTCGCGAGCTGCACGCCTCCGGGTGCGCGGTTCGTGATCGGATGCGACGAGGTCGGCCGCGGCGCGATCGCCGGCCCGGTCGGCGTCGGAGTGTGCGTCGTGGATGTCTCGGTCGGTGCGCATCCGGCCGGCCTGCGCGACTCGAAGATGCTGAGCGAGAAGCGACGCGAGGAGCTCGCGCCGCTGGCGGCCGGATGGGCGCTGTATTCCGCGGTCGGGCTCGCGACCGCCGACGAGGTGGACACGCTCGGCATCATGGTCGTCGCTGGGTCTGGCCGGCAAGCGCGCGCTCGCCCAGTTGCACGAGCTCGGTGCATCCATTTCTGAGAGCGTGCTGCTGCTGGATGGCTCGTTCGACTGGTTGTCGCCGGTGCTGAAGAGCCCGCTTCGCGTTCGAACCCGGGTCAAGGCCGACCGGGACTGCGCGTCGGTGGCGGCGGCATCCGTCGTCGCGAAGGTGCATCGGGACCGGCTGATGATCGGGTACGACGCCGAGTATCCGGGCTACGGCTGGAGCGGAAACAAGGGGTACGGCTCGAGCGAGCACTACGCCGCCATCGACTCGCTGGGGCCGAGTGCGCTGCATCGCAAGACGTGGCTGCACTCGCGGGATCGTACTCTCGTGGTCGGAGACTCGCGGGTCGCACTGCATCGAGACAGTCGACCCTCGACCTGTGTGCGTCGACGGCAGTCGCGCGATCGAGGAGCTCCGCGCATCGTCAGACCCCTCCGCGCAATAGACTGATCGGAGCATGGAAGAAGACGAGTTCGAAGACTACGACCGCGAGGTCGAGCTGGCCCTGTACCGCGAATACCGGGACGTGGTGTCGCAGTTCCGCTACGTGGTCGAGACGGAGCGCCGGTTCTACCTGGCCAACGAGGTTTCGCTCGAGCGCCGCGACACCGAGCACGACTTCTACTTCGAGCTCAACATGACCGATGTCTGGGTCTGGGATGTCTACCGTTCCGACCGCTTCGTGAAGTCGGTGCGTGTGCTTACGTTTAAAGACGTCAACGTCGAGGAGCTCTCCGCGAAGGAGCTCGAGCTTCCCAAGGAACTCGCGCTCGACGAATAGCACTTAGGAGCAGCGGACCATGCGTGATCTCGAAAACCTGGATGACCGTCGCAAACTGCTCTTCGCATCCACGTATCTCGCCGGCCTTGCGCGTGCTCCGCTCGGGTGCGCTCTCGAAGAGCGAACTCGACTATCTGGCCTTCGTCTCGCTGGTGGATGCCGGGGTCGTGTCGATCGACGCGCCCGCGTTCGAGCTCGCGCAGCTGCTCGAGGTGACGCCGGCGAAGGTTTCGTCGTTCGTCTACGCGTACCGGGTGCGAACCCAGTCGCCCGCGAACCTGCTCGACGACCTCGCCAACGCGATCGTGCTGGTCGCACTGCCCGCCGACGGCAACGTCGTGCTGAACGTCGAGGACCGCTACTGGCGCGAGACTCTGATCTCGCGGCTGAAGGCGGTCGGCGTCTACACCGACACCTCGTTCAATCGGGAGCGCGTCACCGTGCCGGCGACGAAGTTCGCGCACGTGCTGACGGCGGTCTTCGGCGAGCGGGCGAAGGGCGTGTCGAAGAGGCTCGCGGCCGAGCGGCGGCACAACGCGGGGTCGACATCCTGGAGCTTCTGGCCGGTCTTCCGGCGGCGACGCTGACGGCCGGCGTTTCATCGGTCGGGAACAGCGACGGTCGGCGCGCTGCTGGCGTGGGCCGGGATGCACTAGGCAGTGCAGAACCACCCTCTGCTCCTTCTGAAACCGGCAGCGGCGCGGTTACTCACAGCGCGGGGCATCCGCGGATTCCGGGCTGCCGAAACCGGGCAGAGTCCTCTGCATGGCAGCGAAGGACGACCTCGGCAGGCGCGGTGAGAAGCTCGCGGCCGACCACCTGGTCGCGTCGGGCTTCGAGATCGTCGAGCGCAACTGGCGGTGCTCGCAGGGCGAGATCGACATCGTCGCGACCAAGGATGCCGAGCTCGTCTTCGTCGAGGTCAAGACGCGCTCGAGCCTCGCGTTCGGGCATCCGCTCGAGGCGATCACGGTCGCCAAGCTGGCCCGGCTGCGGCGGCTCGCGGCGGCATGGTGCGAGGCGCATCCGGGCGACCAGTTCGCGATCCGCATCGACGCGATCGCGATCCTGGCGCCGACGCGCGGGCTGGTCGAGATCGAGCACCTCGAGCGGGTGTTCTGAATGGCGGTGATCTGATGCCGCTGGCGCGAACACATGCCGTCGCCCTGCTCGGCCTGCAGGGCGCGATCGTCGAGATCGAAGCCGACATCTCGAGCGGGCTTGCCGAAATTCATCATGATCGGCCTCCCCGATGCGGCGCTCAAGCAGGCCGAGCATCGGGTGCACGCTGCGGCTATCAACTCCGGATGCGCGCTGCCGACCCAGAAATACACCGTCAACCTCTCGCCTGCGGCTCTGCCCAAGTTCGGCTCCGGGTTCGATCTGGGCATCGCCGTCGCCTGCCTCGCGGCCGCGGGCACGATCCGCGCCGAGTCGATCGAGCGCGTCGTGCACCTGGGCGAGCTGGGCCTGGATGGTCGACTGCGCCCGATCGTCGGCATCCTGCCATCCGTGCTCGCTCTCGTTCGCGCCGGGTACGAGACCGTGATGGTGCCGACCGGAAACGCGGATGAGGCATCGCTCGTTCCGGGCGTCACGGTGGTCGGCGTCGCCTCGCTGCGCGACGCCGCCATCTGGCACGGCGCCGAGCTCGAGCCCGAGCCCGTGGATGCCGACTCTACCTCGCGCCCGTGCAGGCGGACGCGCCGACCGAGAGCACCGACCTGGCGGATGTCATCGGCAACGAGGACGCGGTCGAGGCGATGCTCGCTGCGGCAGCGGGCGGGCATCACGTTTTTCTGCTCGGGCCGCCCGGTGCGGGCAAGACCATGCTGGCCGCGCGACTGCCCGGGCTGCTGCCCGACCTGTCGCCGGAGGCCGCGATCGAGGTCAGCTCGATCCGTTCGCTGGCCGGGCTGCCGGTCGCGGCGCACGCTCGACACGCGGCCGCCGTTCGAGAACCCGCACCACACCGCGTCGGCGGTGTCGCTGATCGGGGGCGGAAGCGGCATCATTCGGCCGGGCGCGGCAGCGCGCGCGTCGCACGGTGTGCTGTTCCTCGACGAGGCGCCCGAGTTCAACGTCAATGCGCTCGACGCGCTGCGGCAACCGCTCGAATCGGGCGTCATCTCGATCCACCGCGCAAACGCGGTCGCTCACTTTCCCGGCTCCTTCCAGCTCGTGATGGCTGCCAACCCGTGCCCGTGCGGCCAGTGGGGTGCACAAGGACTCGAATTGCACGTGCGCGCCGTTCGCCCGGCGGCGCTACCTCGCTCGCATCTCGGGGCCACTGCTCGACCGCATCGACATCCAGCTGCGAGTGCATCGCATAACGAGCACCCAGCTGCGGCTCGGATCGACGAGGCCACGCGCCTGACCTCCGCGGATGCCCGCAGCCGCGTTGCCGACGCACGCGCGGCCGCGAGTGAGTCGCCTCGCCGACACGCCGTGGACCCTCAACTCGCAGGTACCGGGCGCGTGGCTGCGCGGGCCGCCAGGGCGCGGCTTCCCGTCGCGACCACCGCATCCATCGACCGCGCGCTGGAGCGCGGCGGCATCACCATGCGCGGCTATGACCGTGTGCTGCGGCTGGCTTGGACGCTCGCCGACCTCGACGGAAGCAACCACCCCGAACGCCGACCACATCGGTCGGGCGCTCTACCTGCGAAAGGCGATGACGACAATGAGCATGTTCGGACTCCAGGAGGCGGAGGTCGCCGACGCTGGTCCGCGCGGTCGCGGGCGAGTGAACTCGATCGGGAGGGCATTCGCGATCGCTTCGCGCGCGCAGCCTGGACCGGCATCGCCGAACCCGGTGATCGCACAGCGGGGCTCGTCGCCCAGGCGCTCGGCGCGGCGGATGCGCTCGACGCCGTGCGTCGCAGCAGCTGGCCGGCCCCGCAGTGGGTGGCGGCGCTGTGTTCCAGACAGGAGTCGACGGTATTGCCGAAAGCGAGTTCCAGCAGGCGATCGAGCGCTGGCAACCGCGCCTCGAGTCGGCGATCGCGCTGCTGGCCCTGCGCCAGGCGACCAGATACGGCGCCCGGTTACTGGTTCCAGCCGATGAGGGATGGCCCGCTGGCGTCGACGACCTCGGCCTCCATGCACCGATCGCACTCTGGATGCGCGGCGTCGACAGCGGCGCTTCCCGCCCTCGAGCGGTCGGTCGCGCTCGTCGGCGCGCGCTCGGCCACGACGTACGGCGAGCACGTCGTCGCGGAGATCTCGGCAGGTCTCGTCGATCGCGGTTACGCGATCGTCTCGGGAGCCGCCTACGGCATCGACGGTATGGCTCATCGTGCCGCGCTCGCCAGCCACGGCATGACGGTCGCGTTCCTCGCCGGGGGAGTGGACCGGTTCTATCCCGAGCGGACACGACGCACTTCTTACTCGAATGGTCACGGAGGGCGCCATCCTCTCCGAACTCCCGTGCGGCGAGCCGCCGACGAAGTGGCGATTTCTGCAGCGAAACAGACTGATTGCGGCCACCAGCCAGGCGACCGTGGTGATCGAGGCGGGATGGCGGTCCGGATCGCTCAACACGGCAGGGCACGCGGCCGAGCTCGGGCGCCCGATCGGGGCCGTGCCCGGCCCCGTCACGAGTGCCACATCAGCGGGATGCCATCGGCTCATCCGCGACTACGACGCGACGCTGGTCACGAACGCCGACGAGGTTGCCGACCTGCTCGGCAATCGGGGAGTGGCAGAGGCACAGAGCGCGCCGCCGCCCTCCGCCGAGCAGACTCGCCTGATGGATGCCCTCAGCTTCAGCTCTCCGCGGCAGGCCGGTGATATCGCCGCGCGGTGCGGACTGTCGATCGCGATGGTCCAGTCGCTGCTCGGCGCGCTCGAAATCGACGGGCATGCCGCTCAGCGCGAGCGCGGATGGGTGAAAGTGAAACCGAAGCAACAGTGAGCTGCGACATCGCTCGACGGGAGGGCAGGCAGGCGAGGCAGGACGGGCACGGCAGGCGGGCAGATGGGCGGCCAAGCAGGGCGGGCGAACGAATGAACGAACGGGCAGGGGGTGAGCCGGCTCAGTGGAAGGTCTCGCCTCGCGCCAGCATTTCGACGAACGCGGCGATGCGGCGGTCCCGGGTCTCCGGCTTCTTCGCGCTCTGGATGCGGTAGTACAGCGCATACCGGTTGACGGCGTTCAGGGTGTCGTAGAAAGCCTTCGCCTCCGGGTTCTTCTTCAGCGCGGCGAGAAACTCGGGCGCACGGGGTCGACCCGCGCTGGCCCTCATAGGCGCGATCCCAGCGACCGTCCGCCTTGGCGGCATCCACCTGTGCGAGGCCCGCGGGATGCATCGTGCCCGCCTCGATCATTCCGGTGGCCTTCTCGACGTTGCGCTTCGACCACACACTCTGCGCTCGGCGCTGCGTGAAGATCTGGATGTAGAAGTGCGCGTCGAACGACCTCTTCTGGCTGTCGACCCAGCCGTAGCTGAGGGCGACATCGAGAGCTTCGTCGTACGACACCGTCGCGACCGGGCTACCGCGCTTGGCAATCTTCATGCGGATGCCCGGATGGTCGGCGTGGTTGGCGGCGAGCCACGCATCGAACTCGGCGGCGTTGGCGAACTGGGCTACGTCTTTCTCGGTCGCCATGACACCTCGATTGTTCACATTCCGTTGCCCCAACATTAGAAGTGCAGTGCTCCCGACGCTAGGAGAAGAAGCAGTTGCGCGGGCCTATTCTTTACGCGTGACCCAACTCGGCCAGCACCCCGAACCGCTGCACACCATCGCCCACATCAGCGACACGCACTTCCTCGCCGAGGGGGCACTGCTCTTCGGCTCGGTGACGACCGAGAAGAACCTGCGGCGCGCCCTCGAGCAACTCGTCAAGTCCGGCGTGAATCCGGAGGCGACTCGTCTTCACCGGCGACCTCGCCGACCTTGGCCAGCCCGACGCCTACGAACGGCTGCGCGCGATCGTCGAGCCGGTCGCGGCGGAGCTCGGCGCCGAGGTCATCTGGGTCATGGGCAACCACGACGAGCGACTGCAGTACTCGAAGGAGCTCTTCGACGTCGAGGGCTCGCGAGGCGCCGCAGGATCGCGTCTACGACATCGGCGGCCTGCGCATCATCTCGCTCGACACGACGGTGCCCGGGCTACCACCACGGCGAACTCGAGCCGGCGCAGCTGGAGTGGCTCGCGGGCGTTCTCGCGACGCCCGCGCCGCACGGCACACTGATCGCCGTGCACCACCCGCCGATCCCCGAGCCGCTGCTCTGGGCGATGGCGATGCTCGAGCTGAAGGGCCAGGACGCGCTCGCCGACGTCGTTCGCGGCACCGATGTCATCGGCATCCTCGGCGGCCACCTGCACTACACGACGCACCGCACGTTCGCCGGGATCCCGGTCTCGGTCGCTGCGGCCACCTGCTACACGATGGACCTCGCGGACGGCGCGAAGCTGCTGTCGGGCGTGGATGCCAACCAGGCGTTCAACATCGTGAGCGTCTACGAGTCGCAGGTCGTGCACACGGTCATCCCGCTGCTCTCCGCCACCGAGGTCACCGGCTTCGCGGCAGAAAATCGCGGCCTCATCGAGGCGATGTCGCCCGACGAGCGCCGCGCCATGTTTTCGAAGAAGGACTCCAGCTTCAACCGCGGCGAGGAGCGCTAGCGGATGCCCGACGAAACCGCCGCACCGTTCGAGGCCGCCCTCGAGGTGTTCAACGGGCAGGCGTTCTCGGCGCTGGTGGGCGCTGCACTTCTCTCCTTCGGTGACGGCGTCGCCGTGATCGAGGTTGCGCATCGTCCGCAGCTGCTGCAGCAGCACGGGTTTCTGCACGGTGGCGTCGTCGCTTACGCGATCGACAACGCGATCACTTTTGCGGCCGGAAGCGTGCTCGGCACGAACATCCTGACCGCGGGGATCAGTGTCGTTTACCTTCGGCCGGCGTCCGCGAGCATCGTGGCCACCGCCACCGTTGTCGGCCGCACTAAGCGCCAGGCCGTCGTCACCTGCGAGGTGCACTGCACGGATTCGGCGGGCACCGACGTGCTGGTGGCGACCGGTCAGGGCACAGCGACCATCATCGAGCGTTAGTCCAGCGAGAGCCCGCTCGCCCGCAGCCGAAGTCGATCGGCCGACACCGATTCGGCGAGCCGCCGGCCGGTGCCGCGGAGGTGCTGGATGGTCGCGAGCTCGGCACTCGCCCCGTCGCCGGCGAGCAGGGCGTCCACGATCGCCGCGTGTTCGTGGTGAACGCGTTCCCGCGACTCGGGGGTCTGAACCTCAAGCCAGCGGGTTCGGTACAGGCGAGTAAGCACGCTGCGCATGGATTCGAGAAGGTAGGCGTTTGCGGAGAGGCGCGCGAGCTCGAGGTGGAAGCTGGTGCCCGTGTCGAGCGTGTGCTCGGGGGTGTCGCCTTCGTCGGCTGTGCGGGCCAGCACCGCGAGGGCTTCGAGATCGTCCCGCCCGGCCCGGGCGAGGGCCAGGCGCGCGGCTGCGGATTCGAGAACTTCGCGGAACTCGTAGAGGGCGTGGATGTCGTCGAGGTTGAGGGGTGCGACCATCCAGTTCTTGCCGTCGCGCTGCACGAGCCCTTCGGACTCGAGACGCATGAGTGCGGCACGGATCGGGGGTGCGGGACGCACCGAACTCGGGCTCAAGGCCGCGTTCGCTGAGCCGCTGCCCGGGTGCGAGGTCGAGCGCCAGGATGGCCGATCGAATCCTGCCGTGGAGGCTTTCGTCGGTCATCCGCTCGATTTTCCTCTCGCTGGAGCACCGTGGTATACCAGTATGGTATCCCATTCACGGACCGAACGAGCGAGGCAATGACGAACACCGACGCTCGCACCCGACTGGGCCCGAAACCGTGGGCGATGCTGGCGCTCGGCCTGCTCGCCCAGACGGCGACGTCGATGCTCACCAGCACCCCGGCATTTCTCATCCCCGAGTTGCACGCGAACCGCGGAGTGCCGCTGGCGACGGCGGGCCTGCTCGCATCGACGACGACGATCGGGATGGTCGTCGCGCTCGTCGCCTGGGGCGCCGTGGCCGACCGGATCGGCGAACGGTGGGTGATCTCCGGCGGACTCGCGCTCGCCGCGGTGGCGGCGGGCGGCGGCGCGCTCTTCTCCACCAGCTTCGGCGCTCTCGCCGCGTTCCTGGTGCTGGGCGGCATCGCATCGGCCAGCTCGAGCCCGGCCAGCGGCCGCCTGATCGTGGGATGGTTTCCGCGCAATCGCCGCGGACTCGCAATGGGAATCCGGCAGATGTCGCAGCCGCTCGGTGTCGCGCTTGCTGCGGTAGTCGTGCCCCCGCTCGCCGAGGGGCCAGGCATTGGCGCCGCACTGCTCGCGTCGGTCGTCTTCTGCGGTGCGATCGCCGTAGCCTGTGCGATCGGGCTTCGCGATCCGGCGCGCGTTCCTTTGTCGCAGGTGGCAACTCAACCCGCAAACCCGTACCGGGGCGACCGCACTCTGGTGCGCATCCATCTCGTGTCTATCCTGCTGGTCATCCCGCAGTTCACGGTTTCCACGTTCGGGCTGGTCTGGCTCATCTCTGCGGAGAAGCTGCCGACACCGATCGCCGGCCTGGTGGTCGGTCTCGCTCAACTCATCGGTGCGCTCGGTCGCATTGTCGTCGGAGTCTGGAGCGACCGGCTGGGCAGCCGGATGCGCCCGCTGCGCTGGGTCGCGCTGGCGGCCGTCGGGTCGATGCTGCTGATGGCGGCGGTCGGTCTCATCGTGACGCCGCTCGCGGCCTTCGTGCTGATCGTGGCTGCGACAATCTCGGTGGCCGACAACGGGCTCGCGTTCGGCGCGGTGGCAGAGATCGCGGGCCCGTACTGGTCGGGTCGCGCACTCGGAGCGCAGAACACGGGCCAGTGGATCGGTGCTTCGCTGGTCGGCCCGCTTGCCGGCCTGCTCATCGGTGTGGTCGGGTATCCGCTCACCTTCGTTGCTGCGGGAGTCTGCGCGCTGGTCGCCGTTCCTCTGGTGCCCAGCTCCGGCGATGTCGATCACGGCACGCCTGCGGCTCCCGTGGCCTCTTCTGCGCGACCATGAGGGAATGCTGCTCGAACGTGCCGTGAGCGACTTCGCCGTCTACCTTTCCGCGGAGCGCGGGTTCAGCGCGCACACTGTGCGGTCGTACTCGGCCGACCTCGCGGACCTCGAGCGATTCACTCGTACGCGAGGGATCGACAGCACGGACGCGATCGACCTCGAGGTGTTGCGCGACTGGCTCTGGGACGGTTCGAAGGCCGGCCTGGCAAAGTCCACCCTTGCGCGCCGGTCGGCCGCCGTGCGCAGCTTCTCCAGCTGGCTCGAGCGCACAGGAATCAGCGCCGGGGGATGCCGCGACCCGCCTTCGCGCGCCCAAGGCCGACCATCACCTGCCGCGCGTTCTCACCCGTCAGCAGATGGACGCCATGCTCGCCGGCCTGGCGCAGCGCGCAGCGGGCGGCGACGCGATCGCGACCCGCGACCTTGCGATCGTCGAGCTGCTCTACGCGTCGGCTCTGCGCGTCAGCGAGACTCGTGGGCCTGGACCTCGGCGATATCGACCTCGGTCGCCTCACGGTCCGCGTGACAGGCAAGGGCTCGAAGCAGCGGGTGGTGCCCTTTGGGGCTCCTGCCCAGCGGGCGATCGTCGACTACCAGCGCCATCGGCATGAGTTGCTCACCGAGCCGACGCAGGCCGTCTTTCTCGGCGCGCGAGGCAAGCGGGTGGGAACGCGCACCGTCTACCAGCTCATCGCCGGGCTGCTCGGGGAGGTGCCCGGTTCCGGACCGGCCGGGCCGCACACTCTTCGCCACACCGCCGCGACTCATCTGCTCGACGGCGGCGCTGACCTGCGATCGGTGCAGGAGATGCTCGGTCACGCGAGCCTCGGTACGACGCAGCTCTATACCCATGTCTCGGCGGAGCGCCTGAAGGAGAGCTACCGGAGCGCCCACCCCCGCGCCTAGCGAGTCCGAGACCCGCTTCCAGCGGCCGGGTCGGCAGCAGTACCGAGTGCGGAATGCCGCCCAGAAACAGCATCGGTGAGACGTACTGTCCATCGATGCGCACGCCGAAGTGCAGGCACGCCTGGCTGCAGTGACCGGGTTCGAGCGTGCCGATCGTCTCGCCGCGCACGACAGCCTCACCATCGGCGCGCTGTGACAGCACCGGCTCGTAGCTCGACACGATGCCGCCGGAATGCGAAATCGACATGACGTCACGGTCTACGACGAAGCCCGCGAAATGCACCACGCCGTCCGCTGGTGCGGAAACCTGGCCCGTCGCGGCGATGTCGATTCCCCGGTGCCCGGCAGCGTACCGGCTCGATGGGGCAAGGTACGGTCGAAGGATCTCGTGCGACCCGGTTACCGGCCACGCCCAGCGTGCCGGCACCGCGTGACTCGTCATGACGCCCTGTCGCGGCAGGGTCGGTTCACCCGCGGAGGATGGCGCGCCGCCGAACAGCAGCGACAGGATGAGGGCGAGGCGGATCATCCATCAATCGTGAGCGGCGTGGCCGCCCCGCCGTGCTCCCGGAGCTGCAACTGGGTAGAGCCGCCCTGAAATGCGGCCGGTGGGGGAGCGGTGCTATCCTTGGGGCAGCATCCAGTTGCTTTGGATGACTACGCGTGTCTGTAGCGGCCTCCAGGGCCGCGCATCGCATCCACTCAGTCCGGCCCCTTACGGGGTTTGTGCGGATGCGTGCGGGCACCAGGTTCCGCCCAAAAGGTGCGGATAACAACTGAGTAGGGCACGACAGATCCGTGAAAAGCGGCAGCGTGCCCAGATTAAGGAGTCGGCCATGGCCGTCGTTACCATTCGCCAGCTGCTCGACAGCGGAGTCCACTTCGGACACCAGACCCGTCGTTGGAACCCGAAGATGAAGCGATTCATCCTGACGGAGCGCAGCGGAAGCCACATCATCGACCTGCAGCAGTCGCTCGCGCACATCGACAAGACCTACGACTACGTCAAGGAGACGGTCGCCCACGGCGGCACCATCCTCTTCGTCGGCACCAAGAAGCAGGCCCAGGGCTCCATCGCCGAGCAGGCGACCCGCGTCGGCCAGCCCTACGTCAACCAGCGCTGGCTCGGCGGGCTCCTCACCAACTTCCAGACGGTCTCCAAGCGCCTCGCACGCATGAAGGAGCTCGAGGAGGTCGACTTCGACGACACGACCCGCGGCTACACCAAGAAAGAGCTGCTCATCCAGAAGCGCGAGCTGGTGAAGCTGCAGAAGAGCCTCGGCGGTATCCGCAACCTCACGAAGACGCCGTCGGCCGATCTGGGTCGTCGACACCAAGAAGGAGCACCTCGCCATCGACGAGGCGCACAAGCTGGGCATCCCGGTCATCGCGATCCTCGACACCAACTGCGACCCCGACGAGGTTCAGTACCCGATCCCGGGTAACGACGACGCCATCCGCTCGGTCGGCCTGCTGACCCGCATCATCGCGGATGCTGCCGCCGAGGGCCTCATCCAGCGCCACCAGAAGCCCGAAGAGGGTGGCGAGGTCGAGCCGCTGGCGGCCTGGGAGGCCGAGCTGCTCGCAGCATCCGAGACCCCCACCACCGAGGCCGAGAAGATCGAGGCCGTCGACGAGGAGATCCAGCCGGTCACCTCCAAGGAGGAGGTTGCCGAGGAGATCGCCGCGATCGTCGCCGAGGAGCCCACCGAAGAGAACGACGCGGATGCGGTCGTCGCCGAGCACGAGAAGTCGGCGGACCCCGAGCTGGTCGTCGAGCACCATGTCGAGTCTGACGCCGAGGCCGAGGCCAAGATCGAGGCCGAGGCAACCGACGAAGAGAAGACCCCCAAGCAGTCAGCAGCGGCGAAGCCCGCTGCAGCCAAGTAGCAGAGGACAAAGTTCATGGCAGATTTCAGCCTTGAGGACCTGAAGGCGCTGCGCGAGCAGCTCGGCACCGGAATGGTCGAGACCAAGAACGCGCTCGTCGAGGCCGGCGGTGACAAGGAGAAGGCCGTCGAGCTGCTCCGCATCCGCGGCGCGAAGAGCAACGCGAAGCGTGCGGACCGCTCGACGAGCGAGGGCCTGATCGCGACCGTGCATTCGGCAACCGCCGTCACGATGATCGAGCTCGCGTGCGAGACCGACTTCGTCGCGAAGAACGAGAAGTTCGTCGCGCTCGCCGGAGACCGTCGTCCAGGCGCTCGCCGACTCCGGTGCGGAGACCGTCGACGAGGGGCTCGCGGCGAAGGCCGGGCACCGGCACCGTCGCATCCGTCATCGAGGAGCAGGCCGCGACGCTCGGCGAGAAGCTCGAGCTGCGCCAGCTGGTTCGACTGACCGGTGACAAGTTCGAGATCTACCTGCACCGCACCTCGAAAGACCTGCCGCCGCAGATCGGTGTCGTTCTCGCCTACACGGGTGACGACGCGGAGACCGCTCGCAGCATTGCGCAGCACATCTCGTTCGCCAACCCGGAGTACGTCTCGAAGGACGAGGTTCCCGGCCGACCGCGGTCGACAACGAGCGCCGCATCGTCGAGGAGATCACGCGCGGTGAGGGCAAGCCCGAGGCTGCCCTGCCGAAGATCGTCGAGGGTCGTCATCGGCGCGTTCTACAAGCAGGTCGCCCTGCTCGAGCAGGACTACGCGAAGGACAACAAGCTCACGGTCGCCAAGGTCGCGATCGACGCCGGCCTGACGATCACGGGCTTCGCCCGCTTCAAGGTCGGCGCCTAGCACGTCAGTTCTGTCGAAAATGGGCCCGGGATGCGCATCCCGGGCCTTTTTTGTGCGCTCCGGTACGTGCGGGTTTGGGGCTACCCCAAACCTCATTCGTTTTGTTCTGCGAACAGGATGGCGGCCCGGAAATGGCCGTATCTCTCCTGTTCATGCACCCGTACCCCGGATTCGTCCTGTTGAACGGGATGCATCGGGCGAGCGACTCGTGCTCCGGTAACCTTGGTCGAGCCTTAAGCCCCCAGGGAGATCCATGACCGACAAGAAGCGCCGAGTACTCCTGAAGCTTTCGGGCGAAGCGTTCGGTGGCGGTTCGCTCGGGTGTCAATCCGGATGTCGTCGCCAGCCTCGCCCGCGAGATCGCGCGTGGCAGCGCAGGATGTCGAGATCGCGATCGTCGTCGGTGGTGGCAACTTCTTCCGCGGCGCCGAGCTCAGCCAGCGCGGCATGGACCGCGGCCGCGCCGACTACATGGGCATGCTCGGCACCGTCATGAACGCGCTCGCCCTGCAGGACTTCCTCGAGCAGGCCGGCGTGCAGACGCGCGTGCAGTCGGCGATCTCGATGACCCAGGTCGCCGAGCCGTACATCCCGCGCCGCGCCGAGCGTCACCTCGAGAAGGGCCGCGTCGTCATCTTCGGCGCGGGCGCCGGCCTGCCGTACTTCTCCACCGACACGGTCGCGCGCCCAGCGCGCCCTCGAGATCGACGCGGATGTCGTGCTGCGTCGCCAAGAACGGCGTCGACGGCGTCTACACGGGCGACCCGCGCACCGACCCGACCGCGACCAAGATCGATGAGATCACCTACCAGGAGGCGCTCGTCAAGGGCCTCAAGGTCGTCGACTCGACCGCGTTCAGCCTGTGCATGGACAACAGGATGCCGATGGTCGTCTTCGGCATGGAGCCGGCGGGCAACGTCACGAGCGCGATCCGCGGGGAGCGCATCGGCACGCTCGTCCGGGCGTGACACAGAAAACCTCAGGGGAATTGCCGCCCGCAGCTCACCTGTCCGCCCCGCATCCCCGCTCAGCCTGAGTTTGTCACCAACAGTCCTTCTCCTCGTCGCGGTCGCGGCGGTCGCCCACGCCACCTGGAACCTGACGATCAAGGCCGCTGGCACGAGCGGCACCCGGTTTCTCTGGCTGACGTTCGTCGTGGCCACGATCGTGGTCGCGCCCTTCGGCATCGCGTCGCTCGCACACGTCGGCTCCCGCCTGCCGCTGCTTGCTGCTGCTGGCGGTGGGCAGCGGCATTCTGCAGATCGCCTACTTCCTGACGTTGCAGCGCGGCTACCGGCTGGGGGATGTCTCGATCGTCTACCCGCTCGCGCGTGGCAGCGGTCCGCTGCTCAGCGTCGTTTTCGCGATCATCCTGTTCCACGAGGCGCCGGGCATCGTGGGCCTCATCGGCGCCGGCGTCGTCATTGCGGGTGTCGTGGTGATCGGCCTGGCCGGTGGTCGTGGCCGCTTCGCGGCAACCGTGTGGGCATCCTTTACGGGCTGCTGGTGGGCGTCACGATCGCCGGGTACACGCTCTGGGACGCCAACGCGGTCGTACAGCAGAAGCTTCCGCCGCTCGGCTATTTCTGGGTCACGGTCCTGGTGCAGCTGGTCGCGTTCGCGCCGTTCGCCCTGCGCCAGCCGCGGTTCACGGTCCGCCTCGCGCGCCAGCACTGGTGGGCCGTGCTGGTGGTCGGCATCCTGTCGCCGCTCGCCTACGTGCTCATCCTGTCGCGTTCACCCTGGCGCCGGTCGCGTTGGTCGCCCCGGCGCGCGAGGCGAGCGTCGTGCTGGTCGCGCTCGGCGGCTGGCTGCTGTTTCGCGAACCGCATCCGGTGCAGCGAATCCTCGGCGCTGCGGTCGTGCTCGGGGGAGTCGCGCTGCTTGCGATTGGCTAACAACTAAACTCGTACAGACGCAAAGGAGTTGCCGTGATTAGCGACGTGCTTGACGAGGCCAAGACGCAAGATGAACAAGGCCGTCGAGGTGGCCAAGGACGACTTCGCGACCGTGCGCACCGGTCGCGCCAACCCGGCCCTGTTCCAGAAGATCCTGGTCGACTACTACGGAACGCCGACTCCGCTCGGCCAGCTCGCCTCGATGCAGAACCCCGAGGCCCGCACGCTGCTCGTGACGCCCGTACGACAAGGGCGCGCTGAAGGAGATCGAGAAGGCCATCGTCAACTGGCCGAACCTGGGTGCCAACGTCGGCAACGACGGCAACATCATTCGCGTGACGCTCGCCGAGATGACCGAGGAGCGCCGCCGCGACTTCGTCAAGATCGTGCGCGGCAAGGGCGAGGAGGCCAAGGTCGCGATCCGCAACATCCGCCGCAACGCCAAGGACGACCTGGATGCCCTCAAGAGCGACGTCGGCGAGGATGAGCTGGCTCGCGCCGAGAAGGAACTCGAAGCCGTCACCAAGGCGCACGTCGACGCGATCGACGATGCGCTCAAGCGCAAAGAGTCAGAGCTGCTCGAAGTCTGATGACTGAGCCCGGCGAGACTCAATCACCGCGCGAGAGAAAGCGGGCTCGCCAGCGCGCCGATTTCGACGCGACCGTGGCCGACATCGAGGCCCAGGTGCGCGCCACCAACGCGCAGAATCGAGGCTCAGGTGCGCGCGACGAACGCGCAGCATCGAGGAGCGCACCGGCCGCAACCTGGTCGCCGCGATCGCCATCGGCGTGGTGTTCGGTGCAGCGTTCATCGCCAGCCTGATCTTCCTGACCTGGATCTTCATGATCTTCGCCGCGGTGCTCTGATGGTGTTCCTCGCTCTCGAGTTGACGGCCGCGTTCCGCACGGCGGGGCACAACGTGCCGCGGATCGCCTCGGCGATCGCCGCGGCCGGCGTGATCGCCGCCACGTTCTACTGGCACACCGAGGGCCAGTGGCTCATCCTGCTCGCCGGTATGGCGTTCGTCACGATCTGGCGGCTCGTCGAGGCCGCCATCCCGGCCCGCCGCAAGTCCGGCCAGGGAGCTCGGCAGCGACCTTCTCGCCGGACTCTTCATCCAGGCCTACGCGATCTTCCTCGGCAGCTTCACCGTGCTGCTCGCCTCCGAACGCAACGGCAACCTGTGGGTGCTGGGCCTGCTGATCGTCGTCGTGTCGACGGACACGGGCGCGTACGTGTCGGGCCTGCTGCTCGGCAGGCACAAGATGGCGCCGCGCATCAGCCCGAAGAAGACCTGGGAGGGCTTCGGCGGGTCGATCGTCGCCGCGCAGATCGCGAGCTTCCTGGTCGGCTGGCTGCTCCTCGCAACCTCCCGATCCTCGACCGGGTGCTGTTCGGCTTCGCGCTGGCGCTGACGGCGACGGTCGGCGACCTCGTCGAATCGCTCATCAAGCGCGACCTCGGCATCAAAGACATCAGCAACTGGCTGCCCGGGCACGGCGGGTTCCTCGACCGCCTCGACTCGGTGCTGCCGTCCGCGGCCGTCGCGTATGCGCTCTTTCTCATTTTCAATGGGGCAAGATAGACGCGTGAGCACAACTTTTCCCAGAGTCAGGAAGTCGCAGGCGGGCTACTCGGTCGACGAGGTTGAGGACTTTCTCGAGGAGGCGCGTCGCGCCTACTCGGCAGACCGGTCGGCCCCGACTGTCGTGACCGCGGAGTCCATCCGCCGCACCGCCTTCGACATGGAGAAGGGCGGATACTCGGTCGAGCACGTGGATGCCGCCCTCGAGCGCCTCGAGGATGCCTTCGCCGCGCGCGAGAAGGAGCGCGCGTTCACCGAGATCGGCGACCAGGCCTGGTTCGGCCGGGCGCGCTCTACCGCCCAGGAGGCGCTCGACCGCCTCGACCGCCCGTGGGGCCACAAGTTCAAGCGGGTCAACGCGCTGACGCTCGGCTACCACCCGAAGGATGTCGACGATTTCGGCGAACAGCTGACCGCGTACTTCCAGGATGGCAAGCCGATGAGCGTCGACGAGGTGCGCACGATCGCCTTCCGCACCCGCCGCGGCGGGTACAACGAGGCCCAGGTCGACCTGTTCCTTGACGCCATCATCGGCGTCATGCTCGCGGTGCGCTGACTCCGTCCGGCTGGGGCTTTTGCGGCCTTGCTGCACTAAAATCGGGAAACTGTGGGCAAGCATTCGGGGATCGCTGTGCTCGAGGGTCGCGTGACTGCGGTCTCTCGGGGCGTTCGGCGTCCCCTGCTGCCGTCGCGCTGGAGCCGTTCCGATCTACGCGTTCCTGCTCGCTTTCGCGATCGTCGTCGTCATGGTCATCGACCCGTACTCGGGGGCTTTCGCCGACGCGAACACCGCGCCCAGCCACTGGGAAGAGACCGGCCAGAGCGTGCTGACCACCGGCAGCGGAGCGCCGGACAGCATCACCCGTGATGCGTTCGGCGTGCACTCGGCGCCGAAACCGCAGGCCGCGGCGGCGTCCCGGGCCGCCCATCCCCACTCCGGGATCGGCGCAGGCGATCGCGCTCGGCATCCTCACCGCCGAGGGCATGGGCGACGACCAGTACAGCTGCCTCGTCTCGCTGTGGAACCGGGAGTCGCACTGGAATGTGACCGCCGCAGAACCCGGATGGCGCCTACGGCATCCCGCAGGCGCTCCCCGGGATCGAAGATGGCGTCGGCCGGTCCGGACTGGCAGACGAACGCCACCACCCAGATCAACTGGGGTCTCGGCTACATCGCGGGCCGCTACGGCACCCCGTGCGGCGCCTGGGCGCACTCGCAGGCCACCGGCTGGTATTAGCCCGCCCCTAGGCTTGAGCCATGGAGTGGGCACTGTTCGGCGTCGTCGCGATCGTGTCGATCGTGGCCGCGGGCGCGTTCGCTAACCGGCTCGGGGTTGCTGCGCCGCTGCTGCTGATCGTGCTCGGCGTCGGGTTCAGCTTCATTCCGGGCGCGCCGACGACTGTGCCGCCCGAGATCATCCTCGCCGGGCTGCTGCCGCCCATCCTGTACGCCTCCGCGGTCAACGTGCCGGTGATGGATTTCAAGCGCAACTTCTCGAGCATCTTCGGGCTGAGCGTGCTGCTGGTCATCGTGTCGGCTTTCGTCACCGGGCGGGCTGCTGAACATCCTGTTCCCGAAGCTCAACCTCGCCGAGGGCGTCGCGCTGGGCGCCGTGATCAGCCCGACGGATGCGGTCGCCGCGACCGCGATCGGCAAGAAGCTCGGCCTGCCGCCGCGGCTGGTCACCATCCTCGAGGGCGAGGGGCTGGTCAACGACGCGACCGCGCTCGTGCTGCTGCGGTCCGCGATCGCGGCCGTCGCAGCCACGGTCAGCTTCTGGGGAGCGCTCGGAACGTTCGCCTACGCGGTGGCGGTCGGCGGTCGTCATCGGGTTCATCATCGGTATCGTGACCGTCTTCGTGCGGTCCAAGTTCCACGACTCGATCCTCGATACGGCGATCTCGTTCGCGATCCCGTTCCTCGCCTACATCCCGGCCGAGGCCATTCACGGCAGCGGCGTGATCGCGGTGGTCGTCGCCGGGCTCTACTCGGGGCACGCGGCGGCCAAACGCTTCACCCCGCAGGCGCGCATCGCCGAGCGCGTCAACTGGCGCACGCTGCAGTTCGTTCTCGAGAACGGCGTTTTCCTGCTCATGGGGCTCGAGATCTCGAAGCTCGTCGAGAACGTGCAGACGCACCGCGACGGTCGACGAGCCGGGCGTGCTCGGCTCCGTGCTGCTCGGCGCTGCTCGTTCACGGCCGTGCTGATCGTGCTCCGCGTCGTCTTCGTTCCACCGCTGCTGATCATTGTGCGGGCCGGCCTGGGCGCCGCCGAGCGCCAACAGGCGCGCTTCCGAAAGCGGCTCGACCAGCTCGATGGCGATGCGCGACCCTGTCGCCGCGGCATGGAGCGCCGAACGCAGCAGGCCGAGAAGAATTACGCCCAGCGGGAGAACGAACTCGAGCAGGCGCGCGCCGAGGAGTTCGGATGGCGCGGTGCCGTCGTTCTGAGCTGGTCGGGGATGCGCGGGGTGGTCACGCTCGCCGCGGCCCAGTCCCTGCCGCGTCACGTTCCACTACCGCGCCCAGCTCATCCTGATCGCATTCACGGTCGCAGTGGTCACGCTGATGCTGCAGGGCGGCACGCTGCCGCTCGTCATCCGGCTCACCGGCATCCAGGGCAACGACAAGGTCGCCGACCGCCGGTCGCTGGCGAGCCTGCTCGATGAGATGAGCAACACGGGCGTCGGCGTGCTCGACAACCCCGCAGCTGCACGCTGCCCGACGGCGAGAAGATCAGCCAGGACGTGATCGACCGGGTGCGCCAGGATTCGCTGCTCATCGCGGAGTCCGCCTGGGAGCGCGCCGACCACGGCGTCGGGCGACGACGGGCTCGCCCAGTCGCCGCAGCGGCAGTACCGCGAGCTGCGTCGCGAGGTTCTGCAGGCCGAGCGCGAAGCGCTGCTCGAGGCGCGTTCGAGCGGCGCGTACGCCTCGCGCGTGCTCGAACCGCGCCCAGACGATGCTCGACTTCGAAGAGACCCGGCTCGAGGCGATCGACAACCCGAACGGGCTCTGAGCGGCCTCGATCTAAGCTGGGTTCATGCCTCGTTCGAATCGTCCCCGCGGGCGGCGGCCGAGCGAGACCGACGACGAGGTCGACCTGAACCGTGCCCTGCTCGGTCGTCTCGCGACCGAGACGAAGCGCGACGGCCTCTGGAATGTGCAGCCGCTCGCGGCCGCATCCGCCACCAAGTTCTATGTCTGCCCCGGATGCGGCCTCGAAATCGCTCCCGGCGTCGCGCACACCGTGGCCTGGCGTGCGGACGGCATCATGGGCGAGGCGGGCGACCTGGCCGATCGCCGGCACTGGCACCTGCACTGCTGGAGGATCAAACCGTGACCGATATCGAGATCCGCGGCGGAGTCGAGCTGCCCGCGCGACGCGAAGACATCGAGCTGCACACGCGATGACGGCTTCACGCTGGTCGGCGAGCTCGCGCTGCCGCTCACCGCCGCGCCGGTCGCGACGCTGGTCTGCCTGCATCCGCTGCCCACGGGCGGCGGGTTCATGGACTCGCACATCCTGCGCAAGGCCGCCGCCCGACTGCCCGCGCTCGCCGACCTCGCTGTGCTGCGCTTCAACTTCCGCGGTGTGACGTCGCCGCGCGGAACGCTCGCAGGGCAGCGTTCGGCGACGGAATCCTCGAGCAGAAAGACCTCGCGGCGGCGATGGCCTTCGTCGTCGAGCGCGGGCTGCCGCATCCGTGGCTGCTCGGCTGGTCGTTCGGCACCGAGATCGCGGTGCAGTACGGCCTGCAGTTTCCGATCGACGGCGCCATCCTGCTCTCGCCACCGCTCAAGCGCGCCACGGATGCCGAACTCGCGCAGGTGGGCCGGCAGCGGCAAGCGGCTGGTCGCGATCATCCCGGAGCTGGACGACTACCTGCGGCCGCCGGAGGCGCGCGAGCGGTTCGCGATCGTGCCCGAGACCGACCTGGTCGAGGTCGACGGATGGCAAGCACCTCTGGGTGGGCGAGCACCAGACGGCCCGCGTGCTCAACGAGATCGTCGGCGCGCGTCAACCCGCCGAAGGTGCCGCTGCCGACGGTGTGGCGGGCCTGACCCGCCCTCGACAGGATGGTTTCGGCCGTCGGCGATCGGCGAAGTGAGGACGCTGTTCGCACGAACCTGCTCGAGCTAAGGATGTGTTTCGAGCGGGCCAGCCCGCTTTCTCCTCAGTTTCTGCGACTGGCAGTGCCCCTAGAGCGCGTTCTGCCGCGGGATGACGACCTGTTTGATGATCAGCAGGATGGCCGCCGCGATCGGGATCGCCACCAGCGCCCCGAGCACGCCGAGCAGCGTGCCGCCCGCGAGGGCCGCGATGACGACGACAACGCCGGGCACCTGTACGGCCTGTCTTCATGATGCGCGGGCTGATGATGTACGCCTCGACGCCCATGTAGACCAGGTAGTAGCCGGCCACCCAGAGCACCTCGGGGTGCCGTTGAACGCCCAGCACGAGCAGCACGATCACGGTCGACGCAGAGATCGTTCCGACCAGCGGGATGAGCGACCCGATGAGCGCGATGACGGCGAGCAGCACCGCGTATTCGATGGGCGATCCCGAAGAGCGGGAAGATCAGCTGCAGGAAGAGGAACGACAGGATGCCGTTCACGAGCCCCAGCGCACCCTGGCCCATGAC
This sequence comes from uncultured Actinomycetota bacterium, assembly GCA_963738535.1. Lineage (GTDB taxonomy): Bacteria > Actinomycetota > Actinomycetes > Actinomycetales > Microbacteriaceae > Galbitalea. The sequence continues at coordinate 101,002 of CAVTXB010000006.1, forward strand.
GTACTTGCCCACCGACTCGCTGATCTGCTCGGCGATGTCGATGAAGCCGGGCCGACGCGACGCGGGCACGAGCTGGTAGAGCCCGCGCTTGATGCTGCCGAGCGACGCGACGAAGTAGAGGGTGAGGATGAAGACGATGACGACCCCGCCGACCGCGTGACGCGATTCCGAGGCCCGTCGAGATGATTCCGCCGCCGATCGACCCGACGTCGAGGCTGCTCACGAAGTCGTTGAACTGCTTCTCGACCGCGGGCACGTTGAGCCACGGGAAGTTGTGCTGGGCATCCGACCAGAACTCACCCTTGGTGATCGAGGTGAAGACCCCCTGCATCGACTTGATACCGGTCGAGACCTGAGCGATCACAATCGGGATGATCGCGAACACGAGTCCGACGAGTGCGCCGAGCAAAACCACCAGCACGGTCACGATCGCGAGCCAGCGCGGCCAGCCGTGCTTGGCGAGGAACGAGACCAGCGGGTCGATGCCGAGCGCGAGAAACAGCGACGGCGCCCACGTACGTGAGCACGGTCGCCAGCGAACCGATCGCCGCACCGATGGCGAGCGCGACGATGACGCCCAGATCCGCCGAACAGGCCGAGTCGGAATGAGTTCTGGATCTTCAACGTGCGCCTCTCGGTCGGGCCGGATGCGCCCGCGACACGCGGCGCGACTCAGTCCTGGCTGGAAACCTTTTCTGCTTGCGACAATACCCCGCGAAGTGATTCGAAGTAGCCCGCCACGGCCTCGCGCTCGAGCCGGATCTGGGTGAGCCGCGCCTCGGCGTCCGCCAGCAGGTCTGCGCTCTGCTTCTCGGCGTCGGCGAGGAGCGTCTTCGCTCGCTGTTCGGCGTCGGCGAGCAGGCGCGCGGCGTCCTTTGAGGCCGTGTCGTGGATGCGCCTTCGCGGCGGCGCGGGTCTTGGTGTCGTACGCGTCGGCCTCGGCGCGCTTGTCGGCGGCGCGCTGCTGTGCCGCGGTGAGCTGCGCCTGCGCCTCGTCGAGGTATTTCTGCATCGGACGCGGATGCCTCCTGCTGCTTGGCCAGCGCATCCTTCTCGGCCTCGTCGCGTCGGGTCTTCAGTTCGACGTCGAGGTCGAGCCTGGCCTGTTCCGCCTCGCGCGCGATCGTGGTGGCCGACTCGTCGCGTGTCGTGGGCGATCTTCGCTCGAACGATCTCGCTCTCGTGGGCCACCGCGGCGCGCTGCCGTGCCACATCCCGGGCGAGGTCTTTGCGGGCCTTGTCGGTGTCGTGGGTGAGCTTTGCCGTCGTCTCGGTGATCTCGGCCTCGAGCGCGGCCCTGCGCGGTCGCGATCTCGTCGTGAAGGTCGGCGCGGGCTTTCGCCGTCTCGGCCTCGAGGTCTGCGCGCGCTTTCGCCGTCTCGGCCTCGAGCGCGGCGTGAGCTGCGGCGGTCTCGGCCTCGAGCGGCGGCGCGGGCTTCGGCGGTCTCTGCCGCGAGCGTGGCGGCGTTCTCCGCCTTCGCGGCCTCGATCGACGCGTTCGCCTCGGCAGTCGACTTCTCGAGTGCCGTGCGCGCCGCTGCTGTGTCCTTGGCGAGCTTCGCCCGCGCGGTCTTGACGTCGTGGTCGAGCGCTGCGCGTCGTGACTTGATCTGCTGCTCGAGCTCGGCGGTTCTGGTGGTGATCTCCTGCTCGAGTGCTTTCGTGCGCGCCTCGACGTCCTGGTCGCGTCGCCGTGGTGCGGGTCGCGATGTCGAGGTCGGCTGCGGCCGTGCGCGTGGCGATGTCCTGGTCTGCCGCCGCCGTGCTGGTCGCGATGTCCTGGTCGGCCGCGGCCGTGCGGGCGGCGATGTCCTGGTCGGCTGCGGCGGTGCGGGCCGCGATGTCCTGGTTGGCGGCGGTTGTGCGCGCCTCGATGTCCTGGTCGGCCGCGGTTGTGCGGGTGCTGATGTCCTGGTCGGCCTCGGCGGTGCGGGTCGCGATGTCGAGGTCGGCCGCGGCTGTCCTCGTCGGCGATGTCCTGGTCTGCTGCGGCGGTGCGGGCGGCGATGTCCTGGTCGGCCGCCGCGGTTCGAGCGGCGATCTCCTGGTCGGCGGCGGCGGTGCGCGTCGTGATGTCGTTCTCGAGTGCCGCCGTGCGGGCGGTGATCTCCTGCTCGAGGGCGGCGGTACGCGCGGCGATCGTCTGGTCGAGTCTCCGCGGTGCGCGCCGCGATGTCCTGCTCGAGTGCCTTGGTGCGCGACGCGATCTCGTTGTCGAGAGCTTTGGTGCGCGACGCGATCTCGTTGTCGAGCTCCGCGCGAGCCGCGGCGGTCTCGTTCTCGAGGCGGCGCGGGCGGCGGCGGTGTCGTTCTCGAGTGCGGCGCGGGCTGTCGCGGTGTCGTTCTCGAGTGCGGCGCGTGCGGTCGCGGTGTCGTTCTCGAGCGCGCGCGCTGCGCCGCGGTCTCGTTGGCGAGCTCGGCGCGGGCCTTCTCGGTCTCCTGCGGCGAGCTCGGCGCGCCCGGTCGTGATCTCGCGGTCGAGGTCGGTTCGGCCCTGCTCGATGTCGCGGGCGAGGTCGGCCCGCTGCTTCGTGTTCTCGGCCTCGAACTCGGCGCGAGCCTTCTCGGTGTCGCGGGCGAGGATCGGCGGCCGCCTCGCGGGCGTCCTCGGATTCGCGCACGGCGACGGCCTTGAGTTCCGCGATTTCGCGCTCGCCCGCGGCGCGCTGGGCCGCGGCCTCGCGCTTCGGTGGTCGCGCGTGCCTCCGCGGCCTCGGTCGCGACAGCCCCGCGGATGGCCGCGGCCTCGCGCACCGCATCCGTCGACGATGGACGTCCGCATCCTGCTTTCGCGTGGGCGAGCATGTCTTCGGCGTCCTTGTTCGCCGTCGTCTCGTGCGCTCGGCCTCGGCCGTCGCATCCGCGACCAGCTTGTTCGCGGTCGCGGTCGACTCCTGGGTGAGCTTCTGCGACCTCGGCCTGCACCTGGGCGCGCAGCTTCTCGGCGTCGATGTCGGCCTGGCTGATGAGGCGCATCGACTGCTCCTCGGCGACGCGGAGGGTGCTCTCGAGCTTGGTGCCGAGGCCGGCGTAGGTCGGGGTGCCGGTCTCGTCGAGCTCGGCCTGCAGGTCTTCGGCGACGGCGCTTCAGGCGCTTGATCTCCTTGGCTGGCATCGGCGCGCTCGGCGTTGGCCTGGATGAGTTCGCGGCGCAGATCCTGGATGGCGCGGTCGACATCTTCTTTGCGATAGCCGCGCAGTTCGGTGCCAAAATCCAAGTCATCGCCAGCCAATTCAGGCCCCCTTCGCGAAGTCTGCAACAGGGACGAGTTTAGCGAGGCCACCGAGAAACCACAAGTAGACGGCCTTGTCAGGGGATTCCCAGTGCCTCAGTTAGGCGGTCGCTGGGGGCATCCGCTAGCCTTGGATGTCTTTGTTGTTGCCGTCCGCCGGGGTTAATCGCCCCGCGCGGATCCCTCCTCTCTCGCGCCTAACGCGAGCGGCCAGGCCGTTTCCCCGGGAAAGCGGACATTTCTCCGGGAAATGCAAACTGGCGGAGGGTGCCAGACCCGATATTCCAGTGGTGCAGGGCAACACGAAAGGAGTAATCGTGCGATTTGTTCTCGCAATCATTTGTTTCGTCATTGCCCTCGGGCACCCTCGGTACCGGCATCGCCGAGCGAACCTTCCTCGCCGGGCCCGACCAGGTGACCCTGACGCCGTCTCGAACGCACCCGGCGCCCGTCGTCGTCATCGACGGGGCCGCCCTCAACGCGTACCAGCAGACGCAGACCGTCAAGCTCTCCGGATCGACCACGACCTTCGCCGCCTACGGGCGAACGTCCGACGTGCTCGCGTGGGTCGGCAAGGCCAACTACAACGAGGTGAGCCTCAACGCGCACGACGGGCAAGCTGCAGTCGACCTTCCACGCCGGCGGCGAGTCGACCGTTCCCAACCCGGCCGGATCGGACCTGTGGCTGCAGCAGTTCGCCGTTCGACCAGGCCACCGACTTCCCATCAAGATGCCGGCGACCATGTCGGTCATCGCGGTCTCGAACGGCAAAGTCGCCCGCGCCATCCACGATCTCGCTCGTGTGGCCGCTCGACAACTCGGTGCCGTGGGCGGGTCCGCTCATCCTGGTCGGGGCCATCGCGCTTCTCGTCGGCCTCATCCTGCTGCTGATCGCGTTCAACCACCTGCGCAAGCACCCGCGGACCGCGCCGCACGCCAGCCGCGAATGCCGAAGCTTCCGCGGCAGCCGCGCTTCCCGCGCCAGCCGCGCAAGGAGATCGCGTCGGCAAAGGGGCGCCGCTCCATCCGCAACTTCGTCGCCGTGGTGCCGACGCTGGGCGTCGGCGCTGCTGGTGCTCGTCCGGATGCGCCGTGACCCCGCCGCCCACGATCTCCGACCCCGACGGCGACCGAGTTCCGCCGCCGCGGCACTCACCAAGGTGCCTGCGGTCACTACTGCGCAGCTGCAGGAGATCATCCGCAGCATCTCGTCGGCCGTGACCGCAGCCGACGCGAAATTCAATGTCAAGCTGCTGAAGACCCGCATGGCGGGACCGGCACTGGACGACCGCCTCGCGAACTACACCATCCGCCAGGCCAACCCGCGCTGCCGGCCTCCATCGCGATCCCGTCCGGAGTCGTCGCCGTCAATCTGCCGCAGGCCAGCAACACCTGGCCGCGCACGGTGTTCACCGTGCTGAAGAGCAAGGCGAACTCCTCGCTCGTGTACACGGCGCTGATGCTCATCCAGGACAGCCCGCGGTCGAACTACAAGATCAACTACGCCATGACGCTCGAGCCGAACACCACGCTGCCGCTCGTCGCGCCGGCGAACGTCGGCACCGCGCGGCTGCCACCGACGACACGGCCTGTTCAAGCTTCAGCCCGCCGCCCTTGCGCTCGCCTACGGCGACATCCTCGACAGGGATACCGCGAGCACCTCGAACGACCTGTTCGAGGCGAAGGGCGACACGTTCCGTACCCAGGTCGGGGCGGCATCGAAGAAGGCCGCAGATCGCGGCGCTGCCGGCCACCGCGAGCCTGACCTACACCAACTCCAACGGGAGCGGGCAGGTGATCGTGCTGGCCACCAACGACAACGGGGCGATCGTCGCGGTCGACCTCAACGAGACCGAGACAGTGAAGCCCGTTCAGGCGGGGGCCGCGGTCAGCGCCCCCGGCGCGATCCAGGCGCTGTCGGGCAAGGCGACCTCCACCACCGGACTCGTCGCCGTGTACGGCGACCAGTTGCTCTTCTACGTGCCGGCTGCCAGCAATTCGAGCAAAATTGTCTTGCTCGGCTATGGCCAGGGCCTGATCTCTGCGAAGGAACTGTAGTGGCGACAAACGTGCCCCCGATCTCTCCGGCGACGCTGCGCGGGGCGGTCGACCTCTCCGGCGCTCGTCAATCCGCGTCCGGCGCGCCCGCGCGGCATCCGGTGCCGCCGGTATGTCGGCGACGGATGCGACGCTTCACCGAAGCCCTCGATCTCTCGAAGACCGTGCCGGTCGTCGTCGAGTTCTACGGCCAGGGCATCGAGCCGGTGCTCGGGCCGCTGGTCGCCCAGTACGGCGGCAAGCTCGCCCACGTCGTCGTGGATGCGCCGGCGAACCCGCAGCTCGTCGCAGGCGTTCCAGGTGCAGCAGGTTCCGACGGTCGCCGCCGATCATCGGCGGCCGGCCGGTGCAGCTGTACGTGGGGGACTACCCGGAGGCCGAGGTGCGCCAGATTCTCGACCAGGTGCTCGCGCTCGCCGTCGAGCAGGGCGTGACCGGCACCCTGCCGCCGACGGGCGCCGACGCGGCCCCGGTCGAGGAGCCGCTGCCTCCGCACCACCAGGAGGCGTACGACGCGATCTCGGCGGGCGACTACACGACCGCGATCGCCGAATACAAGACGGCCATCGCGCAGAACCCGCGCGACGCCCTGGCGATCGCCGGGCTCGCCCAGGTCTCGTTGCTGCAGCGGCTCGAGGGCACAGACGCCGACGAGATTCGCGCGGCCGCCGCATCCGGTGGCGCTGGATGCCCAGCTCGCGCTCGCCGACCTGAACGTGAGTTTCGGCGACGCGGGTGCCGCGTTCGACCTGCTGCTCGATCTCTTCCCGAGTCAGGATGCGGCCGGCAAGAACGTCGTGCGCACCCGTCTGCTCGACTACTTCGAGATCTTGGGCGACGACCCGCTGGTCGCCCCTGCTCGCCGTCGCCTCACCACGCTCCTCTACTAACCCGAGTTGCACGTTTTCGTGCCCTCAGCCCCCTGTTTCGGCACAAAAACATGCAACTCGGGTCGGGTTTCTGCTTAGGCTGAAGCATGGAGCGGGGCACGCGATGATCGTCTTCGGCGGCGCGTCGGTCATCCTCTTCCTTTTTCTGGTGGGGCCACTTCGCGGCAGGGTGCTGCGTCGACTCGCGCGGGTTGCGCCCGGAAGCATCGTGTTCACCATCTCGAACCGTCGGGTGTTCGGGGAATCGCTCGCAGTGGCCGCGGTCGGCACCGAGCTGGGTCGCCGTGCGACGGGTCTCACCTCGGGTCCCGGTGTGACGGCGGATGCGTTCGGCCTCACCTTCTGGGACAACACCCCGCTGCAGTACGTCGGGTCGCTCGAATGGAAGCGGATCGAAAGCCTCGAGGTGGTCGACCTGCAGACGCTCTACCGGCGGTGGTCGGCGTCCGCGATCCTGGTTCGGGTCAGGCTCGGCGAAGGCACGGTGACGGTGCCGCTGCTGTCGCCCAACGGCACCCGCGCAATAACCGGCTCGCGCCGCGAGAGCACATACCTGCTGAGCGAACTCGAGGCGCTGCGCACGGCAAGTGTCGAGGCGGGCCTGAGGCCGCCCTCGGCCTGACGTCACCCGCTAATCTTGGGGCGTGGGTTCCAACACGGGTCTTGGGCTGATCATCGTGCCGATCGCCATCGTGGTCGCCCTCGCGTATTTCTTCATCGCGTATGCGCTGCGCGGGCGGATGCTCGCCCGTCTCGCAGAGCTGGCGCCCGACCAGTACGTCTTCACCTTCGCATCGAACGCCTGGTACCAGTCCGTCATGGGCGAGCTGCAGCGCCAGGAGGTGGTCGATCCCGCGATCCCGAGCGACGACACCAACCCCACCAACGGACCCCACTGGGTCTCCGCCTCGCCGGCCGGTGTGAGCATCTGGCGATCGTACGAGCAGGCGCCTCTCGTCACACGTCCGTGGTCAACAGTGGGGCCGATCTCGGCCGAGATGCAACAGCGCCGGGGTAGCCGCAACGGGAGCGTGCCCAGCGTCACGACGCAGCTGCAGTCGAAGGACGGCGAGCTCCACCTGGTGCTCTTGTCGGTCAACCCGCGGCAGAACCCGCTCGTGAGCCTGAAGCTCGCGGGCGTTGTCGCCGCAGAGCTCGAGCGGATTCGTCCCTAGCCGAGTGCGCCCGTTTGGGACCATTTCGCCCGCGCGCGCAGGCGATATCGCCCCAAACAGGCGATTTTCGCGGCGGTAGCGGCGGTCAGCGGCGCAGCTTGAGCCAGAGCCCGGCGAGCGGCGGCAGGGTGAGCTCCGCGGATGCGGGGCGACCGGCCCACGGCTCGTCCGTGGCGTGAACGACTCCGAAGTTGCCGACTCCCGAACCGCCGAACTCGGAGGCGTCCGTGTTGAGGATCTCGTCCCACTCGCCGGCGAAGGGAAGCCCGACGCGGTACGGGCCCCACCGGGTTGCCGCTGAAGTTCATCAGCACGGCGATCGGCTGGCCATCCCGTCGACCAGCGCAGGAACGAGACGACATTGTGCTCGGCGTCGCCCGCCGTCCAGCCACTCGAACCCGTCGGCGTCGAAGTCCTGCTCCCAGAGCGCGCCCTCCGCACCGGTAGACGCGGTTCAGCTGGCCGACCATCGTGAGCAGGCCGCTGGTGCGCGGGCTGGTCGAGGATCCACCAGTCGAGCGAACGCTCCTCGCTCCACTCCGACGGCTGGCCGAACTCGGAGCCCATGAAGAGCAGCTGCTTGCCCGGGTGCGCCCACATGAACGCGAGGTACGCGCGCACGTTGGCGAGCTTCTGCCACTGGTCGCCCGGCATCTTGGTGAGCAGCGAACCCTTGCCGTACACGACCTCGTCGTGGCTGATCGGCAGGATGAAGTTCTCGCTGAACGCGTACAGAAAGCTGAACGTGATGTCGTTGTGGTGGTACGAGCGGTACATCGGGTCTTCTTCGATGTACTGGAGGCTGTCGTGCATCCAGCCCATGTTCCACTTGAGGCCGAAGCCCAGCCCGCCCTCGGACGTCGGATGCGTGACTCCGGGATACGACGTCGACTCCTCGGCCGCCATGACGATGCCGGCGTTGCGCTTGTACGCGGTCGCGTTGACCTCTTGCAGGAAGCTGATCGCCTCGAGGTTTTCGCGCCCGCCGTTGACGTTCGGTTCCCACTCGCCCGCCTCGCGCGAGTAGTCAAGGTAGAGGATGGAGGCGACGGCATCGACACGCAGGCCGTCGATGTGGAATTCCTCGAGCCAGTACAGGGCGTTAGCGACCAGAAAGTTGCGCACCTGCGAGTCACCGAAGTTGAAGATGTAGGTTCCCCAGTCCTTGTGCTCGCCGCGGCGCGGGTCGGAGTGCTCGTAGACGGCCTGGCCGTCGAACCGGCCGAGCGCCCACTCGTCTTTGGGGAAGTGCCCCGGAACCCAGTCCATGATCACGCCGATCGACGCCTGGTGCAGCCGGTCGATCAGGTATTTGAGGTCGTCCGGATGCCCGAACCGGCTTGACGGCGCGTAATACCCGGTCACCTGGTAGCCCCACGACGGTCCGTACGGGTGCTCGGCGAGCGGCATGAATTCGACGTGCGTGAACCCGGTCTCGTGGATGTACTCGATGAGCTGGTCGGCGAGCTCGCGATAGCCGAGGCCGGCACGCCACGACCCGATGTGCATCTCGTAGACGCTCATCGCGGCGTTGTGCGGGTCGTGGGCCGCGCGCTGGGCGAGCCAGCCGGAATCCGACCACACGTACTTCGATTCGCCGACGACGGAGGCCGTCGCGGGCGGTCGCTCGGTGTAGCGGGCCATGGGGTCGGCACGGGTCACCCACTCGCCCCCAGCCGTCTGGATCTCGAACTTGTACGCACTTCCGGGCATGAGGCCCGGAACGAAGATCTCCCATACGCCGACATCGTCGAGACGGCGGAGCGCCCACAGCACGCCGTTCCAGCCATTGAAGTCGCCGAGCACGCGAACCGCCTTCGCATGCGGAGCCCAGACGCTGAAGGAGGTGCCCGATGACGTCTTCATGCGGCCGGAAGTGCGCGCCGAGCGCGTCCCATAGCTGTTCGTGGCGACCCTGCCCCCACAGGTAAAGGTCGACTTCGCCGACCGAGGGCACGAATCGGTAGGGGTCGTCCGTCGTCCAGTCCGATGCGCCGTCGTAGGTGGCCTCGAGCGTGTAGGCCTGCCCCGCACCGGGCGCGTAGCCCTGCCAGAGCCCCTGGTCGACGTGGTTCAGCGTGACCCGCGAACCATCGGCCCGGATCGCGGTCACGGTGGTCGCCAGCGGGCGCACCGCGCGGATCACGAACCCGCTCTCGAACGCGATGCTGGCCGAGTGTCGAGTGCGGCTGCGGGTGGTATCCGCCGACGAGGGATGCGATCAGTCCCGGGTCGAGCGGCGGCAGCGTGATCGTCGCGTCGGTCTGGAACGTGTCGACGGCGCCGGCCGGGCCGCCGGTCTTCTTCGCCGACGCGGACTTCTTCGCGGTCGACTTTTTCGGCACGATCGCGTCGACCACTTCGGCCGCGGCAGCGCCTATTTCGGCTGCTGCCCTGCTGGTTGGCTTCTTCTTGTCGGCCATCACTTCGCCTTCCGGTACTCGACGCTCAGAATGTGCACGGGCTGGCTGAAACGCGTCGAGCCGCACGTAGTTGTGCTCGCCCCAGGTGAAGCGCTGCCCGCTGAGCAGGTCGACGACGTCGAAGCTGTCGCCGGGCCCGACCCCGAACTCGCGCGGGTCGAGGTGCACCATGGTCTCGCGCACCGAGTGCGGGTCGACGTTGGCGACGACGAGGATGCCGTCGCTCACTCCAGACTCGGTGAAGCGCCCGTCGAGGTACTTGGAGTACACGAGGATCGAGTCGTCGTCACTCCAGTGCACGTCGAGGTTGCGCAACTGGCGCAGGGCCGGATGCTCGGCGCGGATGCGGTTGAGTTCGGTGAGGTACGGCGCGAGCGAGACGCCCAGCTTCTCCGCCTTGGCGAAGTCCCGCGGCCGGTACTCGAACTTCTCGTTGTCGATGTTTTCTTCGCTGCCGGGCGCGCGCGACATCCTCGAACAGTTCGAAGCCCGAGTACACGCCCCAGGTGGGTGCCGCGGTCGCGGCGAGCGTCGCGCGGATCTTGTAGGCCGCCACGCCGCCGAACTGCAGGTATTCGGTGAGGATGTCCGGCGTGTTGACGAACAGGTTGGGCCGGTAGAACGCGCTCCAGTCGTCGCTGATCTGCACCAGGAACTCCTCGAGTTCCGCTTTGGTGTTGCGCCAGGTGAAGTACGAGTACGACTGCTGGAAGCCCGCACCGGCGAGCGACTGCATCATCGCCGGGCGCGTGAACGCCTCGGCGAGGAAGACGACATCCGGATACTCGGAGTTGACCTCCCAGATCAGCCACTCCCAGAAGTCGAGCGGCTTGGTGTGCGGGTTGTCGACGCGGAAGATGCGAACTCCGAGCCCGATCCAGTACTTGACAACCCGCAGGATCTCTTCGCGAATGCCGATCGGGTCGTTGTCGAAGTTCAGCGGGTAGATGTCCTGGTATTTCTTCGGCGGGTTCTCGGCGTACGCGATTGAGCCGTCGGGCCGTGTCGTGAACCACTCGGGATGCTCGGTGACCCACGGATGGTCGGGGGAGCACTGCAGCGCCAGGTCGATCGCCACCTCGATGCCGCTGCGCCCCGCGGCCCGAATGAACGCTGTGAAGTCGGCGACGGTGCCGAGGTCGGGGTGGATGGCGTCGTGGCCGCCGGCGGGCCCGCCGATTGCCCACGGTGATCCCGGGTCGAATCGGCCCCGCGACAAGCGTGTTGTTGGGTCCTTTGCGGAAGGTGCTGCCGATCGGGTGGATGGGCGGCAGGTAGACGCACGTCGAAGCCCATCGCGGCCACGCCGGGAAGCCGGGTTGCTGCGGTCTTGAAGGTGCCCGACTTCCAGCTTCCGTCGGCGTTCTTCTTCGCGCCGATGCTGCGGGGAAAGAACTCGTACCAGTTGCCCACGCCGGCGCGTTCGCGCTCGACCCGGATGGTGTGCTGTTCGCTGATGGTGGCGAGGCTCGACAGCGGCCGACTCGCGATGATCGCGGTGAGCTTCGCTTCGTGCGCAGCCGCGAGGCGCGACTCGGGTGACTGGGCCGAGTCTTCGAACGCGGCTGCCGCATCCTTGACCGGTTTGCTCGACCCGGCGCGTTTCAGCAGCTCGAGGCCTTCGGCGAACACGAGTTCGACGTCCTGGGCGAGCGGCACCTTGATGTCGGCGTTGTGCAGCCAGGTCGCCCAGTCGTCGGCGTAGGCCTGAACGCGAAAACGCCAGGACCCGATGTGGTCGAGCCGCGCTTCCACCTGCCAGCGATCCGTTCCGGGTGCGCCCATCCGCATGTGGTGCTGGGTCTGTTTGCCTTCGGGGTCGACGAGAAGCAGGTCGACGCCGATGAGATCGTGTCCTTCGCGGAATACGGTCGCCCCGAATGGCACGACCTCGCCAGCGAACGCTTTGGCCGGCCACCGGTCTTCGGCCTGCACGGGCGACACTTCGCGGATGGGGATGCGCCCGATGTGCGCGGTGAAGTGCGGTCCGCCGCCTGTGCTCGCGCCTGCGGCTGCGATCGTTGCTTCGTCAATAGCCACGTTTAAACGCTACCGCGATTGTGTTCCCGCACGAGTGGGTTGCGGATGTCGGGCCGGTTGCGTATGGGGGACTCGCGCGGGCGCATTCGCGCAGCGCCAGTCGGCGGCGTACCCCGTTTGGATGCGAAATTGAGTCACTTTGTACCCCGATTCTATTCAAAGACATCGATCAAATGTGACCTAAAAATCCCGGTCAGAACGCAGTTTCAGGCCAATGCGCCGGTTTCCCGAGGCTACCCGTTCTGGGGTGTTGTCCTCCATAAAGCGGACAGCTAACTTTCTACGTGGGGGATATTTCTTGGGGGCGCGATCCTAGACGGCGCAAACAGGTCTATTCAGTCATTGCGATGAAGGCTTACCACTTCGGAGCGAATCAGAGGTCTTACCGCCTCGAAAATACGGGGACTTACCGCCCCGGCATGTAACGAGGACTTACCACCTCGAAAAACGGAGCATCCCGCTTCGTTCGTTGGCCTCCACCCGGAGGTTTGCCACGACCCGACGTTGGCGGCACTTGTCGTGCCTTCGCGCGGGTTAAATGACCCGACATTCGACCCGTCTGTCGCGAAAGGATCACGAAATGAACAAGCTAGTCAAGGGTGCCGTCGCCGGCGCCGCGGGCATCGCCCTTCTTCTCGGTGGCGCGGGTACCTTCGCGCTCTGGAACGCCAGCACCAACGTCTCGACCGGATCGATCTCCACCGGTACCCTCGCGTTCGGCACGAACGGAACGCCCACCTGGGCCGACCTCTCCGCCGGTGCCGCGAACACGTCCTGGAACCCGGCCACGCAGTCCATGGTTCCCGGTGACGTCGTGACTCTGACCCAGACGGTCACGGTCAACGCCACAGGTAAGAACCTGTCCGCGCAGCTCGCGTACTCGATTCCCGCCGCCGCCATTCCGGCGGACCTCACGGGCAAGCTCGTGCCGACCATGACCGTCACGAAGCTTTCGGGCGACGCAACGGTTTCGGGCACCGGCTCGCCGTACACGATCACGCCGACCGCCGGCGGAACGTCGGTCTTCACAGTCGTGCTGACCTTCACGTTCGACAAGACCACGTCGGGTGTCGTCGGCCAGAACGAGGCTGTCAGCCTCTCGGGCTCGACCTTCACGCTCACCCAGACCCACAGCTAGTCAGGCGTCGAGCGCACCGCCGACCCATCGGCGGTGCGCTCGACATTCTTACTTGTCGCCGATGCCCGACCTAGGCCCCGTGCGATTTCCACATCTCTCACCCGACATAGGGAGGTTCTCATGTACACGTCACCGCGTGTCCTGACGACCTCCGCACCCGTTCTTCGCGCCGATTCGGCGGTCACCCGCGCAGCGATCTCGGCCCGCGGCGCCGCCCTGGTCGTCGCTCTCTGCGCCTACCTCGTGTTCTGCCTCGCAACGAATCTCGTTCGCCGCGCGAGCCTCGGCCTGGTCTCCTGGCTGCGCGGCCTGCTCCGCGAGCAGCGCAGGATGCGCCGCCTCCTGATCACCACGGCGATCTTCGCGCTCGCGATCGTCTTCGGCGTCTCCGCGAGCGGCACGACCCTCGCGCTCTGGAACCGCTCGACTCCGGTCGGTTCGGTCAGCGTTGCGACGGGCGTCGACCGGCATCACGGTCAATGGCGCGACGACCTACACGGTGCCCGGTCTCACGACCACCCAACTTCTTCCCGGCCTTTCGGCGGTGTCTCCGCAGGTGCTCACGATCATGAACACGGGCACCACGGCGCTGTCGATCGCGCCCGGCGCGCCGGTGTTCGGCGATCCGACCAGCCTGCTCGCCCAGAACGGCAATCTGGTCGTCGTGCTGTTCCAGTCGACCACGTGCGCCCAGTCGGTGGATGGCAGCAGCACGCGCCGCCTGGACGACGCCCGTCGTCGTCGCCCCGGGCGGCATCCATCTCGGCCTGCCTGCAGACGACCCTGAGCGCCACGGCTCCGGCGACCGTGCAGGGCCTGAGCGCGACGTTCACCGTGCCCCTGGTGGGAACGCAGGTGCGGAACAACTCATGAAGCGCGTGAAGTTCGCCGTAGCCCTCGCCGTCGTCGCGTTCCTGCTGACAGCGGCGGGGTCGTCGGCGTCCGCGTTCTGGAGCTCGACCGCCAGTGTCGCTTCGACGGCCAAGGTCGCGTCGCTCGCCGACTCCTGCACCAACGTCACCTCGGTGCAGAACGCCAGCTTCGAGCAGCCGGTCATCACGCAGCCCTGGACCTGGGTGGCCAATGGCGGCGTTCCGGGCTGGGTCTCGACCGACCCGGTGGGCATCGAGATCTGGCAGAGCGGATTCAAGGGCGTCACCGCTCCCGTCGGCAACCAGTTCGTCGAACTGAACGCCAACGAGCGCCGGCACCCTGTCTCAGTCGATCTCGACGACGCCGGGCCAGATCCTGCAGTGGTCGCTGCTGCACCGCGGACGCGCGGGTGTCGACACCATGCAGGTGCTGATCGGCTCGTCGTATTCGACGCTGGAGCCGATTCGCACGATCAGCGACGGCACGTCGGCCTGGGGGCGCTATTCGGGCGCCTACGTCGTGCCTGCCGGCCAGACCACGACCGAGCTCGCGTTCCGCGCGATCTCGACGGCCACCGGCGACCTCACGGTCGGCAACTTCATGGATGACGTCTCGTTCGGCTCGGGCCCGTGCCTGACGTCGGCGGCGACGGTCTCGAACCTCACGAACCCGGGCAGCACGGCCTATCACGTCGGTGACGTCGTGCAGTACTCGACGACGGTCTCCAACATCGGCAGTGCGCTCTCGTACAAGTCGATCGCTCACCGCGCCTCTGCCGGCCTCCGTCGCCTACAAGGCGGGGTCGCTCACGGTCGGAGGCGCTGCACAGACGGATGCCGCGGGCGACGACCAGGCGCGAATACACGGCCGGTTCCGGCGGCACCGGCACCGTGACCGCCCGACTGGGCTCGGCCGCGTCAGCGACCGCGGGCGGCACGATCGCGCAGGGCACGAGCACCACTGTGACCTTCCAGGCGACGGTCGTCGGGGCCGATCGGAACCGTCGTGCACTTCACTCCCACAGCGAACTATGTCAACGGTCTCGCGCCGTTGTGGGCGGCCACTCCGGCGACGGCCGCGGATGCGCCGATCACGGTCACGGTCGGCGTGGATGTCGGCGTCACCGCCGCAGTCGCCGACGCCCGCGACTCTCGACGGCCGGTGTCGCCACCGCGACCACCTGGACCTTCGTCGTCAGGAACAACGGCACCGCGACGGCCAACAACGTGGTCGTGCACCTGACGGCGCCCACCGGCTATACTCTCGGTGACGGCCCCGCAGATGACGGGTGCCGTACCGTGCGTCGTGAACTCCGCCACGTCGGCGACCTGCACGATCGGCAACCTCGCCGCCGGCGCGAGCACGACCATCACGATGGCCGGCTATGCGGCGGCCGGCACGGCTCCCGGAACCTTCACGGTGACCGCTGCGGTGACGAGCACGAGCGGCGACCCGGTGTCGACCAACAACTCGGCGCCCGGCAACGCGACCGTGATCGCCGACACCGTCCGCCGCCGTCGACTGTGACTGGCCTTGCCGCGATCCGGCACCACCGGCAGCCAGACCACGCTCAGCTGGACACGCGGCCACCGACAACGCGTCGGTCATCGGCTACAACGTGTACCGCGGCGGAGTGCTCATTGCGAGCGTCACCGGGCACGACGTTCACCGACACGCTGCTCAACCCGTCGCACCACCTACAGCTACACGGTGAAGGCGGTGGATTCGGCGAACAACCTGTCGGCCGCGTTCTCGAACACCGCGACGATCACGACCAGCTGCCGCGTTCGCGCTCCACGAGCTACTACCGCCTGGTGCTCGGCACGACTGCGTTCTGTGTCGGCACCGGGGCGACCCCGCCCGCGGTCGGCTCGACACTGGTTCTCGTCAACTGCGACACGACCACCCAGTACCAGAAGTGGGCGTTCCTGCAGACCCTGAACTCCGTCACGATCGGAACCTCGGGACAGTACTTCGTCGCACCGGATGTCGCCTCGACCCCGCTCACCTGGGATGTTCCGAACACGAACCTCGGAACGAAAGCGGATATCGTCGAAGGCGGCGAACACGCTTCAGCAGTGGAAGCCGATCGCAGAGACCGGCGGCACCGTTCCACTTCGTGAACGTCGCATCCGGCCGGTGTCTGGCCATCCCGAGCGCTGCGGCGGCGGGGCTCCAGCTCGTGCAGACCACCTGCGCCACCACGACGTCCCAGCACCACGCAGTCGTTCACGCTGGCCGGGGTGACCCCGTGATCGCGCCGCAGCCCGGGCGGAATCGCCGCGATCGTCGTGGCCGTTCTGCTGTCGGCTGCCGCATCCGTGGGTGCTTCGTCGGTGTCCGCGTCGGCGGCGCCCCCGACCTCGCCGATCGTGCTCGTCAGCACCGACGGCGTCGAGCTACCAGCCTGCGCTGGCCATCGGGTTGTTCTCGAACGCCGGGCTGCTTGTGCCCGGCGACACCGCGACCTCCGACCTCTTCATCAAGAACCCGCTGGCGACGCCGGCGACGATCCGTGTGAATGTCGGCGATGTGCAGAGCTCGTCGTCCGAGCTCGCCGACAACGTGCAGCTGACCGCGGTGGACACGGCGACCGGGTCTACAGTGACTGCCACGTGGCGCGACCTCGCCGCCTGCGACGTCATGGTGCTGCCGGTCACTGTTGCGGGTGGTGCTGTACTGCACATCAGTCTCGCGCTCGCCATGATGAATGCTCCGGGGCTCGTCGCGCAGAACCAGGACGCGTCACTGACCGCCGATGTGCAGATGAAGGATGCCGCAGCCGGGTCGTTTCCCGCCTCGACCTGCAGCCCGAACGTCACAGACCCGAGCGCGACGCCGCCCGCGACGACGCAGCCGGCCGTCACACAGCCGGCCTCGACGCAGCCGCGAAAAATTTTGGGATACACCGGCGAGACCTTCCCGACGCAGCTTCTGCTGCTCGGCGGAACTCTCGTCGGCGTCGGATGGTTCCTGGTCGTCGCACGTCGGCGGCGCAAGCGCGAGGAGGTACAGCAGTGAGCACAGCAACTCTCGAGCGAGTCGGGGAGACATCCGACCACGGTGCCGGAGGCTCCCCGCAAGGAGCACGGCATTCTCTACTACATCGGGCTCGGAGCCAGCGCGGCCCTGCTGCTCGTCGTGATCGGGCTCGCGCTCATCCTGATCGTCATTCCGAAGGTTGCCGGCGCAACACCGCTGACCGTGCTGACGCAGTCGATGGAGCCGCAAATACCCGCCGGGAACCCTCATCTACGACCTGCCCGTGAAGCCCGGCGACATCAAGATCGGCGACGTGATCACCTACCAGATCCAGTCGGGAGACCCGGCCGTCATCTCGCATCGCGTCATCTCGATCAACAACCCGTCGAGCACGAACCGCACGTTCATCCTCAAGGGCGACAACAACTCGCAGCCCGATCCGGCAGCGGTCATTCCCGCTCAGATCAAGGGCCGGCTCTGGTACGCGGTGCCCCTTCTGGGCTTCGTCAACAACACGGTCAACGGACCCAACCGGTCGTGGATCGTCGACATGCTCGCCGGCGGCCTGTTCGCGTATGCGGCGTACATGATCATCGCGGGAGTCGTCTCGGCCGCCCGCTCACGCACGAAGAAGGCGCTGCCCGGCACCGAGTGATTCGCGTACCCTGACCGCATGGACATCCGATTGGCCACGGTCGCAGATGAAGACGCGGTCACCGAGACGGTTCGGCTGGCGTTCACGGATGACCCGGTGTGGGGCCCCGCGCTCGCCTTGCCCGACCATTCGACCGACCACCTGGACCCGTTCTGGCGGCTCTACGTGCGGGGTGGGCTGCGGTTCGACGGCGTTTACGTCGTCGGTGACTCCGCCGCCACGACCGCGATCTGGACCCCTCCGGGGGAGTCGGAGCTCTCGGCGGAGCAGGAAGACGACATCGTCGAACTCGTCGCCGCTCTTCCGTCCGAGGTCGCGACGCCGCTGTTCGAGCTGTTCGACCGATTCGATGCCGCGCATCCCCACGATGTGCCGCACGCGTACCTCGGGCTGCTGGCGACGCACCCCGATCACCGTGGCAAGGGCATCGGCCAGCAGCTGCTCGCGGCAAACCTCGCCACCTGGATGCGAGCGGAATCCCGGCCTACCTGGAGTCGACCAACCCCGCCAACCTGCATCGCTACCGTCGCGCCGGCTTCGAAATCCACGGCAACTTCACCGCCGTGCTCGACGACGCCCCGGTCACGACGATGTGGCGAAATCCACGGTCCTGACCGTGTAAGGTTTTCCGTTTGCGCGGGGCGCTGCCCATAGGCTTGCCGAGTGAAGGCAATCCGTCGATTTACTGTTCGCACCGTTCTTCCGCAAGCGCTTACATCCCTGGAGGAGCTGGCGACCAATCTGCGCTGGTCGTGGCACAACCCCACCATGCAGCTCTTCTCGTCGATCAGCCCCGAGATCTGGGAAGAGACCGGGCACGATCCGGTCAGCCTGCTGGGCGCGATCGAGCCCGCCCGCCTCGACGAACTGGCGAACGACAGCGCCTTCGTGGCGCGGGCCAACGCCCTCCGCGACGACCTGCACGCCTACCTCACGGAGCCGCGCTGGTACCAGTCGCTCACGGATGCTCCGAAGGCGATCGCCTACTTCTCGCCGGAGTTCGGCATCGCCGCCGCACTTCCGCAGTACTCGGGCGGACTCGGCATCCTCGCCGGCGACCACCTGAAGTCGGCGTCCGACCTCGGCGTGCCGATCATCGCGGCCGGACTGTTCTACCGCGCCGGCTACTTCCGCCAGGCGATCTCGCGCGACGGCTGGCAGCAGGAGACCTACCCGGTGCTCGACCCCGACGGCCTGCCGCTGAGCGTGCTGCGCAACCCGGACGGCACCGCGGCGCAGGTCACGCTCGCGCTTCCGAAGGGCGAGGCGCTCTTCGCCCGCATCTGGAAGGTCGCGGTCGGCCGCGTCACGCTTCTGCTTCTCGACACGGATGTGCCCGAGAACGAGGAATCGCTGCGCACGCGTCACCGACCGCCTCTACGGCGGCGGCGGCGAGCACCGACTGCTGCAGGAGCTGCTGCTCGGCATCGGCGGCGTGCGCGCCATCAAGATCTACACCGAGCTCACCGGCGGAGCCGACGCCCGAGGTGTTCCACACCAACGAGGGCCACGCCGGATTCCTGGGTCTCGAGCGCATCAGCGACCTGATCGGCGGCGGCCTCAGCTTCGACGAGGCGCTGCAGGTCGTGCGCGCGGGCACGGTCTTCACGACGCACACGCCCGTTCCCGCCGGCATCGACCGTTTCGACGCCAAGCTCATCCAGCACCTACTTCTCCACCGACCTGCTTCCGGGCGTCGGACGTCGAGCCGGTGCTCGCGCTCGGCGCCGAGAACTACGAGGGCGGCACCGCCGACACCTTCAACATGGCCGTCATGGGCCTGCGCCTCGGCCAGCGCGCCAACGGCGTCTCGCTGCTGCACGGCGACGTCTCGCGCGGCATGTTCGGCGCGCTCTGGCCCGGATTCGACCAGGACGACGTGCCGATCACCTCGGTCACCAACGGCGTGCACGCCCCGACCTGGACCGACCCGCTGCTGCTCGAGCTGGCATCCGAGAAGCTCGGCACCGACGACACGACCGCGGCCGACTGGCTGAGCGACAGCGTCAGCGACGCCGACATCTGGGCCGTTCGCGGCGAGATGAAGAAGCAGCTCGTGACGGATGCCCGCGCGCGCCTCATCGCGTCTGCGAGGAGCAGAACCCGGGTGCCGGCGTTCCGGCCTGGTTCGCGGACATCCTCGACCCCGAGGTGCTGACCATCGGATTCGCGCGTCGCGTGCCGACCTACAAGCGGCTCACCCTCATGCTGCGCGACCCGGAGCGCCTGCGCGCCCTGCTCACGCATCCGACCCGCCCGGTGCAGATCGTGATCGCCGGCAAGTCGCATCCGGCCGACGACGAGGGCAAGCGCCTCATCCAGCAGCTCATCGAGTTCGCGGCGGCGGCGGATGTTCGCCACCGCATGGTCTTCCTGCCGAACTACGACATCGCCATGGCGCAGCTGCTCTACCCGGGCACCGACATCTGGCTGAACAACCCGCTGCGTCCGCTCGAGGCGTGCGGCACGAGCGGCATGAAGGCGGCGCTCAACGGCTCGCTGAACCTGTCGATCCTCGACGGCTGGTGGGCCGAGTTCTTCGACGGCGAGAACGGCTGGGCCATCCCGACCGCCGACACCAACGACCCGTCCGAGCGCGACGACCTCGAGGCGCACTCGATGTACGACCTGATCGAGCACCAGATCGCGCCGCGGTTCTACGACCGCGGCGAGGACGGGGTGCCGACGCGCTGGGTGGAGTCCATCCGGCACACGCTCGCGACGCTGTCGCCCGCGCTGAGCGCCGACCGCATGGTGAAGGAGTACGTCAACCGCCTGTACATTCCCGGCGGCGCAGTCCGAGCGCGAGATCTCGGCGCACGGCTACGCGCCGGCGCGCGAGCTGTCCGCCGTGGAAGGCGCGCGCTCACCGAGGCCTGGCCCAGGGTGCAGGTGCTGCACGTGGAGTCCGGCGGTGTGGATGTCGTGCCGCAGATCGGCGACTCGCTGCACGTTCGCGCCCGCGTCGCCCTCGACGGGCTCACCCCCGATGACGTCGAAGGTCGAGATCGTCTACGGGCGCGCGCGCGACGGAGACCGGCTCGCCGACATCGCCCGCCAGCGGCTCACGCTCGACTCGGCCGAGCCGGGCCAGCCGGCCACGTTCACGGGTACGGTCGCTCTCGAGCGTCCGGGGAGCTTCGGCTACAACGTGAGCGTCGTGCCATCCAACCCGCTGCTCGCCAATCCCGCCGAGCTGGGGCTCATCGCCGTCGCCCACTGAACGTGAACACGGTTCGCGTGTTGTACCCCGAATGGTGCCGCGGGCGCTATTCGGGGTGCGAACCGACCGCGAATTTGTACCCCGAAAGCGACTCACGGAGTCGCCCGGTATTGGCTCGAAAATAGGCCCTTTACCAGCATTTTTAGCGTGCAGCCGACGACCCCCGTATTGGGTGCGTGCTGACCTCTTGTCCTCCATAAGGCGGACTCCTAGTGTTCTTTGTGGGAGTACTTACACCTGCTCCCACTGAATACCCGAAATAGATCTGACGCGGAACACCCGAAGTATCCGCGAGACGGCGTCGGCCAGGGTCCCTAGCCCTGGCCGAACTGCCGCTCGTCTTATCTCACGCCTCTTCGTCAGCGCGATTTCCTCGAATGGGTCGGTGCTCGGGGGAGCTACCAATCCACTCGTGGACGGCCTGGCGGTCGACATCCCGAGAGCAGTTCACACTGGCAGATCGGGTCTGGCACTGTGCACCACCGACCTCGAGTCCCTAAGCTCGGGCGTCACCCGGAAAGCCTGCCGCCACGCCATCGGTCGCCACTGCCTGCGCGGATCCATGGCGCGGGCGGTGGCGCCTTTGGCCGCTCAGTCGCGCGCGATCGCGGCGATCGTCGCGGCGGTGACCTCGACGAGGTCGGCGGGCGCAAGCTCGATATCGAAACCACGCGCCCGCCAGACACGAAGACGGTGTCGAACAGCTCGGCCGTCTCATCCAGCACCGTCTGGAGACGCGGTCTTCTGGCCGATCGGGGAGATGCCGCCGACCAGGTAGCCGGTCTTGCGCTCGGCCACGGCCGGATCGGCCATCGCTGCCCGCTTGCCGTGCACTGCGGCGGCAAGCGCGCCCAGATCGAGTTTGCCGGTCACGGGCACGATGGCGACGGTCAGGCGGCCGTCGACATCCACCATGAGGGTCTTGAACACCTGCTCGGGATCGAGGCCGAGCACGGTCGCGGCCTCCTCGCCGAAGTTGCGGTTCGCGGGGTCGTGGTCGTAAGCGTGCTCCGATGAAGCGGATGCCGGCCGCGCGTCAGCGCCACCGTCGCGGGGGTGCTGGGCATCGGTCAGCTCGCCCTGAACAGCTGCATCGACGCCCCGTGGATGAGCACCTCGTTGCCGGGCGCGTGCTCGAGGGTCGCAGCGCTCAGGTCGTCCCGCGCCGAATCCCAGAGCAGCGTGTAGCCGGCCACCTCCGAGTGCTCGGGCAGCGTCACGGTCACGTCGTGCTCGAGGCCGTGCACGACGAGCAGGATGCGGTTGAACTCCTCGAACTCGGGCGTGGATGCGGCCAGGTACTGCAGCGTGCGCGCGGTCGGCGAGTTCCAGTCCGCCGTCGCGCATCGAGAGGCCCTCGGTCGTTGTACCAGTCCATCTGTGACGCCGACTGCACGGTCTCGCCGAACCGCCCGTAGCGCACCGGGCGCAGCGCCGGATTCTCGCGCCGCAGCCGCAGCAGCGTCTTGGTGACCGCGAGCAGCTCGTCCTGCCACTCGTCGCGCTCGCCCCAGCCGAGCCAGGTGAGTTCGCTGTCCTGGCAGTACGCGTTGTTGTTGCCGCGCTGGCTGCGCCCGAACTCGTCGCCGGCGGTGATCATCGGGATGCCGGCGGACAGCAGCAGCGTGCCCATCAGGTTGCGCATGGCCTTGCAGCGCGCGGCGAGGATCGCCTCGTCCCGCGTCGGGCCCTCGACACCGTGGTTGAACGAGTGGTTGTTGTCGGTGCCGTCGCGGTTGTTCTCGCCGTTGCCCAGGTTGTGCTTCTGGTTGTAGGCGGTGAGGTCGGCCATGGTGAACCCGTCGTGGGCGGTGATGAAGTTGACGGAGGCCATCGGCCCGCGCGCCTCGCGAGAAGACGTGCGACGAGCCGGCAAGCCGACGAGCGAAGCCGCCGATGCCCTGCGCGGCGACGCCGTTGTGCCGGGCCGCCGCGATGTCGGTCAGCCAGAAATCGCGGGCGCGGTCGCGGTAGCCGTCGTTCCACTCCTGCCAGCCGTCGGGGAAGTTGCCCGACCTGCCAGCCGCCCATCCCGACATCCCACGGTTCGGCGATCATCTTGGCGCCGGCCAGGGCCGGGTCGTTCACGATCGCCTGCGAGCAGCGGATGGTCGCGGATCGAAGTCGACATTGGCGTCGCGGCCCAGCGTGGCCGCGAGGTCGAACCGGAACCCGTCGACCTGCACCTCGTTGTACCAGTAGCGCAGCGAATCGAGCACGAGGCGTTGCGCCGCCGGGAGCGAGAAGTCGACCGTGTTGCCGCATCCGGTGACGTCGATGTAGTCGCCGTCGGCCATCTGGCGGTAGTAGGAGGCGTTGTCGAGTCCGCGCAGCGAGGTGGTCGGGCCGCCCGGACCCTCCTCGGAGGTGTGGTTGTAGACGACGTCGAGGACCACCTCGAGGCCGGCCTCGTGCAGCAGCTTGACCATGCCCTTGAACTCGCGGAGCACGCGCGCCGGTGCCGCCGAACTGCGCCTCGCGGCTCGCGTAGCTCGCGTGCGGCGTGAAGAAGTTGAGGGTGTTGTAGCCCCAGTAGTTGGCGAGGCCCTGCTTGATGAGCCGCTGCTCGCTCACCGACTGGTGCACCGGCAGCAGCTGCACGGTCGTGACGCCGAGGTCCTTCAGGTAGGCGATCGTGCTCTCGTGGGCGAGCGCCGCGTACGTGCCGCGCAGCTCCTCGGGCACGCTCGGGTTCGCCTTGGTGAGCCCCTTCACGTGCGCCTCGTAGAGCACGGTGTGGTCCGTGCCGATGCGCGGGCGCTGCGAGGCGCCCCAGTCGAACGCGTCATCCTGCACGTACGAGCGCCACTCGCCGGTCGCTCGTGCGGGCGAGGCCGCGGGCGTACGGGTCGATGAGGTTGCGGGTCGGGTCGAAGTCGTGCGTCTTGCCCTTCGGGCCCGATGCGCGGATCGCGTAGCGTGCGCCGGCCGCCAGCTTCGAGGTGGTCACCGACCAGACGTCGCCGTCGCTCCTCGTCATCGGGCGCACGGCGGTGACCCAGCTCGGGTCCTTGCTGTCGAAGACGACGAGATCCATGGCGGTCGCGTTGCGCGACCAGACGCGCAGCTCACCGCCGCGCGACGTCATGCGAACGCCCAGGTTGCGCAGCGGATCGGTCGGTGGCATGCGATCTAGAGTAGTTACCTTGCAAGTCGGCGATGTTTCGTGAGGCCAGGGAATCACAGGTGCACGGTGGCCATCTACCTCGATCACGCGGCGACGACGCCGATGTCGCCCGAGGTGCTCGCCGCCTACGTTTCGGCGCTGTCGGTGGTCGGCAATCCGTCGTCGATCCACAGCCAGGGGCAGAACGCGAAGCGGATGCTCGAGGAGGCGCGCGAGCAGGTGGCCGCCTCGCTCGGCGCGGACGCCGTCGAGGTCACGTTCACCTCGGGCGGCACCGAGGCGATCAATCTCGCGATCAAGGGCCTGTGGTGGGCGCGCAACACCCCGGGCCGAGCCGTCGAAGGGACCGCCCCTCCGCGTCGCTGCATCGCCGCGGGCGAGCATCACGCCACCATCGACGCCGCGGCCTGGCTCGGCGACGTCGGAGGGCGCGATCGTCGAAGAGGTCCCGGTCGACTCGCTCGGCCGCATCGACCTCGACGCGCTCGAGCGGATGCTCGGCGCCGATGTCGCGCTCGTCAGCATCCTGCTCGCCAACAACGAGGTCGGAACGATCCAGCCGATCGACCGACGTCGTCGCGCTCGCGTCGCGCTTCGACATTCCGGTGCACTGTCGACGCCGTCGCCGCATACGGGTACCTGCCGATCGACTTCCACGCGACTCGGAGCTCGCTGCGCTGAGCATCTCGGCCCACAAGATCGCGGGCCCGGTCGGCGTCGGCGCGCTCGCTGATCGCGCGCACGGCCACGGTCGCTCCGCTCCTTCACGGCGGCAACCAGCAGCGCGCCCGCTCCGGCACACAGGATGCCGCGGGTGCGGTCGCGTTCGGTGTGGCCGCGAGCCAGGCTGCCGACGGAATCGACGCAGCGACAGGCCGCGGCTGCGCGGGCTGCGCGACCGGCTGGTCGCCGGCATCCACACGGCCGTGCCCGGGGCGGTGCTTCGCGGCGACCCGCGTCGAGCGGCTCGCCGGGCAACGCGCACTTCACGTTCCCGGGCTGCGAGGGCGACTCGCTGCTGTTCCTGCTGGACGTCGCGGGATTCTCGGTGTCGACCGGCTCCGCGTGCCAGGCGGGCGTGCCGGAGGCGTCGCACGTGCTGCTCGCGATGGGCGTGAGCGAGGCGGATGCCCGCGGCGCGCTGCGAATCACACTCGGCGCCGACGACGACCGAGGCCGAGGTCGACGCGCTTCGTGGCGGCGCTGCCCGCCGCGGTCGAACGAGCGCGTGCCGCCGCCGGCCTCGCGGATCGCGCGGTCCGTGCATAGGGCACGTCGGGCGCTCGCGGCGGCGGACTCGCGGCGCGCCCTCGCGCTGGGTGGCTGCACGGCCTCGTCGGGTCGAGCTCGCCAACACGCCCCAGCCCGCGAAGACCGCGTCGTCCGCGCTCACCGCGCTGGTTCCGACGTATCCGGCGAAACTCACGGCCGCCGACAGCGAAGTCCGGAACCGTGGCCGCCGCCGACGCCATCCAGGCGCTCATCGCGACGACCGATATCGTGCACGTCGACGACCAAGTCGAGCTGGTCGCCGCGACCAAGTCCACGGGCAGCCTACTACGGCGTCGAGCGGGCCGATCACGACGACCACCGGGTTCGACGTGATCCTGCAGGCGCAGGCCATGGAGAAGCTGCTCGTGCAGGCCGGCTGGATCGAGCGCGAGACCAGCACGAACACCACCGGCTACACCGTCGCGCTGTCGACGTACACGGATGCGGGCGCCTCCGTGCTGCTGCTCGAGGCCGACGAGACCGCCGGTGCGCCGCCCGCCATCCCATCGAGCATCGAGAGCCCCGACCTGCCGAAGTGAGTCAAGGGGAACGCGTCCGCTAGCGTCGAGGCATGAAGCTGCCGCAGCGCGTGAGTGCGATCGTGTTCGACTGCGACGGGCTGCTCGTCGACACCGAGCCCGCCTGGACGGTCGGCGAGACCGCCGTCTTCGCCGAGAACGGGTTCGACTTCGGGCCCGAGCAGAAGCGGCTGGTCATCGGCAAGTCGCTGGCGCACGCGACCGCCGACATGGCGGACTACTTCGGCCGCCCCGGCACCGGCGCCGAGCTCGTCGGATCAGCTGCTCGAGCTGGTCGAGGAGCAGCTGCGTCTCGGGGTTCGCGCCGCTTCCGGGCGTCGTGGACCTGCTCGACGCGATCGGCGACCGCGTGCCGATCGCCGTCGCCAGCAACAGCAGCCGGCAGTTTCTTGCCGATCTCGCTCGCCGCGTCAGGGCTCGCCGATCGATTCGCCGTGACGGTCAGCTCAGAGGAGGTCGCGCATCCGAAGCCGCGTCCCGACCTCTACCTCGAGGCGTTCTCGCGCCTCGGCGCCGACCCGCTCACCGGGCGTCGCGCTCGAGGACTCGACGACCGGGATCGCGTCGGCCCGCGCGAGCGGCGCGTTCGTGCTCGCCGTGCCGTCGTTTCCCGGCGGAGACCGTCGACGGCGACTTCATCGTCGCGTCGCTCGCCGACCCCGCGGTGCTCGAGTGGGGTCGCTCGGTGCAGCCGATCTAAGCTTGACGGCGTGAAGGTTCTGGCGGCGATGAGTGGGGGAGTCGACTCCGCGGTCGCTGCCGCGCGCGCGGTCGACGCCGGCCACGACGTCGTCGGCGTTCACCTCGCCCTCAGCCGGATGCCCGGAACCCTGCGCACCGGATCGCGCGGATGCTGCACCATCGAGGACTCGATGGATGCCCAGCGCGCCGCCAACATCATCGGCATCCCGTACTACGTCTGGGACTTCTCGGAGCGGTTCAAGCTCGACGTCGTCGACGACTTCATCGCCGAGTACTCGGCGGGGCGCACCCCGAACCCGTGCATGCGCTGCAACGAGCGCATCAAGTTCGCCGCGCTGCTCGAGAAGGCGCTCGCGCTCGGCTTCGACGCCGTCGCGACGGGCCACTACGCGACCATCCTCACCGACGCGAACGGCAATCGCGAGCTGCACCGCGCATCCGCCTGGGCCAAGGACCAGAGCTACGTGCTCGGCGTGCTCACCGCCGACCAGCTCGCGCACAGCATGTTCCCGCTGGGCGCAACGCCGTCGAAGGCCGAGGTTCGCGCCGAGGCCGCGGCGCGCGGTTTCAGCGTCGCGGCGAAGCCCGACAGCCACGACATCTGCTTCATCCCCGATGGCGACACCCGCGGCTGGCTCGCCGACCGCGTCGGCGCCGAGCCGGGCGACATCCTCGACCAGGCCGGCACGGTGATGGGCAGGCATGAGGGCGCGCTCGCCTTCACGATCGGCCAGCGCAAGGGCATCAACGTCGGCTTCCCGACGGACGACGGCAAGCCGCGTTTCGTGCTCGAGATCCGGCCCAAGGACAACACGGTCGTGGTCGGTCCGCGCGAGGCGCTCGATCTCGCCGAGCTCGCCGGCTCGAAGATCAGCTGGGCCGGGCTGCCGCCCGTCGATCCGCGAGATCGCCGTTCGAGTGCGACGTGCAGATTCGCGCCCACGCCGACCCGGTGCCCGCGATCGCTTTCGTGCGCCGACGGAGACGACGTGCGAGCTGGTCATCCGCCCGGTCGAGCCCGATCAACGGTGTCTCGCCCGGCCAGTCGGCGGTGCTGTACATCGGCACGCGGGTGCTCGGCCAGTGCACCATCGACCGCACGGTCTCGCGCCGTCCCCGCCTGACTCCGCCCTGCCCCCGCCCCTGCTCTCGCAACTCAGGAGGGTGTGCGACTGGTGAGGCTGCCGTGGCTGTCGTCACCTCGAACCGGCCATCCTCGCACCTTGATCGAGCAAACTCCTGAATTGGGAGAGCGGGGTGGGGGTCGGGGGTGCGGCCGTAAAGTGAGGGTGTGGCGGACAACTACTCCCTCGGCGAACTCGACGCGGCGAAGATCGAAGCGGTGCAGCTGACCGAGCGAATTCTCGAGCCTGCGTGAGGCCTACTACGACAAGGATGCGGCGATCGCGTCCGACGCCGAATACGACGAGCATGATGCACCGGCTCGAGGAACTCGAGCGCCTCTTCCCCGAACTGCAGAGCCAGGACAGCCCCACCCAGACCGTCGGCGGCCCGACCGAGAAGACGCTGTTCAACCCCATCACTCACGCCGAGCGCATGCTCAGCCTCGACAACGTGTTCTCGATCGACGAATTCCTCGCCTGGGCGACCAAGGTCGAGCGCGACTCCGGCCGGCACGTCGACTACCTCTGCGAACTCAAGATCGACGGCCTCGCGATCAACCTCCGCTACGTGAACGGCGTGCTCGCAGAGCGCGGCAACTCGCGGCGACGGGGTCGTCGGCGAGGATGTCACCGAGAACATCGCCTACGTGAAGTCGATCCCGACGCGGCTCGCGGGCGACCGGCCATCCGCCGCTCGTCGAGGTGCGCGGCGAGGTCTACTTCGAGGTCGAAGACCTTCGAGAAACTCAACGCGCAGCAGGTCGAGGATGGCGAGCGCATCTTCGCGAACCCCCGCAACGCGGCATCCGGCAGCCTGCGCCAGGTGCGCGAGGGCAAGAGCGCGGCGGGGATCGTGCGCATGGATCGTCGTCTCGCGGGTCTCAGCATGCTGGTGCACGGCATCGGCGCGTGGGCGAACCCGCCCGTCGACAGCCAGTCCGAGACGTACAAGCTGCTGAAGGCGTGGGGGCTTCCGACCAGCCCGCATTACAGGGTCGTGCAGACCAAGGAGGAGGCTGCGGAGTTCATCGAGTACTTCGGCGAACACCGCGGAAGCGTCGAGCACGAGATCGACGGCATCGTCATCAAGGTCGACGAACTCGCCCTGCACGAGGAGCTCGGGGCGACGAGCCGCGCCCCGCGCTGGGCCATCGCCTACAAGTACCCGCCCGAGCAGGTCAACACGAAGCTGCTCGACATCGTCGTGAGCGTCGGACGCACCGGCCGCGCGACGCCGTTCGCCGTGATGGAGCCGGTGCGCGTTGCCGGCAGCACGGTGCGCCAGGCGACCCTGCACAACCAGGATGTCGTCAAGGCGAAGGGCGTGCTGATCGGCGACACCGTGGTGCTGCGCAAGGCGGGCGACGTCATCCCCGAGGTACTCGGGCCGGTCGTCGAACTTCGCGACGGCACCGAGCGCGAGTTCGTCATGCCCACCAACTGTCCGGAGTGCGGCACGCCGCCTCGCGCCGGCGAAGGAGGGGGATGTCGACCTGCGCTGCCCGAACGCGTTCAGCTGCCCCGCCCAGGTGCGCGGCCGGGTCGAGCATGTCGGCAGCCGCGGCGCGCTCGACATCGAGGTGCTGGGCGAGGTGACGGCGGCCGCGCTGACCCAGCCCTACGAACCCGGTCGAAGCCGCCGCTGCACAACGAGGCCGGGCTGTTCGACCTGACGCTGGAGACGATCTTCCCGATCGCGGTGGTCGTGCGCGACAACGAGACCGGCGATGCCGCAAGCTCGACGAGAACGGCGAACCCAAGCGCGAGACGCCGTTCCAGCGCAGCCGGCAGAAGAAGGACGGCGAGTTCGACCCGACCGCCGCCTTCGACCGGCGGTGGCGTTCGACGGGCGACGCGGACTACGTGCCGTCGAGCAACGCCACCAACCTGATCGCCAATCTCGAGAAGGCGAAGACCAGTCCCGCTGTGGCGCATCCTCGTCGCGCTGAGCATCCGTCACGTCGGACCGGTCGCGGCGCGCGCGCTCGCCGACTACTTCGGCTCGATCGACGCCATCCGCTCGGCGACCCGCGAAGAGCTCGCCGCGGTCGAGGGCGTCGGCGGCATCATCGCGGATGCCCTGATCGACTGGTTCGCCGTCGACTGGCACCAGGACATCATCCAGCGCTGGACGGATGCCGGCGTGCAGTTCGCGACGCCGGGTCATCCCGGGCCCGGGTGCGGCCGGGGGTGCGGATGGCCCGCTCGCCGGGCTCACGGTCGTCGCCACGGGAAGCCTCGAGGGGTTCTCTCGCGAGGGCGCCATCGAGGCGATCATCGCGGCCGGCGGGAAGGCCGCTTCGAGTGTGAGCAAGAAGACCGACTTCGTCGCGGCGGGCCCCGGCGCGGGCTCGAAACTGAGCAAAGCCGAGGAGCTCGGCCTGCGGATCATCGACGCGGCGCAGTTCGCTCGACTACTCGAAGGCGGCCCCTCGGCACTCGACGAATAGGCGAGTGCTGAAAAAATTTCGCAGTTGTAACGCGCTCTTAATCTGAGTGTCCCCCATACGGGCGTGTCTACCCCCTAACATGGGAGTGCAGGTCTGTATCGCCCTCTGGGATATGGGCATAGCGACCTGTGAACGAGGGGATAGACCCGAATTGCTGTTTGACGTCGCAGCGCTTCTAATCACCTCGGCAGCACTGGGACCCGCGGCCGAGGCCTCGAGCGTGCCCGCAACCATCTCGATCAGCGCGCCTCTCGATCCCGGAGCCAGCGTTCCGCCGGTCACGATCAGCGGTTCCGGCATCCTGGTCGACCCGTCGGCAATCGCAGCACGGAATCCCCGTCTCCACGTTCGTGGTGAGCCGCGCGAGCCCCGCCGAGGTGCGCAATCTCACCGGAATCTCCCTGGTTCGCGGGCTTGCCGGGCTCTCGTCCAGCGAGATCGGCAAGCTGCTCGCCTCCGATCCCGCCATCATCACCAAGCTGCTGCAATCCCCTCCGGCGGCTCGGGATGTGTCGTCCCTCTGGTCATCCCTGGATGCCGCGACGCGGTCGAAGCTTGTCGTCGGCGGCCCCGCGCCTGGTCGGCAGCCTGGACGGCTTTCCCGGCCGGCGTTCGCAACGCTGCGAACCGGCTCTGGGTGTCGCAGTCCGATCGACGAGCTGAAGAAGCAGCTGCCCACGGTCGGCGGGTCGCGCCCTCGCGGAGTCCGACCAGCACGAGCTGCACATGCTCACCATGCGTCGAGCAGGCGCTCAAGCCGACGAAGAACGGCCCGCCGCGCATCGCTGCTCTCGGCCGATCCCGGCGGCCAGGGCAAGGCGGTCATCGTGCTCGGCAACCTGCAGACCGCCGACTACGTGACCTATATGGTTCCCGGGATGTTCTACACGGTCGACGGCCAGCTCGGCGCGTGGACCGGGGATGCCGCCGACCTGTACGCCCAGCAGGTCGCGTGGCTGAAGCGACTGAGCGCGACCGACCCGGCCGACGCGCACAAGACGGTCGCGGTCGTCGCGTGGATGGGCTACCAGACCCCCGACCTCACCAACATCGGCTCGCTCGACCTGGCCTACCAGGCGCGGGATGCGCTCTCCAGCTCCGTCGAGGCGCTGCAGCAGCAGCGCGCCGGCCACCTGCCGTACACGACGATCGTCGCCCACAGCTACGGCTCGACGGCGGCGCTCATGGCGCTGACGCAGTACGACTTCTCGGTGAACGCGCTCGTGCTCGTCGGCACGCCGGGCAGCGCGGCCCAGTCGGCGAAAGACCTGCACGTCACGAACGCCAACGTGTGGGTCGGGGCGGCGGCGTGGGACCCGGTGCCCACCAGCGCATTCTTCGGCAGCGACCCGTCTGCTCCCAGCTACGGTGCGCACACCATGGGCGTCGGCGGCGGCACCGATGTCATCACGGGCACCCCGCTGGGCCAGTCCCTGGGGCACAACGCCTACTTCGACCGAGGCACGGAGTCGATCCGCAACATGGCACTGATCGGCATCGACCACCCCGAGCTCGTCATGCAGGGCGACGCAGCCGACGCGACGCGCACCCTCGCTGCCGCTAAGTAGCGGCGCGCGCCGGTTCGGCTAGTCCACGAAGTCGAGCGTGAGCTGCGCGCGCGGGCTCGAGATGCTGAGCGCCCCCGACTCGGAGAAAAACGTGAAGCCCGCCTTCACGACCTGAAGCACCACCGCATCCGCCGTCGGACTCGTGGACGTGCACTCGCCTGCGCTGCGCACCACGAGGTGTGCGGCGACGATCTCACCCGCGTTCTGCGTGTAGGTCGCGGTGAAGCTGTGGCATCCCGTCGTGCCCGTCATCGTGCCGTCCGGGTCGAGCCGCAGGGTGGCGCCGCCGATGTTCACCCAGGCCGAGTTGGAGTTGCCGTAGTAGCTGTCGGAGCGAACCGTGGTGAGGTGCCAGGTGCGCTTGACGATCAGCGTGGTCGGCACGGCGAGCGCGCGCGCGAAACGCAGGTCGATTCCCGGCGCGATCAGGTCGAGCACTCCGCCCACAAGTGTGGCGGTGCGCACCTGGCCCAGGTCCGCGATGTAGCGGTGCTCGATGTCTTCCTGGGCCTGGATTCCGCAGTTCTCGGCTCGCGGCAGGGTGGCGGTCACCCACAGGTTCGACACGGTGCCATAAACGTGGGCGCGATAGTCGCTGCAGGTCGAACGCCCGGTGGTGGTGGTATCGCCGTCGATGGTGAGGCTGATGAGCTGGTTGGCGAGCGGGATCGCACCCGCGGCATCCGTGGCGCTCTGCAGCTCCCACTGCCCGCGCAGGCCGGGATCCGGGCCGCCCTCATCGACGGGTGTGGCACAGGACGACAGCAGCAGCGCACAGGCGGCCGCGCAGGCGATCACCGCCAGCTTCTTCGCCGTGCGCACGAGCAAACCTCCCTCGGTGCGTTCTAGCCTCCCAGATGCGCGGCTCGCCCGCGCCCCCTGCAAAGGCACGATTTCATCAAGGTCTGAGCGCACCGCGGCTGCTCGTTGTGGAGCGAACGAAGACAAGGTGCGACCGGGGCGAGCTGAGCACCAGCGATCCGCGGTCGAGGTTCGCGTACTCCGAGCGCGTGAGGGCATCGATGTAGTGCTTCTCCACCGAGTTGAGTTGCGGGGTCGCGCAGTCGTCGCGGGTGCCGCCCGTGAGCTGGGCCCGGATGTAGACGACCCCCACCCCACCCGTGACGGTCGCACTGTAGCTGCTGCACGGCGAATCCCCGCCGGTGTGCTGGGAGTCGCCGATGGTGAGCGTGATGGCGTCGCCGCCGACCGGGATGCCTGTGCCGTTGTCACTGGCGGAGGCGAGATGCCACGTGCCGGCGAGACGCGGGTCTGAAACCGCTGCGCCCGGAGCGGAGCATCCGGTCAGCGCCAGCAGTGCGATCAGCGCCGCTGCAGCGGCCACCGGGATGCCCGCTCGTCGCCGATCGGACGCAGAGCAAGGCACGATCACGCGGTCTCCCGCGCGAATACCAGCGTGTCGCCGCCACCCGTGAGGGTCAGCTTGCCGCCCGCGACGGATGCGCTCCTGATCGCGCCGAGCGCCGCGAAGTACCGCGCCTCCGTGGTGTTGTAGTCGGGCTCGACGCAGGCCATGTCGGTGTGCACACCGAGCGTGATGGTGAGCGGACCGGTCGTGCTGGCGCTGGCCATGGCGCCGAACGCGTTGCACGGCCCGCGTCCGCCTGAGCTGCGGCCGTCGAGCTTCAGGGTGACCGTCGCCTGATCAGGAGGCGTGATCGCTCCCTTCGAGTCGGTGCCGCTCAGCAGCGACCAGTTTCCGGTGATGGGCGTCGTGGTCGACGAACCGCCCGGACCGGACCCGCCCGCGCCCGAGCCGCCCGCACCCGAACCCCCTCCGCTCACGGTCGGCGACGCGCATCCGGCAAGCGCGAGCACGGCGAGGATGGCCGATACCGCGACAGTTGCGCGGATGCGTGCACTCAAGGGGCCCCCACTTCGTCGAAACCCAGCGCGACACCCGCCCGGGCGCTCTTCAGCGCGAGTGAGTTGCGCGTGAGAGCAAAGGTAAACCCATTCTCGAACACCCGGGTGAGGTCGGAGGCGGCCTTTTGCCCGGTGCTGTCGCAGGGAAGGCTCCCGACGAGCCGAATGTCGTTGGTGACGAGCTCGTCTCCCACCTGGCGGTAGTCCGCCGACAGCGAGAGGCACTGCGTCCGGGCTTCGACGACGTTGGGCCCCAGAAACTGCACGGACCCGCCGGTCTCCGGAGCGAACGCGAACGGCGCGTGAAGGTTGATCGTGGCGCTGGTCGCAAGCCGCCACGTCTTGTTCAGCAGGTCGTTCACCCGCAGTGGTGCAGCGCGCTCGAACCGCAGGTCGACACCCTGGGCCGTCAGGATGAGCGATGTCGCCGTGATCTCGGATTGCCGAACCCGCCGCAGGTCATCGAGGTATTCGAGCTGCAGCACGTTCTGGTCGGCGGTGGCGCACGTGTAGCTAGCGGGTGCGGTCGCCGTGATCCAGAGCTGGCGCGGCGAGCCGTAGATGGTCGCCGTGTAGTTGGAGCAGCTGCTGCGACCCGTCGACACCGCTTTCGTCGAGACGGTGAGCGTGATGTCCTGGCCGAGCAGGTCGAGCGTGCCGAAGGTGTCAGAACCGCCGGCGAGAACCCACTGGCCACGCAGCCCCGGGTCGGGCGCACCATCTGTAGCCGGAACAGTCGCGCATCCGCCGAGCCCCAGGGCGCACAGGCAGAGCACGAGTGACGCCACCACCTGCTTCGCGCCGCGCATCGCTGCACCTTTCGTTGCAGGTCAACTCTGACAGACCGGGCTGGGGAACGGGAGGCCGGCTTTCGCGCCCAACTAGAATTGACGGGTTGTCCATCGAGTCGTCCGGAGTCCCATGTCCCAGCCCACGCCAGCACCAGCCCGACACCGATCCGGGGTCGACTCTGACGCCCGACATGGTTCGGCACCTGGCCGGCCTTGCCCGCATCGCGCTCACCGAGTCGAGATCGACAAGCTCACCGGCGAACTCGGGGTCATCCTGGCGAGCATCGACAAGGTGAGCGAGGTCGCGACGGCGGATGTGCCGGGCACCAGTCATCCGATTCCGCTGACCAACGTGTACCGCGAGGATGTTCCCGGGCCGACGCTCACGACGGCCGAGGCGCTCGCGGGCGCGCCGGACCACGACGGAGCCGTTTTCGCGTCACCGCCATCCTGGGCGAGGAGCAGTGATGACGGCCGCATCGTCGAGCCCGCTGACCGTGCTCACCGCCGCCGAGCTTGCGAGCAAGCTCGAGGCGGGCGAGGTCAGCTCCGTCGAGGTCACCCAGGCGCACCTCGACCGCATCGCCGCGGTCGACGGCGGCGTGCACGCCTTCCTGCACATCAACGAGCAGGCGCTCGAGACCGCGGCCGCGGTCGACGCGCGGCGCGCCGCGGGCGAGAAGCTCGGCCCGCTCGCCGGCGTTCCCATCGCGATCAAGGACGTGCTCTGCACGCTCGGAATGCCGAGCACGGCGGGCTCGCGCATCCTCGAGGGCTGGGTTCCGCCCTACGACGCGACCGTCGTCGCGCGCCTGCGCGCGGCGGGCCTCGTGCTGCTCGGCAAGACCAACATGGACGAGTTCGCCATGGGCTCGTCGACCGAGTTCTCCGCCTTCGGCGCCCACCCACAACCCGTGGGACCTCGACCGCATCCCCGGTGGCTCGGGCGGTGGCTCGGCCGCGGCCGTCGCCGCGTTCGAGGCGCCGATCGCGCTCGGATCCGACACCGGCGGCTCGATCCGCCAGCCCGCCGCCGTGACCGGCAGCGTCGGCGTCAAGCCGACCTACGGCGGCGTCTCCCGCTACGGCGCCATCGCGCTCGCGTCAGCTCGCTCGACCAGGTCGGCCCCGTGAGCCGCACCGTGCTCGACGCCGCTCTCGTGCACGACGTCATCGGCGGCCACGACCCGCGCGACTCGACGAGCCTCACCGACGACTGGCCGAGCTTCGCGGATGCCGCCCGCGCGGGCGCCGCTGCAGGAGAACCTCAAGGGTCTTCGTATTGGTGTTGTCAAGGAGCTTGATGCCCCGGGCTTCCAGGCCGGGGTCAGCCAGCGCTTCCACGAGACGCTCGCGATTCTCGAGGGGGCGGGCGCAGAGATCGTCGAGGTGAGTGCACCCAACTTCGAGTACGCGGTCGCTGCCTACTACCTGATTCTTCCGGCCGAGGCGTCGAGCAACCTGGCGAAATTCGATTCTGTGCGATTCGGCCTGCGGGTGAACCCTGTGGGGGGAGGGACGGTCGAGGATGTCATGGCCGCCACCCGCGAGGCAGGGCTTCGGTCCCGAGGTCAAGCGCCGCATCATCCTCGGCACCTACGCGCTGAGCGCCGGCTACTACGACGCCTACTACGGCAGCGCGCAGAAGGTGCGCACGCTCATCCAGCGCGACTTCGCGTCCGCGTTCTCGCAGGCCGACGTGCTGGTGAGCCCGGCGGCGCCGACCACGGCGTTCAAGCTCGGCGAGAAGCTCGAAGACCCGCTGGCCATGTACCTCAACGACGTCACGACGATTCCGGCGAACCTCGCGGGCATCCCCGGCATGAGCCTGCCGATGGGGCTCGCGCCCGAGGACGGCCTGCCGACCGGCATCCAGATCATGGCGCCGGCGCGCGCCGACGACCGGCTCTACAAGCTCGGGGCAACGCTCGAGCGGCTCCTCAACGACACGTGGGGTCACACCCTGCTCAGCCAGGCGCCCGCCGCTCGGCTGACCTGGCACACGCTCACGCCCAGCGCGCCGCACGTCGTGCGGCCCGTAGCCCGCTGCCGCGTCACTCGTATGGGGGAGTATTCGTCGTCGCGGGTCTCTGCGACCATCGTCGCAGGGGGAATCGATGCACGTTCGCGGCGCACGGGTGACAGTCGCAGCTCTGTCGAGCCTTGCGCTGGCGGGCACCCTGGCGGGCTGCAGCGCTGTGCAGTCCTGGCCTGCGACGGTCACGGTGGCGCACACCGAGGCGAACACGCCCGACACGAGCGCGGCCGACACCACCGGCGCTTCGCTGGATCCGTCCCCGACCCCGACGCCGACCGCGACGCCGACCCCCACGAGCACGCCTCTTCCCACGATGACAGCGACGCCCATCCCCGTGGCGAAGCCATCCGTGTCGCCGTCACCCACTCCGACGCCGACCGCGACACCCAAGCCGACGGCCACGCCCACGCCGACCCCGACACCAACGCCGACCCCGACGGCGGTCACCTATGCGAACGGCAGCTACACCGCCAATGCCACCTACACGGCGCCGAGCGGCACCGAGACCATCAAGGTGGCGCTGACCCTCTCGAGCAACAACGTGACGGCGGCCAAGGTCACCAGCGTCACGGTCGATTCGGGTGCGGCGTCGTGGGAGGCGAAGTTCGAGGCCGGCATCAGCGCCGCTGTCGTGGGAAAGCCCATCTCGACGCTCAGCGTCAAGTCGGTCGGGCGGCGCGTCGCTGCCGAGTGTCGGCTTCAATAACGCTGTAACGGCGATCAAGGCCCAGGCGAAGAGCTAGGCGCGGCCAGTCAGGCTGAGGCGTCGGCCTGCCGCTCGCGGTAGGCGATCATGTTCATCCGGTTGCCGCAGCGCACGCTGCAGAAGCGCTTCGACCCGTTGCGCGACAGGTCGACCAGCACGCCCTCGCAGTCGTGCGCCTCGCACACTCGCAGCCGGTCGGTCGCTCCGGCTCGGATGATGTCGACGAGCGCCAGCGCGACCTCGACGCGGATGCGCTCCGCGAGCGGAGCATCCAGCGGGGTCGCGTGGATGTGCCAGTCGAACTCGTCGTGTCGCACCAGCTGGGGGAGAGCATCGGATTCGCGCAGGATGGCGTTGATTCCGGCCGCGAGGTCGTCGCGCTCGAGCGTCCACAGTTCGCGAAGCTCGGTCGCGGGTCTCGACCACGAACGTGCGCTCCGTGTTCGGAGTGGTCGCGGGTTCCGCCGTAGCGATTCGCGTCGAGCAGCCGGTGCAGTTCGTCGAGGGATTCGAGCTCGTCAGACCCGCTGCGGGATGCGGCCGGCGCGGTGTTGAGCAGCGTCGCGGCGAACTCCAGCGTCTCTTCGACGTCAGGGGCAAAATGCAATTTGACTCCTTACTTCAGCCCAGACTACCGTCAATCTCGTGGCACAGTTAAGGCGTCCTTCGACAACCGTCGGTCTCGTCATCGCGGTCATCGCGGCGGCGTCTTTCGGCACGTCCGGCGCGTTCCTGAAGCCGATGCTCGAGAGCGGCTGGAGTCCCGCCGCGGCAGTCACCTTCCGCGCCCTGATCGGTGCCGTCGTGCTGCTCCCGTTCACGCTGGTCTCGCTGCGCGGCCGCTGGTCGGCGCTCTGGCGCGCGCGGTGGCGCGTGCTCATCATGGCCCTCATCGGCGTCGCCGCAACGCAGCTCGTCTACATCACCGCCATCAGCCTCGTGCCCATCAGCACGGCCGTTCTGATCGAATACATGGCGCCGCTGCTGCTCGTCGGCTGCCGCCTGGATCCGCTCCCGTAAGCTGCCCAAGCTGGTGGTGCTCATCGGTTCCGCCGTAGCGCTGGTCGGGCTCGTGCTGGTCGTCGGCCCCAGCGGCCACGGCGCGATCAACTGGTTCGGCCTCGCCTTCGCGTTCCTGGGCGCGATCGGATGCGCCGTCTACTACGTGATCGCGGCGAAGCCCAGCGAGGGACCTACCGCCCGTCGCGCTGGCGGGAAGCGGCCTCGTGCTGGGCGGCATCGCGCTGCTGGTCGTCGGCGTCACCGGCATCGTGCCGTTCGCCATGAAGTTCGGAACCGTTCACCTGTTCGGTACGGTGCGCGCCGTGGTGGCTGCCGCTCGTGATCGTGGGCGTGGTCGGGAACCGGCATCGCCTACGCCACCAGCATCACGGCCAGCGAGATCCTCGGCTCACGGCTCGCCTCGTTCATGGGCCTGCTCGAGGTCGTCTTCGCGGCGCTCTACGCGTGGCTGCTGCTCGGCCAGGACCTGTCGGTGTCCCAGCTGATCGGGGGCGTGCTCATCCTGGGCGGAATCGCGTTCGTGCGATCGGAGAAGTCCGACGACGCCCCACTGGAGCCGCTCGCGGTAACGACCGAGATCCCGGTGCACCGCGAGACGGTGAGCACCGCGACGAGCCCGATCGACCTCTGACCGCGACCTACGAGAGCGACTCGGCTATCGGGTGCATGAAGTAGTCGAAGTCGTCCTGCGGCCCCGCCATCATCCGCTGGGTGAAGACGGTGCCCAACAGGTCGAAGGCCGGGTCGACGAAGGCGCTGGTGCCCGTTCCCCCCGTCCATCCGTAGGCGCCCGCTGACGCGCCCGGCCTGGTACCCGACGTCACGATGCCCACCTCCCAGCCCCAGCTCGTCGAGTCTCCGAGCAGAAGCTCGGTGCCCTCGCGCTGTGCGGGCGACAGGCGGTCGCTCGTCATGGCCCGCAACTGGTCGTGCGGCATGAGTTTTGCGTCCGCGAGCGCTGACAGAAAGTGCAGGTAGTCCGGCACCGTCGAAACCAGGCCGCCGGCGAGAGTCTCGAACGGCGGCTCGCGCTCGAAGACACCGGCCACAGGCTCATACTCTTCGATGCCGTTCTCGGTGCCCACATATTCGGTCGGCAGGTGGTCGCCCGAAAACGAGGTCGAGGTCATGCCCGCCGGCTCGAAGATGCGGGCGGTGAGCAGCTCGGTGAGCGATTCACCGGCGATCCGGGGAAGCAGGGCCGAAAGGATGTCGCATCCCATGTTGTACATCCAGCGCTCGCCGGGCTGGTGCGCCAGAGGAAGCTCGCCGAGTCTCGCCAGGTAGTCGTCGGCGGTCAGCTGCGGCGGCACGGCGCTGGCCCCGACCCCGGACGCCTCCATCGCCAGTGCGATCGGCGTGGGCTCGAAGATCACGCCGAGGCCGTGAGTGAGAGTGAGCAGGTGGTTGATCGTGATCGGTCGCGCAGCGGGCACCGTCTCATCGAGGGAGGCGTGCGGCCGCACGAGCACGCGCGGGCTGGCGAGCTCGGGTGCCCACGTCGCGATGGCGTCCTCCGGTGCGAACAGGCCGTCCGCCATCATGGATGCCGCGAGGGCGCCCAGCACGATCTTGCTGAGCGAGGCGATGCGAAACCGGGTGTCTGGTGTCATTTCCGCAGCCCCGCCGAATGCGAGCCTGCCCGAGGTGAAGATCTCGATCTCGCCCTCGTGACGGATTCCCGCCACGACCCCGGGAATTCGACCGGACTCGACCGTATCTTCAAGCGAACGCCACACCCGATCGAACCACGCTGTCATAGCTCCACTGTTCCCGCTGCGGGATGCGGCGTCAACCAACTGTTGGCGTCGAACGACCCGCGATTTGCCTGCCGCCTAGAATTGCTGCATGGCCACAGCCGAACTCTTGGACTACGACAAAGCTCTCGAACTCTTCGAGCCCGTGCTCGGATTCGAGGTGCACGTCGAACTCGGCACCGTCGACGAAGATGTTCTCGGATGCGCCGAACCCCGCCGCGTTCGGAGCGGTGGCCGCGGAGCCCAACACACAGATCACGCCCGTCGACCTCGGTCTCCCGGGCTCGCTGCCGGTCGTCAACGAGCAGGCCGTCAAGTACTCGATCAGCCTCGGGCTGGCCCTCGGGTGCTCGATCGCCGAGACGTCGCGGTTCGCCCGCAAGAACTACTTCTACCCCGACCTCGCGAAGAACTACCAGATCAGCCAGTTCGATGAGCCGATCGCCTACGACGGCGAGGTCGAGGTCGAGCTCGCCGACGGTCGCACCTTCACCATCGAGATCGAGCGCGCGCACATGGAGGAGGATGCCGGCAAGCTCACCCACGTCGGCGGCGCGACCGGTCGCATCCAGGGCGCCGAGTACTCGCTGGTCGACTACAACCGCGCCGGCGTTCCGCTGGTCGAGATCGTCACCAAGATGATCACGGGTGCCGAGAAGGATGCGCCGGAGCTCGCCAAGGCCTACGTCTCGACCATCCGCGACATCGTGTTGTCGCTGGGCATCTCGGAGGCGCGCATGGAGCGCGGCAACCTCCGCTGCGACGCGAACATCTCGCTGTCGCCGCGCGGCTCGGGCAAGCTCGGCACCCGCACCGAGACGAAGAACGTCAACTCGCTGCGCTGGGTCGAGCGCGCCATCCGTTACGAGATCCAGCGGCAGGCGGCCATCCTCGCAGGCCGGCGGAACGATCATCCAGGAGACGCGGCACTGGCACGAGGACACCGGCGTCACGAGTCGCGGGTCGTCCGAAGAGCGATGCCGACGACTACCGCTACTTCCCGGAGCCCGACCTGCTGCCGGTCGTGCCCGGCGCCGCGCTGATCGAGGAGCTGCGCGCGGCGCTGCCCGAGAAGCCCGCTGTTCGTCGCAAGCGCCTGCAGGAGGCGTGGAGCTTCACCGACCTCGAGTTCCAGGATGTCGTCAACTCCGGGCTGCTGGTCGAGATCGAGGAGACGGTCGCCGAGGGCGCGATGGCACAGTCCGCGCGCAAGTGGTGGACCGGCGAGATCGCCCGCGTCTGCCAACGAGCGCGGCGTGGATGCCTCGTCCCTGGTCAGCGCCGAAGGATGTCTCGGAGCTGATCGCCCTCATCGAGTCGGGCGAGCTCACCGACCGTCTCGCTCGCCAGGTGCTGCTGGGCGCATCGACGGCGAGGGCACGCCGACCCAGGTTGTCGAGTCGCGCGGGTCTCAAGGTCGTCTCGGACGACACGCGCTGATCGCGGCGATCGACGAGGCGCTCGCCGCCCAGCCCGATGTTCTCGAGAAGATCCGCGAGGGCAAGGTGCAGGCCGCCGGTGCCGTCATCGGTGCCGTCATGAAGGCCATGAAGGGCACCGCGGATGCCGCCCGCGTGCGCGAGCTGGTGCTGGAGCGCGCCGCCCAGTAGCGGCGCGCCCGGTGGTCGAGTAGCTGCGCGAGGAACGAGCCGGCGTATCGAGACCCCGCCCGCGAGCTACTCGTCGAGCTTCTCGTTAACGTCGTCGCCCTCGCGCAGATCCTCGTCGACCGTGGATTCGCTGTCTGTCGTTTCACCGTCGTCGGCCGTGCTGTCGTCGACCGGGGCAGCGCCCTCGGGCACGATCGGCAGGATGGGGTTGCTTGTCATCTCAGATTCCTTTCGAGGAGATGGTGTGGATGACATCCAGCCTTGGCTCGTCGAAGCACTGCGGCAAGGGGTTGCGGTCAGAGGGTCGAGCGTGCGGGGGTCTCGATACGCGCGCCAGAGCGCGCTACTCGACCACCGGGCTGCGCCAGAGCGCGCTACTCGACCAGCGGCTGCGCCAGAGCGCGCTACTCGACCACCGGGCTGCGCCAGAGCGCGCTGCTACTCGACCACCGGGCTGCGCGCTACTCGACCACCGGCTGAGACAGCGAAACGACGCTGCGCTCCAGGAGCGCAGCGCCGTTCCGTCTCGGGTTACTTGTTGAGGTGGATGACCACGCTCTTGCTCTTCGCCGACTTCAGCGACTTGGTGCCCAGGAAGGTGGCGCGAACCGTGATCTTCTTGGTCTTCTTCGAGAAGGCCGGGAGGTTCACGATGTACTTGCCCGCGCTGGACGAGGTGAGCGACACGGTGCGGATCTTCTTACCGTTGACCGTGATCACGATCTTGCCCTTCGCGGCCTTCTTGCTGCCGACGATGTGCACCGTCACCTTCACGGCGTGGCTTGCGAGCTTCGCCTTGCTCAGGTGACCGGTGGACTTCGACGCCAGGGTGGATGCTGCGGCCTGGCTCAGGACGATCGTCGTCTTCGCTTTGCCGACCGTCAGCGTCTGCGTGGCCGACGTGGCCGGCAGTGCTGTGGTGCTGCCGGCGTAGGTCGCGACAACCGTGTGGGTGCCGACCGCGAGCGTCTTCGAGAGCTGCACGATGGCGACACCCGCGAAAAGCATCAC
Organism: uncultured Actinomycetota bacterium; assembly: GCA_963738535.1. Classification (GTDB taxonomy): domain Bacteria; phylum Actinomycetota; class Actinomycetes; order Actinomycetales; family Microbacteriaceae; genus Galbitalea. Next base: position 143,297 of record CAVTXB010000006.1, read on the forward strand.
CGTCTTGTAGGCCTTGCCGTCGACCGAGATCGTCACGTTGCCGATCCCCAGCTTGCCGCCGGAGAGCACGGTCACGCGTGCGGTGCCCGCCTGCAGGTACGGAACTTTGGCCGGGTCGATCGACAGCGTTACGGAGGACGTCGTCAGGGACACGCCCTTCGGGATCGACAGCGTGGACACTGCGGAGACCCGTCCTGCCGGATCCGTCGACTCGAACTGGAGCGTCTCAGCGGCGGCACCGATGTGGAGCGGGCCCGTGTAGGCCGTCCACGTCGTCGCGCCGGAGAGGCGGTAGGCGATGGTTGCCGCGCCCGCGCCGCCGTTGCCGGCGGTGACGGTCACCGTGCGGGTGCTCGAGTTGAACGACGGCGACACTGTCGGGTTCGCCAGGTCGACGCTTGCCGTGACCGTTCCGGCGGCGATGGTGGCCGTCGAGGTGCGGTACTGCAGCGTGTCGACTCCGGCGGGCAGTGCGACCGGGGTGGAGTAGTTCGTCCAGGTGGTGCCGTTGAACGAGTACTGCACGGTCTCACCGGATCCGAGCGTGCCCACCGGGGTGAGCGTCACGGTCGGGTCGGTGATGTACCAGCCGGCCGAGCCGTTCGGCGTCGCGGGCGAGATGCTCGCCGTGACGGCCGATCCGGGGTTCAGCGAGACGACTGCGCTGGTGTTGCCAGCGAAGTCCGTTGCGCGGAACTGGAGGGGGGTCGAGCCGTTGCCGACTGCCACCGGTGCGGTGTAGGGGGTCCATCCGGTTCCGTTCACGTCCACCTGGATGCCGCTGACGCCGGAGTTCGTGTCCGCCGCGGTCGCACTGTAGGTGCGGGTCGCGGTGTTGAACAGCGGGGTCACGGTCGGGGCGACGGTGTCCGTCTTGATCGCAATCGAGCGGGCTGCCTCGGTGATGCCGGCTCCCACGGTGCGGTAGCTCAGCGTCACTGTGCCGTCAGGAACCGAGATCGGGCCGGTGTACGTGACCCAGGTCGCTCCGTCGTAGGAGTACTGCGTCACCTGGTCGCTGCTCGGCGAGCCGAGCGACGCGGCGCCGGTGGACAGCGTGACGACCGGGGTCGTCTTGTACCAGCCGTTGCTGCCGTTCGGGGTGGCCGGGTTGACCGTTGCGGTGGTCACCGCTCCCTCTTTCAGGGCGACGATCGACGAGGTGTTACCCGCGACATCCGAGCCCTGGAATTCGAGGGACAGCGAGCCGTTGCCGACTGTGACCGGGCCGGTGTATGCCGTCCAGGTCGTCGAGCCGGCTGCGCGCACCTGGATTGCTCCGGGCCCGGATGTGCCGTCGGTGACCGTGGCGCTCCACGTGCGGGTCGCACTATTGAACGCGGGGGTAACGACCGGAGCGTCGAGGTCAACCGAGAAGTTGATCGTGTGGGTCGCCTCGGTGAAGCCGGTTCCGATGGTGCGGTACTCGAAGCTCGAGACACCCGCTCCGATGGTGACCGCGCCGGTGTAGGTGCTCCAGCTGCCGTTGTTGATGGCGTACTCGATGACCTGTCCGGAGACGGTTCCACTGGCGGACAGCAGCACCTGGGGTGCCACCGTGTACCAGCCTGCGGCTCCGTTGGGAGCGGCCGGGGTGACGGCTGCCAGCGTTGCCGCCGACACGCTGCCGATCAGCAGCGGCACGCTGGCCGAGACGTTGCCAGCCGCGTCGGTCGCCCGGAACAGGATGGACAGCGAGGAGGCGTTCGTCACCGTCGGGCCCGGGTACGCGACCCAGCCGGCGTTGTTGATGTTCTCCTCGATGCTCGTCACTCCGGACGCCGCGTCAGTGGCGACCACGCTGTAGGTGCGCGTTGTCGAGTCGAACGACGGTGACACCACTGGTGCCGTGCTGTCGACCTTGAGCGAGAGCGTGTGCGTTGCCTCGGTGTAGCCGGCGCCCGTCGTGTAGTACGAGAGCGTGTAGGTTCCGTCGGGCACCACGAGCGGTGCGGTGTACGGGGTGAAGGTCACTCCGTCGTACGAGTAGTACGTCACCTGGCCGGTCTGGGGCGTGCCCGCGGCGAGTGTCACCGTCGGCTGCGTCTTGTACCAGCCCGCGAGGCCGTCCGGCGTTGCCGGCGAGACGGTCGCGGTGGTGACGGGCGGCTCGGTGATCGTGATCGGCAGCGAGATGTTGCCCGCTGCGTCGATCGACTCGATCTCCACCGTGTAGGCCGCGTTGTCGACGGTCACCGGGGCGGTGTAGTTGTTCCAGGTGGTACCGCCGTTGTACGAGTACCGGATCTGGTTGGGCCCGGAGGTCGCGTCTGCACCGAAGGCGCTGAAGGTGCGTCCTGTGGTGCTGAAGGCGGCGATCACGGTCGGCAGGTCGGTGTCGACGGCGAACGTCAGCGACTGGGTCGCCTCGGTGACCGTGGCGGTCCGCGACCGGAACGAGAGTGTCGATCGGCCGTTCGGGATCGTGATGGTGCCCGTGTACGGCGTCCACGTGGTGCCGCCGTCGTACGAGTACTCGGTGGTGGAGGCGACCCCGTCGTTGGCGACGCTCAGCGACACGGTCGGCTGGCTGTTGTACCAGCCGTTGGCGCCGTTGGGGTTGATCGGGGTGACTGTTGCCGTCGTGGTGAGCGGGGTGGCCGCCGTGGCGAGGTTGTAGTCATCGGTCGTCAGGGTGCCGACGGACGACAGGGTCAGGCCGAAGTCGATTCCGTTGTATCCGGTGGGGATGGGCGGAGTGACCCAGGACGTCTGGGTCCATCCGGATGCCGCCGCGTAGAACGGGCTGGAGGTCCAGTAGACCCATGCGCCGGATGTCGTGCGCAAGTAGACGTCGTATTGCGTTTGGGCCGTGGATTTGTACCACGTGCTCAGCTGGTATGACTGGCCGGGGTTGACCGAGGGCGTGCAGGTGCCGAGGTCGAGAGTCGGCATGATCTTGGCGTCGCCGTCGGTGTAGGCCGACATCGTCAGCTGTGCGGCCTCGTTACTGTTGTGGCCGGGCGTAACCATGCTGAAGACGGGGGTGTTCGTGCCGTAGCCGGCCTCGCTCCAGCAGGTGGGAAGGCCCGTCGTGGTGTCGAGGGTCTCGAAGCCGGGGTTCGTGACGTTGGTCGAGCTGGTTGCGGGCGGCACGACGACGGGCGGCTGAACGGCTCCGCCGATGACCTGCTGCACCGTCTCGACGGACAGGTTCTGCGTCGGGTCGTTGGTCTGCGTCTTCAGCCAGTCCACGAACTGCGTGAACAGCTCGGGCGTGACGGCGAGCGGGTCGCAGGTGTTGTCGCAGATGTGGTGGAAGGTCAGGATGACCCAGCCGCCGCCGTTGTTCTGCGCGTTGGTGACGGCGTTCTCGAAGTCCGTCAGCGTCCACGTGTCGTCGGCCTCGTCGAGCGCGGCCAGTTCGTAGGCGTTTGCCGGCGGGATGGTTTCCGCGTACTCGCAACCGGCGCAACCGAAGCGGGACTGGATGTCGCCGAGGTTACGTGCGCTGTTGTAGCCACAGGTCTTGGCCAGGCCGTCGATGGTCGCATTGGTTGACGCGAAGGGGTACGCGAAGTCGGTGACCGGGTAGCCCCAGCTGAGCAGGTTGTCGCGGTCGAGGCAGATCTCGCGTTCCGCCTCGGCCGTCGGCAGCGTTGCCAGGTCGGGGTGGTTGACCGTGTGACCGGCGATTTCGTTGTGTGCTGCGTAGAGGTTGGCGAGGTCGGCCATGGTCTGGTAGCCGGGCTGCCCGATTGTGCCCGAGTTCGTGTAGTAGGTGCCGAAGAAGCCCTGCGCGTTCATGATGGGCGCGGCGGTCACGGTGTCGGCGTTGCCGTCGTCGAAGGTGAACGAGACGACGACCTTCGGCTTGGCGGCGGCCGGGGTGACCGGCGTGAGCGCCGCGTTGAAGCTGGGGGTCGTCGACGATGACGATGACGATGACGAGGGCGTCGGGGTCGGCGTGGAGCTGTCGGTCGGCGTCGGGGTTGGGGTCGACGTGTCCGTGGGGGCCGGAGTAGTGGTGTCGACCGGAGTCGTGGGGGCCGCGCTCGTCGACGGGTCGGGAGCCGGGGTGGTCGGATCCGTGGTCGGCGTCGGGTCGGGTGCCGTGCTGCTGACGGGTGCCGGCGTGCTCGTGTCGTCGGCCTGAGCCGGGCCGACGAGCGAAAGTGTTGCCGACACAGCCAGGATCACCGTGGCCGAGGCAATAGCCATCAGGCGGCGACGCAGGGTGTTCGGGGATTCTCCTGGCGTGATCTTCACGATGTTCCTCTCATTGCAGATGCCTCTTGGAGGCCGCGTCGCAGTCGGGTCCACGGACGCGCGCAGGCGCTGAAATCGGGGGGCGCCTGACCTAAGCAAATCTGTCGTGCCTATAGAGAGGAATCAACGCCCTGCGGGCAAGCCTGCGGGGTTAGCGGGGGAATGTGCGGATGTCCGCATGCACCGCTGTCGCACAGTGAAAAAGCCTGATCAGCAGGCGAAATCGGGAGAGTGCACTACCGCAGTTTCAGCCGCAGGCGGCGGAAATCACTCCTCGACGGGCGTCGTGGTCACGAGGCGCGTCCAGGGACCCGCCGGAACCTGTGAAGCGTCGATGAAACGCCACGAGAGGTGGTCGCCGTCGCCGTTCAGTTCGGCGAATCCGAGGCATCCGTTGAGCGCCGGCGAGACGTCGAGGCCGGCTCCGCCGTACCGCGTGTTCTGGGGGCGAGCATCCCCGCTGCCGAACACGTAGTTCGTGTCGTCGTACTCTCCGGGGCCGGCATCCTCGATCTGCCCATAACAGGTGTGGCCGCCCTTGGTGAGTTCGACCCAGCGGTTCTTCATCAGGCTGTAGTTCGGGTTTCTCACGATCGACGCGTAGGCCGCTGCCCACGGAACGACCGACCCGCGCTGCGCAAACGCGCTCGAGTTGTTGACGTCGTCGAACGGCAGGTCGAGGTAGAACGGATTCTGCTTCGGGATCATCCGCAGCGGGAAGTAGCCGTTGGCTGCCGTGCGCGCCTCGGTGTCGCACGCGTTGGCCGAGATCACGCCGTCGCATCCACCGTAGTTGGCGTACCAGTTGGTGTCGTAGGTCGAGATGACCTGGCTGCCGTCCGAGGCGTTCGGGTCGAAGATCTCACCGACCCAGAACGTGGTCGACACGATGTTGGTGTGCCACGGGTACGGGTCGGTCGGCGCCGGGGCCGCCTTGGGGATGGGCGTCGGAGTCGGGGTGGGCGTCGGTGTCGGGGTGGGCGAAACCGTCGGAGTGTGGCTCGACGGTGCACCTTTGGTGTGATGCCCGGATGCATGAGTGGTCGAGTGTGGTGTGCACGACGACAGCGCAGCAGTCGCGGCAAGAGCTACCGCGAGAGCCGCGATCGTTCGCGATCGCCGGAATCCCATCTAGGCTTTGTTACTCGACCGTGACCGATTTTGCAAGGTTTCGCGGCTTATCCACATCTTTGCCGAGCACCAGGGCGAGCTCGCGAGCCAGCACCTGCATCGGGATCACGCACTCGAGCGGCCCGCACGGCTGGAAGCCGTTGTCGACCGGCGCGAGCAGGCTGTGTCCGAGAGCGGGGATGGTGCTGCCGCTGCCTCCGATGGTGATGAGTCGCGCGCCACGAGCCGCCACTTCGGCGATATTGCCGGCGATCTTCGGCCCACCGCTCTCGATGACCACGACGGGTGTTCCCTCTTCGACAAGTGCGAGCGGCCCGTGCTTGAGTTCGCCGGCGGGGTAGTGCTGGGCCCAGCGATAGGTGAGTTCCTTCAGTTTCAGCGCACCCTCCGCCGCGTACACGACGCCGGCACCGCGACCCAGGAAGATCACTCCGGCTGAATCGGCGAGCTGTGCGGCCAGCTGAGGAACGACCTGCTTCGACACCGTCAGCGACTGCGCGAGAAGGTCGGGCATGCGCCGCAGGTCGTCGAAGATCGACTCGCCGCTGCGACGATCGACACTGCCGAGTTCCTGCAGCGCGGAGATGGCGACGGCCACCCCGGTCAGCACCTGGGCGACGAACGTCTTGGTCGCCGCAACTCCGACCTCGTGGCCGGCGTTACACTCGACGATCGCATCAGCCCGGCGAGCGAGGCTCGAGTGAGGATTGTTGGTGATCGCGAGCACCGGAACGCCGGTGAAATTGGGGCCGTCGAGCGCGTGAAGGATGTCGGCGGTCTCGCCCGACTGGCTCATGGCGATCACCAGCGTGCGCGGGCCGAGCACGGCGTCCGCCGCTTCGCTGGCGATGATCGTCTCCGCGGGCATGGTGCCGAAACGGCGGAAGGCAGCGGCGATGATGCCTCCCGCGTTCAGCGAGGTGCCGCATCCGACGATGGCGACACGATCGAATCGGGGCAGCTGGAGCGAGCGCCAGAGCGCGCCGCTGGTCGCGGTGGATCCGACGCGGTCAAGAATGCGGCCGGCGAGCTCGGGCTGCTCGTCGATCTCTTTGGCCATGTGGTCGGGGTAGCCGTGCAGGCCGAGCTCGTTGCCCGACCACTCGTGGGCGACAACCGGGGGCTGGGTCGAGTGGGTTCCCGACCAGCGCACCGGGTTGGCCAATTCAACGACATCGCCGTCCCGGAGCACCTGAAACGATGCGACTAGCGACCCGAACGCGCCTATGTCGCTCGCAAGGAACGACCCGTCCGGCGATGCCGCGACTACGAGCGGAGCGTGGCGACTGGCGCCGACGATCCGCCCGGAGCGCGAATGCATGACCACGATCGCGCCGGATCCCTCGCAGCGCTCGATCGTGTGGCTGAGGGCGTCGGCGAGGTCGACGCCCTGGGCGAGTTCGTCCTCGACCAGGTGCGCGATCACCTCGCTGTCGACGTCTGAGGAGAACTCGTGGCCGGCCGCGCGCAGGGTGGCACGCAGCTCTTCGCAGTTCTCGACGATTCCGTTGTGCACGACGTACACCTCGCCGGTGCAGTCGGTGTGCGGGTGCGCGTTGCGTTCGGACACACCACCATGCGTCGCCCACCGGGTGTGGCCGATGCCCGCACCGGTGAGTTCGGGGATCGTCTGGTTCGACATGCGTTCGACCAGTTCTGCCACGCGCTGCGTGCTGCGCAGGCGCAGCACGCCGCCGTCAGCGGTCTGCAGCGCGATGCCGACGGAGTCGTATCCGCGGTACTCGAGTGCCTCGAGCGCGTCGCACAGGTAATCCGGAGCGGATCCGGCCGTGCGACACGCAACGATCCCGCACATTACGACACCGCTGCGAATGCAACCTTCGCGGGGCGCGCCTGCTGCATGGTCCAGTCATCGCGGTCGACGGAGGTGTGGAGGCTCTCGGCGACGCTGCGCACGATCGAATCGATACCCCGGGTCGGAACGAATCCGACCAGCTCGTTGGCCTTCGTGTTGTTCGGCACGCGCCGACGCATGTCTTCGTAGCCGTCGCCGTAGGCGTTCTCGTAGGGCACCAGCTTGATCTCGCTCGTGCTGCCGGTCTCCTGGATGATCAGTTCCGCGAGTTCGAGGATCGAGATCTCCTGCGCGCCGCCCAGGTTGTAGGCCTGGCCGTACGCCTCGGTCGATTCTCGCGATCTTGACGAGCGCGGGCACGACATCGAACACCGACGAGAAGCAGCGGGTCTGCTTGCCGTTGCCGAACACGGTCAGCGGGTCGCCGCGAAGCGCCTGGCCGACGAGGTTCGGAACGACCATGCCGTAGCGGCCCTTCTGGCGGGGGCCGACCGTGTTGAACAGGCGCACGATCGCCACGGGAAGTCCGAACTGCGTGTAGTACGCGTGGGCGAACGCTTCGTCGATACCCTTGGCGGCTGCGTAGCTCCAGCGCGATTTCAGCGCCGATCCGAGTATGCGGTCCGATTCCTCGACGAGGCGTCGGACTCGTTCTTGCCGTAGATCTCGCTGGTGGATGCGAGCAGCAGCGTGGTGACCGGTCTCGGCACACACCATGAGCACGTTCTCGGTGCCGTGGATGTTGGCCCGCAGGCTGTCGAGCGGCTGCTCGACGATGAGCTTGACGCCCACCGCGGCGGCCAGGTGGAAGACCCGGTCGACCTGCGACACGCACTCCAGCACGACCGCGGGGTCGAGGATGGTGCCCTGCACGAACTGGAAACGCGGGTGGTTGCGCACCCCGTCAAGGTTGGCCAGGTTGCCGGTGCTCAGGTCGTCGAGCACGAGAACGGAGTCGCCCTTGGCGAGCAGGTGCTCGACGAGGTGGCTTCCGATGAATCCGGCGCCGCCGGTGACGAGTGACCTCATGCTGCGACCGCCGCTCCGGTCTCGGGGTGACGGGGGTCGAGCACGAGCTGCCCTCGGGGATCCAGTCAGGTCGGCATCCGAGTGCCGGGTGTGGATGAGCACAAGGTCGGGCTGGAAGAATTCCGGGCGGTGCGTTGCGGGCACGATGTCTCCTGATTCGAGTTTGACCTGGTCGAAGTGGCTGTCGACGAATCCGACGAAGGATCCGGCGTGGGCGAACGACGACAGGATTTCGAGGGCGGGCGATTCGCGCAGGTCCGCGACATCCGGCTTGTACGAGATTCCGACGACGAGGATGCGCGCCTGGCGCATCGGCACTCCCGCGCTCCGAGAGAAGGTCGCGTGCCTTGTCGACGACCGGCCGGGCCGGCTGGCGATCTCGCCCATGGTGCGCTCGATGAGCGGGGCGGAGATGCGGTCCTTGCGCAGCTGCCACAGCAGGTAGTGCGGGTCGCACGGGATGCAGTGTCCACCGACGCCGGGGCCGGGACGGAACGCCATGAAGCCGTACGGCTTGGTGGCGGCCGCGTCGATCACGTCGTTGACCGGGATTCCGAGGTGCGCGCAGATGTCCGCGAACTCGTTGGCGAGCGCGATGTTGACGGCGCGGAAGGTGTTCTCGCATCAGCTTGGTCATTTCGGCGGTGGCGAGCGAGCCCACGTGGTGCACGCTGCCGGCGTAGCGATGCAGCAGCTCGTCGGCGCGCTGCTCGCACTCGGCGGTGGCGCCTCCGACGACGCGGGGGATGGCCTCCTGGTCGACCTTGTCGTTGCCGGGGTCGATGCGCTCGGCGCTGAAGGCCACGAAGATGTCGTCGCCGATCACGAAACCGCGGTCTTCGAGCGGCTTCACGACGAAGTCCTGGGTGCATCCCACGTAGGTGGTGGAGGTGAGCATGATCAGCTGGCCGGGAACCGCGTTCGCGACGACCGTCTCGCAGGCCGCCGCGAGAATCCGCAGGTCGGGGGTGAGGTACTCGTCGACCGGGGTGGGCACGCAGATCACGACGGCGGCGGCACGTGACAGCATGCGTGCCTGCGAGGTCAGCAGCAGCGAGTCGGAGGCGAGCGCCTCGGCCAGGCGACGCTGGTCGCGCTCGAGCAGGTCGGCACCGCCATGAGTGATCGTGGAGAGTCGCATCTCGCTGGCGTCCAGGCCGAGCACTCGCGAGCCGCCGGCGTGGTACGAGATCGCGGTCGGGAGACCGACGTAGCCGAGGCCGACCACGGCGACATCGAAGTCGAATCCGGGGTGACTGGCGCCGCGGGGTACGGCTCGGGGCTGCGTGCGGGAGTGGCGCGGTTCGTCGCGCTGGTCCTGGGTGGGGGAAATGATCGTAGTCATGGGTGGGCGCCTTCTTTCGGGGGAGGGGGCTGGGCATAACACTGACGTGCAACCGGTGCCCCGGGCGAGAGCCCGGAGCGGACTTTGCGGAATTGCGGCAAGGGAATGCGGGGGCCCGTATGAACCGCAAAATCGTGCGGAAATGCCGGTTTCGCGGGCCCGCTGCGGCCATTAACCTGTGAGATGACGCCGCGCAGCCCCCGAACCCTCCGGCGTTCATCGTGAGGTGCGAAAGGACCCCAACCCGTGCAGTCGGTACCCCTTGTCCTGCTCGTCACCATTGTCGGTGTCGTCGGCATCGGCACGCTCTTCTGGGGTGGCGCGGGGATCGTGCGCGGCATCGCCGGAGCGATCAAGCGCGGTTCCGGAGTCCTACCGCCCGGTGATCGAGAAGGGTGGCGTCGCGATCGTCATCGCGGCCCACAACGAGGAGCTCGTCATCGAGAAGACCCTCGACTCCGCGATGTCGCAGGTGCCGTGCGGGCAGATCTATGTAGCCTCGGATGGGTCGAGCGATGCGACGACCGAACTGGCGATCCGCCGCGGTGCGAACGTGCTCGACATCAACCCCAATCGCGGAAAGGCCGGGGCGATCGTCGCGGCGATCGAGCACTTCGACCTGGTCGAGCGCTACGACGTCGTCATGCTGCTGGATGCCGACACCGTGCTCGATGCCGACTACATGGACTCCGGGCTGCCCCTGTTCGACGATCCGGAGGTCGTCGCGGTGGCTGGGCGAGCATCCACCATCTTCCATCCGCCGCCCGCGACGCTCATGGGCCGCATCCTGGTGACCTACCGCCAGCGCGTCTATATCGCGGTGCAGTACCTGCTCAAGTACGGGCAGGCATCGCGCCGCGTGAACGTCGTCTCGATCGTGCCCGGGTTCGCCAGCATGTACCGCACGCGCGTGATCCATCGACATCGACATCGATGCTCCCGGCCTCAGCATCGAGGACTACAACATGACGTTCGAGATCCACGCGAAGTCGCTGGGCCGAATCGCGTTCAACCCGCGATGCCGCGGTGGCCCGCACGCAAGACCCGGACACCCTGCGCGACTACTCGAAGCAGGTGCGGCGCTGGTCGCTGGGTTTCTGGCAGACGCTCTTCCGCCACGGCTGGCACGCGCGCGTCTTCTTCGTGGTCGCATGGCTCTCGGTGGTCGAACTGCTGATCGCGTGCATCATGCTGGTCATTGCGCCCCCCGTGGCAGTGCTCTCCGAACTCTCCACACTGTTCGTCGGCTGGGGGCTCGACGCCACGGGCGACCTGCGCGAGTTCTCGACCCTCCTGCCCGCCTGGGTGCTCGCCGCCGGCATCCTCATTCCCGACCTCGTGCTGTCGATCGTGACCGCGATCCTGACGCGCAACGGCCGCTTCCTTCTGTACGCGCTCGTGTTCCCGTTCCTGCGCATCCTCGACGCCATCCTCTGCCTGGTGGCGCTGCGCCGTGCCCTGGGCGGCGCGTCAAGCGGGGTCTGGCAGAGCCCGCAGCGGCGGGCCGCCGTGCATCAGAAGGATTCGATCTGATCCAGGTCGGCCGGCAGCAGGGTGAGCAGGTGTGATCGCGAGCGCGCCTCCAGCTTGCGATAGATCTGCGTGATGCGAACCTCGACGGTGCGCAGCGAGACGAACAGTGCGGCCGCGATGTCCTTGTTGCGCACGCCCTTGCGCATGAGCCGCAGCACGGCGAGCTCGCTCTCGGTGAGTGTCGACAGCAGGGAGTTCTGCATGGGCTGCTCGATCATGGTCGTCGTCGAGTCGTGCGACGCGTTCACCCAGCCCGATGCCGACAGCATCTCGAAAAGGTACTCGGCCGCCTGCCTCTGCTCGGTGGCGCGCTGGCCGTGACCGAAGCGCTCGAGCGCCATGGCCAGGCTGAGGCGTTCCCGGGCGATCTGGTACTGCGCGCCGTTCTTGTTGGCCACGGCGAGCGCCCTCTGGAACTCGCTCAGCAGCGTCTCGTCGCCGGCGACGATCGCCTGGCAGCGCGCCAGCACCATCTCCGACCAGCGTGACGGGTACCGGGCGGTGCGATCGGCGAACCGGGCCGTCACACGACGGGCCGCATCCCACTCGCCGCGCCGTGCGAGCACCTCGACGAAGTCGCCCTCCACCCGCAGGTAGTCGGGCCGAAGCTCCAGCGCGGAGTCGTAGGCCCGCGCCAGCCGAACCCGCGCCTCATCAAGGTCACCGTGCATGAGCGCGATCGCGCCCTCGAGCGCGAGCAGCTGGGCCGACAGCACCGGCTGGTGCGACTGGCTGGCTTTCATGCGCGCTTCGGCGAGCAGAAGTTCGGCGTCCGGGCGGTCGCGCACGATCGCCTCATGCCAGGCGAACAGCAGCTGGTTGCGGAAGGTCGGAGCGGGGGAGAGGTCGGCGAGGCGGCTCAGGGTTCGTCCCGCTTCGGCGATGTTCCCGGCGCGAGCCTCGTTCTCGGCTGTGAGCATCAGGATGCGCGAGGTCCAGTCCTCGGCGTCGCGGTGCTCGGGCGCCGACAGCGTAAGGCTGCGGAACGTGTGCCGCGCCTCGTCGTAGTGCTCCTCGAACATGAGCGCCCGGCCGGCGACCAGCTGCACCGGGATGGGCAGCGCATCGACGTCGTTCTCCGCCTCGTCGGTGACCCGCGAGCCGTCTCCTCCACCGTCGATCGCGTCGATGTAGCGCCGGGCCCAGTTCTGCACGCTGGCCGCGTCCACCAGGTCGGCGGACTGGATGCGGTAGGCCTGGTCGATTTGTGTGCGCGCGCCGCTGATGTCCCCGGCATTGGCGAGTGACACGGCCGCAAAGGCGAGCAGCTCTGCGCTCGCAGCCGGGTTGTCCTTGCGGAACCGTCGCGCGTAGACGCTGATGGCGCCGACGTCGATGGTTTCGTCAGTCAGCGAACTGATCGTGGCTTCGAGTCGCAGGCATTCGGCGATCTGCGTGGGCTCCTGGGCCGCCCGGCGGCACTGCGCCAGGTAGCGGCGAGCGAGGCTGAACTCCGACACGACGATCAGGTCATCGCACAGGGCGAGCACGTCGTCGATCAGGCCGTCGAGCGCCGGACTGAGCAGTAGTGCGCGCTCGACGAGTTCGGCTGCGGCATCCGCCAGCCCGACCTTGAACAGCGACCCGGCTTCGGCGACCAGTGCGGCGCTGCTGTCGGCGGCTTTGTCACCGTGGTCGGCGTGCCAGAGAACGAGTGCGCTGCTGTGGCCCTCCTCCTCGACGGCGGCGAGGCGGTGAAGCTCTTTGCGCTGCTTGCTGGTCATCGACCAGTAGAGGGCGGACCTCAGCGCGCCGTCCCGAATCGAGACGAACTTGCCGTGAACCTCGAGCACGCCCTGCGACGTGAGCCGCTCGAAGCGGTCACGATCGGCGTCGCGGATGCCGGGGATCGCCGAGAGGCTGCACAGGGGCGCCGTCGACAGGCGGCGCAGCAGCAGAACGGATTCCGGCTCCCACGCGTTGAACTCGAGGGGCGCCGGTCCGGGGTAGAGCGGAAGCGCGAGCGGGGCGAGACCCTGCAGCTGGCCGAGGGTGAGGTTGCCGATCGTCGAGCTGATCATGCCGGGCAGGCCGCCGCACGCGTCGCACACCATGGCGAGGGTCTGGTGGTCCATGCCGGGTGCGATCGAGGTCGCGAATTCCATCGACTGGGTACGGTCGAGGCGGGAGATCCAGACGCTCCGCATGCCGGCGAAGGCGGCGAAGGTCGACTCGGGTGTCACGGCCATGACGAGGCGCAGGCCTGTGCCCCCGAGGCGTGCGGCCAGGTAGGTGAGCGCGAGCTGGCTGTTGTCGTCGAACTTGTCGGCGTCGTCGATGAGCACGAGTGTCTCCTCGCGCTTCTCCGACCGCAGCAGAAGCAGCAGGTCGGCCGCGGTTGCGAGCGTGCCGTCGACGGTCGGCTCGGCCGACTGGAAGCGACCGATGAATTCGGCGATGGCGGGGTCGCCGATGGCGTCGAGGATCATGGACAGGCCGGCGAACTGGCGGAATCGCTCCCACGGGTGCGGTGCGACCCACACGCTGTTGACCGGCGCGCTGGAGCGAACGCCCTCGAGAAGCGTGGTGCGCCCTGATCCGGGCACTCCGACGACGACGATGGCGGAGCCGGCTTTGGCGGCGCTGTCGAGCAGCTCGGTGAGGTTGTCATCTCGACCGAGCAGTGGCTGTGTGGTGGTGATCTGCTGGCGTGCCTTCGGCTGAGGACGGCGCGCCTTCGATGTTCGGGTATTGGGCATTCGGGACCCCCTGCCGCGTCGGGTTCACGCGAACAGTAATTTGTACTTCTGGTGTCATCGTCTTCGGGTAAAACGACCTGTTGCTGCGAGTTCTATGTCGGGTTCTGGGTACCAGTCAAAGATTCGGGCTTTGGAAGTTTTTTGCGACACCACGGCTGTACAGGACGACTTCTGCTCGGCGGGTTCGGGTGCCGCAATCGAGAATCCTTCAGAACTGTACCGCGCAAAAACCCGTACGTATAGGGGTTTGTACGCAGACTGTTCGGTGCGCTAGGGGCCCGTCGGGGCGCCCACAACGGATTCAGGCTGCGCGGGAACTGAAATGGCGCGATTTCAGTCGCTGGATGGGCGACTCGACCAGGCTTCGCGCCAAAATGCGGCGTTCCTCCGGTAATTCGTCGACCGTGTGGTTCGCTGCCGCTTTGACCGGTCGAGCGTGGTCGCGAGTCAGGCGCATGAGCGTTTCGAGCGGTGTCGCCGGATTGCTCGCGACGGCGAAGCGCACCTCGATGGTCGGAACGAGCGCGAGACTCTCCAGCGATTCGGCGCTGACGGAGTCGTGCGCGATGAGTCGCAGACGGTCTTCGTCGCAGCCGTAGGTCGAGATGGCCATCTGCGCCGAGGCGCTGATGGGTTCGTCCCAGTTGAATTCTTCGGTGAGAAGGAATTCGTGATCAAGTTCGGTTGTCATGGTGCCCCCGGCATTCACGCTACGCCCGCGGGCCAGCGGGCAAGAGTCCCCAAAAGGCGTGACAGCGCGGGTCAATCGGTGGCGGCCGCCATGGCACGTTCGACGGCCGCGATCGAGAACGCGACGTCGTCGGCATCCGTCGACCAGTTGCTGACGGAGATGCGCAGGATGTCGCGTCCGCGCCATCGCGAGCCCGACATCCACACCGCTCCGTCTGCGATCAGGGCGGCCGTGACCGCGCGGGTGCGTTCGTCTGACCCGAACGAGAGCGAGACCTGGGTGAACACGACGTCGTTGAGCACCTCCACTCCTGGCAGGGCGGCAAGTCCGGTGGCGAGCGCCCGCGCGTTCGCGACCAGCCCGTCGACGAGGGAGACGACTCCGGCGCGTCCCAGCTGGCGAAGGGCTGCCCACACCGGCACGCCGCGCGCTCGGCGCGACATCTCCGGCACGAGGTCGTAGGGGTCGGATGCCTCGCCATCCTTGATGAGGTACGCCGTCTGGGCGCCGAGCGCCGCGCGCGCGACACCCGGTCGCGCGATGATCGCCACGCCGCAGTCGTAGGGCACGTTGAGTGTCTTGTGGGCATCCGTCGCCCACGAGTCGGCCGTCTCGACGCCATCGAGCTGCTCGCGCAGCGCGGGACTCGCGGCTGCCCAGAGGCCGAACGCGCCATCGACGTGCACCCATGCCCCGTGCTCATGGGCGATGGCGACCGCCTCGCGCATCGGGTCGAACGCCCCCGAGTGCAGGTTACCGGCCTGCAGGCACAGGATCGCGGGTCCGTCGACCCCGGCGAAGGCCGCACGAAGCGCGTCGAGGTCGATGCGGCCCTCGCTGTCGGCGTCGACAACCGTCGGCAGGCCGAACCCGAGGTAGCGCAGTGCGAGGTCGACCGAGGCGTGCCGCTCGGCTCCGGCCAGCACGGTGACGACGGGTGCACCCTGCAGTCCGCGCGCGTTGACATCCCAGCCCACCGAGTTGAGCACCGACGCGCGGGCTGCGGCGAGTCCCGTCCAGTTGGCCATCGTCGCGCCCGTCGTGAACCCGACGTCGGCCCCCGCCGGAAGCCCGAGCAGGTCGAGCAGCCACTCGCCGGCGACCTCCTCGATGGCTGCGGTCGCCGGTGACGCATAGCGCATCGCCGCGTTCTGGTCCCACGAGCTCACCAGCACGTCGGCGCCGAGCGCCGCGGGAAGCGTGCCGCCGATGACCCAGCCGAAGAAACGTCCGGACGGCATCGCCATCAGCCCCGGCTCGGCCAGGGTCGCGAGCTCCTCGACGACATCGACCGGATCGAGCCCCTCCTGCGGCAGAGGCCGAGCGAACGCGAGCTTCATCGTCGCGATGTCGGACCGGGGCGCGACATCGCGGCCCGGAATCGACTCGATCCACTCCATCGCTCGTGCGCTCGCACGGTCAAGCACGGCGTTGTACTCGTCGGGATTCAGCTCCATGCCCGAATCTTAATGCCGCAGGCTTCGCCCGCCTACGACTCCGGCGGGGCCGACTCTCTCAGCTTGACCCGGCCGGCGGGAGTGCCCTTCGCGATTTCGACGAGGGATCCGCGCGACTTCAGGAAGTCGGAGAACGACTTGAAGCCGAGCGATTTCTCGTTGAACGAGGGGTCGATGCGCATCATCTGGTTCTTGACGGGGCCGATGCTGCAGCCACTCCTCGTCGCTCTTGTCGTGGCCCAGTCGCATGGCGCGCACCAGCAGTTGCGACGCGGAGAGCTTCGGATCCACCGGCTCCGGCTCCGGTGCCTCCTGCGGTTTGCTCGCCCGCCTGCTGCGCACCTCCCGCTTCGGTTCGGGTTGCGGCTCCGGCTCGGGCGTCGTTGCATCGGCGGGCACGACTCCGGGCAGCTCGCCGTAGAACTTGAACTCGTTGCAGGCCGCGGCGAGCTGTTTGCTCGTGGCTCCGGCGACGCCGATTCCGACGACGTAGCGGCCGAGTCGCTTGCAGCGCTGCGCCAGCGGGATGAAGTCGGAGTCGCCGGCGACGATCACGACGTGCGTGATCTCCGGCAGCCGGAACATGTCCTCGACGACATCCACCGACAGCCGGATGTCCGCGCCGTTCTTCTGGTAGGCCGCGGTCGGGAAACAGCTGCGTCAGGTCGACGGCGCGATCGACCAGCTGGCGCGAGTAGCGCGAGTTCGCCGGAGCCGACCAGTCGGCGAATGCGCGGCTGATGACGACGCTGCCGAAGGATGTCGCGTAGTCGAGGATCGCGCCGACATCCACGACCGCCCGGGCTGCCGGCGCCGGACGGTGCGATGCCTCTCGTCGGCCTTCGGATGCACCGACCGACCGCGCCTTGTCGGACATGAACTTTCCGCGTCCGAACACCTCGTCGTACCGGGAGATCACGATGTTGTCGAAATCGATGTAGACGGCGACGCGGCTCTCGGACGGCTCGGCCATGGCATGCTCTTCTCCGGGCGGTTCGTGCCCCTGATTTACATGCTGGCCGATGCGACCACGAGAAGCTAGCTATTGGTGGTGGTGCTCGACTGGTTTCCCGGATCCGGGGTGAGGCCTCCGGGTGGACAGGAGGCGTCGCTGTCGTCGCAGGTCCAGGTGAACGAATTCGTCGAGGAGTCGTAGATCGCGATCTCGTCGTGCGTGCCGCCGGTTACGTAGATGTCGAACGACTGCGCGTCTCCCGACAGCACGTAGCGCATCTCCTGGCCGGCGGGCAGCGTGCCGGGGGATGTGCCCGGGGGAAGCAGGATGGTGCCGTCGCTCGTCACGGTCAGTGCGGCGGGCCAGTTGGGGTTGTCCGCGAACGCGTATCCACCGTTCGCGAACTTGTCGACGTCGAGTGCGACGTCTCCCGCGGTCTTCTCGTAGGCGGTCAGTTCGGCATCGGCCGCAAAGGTCGGAGCCGCGGGAACGGTGGCGCTCGCCACGTTCGAGCCGCCGGAGACCTGCGGCGCGGCGTTCGACGTGGTGCCAGAGGTGTAGTTCGTGTTCGCCACCTCTGTGCCCACGACGTGAATCAGGATGCCCGTGATCATGAAGACGACGGCCAGCGAGCCGAGGATGATGGCCGCGATGGGCGCCTTGCGGTCGGTTCCGAACCCCTGCCGTCGCCGTGCGAGGGCCCGAGCACCGCCGATGATCGCGAACACGCCGCCGGCGGAGTAGTAGAAGATCGGCGACCCGGGCAGCAGGCCGACGAGCGAAAGAGTGAACGCCAGCGCGCCCACGACGACCGATGCGACGGCCGCCGAGTTGTGCTGCTGGTGCACCTGCTGCATGGGCACCTGCACGTAGCCCTGGTTGGGGTATCCCGTGCCCACCCCGTAGGGGGTCGCGGAGCGGTTCGCGTACGGGTCGACGCGATACGGCTGCTGAACGACGACCGCCGTGGGCGGTGCAGGTGGTGGTGGAGGCGGGACGGCCTGGAGATGTGCCGTCCACTGCACGCCGTCCCACCAACGCTTGCCACCAGTACCAGCCGGATCGGTGTACCAGCCGGCCGGAACCGCTGGCTGAGTTTCGATGGAAATTGCGTGCCCCCACGAACTAAAACGAAGATTGTCCCCGCTGTGAACGCTAGCCACATCGGCCGCGCAGTGCAGGCCCCCAATCGTGGGACTACCTGCGAGAATTGCTCATCGCAGGAGGCCCTCGCTCGGGCATAGGCTGACCGCCATGAGCGATCACCCGTTGTCGCAGATCTCGCGAACCGACTCCGCGCGGGCCTGCGCCACCCTCACCTCGGCGTTTGCTGCGGACCCGGTGGAACGGTGGCTGATTCCCGATGACGAGGAGTACGCGAAGAGCTTCCCGCTGTTCGTCGCGGCCCTGGGCGACAGCTCGATGGAGACCAGCACGGCGTGGGAACTCGACGACTTCGGCGCGGTCGCGATGTGGCTGCCGCCCGGAACCGAACCCGATGCGGAGCGGATCGGCGCGGTGCTGATCGAAACCGTGGCCGAAGACAAGCACGCCGAGATGTTCGCGATTCTCGAACAGATGGATGTCGCGCATCCGCGGTATGCGCACTGGTACCTGCCGTGGCTGGGCGTCTCCGCTGACCGGCAGGGCCGGGGACTCGGCGGGGCCCTCCTCGCCGCCTCGCTCGAATACGTCGACCTCGGTGGGCTTCCCGCCTATCTTGAGACGCCGAACCCGCGCACCATTCCGTTCTACGAGCGCCACGGGTTCGTGGTCACCGGCCGCACCGAGTCGGTCAACTGCCCGCCGCTGACTTTCATGCAGCGACCAGCGCGGCGCTAGGAGTCCGCTGCCGCTGGGTGGCTACTGGGCGGGCGTGCAGGTGGTGTCGGTCGCGAGGCAGCGGAAGCTGAAGCGGTTGGTCGCCGAGTCGTAGATCGAAACCTGGCTGGGGTTCGAGCCCGACACACTGAGCAGGTAGCTCTTGCCGTCGGCAGCGAGTTTGTAGGTGAGCACGTGGCCGGACGGGATCGTCGCGAGAACCGTTCCGTCGGCGGCGAGCACCTGGGTGTCGGTGAACGTGATCGATGCGGGCCACGCCTGGCCCGCCGCAAGGCTGGAGTTGCCGCCCGCGAAGGTGGTGTTCAGTGCGGTGGCGACCTGCTGCAGCGTCTGTCCGCTCGCCGTCAGATCCTGGTTGGCGGGAAACACCAGCGGTTCGACCGAGCTCACCGGTGCGAGAGCTGCGGACGACGGCGTAGCGGCCGCGGCAGGCTCGATCGCTGCGGCGGCAGAGTTGATGAGTCCGAAGATTCCGACACCCGTCACGATCATCGCCGTGGCGGCGGCGGCGAGCACGACGCCGACGACGGGTGCGACGACGTTGGATGAGGTGCCCGCGACACGACCCGCCACCGCGACCACACCGGTCACCAGCGACACGACGGCAGCGCTCGCGACCCACCAGAGCGGGGAGCCCGGCAGCGACGGGGCGAGGGTGAGGCCGACGGCCACGAGGCCGAAGAGAAGAGAGGTCCACGCGACCCGGTTGTCGAGTGAGAACCGCGATCCGCCGGAGGCGTGTTCGGTCATCGCCGGCACCGTGATGGGGCCCGTGTTGCGCACCTGGCCGAGCCCGTACGGGTCACCCGTGACAGGCGCAGACTTCGGGGCGACGACCTCGGGCATCTTGAGGTGCTCGGTCCACTTGACGCCGTCCCACCAGCGCTTGCCGCCCGTCTGGGCGGGGTCGAGGTACCAGCCAGCTGGCAGTCGGCTTGCGGTTTCGGTCGTGATGGTAGTAATGGTGTGCCCCCGGAGAATGCGTGGAAATCGGGTAAGAATCTCCCAAATCAGAGGCTACTTGCGGCCGTTAGCAGTGCGCCCGCCCCAATTCAAGTGCCCACCGATCGGGTGGCTCCCAAAGGGGGGACTGTGCGTCAGGAAACGATCGCGGAGTGGTCGCCCAGGCTGTGCCAGCGCCGGTTGTGGTAGACCAGCGGCGCGGACGAATCGCCGTCGGCGGCGATTCTGGCCTCGAGGGCGTGCACAGCGAAGACGGTCGATCCGCCCGCCGGCATCCGGCCCGCCACGCGACCGCGGATCCATGACTGAGCGCTCGGAAAGTAGGGATCGCCGTCGGGAAGGCGGCTCCACAGCGACGTGTCGGCAAAGCGGTCGATCCCGCTGGTCGAGCAGAGCTTAGCCAGGTCGAGCTGCTCAGCGCCGAGCAGGTGCACCACGACGTACTCGGCCTCGCGCAGGGTGGCAGCGCTCGACGAGAGCTCCGAGATCGAGAACACGAGCAGGGGCGGCTCCGCGCTCACGGAGAAGACGGAGGTGGCTGTGATGCCGATCGGGCCGTCGCCCGCGTCGGCCGTGATCACCGCGACACCCGCCGCGTGGTTGCGGAACGCCGCCTTGAACTCGTCGGCTGCCAGCCCGGGCTCCGCACCGAAGCCCAAATCGGACGACAACTCGAGGTGGTGCGTTGCGGTGCCCATCATTCCCTCCCGGTGGCCGAACTGCAGTTACAGCCTGCGTGACAACCGGGGCGGTGTCGAAATGTGTTGCGTCGAGTTACAGCACGTGTGACACGAAGCCGAGCAGCACGAGGTTCGCGAGCAGCAGGCCGGCGAGAGTGAACGCCGCGACGCGGTCTTTGAACGTGATCGCCCGGCGCAGGGTGTGCGGCTGCGGGCGAGCAGGCTGCGAGTCAGGGTTGGCGGAGTAGTACTGCGTCCACTCGACACCGTTCCACCAGCGACGGCGCGTGCGATCGTCCCGATCGGGATACCACCCGGCCGGGATGCGGTGCGCAATGTCTGCTGTGACTGCCACGATCTTCCGATGCCTCGAGAAATTCTTTATCTACTGTAAGACAACGTACGCGCGATCCGAGGTAAGGTGCCTGCCCCACTTCGCGGCACTTTCTCTTCGTTGCGACGACGTCGAGCGACAGGCCGCGTAGGGTTTCGGCATGGGAATCCTCGACTTCTTCATGGGCATCCAGGACCCCGTCGAGGGCGAGTACCGCATCACGTCGGCCTCGAAACCGCCGACCAATTCGTCGGTCGGCAGCTGCGACATGGTCGGCGAGGTCAGCGGATCCGGCGTCATCCCGCGCCGTCACGAGCACACCTCGCCGTTCACGTCGCTCGACAAGTGGCCGCGCCCGGGCGATGTTCTGCCGGTGGTGTTCGATCGCGCGAATCCCGAATTCCTGAAGATCCAATGGAAGCAGGTCGCGCCGCGCGCGTAGCTTCACGGTGAACTCATAGCTGGATCACGATTTGGTAACAGGCAGTCGGACAATGCTGATCTCGAAGCAACGAACGACAACTCCGATTCACCCGGCCGCCGCGGAATACCGAGGCGGCCGGTGTCATTCCCGCGACAGCCCGGCCGCGCGTTCGCGCAGCCGGCCGCGCGTGCCGGCGTCCGTCGTCAACGAGATCGCCTTGTCGTAGGCGAGCAGCGCATCCGCGGTCTGTCCGAGCTGTGCGAGAAGGTGCGCCCGCGTCGCCCAGAGCGGCTGGAAGCGAGGTGCATCGACCCGGTCGAGCTCGGCGAGTCCGGCGGCGGGCCCCTCCACTTCCGCCACCGCCGCGGCCAGCGAGACGCGCGCGCCCAGGGTCGGCGCCACCAGGATCAGTGCCTCGTAGAGCCGCCGAAGCGCCGCATAGTCTGTGGGTCGCCCGTCGCGCCGGGCACAGTGGGCCGACTGGATCGCCGCCTCCAGCTGGAAGCGCCCGATGCGTCCGGAGGCATGAGCCCGTCGAAGAGCGGACTCGCCCTGGGCGATCAGGTCGAGGTCCCAGAGACGGGGGTCCTGCTCGTCGAGCGGCACCCCGCCCTCCCGCGCTCGGGCTCGGGAGAGTGAGAGGGCGATGAGCGCGACAAGGCCGAACGCCTCTGGCTCGTCGCCGAGAAGCGACGCGAGCGTGGTGGCCAGGTACAGCGACTCCGCAGACATCGAGTCCCGCACGGTGGCGCCCGACACGCCCTGCCAGTCGATCGCGTACGCACCATAGATGGCCTCGAGCACCGCGGGCAGCCGGCCGGCCAGGTCGGCACGGCCGGGCAGCGCGAACGGGATGCGCGCCACACGGATTCGTCGTTTGGCCCGCACCAGCCGCTGCGCCATCGCCGGCTCCGGCACGGCGAACGCCGCGGCGATCTGCGCCGACTCGAAGCCGAGCACGGTCTGCAACATCAGCGGCGTACGGATGCCGGCATCGATGGCCGGATGCGCGCACACGAACAGCAGCTCGAGCCGCTTGTCGGGGATCGCGTCGATATCGATCTCATCGAGCACCGTGTGCACATCGTGCAACTCGGTGGAGGTGCGATGCGCAGACGACTTGTAGAGGTCGCGAAGCCGATTGCGCGCAACCGTCAGCAGCCATCCCTCCGGGTTGTCGGGAATACCCGACTCGGGCCACGTCGTCAGGGCGCGTTCGAACGCGTCGCTGAGGGCATCCTCGGCAGTCGGGATGTCGCCTGTCGGCGCCGCAAGCAGGGCGAGCAGGCGCCCATAGGATGCGCGCGCGACCTCGGCCGCGCGCGCATCGACCCCGCCCGTCCGGGCCTCGGTTGCCTGCACAGCACTAGCCGAATCCCGGTCGCTCACGGGTGGCCTATTCGGCGGAATGCCAGCTGCCGTCGTAGAACACCACGGCGGACGGCCGGATCTCGACGGCACCGTACTGCGCGCCCGGGCACTTCTCCGCCCACGCGATGGCGGCATCCAGGTCGGCGACACGGATGACGAACGTGCCGTTGAGCTTCTCCTTCGTGTCGGCGAAGGGGCCATCCTGCACGGCGAGCGCGCCATCCCGCACCGAGACGGTCGTCGCTGCGGCGACCGGTTGCAGGATGTCGGCCGAGACCAGCACGCCGGCCGCATCGAGTGACTTGGCGTAGGCGTCGAACGCGGCACGCCCCCAGGCCATCGCCTCCTCGCCGATCTCGGCTTCGGTGGCTTCCTGGCTCATGACGAGAAGTGAGTATTGCATGGTGTTCCCTTCGGTAGGTCGATACTGACACCTCTATGACGAGCCCGATAGGGCACGATCGACATCCCGCTTTCTTGCAGCCGGGATCGGTAGTCTTCTGCGGTGACGAGCAGCAGCCGGCGAAGGAGTGCGTCCATCCTTGCCCTCCTGCTGGTCGTCGGGGTCGCGCTCGCCGGATGCTCCGCCGCGGGCGCCGGTGCCGCACCGGCGCCGAAGACCGGTCAGTGCTGGGCCGTCAGCTATGCCGACTCGCAGAGGTACGAGGACTGGGGCGGGTCGGCCGCGATCCCGTGCTCGCAGGCACATGAGTCGTACACGTTCGCGGTGCCCCGGATCGGCGGCACGTTCACGGGAAGCTGGCTGACTTCCACAAATTCGGTGCGAACGGATGTCGACGACGCCGCATATGCGGCCTGCGTGCGCCAGGCGGCCATCGACCTTCCGGGCCTGCAGACGCTGGGGCTGCTGAGACTGAACTACTACATCCCGTCGGTCGCCCAGTGGAACGATGGCGCGCGCTGGGTGCGCTGCGACATCACTCGCATCAAGATCGGCAGCTCGGTGGCTTCGCCGACGCTCGAAGACCTGCCCACGTCGTTTTCTGCTCTCACCGAGCAGCTCAACACCGACCCGAAGAAGTTCGACCGCTGCGAAGACGACGTACTCAACAACGGCCCGGATGGCGCGCAGACCACCTATGCCGACTGCACCGGCCCGAGCGACTGGAGCTTTGCCGCAGCTCTCACCCTCGCCGGGGGCAAAGGCGCGGCCTATCCCGGAGCCGCGGCGCTCTCGGCTCTCGGCGCCAAGGATTGCGCGAGCGAGGTGCCGTCGAATGGCCACGACCTGTTCCCGGAGATTCCGACAGCCACCTCCTGGACCAGGTTCGATGATCGCGAACTCGACTGCTGGATCAACAACAACTAGCCGGTGGTCGAGTAGCGCCGTGCCGGTGGTCGAGTAGCGCCGTGCGGGTGGTCGAGTAGCACGAGCCGACGGAGGAGGCCCGAGGTTGCGGGTGGTCGAGTAGCACGAGCCGACGGAGGAGGCCCGGGCGTATCGAGACCCGGACCCCTCAGCTCAGTTGCCCTTGACGTTCAGGATCTGGTGCAGCGTGTGCCGCACCTCGACCAGGTCGGCGGCGTCAGCCATAACCTGATCGATATCCTTGTATGCCTGCGGGATCTCATCCAGGAACGCGTCCGTGTCCCTGTATTCGATCCCCTCCATCGCCTCCCGCAATTGTTCGTGCGTAAACGTCTTCCGCGCCGCGGTCCGTGAGAACCGGCGTCCGGCACCGTGCGGTGACGACTCGAGAGCTACAGCATTTCCCTTGCCGGTGACGACATACGACGCTGTTCCCATGGAGCCCGGGATGAGCCCCGGCTCGCCGAGTTTCGCCGAGATCGCGCCCTTCCGCGACAGCCAGACAACCCTGCCAAAGTGCTTCTCCTGTTCGGTGAAGTTGTGGTGAGTGTTGATCCGCTCAGCTTCGATCACAGGGTCGTCGAAGAACTCCGACACCTGCCGCGCAACCCGGTCCATCATTTCCTCCCGGTTGAGCAGTGCAAAGTGCTGTGCCCAGCGCAGGTCGGCGATGTACCGGTCGAACTCGGCGGTGCCTTCGACCAGGTAGGCCAGGTCGAGATCGGGAAGGCTGATCCAGTACTTCTCCATCTGCTCCTGTGCGACCTTGATGTGGTGACCGGCGATCCGGTTACCGACACCCCGGCTGCCCGAGTGCAGGAACAGCCACACGGCGTCCGCCTCGTCGAGGCTGACCTCGATGAAGTGGTTACCGCTGCCGAGCGAACCCAGCTGGGCTGCCCACCGCGCGGCGTAGTCTCCTGGCTCGAGACCGATGGCCTCGGCCCGCGCTGTCAATTCGGCGATCCGTGGTTCGGCGGTAGCGACGATCTTGTTGTTCTGCCCGCCCGCCGACAGCGGGATTGCCCGCTCGATCTGCTCGCGCAGAACTCTAAGCGAATCCCGCTGACCGTGCGATATCCGCCCGGGTCCACTGCGTCTTGACAGCGATCATCCCGCAGCCGATGTCGACGCCGACCGCGGCGGGCATGATCGCGCCCAGCGTCGGGATAACCGAGCCGACGGTCGCTCCGCGGCCGAGGTGGGCATCCGGCATCAACGCCAGGTGCGGGTAGATGAACGGCATCGTGGACGCAATGCGTGCCTGCTCGAGCGTATTCGGCTCGATGTCGGACGCCCAGCTCAGGAGCCGTTCGGTGATCTTTTTCATGTCCTTATCTTTTCTCTGTCGGGTGGTGCTTCACTGTGCGCGGTCGCCTGCTCCCCGCCGTCGTCGATCATTCGCGGCGGGGAGCCTGCTGTCGGGGCACATGCCGTCGCGCTGCAGCGCGTGTGGACATAGAAAAAGCCCCGAACCTTGGGTGCGGGGCTGAGGGCGTCGCTATGACGTCAGAGCACTCGCAAGCTCGTGGGTAGATCGTGGATGGGTCGCTGAAGGTGGCGCAGAGTGCGCAATTCGAGACTGTGACGATAATTCACGGCTCTACTCCTTCTCACCAACCATTGCTGTGCCGAATGGCACGGAGCACGACGTTACCGCATTCGATCTCGCCCGACCACCAACTCGAACGGATTCACTGTCACGTCTTGGTATCGCCTGTGGATAACTGCGAGGCGAAGCCGAGAAGGTCGAGTAGTGGCGTGAGGAACGAGCGCCAGCCCGGTGGTCGAGTAGCGCGAGCCGACGGAGGAGGCCCGGGCGTATCGAGACCCCCGCCCCCGCAATACGCTGGTGGAATGCTCATCCGCCCGGCCGTTGACGCCGACCTCGACGCGATCCTCGCGATCCACAACGACGCGATCGCGAACTCCACCGCCATCTGGACGGATGATGTCGTCGATCGCAGCGAGCGGGAAGACTGGCTCGCCGCGCGCACCGCCGCCGGCGACCCGGTGCTCGTGGCCATCGAGGGTGACGAGCTGGCCGGCTACGCCACCTACGCCCGCTGGCGCGCCAAGTTCGGGTACCGTCACACCGTCGAGGATTCGGTGTACATCGCGGCGCCATTCCAGGGCCGGGGCGTGGGCCGCGCGCTGCTCGTGGAGCTCGTCGAACGCGCTCGGGCCGCCGGTCACCACGTGATGCTCGCCGACATCGAAAGCGGCAACGCGGCATCCATCGGCCTCCACCAGAGCCTCGGCTTCGTCGAGGTGGGGCGGCTTCGCGAGATCGGCACCAAGTTCGATCGCTGGCTCGACCTCACAATCCTGCAGCTCGACCTCTGACCGCCTGCCGGCGACAACGTCACGCGGTGGTGCTTCAATTGCGCCATGCCCCAGTTTGCTGAATCCGCCGACGGAACGTCCATCGCCTACGACCGCGAGGGCGCCGGCCCGGCGCTGGTGATCACCGGGGGAGCGTTCAACACGCGCCTCTCGCCCGGCCCGCTCGTCACACTGTTGGCACCGCATTTCACCGTCTACACGTGGGATCGACGCGGTCGTGGCGACAGCGGCGACACGCAGCCCTACGCCGTCGAGCGCGAGACCGAGGACCTCGCGGCAGTGATCGCGGCGGCGGGCGGCGGCGCGGTCGTCTACGGGCACTCGTCGGGCGCGATCCTGAGCATCGAGGCGGCTCTGCGTGGCGTGGACATCGCACGGCTCGCCGTTTACGAGCCGCCCTACCTGGCCGGCAACACCGAAGCGATGGCCGGCGTGCAGCCGGCGCTCGACGCCGGCGACCCGTCTCTTGCGGCGCTGACCTTCGTCAAGGGCACCGGCATGGAGAATACCGACGGACTGACGCAGTCACCGTGGTGGCCCGGCATGGTCGCCCTCGCACCCACCCTGCTCTACGACCTGGCACTCACGGGCGACGGCGACGTACCCACCGCCCGGCTCGAACGGCTCACGATCCCGGTGCTGGCGATGGATGGCGCTGCGAGCCCCGAGTGGGCCGCCAACTCGGCGCACGCCATCCAATCGGCCGTGCCCCATGCGGTGCGGCGTACGATCCAGGGACAGGACCACAACGTCGCGGCCGATTCTCTCGCGCCGGTGTTGATCGAATTCTTCGCCCAGCGAAATGACTGAACACGATGGCACGTCCAAAACGACAACGGCTCCGAATAGATCCTGAACAAGGAGAAGATCGGATGTCCCCCCGAGGATCAACTGCAATCGCCGAGCTGGTGGCATCCGCGACGCGCACCCAGGCCTGGACCACTGCGACGCCGCTGACGCCGGTGGGCTACTACCCCAAGTCGGGCGCGCTGCCCGGCGTTGTCGAGGTTCGCGACCAGACCGGCAAGTGGGATCAACCCGGGCAGACACGGCAGCTCATGCTGTCCGACGGCGGCTGGGTTGTCGAGACCACGACCAACGTCGAGCCGTATGGCTTCTTCGCCTACAACCTCACCGAGTTCCAGAAGATCTTCGGACACCTCGTTCACCATGCGCGCGCCGAGTGGACGTTCACCGAGGTCACGGGCGGAACGAACATCCACTGGTCGTACACGTTCTTCCCGAAGAGTGCGCCGGCCAGGCCCGTGCTCGCCCTCATCATCAAGCTGCTCTGGGGCCCGTACATGAGGAAGGTTCTTCCGGGTATCGTCGCCGAGGTCGAGCGCCAGGCGGGCGCCGCGGCAACGACGGCCACGCCCAACAAGTGGACGACCTGCTAGCTACGACCCGAGAATGCACGAATGCCGCGACGATCGCTCGTCGCGGCATTCGGTTTTTGGGGGTGAACCCTACGCTGCAGCCTTCACAGACGACTTCTTGACGGCGGCCGGCTGGGAAGCGACGACCTCGATCTTGCGGGCCTTGGCCTTCTCGGCGACCGGGATGGTGACGCTCAGCACACCGGCGTTGTAGCTGGCGCTGATGTTCTCGCGGTCGACGGACTCGCCGAGGGTGAGTCGACGCACGAACGATCCGCTGCGGTTCTCGCGGGCGAGCCAGTTGAGACCCTCCGCGCTCGGCGCAACGCGCTCGGCGCGGATGGTCAGGTACTGGCCGTCGACGTCGAGGTCGACCGAACTCGGGTCGATGCCCGGCAGGTCGGCGTTGAGCGTGTAGTGGTCGCCGTCGCGGTACAGGTCGATCGGCATCTTGTAGAGGACTGACATCTTCTTTTCTCCTTTACGTGGGCCGCGCGATGCAGCTCGACGATTCAAGTTTCAAAGTTGAGTCGAAGTAACTCAACTTCGATAAATCTAGCACTCGGGTAGGTAGAGTGCTAACGATTTCCGCCGGGTTCGCACAGGGCGAACAGTGGAGCTAAACGAGGCGCACGGGAAAGCCGTAGTCGGCCAGGGCCACGTCGCTGGTGAGAAATACCAGGCCCTCGCTGCGCGCCTGCGCGATCTGAATCCGGTCGAAGGGGTCGCCGTGCAAACCCGGCAGGTCGGCCACCGCAGAGGCGTGCTCGGCGGAGATGGCAAGTTCGCTGTACCCGCTCTCGGTGAGTGCCCGTCGCAGAAGTCGAGGGTCGACCCCGAAGTCGGGGCGCTGTTTGGCGGACTTGATTGCCACCTCCCAGATCGTGGCGGAGCTGAACATGACACCGGTCTCGCGATCCTCGAGGATTCCAAGAGCATCGCCCGACAGCCGGTCGGGCTCGAGAGCTGCCCACAGCAGGATGTGAGTGTCGACCAGGTAGATCATTATTCGCCGTTGAATTCGCGGCGGATCTCATCCTCGAACATGCGGTCGAAGTCGTCGGGAACCGTGTACATGCCTCGAAGGAAGCCTGTGCGACGCGGGGCGCCTGTGGTCGCAGGTTCGAGCGGCACCAGCCGTGCCACCGGTCTTCCCGCTTTGGCGATCAGTATTGTCTCGCCGGATGCCGCGCGGTCGACCAACCGCGAAAAGTGTGTCTTCGCATCGTGGATGTTCACCGCGCTCATTCGAAACGCTCCAAGTGGACTAAATATGGTTAGTCCACTCTAGCAAGTCAGCCGTCGACGCCATACTTGTCGGATGGCCGTGGAGGTGAGCGCTCGGGAAATCCTGCGGCTGCGCCAGTTCACCCAGCGCATCCAGCCGGCCGCATCCGGCTCGGTCGTCGAGACCGTGCGTCACCTGCTCGCTCTTCAGGCGCAGGACTTCGCGAACGCCCTCTGGGCGGTCGGCCTGCGCACGGCCGGCTCCGTGCGGTCCGACGTGCTTGCCGCACTGGACCACGGAGAAGTCGTGCGCACCCTGCCGATGCGGGGCACTCTTCACTTCATCGCCTCCGAAGACCTCCGCTGGATGCTCGACCTCACCGCCGCGCGCACCCTCCAGGGCGCGAAGTCCCGGTTCGAAAACCTGGGTCTCGACGCGCCGACGCTTGTGCGATCCGAGTCCATCGTCGCCACAGCGCTCGCCGGCACGTCGATGAGCCGCGACCAGTTCATGGCGCTGCTCGCCGGCAACGGCATCGCGCCCGACGGCCAGCGCGGCTACCACGTGATCTTCTACCTGTCGCAGCGCGGCCTCATCTGCTGGGGGCCTACCGCCGGAACCCAGCAGGCACTCGTGCTAGTAGACGACTGGATCCCTGCGCAGAGATCACCCGAGCGCCAGGCAGCGCTCGCGCAATTCGCGTTGCGCTATCTCGCGAGCCACGGCCCGGCGACGGAACGCGACTTCGCCTGGTGGAGCAAGCTCACTCTGGCCGACGTGCGTGCGGCGATCGCCAGCTGCTCCGAGGCGGCTGACTGAACTCGTGCACGACGGCACCAGCTACTGGATTGCCACTAGCGAGCTGGATGCCGCATCCGCTGCTCGTGTGAGCTCCACGGTTCACGCCCTGCCCGGCTTCGACGAGTACCTGCTCGGCTACCAGGACCGATCGCTGCCGCTGGCGGCCGAACACTCGGCGCGCATCGTCCCCGGCAACAACGGCATCTTTCTTCCGACCATCGTCTCGAAGGGTCGCGTGGTCGGCACCTGGCGACGCCGACCAGCATCGAAGACGGCGCTGATCGAACCCGAGCATTTCGAGTCGGCGACCGCGACGGCGCAGGCCGGCTTCACGAGGGCGGCGGCCGCCTACGCGCGCTTCGCGCTTGGCTAAGAGATGGCGGAGAAGTCCGTGGGCTCCATGAAGACGGAGTCGATGTGGGCCACGATCTCGCCATTCGCGATGGATGCATCGCGAGCCGCGATCCAGTCGGGATCGGAGCGGAACGCCGCCCAGCTCGCCTCGGGGTCACCCGTGTGCCGCACCACGTAGATGAGCGTGTCGGCCTTGGTCGTGGCCGTCCAGTAGCCGAGGCTCTCGATGCCGTGCCGGGCCAGGAGGCCAACGGTGTGATCGCGAAAGCGAGCGACGACGTCGTCGAGTCGGCCGGGCGTTGCGGTGTAGGTGCGCAGTTCGAAGGTCATGCCCTCATTCTCGCCGACTAGGGCAGCGGCGGCGGCCAGACCCCGATGATGAGCGCCATGACGAGGATGGTCACGAGTTCGTGCGCGATGTTGAGGATCGTCAATCCGCTCGGCCTGCGGTCGAACGCGTCGTGCGTGACGAACCGCGCCGCGGTGAAGCCCGCCCAGAGCACGCCGCCGGTGCCGAGCGCGTTCAGCAGGAAGCTGCCGTGATAGAAGAACTCGGAGAGGTAGCCGGCGCCGGCGAGCACCCACGCGGTGATGAAACTCACGAGAACTGTGATGATGATGGGCCAGATCGCGTCGGATGCTCGACCCGACGGCGTCACGCCGGCCTTCTTCATCCAGTAGTTGCCGAACACCCTGGGCGCATACCAGATGGAGCCGACGACCATGGTCGAGAGGGTGGCGGCGATGACCGCCAGGTAGTTGATGTGCGGGGCCACGATCATCCTCTCGGTGAAGCCGACAAAGCGTTGAAGCGAATACTAGCGACGCGCGAAACGATTAGCGTGGAACCCATGACCACTGTGCCCACCATCACACTGAACAACGGCGTCGAGATTCCGCAGCTCGGTTTCGGCGTCTTCCAGATTCCGCCGGCCGAGACGAAGGATGCGACGCTGCAGGCCCTCGAGGTCGGCTACCGCCACATCGACACCGCGGAGATGTACCGCAACGAGCAGGGCGTCGGCGAGGCCGTTCGCGAGTCGGGTCTGAACCGCGAAGACGTCTTCGTGACCAGCAAGCTCAACAACTCCTTCCACGCGCACGATGACGCCATGAACGCGTTCGAGCAGCACGCTCGAAACGCTCGACATCGGCTATCTCGACCTCTTCCTCATCCACTGGCCGATGCCCGCGGTCGGCGACTTCGTCGACACCTGGAGGCCATGGAAGAGATGTACGCGACCGGCAAGGTGCGGGCGATCGGCGTCTCCAATTTCCAGCCCGCCCACATCCGTCGCCTCCTCGATCGACACCGACCACATCCCGTCCGTCAACCAGATCGAGGCGCATCCCTACCTGACGCAGGATGATGTGCGCGCGTTCGACTTCGACAACGGAATAGCGACCGAGGCATGGTCGCCCATCGCGCAGGGCAAGGTGCTCGGCGACCCGGTGATCGTGGCGATCGCCGAACCGCCTCGGCAAGACCCCGGCCCAGGTCACGCTCCGCTGGCACATCCAGCGCGGCGACATCGTGTTCCCGAAGTCCGTGAAGCGCGAACGGATGGTCGAGAACTTCGCGATCTTCGATTTCGAGCTGACCGACGAGGACCTCGCCACGATCATCGGCGCTGAACCGCGACGAGCGCACAGGACCGAATCCCGACGACAACAACTGGATTCCGAAGTAGCGGCTACCCGAGCCAGCTGTGCGAGCGCACCGAGCAGGGCAACCTGGCCTTTGACGAGACGCCACTCGGCGTCTGCGAGCGGCATCCACTCGGCGCGGTCTACCTCGGGGAACTCCTGGATTCGGCCTGACTTCGGGGGCCATTCCACGGCGAACGTGTTGCTGCGCACCTGCGTCGACCTCGAAATCCGACTCCGCGGCGTAGGCGGTCACGACCTTGCCCGACGACTGACGGAACTCGCCCAGCAGTCACGTAGTCGTGCGCGGGAGCGTCGACCCCGATCTCTTCCGCGAATTCCCGCCGCGCGGCCTCCAGGGGGTCTTCGTCGGCGTCGTATTCGCCCTTCGGGATCGACCAGGCGCCGGCATCCTTGCGCGCCCAGAACGGGCCTCCCATGTGCGCGACGAACACCTCGAGGCCGGCGTCGGCGCGGCGCCAGAGCAGGATGCCCGCGCTCTGCACGGCCATCGTTACGCGGTGTCGGCGGCGGGCGCACGAAGAATGCCGCCGGGATCGCCAGCACTGAGATCACGGCCGCGGTGACGAACGCCCAGTGGATGCCGACAGCCGTCGAATCCACCGTCGCGAGGCCGTTCGGAGCCGTATACAGCTGGTGCGACGACAGGATCGTCACGAGCAGGGCGGTGCCGGCGGCGCCCGCGACCTGCTGCACTGTGCCGACGATGGCGCTTCCGTGCGAATACAGGTGTTCGGGCAGCGAGCCGAGGCTCGCCGTGAAGATCGGGGTGAAGAGCAGTGCCAGCGCGACGCTCAGCACCAGGTATGCGACGAATACCCACCACACCGACGTGTGCGAATCGAACGTCGTCATCGCCCAGAAGGTGAGGCTGGTGAGCACAGTGCCCGTGGTGAGAAGCCCCGTGGGCCCGTACTTGTCATAGAAGCGGCCGACGAACGGCGCCAGCAGGCCCATGAGCAGGCCACCCGGCAGCAGCAATAGCCCCGTATCGATGGGGCTCAGCCCGAGCACCGACTCGAGGTAGATCGGCAGCACGATGATCGTGCCGAAGAACGCCATCATGCTGATGACCAGCATGATGATCGAGAACGTGAACGTGGGCGACTTGAACGTGCGCAGGTCGAGCAGTGCGCCATCCCGCTTCTGCAGCGGCAACTGTCGAAGAACGAACAGCGCGATCCCGACCACGCCGACGCCGAGTGGCAGCCAGCCGTTCAGGGCGATGGTGCTGGCCGTCGCGGTACCGAGGTTGCTGATGCCGTAGACCAGGCCCCCGAAACCGAGCGCCGAGAGGATGACCGAGAGCACGTCGAATTTCGTCTTCTTCGGCGTCGTGACGTTCTTGACCCGGATTCCGCCGATGATGAGCGCGGCGAGCGCGATAGGCAGCACGAGGATGAACAGCCACTGCCACGCGTGCAGCGCGTTGATGATGACACCGGAGATCGACGGCCCGATGGCGGGAGCCACCGAGATGACGATCGAGATGTTGCCCATGGTGCGCCCGCGGGTGGCCGGGGGCACGAGCTCCATCACCGTCGTGATGAGCAGCGGGAACATGATGGCCGTTCCGCAGGCCTGCACGACTCGACCGACCAGCAGCACGTCGAATCCGGGGGCGAGGATCGCGATGAGCGTGCCCGCGCTGAAGAACGACATGGCCGCGATGAAGATCGGGTCGCGTGTTGAACCGCTGCAGCAGGAAGCCGGTGATCGGGATGACGACGGCCATCGTGAGCATGAACGCGGCGCTGAGCCACTGGCCGGCGCTCGCGTCGATGTGCAGCTGCTTGAGGAACTGCGGCAGCGCGACACCGATGATGGTCTCGTTCAGGATGACGACGAACGTCGACACCATGAGAATGCCGATGACGAGCCGGTTGCGCGACCCGATCGCCGCCTCGTCGGGGGCTGTGGTGTTCACCGGCGGCGGCGCAATCTGGGCAGTGTCTGACATGGCGATTCCCGAAGAGGTTGTGTGGCCCAACGAACCTGGGTGGCCCAAGGAACGTGGTTGGAAGCGTGGTGCACGCCCTCGTGCAGGTGCTGGTTACAGCATTTTCCCAGTCTGCCGTATTCCCCCGACACCGAACATGCCTCACATCGCCGGCGTCGGTCGCTAATAATGGGGAGGTGACGATCACGCTCATCACCGGGGCCAACAAAGGGCTCGGATTCGAGACGGCCCGGCGCCTGGTTCTCGCGGGCCACTCGGTCTATCTCGGCGCTCGCGATCCGGGCCGGGGTCGTGTCGCGGCCGAAACGGTCGGCGCACGCTTCATCGAACTCGACGTGACGAGCGACGAATCGGTGGATGCTGCGGCCCGCGACATCCAGCGCCGCGACGGCCGGCTCGACGTGCTCATCAACAACGCGGGGATCGCGGGCGACGGGGCAAAGCCCCTCGGACGTCACGGCCGACGACCTCGAGCTCGTGTACGCGACCAACGTGTTCGGCCTCGTGCGCGTCACGCACGCGATGCTGCCCGCTGCTGCTTGAAGTCCGACGACCCGGTGATCGTCAACGTGGCGAGCGGCCTGGGCTCGATCGGTGTCGTCACCGACAAGTCGCGGCTCGAGTCGAACTTTCCGACCATCGCCTACAGCTCGTCGAAGTCGGCGGTCACAATGCTCACCGTGCAGTATGCGAAGGCGTTTCCCGAGATCCGAATCAACGTGGTCGACCCCGGCTACACCGCGACCGATCTCAACGGCAACCGCGGGCACCAGAGTGTCGACCGAGGGCACGGACGCCATCGTCGAGCTCGCGACAATCGGGTCGGACGGCCCGACGGGCACCTTCCAGGACCGCAACGGCACCGTGCCCTGGTAGCAGTCGCGACGGCGGTACGGCCAGCTGCTCAATTTTTCGGGCCGCTTATGCGACAAGCACGGCAGTCCCTGCAAAACTGAAAGCACTATGAGCGGATCGCCAACCGCCGCACGACCCCTGTTCATCCTCGCCGACGACCACCGCGACAGCCTCGAGAAGGAGTTGTACAAGCTCACCGACGGCACCGACGGCGGCACAGGCCGCGCGAATCCGCGCCGACAAGATGCTGGTCTACGAGGCGCTCGTCGACGCGACCAAGCGGCTGCCGGACGCGCGCGCAGGCCGGCATCCTCGTCGACGAGGAGTACGGGGCGGATGTCGCCGAGCTCGCCGCGAAATCGGACGGCCTCATCAACCTGTCGATGCCCCTGGAGGCGAGCGGCAAGGACTGGTTCGAGTTCGCGTACGGCGACGACTGGAAGACGCACGCCGGGTACTTCGCGACCGACCACGCGAAGGTGCTGATCCGCGACAATCCCGCGCTGTCGGTTCCGGACCGGCTGCAGCAGGCCGAGCGGCTGAAGGTCGTGTCGGCGTGGGCCGCCGAGACCCGGCACCACCTGATCGTCGAGCTGCTGGTTCCGGCGACCGACGACGACCTGCGCTCGGTGGGCGGCGACAAGAAGCGCTACGACGACGAGCTGCGCCCAAAGCTCACGCTCGAGGTCATCGGATTTCTGCAGGACCACGGCGCGGACCCCGCAATCTGGAAGGTCGAGGGGATGGACACGCACGGAGGATGCGGCGGCCGTCGCCGACCTCGCGAAGCGCGGCGGGCGCACCGCCGACTGCATCATCCTCGGTCGCCACGCGTCGACGGAGGACCTCGACCGCTGGCTGGAGGTCGCGGCCCCGCTTGCCGGGCTACGTCGGTTTCGCGATCGGCCGCAGCATCTGGTGGGACCCGCTGGCCGGCCACCTCGCCGGCACGCTCTCGGCGGATGTCGCCCAGCACCAGATCGCGCGAGAACTACCTCGGTTTCGCGCACGCCTACCTGGATGCCCGCGGGGCAGCCGCGTCGTAGCGACTAGTCCCAGATGACGCGGTCGCCCTCCTGGATGCGCGGTTCGTCGTAGATGTAGGTGTCGTCGAGCGGGTCGATCTGGTACGGCACGATGAGCTGTGACCGCGAGGCCATCGCGGTGCTCGAGGCGCACCTCGATGGCATCCGTCGCCTCTTCCGGCACCTGCACGTCTGAGCCGATCGCGAGCGCGCGGATCGAGTCGCGGCGCTCGCGGAACAGCGTCTCGATTCCCTGCAGCACCTGCAGCACGTCGGGCACGGTGGGGGTGACAGGCTGCTCCAGCCCGATGAGCGCGAGTTCGCCGTCGGCCTTGATCACCATCGGAAACGGGATGAAGTCGCCGGCCTGGTCGAGAAAGTTGCGGGCGGCCGCGATCGTCACCTCGGCGAGCCGGTCGAAGTCGTCCTGCACTTCGTCGGATGCGCCCTCGCGCCAGTTGGTCATGCGCCCCACGCTACCCGCTGTGTGCGGCGCGTGGCAGCTACGCCCGCAGCTTGCGGTCGGCGGCCGTGGCCGCCCACCTGGCGACATCCGCCGAGCGCTCCTCGATCGCGGCGACGGCCGCCTCGGCGGTCGTGACGACCGTGACGACCTGCGTCGAAACGCGTCGCCGAAGAGTGAGCGCAGCACCGGGATGACCGGGAAACTGCGCGGTCCAGTAGCCGTCGATGTCGAGGAAGACCATCGGGCTCATGCCCTCGTTGGGCGGCACGTAGAAGTTCTGGTTGGCGTCCTCGAAGATCTCCTGCAGGGTGCCCGAGCTGCCGGGCGCGTAGATCGCGCCGTAGATGGCGAGAGTGAGCAGGCCCTCCTCACGGATCGAGTTCTCGAAGTACTTGGCGTGCTCGGTCGCGAACGGAGTCGCCGGTTCGTGGCCGTACAGCCAGGTCGGGATGCCGACCGAGACCCCCGCCTTCGCCTCGCGATCCCGGCGCGAGCTCCATGGCCGGCCGCATCCAGGCGTGCAGCTGCCGCAGCGCGGCCGGGTCGAAGGCGCCATCCCTGACCAGGTCGCTGCCGTGCGGGAACGGAAATCGGACGGTCGCAGGGTCGCTCGAAATTCGCGCAAGCGCGTCGTCGAAGGCGGCGTCGCCGAGCGGCGCATACCGCGCGCCGAGGTGGGCGGCCTCCATCGCGCCGGGGCCGCCGCCCGTCAGGATCGTGAAGTCGTGCTGCGACAGTGCCGTACGCGATGCGGGCGACCGAGCCTCATAGCGTCTCGCTGCCGCGCGCCTCGCCGTGGCCGCCGAGGATGCCCACCGACCGGGCGTCCACGACACGCGCTCGGCGAGCGAGAAGCTGATGGCCGCGTCGTGCAGCGCGCGGCCGTTGCCGATGCCGCGCGAGCGCGCGGTCGGCTGGCCCTGCGCGAGGGTCGCGAGGTAGGTGCGGTAGTCGAGCGAGCGGCCGAGCGACAGGTCGTCGTCGGGTCCCACGAGTCGTAGAGCGCGGACGGCAGGTAGAGGCGGTCGGGGGAGCGAGCACGAACCCGGAATCCGAGATGCTGCGCTCCGCGTCCTCCTGTCCGGTCATGACAACAGGGTATGACGGCTGGATCGCGCGCCGCCATGGACCGCACGAAAAAACGAGCCGGGCCTTGGGGGCCCGGCTCGCGAAGTTACGGCAATGGCCGCCTATCCGTTGCTCTTCGAAGCTGCCTTCGTTTTCTTCTCGGCTCGCTTCTCTTTCAGAGACTTAGACGCAGCGGTCTTGGCGCTGTTCTTCTTCGGCGATTTGTCTGCCATAGGGCATCCCTCCCTCGGAAGCACGGACGGCTTCGGTGCGTAGAGACTACCGCTCGACGATAGGAACGCGCACCGGCCCTGCCACTTTTCGTCGCCCGGACGCAACGGATTGAACGGGGCGATTGGTCCGCGCAGAGTGGACTCATGGCATCGACGAAGAAGGCATCGAACGCACGAGTTATCGGCCTGGCGGTCGCGGGGGCGGTGGGCGGCTTTCTGTTCGGATTCGACTCCTCGGTGGTCAACGGCGCCGTCAACCCGATCGAGGCCCAGTTTCACCTTTCGTCGACCATCACGGGTCTCGCGGTGGCGAGCGCGCTGATCGGATGCGCGATCGGCGCCATCCTCGGTGGTCGGATCGGCGACCGCTACGGACGCATCCCGACCATGGTGGTCGCCGCGATCCTGTTCTTCATCAGCGCGCATCGGCGCGGGCTTCGCCGGGCGACGTGTGGCTGTTCATCCTGTGGCGGCTGGTCGGCGGCCTCGGGATCGGTATCGCATCGGTCGTCGCGCCCGCCTACATCGCCGAGATCTCGCCCAAGGCGCTGCGCGGACGCCTCGGCTCGCTGCAGCAGCTCGCGATCACCCTCGGTATCTTCGCGGCCCTGCTCTCCGACACGATCTTCGCCAACGCGGCCGGCGATGCGGGCGCAAAGTTCTGGCTCGGCCTCGAGGCCTGGCGATGGATGTTCATCGCCGGCGTCGTCCCTGCCGCGGTGTACGGCATCCTCGGCGCTCACGCTGCCGGAGTCGCCGCGGTTCCACGTGCTCAAGGGCGAGGACGACGAAGGCCGAGGAGCAGATCAGCGGCCATCTGGCCCGACCAGGATGTCGCGACCGCCATGCGTGACATGAAGGCGAGCGTCAAGGAAGACAAGGAGTCCGCAGAAGGGCAGCCTGCGCGGCGACCGGTTCGGCCTGAAGCCGATCGTCTGGGTCGGCATCATCCTGTCGATCTTCCAGCAGTTCGTCGGCATCAACGTGATCTTCTACTACTCGACGACGCTGTGGCGGGCGGTCGGGTTCTCAGAGAAGGACTCGTTCACCGTCTCGGTGATCACGTCGGTCACCAACGTGCTGGTCACCCTCATCGCGATCTTCCTCGTCGACAGGGTTGGCCGTCGCCCCATCCTGCTGGTGGGCTCGATCGGCATGACCGTCTCGCTCGCCGCCATGGCCCTCGCGTTCAGCCAGGCGCATATCGTGCACGGCGCCCCGAGCCTGCCCGGCGGATGGGGACCGGTCGCCCTGGTCGCCGCCAACGTCTTCGTCATCAGCTTCGGTGCATCGTGGGGTCCCATCATCTGGGTGCTGCTGGGCGAGATCTTCCCCAACAAGATCCGTGCTCGTGCCCTCGGCGTCGGCGCGGCGGCGCAGTGGATCGCGAACTTCGTCGTGACCATCACGTTCCCGCCGCTGGCGGCGTTCTCGCTGCCGCTCACCTACGGGCTGTACGCGTTGTTCGCCGCGCTGTCGTTCTTCTTCGTGCTCGGCGTCGTGCCGGAGACCAAGGGCGTTTCGCTGGAGGATGCGGGCGGCACCAAGCGCGACCAGGTCGCGAGCAAGGTGGCCAGCCACAACTAGGCCCCGACCCACCCTGCGCCCGTTTGTTACCTGCGTGGCCTTCATCGAGGGCGCATCGGTAACAAAGCGGCGCGGAACCGGGGTTTAGGGGATCGTGCCGATCCAGAGGCCGTCGCGGGCCCGAGTCATCGCGACGTACAGTTCGCGCTTCTGCAGTTCGGTGTGCTCGGCCGCCGCGCCCTCCTGGGGCTCGACGAGGTCCGTCTCGCCCGGCAACAGGGTCGACGGCACCTGCACGAGCAGCACCTGCTTGAACTCGAGTCCCTTGGCGCGCTTGATGGTTCCGACCTTCACGGCGTCGATCGGGCGGCCATCGAAATGGGTGAGCTCGAGCACCGGGATGTTGGCCTTCTGCAGCGAGGCGATCGCGGCCCGAACACCGAAGGTGGTCAGCGCCAGGATGCCGATATCGCCCAGTAGCCACGCCCGACTCGGCACGAGCGCGCGAACGCGACGCGGGATTTCAATGTCGTGCGCCGCGCGAGTGCTGAACCGAACTAGCAGAGGTGCAGGTCCAGATCGCGCGACGACGACGTTCTCAGCAGCGCCCATGCGGGCGCCCTCGATGTCGACGAAATCGTCGCCGCGAGACAGCGACTCGGCAAAGCGGAGGATCTCCGCCGTGTTGCGGTAGTTGGTGCCCAGCACGACCCCGCGGCCGGCGAGCGAGATGCCCACCTCGCCGAGCGTGTACCCGCCGGGGTAGATCGACTGCTTGTAGTCGCCGATCAGGGTGAGGCCGTCGGGCTTGTCGCCGACCAGGTGGTGCAGCATCCGGATCATCGACGACGACAGGTCCTGTGCCTCGTCGACGATGACGGCGCCGTAGCGGTCGAGCGGGTTGTCGCGCAGCGACTGCTCGGCGAGCAGGATGATGTCGGCCTCGTCGTGCGCGCCGCGGGCGAGCATGCGGGCCTGGTAGGCGGTGAACAGCTCCCAGACGGCGCGACGCTGGTCGAGGGTGAGGCCGCGAAGGCGTCCGGTGCGCTCGACGGATGCGTACTCGTCGAAGGTCGGTGATGCCGCGGCCCTTGATGACGTGGTCGATCTCGTCTTCCCAGTAGGTGGGCTTGGGTTCGAGTCGGCCGAGCAGTCCCGGGCTTGCCGACGGTGCGCCAGACGATGTCGAACTCGGCGTCGGCGATGGCCGGCTGCAGGTTGGTGCGGACGCCGCGATCCGAGAGCAGTCGCCTGCGCGAACGACTGGGTGCCGACGAATTCGATGCGCTCGCGGATGTCGGGAGCGAGTCGCTGCATGAGGGAGGCCTGCACGGCGGGAAGGGTGCTGACGAACGAGGTGACGAGCACGACGCCCGGCTGGGTGCGGGCGAGGTAGGCGGCGCGGTGCAGGCCGACGATGGTCTTGCCGGTGCCCGCGGCGCCGCGGATGCGCGATGGTCCGTTGAAGCTGCGGCGCACGAGGCGGGCCTGTTCGGGGTCGAGGAACGCCATCCACTCCTCGAGCGCCGGCGCCTTGACGACGGCGGCGACCTGGCTCATGAGTTGTGCGCTGCTGATGAGGGGAAGGGTGTCGTGCGGATTCGATGTCGTCGTCTGGCTTCGGCGGGCTCCGCCGTCGTCGGCGGGCTCGGTCGCGGCGTCGGCGGCCGTTCAGCGCGCGCTTCTGGCGTCGGCGAGCACGGGAAAGTAGTCGAGGCTCTTGGCGAGCACGCGCGTCGAACTGCTCTTCGGTGAATCGCAGTCCGCGCTCCAGGATGTAGCTGGCCGCGCCCGTCTCGCCGATCATCTCGACGGTGCCGATGCGGGCGCGGATGGTCGAGTGACCGGCGAGCACCACGAGCGCGTGCACCTCGCCGGGTGCGAGACCGATGTCGGCCATGGCCGCCTCGGTCGCGTAGGCGAGGTCGGCGAGCGTGGCGAGGTCATCCGTGACG
The DNA here is from genome assembly GCA_963738535.1 of uncultured Actinomycetota bacterium. Lineage (GTDB taxonomy): Bacteria > Actinomycetota > Actinomycetes > Actinomycetales > Microbacteriaceae > Galbitalea. The sequence goes on from CAVTXB010000006.1 coordinate 183,971, forward strand.
TCGGTGTCCTGGCGGTAGATGCGGCCGTCCTCGATGGTGACGTCGCTCCACGACTTGGTGTCGACGATGTAGAGGCCGCTCGGGCCCGACCACGATGAGGTCGACCTGGGCCGTGCGATTGCCCGGCCATCCCCGGTTCGGCAGCAGGTGGTAGCCGATGTCGGTGAGTGGCTTGAGCGCGGCCAGCACGTCGCGTTCGACGTGGGGCTGGATCTGGTAGCGCGCGGCGGCTTTCCGTGCGAGCGCGGCAGCCCGTTCGCGTTTCTCGGCAAGCATTTTCTGTCGACGTGAATCGACACCCGCGGTGGATGCCGCAGTCATTTATCCTCAGTTCCTGCCCGAACATGGTTGCTAGATGTAATCCCTGAAGGATGCTTCAGCTTCGCATCTGGCGTTCGCCCGCAATATTCCACTTTCGGGGGGCGCTACGTTCGGGGTTCGAGCCGCCTCGCGGCGCCGGATGCGCGGCTTGATGACGAAGTCGAGCGGGAAGGTCAGCAGCAGCGCCAGCAGCGAGTAGTAGTGGATGCTCGGAAAAATCAGTTCGAGCCCCAGGGCGATCACGAAGCTCACGGCCGTCGACCCGATGCCCCAGATCTGCGTGCCCGAGGTGGCTTTTCCTTTGCGCTCGAGCTCCGGGTGCCGGTACAGGTAGATGCTCATGAGGGTGAGCAGCGCGGTGCCGGCGAGGCAGGTGCCGATGTAAACCGTGACGGTCAGCTCGTTGGCGTCGTAGACGGCCGTGATCTCGGTGGGCAGCGGCAGCAGCACGATCGTGAACACCCAGAGGATGTCGAGCCACATCAGCAGGGGAGTGGATCGCACCACGTCAGCGAGAATCTCGTGGTTGGCCATCCAGAACCGGGCGATGATCAGAAAGCTCAGGCCGAAGGCGAGCAGCTGGCCGAGGTTGTTCGTGATGAATGTGAAGTCGAAAACGCCGCGGGACTTGTCGGCGTCGGTGGTCACGATGTCGACCAGCGGCAGGATGAGCAGCGTGATCGCGATGGCGGCCACCGCGTCGGTGAAGAAGATCAGTCGCTCGACTGCCGCGCTCCGTCTCCATGGCTCAACGGTAGCGCCGGTGCGGCCGCGTCGAACTGCCGATGTGACGGATGGGCGGAGCAAACGGGCCCTCTGACAACTGATTACGCATGCCCTAGACCTATTTCTCAACGAAATCCACTGTTGTTATGACTACCTCAGGGGATATCGTGTTGACACCGGCCATTCAACGACGAATGGCCTGACCGTGTTCCGTCCGATCGTCTGCGTGACGATCTGCCCCCGAAGGAGCGTTCTATGTCGACTGCAATTCAAGCTGTCAAAGGGGAAACGGAGAGCAAGGGGCTAAAACCCGGCGCGCTCGGTCTCGTCTCGAGCGTCGTCGTCGGCGTCGCATCCACGGCCCCGGCCTACAGCCTCGCCGCGGCGCTCGGCTTCATCGTCGTCTCGCGGTGTCGGCAGCCAGGTCGTCGGCGTGCACGCGCCGGGCGTCATCCTGCTGGCGTTCGTCCCGATGTACCTCATCGCCGTCGCGTACCAGGAGCTCAACAAGGCGGAGCCGGACTGCGGCACGACGTTCACCTGGGCGTCGCGCACCTTCGGACCGGTCGTGGGCTGGCTCGGTGGCTGGGGCATCATCGTCGCCGACGTCATCGTCATGGCGAACCTGGCCCAGATCGCGGGCCAGACGACGTTCGGGTTCATCGGCAACATCGGCTCGCTGGTCGGCGACACCGCGGCCGCGAACTACTGGGGCAGCATCGCCGACAACATCTGGTGGGAGCTGGTCGCCGGCCTGATCTGGATCGCGCTCATGACCTGGATCTGCTACCGCGGCATCGAGATCTCGGCGCGCCTGCAGCAGATCCTGCTGTCCATCGAGGTCGTCGTCCTGATCATCTTCGCGCGTGTTCGCGCTGATCCGCGTCTGGCACCGGCAACGGCGTCCCTGGGATCTCGCATCCCGCGTGAACATCGACTGGTTCAACCCGTTCGGCCTCAACTTCGGTGCGGTGCTCGCGCCCGGCCTGCTCGCCGCGATCTTCATCTACTGGGGCTGGGACACCGCGGTGTCGATCAACGAGGAGACGGCCGACCCGTCGAAGACCCCGGGTCGCGCCGCCATCATCTAGCACCGTGCTGCTGCTCGTCACCTACGGCATCGTCTGCACCGCGGCCGTGTCGTTCGCCGGCATCGGCGACAAGGGCATCGGCCTCGGCAACCGCGACAACTCCGACAACGTGTTCCTGTCGCTCGGCCCGAAGCTCTTCGGCGACAGCGTCATCGGGCACATCCTGCTCGTGCTGCTCACGATCTCGATCCTGACGTCGGCGTCCGCGTCGACCCAGACCACCATCCTGCCGACCGCTCGCACCTCGCTCTCGATGGCCGTCTACAAGGCGATCCCGGAGAAGTTCGCGCGCATCCACCCGAAGTTCCTGACGCCGACCTGGTCGACGATCGCGATGGGAATCGTCTCGATCGCGTTCTACGCTGATCGTCACGTTCGTCAACCCCGACCTGCTGACACCGCTGGTCGACTCCATCGGTTTGATGATCGCGTTCTACTACGGGCTCACCGGGTTCGCCTGCGTCTGGTTCTATCGAAAGAGCTTCTACAAGACGTTCCGGGACACCATCATGAGGTTCGTGTTCCCGCTGCTCGGTGGCGCTGATGCTCGCTGCGGCGTTCGTCTTCGGCCTGATCACCTACGCGGAAGCCGGACTGGGAGGTCGACTCGCACGGTCACAACCTCGCCGCGAACTTCTTCGGCTGGGTGGTCGGTGACGACGCGGTGATCGGTATCGGCGGCATCCTGATCGGCCTCGTGCTGATGTTCATCTGGCGGGCTCGTCAAGCCCGACTTCTTCCAGGGCAAGACGCTGGCGAAGATGTCGGACGACTACGTGCTCGCGCCCGGCGAGGGCCGTATCGCGACCTTCGGCCTGCCGGACTCCGGTCGCATGCCCGAGGTCATCGCCCCCGACCTGTCGAACCTGCCGCCCGGGCAGACGGCTGTGGATGCCGCACAGGCGAAGAGGTCGACAAGAAGTAGGGGCGCGCCAGCTCCGGTGGTCGAGTAGCGCGGTGGCGCGCCCGGTGGTCGAGTAGCGCGCGGTGCCGCGCCCGGTGGTCGAGTAGCGCGCTCTGGCGCGCGTATCGAGTACCCGCTCGCGCCCTTCGCGGTGGATGGGGTCTCGATACGCCCGGGCCTCCTTCGTCGGCTCGTGCTACTCGACCACCGAATAGCCCGGTGGTCGAGTAGCGCGCTCTGGCGCGCGTATCGAGACCCCGCCTCCCTCGAACGTTGGGGTCTCGATACGCCCGGCCTCGCAAGCTCGGTCGTGCTACTCGACCACCGAGTTACTCCGGTGGTCGAGTAGCGCGCTCTGGCGCGCGTACTCGAGACCCGCCGCGCCCTTGGGTGCGGGTCTCGATACGCCCGGCCTCGCAAGCTCGGCTCGTGCTACTCGACCACCCGAGTAGTGGTCGAGTAGCGCGCTCTGGCGCGCGTATCGAGACCCTGCCGCCCTTGCGGTGTCGGGTCTCGATACGCCCGGCCTCGCAAGCTCGGTCGTGCTACTCGACCACCGAAGTAACCCGGCCGCCCTCGAACCGCGGGTCTCGATACGCCCGGGCCTCCTTCGTCGGCTCGTGCTACTCGACCACCGAGGGGTCCCTGGCCTCGCAGGCTCGCTCGTGCTACTCGACCACCGAGGGGTCCTTGGCCTCGCAGGCTCGGTCGTGCTACTCGACCACCGAAGTACGCCGGTGGGGGAGCAGCGCTCTGGCGACCTGAAAGAAATCTGCCGAGAGTGTCGTTTTCGGCCTGTGCGGCGCCGTCGTACTCACGTACCGTCTAACCAGGCGGCCAAACTAGGAGGACAACGTGGAGTATCTGATGTTCGTGTGCACCGACACCGAGCCCGACACCGACACGGCGAATGAACCCGACATCGAAGACTGGGTCGCCGAGGGCGAGCGCCGTGGAATCCGAAAGCAGGGCGACCAGCTGGTGGCCCGCAGCAAAGCCCGGACGATCCGTGTTCGCAACGGTGAGACGTTGATCACCGACGGCCCGTTCGCCGAGACGAAGGAGTGGATCGTCGGGTACGACCTGCTGGAGTGCAAAGACCTCGACGAAGCGGTCGAGTACGCGTCGCGGCATCCGATGGCCCGTGCCGGGCGCATCGAGGTGCGCGAAGTCATGGTCTGGGAGGGCTGACCCGTGGAGTACCTGCTCTTCATCGCGACCGACACCGAGCCGGAGCCGGGTCTTACCGGCCGGGAGGGCATCGAGGAGTGGCTGGCGGAGGGCCAGCGGCGCGGCATCCGCCGGCAGGGTCACCGTCTTCGACCGGTGGAGGATGCGACGACGATCCGCCTTCGCGGCGGCGAACTGCTCGTCACCGACGGCCCGTTCGCCGAAACCAAGGAGTGGATCGCCGGATTCGACATCATCGACTGCGAAAACCTGGATGACGCGATCGACTATGCGTCGCGGCATCCGATGGCCCGCAGCGGACGCATCGAGATCCGCCCGTTCTGGCCCGATGAGACCTGAGTTGGGCGCCGACTCGTGAGCGGCGACCCCTGAACGCCGTCCGGGCCGCGGTCGCTGCGGTCTCGCGCTCCGACTGGGGCAGGATCGTCGGCGGCCTGATCCGGCTCACCGGCGACTGGATGCTCGCGGAGGATGCGACCCAGGACGCGTTCGCGACGGCGCTCGTTCGCTGGCCGGTCGACGGCATCCCGAACAAACCGGCCGCATGGCTGACGACTACGGCGCGCAATCGCGCGATCGATCGGCTGCGCTCGGCATCGTCCGAGCGCGCCCGGGCCAGGGAGGTGAGCATTCATGGAGTCGCTGCAGTCGGGCGAGCAGGACATCGAGGATGACCGCCTGCGCCTGATTTTCACGTGCTGCCATCCCGCCCTCGCCGCTGGCGGCCCGCGTCGCGTTGACCCTGCGCACCGTCGCCGGGCTGACGGTGCCCGAGATCGCGTCCGCGTTCCTGGTGCCGGAGTCGACGATGGCGCAGCGGCTGGTTCGGGCCCGGCGCAAGATCGAGGAGGCGGGCATCCCGTATCGTGTGCCGCCGGCGGAGCTGCTCGGTGAGCGGCTTGGGGGTGTGCTCGCGGTGCTGTACCTCGTGTTCAACCAGGGCTACAGCGCTGTCGCGCGCAACGAGCTGGCCGGCGTCTGCGATTGCGCTCGCGACTGCGGTCGTGGGACTGATGCCCGCCGAGCCGGAGGCGCGAGCTCTGCTGGCTCTGCTGGTGCTGCAGAACTCGCGTCGGGATGCCCGCGTGGGCGCCGGACGGCGCGCTGCTGACGCTCGAGGAGCAGGACCGGTCACTGTGGCATCGCGACGAGATCGCGCGCGGGCTCGCACTTGTGCCGCCGCCGGATGGCGCGTACTCGATCCAGGCGGCGATCGCGGCCTGTCACGCCCGAGCGGCCACCGCCGACGAGACCGACTGGGCGGAGATCGTCGAGCTCTACGACAGGCTGCTCGCGATCGCGCCGTCGCCGGTGGTCGAGCTGGGTCGCGCGATCGCCATCGGCATGCGCGACGGGCCGGATGCCGCGCTCGCGATACTCGACTCGCTGGCCCTCCCGGCTATCGCTGGCTGCCCGCGGCGCAGGCGGACCTGCTTCGGCGCGCCGGCCGCAGGGCGCGAGGCGGCGGCGCGTTTTCGCGAGGCGATCCGGCTCACTCCGGAGGGCGCCGAGCGTGACGATCTGGAGCGTCGGCTCGCCGAGCTCGGGTCGTGATGCGCGGCAGCCAAAACTCGTGGAGAATAGACGCATCGCACGCCCAGCAGTCAGGACACCATGAACGTCTTTTCCTTCATTCTCGCCTTCGCGTTCTTCCTGCTCGGAATCTTCCTTTTCGCGTTCGCGTTCAACGTGCCCGGCTTCGAGGCGATTCTCTTCGTTGGCGGTATTGCCTCCATTTCGATCTCGCTGGCAATCCCGTTCCACGTCCTCGGGCACGGCCAGCAGCGCTAGCCGCCCGCGCGGGGGTCTGAGGATGCCCGCCGACCACTAATTGCGCGACGCGGCGCGTTTCTCCGGGGTTCTTGCAATCAGTTCCGCTTACCCTTTTGTGTGGCCACCCGTCCGACACTCCCTGCTCCGCGCTCGAACCCGGTTCCCGTGCAGCAGCCTCAACGGTCGCGGGCGGGTCGTGGGCGCATCGTCGCACGCCGCGTGATCGTGGTTGTTGTCGTGCTGGTGCTCATCGCGGTCGGGTACGTCGCCGTCAACTACCAGACGTTCATCTCTGGTATCACTCACGTCAACGCCCTCGTGCCGGGCGGCACCTCGTCGGGCAAGGCCCAGAACATCCTGCTCGTCGGCGACGACCATCGCCCGGCAGGTGCGAGCGCGGCCGAACTCGCGCAGCTGGGCACGACCCAGGATGGCGGCGGAACCCAGACCGACACGGTCATGGTGCTGCACATCCCGGCGGATGGCCAGAATCCGACCCTGATCTCGTTTCCGCGCGACTCCTGGGTGAATGTGCCCGGCGCGGGCATGCACAAGCTCAACGCCGCGTTCGAGATCGGCGCTGCCACGGGTGGCGACTCGGGCGGCGCGCAGTTGCTCGTGCGGGTCATCCAGAACATGACCGGTCTCACGATCGACCACTACGTGCGCATCTCGCTGCTCGGGTTCTACAACGTCGTGAACGCTCTCGGCCCCGTGACCGTGTGCCTCAACCACGCGGTCGACGACCCGTACTCGGGCATCAACCTGCCCGCCGGGGTGTCGACGCTGGGAGCCCGGGAGGCGCTCGCGTTCGTGCGGCAGCGGCATGGGCTGCCGGACGGAGACCTCGACCGGGAGATCCGGCAGCAGTACTTTCTCTCGATCGAGGCCCACAACATCCTGTCGGCCGGCACACTGCTCAACCCGGTCAAGCTGCACAACGTGCTGTCGGCGGTGAGCTCGTCGATCGAAACCGATCCGGGCCTCAACCTGCCGAACCTGGCGGCGCAGGTGAAGGGCTTCGCCGGTCACCTTTCGTCGGCGACTATCCCGATCATCGGCACGCCCACGATCAGGGTCGACGGCGCCTACGTGTCGATCGTTCAGGTGAACACCACGGCGATGCCCGCATTCATCGCCGGAATCGTGCATCCGGTGGTGGTGAAGTCGACCTCGGTGGCGGCCCCGACGCCGTCCACCATCTCGCTGACCGTGCTCAATGGTCGCCAGGTCGCTGGTGCGGCAGCCGCGGCCTCGACCGCCCTCAAGCAGGCGGGCTTCACGGTCGGTGCCCCCGGTGACGCCACCGAGCAGCAGTCGACGACCGTGAACTATCCGACAGGGGATGCGGCGTCGGCGGCCGTTGTGGCGCGCTACCTTCCGCGTTCAACGACGAAGCTGGTCGCGGGGCTCAAGCAGATCCAGGTCGTTCTCGGAGCGGATGCGGTCGTCGTCGACGCGGCCGCGGGCGACGCGGTGGCACAGTCGACGGCACCGACCGCAAGCCCGGTGCACAGCTACACCCCGGCGTCCTGCATCAACTAGCCTGTGGGCGTCGAGTCGTCGTCGTAGACGCCGAACAGTCCCGTTCCGTGGGTCACCAGCGCTTCATAGGCATCCGCGTAGGTCATGGGCACGGGCGCGGTCGGGTCGTACTTCGCGAGCAGCAGACCCAGCAGACCCTGAGCGGGCGGAGTGAGCGGACGGTCGGGGAACACCGCGTGCGGCTTCCTGCCCGACTGCGCCTCGGGGTTCGGCGGAACATACGAGGCATGCACGTCCGGCCAGAGGGCGGGCTGCCGTGGAGTAGTCAGGTTCACTCCGTTCAGGATGGAGTTGCCCGTCTTGTCCCGATTGCTCAGGTGCGGCAGTCCGTGCCGCTGCGTGAGCGTCCGCACCACGTCACTGTGATGCATCACCTCGTTGACGATCGTTCCGCTGCGCGTGTACGCCGACACCATCAGGGCGGGCACGCGCACGCCGAGACGGTCGAAGGCGAACCCCATCTCACCCTTCTCGGGCTTTCCCGACGGCGGCAGCGCTCGCGGAGGGGGTACGTGGTCGTATGTGCCGCCGTGTTCGTCGAACGTCACCATGAGGATCGTATTGATCGCGTTCGATCCGGAGGTCGACGCGGAGTTCTTGATGGACGTGTAGAGGTCGGCGAGCAGTACTTCGCCGGCGCGAACATCCGACAGGGCGCTGTCGTACACCGGCTGACCGCCGACTGTGGTCTCCCGCAGCACTCCGACGGGCGGATGCATGTCGTTGTGGTTGAAGATCATCCGCGGTTCGATGAAGGCGTAGGCGGGCAGGTTTCCGTTCGCGACATCCTCGTGAAACTGCCGCATTCCGCGGAAGTTGGTCTTCCAGTATTTCTCGAGGTGGGGAGCATGCAGCAGCCCCGTGAGCGAGACGAGCTGCTCGTCGTCGTAGTACACGCGCCAGCTGAGGCCGGCTTCCTCGAGCTCGTTGAAGATCGTCGTTCCCCCGCTGGCGTCGAGCCACTTGCGGTAGCCGCCGTTGCGCGTGTTGGTCACGAACCCGTGCGAGGTGCTGGCGTGGAAGAACGACCGGTTGCAGAACGTCTGCGACGGAACGGCTGCGTGCCAGTGGTCGTAGACGGCGAACTCGCGCGCGAGCGTCGACATGACGGGCAGCATCTCGGGCGAGAATCCGCCCATCGCCACCCGATAGTCGTCGTAGGTGGCCACAGCCCCGCGGCGTTCGTCGGCGAAGTTGATGATGTAGTCGTGCACGAAGCCCGACATCGGGCGGGTTGCGGTCGTCTTTCGGCGCGTTGTACGGCGGCATGACGTCGTGCTCCCACAGCCGTTCGTTGTCCGGCGGGTCGACCGTGTCGAACAGCTGGGTATTGACGTGGGGGTAGAACTCGCCGGGGTCGGGGTGCGGTTCACTCATGACGTGATCTGTGGTGCCGAAGTACACGTGGGCGTCGACGACCGTGCCGTCGGGCGCGGTGTTGCTGTACGAGCCCTGGGCGAGGCCGTCGAACTTCTGGCCCCGCGGTTCGTGCCCCTTCGGGTAGAGCCAGCCAAGGAGGTTGTCGAAGGAGCGATTCTCGAACATGACGACCACGAGGTGATCGAAGCCGGGCTCGGGTCGTGCTCGAGCGGGGTGAAGCCGTGACTGGTGCGACGTCGCGGCCTCGACGACTTTCACTGCACCGGCGCCCGCGGCCACGCCGGCTGCAGCCGCGACTCCCACCGTCAGAAACCGCCGCCGCGACGGGTCGGGGGCGCCCTCGGACTTCTTGGGCTTCTCTCGCTTTCTCACCCCACGAGTTTGGCATCACGCCGAACCTTCGCGCGAGTTGCCCTCAATCGACCTTGGCTCGCGCCGTTGGGTCGATGAGGGGCAACTCGGGGCTAGTTGGCCGGCAGCAGCTCGCGCGTGAAGTTGTCGAGCCGGGCGAGCAGGCCCGAGGTGCGGTTGGAGACGACATCGCGTCGGTCGCGGCTGCAGGTCGGACGGCGGCGGCACGATGCGGATGATCGTCGAGCACGACAGGTCGGAGCAGATGTAGGTGCCGATCGTGTTGCCGTTGAGGCCCGCCTGGCCTGCCTTGGGCACGGTGAACAGCGAGACCTGGCTGCCCGGCTGGTGGGTGCGGCACAGCGAGCACATCGCCGAGATGCCGCGGGACATGCTGGATGACGCCGACCGCAGGACGATGCCGAACGGCTTGCCCTCCCGCCAGTACACGATGTATCCGCGCTGCGCGAAGGTCGGGTCGAGCCAGCCCAGGTACTCGCGCTCGTCCCACACGGTCTCGTGAAGTCCCGGCAAGGGCATCCGCTCGATCGCCTCACCGGGCAGCGTTCACGAAGGACGCGCGGATCTGCTCCTCGGTCAGTGGCTGCATCGTAGCTGTGCCCTCTCCACCACCGGTCTAGAAGCCTTCGATCGCGTGCGGTACGTAGTGCTGCTCGAGCTGCGCCAGCTCGTCGTCGGTGAGTTCGAGCTCGACGGCTGCGGCGGCATCCTCGAGGTGGCCCGGCTTCGTCGCGCCGACGATCGGTGCGGTGACGGCATCCTGCTGCGCCACCCACGCGAGCGCCACCTGCGCGCGGGGGATGCCCCGCGCCTCGGCGACGGCGGCCACGGCGTCGACGATCTGCCGGTCGGAGTCTTCGGTCTGGCGGTAGAGGGTCTGGCCGAACGCGTCGCTCGCCGTGCGAGTGGTCGTCGAGTTCCACGGCCGGGTGAGCGTGCCGCGCGCGAGCGGGCTCCACGGGATGACGCCGACGCCGCTGTCGAGGCAGTACGGGTGCATCTCGCGCTCCTCCTCGCGGTTCAGCAGGTTGTACTGGTCCTGCATCGAGATGAAGCGGGTCCAGCCGCCGAGGTCGGCCGCGTGCTGCATCTTCGCGAACTGCCACGCGTACATGGATGAGGCGCCGATGTAGCGCGCCTTGCCCGCCCGCACGACGTCGTGCAGGGCCTCCATGGTCTCCTCGACCGGCACGGACGGGTCGAACCGGTGGATCTGGTAGAGGTCGATGTAGTCGGTGCCGAGGCGCGTCAGCGAGGCATCCACCTCGTTCATGATCGCCTTGCGCGACAGGCCGTGGCCGTACGGCCCCGGGCGCATCACGCCGTGCACCTTGGTCGCGATCACGACATCCTCGCGGCTGGTGAACTCCCGCAGCAGCGTGCCGGTGATCTCTTCGCTGCTGCCCAGCGAGTAGACGTTGGCCGTGTCGAAGGTGGTGATCCCGAGTTCGACGGCCTGCTTGAAAGAACGGCCGCGACTCGTCGAGGCCGACGCTCCACTCGTGGTTGCCCCGCTTCGGGTCGCCGTACGACATGCAGCCGAGGATGACCGCCGAGACCTCGAGTCCGCTGTCGCCAAGACTGTGAGTTTCCATGTCTCAAGCCTAGACACGATTGAATTGCACCATGGATGCGCGCCCCGATCTCGTCGACCGCCTGAGGGCCGACCTGCTCGCAGCAGACTTCACTGTCGCCCGTCTCGAGGCCTTGTGGGGTGCGGAGGCGGCGGCGGCCCTGGGGCGCGCGCATCGCGTACCGGCTCGTCGCGCGCTCGACCTGGTGGTGGAGTTCGATGCCGGCGGCCGTGCTCGCGCGCCTCTTCGTGCTGGGTCTGCCGGTGCCGGTCGCTGACGCGGCAATGGCGCTGCCGAGTCTCGAGCTGGCGGGTGCGGTCGACATCGGGCTCTGCCGGTGGCAGGACGAGACCGTTGTGGCAGCGGTCGATCTGCGGCCCTACTCGTTCACCGACGAGCTGGGGCGCAGGTGGACTGGTGGATCGCCAGCGACCTGGGCGAACTGGCGCTGGGCGGGGCGCTTCCCGAAAACCACGTGCTCGGTGTCGGCGGAGCGTCGCTCACCCTCGCCGGCCTGCAACTGGGACGCTCGTCCGGCCTGGCGCTCGACCTCGGAACCGGATGCGGCATCCAGGCACTCCACGCGAGCCGCTACTCCGGTCGCGTGATCGCCACCGACATCTCCCAGCGCGCGCTCGACTTCGCCGCCTTCAACGCGGCGCTCAACGGCATCCGCACCATCGAATTCCGTCTGGGCGACATGTTCGAGCCGGTGGCGGGCGAGCACTTCGACTACATCGTCACGCAATCCGCCGTTCGTGATCACCCCGCGTGGCGACGGGGTGCCCAGCTACGAGTACCGCGACGGGGGCAGGGTGGGCGACGCGATCGTGGCGGAGGTCATTGCGGGCGCCGCGCGTCACCTGCGGCCGGGCGGGGTGGCCCAGCTGCTCGGAAACTGGGAGTACCGCACGGGCGAGGGGGAGCCGCCGAGGATGGCCTCGATCGGATCGGCGGATGGATCGACGCGGCCGGCCTCGACGGCTGGGTGATCGAACGGGAGGTGCAGGATCCCGCGCTGTACGCGCAGACCTGGATTCGCGACGGGGGAATCCGTGCGGGAGCCGAGTCGGACCGGCTCGAGGATGCGTGGCTCGACGACTTCGAGGCGCGGGGCGTGACGGCCGTCGGCTTCGGCTATGTGCTGCTGCGCAGCCGGCCGGAGCGGCGAGTTTGCGTCGCCGCGAACGCCTCGATGGCCCGGTTTCCCGGGGCCTCGGCGCGCAACCTGGCGTCGACGCTCACCGCGTTCGACTGGCAGGCCGAGCTCGACGACGACGCACTCGCACGAGCGATGCTCGTGGTCGCGCCCGACGTCACCGAGGAACGCCACTACTGGCCCGGAGACGAACATCCGGCCGTCATGAATCTTCGGCAGGGCGGCGGATTTGCGCGAAGCTATCCGCTGGGCACCGCGCTCGCCGCCGTCGTCGGGGCCTGCGACGGCGAGTTGAGCGTCGGAGCGATCTGCAGCGCCGTCTCGCAGCTGCTCGAGGTCGACGAGGCGGAGCTGGTCGCCGAGGTGCTGCCGGCGCTCAGGGAGTTCGTGACCGTCGGGATGCTGGTGCCTGAACCGGAGGGGCGAGAAGTTCGAGCGCCGCGACCGTGATCAGCGCGACGGCGACCTGCATCAGCACCAGCACCGAGACGGCATCCGGGGACTGACCCTGCGACGCGATCCACGCGTCAGGCGCCAGTGACAGCACTGTGGCGCCGAGGCAGATCCAGAGGAACAAGGCCCGCGCGTGGGCCGTGATCCGGCTGAGGATCGACCACAGCACCGCCGCGCCCACGACGCCCAGGCAGGTCAGCCAGGCGTAGTCGTGAAACTCGAAGTGCGGGTATCCGGCGGTCGCCGGGAACACACGGACGCCGATCGCGACGAGCAGCGCGCACGCCACCAGCGAACCGCTCAGTGCGGCGACCGTCGCTGCGAGTAGCCGCAGCGGGCTTACTGCGGCCGGAGTCGTTGGGAGAATCACGCGCCCACGTTAGGTCGCGAGGTTCCGCGACGAGCCGGAAAAGCGCGCGCTGTCTCTGAGGATCGGCAAATCTTTATATTTCTTCACGATTTGAGGCTGCTTGGTGATTCCTGCACGAATGCTCATGACTTCTTCAGCGGAATGGACAGGCTGCACAGAAGTTTTTCCCGCAGAGTGGAGCTATGACCTCTCTGCACCAGGCCTTCTCCATCGGGCAGCTGCTCAATCCCGCGACGCTCCTGAAAGACGTCGGCCCGTGGGCGCTCGTCGTGATCGTGCTCATCTGCTTCATCGAGACGGGCCTGCTGTTTCCGTTCCTGCCGGGCGACAGCCTGGTCTTCGCCGCAGCACTGCTCGAGCAGCACGCTCCGGCTGCCGCTGTGGGTGCTCATCCCGGTCGTCGCGGCCACGGCGATAGCGGGCGGCCACACCGGATATGCGATCGGTGCGCGGATCGGTCCGCGGCTGTTCAGACCGGATGCGCGCGTCTTCAAGACGAAATACCACGTGCAGGCGGACGCGTTCGTGGATCGCTACGGAGCGGCCGCCATCGTGCTCGCCCGGTTCGTTCCCGTCGTGCGAACCTTCGTCGCCCCGGTGGTCGGCATGTCGCGCATGAGCGTTCGCCGGTTCGCGATCTGGAACGCCGTCGGAGCGGTGGCGTGGGCCGCGATACTGAGCCTTGCCGGCTTCTGGCTCGGTAAGATCGCGTTCGTTGCGAACAACGTCGAGCTGATCGCCGTTCTTCTCGCGCTCGTGTCGATACTGCCCATAGTCATCGGTCGCATCGTGCAGCGGCGTCGCGAGAAGCGGCAAGACGCGCAGGCGTCGCAACGCCCATCCGGCACGACGGTGAATGAAGGGTCAAGCTAGCGAGTGAACGTGCTTCCGGTCGCGATCGCCGTCGCGGTTCTCGCTGCGGTTGCTCTTGCGATCGTCTGGGGGCTGCGGCTCGAGCGCCCCTACCTCCAACCGATCGCAATCCTGCGTGCCGTGCTGCAGCTGGCGATCCTGACGGTCATCCTCGTCGGGGTCATCTCGAACGGCTGGTGGGTGGCGCTGTTCCTTCTCGTGATGGTGGGCGCGGCGACCTGGGTGGTGATTCGGCGGCTCGAACTGCGCCTGCGGGATGCGCCGACGATCGCCGGCATCATTGCCGCCGCAACTGCGCTGCCGGTCACCGTCGTCTTCCTGACCGGTTCGGTCGAATTCAGCCCGCGCTACGTGCTCGCGGTCGGCGGCATCGTTGTCGGCAATGCGATGACCGTGTGCACTCTCATGGGCCGGTCGCTGGCGGCGGGATTCGTCTCCCAGCGCGACGAGATCGAGGGGTGGCTGGCGCTCGGAGCGACACCGCGCAGGGCATCGGTGCGCAGCGTGCGGGTCGCCGCATCCACGGCGCTGATCCCGGCGACCGACCAGACGCGCACGACCGGCATCGTCACGCTGCCCGGCGCCTTCGTCGGAGCGATCTTCGCCGGTGCGTCGCCGCTGATCGCGGCCGAGTTCCAGGTGCTCGTGCTGGCGTCGATCCTGGTTACGGGCGCGATCGCCGTTGCTCTGCTCTCGTGGCGGTTCGGCGCGCCGCGCATCATCCCGCTGGGCAGCGCTGCGCGTTCGCCTGACCCGTAGTGCTGCTGGGCGGTCAGTGCGCGCGGGTGTGCGCACGATCGCCACGCCGCGCGTGACGGCCCGCGCAGCGTCACGCTCAGGCGCAGCTCGTGACGGCGCGCCAGGTGGATGCCGATGGCGACCGCGGCGAGCGCGGGCACGAGGCCCGAGACGGCCATGCCGACGTGCGGGCCGTAAGCTCGAGACGATCCAGCCCATGATCGGGCCGCCGATGGCCTGGCCACCGAGCAGGACGAGCACGTAGACCGACATCACGCGACCGCGGATGCCGATGTTCGACGACATCTGCACGAGCGAGTTCGCGGCCGTGATGAACAGCAGGTTGGCGACACCGAGCGCCACGAGCGTGATCGCCGAAGCCGAACTCGTTGGGCATGACCGAGCCGAGCGCCTGCAGACGCCCCCAGAGCGCGCCCATCAGAATCACGGTGCGCAGCCGCACGCCGGTGCGCCGGGTCGAGAGCAGGCGCGCCGGTGAGGGCGCCGGCCGCGACCAGGGTGTTGAACAGGCCGTAGCCCGGAGGCGCCGACCTTGAAGGTGTCGTTCGCGTAGGCGGCGAGGATGACCGGCATCGTGAGCGCGAACACCGAGAGGATCGCGACCATGACGATCGACCAGAAGATGGCCGGCTTGCGCTTGATGTAGCGCGAGGCCCTGCTTCAGCTGGCCCTTCTCGCGCGGCATCGGAGTGCTGCGCACGAGCTTCGACTTCTTGAGGGCGGCGAGCGTGAGGACCGTGACGACACAGGTCAGCCGCGTTGATCGCGAACGCCCAGCCGGCGCCGACCGCGTCGAGCAGGATGCCCGCGATGGCGGGGCCGATGAGGCCACCGAGCTGGAACACCGACGAGTTGATGCTGATCGCGTTGCGCAGGTTGCGCGGGCCCGACGAGTTCGTTGACGAAGACCTGCCGGGTGGGGTTGTCGACGACCGTCGACCAGGCCGACGACGAAGGCGATGGCCCAGACCTGCCAGACCTGGATGGTGTGCGTGAGCGCAAGCACAGCGAGCAGCACGGCGAGGGCGCCCGATGACGCCCTGAGTCAGCATCAGCAGCATCCGCTTCGAGTAGCGGTCGACGATGAGGCCGCCGTACAGCCCGAAGACGAGCATGGGGGTGAACTGCATGGCCACCGTGATGCCCACCGCAGTGACGCTGTGCGAGAGGGTCAGCACCAGCCAGTCCTGGGCGATGCGCTGCATCCACGTGCCCGACATGGCGAGGATGTTCGAGATCGTGAACAGCCGGAAGTTGGGCACTCGCAGCGAGCTGAAGGTCTCGCTCCACGGCGAGCGGCCGGCGATGACCGGCATCGGTTCGGTGGGTGGAAAGGCGGACGTGGGCGGTGCAGTGGCGGTCACGAAGAGAAGTCCCTGGTGGTTGTGTATGGGTGACGTTATGTATGGGGGCGCTCGTTTCAACGCTAGTCGCGCGGCTCTCATTCCCGGAGTAAATTGAACCTATATCTGTCATTGAGAAACGTAATGAGAGGCGAGCGCGCGGATGTTCGATCCGGTCCTGCTGAAGACCTTCCTCGCGGTCGCCGACACGCGCAGCTTCACCGGCGCCGGGCGTCGAACTCGGGCTGAGCCAGCCGACCGTCAGCCAGCACGTGCGCAAGCTCGAGGATGCTGCGGGTCGCATGCTCGTCTCCCGCGACACCCGCGACGTGCGGCTGACCGACAACGGGGACGCGATGGCCGGCTTCGCGCGCACGATCCTCGCCGCGCACGCCGTCGGCGTCGAGCTACTTCAGCGGGTCGGCCATGCGCGGGCGCCTGCGGTTCGGCGCGGGCGACGACCTCGCGATCACGCAGCTGCCGCGCATCCTGAGGCACTTCCGCCAGCTGTACCCGCAGATCAACCTGGAGCTCACGGTCAGCCAGACCGGACCGCTCGTGCGGCGGCTGCACGGCGGCCAGCTCGACCTCATCTTCATCAAGGAGTCGCCCGGATGAGAGCCCGGACGGCGTGCGCGTCTAGCCGCGACACCATGGTGTGGGTCGGTCACGAGAAGACGATCCTCGAGCCCGACCAGCCCGTGCCGGTCGTCGCGTACCAGGCGCCGAGCTTCAGCCGGCAGGTCGGCATCGACGCGCTCGAGGCGGCCGGGCGCACCTGGCGCATCACCTGCAACTCGCGCGAGGTGAGCGGGCTTCTCGCCGCGGTGCGCGCGGGGCTCGGCGTCGCGGTGTTCCCGCAGACCCTCATCCCCGACGACCTGGTCAAGGTCACCAACCGGTTCGGACTGCCCGTGCTGGGCGAGGTCGACTTCACGCTGCTGCGCAACCCGTCCGCTCCAGCCGAATCGACGGATGCGCTGATCTCGGCGATCCTGGGCCGCGGGCTCGCCCGCGGCTAGTAGGGTCGCCGCGTGGTTGAGAACGACGGGTACGGTGCGGATCCCTACGGCAGCGATGTGCTCGCCGACTTCGGGCGCCGTGCTCCCAGGGTGCAGCCGACCGTTGTCGAGGCGGTGCGTGACCTCGTGGTCGAGGAGGTCGCGACCGGCTTCGTCGGGGCGGTGGTCGGGTACGAGGGTCGACTGCTGCGGCTCGAAGACCGGCGGGGCAGCGTCCGGCTTTTCCCTATCGGTCCCGGGCTTCCTGATCGACGGCAAGCCCGTAGCGCTGCGCCTGCCCAGGGCTCCGCCGCGGGCCCGCAGTTCGGTGCGCTGCGCACCGCGTCGGGGTCGGTCGCCGTCGAGAACACTCGTGCGCAGGTCGCCCGCGGCAGCCGGATCTTCGTCGAGGGACGGCACGACGCCGAACTGGTCGAGAAGGTGTGGGGCGCCGACCTGCGCGTCGAGGGCGTCGTCGTCGAGTACCTCGAGGGCGTCGACAACCTCGAGCAGGTGCTGCGCGATTTCGAGCCATCCGCCGAACGCCGGGTCGGTGTGCTGGTCGACCACCTGGTCGCCGGGCTCGAAGGAGAGCCGCATCGCGGACGCCGTCGCCGCCGGCCCATTCGCACGTTTCGTGCTGGTGGTCGGGCATCCGTTCGTCGACGTGTGGCAGGCGGTCAAGCCGGCGCAGGGTGGGGCTGGAGGCGTGGCCCCAGGTTCCGCGCGACATCGAATGGAAGCACGGCATCTGCGCGGCGCTCGGCTGGCCGCACGACGACCAGGCCGACATCGCGGCCGCCTGGCAGCGCATCCTCGGCTCCGTGCGCACCTACGCCGACCTCGAGCCAGCGCTGCTCGGTCGGGTCGAGCAGCTCATCGACTTCGTCTCGACCTGACCCCGCTCGGCCGACCCCAACCCCACGGGGTGTTTCGGGGGTTAGCCCGATACCGTCGCCGACAAGGGTCGACGACGCTTGAGTCATGGCTGAACTCAGAAGACCCACCAACGGAAAAGTTATCGCCGGCGTCTGCGCCGGCATCGCCGATCGTTTCGGCATCGGACGCAACACCGTCCGCGTCATCGCGGTCGTGTCGTGCCTGCTGCCCGGACCGCAGTTTCTGCTCTACCTGATCCTCTGGATCGCGATCCCCGCCGAGCAACCGCGAACCACCCCCGCCGGGTGAGGGGACTAGCTTGGGAGGGTGAAGATCGTTGTGCCCGCCGAGGGCCAGGAATCGGTTTGGGACTACCCACGCCCACCACGGGTTGAGCCTGTCGCTGATCGCATCACCATCGAACTCGACGGGCGGATGATCGCCGACACGACCGACGCGGTGCGGGTGCTCGAGACCAGCCATCCGCCCGTCTACTACCTTCCGCGCGAGGCGTTCGTCGACGGCGTGCTGCGCCCGCCCCGGGCCAGAGCTTCTGCGAATACAAGGGCCTCGCCAGTTACCTTTCGGTTGGCGCAGAGGACGGCGCCGCGTGGTTCTACCCGCGGCCGAACCACGGCTACGAGGTGCTCACCGATCGTGTCGCGGTTTATCCGGGCCGCATGCAGCGCTGCACCGTCGGCACGCACACGGTCACCCCGCAGGAGGGCGACTTCTACGGCGGCTGGATCACCCCGAACATCGTCGGCCCCTTCAAGGGCGCGCCCGGCACCCTCGGCTGGTAGCGCCTGCCGCACTCCGGTGGTCGAGTAGCGCGCTCTGGCGCACTCCGGTGGTCGAGTAGCGCGCTCTGGCGCACTCCGGTGGTCGAGTAGCGCGCTCTGGCGCACTCCGGTGGTCGAGTAGCGCGCTCTGGCGCGCGTATCGAGACCCGCTCGCCCTTGGGGATGGGGTCTCGATACGCCCGGCCTCGCAAGCTCGGTCGTGCTACTCGACCACCGAAGTAACCCGGCGGTCGAGTAGCCACGCTCTGGGCCTACCCGGTGGTCGAGTAGCGCGCTCTGGCGCGCGTATCGAGACCCGCCCGCCCTTGGTGGAGGGGTCTCGATACGCCCGGCCTCGCAAGCTCGGTCGTGCTACTCGACCACCGACATACGCCCGGTGGTCGAGTAGCGCGCTCTGGCGCGCGTATCGAGACCCGCCCGCCCTTGGGGATGGGGTCTCGATACGCCCGGCCTCGCAGGCTCGGTCGTGCTACTCGACCGCCGGAATAGCCCGGTGGTCGAGTAGCGCGCTCTGGCGCACTCCGGTGGTCGAGTAGCGCGCTCTGGCGCGCGTATCGAGACCCGCGCTGCCCTTGGGTGCTGCGGGTCTCGATACGCCCGGCCTCGCAAGCTCGGTCGTGCTACTCGACCACCGAACACTCCGGTGGTCGAGTAGCGCGCTCTGGCGCGCGTATCGAGACCCCTGTGCACAACGCTCCTGATGAAACATCCGCGCGGGCCAAGCTTCTGCAATGGCATGGGTGTACATCCTGGAGTGCTCCGACGGTAGTTTCTACGTCGGAAGCACGGTCAACCTCGAGCAACGCGTCGCCGCTCACAATCTCGGGCTGGGCGCCAACTACACGAAACGCCGCCGACCCGTGAGGTGCGTGTTCGCGGAAGAGTTCGAGCGCGTCGAGGATGCCTTCGAACGCGAGAAGCAGGTTCAGAACTGGAGCCGAGCGAAACGCATCGCGCTCATCGAGGGGCGCTACGGCGATCTGAACGCCCTCGGGCGAAAGCCGAAGAAACAACCTGACATTGGGTAGGCGGGTCTCGATACGCGCGCCAGAGCGCGCTACTCGACCACCGCGCGTTCAACGTCGGTGGTCGAGTAGCACGAGCCGACGAAGGAGGCCCGGGCGTATCGAGACCCGCACCACCCGGGGGCGGGCGGGTCTCGATACGCGCGCCAGAGCGCGCTACTCGACCACCGCGCGTTAGGCCAGAGCGCGCTACTCGACCACCGTCAACGTCGGTGGTCGAGTAGCACGAGCCGACGAAGGAGGCCCGGGCGTATCGAGACCCGCACCACCCAAGGGCGGTGCGGGGTCTCGATACGCGCGCCAGAGCGCGCTACTCGACCACCGCGCGTTGGGCCAGAGCGCGCGGCGCTACTCGACCGCACCGCGCGTTGGGCCGGAGGGCTAGATCCAGCCGCGCTCTTGAAGGAGACGTAGAGGATGACGCCGAGCGCGAGCATCAGCCCGATGGCGTAGGGGTAGCCGTAGGTCCAGTGCAGCTCGGGCATGTTCGTGAAGTTCATGCCGTAGATGCTCGCGACGAGTGTCGGTGCGAACAGGATGGCCGCCCACGACGAGATGCGCTTGGTCTGTTCGCCCTGCGCGAGGCTGGCCTCGGTGAGCGCCTTGGTCTCGTCGTTCTGTCGCTGCCCGACGAGCGTCGCGTGCACCATGAGGGCGTTCTGCAGCAGCGCGCGAAAACCGTCGACCCGCTCCACGAGGGTGATGACGTGGTCTTCGACGTCGCGCAGGTCGCGGTGTAGTTCGAGCGTGCGCTCGTCGTCGCTGCGCGATGCGTTCGCGCAGCAGGGCGAGCATGCCGATGAGCGGCTGGGTGGCGCGCTGGAACGCGATGACCTCGCGCGACAGCTCGTAGATGCGCCGCGAGACGTTGGCGTCCTCGGTGAACAGCTGGTCTTCGATCTCGTCGATGTCGTTCTCGAGGCCGCTGACGACGGGCGAGTACTCGTCGACGACCTGGTCGAGCACCGCGTACATGATCGCGAGCGGGCCGAGCGCGAGCAGCTTCGGGTTGCCTCGAGTCGCTTGCGCACGCGCCCGAGGTCGGGCGATTCCGCGTGCCGGATGGTGATCGCGAAGTCGGGCCCGATGAACATGTGCACCTCGCCGAACTCGACCTCCTCGGAGGCGTCGAGGTAGCGGGCGGGCTGCAGCACGATGAACTGCGTGGTGCCGTAGCGCTCGAGCTTGGGCCGCTGGTGTCCGGCGAGCGTGTCCTCGACGGCGAGGTGGTGCAGATCGAACTCTTTGGCGACGGATTCGACCTCGTCGGGGGTGGGCCGGTACATCCCGATCCACGCCATTCCGTGTCGTGCGCGCAGCACCTCGTAGGTCTCTTCGAGGCTGTCCGGGTTCGCGGTTCGCTCGCCGTTGACGTATACGGCGTTGTCGACGATCGGCATGCGCCAAGTCTGCATTACCGGCGTGCCGCACGGGGCCGCATGGCACACTGGACACGTGAATTCGCAGGCTGCGCCGCGCCGCACGCACGGTCCGCAAGTGGCGGCAGTATCTCGCCGACGAACGTGCCGAGGCGCAGGTCTACCGCCAGCTCGCGAAACGCCGCAAGGGCGAGGAGCGGGAAATCCTGCTCGCTCTCGCCGACGCCGAGGGACGCCACGAGGCGCACTGGCTCGAACTGCTGGGCGACAACGTCGGGCAAGCCGCGTCGCACCGACATCCGCACGCGGCTCTGCTCGTTGCTGTTCGCGCGCGCCTTCGGTTCGGTCTTCGTGCTCGCGCTCGCGCAGCGCGCGGAGGGCCGTTCGCCGTACGAGCACGGATGCGGATGCGACGAAGCGCGATGGCCGCGGACGAGGCGATCCACGAGGAGGTCGTCCGCGGGCTTGCGGCGCGCGGTCGCAACCGGCTGAGCGGAACTTTCCGGGCCGCGGTGTTCGGGGCGAACGACGGACTGGTCAGCAACCTCTCGCTCGTGCTCGGCGTGACGGCGGCCGGCCTCTCGCCGGGCGGCGTGCTGGCGACGGGTGTCGCCGGGCTGCTGGCCGGCGCGCTGTCGATGGGCGCGGGCGAGTACGTGTCGGTGCACTCGCAGCGCGAACTGCTCGAGGCGTCGACGCCCGAATCCCGACGCCGAGAACGCGGTGTCGCAGCTGGATGTCGACGCCAACGAGCTCGCGCTGGTGTACCGCGCTCGCGGCATGAGCAAGAAGGAGGCCGCCGCCCACGCGGCCGAGGTGCTCGCCGCGCACGGATCCAGCCCGCGCACCGTCGCCGAGGCCGCGCATCTTCGACGCCGGTGTTACCCCGCCTGACGACCACGAGGCGATCGGCACCGGGTTCGGCGCGGCGGCATCCAGCTTCTGTTTCTTCGCGAGCGGCGCGATCATCCCGATGATCCCCTACTTCTTCGGCCTGACCGGCACGACCGCGGCGATCGTTGCGGCGGCGCTGGTCGGCCTGGCGCTGCTCGGCACCGGGGCGATCGTCGGCCTGCTCTCTGGCGGGTCGCCGATCAAGCGGGCGCTGCGCCAGCTCGCGATCGGGTTCGGCGCCGCCGGGGTCACCTACCTGCTCGGGCTTCTCTTCCACGCGTCGGGGGCCTGACGTGGCGGGTCGCCTCGATCGTCTGCGCCGCAGCCTTTTTCGATGCTGTCGGGCGAGGAGCGTGGTGTCCCGACTGGGTGACCGAGCTCGCTTCGGGCGACGACGAGGGCTACTTCGGGCCCGGTTCCGCGGTGTGGGCGGTGCACGGCGGCATCCCGGTGCTCGTCGCGGGGATGCGCGCACTGCTGATGCAGACGCTGCATCCGGGGGCGATGGCGGGTGTTCACGACCATTCCCGGTATCGCGAGGATCCGCTCGGTCGCCTGAACGGCACCGTGCGCTGGGTGCTGACGACGTCGTTCGGTACCAGGCAGCAGGCCGAGCAGGCGTGCGCGTTCGTCGGGCGTCTGCACGTCAAGGTGCAGGGCACGCTACGAGCGCGACGGGCGAGCAGGTCGTCTACTCGGCGAACGATCCGACGCTGCTGAGCTGGGTGCACGTCGCGTTCGCCGACTCGTTCCTGCGCTGCCACGAGACGTGGGTCGGGGCGATTCCCGGCGGCGCGGACCGTTACGTCGACGAGTGGGCTCGGGCGGGGGAGCTGATGGGTGTCGCCAATCCACCGCACTCCGAGGCGGAGCTGCGACAACAGCTGGATGCGTTCGAACCGCAGTTGCGCAGTGACCAGCGGGTTCGCGACGCGGTCGGTTTCATCCGCCATCCGCCGTTCGCCGGGGTGACTCGAGCCGGCTACGCGATCATTTTTGCGGGGGCTGTGTCGACGATCCCGCAGCGGTACCGGCGGATGCTCGGGGTGCGCCGCCCGTGGTGGCCGGCACTTGGTCTCACCCGCATCCTGTTGTTCTTCGTCGGCCGCCTGCTCGGACGCCCGTCGACGAGTGAGATCTACGCAACCCGGCGGGTTGCGGCGCTCGCGGCGTCGCGTGGCTGAGCTCGACGCGGTTGTCGTCGGCGCCGGCCCCAACGGCCTGGCTGCCGCTGTTGTCATGGCTCGCGCGGGGCTTCGCGTGCGCCTCTACGAGCGGGAGTCGACGATCGGCGGGGGTGCGCGCACGGCTGAGCTCACGCTGCCGGGTTTTCTTCACGACGTCTGCTCGGCGGTTCATCCGATGGCGCTGGCCTCGCCATTCTTCCGGGCTTTCGGCCTCGCCGATCGGATCGACCTGCGGGTGCCGGAGATCTCGTTCGCGCATCCGCTCGATGGGGGCCGGGCGGGCATCGCGTATCGCGACCTCGCCCGCACCGTGGACGCGCTGGGACGCGACGGCACCGCGTACCGGCGACTGGTCGGCGCGCTGTCGTCGCACCCGGCGGAGGTCGCTGCCATCAGCGGCACCTCGGTGGCGCGGGTGCCGTCGCACCCGCTCGTGCTCGCATCCCTGGGGGTCGCGGTGCTCGAGCAGGGCGGCGCGTTCTGGAATTCTCGGTTCAGCGAGGATGTTGCGCCGGCGATGCTGACGGGGGCCTTCGCCCACGCCAATCGCGCGCTGCCCGATCTCGGGGCGGCGGCGGCCGGACTGGTGCTTGTCGCTCATGCCCACGCGGCCGGCTGGCCGGTGCCGGTGGGCGGAAGCCAGACGATCGTCGACGCGCTTGCGGCCGATTTCACCGCGCACGGCGGTGAAATCCAGCTCGATTCCCCGGTCGGCCGACTCGCCTCGCTGCCCCCGGCGAGGGCCGTGCTTCTGGATGTCACTCCGCGCGCCCTGCACGCTCTGGCGGGTGACACGCTGCCCGGCGTCTACTCGCGCATGCTCGACCGATATCGCTACGGCAACGCGGTCGCCAAGGTCGACTTCGCTCTCGACGGCCCCGTGCCGTGGGCGAACGCGGAGCTCGCGCAGGCGTCGACCCTGCACCTGGGTGGCACCCGCGCGGAGATCGCGGCGGCGGAACATGCGGTCGCGGCCGGCCGCCTGCCCGAAAGCCCCTACGTGCTGGTTGCCGCAGCCGTCGGTCTTGGATGCGACGCGCGCGCCCGCGGGCAAGCACGTGCTCTGGGCGTACACCCACGTGCCGTCCGGGTCGACCGTGGATCGACAGGCGGCGATCACCGACCAGATCGAGCGGTTCGCTCCCGGGTTTCGCGACCGCATCCTCGGCGTCGGCCTCATCGACCGCGGTCGAGGTCGAGCGGCACAACCCCAACTACGTCGGCGGCGACATCGGCTCCGGCGGTGTCTCGTTCGCGCAGCTGGTGGCTGCGACCGACCCTCACCGACCCGTGGTCGACGCCGCTGAAGGGCGTGTACCTCTGCAGCGCGTCGACGGCTCCCGGCCCCGGCGTGCACGGTATGGCCGGCTTCAACGCGGCCAAGCGAGCGCTCGCGCGTGAATTCGGGGTGCGCGAACTGCCCAGCCTGCGCTAGGCGGTCTTGTGGTTCTTTGTGACTTCGGCGGCCGCACCGGCTGCGGGCTCGCTGATGAACTGCATGCCCTGCGCCGAGTTGGCCGAAAGGGTCAGCAGTTCGAGCCACTCGCGGTTGATCGTGGGCGCCTTGCTGCCGTAGTACTTGAAGTAGAGCGGAATCGCGGAGTCCAGCCAGATGCTGCTGCGACCCTCACCGGCTGACGGGTCTTCCTTCCAGGTGAAGAAGAAACTCTCTTTTCGGCGCAGCTTCGCGCCGATCACCAGCTGAAGGTGCGCCATGTCGCGGTCGTCGAAAACGATCTCGGTGCCTGCCTCGCCGTACAGGATTTTTCCCATGCGTGTTCCGCTCGATCTCATAGTGCCCAGACGATCTACGGAGCCAGTTTACTGAAACGCGAACCATCCGCACTGCTCGCTCAAGTGACAGCGCCTGGCCAACCTCGACGGCGTGGCTCAGGATGTCGCCGCTCAAGCGCGACGAATACGGTTCCGACCTTGTGCACGAAACCCAGGGTCTCGCGGTCGGTCATCACGCTGTACACGTCTTCGGTGACGAGTGCGACGGTCAAATCTGTGCGGGATTCTCGTGCGGCCGGGGAGATGAGAACCATTGTCTGTCCCTTCCCTAGAACGACCTGTGTGCCCCTTCTGAGGGGGTCTGAATTGATTGAAACACTCGTGACGGATGCTCGCAATAGTGGCCGCCAAACTCACGGGGGCTTGACAATCGGTTCATAAATTGCGTGCAGTGGCTAATCAATTGGGCGACGGACGATCGCGGCCGAATCGGCGGCCAGGGCGTCGGTCACGCCACTGGTCGAGAGCAGCACCACGGCACCCTGCGGGAGCGCGAGCTGGTCCTCTCCGAAGTTCGCGAGAACACTGATGCCGCCGCGATCGAGGCGAAACCACCCCGTGTCGTCATCGAACTCGGCGCTGCAGGCTCGGAGAAGCGGGGGTCGGTCAGCTCGGGCACGGTGCGGCGCAGTGCGGCGAGGTCGCGGTAGAGGGCGAGCAGCCGCGCGTGCCCGTCGCGCTGCGGTTCGGACCAGTCGAGCTTCGACCGCTCGGAACGTGTGCGGGTCCTGCGGGTCGGGCACGACGTCGGGGTCCCAGCCCATGCGCGCGAACTCCGCAATGCGGCCCTCGGCGGTCGCCCGGCCCAGGTCGGGTTCCGGATGCGAGGTGAAGAACTGCCACGGCGTCGTGGCGCCCCACTCCTCGCCCATGAACAGCATCGGCGTGAAAGGGCCGGCCAGGGTGAGCACAGCGGCGATCGGCAAGCCGCCCGATCAGTGCTCGATGCGCCGAGGCGGTCGCCGGTCGCGCGGTTGCCGATCTGGTCATGGTCCTGCGAGAACGTGACGAGCCGCCAGGTCGGCACGGTCGGGTCGATCGGATGCCCGTGGTTGCGCTCTCGGAACGACGAGTAGCGTGCCGTCGTGGAAGAATCCGCCGGTCGCGGCCTTCGCGAGCGCGCCGAGGGAGGCGAAGTCGGCGTAGTAGCCGTCGGTCTCGCCCGTGAGCGCGACGTGGAGCGCGTGGTGATAGTCGTCGCTCCACTGCGCCGTGAGGCCGAACCCGCCCGCCTCGCGCGGCAGGATGAGCGTGGGATCGTTCAGGTCGGACTCGGCGATCGAGGCTGAGCGGCCGACCCTGGAAGCGCGCTCAGGGCATCCGTCTCCTCGGCCAGTTCCTGCAGCAGGTGCTTCTCCGACGGGTCGACGAGGGCGTGCACGGCATCGAGTCGCAGTCCATCGACGTGGTAGTCGCGCATCCACATGCGCGGCGTTGTCGAGGACGTAACGGCGCACGTCGATCGTCGACCGAGGTTGACCGACGCGCCCCACGTGTTCGCGCTTGCATCGGTGAGGTAGGGGCCGAACTTCGGCAGGTAGTTGCCGCTCGGGCCGAGGTGGTTGTAGACGACGTCCTGGATCACGGCGAGGCCGCGCGCGTGGCAGGCGTCGACGAACCGCTGGTAGGCCTCCGGACCGCCGTAGCCCTCGTGCACGGTGTACCAGAGCACACCGTCGTAGCCCCAGTTGTGCGCTGCCGTTGAAACCGTTGACGGGCAGCACCTCGACGAAGTCGACTGCCGAGGGATGACGAGGTGGTCGAGCCGATCGATCGCCGAATCGAGGGTGCCGTCGGGCGTGAACGTGCCGATGTGGAGCTCGTAGATCACGCCGCCGGCGAGCTGCCGACCGGTCCAGGCGGCGTCGGTCCAGTCGAAGGCCGCGCTGTCGAACACTCGACTCGGGCCGTGCACGCCGTCGGGCTGCCGACGCGACCTCGGGTCGGGCAGCGCCTCGCCGTCGAGCGACGATCGAGTAGTCGGTGCCGGGCGCGAGGTCGATGTCGGCGATCCACTCGTCGTCGTCGCCGCGGGCGAGCGTGCTGATCGCCATCGGCCGTGCGCACGGCGACGCTCGTGGCGAGCGGCGCCCAGACTGTCGGCTTCACGATGCGACAGGCGCCAGCAGCGCGACGGGGTAACGGTCGAGCAGGTCGGAGAGCAGCTGGCGGGCCGCCGTCGAACTCGCGTGCGGTGATGCACGTCGACGAGCGCGTGACCGGGCAGAACGAGCTCGGTGTCGCCCCAGCCGCGTCGCGGCGAGTCCGAGCGAGAGTCGAGTGCCGAGCGCGATGGCGCCCCCGCGATCGAAGGCGACCGCGTGGCGTGCGCGACTCGCCCAGCACGGGCAGCGGCGGCGTAGCGGGTGAACAGGTCTGGGCGATCGCGCCGCAGGTGCAGCGCCGCGAGTCGTCACCAGGAGCTTCGCGGCTCCCGACTCGTCGATCGGGGGCAGCTCGCTCTCGACCCTTGCGAGCAGGGCGCGCCGCAGCGTCGAAGTCGACCTGCCGACGGTTGTCGGGGTCGACGAGGCTCGTCTCCCACAGCTCGCTGCCCTGGTAGACGTCCGGGATGCCGGGCGCCGTCAGCTGGATCAGCTTGGCGGTCAGCGAATTCGACCATCCGGCCTGTTCGATGTCGGCGACGAACCCGCTCACGACCTCGCCGACGGCGGGGTCGTCGAAGACCGCGTCGATCATGGCGTGCATCTGGTTTTCGAACTGTTCGTTGGGTTGGGTCCACGTGGTGGATGACCCCGCCTCGCGGGACGCCTTGGTGGCGTAGTCGTGGAGGCGCTCGCGCGAGGCCGGCCACGCGCCCACGATCGACTCCCAGAGCAGGTCGGCGAGGCCGCCATCGTCGAGCGGCGCGAGGTCGTGCAGCCGGTCGAGCGTGGTGGCCCAGCGGTCCGGGATCTCGCTCAGCACGCTGATGCGGGCCCGGGTGTCTTCGCCGCGCTTGGTGTCGTGCGTGGTGAGCGTGGTCAGCGAGGCCGGGTTGGCTGGCCTGGCGTGCGAGCTGGCGGCGGTGGAACTCGGCGACGCCGATCGAGAACTCGGCCGGGTCGCCGCCGACCTCGGTCAGCGACGACAGCCGGTTGTAGCGATAGAACGCGGTGTCTTCGACACCCTTCGCCATGACCATGCCGGAGGTCTGCTGGAAGCGGATCGCGGCCGGCTCTGTCGACATCCGACAGGATGGGGAGCAGCGCATCGATGGTCACGGCGAGTTCTGGGCGGTACCGCTTGGCGAGGTCCGCCGCCTCGAGCAGGTGCTCCTCGCCGACGGGCAGGTACGACCGGTAGACGGGGAAGCACGCGAGCAGTTCGGCGATGGCATCGGCGGCGGCCTCCGCGGCGAGCCCGGCAGCCGCAGGCAACTCGCGCACCAGCCGCAGCACCTCGGAGTGCAGGATGCCGTCGGCGATCCCACGCTTCGTGCCGTGGATGAGCGTCGTCCACTCGATCGGCTGCGCGCGACCGCGCAGGCGGGCATCCAGGGCGTCGAGCGCGGCGCGGCCGGCAGGGTCGACGAGCACCCGGTCGATGTCGGCGAGCGCGTCGTAGCCGGTCGTGCCCGCCGTCGCCCAGAACGCGGGCAGCTGCTCGTCGCCCTCGAGGATCTTCTCGACCCAGACCGGAGCAGTTGTCGGTGGCCGCGGCGAGGGCATCCAGGTAGCCGCCCGGGTCGGCGAGGCCGTCGGGATGGTCGACCCGAATGCCGTCGGCGATTCCCTCGCGCACCCAGCGCAGGATCTCCACGTGGCTCGCCTCGAACACCTCGGGGAGTTCGACGCGGATGCCGGCGAGCGTGTTGACCGCGAAGAAGCGGCGGTAGTTGAGCTCGCTGTCGGCTCGTTTCCAGTTCATGAGTTCGTAGTGCTGCGCCGCGACCACCTCCGCGACCGTGCCGCGCGGGGTGTCGGGCGCGAGGGGCAGCACCGTGTCGAAGTATCGCAGCGTGTCACCGACGACCGTGAGCTCATCGCCATCGATGGCCTCCTCGAGGGTGCCGCCCAGGATCGGCAGGCGAACCTTGCCGCCGCCGAACTCCCAGTCGATGTCGAAGTAGGCGGCGAAGCGGGAGTCGCGTCCGTGACGAAGCACGTCGAGCCACCACGCGTTCTCCTGCGGGTTCGCGACACCCACGTGGTTGGGCACGATATCGATCAGGATGCCCAGCCCCTGCGCGCGAGCCGACCGGTTGAAGCGGTCGAGCGCGTCGCGACCGCCCCGCGCCGGGTCGACGATCGAATGGTCGACGACGTCGTAGCCGTGGTCCGATCCCGCGCTCGCCTTCAGCAGGGGGGAGAGGTAGGCCCAGTCGACACCGAGAGCGGCGAGGTAGTCGGTGAGCGCGGCGGCGTCGTCGAGGTCGAACGACTCTCGCATCTGCAGCCGGTAGGTGGAGCTCGGGAGTCGTGCCGTCAAGACTTTGCTGCCTTCTTCTTCGTTGGGGTTGCTTCGACAGGCTCGGGGACCGGGGTGGGGCTCGGGGCCGACGGGACGCTCGCCACCGACTGCACGCTCGCCACCGACGGAGCGGGGGCCAGGGACGCGGCAACCGAGTGGTCGGCTCGCCTCCGCCGCGCTTGGGGTGTGCGCACGCAGCACCAGCACGGCTTTGCCGTCGACGGGAAGCGTCGAACCGGCCTCCCGGGCGTGAGAGTCGGCCTGCTGGCCGACCGTGTCGACCACGATCTCCCAGTACGCCGAATACTCCTCGGGTGGCAGCACGAAGTCGACGGTGTCGTCGCCGGCATTGAACAGCACGAGGAAGTTCTTGTCGGTCACCCGCTCGCCCCGGGCATCCCGGCCATGGATGCCCTTGCCGTTCAGGAATACCGCGATGGCGCGACCGAACCCGGAATCCCAGTCGGTGGGCGACATGACCGCGGCATCCGGCTGCAGCCAGACGATATCGGGCAACGGTTCACCCGCGCCCCGAACGACGGGCCGGCCGTCGAAGAACCGCGATCGCCGGAACGTCGGATGCTCCTTGCGCAGGCGCACGAGAGCCGCAGTGAAGTCGATGAGCGACTGGTCGGCCGTGTCCCAGTGCACCCACGAGATGCCGGAATCCTGGGCGTAGGTGTTGTTGTTGCCCTCCTGGGTGCGGCCCAGCTCGTCGCCGTGAAGCACCATCGGCACGCCCTGCGACAGCAGCAGCGTCGCCAGGAAGTTGCGCTGCTGGCGCGACCGCAGCGCGGTGACAGCCGGATCGGTGGAGGGACCCTCGACGCCGACAGTTGTACGAGCGATTGTCGTCGGTGCCGTCCTTGTTGTCCTCGCCGTTGGCAAGGTTGTGTTTCTCGTTGTACGACACCAGGTCGAGCAGGGTGAAGCCGTCGTGCGCCGTCACGAAGTTGATGGATGCGACCGGACGCCGCCCGTCGTGCTCGTACAGGTCGGAGCTGCCGGTGATGCGCGACGCGAACTCGCCGAGCGTCGACGGCTCGCCTCGCCAGAAGTCGCGAACAGTGTCGCGGTACTGCCCGTTCCATTCCGTCCACAGCGGCGGGAAGTTGCCCACCTGGTAGCCGCCGGGGCCGACATCCCACGGCTCGGCGATGAGCTTGACCTGCGAGACGATCGGGTCCTGCTGCACGAGCTCGAAGAAGGCCGCCAGGCGGTCGACGTCGTAGAACTCGCGGGCGAGGGCGGCGGCGAGGTCGAACCGGAAACCCGTCGACGTGCATCTCGGTCACCCAGTAGCGCAGGCTGTCCATGATCATCTGCAGCGAGTGCGGGTTGCTGACGTTGAGCGAGTTGCCGGTTCCCGTGTAGTCCATGTAGTACTCGGGCGTCTCGTCGACCAGCCGGTAGTACGCCGCGTTGTCGATGCCGCGGAACGAGAGGGTCGGGCCCGAGCTGGTTGCCCTCGGCGGTGTGGTTGTAGACCACGTCGAGGATGACCTCGATGCCCGCGCCGTGCATGGCGCGCACCATGCCCTTGAACTCCTGCACCTGCTGGCCGAGGTCGCCCGTCGACGAGTACCCGTTGTGCGGGGCGAAGAAGCCGATGGTGTTGTAGCCCCAGTAGTTCGCAGAGCCCCTTGTCCTGCAGGGTCGAGTCGTTGACGAACTGGTGCACGGGCATGAGCTCGATCGCGGTGATTCCGAGCTTCTTGAGGTGGTCGAGGATGAGCGGGATGCGCGAGCGCGCCATACTTGCCGCGAAGGTTCTCGGGGATGCCCGGGTGCAGCTCGGTGAGTCCCTTCACGTGCGCCTCGTAGATGACGCTCTCCGCATAGGGGATGTTCGGGGCGCGGTCGCCGGCCCAGTCGAAGAACGGGTTGATGACCACGCCGTGCATCATGTGCGCGGCCGAGTCGTCGTTGTTCTCGGAGTCGGGGTCGCCGAAGTTGTAGGCGAACAGCGACTGGTCCCAGTCGATCTGGCCGCAGGTCGCCTTCGCGTACGGGTCGAGCAGCAGCTTCGACGGGTTGAACCGCTTGCCCGACTTCGGGTCGTAGTCGCCGTACACCCGGTAGCCGTACCGCTGGCCCGGCTGGATGCTGGGGAGGTAGGCGTGCCAGACGTAGGCATCCACCTCGGTGAGTTCGACGCGGGTCTCGACGAGTTGCTCGTCGAACAGGCAGAGTTCGACCTTTTCCGCGGCCTCGCTGTAGAGCGCGAAGTTGGTGCCGTTGCCGTCGAAGGTCGCGCCGAGTGGATACGCCGCACCTGGCCAGCTATTCATTGGTCCCCTTTGTGCTGTTATGGATTCAGGCTAGCTGGCTGGGTTC
Organism: uncultured Actinomycetota bacterium; assembly: GCA_963738535.1. Classification (GTDB taxonomy): domain Bacteria; phylum Actinomycetota; class Actinomycetes; order Actinomycetales; family Microbacteriaceae; genus Galbitalea. The sequence continues at coordinate 215,517 of CAVTXB010000006.1, forward strand.
GGAGGGAACAGGTGGTTACACTTTCGGCAAATGACTGGTAGATGGATTCTGCTCCTGCGCGGCATCAATGTGGGTGCGAGCAGCCGGGTCGCCATGGCCGACCTCGAGATCGCTGCTCCTCGGGCTCGGATACGTCGACGTCGTCACCCTGCTGCAGAGCGGCAACGTGCTGGTGTCATCCGGCGTCCGCCCCGAGGTTGCGCCCATCGAGGCGGCGATCGCGGCGACGACAGGTGTGAGCTCCAGGGTGGTGGTGCTGTCGGTCGACGAGTTGCGGCTGCTGGCCGATGCCAACCCGCTGCGCGGATGCCGGCGACGACCTGTCGAAGCTGGTGATCACCTTTCTCGGCGACGACATCGTTCCCGGTGAGGTCGATCGGCCGTCGGACGCCGACCTCGAGCCCGAGCGCCTCGTGGTCACGCCGCGGGCGATCTACCAGTGGTGCCCGTCGGGCATCCTGCAGTCGCGGTTGAAGCCGTCGTGGTGGAGGCAGTTCGGCCCGGTCGCCACGACGCGCAACGTTCGCACCGTCAACCGCATCCTCGCCGCAGTGCCCCCCGTCGCCGAGTAGCGCGCCCTGCCCCAACGCGGTGGTCGAGTAGCGCGCTCTGGCGCGCGTATCGAGACCGGGCTGCCCTCGGGTGGTGGGGTCTCGATACGCCCGGCCTCGCAAGCTCGGTCGTGCTACTCGACCACCGAGTTGCTCCGGTGGTCGAGTAGCGCGCTCTGGCCCCACGCGAGGTGGTCGAGTAGCGCGCTCTGGCGCGCGTATCGAGACCCGCCCTCCTTGAACGCCGGGTCTCGATACGCCCGGCCTCGCAAGCTCGGTCGTGCTACTCGACCACCCCGAAAGCCCGGCCGGGTCTCGATACGCGCGGGCCTCCTTCGTCGGCTCGTGCTACTCGACCACCGAGTTGCTCCGGTGGTCGAGTAGCGAGCCGTAGGGTGGATGCATGAGCGAAGCGCCCCCCAGCCCCATCGTCGACAGCGATCGCGAGTGGGTGAAGAAGCAGATCGACGAGTACGTGGCGACGGGTGGCGAGAAGCCGGTGTTCCGCTACGGGGCACCGCTCGTGCTCATCACGGTTCAGGGTCGAAAGTCGGGGGATTGGCTGCGCACCTGCCTCATCGGCACTAGTGACGGCGACGACATCGTGATCGTCGCGTCGATGGGTGGCGCTCCGCAGCATCCCTCCTGGTATCTCAACATCGAGGCGAACCCTCGTGTCTGGGTGCAGCAGGGCACGGATGCCTTCTGGACCACGGCGCACACGGCGACGGATGCCGAGAAACCGCGCCTGTGGGACCTCATGGTCGGGCTCTATCCCGATTATGCCGACTACCAGAAGAAGACGGACCGCGTCATCCCGGTGGTCGTGCTCGAACGCGACTGAGCCGCCGCCGTCAGGTGGCGAGGTCTGACTCGAGGAATGCGGCCGCGGCCCTCCCGGCACGCCGATCGTGGATGGCCGCAACCGCCGCCGCTGCGAAGTACAGCACGATCATCGGCGCCGCCAGCAGCAGCATCGAGACGACGTCTGCCGACGGGGTCGCGATGGCCGTGAACACCACGATCAGCAGGATGGCGACCCGCCACGACCTCAGGATGACTTTCGAGCTCAGGATTCCCACGAAATTGAGCAGCACCAGGAACACGGGCAGCACGAACGCGATTCCGATGGCGAGCATCAGTTTCAGGATGAAGTCGAAGTAGTCGTTGGCCTGGATGAGAGATGAGTCGTTGACGGGCGCGAAGCTGGTGAGCAGCTCAACGATGTGGGGAACGACGAGCCATCCGGCGTAGCAGCCGCCCAGGAACAGCGGCACGCTGGTGAAGAAGAACCCGAGGCCGTAGCGAAGCTCGCGCCGGGTGAGCCCGGGCACGAAGAACGCCCACACCTGGTAGAGCCAGATCGGGCTCGACACGATGACGCCGACGGTGACCGCGATCTCGATCTTCAGGTCGAACGCGCTGGTGACGGCCGTGTAGTTGAGCGTCGCCAGGCGATGCTGCTGCTTCGCGAGCGCATGGATGGGCGCACTCATGGCGGCGAGAACCCAGTCGGAGACGAAGTAGCCGCCCACCGACCCGACCAGCACGGCGAGCGCCATGATGACCACGCGGCGTCGAAGCTCGACAAGATGCTGGCCGAGCGTCATCCGCCCTTCGCGCGATTTCGGCGGCCGTGCGGAGCGCGCCACGACTTAGGGCTTTGGCTGCGACTCTGAGACGGGTTCCGCAGCCACGGTTGCGGCGACCGCAGAGTCGGATGCCGCGCCCGCGTCGGCCTTCTCGTCGTCTTTCAGGCCTTTGACCTCGGAGCGGAAGATTCGTGCGGACTGGCCGACGGCCTTCGCGAGTGCCGGAAGTTTGGTCGCGCCGAAGAGCAGGATGAGCACCACGGCCACGATGATCAGGTGTGGACCGGTGAAGAGATCTCCGAGCATTTTGAATCCTTTTGTCTACGGCTACGTACTATTGTGCGCCCTTTTGGGGTGGTATGAGCAGTTTGCCGCGTCGACCTGCGAGTTTGCCGCCGCAGCGTTGGGCGGGTTTCGGGCCTAAACTGGCGGCAAGAAACACGGGAGTCCGGTGAAGCCGGGCTGAGAGGGAGCTTCTCCAAGTTCCGACCGTCGAACCTGATCTGGATCATGCCAGCGCAGGGAGGCAATCTCGAACCCGTGCCATTCACCTGATGAAAGGCACGTCATGTCAACTGCAACATCCACTCGTCCCGATTCGGCCAGGCCGCGTCGCCGCATCAACTTCCGCTGGCGGGTCGTCGACATCATCGTCGCGGCCGTCGTGGGGGTCGCGTTCGGTGTGGTCTTCTACGGCTGGGACCTCATCTACACCGTTCCCACCAAACCGCTCGAGCTGCTGCTGCCCGGCAGCCAGGCGCTCCTGTACGGGGTGTGGCTGATCCCTGGCGTACTGGGTGGCCTGATCGTTCGCAAGCCGGGTGCGGCCCTGTTCACGGAGGTTGTCGCGGCGACCCTGGAGGCGTTGCTGGGCGCCCAGTGGGGTGGCTTCCAGACGATTTTGCAGGGCATCGTGCAGGGCCTGGGCGCCGAGGTGGTGTTCGCGATCCTGCTGTATTCGAGCTGGCGGCTGTGGTCGGCGATCCTCGCCGGGGCCGCATCCGGGGCCAGCATGGCGATCAATGACTTCATCAACTCGTATGCCGGTGCCAGCATCGCCTTCAAGACCGCGTACGGCATCAGTGCGGTGATCTCCGGAGCGATCATCGCGGGTTTGCTGTCGTGGCTGCTGGTTCGCGCGCTCGCCCGAACGGGCGCTCTCTCGCGGTTCGCGGCGGGCAGAGCCCTGGCAGCGAAGGCCTGACTACGGCCAACCTGGCACGCGGCCCCGCGTCGATCGAGGCGCGGGGGTGGGGATGGCTCCATGCGGGCCGTCCGGCGTTCGCCGTGCGCGGTCTCGACCTGTCGGTGGCGCGCGGCGAGCGGGTGCTGCTGCTCGGCGCATCCGGTGCGGGCAAGAGCACGCTCGTGCAGGCGATGGCGGGCGTGCTGGGCGGTGAGGATGAGGGCGACCAGCTCGGCGAGCTTCTGGTCGACGGCATGCGCCCGGAGCATGCGCGTGGGCGCGTGGGACTGGTTCTGCAGGACCCGGATTCGCAGGTCATCCTGGCCCGGGTCGGCGACGATGTCGCGTTCGGGTGCGAGAATCTCGGCGTTGCGCGTGACGAGATCTGGTATCGCGTTCGTGAGGCGCTCGATGCGGTCGGTCTCGACCTGCCGCTCGACCATCCGACCGCGCACCTCTCGGGCGGCCAGAAGCAGAGGCTCGCTCTCGCGGGCGTGCTTGCGATGCGCCCGGGCCTGCTGCTTCTCGATGAGCCGACCGCCAACCTGGATCCCGACGGCGTCAGCGAGGTCAGGGATGCGGTCGCGCGGGTGCTCGAGAGCCGTGACTCGACGTTCATCGTGATCGAGCACCGAATCTCGACATGGCTCGACCTGGTGGACCGGGTTGTTGTTCTGCAGGCCGGCGGAGGCGTCGTGGCCGACGGATCGCCCGACGAGGTGCTGGCCCGTGAGGGCAGGCGGCTCGCCGAGTCGGGTGTCTGGGTGCCGCGGTTCCCTCCGGTGGTTGCGTCTCGAACCGCACGGCCCGGTGCGACACTGCTTCGCACCTCCGATCTCGCGGTCGCGCGCACCGGGGGAGCGGTCGTGCAGTCGGGGCTCACGCTCGAGCTCACGGCGGGCACCGCTCTGGCCGTCACGGGCCCGAACGGTTCGGGCAAATCGACGCTCGGCCTCACCCTGGGTGGTCTCCTCGCGCCGGCCGCCGGTCGGGTGGATGCGACGGGGCTCGCCGCAGGGCTGGCCGCCGACCCCCTGCGGTGGAGGTCGCGCGAGCTGGTGACGCGAATCGGGTCGGTGTTCCAGGACCCGGAGCACCAGTTTCTCGCCGGTACCGTTCGCGACGAGCTGGCGGTGGGGCCGCGGGTGCTGCGCATGCCGTCGGCTCAGATCGTCGCCCGCGTGCAGGAGCTGGCTGGGCGCCTGCGGCTGGAATCACTGCTCGAGGCCAACCCGTTCACGCTGTCGGGGGGCGAGAAGCGCCGATTGTCGGTGGCCACAGCCCTGATCACCCGACCCCCGCTGCTCATCCTCGACGAACCGACGTTCGGCCAGGATTCGCGCACCTGGGCCGAACTGGTGACCCTGTTCGCCGAGTTGCTCGACGACGGCGCAGCGATCGTGGCGATCACCCACGACCAGCCGTTCGTGACCGCGGTCGCCGACTCCGAACTGCCGCTCGAGGCCGCCCCGGTTGCGCTCACATGACGACCATCCTCACGCCGGTTCGCGGCACGCAAGTGATCTTCCGCATAAACCCGGTCGCCAAACTGGGCACCGCGCTCATCCTGGGCGTCGTGCTGCTGGTGTCGCTCGACTGGGTTTCGGCGCTCGTCGCGCTCGTGTGTGAGCTTGTGCTGTTCGGCTGGGCGGGCGTCGGGGCACGGCGACTCGGGATGCGCGCCCTGCCGATCGTCATCGCCGCGGCGTTCGCGGGGCTGACCATCGCGCTCTACGGGCGCAGCGCGGGCGACGTGCGCTTCGTGTTTCTTTTCGCCCGCGTCACCGACGGCTCGCTTGCCCTGGCCGGCGCCACCGTGCTGCGCATCCTCGCGATCGGCCTGCCCGCGCTCGTGCTCTTCCTGACCGTGGACCCCACCGACCTGGCCGACGGCCTCGGCCAGGTGCTTCACCTTCCGTCGAGGTTCGTGCTCGGGGCGCTTGCCGCGCTGCGGCTGGCGGGGTTGTTCCTCGACGACTGGCGGTCGCTCGAGCTGGCGCGCCGTGCCCGGGGTATCGCCGATCGCGGGCGGCTGCGCCGTTTCGCCGGACAGGCGTTCGCGCTGCTCGTGCTGTCGATCCGGCGGGGCAGCAAACTGGCGACCGCGATGGAGGCGCGCGGTTTCGGCGCGAGCACGCCGCGAACGTGGGCGCGCCCGTCGCGTTTCGGCTGGCCCGAGCTTCTGTTGCTCGCCATCGGTGCGGCCGTTGCGGCCGCCGCGGTGACGGCCGCCATCCTGGCCGGCACGTGGAGGTTTCTCGGTGGGCAATGAGTTCGCCTCGACCGACCTCGACCGTGTGGTCGCCGCCGTAGCGGGGCTCCGCCCCGTCGTGCTCATCGACGGCCGGTCGGGGTCGGGGAAGACCGCGCTCGCCGCCGCCCTGTCGGCGCGCATCGACGCGCAACTGGTGCGTCTCGACGATGTCTACCCGGGATGGCACGGGCTGGAGGTCGCGAGCGCGCTCGTGGCCACCGACATCCTCGGGTCGCATCGCTGGCAGCGCTGGGACTGGGCGATAGGTGAGCACGCCGAGTGGCACGAACTGGATCCGCGGCGCGCCCTGGTCGTCGAGGGAAGCGGTGCGCTCAGCCGCGCCAACCGCCGGCTCGCAACGCTCGGGGTCTGGGTCGACCTCGACGAGCCGACCCGCAAGGCCCGCGCCCTGGCGCGGGACGGCGCCCTGTACGCGCCGCACTGGGATGCCTGGGCGGCGCAGGAGCAGCGGTTCTTCGACCGCGAACGACCCGACCTGCTGGCCGACGTCGTTGTGGGCGGCGTCTAGCCCCAGCCGAGTTTGTGCAGTTCGTCGTCGTCGAGGCCGTAGTAGTGGCCGATTTCGTGCACGAGAGTGACGTGGATGTTGAGCTTGAGGTCATCCAGGTCGCGCGAGATGCGCAGCAGCGGTTCGCGGTACAGCACGATGCGGTCGGGCAGTTCACCGTGCCCGTACTGGCCGCGTCGGGTGAGGGCGACGCCGGTGTAGAGGCCGAGCAGGCTGAGCGATCCGTCGTCGGGCCTGCTCTGTGTGACGAACCCGACGTTCTCGATACCGTCGACCATGTCGTCGGGCAGCAGGTCGAGCTCGTCGGTGACGAGCCGCTCGAATTCGTCGGGGCCGACCTCATCGAGCCTCACCGGTCCACAGCCCTCAGCAGCGAGTACTGCACCTGGCCGAGCCAGAGGTAGATCGCGTAATCGTTGTCGTTCTGCGGCGGTCGCCAGTTCTCGTCGGTGATGCCGAGCCGGGCCGCCAGCGCGAGCCGGATGTCGTTCAGCGAGCGCAGCCACGCGAAGGCCTCCTGCGCGCTCAGCAGCAGCTGCACCTCGCCCCTGACGGTTCGCACCGTGAGCGACTCGATGATGGTGCGCGCGCCGGCGACCTTCTCGTCGACGAGCTCGCCCTGCGTGAACCGGCGGAACTCGGCGGCATCCTCCTCGTTGTCGCGATACCCGTCGGGCAGCAGGCGTTCGAGGGCGGCGTCGCCGGCGAGGTCCTCGTAGCCAGCGAGCAGCGCCTCGAGCTGCCGAGCGATGTCGGCGAGCACCTCGGCCTCATCGTGGGTGAACGTCACCGTGATACCCGCGGGGGTGGCCTTGAAGCGCTTCACTCGTCGTCCTTCTGAAGCGTCGCCCAGAGGCCGTAGCCGTGCATCGCGTACACGTGGCGCTCCATCTCCTCACGCGGACCGGTCGCGACGACGGCTTTGCCCTCGTTGTGCACCTGCAGCATCCGTTTGCGCGCCTCTGCGCGGCTGAAACCGAAATAGCTCTTGAAGACCCACGCAACGTAGGTCATCTCGTTGACGGGGTCGTTCCAGACGAGCGTGATCCAGGGGCGGTCAGGCTCGAGCGACACGCGAAGATCGGTGTCTTCGTCGGTCCGCTCGAGAATCTCTGCCACGCTGACAGCTTTCCACAGAACCAAACCACGGAAGGGTGAACGACGGGATTCGAACCCGCGACATCCGGCACCACAAGCCAGCGCTCTACCAACTGAGCTACGCCCACCATGCGTGCACCCACATTTGCGTAGGTGCAACCCAAGGATACTACTGCAGGCGCGGGGCCCACTGCGCGACCACCGTGGCAGCCACGGCCTGGGCCTCTTCGGAGGTCGGCCCCGGTTCGGCCACGAAGGCGACGCCGCGGTAGTACTCCAGTTCGCGAATCGACTCGAGGATGTCGGCCAGCGCCCGGTGCCCGCCGTTCTTGGGCGGGGCGCTGAAGTAGATGCGCGGAAACCAGTGGCGTGCCAGCTCTTTGATGGACGACACGTCGACGCTGCGGTAGTGCAGGTGCGAGTCGACGCGGGGCATGTACTTGGCCAGGAACATGCGGTCGGTGCCGATGGTGTTGCCCGCGAGCGGCGCGCTCTGCGCGCCGGGAACGAACTTCAGGATGTACTCGAGCACCTCGTACTCGGCCTCGGCCAGAGACTTGCCGAGCGGGATCTCGTCGATGAGTCCGCTCGAGGTGTGCATCTCGCGCACGAACTCGCCCATGTGGTCCCATGCGGCCTGGTCGGGCTTGATGACGATGCTGAACCCGGGGTCGACCGGCACGAGGTCGTAGTCGGTGATGACCACGGCCACTTCGACCAGTTCGTCGACCTCCAGGTCGAGCCCGGTCATTTCGCAATCGATCCAGACCAGACGGTCGTCCGCAGAAGCCACCTGCCCATCCTACCCAGCGGCCCCGACCGCACCTGAGAGAGCGCACACCCCCAATAGACGGGCGAAATCAGCGGTCGCAGGTTTGCCTAGAGTGAGGGGATGACCGCAGCGATCGTGCTCCTCGTGAATGGTGTCTTCAACTTCATCGTCTGGCCGCCGTTCTACCGGCGCACCGCTGCCGATCCTCGGGCCAGGGATCGCAGGGAAAGGCGACGCGGTTTCTGCGGGTGCACGCCATCCTGATCGGGTCGGCGCTGCTGCTCGCCGTCGTCTCGCTCGTGATCGGCGTGCTCGCCCTGCTTCGAGTGACAAACTAGAGGCATGACTGACGAACAGCCCACACTCGCCCACGGCGACGAGTACATCGTGATCTTCTCCGGCGGGCCCAACGACGGGCAGACCGACCACCGCATCGCCACCGCCAGCGGCTGGGACTAGGAGATCATCGTCAACGGCCTCGAGTCGAGCGCTGCCGCAGAGTTCGCCTACACGGCGACCACGGCGGTGCAGGTCGGCGACAGCGTGCACGTCACCTACGTCTGGGACCCGAAGGATGCCGACGACCTCGAGGCCGTCGAAGAGCGCTACGACACCTAGGCGGCAGCGGTTACGCCGGTGGTCGAGTAGCGCGCTCTGGCCTACCGCGCGGTGGTCGAGTAGCGCGCTCTGGCGCGCGTATCGAGACCCGCTCGCCTTGGGCGCCGGGGTCTCGATACGCCCGGGCCTCCCTCGAGGTTGCCGGTGGTCGAGTAGCGCGCTCTGGCGCGCGTATCGAGACCCTCGCCGCGCGAACGCCGGGTCTCGCGGCTCGCACTACCGAGACCCGGCCTCGCAAGCTCTCGATACGCCCGGTCCTCCTCGCGCTCGTGCTACTCGACCACCGAAGTAACCCGGCCTCGCAAGCTCGGTCGTGCTACTCGACCTCCGAGGTTGCCGGTGGTCGAGTAGCGCGCTCTCTCGACCACCGAGGGTCACGGGAATCAGTTTCGGCGCTCGACGGTTAGCCCCGATATGAACGTCGACTTCTACACCTCCACGTTCTGCGAGCCGTGCATGATCACTCGCGGCGTGCTGGCCGAGGCCGGCCGGCTGGTGGGTGCGATGAACCTCGTCGAACACGACATCGTTCGCGACGAGCGCGCGGCCGAGTCGCAGCACATCCGTTCGACGCCGACCGTGATCGTCAGCACCGCCGACGGCGCCGAAGTGTTTCGCGCGGAGGGCATCCCGTCACTGAACCAGGTGCTTGTCGCGCTCGCGAAAGCCGCCGACTAGCGGCGTCGGTCAAATCTTGGCGTTGTCGTCGCCCGTGGCATCCACTCGGATGGTGCTCGACTTGAACGGCAGCCCCACCGTGGTCGACACGTCGTCGGGGTCTTCGCCGTGCAGGCGGGTGTAGGCGCGGTGCGACATGCGCTCGTCGTCCATCCGCTGGCTGAGTGACGCGTATTTGGTGCCCAGCGACGGCACCCGGCGGATGACGTCCATCACCAGTCGGAACCGGTCCAGGTCGTTCAGCATGAGCATGTCGAACGGCGTTGTGGTCGTGCCGCGCTCGTTGAACCCGCGCACGTGCAGGCGCTCCGGTGCGCTTGCGGCGGTAGGTGAGCCGGTGTACGAGCGACGGGTATCCGTGGAACGCGAAGATCACCGGCTTGTCGGGTGTGAAGACGGCGTTGAACTCGTCTGAGGTGAGCCCGTGCGGATGCTCGGTGCTGTCCTGCAGCCGCATCAGGTCGACCACGTTGACGAACCGCATCTTCAGGTCGGGGATCTCCTTTTTCAGGATCTGCACGGCCGCCATCGCCTCGATCGTCGGAACGTCGCCTGCGCACGCGACCACGACATCCGGGTGCTTCGCCCTCGACCTCGGTGCCGGCCCAGTCCCAGACGCCGAGGCCGCGCTGTGCCGTGCTCGCGCGCCTCCTCGAGGCTCAGGAACGTGGGTGTCGGCTGCTTGCCGGCGACGATCACGTTGACGTAGTCGTGGGTTCTGAAGATGTGCTCCGCGGTGACCAGCAGCTGGTTCGCATCCGCTGGCAGGTAGACCCGCACGACGCTCGCGCGCTTGTTGACGACGTGGTCGAGAAATCCGGGGTCCTGGTGCGAGAAGCCGTTGTGGTCCTGCCGCCAGACGTGCGACGAGAGCAGGTAGTTGAACGATGGGATGGGCCGACGCCACGGCACCTCGGCCGCCGACTCGAGCCACTTGGCGTGCTGGTTGAACATGGCGTCGACGACGTGGATGAACGCCTCATACGAGTTGAACAGGCCGTGCCGTCCGGTGAGCGTGTAGCCCTCGAGGAGTCCCTGCATGAGGTTTTCGCTGAGGGCCTCGATCACCCGGCCCTCGTGTGCGAGGTTCTCGTCGACCGGCAGGTATTCGCCCTGCCACGCTTTCGCGGTCACCGCGTAGACGTCGTCGAGCCGGTTGGATGCGGTCTCGTCGGGTCCGAAGATGCGGAAGTTGTCAGGGTTGGCGGAGATGATGTCGCGCAGCCAGCCTCCGAGCACTCGCGTCGGTTCGAGCACCACGCCGCGGTCCTTCGAGACGTCGACCGCGTGGTCGTCGAGCGAGCGGAAGGTCGAGCGCGCGTTCGAGCAGGCCGCCGTTGCCGTTCGGGTTGGCCGACATGCGGCGCTCGCCCTTCGGTCGGTTCGCGTCGAGCTCTGCGATCGGTCGTGCCGTCGGCGTCGAACAGTTCGCCGGCCCGGTAGCTCTCCATCCACTCCTGCAGCTGGTGCAGGTGCTCCGGCTTGTCGCGAACGTTCGCGATCGGCACCTGGTGCGCTCGCCAGGTGTTCTCGACCGGCAGGCCGTCGACGAACTTCGGTCCGGTCCAGCCCTTGGGGGTCTTCAGGATGATCATCGGCCAGGTCGGGCGCGTGCTCGTTGCCGTCCTCGCGGGCCGATTTCTGGATGGCGGCGATGTCGTCGAGCGCCTGCTCCAGCGCATCCGCGAACCGCGCGTGCACGGCCATGTGGTCTTCGTCGTCGAATCCGCCCGAGACCAGCACCGGCGCGTAGCCGTAGCCGCGCATCAGGCTCATCAGTTCGTCTTCGGGGATGCGCGCCAGGATGGTCGGGTTCGCGATCTTGTAGCCGTTGAGGTTCAGGATGGGCAGCACCGCGCCATCCGATCTTCGCGTTCAGGAACTTGTTGAGGTGCCAGCTGGTCGCGAGCGTCGCCGTCTCGGCCTCGCCGTCGCCGATGACGGTCGCCAGGATGAGGTCGGGGTTGTCGAGCGCTGCGCCGTAGGCGTGCACGAGCGAGTAGCCGAGCTCGCCGCCCTCGTTGATCGAGCCGGGCGTCTCGGGCGCCGCGTGCGAGGGGATGCCGCCCGGGAACGAGAACTGCCGGAACAGTTTCTGCATTCCGTCGCCGTCGAGCGGGATGTGCGAGAACAGCTCGGAGTACGTGCCATCCAGCCAGGCGTTCGCGACGATGCCGGGGCCGCCGTGGCCTGGGCCGGCGATGTAGACGACGTTGAGGTCGCGTTCGATGATGAGCCGGTTGAAGTGCGCCCAGACGAGGTTGAGGGCGGGCGTGGTGCCGAAGTGTCCGAGCAGGCGTGGTTTCGTGTCATCCACTGTGAGCGGTCGCTCGAGCCGGGCGTTGTCGAGCAGGTAGATCTGGCCGACGCGAGAGGTAGTTGGCCGCGCGCCACCACTTGTCGACGACGGTGAGGTCGCGGACGGGAGATGTGGCGTTCTTCGAGGTGGGGGCCATTTAGCCAGACTATGGCGGCAGCCTGCGAGTGGTACCAGTCTTTGGTGAACAGTTGGATGCGAATCGACCGGCTCTGTGAGTCGTGGCTAGGATCGTCACCTGATGCGGAACGCGGTCCGCATCGACCGCCAGCGATTGGACGACGATGTCCCAGTTTCACCCGGAGCTCTCGCGGGCGCGTTTCATCCCCAAGATCCCGATCACCTCGCCGCTGTTCCGACTCGTTCCGGTCAGGCCGCCGAAGCCGGTCGCCATCGCCGACGACATGGAGTCGGAGGATGTCACTGTGCCCGGGCTCGACGACGCGCACCCGGTGTCGGTGCGGGTCTACCGGCCGAAGTCGCTGGCACCCGGCAGCCCCGCGCTGTTTTGGATGAACGGCGGCGGTTTCGTTGGCGGCACCCTCGAGCAGGACGAGCAGGGGAGTCTCGCATTCGCGCGCGAACTCGGCATCACGGTCGTCGCGGTGCGGTATCGGGTCGCCCCGCAGCATCCGTCGCCTGCTGCCCTCGAAGACGCGTACGCGGGCCTGGTCTGGCTGTTCGGTGAGGCCGAGTCGCGCGGCATCGACGCGTCTCGCATCGCCATCGGCGGCTCGAGCGCGGGCGGTGGGCTCGCCGCGACCCTCGCGATCTATGCGCACGACAAGGGAGAGGTTCATCCGTCGTTCCAGCTGCTTCGGTACCCGATGCTGGATGACCGCACGGCGACCAAGCGGGCCAGGGACCAGCCGAATGCGCGCGTCTGGAACCCGAAAGACAACGTCTACGGCTGGACTTCATACCTCGGGGTCGCACCGGGCAGCCCCGGCGTTTCCGCCTACGCGGCCGCCGCCCGCCGTGAGGACCTCTCGGGATTGCCGCCCGCGTGGCTGGGGGTTGGAACGCTCGACCTGTTCTGCGAGGAGGGCATCGAGTACTCGCGGCGACTGAACGAGGCCGGCATCCCGTGCACGCTGAATCTCATCCCCGGCGCTTTCCACGGGTTCGACCAACTGTTTCAGAAGACGAATGTCGCACAACAGTTCTGGGACGCGCAGGTAACTGCGCTGCGGGCGGCACTGTTCTAGAGCGCGCGCAAAATTGAGGAGATTGTGACCCCCGGCGCGCCAAAACCCCTCAAAACGCCCCTCGACGCAAAAAGCTCCGCAGTTCCGCACGCGCTCGCTCTCGGCGCACGAGTTATAGACTCTCGGGGCCGCCTCCGTAGCTCAGGGGATAGAGCAGGACCCTTCTAATGTCTTGGCCGCAGGTTCGAATCCTGCCGGGGGCACTGATCTTCGAGGCGCTAAATGCCTTTGTTTACTTGGGTTTTTGGCGCTGCCGCCAGTCGTAGAACGACCGTTTGCCCAACAAATAGAGATGCTCACGTCGGGCGCGCATATGTCTGCACGCGCACCGGTCGCGATCGAACAGCAACGGAGGTCACGGTCGTACCGGTATCCACCTAGCCTCCTGGCTCACGGCGACGATCGCGACTTAGCCCTGCTTCGAGCGGATGAGCCTCAGCACGTCATTCGAGAAGTTCAACGATGGCATGTGCACGACAGCGTTCGCGTCATCCCTCGGCGCCGCACCACTAATTGGGCCCCGCCGGATAGCTACATTGCCGCTGCGCTCCAATTCCCTATCTACTTCGGCGAGAACCTCGACGCGTCTGATGAATCCCTGTCAGAGCCAGATCAGGAACCAGTTCGTCAGCCGCGTCTCTGCATCATTACTGAACCGCAATTTGTTCTGACTGATGAGGCCTCGGGTCTGTCGGTTTTCTTGTGTAACTGGGTTCGGCTAGTTGAGTCCTAGGCGGTCGCCGTAGGTCATTGCGAGTGTGTTCAGGATAGCTTTCCACCCGGCGATCTCGCCGGTCGGGTTGGCCCGGTTGTGGCGTCGTTCGAGGATCGCGAGATACATCACTTTCAGCGCGGACTGTTCGTTCGGGAAGTGGCCGCGGCGCCTCGTCGCCTGCCGGAACCGGGCGTTTAACGATTCGATCCCGTTGGTCGTGTAGATCAGTTTCCGGATCTCGAGCGGGTAGTCGAGGAACGGGGTGAACTCGCCCCAGCTGTTGCGCCACATTGCGATCATCGCCGGATAGATGGGCTCCCACTCTTTCGCGAACTCGTCGAACCGCTGCTCGGCCGCCTCGCACCGTTGGCGCCTGGTAGACCTCTTCAGGCGGTCCGCGATCGGCTTCCAGTACTTCCTTGACGCGAACCGCAGGCTGTTGCGGACGAGGTGCACGACGCAGGTTTGCACGGTCGCCAGCGGCCAGGTCGCCATGATCGAGTCCGGCAGTCCTTTGAGCCCGTCGCAGCAGACGAAGAGGACATCCTGCACGCCGCGGTTCTTCAGCTCGGTGAGCATGTTCATCCACTGCTTCGCCCCCTCGCCGCCGGTCGGGCCGACCCACATGCCCAGCACGTCCCGGTGCCCGTCGACAGTCGATGCCCATCGCCACATAGACCGGGCGGTTGCCGACCTGCCCGTCGCGGACCTTCATCACGATCGCGTCGATCAGGATCACCGGATAGACGGGATCAGCGGGCGCGCCTGCCAGGCCTCCATGTCGGTCGAGGACCTGGTCGGTGACCTTCGACACCAGCTCCCGGGAGATCTCCTGCCCATAGACATCGGCGAGGTGCGCTTGGATGTCGCCGGTCGTCATGCCCTTCGCATAGAGCGAGATGACGGCCTCATCGAACCCGGCGATGCGGCGTTGGATATTTCGGCACGATCGCCGGCTCGAACGTTCCCTGCCGGTCCCTCGGGATCTGCACGGTGACCTCGCCGATCTCGGTTCGCACCGTTTTCGGGGTCGACCCATTCCTCGAGTTCAGCCCGTTGCGGCCGACCGGATCGTGCTTGTCATAGCCGAGATGGTCCGCCATCTCGACTTCCAGCGCGGTCTGCAACACCTGGCGGGTCAGACCGGTCAGCAGGCCGTTCGGGCCGGTCAGCTCGATGCCCTGCCCGCGGGCCGCCTCGACCAGCTCCGCCGCTATCGCGGCGAAATCCGTCTCCGCCGGCAACGGCCGACCCGTTTCGGGATCAAAGCGGACATGTTTCTGAATTTCCTTGTTCATGCGTGATCATCTCCACACCGCAGCTCCCGCTGCGGCAGGTCACGCCGACCCAGTTACACAAGATTCCTGACAGACCCCTGTCTGGGTGGCCTCATTTTCAAGCGTCGCTATGGCCTCATTTTCGAACGTCGTCGACAGAAGCGAACTGTGTCGATCCATCGAAAGTCTGGGCCGTGCTCTCTGAATGACAACAGGTGAGTGCTCGCAAACGTCAGCAAGTCACGACGCCTGGTTCCGTTGGCCATTTGCTCAGGCTAATTGCTGGTGTCGTCGAAATCGAAGAACATCCTCCGTGAACACTTCGCGCGAACTCCCTCGTGCGAGCAGCTCCAACGAGTGATCGCAGGCTCGGCCGCGTTCGCGCACGCTGAACGTACTTGGAGCCCTGTTAGTCGCATTCGGATATCTCGCATCGTCGTTCCGCCTCAGGCTGCACCCCGAACTGTGGTCGGCACGCAGGTCTCTGTGAGTCAATCCCAGCGAAATGCGGACACTCAGCCGATATCGCGTTTTCTCGGCACTCGTGGCATCCAGCAGCGCACCGCGGTCTTGTACTGGGTGAACTGCTCGCCGAATCGTTGCTCGAGGTCTGCCTCTTCGAGCGGCCTGACAGCGTAGTTCCAGAGCACGGAACCGACGATCGCGTAGCCGATGACCAGCCACGACGAGAGGACGAGGCCCACCGCCACCCCTTGGGTTATGCCGGCTACTGCCATCGGATTGCGGATCCATCGGTACGGGCCGACGACAACGAGGTTGTTCGGCATCGCGGACGGCAGTGGTGTGCCGTGACCTCTCGTCGACATTGAGACCGCTGAAGCAATACCGAGCCCACTGGCGAGAACCAGCAGGCTAACCCCCACGACGCCGGCTTCGGGTGGAAACGTCAGTGCAAGCGCCCAGCGCCGTTCCAACAGGGCAATTGCGGCTGGGATCGCCACAAGGAACAGACCCCAGAAGACCACGATCTGCGCAAGCGTGGCCGCCATAACAACCGGAGTTGGTCGAACTGACGCGGGCCGAAACGCGAACGGGCCTCGGGTGATGCGGTCGGTGGGAACACGACCAAGCCAGATGAGGCAGGCAGCGATCACGGATGCCCCCGCAGCCGCGCACATGACGATCACTCCCAAACCCGCCTCAGTCGTGATCGTCGCATAAACCATCAGCCCCAACGCAACGAGGCAGGTCCATCCTGCGCTGATGAGAGCCGCAGGCTTGACCCCGCAGGCCGCGAGCGCCGACGCGACCACAAACAGGGGAATGTCGAAGAGGGCAACAAGAATCGGGTCCAGGAGACCAAGCGTCGCAACACGGATCGTCGGCGAAACAAACACCGTGACCCACCAGGCGACACCCGCAATTGCCTGGGCGGCGAAGTAGGCCCGACCCCATCGCATTGGCTCAGACTATCCGCCAGCGAAACGACACGAGCGCGACACAGGCTGCAGGCACGTGCGTGATCCCGCGCGTACTGATCAAACTGCGAACTTCAGGGTTTGGGTGCACGAGCGCTGGCACCCTGTCGTTCTTTTCGACAAGGGCGAGACTCCCGCGATTCAGAATCTGGAATAGCGCGACCTCGCCCAAAAGTCCCTCGGATTGCTGCAGCCGGTGGTGTTCGCTGGGAATCGTGGTCGTACGCAGCTCCAGAAGTGGTGGGGATCCGGTGCTCAACTCGAGGGCTGCCTGGGGGTGATCGCTCTCGCCGCAGCCATCGCCTCGAAGTACCGTCTGGATATCGGAACCCAGACCAAGACAATGGGCGCGACGACTGACGCCAAAACCAGCGCGTCGATGGGCGCAAATCCGCTGGAGCTCTCGACGATGATGGCTACGCCCGCCACTACCGTCAGGTAGATGCGCGCGGCACCGTACCCGCGCAGAATCGCCAACGATACGTAGATCCGAAGGGCAATCGCTGCCGCTCCGCCAATGAACGAGGCAATCACAGCGCCTTGCGTCGAGCCGGATGCGTGCCAGTCGACGCCCACTGCAGCAACCACCAGTTGTGCGGCGGTGATGGCAGCTCCCGCCAGAAGTATCCAGAACGCGATGCGAACGGGCAGAGGCGACGAGCCGCGGTTGTGCAGCGGCCCCCGAATGAACCCAATCGCGGCTGGGGCTTGGTACTCGTCGGTCTGGTCGCTCATGGCGCGAGCGTAGCGCGAACGCGCTTCGTCGATAATCACCCGTTCGGGTGTGCTGCGCCACCGAAGCATTTCGTGGTGTGGAGGTACATTCGGCATCCAGAGAGCGACAAGCGCACCTCGACTCGCGCTTCAGTGACTTCGAAGGGGGCTGGTCTGCCTTAAGTGTTCGAGTGCACTGATGCATTCGAGCAATGTCGCGTCATTCAAGCTGACTATCGCGTTAGGAGCGAGAATCTCCACGAGTAATGTTCCCCTTGTCGGCACCCCGATCAAGACAAGGCCGCTCTTCCACAATGAGCCCGGTCGTAGAGCAATGCTGTGCACGTCGAACCACTCGAGTCGAACACTTTCAGCCTTGAGGGTGATTACCAAAGCAGATTCATCAGCCGTCAGTATGCCGCGTCGATACCGGGAGTCCGTGTTCGTCTGCGCATAGATCGGCCACGTAATGCTTCCTGCCTGGGGGCGATCGGTCACTGCGCGGCGCACCCATCGACCCGAGCTCCACGCGAACAGCCCAGCTGCGACCAGTGCGAGCCCAACGCAGCCCACGATTGCCGTGGTGGGGTCGTGAATGAACAACGAAACGACAATGGATGCGACCGAAAAGAGAGCGAGCCCCGAGATCGTCAGCGCAAAGCTGCCTCTCGCCCTCGCAACATCCTGAGCTTTGCCGCGCCTCATGCCTAACGACTCTGCCAGCAGTGGGTGTCGGTGTCATTCAAATTTGGGAAGAAGTCGGCGTCAACTGCTTTCGAACCCCGCCCGGGGCATCCCGCGCACGCCCTCGGTAGCATGCGAAGCATGCCAATCAAACTGGAAAACGTGGGAATCGCGGTGCGCGACATTGACGAGACCATCTCGTTCTTCACCGATCTCGGCGTCGAGGTCGTGGGTCGCGACACAATCAGCGGCGGCTGGTCGGACATCGCCGTCGGCCTCGACGGCAACCATGCCAAAATCGCTGTTCTCACTACACCGGATGGTCACGGACAGCTCGAGTTCTTCGAATTACCTGCACCCCGACGCGATCGAGACTCACCCAACCCTTCCCAACGAGATCGGCATCATCGTGATGCTCGCCCAGGACTTGCAGAAGGCCTGACGGAGCTGCGCAGCGGTGAGCCGTCGCCGTCAACCCCATGGACCCTTCGCTTTCAGCTGCGTAAGAGCCGAAGAATCGGGATGAGCCGATCGCTTTGTGACTGGTACTGCTCGAAGACCGGCGAAATTCGTGTGAACTTCGACCAGGCGTCGTCGCGCTCTGCGCCGTCGAGGCGGCGTGCGGTGACATCCACTGTTCCATCGTCAGGTGTCTCGATGACTGCCTCGGGATGCTCGAGCAGGTTGTGCATCCACGCGGGATTGCTCGTGTGCCCACGGCGGGACGCGGCCACCAACCAGCCGTCGCCGTCTTTGATGCCGACGATCGGAGTGACTCGCTCCACACCGCTGCGGGCACCCCGATGATGCAGCAGTACGAGACCGCGACCATAATAGTCGGTCGTTCCGCCGTCTGCGCGGAATTGGTCGATGACGGCTTCGTGCCACTCGGGTGCGTCGGCAGGCGGCTGGGCCATGGAGGGGTTATATCGACGCGCCCTCCCGGCCCGGCCGAGTGCCCGGCGCGACCTACTTGCTGTCGCCGTCGTGGTCCTTGTCGCCGCCGACGGATGCTCCCGCGGCCGCGGGAACTGCAGGCTTGGCGGCCGGAGTGTGGTTGGGCTGCGGGGTGTAGACCGGACGAGGACCAATTGACGAGATAGACATTGTGGGCTCCAAATGATGGCCAGAATTTCTCGCTCATCACAGTGATCAATCGGCCGTCGCACGCGCTGCAGTTAGCCTCGAAGTTTCAAGGTCCTCACAGGATGCGTGCGACTGTGCTCTTGCGCGCGCGGCCTTCGCGCAAATTCGGGGCAGACCCCGCGAGCTCGACCTATGCCAGGGCGTAGAGGTTGCGCAGCACGCTCTCCACCGTCGGGAAGGTGCCGCGGAAGCGGGACTCCCCATCTCGCAGCACGAGGCCGGCGGAGGTGCGCATGATGGTTCCCGCGAACTCGTCGGTGAGGGTGTGGCGAACGGTCCAGCGGCCCTCGCCGGAGTCCTCGAGGTAGAACATTTCCGCGTAATTCATCGATGGTCCCCAAAGTCGATCGGATGCGACGGTGTTACGCACCAAGATTGCGCCGAAAAGGGCGCGGGGGAGCCCAAGCACTGATGAACGCCGCGTGAATGTTTGAGGCGGGGAGTCGAGGAGCCGCGCTGCGGCTACGACGCCGAGGCGTCGGCCGCAACTGGCGCGGCTGCCGTCTCACCGGTGTCGGTGGCCACGGTCACGCCCGCCGGGGCGGGAGCTTCCATGGGTGCAACGGTGGGTGGGGGAGCACTCGCAAGGCCCGGGGTGGTGATGACCGACGTCGCCGCGGTAGACGGTGCCGGCTCGAAGGGGCTCGGCTTGGGCGGCTCGACCGGCGTGGGGGTCCACTCTCGCGGCGCAACCGTGGAGGGGGACTCGTCTTCGTAACGCCACTGCGACAGGTCTGACGCGAACAGCTTTCGCGCGCGAGCCGGCTTGAGCTGCCAGTCGAGCAGCCGGTCGCGGTAGTCCACGAACGTCTGTTCGGCCTGGAAGCTGAACGAGGCGGAGTTCTTCTTCATGTCGGCCAGCTGATGCGCAGCCCAGTCGGCGGCCTGGCTCGCACCCGCCGACCGGAATGAGGCGCACACGGATGTCGGCTTCGCTCATCAGGCTGTCGACATGCTGCCGCTCGTCCGGCGCCGAGCGAAGTCCAGATCGAGGCCTTTCGACCAACGACGATGAGCGCGATGATCGCCGAACCCTGAAGCTCCCGATCCTCATGCGCGAGCACTCGCTTCGCCGAGGCTGCGCCCGATCGCGGCGGCGATGACACCGGCCACGAGGATCGCCAGAAATGGGCAGGATCGCGCTGAGGAAAACGCGCGAGCCGGTCGCCGAATTGAACCACGCCACAATATCGTTCCACCACGCCATAAATCGCACCCTACCCGTGTGCTCCGGAACCGCAAGGGCTTGCCAGGGGTGTCACGTAAGTGAAAGTGATTCAGGATGCCCGATTCAACTGAATCGGAAGCAGTCGATCGCGTCGTCAATGCTCCAGAACTCGCCGAGCGGCATGGATGCACGCCGAGACGAAAACATGCGCTTGGCCCGGAATCGGGAGACGCCCGACTCGTCGAACGCCTCGATGTACCCGAGCACCTCGCCCGACCGGCGGGTGACGCGCCACAGCTCGTCGTGCAATTGAACGAGCGCGATGCCGAATCGATTGACACGGTCGTTCGCGACGAAGGAACGGGTTGAGACGAAATCAAGTGTCGTCAATTTCACTCCAAGAGGTGCAGCCGGCCCGACTGGTTTAGGACACCTTGAGGTTAGGCGAAACCGCTGACATTCGAAAGAGTGTTCGAACTAATTCTCCGTGCCATCCACAGCAAAGGGCTCGATAGCGGCGATTTCGTCCGCTGTGAGCGAGGGCTTGGCGAGGGTGCCGAAGTTGTTCTCGAGCTGCGCTATCGACGAGGCACCGATCAGCGCTGAGGTCACCTGCGGCTGCCGCAGCACCCACGTCAGCGCAAGCTGCGCGAGCGACTGGCCGCGGTCGTTGGCGATGTGGTTGAGCGCCCGCACCCGGGCGAGGTAGTCGTCGGTGATGCGTGGACGAGTTGAGCCAGCGTCCCTCGGCCACACGAGAGTCGGGTGGGATCGTGCCGTCGAGGTAGCGGTCGGTGAGCAGTCCCTGGGCGAGCGGCGAGAACACGATGCTGCCGGCACCGATCTGGTCGAGCACCGGGAACAGCCCGTTCTCGATGTGACGGTCGAACATGTTGTACCGCGGCTGGTGGATGGTCAGCGGGATCTTGTGCTCGGCGAGCGCGGCAGCCGCGGCAAGCGTCTGCTCGGGGTCGTAGTTCGAGACCCCGGCATAGAGCGCCTTGCCCGACTGCACCGCGGTCGCCAGTGCCCCCATGGTCTCCTCGATCGGCGTGTTCGGGTCGGGGCGGTGGGAGTAGAAGATGTCGACGTAGTCGACGCTGCATGCGCTTCAGGCTCTGGTCGAGCGATGCGAGCAGGTACTTGCGCGAGCCCCACTCGCCGAACGGCCCCGGCCACATGTCGTAGCCGGCCTTTGTCGAGAGGATGAGCTCGTCGCGATACGGCACGAAGTCCTGCGTGTAGATCGTGCCGAAGTTCGACTCTGCAGAGCCGGCGGGCGGCCCGTAGTTGTTCGCGAGGTCGAAGTGGTTGATGCCCAGGTCGAACGCGCGACGCAGGATGGCGCGCTGCGTGTCGAGCGGGCGGTCGGTGCCGAAATTGTTCCAGAGTCCGAGCGAGACGCCGGGCAGCTGCAGGCCGCTCTTTCCCACTCGCTTGTACTCGATGGTGTCGTATCGCGTGTCCGCTGCGTTGTAGGGCATGCATCCAGCGTAGGGGGAACAGACCGACCGTCAGCGACGTTGCACAGGGCAGACTCAGAGGGCGAGATCCTCTCCACGAAGGCAGGTATTCGCAGTGCAAACATTCGTTCTCGCCGGTGGCTGTTTCTGGTGTCTCGACGCCGTCTATCGCACCCTCCGGGGTGTGTCGGATGTCGTCTCGGGCTACACGGGCGGTCACACCGAATATCCCGACTATGAGTCGGTGTGCACCGGCACGACGGGCCACGCGGAGGCGGTGAAGGTGGTGTTCGACGAGACGGTCATTCCGGCATCCGTGATTCTGGATGTCTTCTTCAGCCTGCACGACCCGCGCCAGCTCAACCGTCAGGGCAACGACGTCGGCACGCAGTACCGTTCGGCGATGTTCTACTCGGACGACGCACAGAAGGCCGAGTTCGAGCAGGCGCGTGATCGCGCGGCCGAATACTGGGATGGCGGACTCGTGACCACCATCGAACCACTCGGCCCGTGGACCGACGCCGAGGACGTACCACCAGAACTTCTTCGCGAAAAACCCGGGCCAGGGCTACTGCCTCGCGGTCGCGCTGCCGAAGGTCAACAAGATTCGCAGGTCGTACGCAGAGTACGTGCTGGCCTCGTAGCTTCTCGTCCTCCACTGCTCTCGAAGCCGCTGGTCGTTCCCCATTCGGGTACGACCGGCGCGTCTTGCACGGTGGCGCGGCGCAGAGTGGATGCCGACGGAGCCGACGCGGCCAGCCCGGCACGAGTGCCGCGTCGGCTCCGTTGCCCGCTCGGCGCCTCAGCGCACGGCGACCTGGCCGCGTTCCCACATCCTGACGGCGGTGACCCGCGCATTCGAGTCTTCGTCATCACCGATGTCTAGTGCCAGGTAGAGGCGGGCGAGCATCGTCTCGACGGCGCGCACCGTCGTGCCGCGATGGTCTGCCAGCGCTCGAGTGGAAGCGCCGCCGGCGAGCATCCTGAGCACTTCAGCCTGCGATGCCGTGATGTAGTGGATGTCTGTGAGCGCCGCTGGCGATCGTGCCGGCAGGCCCGCGATCGAACGCTCCACCGCGTCGACGAGCGGCTCGATTCCCCTGAGCTGCGATTTGACGAGGTACACCGCACCCGGCGGCAGGTCATGCCCGTCGGCGACGGCGAGCTGCGGTGACATGTGCGAGGTCAGCACAACGAGGCCGACCCACGGAAACTTCTTCTCCACTCTCCGAAGAAGCTCCGCACCAGACGCCGTGGCCTCGAAGTTCAGGTCGGTGACGAGGGCGTGCGGATCCCACGTCGACACCAGGTTCCACGCCTCCCACGCGGTCGACGCGGTGTGCACATCGAACCCGGTTGCGCGCAGACCGTCCGCCACGAGCGATGAGGTGAACGTGTCGTCGTCGGCGACGACGATCCTGCGCGCCCGGGATTCGGATGCCGGCGACTCAGTCATGGCCGTTCGGTTCGTCGTCTCTGGCATCCTCGTCTGTGGCCAGACTCGCGGTGACGGCATTGAGCAGCGTCTCGGTGGTGAACGGTTTCGAGAGAAACCGGCGCACTCCCGCCGCCCGCGACCGGGCGACTCCGCCGTTCGCGTTGAGACCGCTCGCCGCGATGATCGGAACGGCCGGGTACGACACGGCGAGTTGCGCGGCGAGCGCCGCGCCATCCATGACCGGCATCATCATGTCGGTGAGCACCAGGTCGACGCTCGTGCCGCCGGCGAGAATGGCGAGCGCCTCGGCGCCGTTGCTGGCGCTCAGCGTTCGGTAGCCGTAGGTCTCGAGGGTCTGCTGCGTGAGTTCGCGCACAGATTCCTCATCGTCCACGACGAGCACCAGCTGGCCGTGCCCTCGAGCGGCGGATTCGTCGGCCGCGTCGGCTGCCGCGCTCGATGCGGACGGGTCGGGCGCCGCGGCGACATGCAGCTGGAAGCGCGAGCCGTTGCCGGGCTCGCTGTAGGCCTGCATGAAGCCGCCGTGCGCGCGCGCGATCGCTAGCGAGCTCGACAGGCCGAGCCCCGTGCCATGGCCCGGCTCCTTGGTGGTGAAGAACGGCTCGAAGACCTTGCTCACCACGTCGGCGCTCATGCCTTCTCCGTCGTCTTCCACATCGATGGCGACATACCGACCCGGATTGGCGAGGTGGCTCACCGAGGAGTAGGCATCACTGAGCTCCTCGTTGCGTGCCGAGATTGTGATCGTGCCCCCACGCGGCATCGCATCGCGCGCGTTCGTGACGAGATTGATCAGCACCTGCAGCAACTGGGTGGAATCCCCGATCGTGCTCCAGAGACCGTCGGCGACCTTCATGTCGAGCACGATGTTGCTCGGCAGCGCCTCGCGGCCGAACGCCTGCAGTTCGTCGAGCAGCGCGGTCAGGTCGACAGGCGCGTGATGCACGTCCGCGCCGCGTGCGAACGACAGAACCTGTCGGATCATGTCCGCGCCGCGCTTCACGCTCGTCTCCATCGTCTGCATCAGCGTGAGCCGACGTTCGTCAGTCTCAGTGCGCAGGAGCAGCTGCACCCCGAGAAGGATCGGGGCGAGCACGTTGTTGAGGTCGTGCGCGACGCCCCCGGCAAGCGTGCCGAGACTCTCGAGGCGCTGGCGCCTCAGCGCGAGATCCTCCTCGTGGCGTCGAACCGTGACGTCCGTGTTCACCGCGAAGATCGCCTTCGGGGCGCCCGTATCGTCGCGCAGCAGGGTCCAGCTGCACTCCGCGATGATCGTGCGACCGTCTTTAGTGCGCTGCTCGATGTCACCCGCCCACTGTCCGTGACGGATGACCGCGCTGGTGGCCTCGTCGAACGCCGTGCGATCGCCGTAGACCAGGTCGAGCACGGAACGGCCGAGCACTTCCGCAGTGCCGAAACCATACATGCGCTCGGCGGCGCGGTTCACGTAGCTGATGGTGTGGTCGAGGTTTCGCACGACGATGGCGTCACGCGCGACATCGAGCAGCGCTGCCTGGGCGCTGATCACTTCGGCCTTCGCCGCGCTGTCCCGTCGCAGGGCTTCGTCTTCGCTGACGTCTCGGATATAAACGGCAACACCGGATGCACTCGGGTACGCCGTCGACTCGAGCCACCGACCGATGACCGGATGCCACCGGCGGGTGACGATCGTGCGCTGCTGTTCGGCGGCTCGGCGCAGGGCAACCCCGAAGGTCTCCTGAACGGCGGCGGGCGCGACATCCCAGAAGATCATGCCGTTCACCTCCTTGAGGTCGAGGTTCAGGATCTCGAGCGCTTTCGGGTTGACGTAGCTGTACCGCCACTCGGAGTCGAAGATGAGCAGCCCGTCGGTGAGGCTGTCCAGGGTGGTTTCGAGGCGTTCCTCGACCGCGAGGCGGGCCGAACGCTCCTCCTCCAGCGCCGTGATGTCGTGGAATGCCCCCTCGACATGGGTGATTCGGCCGTCGCTCTCGCGCAGCGCCTCTCCCACGACGCGCACCCGCAGGAGGCGACCGTCGGCGTGGTGGATGCTCAGAACCTCGTCGAACGCGGTGCCGTGGTCCGCGCACTCTCGAATCGCCAGCGTGACGCGAGCACGATCGTCGTCCGGGTAGAGCGCGTACGCGTCAGCGAGTTTGGGCGGCTCGCCGGCCGGGAACCCGAGGATGCCGCACAGTTCGTCGGACCAGAAGTTCGTGCCCGACGCGACATCCAGCGACCATCCGCCGAAGCTCGCGAGGCTTCCCGCCATCCGCAGCATCATCTCGGAGCGCAGCCGGAGTTCGGTCGCATCCGTTATCGCGCTGAGAGGCTGCACCATGGCGCGATCACGCCCCCGGTGCGGAGGCGAGTCGCCCGACAGCGGACAGCAGCTGGTCGAGATCGATGGGCTTCGAGAGAAAGTCCTCGTCGGCGACTCCGTCGGGCGGCGTCGCCTCACCGCTGATCACCAGCACGTGAACTCCGCTCTCGACCAGCGCCCGTCGGGTCGTTGCGAAGTCGCGTCCCGGCACGCGGGCGTCGAGGATGGCCAACCGAGCGTGCACCGGCTGATCCGGGTCAATGCGGCCGCCCGCGACCTGGGTGACGCGATAGCCATGCGATTCGAGCGCCATGGTGATGACGTCGCTGACGAGGTCGTCGTCATCCGCGACGAGGACATGCGTGCCGGACGGAACGGGCATCATCGCCATGCCGCCCAGCTTAGGCTTGCGCGGGTTCGATGAACCGTTCGGCAGCAATTTCTAACCCAGTGAATCCAGTTCCTCCATCGCACTCGTCAGGTGTTCGAGCACCGTGGAGGTGATGTATGCGGTTCTCTCCGGAGTAGTCGAGCCGATCTCTGCGGCGTGAAAATTGAGGGCCATCGCGCACGCGGCAAGGCGGCCGCGGAGAGGCCCGTGGGTGAGCGTGGTCATCGCCCCTCGAATCTCCCGGCGGCGCAGCTCGAACTCCGCGTCGAGCGCTGCTCGCTCGGATTCGACAGCGGCGACCTGCGAGACGATGCCGAGGTTGGCGTTGCCGAGACCCACGGCCGACGAGAGCGTGATCGCGGCGAGGGGAACGGCGATGGGCAGCAGCACGGCCAGGATGAGATTCTGCTCGTTCGCGGGCTGCCACGGTCCGAGCACGGCTGAGGCGGCGGCCGCGAATCCGGCGACCAGGAACGTGGCGAACGTCCAGCCGATCCGCGTACGCGGGGTGAGACGACGAACGAATCGCAGCGACCCCAGACCCACGGTGAGCACAACTGCCACGACGGCGAGTATCAGCGCTGCAGAACCGAGGCCCTCCGGATGCACGTCGATCGCGCCGAACGAGACGGGTACAGCGACGGGCAGAAGCGCAACGCATGTGAGCAGCGCGGCCATGACCGGTCGCGCGCCGTCGAAGTCGAGCGCCGCCGTGAGCGGGGCACTGGGTGGAATTGCGTGCACGGAGGGGGCGGTGGCCGGCCTGCGAGTGGTTTCGATTATTCGTGACGTCTCCTCCGAGACATCCGCGAGTCGCTTTCCGAGTGCCGCGAACCGCTCCGCCTCCAGAGCGGGGCCGATCGACTCGATGCTCGACGCGATGTCCACGAGAACGGGCCGGATATTGTCACGGATCGCGCTGACGATGTCGGTGCGCAGTTCGGCGATCTCCCAGAACGCGTCCCGACGGGTGGCCGCCACCTCCGCGTTCGCCGTGCGCAGAGACGCCAGCAGGGTGCGGCGATTCGCGAATTGCGACACCGCATACGTCGCGAGCGGCAGCCAGATCAGCGCCGACACGCCCCAGAAGGCGGCCCTCGCCGGATAGTGCGGTTGCGCGCCGGCGAACGCAGCCGCCAGGACGCCCGCCGCCAGGCCGTGCACGACCCCGACGAGCGCCCAAAAAAAGATGCACAGCGGCAGGGGAATCCTGAGCACATTTCGCCTCAGGATGCGCGCGATCACGATCACGACGGCCGAGGCCGCACATTCCGCGACACAGGCGAGAGCGCCGACCAGCAGGTTCGGGTAGCGAACACCGATCTCCTGGAAACCGGAGAGCACCAGGGCCGGGGGCAGCAGGATCAACCAGACGGTCAGGCTGGTGGCCCACGGGCCGCCGAGAGATTGCCTCGTCGACTCGGGACTGACTGGAGCGGATATTGCACTCACGCGCTCACCTTACCCAGCGATCGCCGGTGGTCGTCGGTGAAAAAGTTATGCCGCTCCATGCACACCCGAATGGCATGGAGCGGCGCGAGCCGACGCCCTCGTGTGCAACTAATGCTGCACACTTTGCCCTCCCTAGTTGGCTGGGCGACTGCTGTGATTGAAGTGTTGCCCACCGCACGGCGGAGCACAAATGTCGGCTGTTCTGAGCATTCGGAAAGCGAACACCCGCCTCGTCTACTCCTTCTCCGCACGCAGAGCAGCGGTGTTGTGCACGGTTTCGCCAGCGGCAACTCCACGCCCTCCGCGACGCTGGCATCGTCGAGCACACGAGCGAAGGGATCACCAAATGTCAGACACCATCACGCTAACCGGAATCGTGGGCACCGAACCCCGTGCGGTCACCACGAACGAGGGGCTCGCCATTACGAGCTTTCGCCTTGCCTCGACCCAGCGACGCTTCGACAAATCGAAAGAGAAGTGGATCGACGGCGAAACCAACTGGTACACGATCACGTCGTTCCGACAGCTGGCCACGAACTCGGCCGTGTCCGTGAAGAAAGGCGAGCGCATCCTCGTCACCGGCAGACTGCGCATCCGCGAGTGGGAGAACTCGAGTAAGTCGGGAACGAACATCGAGATCGAGGCGGATGCCCTCGGCCACGACCTGTCGTGGGGCACCGCGGCCTTCTCTCGCGGGGCCGGATCGACTCCAGTGGATGCCGCGAGCCCGGCGACGGATGCAGCGACGGATGCAGCGACCGAGTTCCCGACCGACGCGCAACTGAGCGGGGCTGCGACCGAGGCCGACACGCCGTCCTCGGCGACCGCCGACGAAGCGGAGACGCCGTTCTGATGGCGGGTGAAGGGCTAGGGAGTGACCGTGGCGGGCACGCCCAGCGCACGCGCGTAGCGCTCGTTGAATTCCAACCAGCCGTGATCCATCGCATCCATTCCGCGAATGGGCGGCAGGGGATGCCCCGCGAGCACACTCTCGGCCACGACGAGGCAGAGGTGCCAACCCGCGGCGATCGCAGAAGCCGTCGTGTGATCGGCCAGGGTTTGGCGCAAAGTCAGCCGGCTCGCCGATCCGACGACCGAAAGCTGCCAGGCGAGAAGGTCCGCGCCCCAGCTGTGCTCGAGCGCGCGAGGCGGATCCGCGACCAGCACGACGCTCGACAGGTCGGCATCGGGGTTCGCGTCATCACCGAGCATCCGCAGCACCGCCCGGCCGACGTGTGACAGGTCACGGTCGGCGGTATACGGGGCCCACAGGGCAAGCCGGTCGGGGCGTGTCAGCATCGCCCACACCGCATCGCGGCCGGCCGGGAAGTCCCACGTGATCACGACGGTGGTTCGACCGTGGCTGATTTCGCGCGCCACTGTTGCCAGTGCGGGTGCTTCGGGCTGACGCTCCAGAGTTTGTGGCCGCGTTCTCGAGTTCTGACGAACCATGCGGCATAACATACGCTCGGCGCACCCGGCCGTCCAGCAGGTGTGCACAGCCGCCCGACGGGCGTGCGAGTCTAGAATCTCGGTACGCAGTGCCATTGAGTACACAGGGGGTGAGCAGTGCGCACGATTCGAGGCGTCCTGCTTCTGCCGGTTTCGATCGCAGCGATCGCCCTGCTGGCAGGCTGTGCGCAGACCGCGGCTCCGGTCACGACGCCTGTGCCAACGCCGTCCGCAACGTCGTCCCAGCCCGCCGCAGTGCCCACCTATGATCCGACCGGTACGGCGCAGGACAACCTGGCCTACTTCGACAAGGTCGGCCATGCGCTGCTCGACAACAACCCCACGGCCAACTCGCAGGGTGAGACCATCGTCGACTGGTTCGTTTCGCACGGGTTCGACAAAGCGAATATGGAAGTGACACCCGACAAGACCTCCATCGGGCTCGCCGCGTGGAACATCGAGTTCTCGGTCAGGTTCGGTGACAGCTGCCTGCTCGGGCAGGCCGGAAACGTCGGCTTCCAGTCATCCGTCGTGCCTGTTCTCGCGACCGGCAAGTGCCTCATCGGCCAGACCCGCCCGATCACCTGGTAGCTCGGTGGCCTTCGTGCGCCGCTTCGGCATCCTTGCGCTGGGTGCGATCCTCGTGATCGCAGGCGTCGCGATCTACGTCGTCGCGTTTCCGCGCCCGAGTTTCGGCTGGAGCGCCTACGCGCCCCTGACGGCCACGACCTTTCTGCCCACGCCCTTCCCCAACCTGATCGACTACGCCATGGCGATGATCGTGATCGGACTTGTGCTCGTCGCCGGCTGGGTCGGGTTTCGGCTGGGCGCGCGCCGTCCCTAATTCGGGTCTTGCTCAGCCCGTCTGGTCCGTCGCCGATCGCGGCGGTTCACAAAAAGCATCACGATGGTGCAGAACCCGCCAAAGGTCAAAAGGTAGCCCGCCCAACCAGCGAGAGGACCAACAACGGGTAGGCGGTCGAGTCGGAATTGGATGCCGAGCGCGAGTATGACCACTCCCGCGAACAGCAGAATCGGTCCCACGACAATCGTCACTCGCTCATTGTGAATTTGCAGCGACTCAAGATCAGCCCGGGCAGAAGTGAGTTCAGCCTGTTCGTCATCCACGGGTCCATCATCGCGGACGAGATCAACGACTCCACAACACTCCGTAGAATCGTCGCATGGCCGAATTCATTTACACGATGGTCCGCGCCCGAAAAGCGGTCGGCGACAAGCTCATCCTCGATGACGTCACGATGTCGTTTTTCCCTGGCGCGAAGATCGGAGTGGTCGGCCCGAACGGCGCCGGTAAGTCCACGATCCTGAAGATCATGGCGGGGCTCGACACCCCCAGCAACGGCGAGGCGCGGCTGAGCCCCGGCTACTCCGTCGGCATCCTGATGCAGGAGCCCGAGCTCGACGAGAACAAGACCGTGCTCGAGAACGTGCAGGAGGGCGTTGGCGAGATCAAGGCGAAGGTCGACCGGTTCAACGAGATCTCGATGGCCATGGCCGACCCTGACGCCGACTTCGACACCCTGCTCGCCGAGATGGGCACGCTGCAGGAAGAGATCGACGCCGCCGACGCCTGGGATCTCGACTCCCAACTCGAGCAGGCGATGGATGCGCTGCGCACGCCGCCCGGCGACGCCACGGTCAGCAACCTCTCCGGTGGTGAGAAGCGCCGGGTCGCGCTCACCAAGCTCCTGCTGCAGAAGCCCGACCTGCTGCTGCTCGACGAGCCCACCAACCACCTCGACGCCGAGAGCGTGCTCTGGCTCGAGCAGCACCTGGCCAAGTACCACGGTGCCGTTCTCGCCGTGACTCACGACCGGTACTTCCTCGACCATGTCGCCGAGTGGATCGCCGAGGTCGACCGCGGCCACCTCTACCCGTACGAGGGCAACTACTCGACCTACCTGCAGAAGAAGGGCGAGCGCCTCGAGGTGCAGGGCAAGAAGGACGCCAAGCTCGCGAAGCGTCTCTCGAGCGAGCTCGAGTGGGTGCGCAGCAACGCCAAGGGCCGCCAGGTCAAGTCGAAGGCGCGACTCGCGCGCTACGAGGAGATGGTCAACGAGGCCGAGAAGACGCGCAAGCTCGACTTCGAGGAGCTCGTCATCCCGGTCGGCCCGCGCCTCGGTTCGCAGGTCATCGACGCCAAAGACCTCAACAAGGGTTTCGACGGACGCGTGCTCATCGACGGTCTCAGCTTCACGCTTCCCCGCAACGGCATCGTCGGCGTCATCGGCCCGAACGGCGTCGGCAAGACGACGCTGTTCAAGACGATCACCGGCCTCGAACCGCTCGACGGCGGTGACCTCAAGATCGGCGAGACGGTCGACATCTCGTACGTCGACCAGGACCGCGGCGGCATCGACCCCAACAAGACGCTGTGGGAGGTCGTGTCCGACGGCCAGGACTACATCCAGGTCGGCAAGACCGAGATCCCGTCGCGCGGCTACGTCTCGCAGTTCGGCTTCAAGGGCCCCGACCAGCAGAAGAAGGCCGGGGTGCTCTCGGGCGGCGAGCGCAACCGACTGAACCTCGCACTGACGCTGAAGCAGGGCGGCAACCTGCTGCTGCTCGATGAGCCGACCAACGACCTCGACGTCGAAACCCTCGGCAGCCTCGAGAACGCGCTGCTCGAGTTCCCCGGCTGCGCTGTGGTCATCACCCACGACCGGTGGTTCCTCGACCGCATCGCCACGCACATCCTCGCCTACGAGGGAACGGAAGAGAACCCGGCCATCCTGGTACTGGTTCGAGGGCAACTTCGAATCGTACGAAGAGAACAAGGTCGAGCGGCTCGGGCCCGGATGCCGCGAAGCCGCACCGCAGCGCCTACCGCAAGCTGACGCGGGACTAGGCCTCCGGGTCGAGCCTGTCGAGACCGTGCGAATCCACGTCCAGATCCCGCTGCGCTGGTCGGACTTCGACGCCTACGCGCACGTCAACAACGCCGAGATGCTGCGCGTGCTCGAGGAGGCGCGCATCCAGGCGATGTGGCGTCCCGACGACGGTGACGTCTCGGATGCGCCGACAGCGGTGATGGATGTTCGTCCCGGGGCTGAGACCCTCGCCCTGATCGCGCGGCAGGAGATCGAGTATCTGGCGCCCATCCCGTACATGCGGCAGCCGCTCGATATCGAGATGTGGGCGGGCGGCCTCGGGGGAGCGAGCATCGACGTCTGCTACGAGGTGTTCTCGCCGATCGGCGTCGAGCCGCGGATGCTCTACACGCGGGCGGCGACGACCGTCGTGATGGTGTCGGCCGAGACCAACAATCCCACGCGGGTTCCGGCGGAGCTGCGCGAGGCGTGGAAGCCGTACATCGAGGAGCCGGTCGCCTTCGGCAAACGAAAGTTCAGGTAAAACGCGGGGCCGAAGGCGCTATCGGGCGCGGCAGGTGGGATTCGCCTGAGTTTTCAGTTGAGAGTTAGTTGGCGGGCTTGGGGGCGCGGATGGTGCCCTCCTGGGCGACACTGGCCAGCAGCACGCCCGTCGCGGCTGTAGATGCGCCCGAACGAGAGCCCGCGGCCACCGATCGCGTTCGGCGACTCCTGCACGTAGAGGATCCACTCGTCGACGCGTCCGAACCGGTGCCACCACATGGCGTGGTCGAGGCTCGCGATCTTGAGGCCGGGTGTCGCCCAGGGCAGCCCGTGCCCGCGCAGCACCGACTCGAGCAGGGTGAAGTCGCTGAGGTAGGCGAGCGCCGCGCGGTGCAGGTTCGGGTCGTCGGGCAGGCGGCTAACCGCCTTCATCCACACGGCCTGGTGCGGCAACGGGGGTCGCCTTCGACCGACATCCAGATCGGGGACTCCACGTGGCGGATGTCGAACGGTCGCCCCCACGCCCAGACCTTGGCGACCGGGTGGTCGACGCCCTCGAGCGTCTCGGCGGCGGTCGGCAGCGACTCGGGGTCGGGGATGTCGTCGGGGAACGGTTCCTGGTGATCGAGCCCCTCATCCTCGGTCTGGAATGACGCGATCATCGACAGGATCGGCACGCCCTGCTGGTAGGCCTGCGTGCGCCGGGTTGTGAAGGAGCGGCCGTCGTGGATGCGGTCGACCGAGAACGTGATCGGCAGCGCGATGTCGCCCGGGCGCAGGAAGTAGCCGTGCATCGAGTGGATGGGGCGGTCATCCGGAACCGTGCGGGTCGCGGCGACCACGGACTGCGCCAGGACCTGCCCGCCGAACACCCGACCGTGCGGCTGCCACTCGCTGGGGCCGGTGAAAATGTCTTCTGTGGTTCTCGCCCCGGTGTCGGTCAGATCGAGAGTGGCCAGAAGTCCCGACAATGGGTCGCTCATGCCCTGTAGTTTAGAACTCCGATGAGCCCAACATTTACCCTCGTCGATGCCCTCGCGCTTCGCGACCTCCAGGTTTACCTGTCGCGGGCCTCCCGCATCGAGGAGGGTTCGGTGCGCCTGATCGCCGGCGGCGGCATCCTCGCGGTGTATGTGGCGGTCATCTACCCGGCCGGGCTGCTCGACGAGGTGCCGACCGTGCTCGGGCTTCGCACGTTCGCGCTCACCGAACCGGTCGCCGTGGATGCGGTGGTGCCGATCCGTTCGCTGCTCGAGCGGGTCAACCGACTGAACGCCGAGATCGCGGACACCAGCCTCCCCGTGACGATGACCGTGCCGATGGGCGTCAACACGGTCACCTGGGCGGCGATCTCGCCGCCGAAGGGCGGGTGGATCGCGCGCGCGTCGACCACCTCTGGCGTTCTCGAACGCTGTCGCTCGAGCCGGAATCGCCGAGGTCGCCGAGGCGGTGCCGACCGGAACCGGCGTTCAGCTCGTGCAGAAGGTGCGCGCCGAGGTGTGGGGTCGCGACATCGACGGACTCGAGGATGTCGCTGCGGGTGGCGCTTTCGCGGCGCTGTCGCTGGGGTTCCTCGGCGACGACGATGCCGACGAGGTGCGCATTTTCGAGTCGGGCCCGTGGACCCGGCTCACGACCGCACGCGGCCACATGCTGATCAAGCGAAAGGCCTGGCGCCTGGCGCGCTGAGCGCGGCGGTCAGCTCGCAGAGCCGGTGCGCCGCTACCGCTAGTCGACGCGGTTGAGCACGACGAGCGGGATCTTGCGCTCGGTTTTGGTCTGGTATTCGGCGAAGCCGGGATTGGTTTTTCCGATCTCCGCGTATTTCGGGGCGCGCTTCTCTTCTGGCATGGGCGAGGCGACCGCGTCGTACTCCTCGATGCCGCCGTCGACGGCGGCCTCGACGTGCACCGCGGGCTGGGCGAGCAGGTTGTAGTACCAGCCCGGGTTCTCAGGAGCCCCGGCCTTCGAGGCGGCCACGATGCGGGTATCGCCGTCGGGAAAGTACATCATCGGGCTGATCCGTTTTTCGCCGGTCTTCGCGCCCACGGTGGTCAGCAATAGCAGGTGCGCTCCCGCGAACGGGCCGCCGACCACGCCGTTGTTTTCACGGAATTCCGCGATGATTTTGTCGTTCCAGTCGCTCATAGTGAGAGCCTAACGGGCGCGGATGAACGGCCGCTCACAGGGCGGCGACGGCGCGGCCGGCGGTGCGGCCGCTGAACAGGCAGCCGCCGAGGAACGTTCCCTCGAGCGCGCGGTAGCCGTGCATCCCGCCGCCGCCGAAGCCGCTCGCCTCGCCCGCCGCGTACAGGCCGGGGATCGGGCTGTCCGGTCGCATCGAGCGCCTGCGCCGACAGGTCGGTTTCGATGCCGCCGAGGCTCTTGCGAGTGAGCACGTGCAGCTTGACGGCGATGAGCGGTCCTGCCGCGGGATCGAGGATGCGGTGCGGCTTCGCCACGCGGATGAGCGGTCGCCGCGGTACTTGCGCGCCTGCCGCAGCGCAGTTGATCTGCGCATCCTTGGTGAACTCGTTGGCGAGCTCGCGGTCGCGGGACTCGATCTCGTACCGGGCCTGCGCCAGGTCGATCGTCACATCCGGGGTCAGGGCCTGCATTTTCGGCGAGCAGCTCGTCGAGCGTGTTGGCGACCAGGAAGTCGACGCCCTTCTCCTTGAACGCTTCGACCGGTGCCGGGCGCGCCCTTGCCCACGCGCTTCAGCAGCAGCCGGATGCTCTTGCCGGTGAAGTCCGGGTTCTGTTCGCTGCCCGACAGCGCGAACTCCTTCTCGATGATCTTCTGGGTGAGCACGAACCAGCTGTAGCCGTAGCCGGTCGCCACGATGTGCTCGAGCGTGCCCAGCGAGTCGAAGCCGGGGAACAGCGGCACCGGCAGGCGCGTGCCCGTCGCATCCAGCCACACGGATGACGGGCCGGGCAGGATCCGGATGCCGTGCTTCGCCCACACGGGCGCGTAGTTCGTGATGCCCTCGGTGTAGTGCCACATGCGGTCCTCGTTGATGAGGTGGGCGCCGGCCTGCGCGGCGACCCCGAGCATCCGGCCGTCGACGGAGGCGGGCACCCCGCTCAGCATTCTCGGCCGGCGGTGCGCCGATGCCTTTCGGCCAGTTCTTGCGCACGAGCTCGTGGTTGCCCCCGATGCCGCCGCTCGCGACGATCACGGCGGGCGCACGCAGGTCGAATTCGCCGACGCGATCGCGGTTGCTTGCGCGCGCCGCGCTCGGCGTCGTCGGGCGCGAGCACGCTGCCGCGCACCCCGACGACGGCTCCGTTCTCGACGATGAGCGCGGTCACCTCGTGCCGGAATCGCAGGTCGACCAGCCCGGCGGCGATGCCCTCGCGCAGTTTCGCCTCGAACGGCTGCGACGACGCCGGGGCCGGTTCCCCAGGTGATGTGGAATCGCGGCACCGAGTTGCCGTGCCCGGTGGCGGTGTAGCCGCCGCGCTCAGCCCAGCCGACGACGGGGAAGAACTTCACGCCGCGCTCGCGCAGCCAGGCCCGCTTCTCGGTGGCGGCGAACTGCAGGTAGGCCTCGGCCCACTTGCGGGGCCAGGCATCCTCGTCGCGGTCGAAGCCCGCGGTGCCGAGCCAGTCCTGTCGGGCGAGCTCGAGGCTGTCTTTCACGCCGAATCGGCGCTGTTCGGGGGAGTCGATCAGGAAGATCCCGCCGAACGACCACCAGGCCTGGCCGCCGAGGCTCGCCTCGGGCTCCTGGTCGAGCACGCAGGATGTGTTTGCCCGCGTCGATCAGTTCGGCCGCCGCGACGAGTCCGGCGAGCCCGGCGCCGACGATGATGGCATCGGGCGTGGTGGTCGTCGGCGCGGTGGACTGGGGCTGGTCGGGCATGAGGTGAAACTCCTTCGTTTCGTTGCAGCCAGATTAGCCGGAGACGCTGTGGCCGCTCAGAATGTCGCTCGCATTGTCGGCGATCCACTGCATGAGCGGGCGCAGCCGGTCGGCAAGTTCGACACCTCGAGTCGTCAGGCTGTACTCGACGCGGGGCGGGATGGTCGGCTGCGCGTCTCGTCGAACGAAACCGTCGCCCTCGAGCGTGCGCAGGGTCTGGGCGAGCATCTTCTCGCTCACGCCCTGCACGACCCGGCGAAGCTCGCCCCAGCGGCGGGGTCGCTCGCTGAGCGCCGACAGGATGAGCACACCCCACTTGCTGGTGATGTGGTCGAGAACCGTGCGGGTGGGGCACGCGGCGGGCAGGATGCCGTCGGTGAAGCCGGGGAGCGGCACGCCGAGCCGGGCGGGTGGGTGGCGAGTGACATGAATGGAGCTTACCTAAAGGTGGGTACTGCGGTTTGGGAAGTATGGTCGAACCCGGGGCGTTACAACCTCCAACCAGCCACACGAGTCACCCGAAGATCCACCCCGAATCCCCGATCGTAAGGAACCTCATGACCATCGTCGTCACCGGAGCAACCGGACACCTCGGCCACCTCATCGTCGAAGCGCTGCTTCGCGACGGGGTTGCGCCATCCGAGATCGTCGCGGGCGGCCGCAACCTCGACAAGCTCGACGACCTCGCGGAGCAGGGCGTCGGGGTCGTTCGGCTCGACTACAACGACCCCTCATCGCTGGATGCCGCGTTCGCGGGCATCGACACGCTCATGCTCGTCTCGGCCAGCGAGCCGGGCAAGCGCGTTCCCCAGCACAAGGCGGCGATCGACGCCGCGGTCGCCGCCGGAGTGAAGCGCATCGTGTACACGAGCGCGCCGAGGGCCACCACGTCGGCCCTCGTGCTGGCGCCGGAGCACAAGGCGACCGAGGAGCTCATCGCCGCATCCGGTGTTCCGGCGACCATCCTCCGCAACAACTGGTACTCCGAGAACTATGCCGGTACTGCCGCCCAGTCCGCCCAGTCGGGCGTGCTCGTGTCGAGCGTGCGCGACGGACTCGTCGCCAGCGCCTCGCGCAAGGACTACGCGGACGCCGCGGCGGTCGTCATCACATCGCCCGGGCACGAAGGCAAGGTGTACGAACTGTCGGGCGACGTCGCCTGGACCCAGGATGACCTCGCCGCCGCCATCTCGCAGGTGACGGGCGCGACCGTGGTCTACACGCCGGTCAGCACAGAGGAGCATGCCGCCATCCTGAGGTCGGCCGGTCTCGACGAGGGAACGATCGGTTTCGTCACAGCGCTCGACGCGAACATCGCACAGGGCGACCTGAGCGAGACGAGTGGCGAACTGCGCGAGCTGATCGGTCGCCCGACCACCCCGCTCGCGGAGGGTCTGGCGGCCGCGCTCTGATGGGTGTCTGATTGTCGGCATGAGCCTCAAGATCAATCAAGTGACGTTCGACAGCCACGATCCCGCGCACATCGCGGGTTCTGGGCCGAGGCAATGGGCTGGTCCGCCGACGCCGAAGACCCGATCGTGCCCGGCGCGGAGATGGCGGCGATTGTTTCGCAGGACACCGAGCAGGTCATGTTGTTCATTCGGGTTCCCGAGGGGAAGGTCGTCAAGAACCGCCTGCACCTGGATGTCGCGCCCACGGACTCGACCCGGGACGCCGAGGTCGAACGCCTCGTCGGCCTGGGTGCGTCGGTCTACGACGACCAGCGACGCACGGATGGCACCGGCTGGGTTGTCATGCGGGATCCCGAGGGCAACGAGTTCTGTGTCGAGCGGGCGGATTCCGAGCGGGCGAGCTAGCGCGCCTCCGGCCGCAGCCGTGCGGTGAGCGCCGACGCGGTCGATGCGGCGAGTTCGCCGAGCCTCGCCCAGTGCGAGGTCTCGGCGGTGCCGCCCAGGAAGGTGATGCCGACGGCCGCGGTCGGGTAGTCGTTGCGATCGAGCACCGCTGCGCCCACTGACGAGTAGTCGGCGGTGATCTCTCCGTGCTCGCGCGCCCAGCCTTCGTCGCGGCAGCGCTGCAGGATGGCGTCGAGCTGCGCCCTCGTGCGAGGTCCGCTGCCGGCGCGCACGATGAGGTCGGCGTCGTGCGGGTACAGGGCGGTCACCTGGGACGGCGACAACGCGGCGAGCAGTGAACGCCCGGTCGCCGTCAGGTGCGCGGGCAGGCGCACTCCGATGCGCGACACGGTGGTCGGCGCACGGAAGCCCTGCACTTTGGCGATGTAGATCACGTCAGGGCCGCTCAGTGTGGCGAGATGCGCCACGACGGGAATGGGCGACACGCTCACCAACCGCTCGAGCAGCGGCTGTGCGAGCAGTCCGATTCGGGCGGCGCGACTCGAGGACACCCCGATTTCGGAGAGCAGGCTGCTCAGCCCGTACGCGCGGTCCTCGGGGTAGTGCACGAGAAAGCCTTCATCCATCAGCACCGCGAACAGCTGGTACGCGGATGACCGTGGCAGTCCCAGGTCGCGGGCGAGCGTCGAGGCCCGCACCGGTCCGCCGCGGCTGGAGAGGTAGCGCAGCACGCGCAGGGTGTTGCGGGCGGCAGGGATGTCTGGCATTTCAGACAGTTTATGCCGACACGCTCTGCCGGCGCGGGTCGAGGCGGGAGTTCACTGGTCGTGTGATCACGACAACCTCGCCCGTCCACCTCGGTATCGGTGCGCCGACCTTCGACGATGTCGTGGCCGTGGCCCGGCACGACGCCCGCGTCGAGCTCGCCGCAGACTCGCTCGCCGCCATGGCCGCGAGCCGCGAGATCGTCGATGCCCTCGCCGCCGACTCCGCGCCTCACTACGGCATTTCGACGGGCTTCGGCGCGCTCGCCAGCAAACAGATCCCGGTCGAGCGCAGGGCGCAGCTGCAGCGGTCGCTCGTGCGCAGCCACGCGGCAGGGTCGGGACCCGAGGTCGAGCGGGAGGTCGTTCGCGCCCTGATGCTGCTGCGCCTGTCGACGCTCGCCACCGGGCGCACGGGGGTGCGGCCGGTCGTCGCGCAGACCTATGCCGCGCTGCTGAACGCGGGCATCACGCCGATCGTCATGGAGTACGGCAGCCTGGGCTGCTCCGGCGACCTGGCACCCCTGGCGCACTGCGCGCTCGCCGTGCTGGGCGAGGGGGAGGTGCGCGTCGACGGCGTGCGGATGCCGGCGGCCGAGGCACTCGCGGCAGCGGACATCCGGCCTGTCGTGCTGCAGGAGAAGGAGGGCCTCGCCCTCATCAACGGCACCGATGGCATGCTCGGCATGCTCGTGCTCGCGATCAGCGACCTGCGCGAGCTGGTGACCACGGCCGACCTGGCCGCCGCGATGAGCATCGAGGGGCTCCGCGGAACGGATGCGGTGTTCGCTGCCGACCTGCAGGCGCTGCGCCCGCATCCCGGGCAGCGGGACTCCGCCGCCAACATGCGCGCGGTGCTCGCCGGTTCACCCCTGCTGTCGCGCCCGGAGGGCTTCACGCGCGTGCAGGATGCCTACTCGCTGCGCTGCGCACCCCAGGTGCACGGCGCGGTGCGCGACACGCTCGAACACGCGGCGACGGTCGCCGCCCGCGAGCTCGCGTCGGCGATCGACAACCCCGTGATCACGCTCGACGGTCGGGTCGAATCCAATGGCAACTTCCACGGGGCGCCCGTCGGCTACGTGCTCGATTTTCTCGCCATCGCGACCGCCGACCTCGCCAGCATGAGCGAGCGTCGCACGGACCGGTTCCTCGACGTCTCGCGCAATCATGGCCTCAACGCGTTTCTCGCCGACGACCCCGGGGTCGACTCGGGCCACATGATCGCGCAGTACACGCAGGCCGGGATCGTCAGCGAGCTCAAGCGGCTCGCAGCGCCCGCATCCGTCGACTCGATCCCGTCGTCGGCCATGCAGGAAGACCACGTGTCGATGGGCTGGAGCGCGGCACGAAAGCTTCGGCGGTCGATCGACGGCGTGCAGCGAGTGGTCGCGATCGAGTTGCTGACGGCGGCGCGCGCGATGGACATGCGGGCACCGCTGCGACCGTCCGCGGTTTCCGCTGCGGTCGTCGCCACACTTCGGCAGACGGTGCCGGCACCCGGCACCGACCGGTACCTCGCACCCGAGATAGCCGCGGCCGTCGCCGCCGTGCAGAACCGATCACTACTGACCGCCGCGCAGAACGCGGTTCGAAACGCAGGAGGAGAACTCGTATGACCGA
Organism: uncultured Actinomycetota bacterium; assembly: GCA_963738535.1. Taxonomy (GTDB): domain Bacteria; phylum Actinomycetota; class Actinomycetes; order Actinomycetales; family Microbacteriaceae; genus Galbitalea. Next base: position 255,390 of record CAVTXB010000006.1, read on the forward strand.
TTCGGCAGGCACTGCAGGCGCGCGACCGGTTCGCGCCTGGCGCGGCACGCAGCTGCACACACTCGGCTGGCCGCAGGAGGCGGCACTGCGGATGCTGCAGAACAACCTCGACCCCGAGGTCGCCGAGCACCCCGACAAGCTGGTCGTCTACGGCGGCACCGGCAAGGCGGCCCGCGACTGGAACAGTTTCGACGCCATCGTCCGCACCCTCACGACGCTGAAGAACGACGAGACGATGCTCGTGCAGTCCGGTAAGCCGGTCGGCGTGCTGCAGACGCACGAGTGGGCGCCACGAGTGCTGCTCGCCAACTCCAACCTGGTCGGCGACTGGGCGAACTGGAACGAGTTCCGGCGCCTCGAACAGCTCGGGCTCACCATGTACGGGCAGATGACCGCGGGGTCGTGGATCTACATCGGCACCCAGGGCATCCTGCAGGGCACCTACGAGACTTTCGCCGCCGTCGCAGCGAAACGGTTCGGCGGCACGCTCGCGGGCACGATCACCCTCACCGGGGGACTGGGCGGGATGGGTGGCGCGCAACCGCTCGCGGTCACGATGAACGACGGCGTCGCGATCTGCGTCGACGTCGACCCGTCGCGAATCGCCCGCCGCATCGAGCACGGCTACCTCGACGTCGAAGCCACCTCGATCGACCACGCCCTCGAACTCGCCTCCGCGGCTCGCGATGCGAAGAAGCCGCTGTCGATCGGCCTGCTCGGCAACGCCGCATCCGTGTTCCCGCAGCTGCTCGCCATGGGGGCCGCGATCGACATCGTGACCGACCAGACCAGCGCGCACGACCCGCTCGCGTACCTGCCGGTCGAGTACTCGTTCGATGAGTGGCAGTCGCGCCGCGAGGCCGACCCGTCGGGCTTCGCCGAGGCCTCCCGCCATTCCATGGCGAAGCAGGTCGAAGCGATGGTCGGCTTCCAGCGGGCCGGCGCCGAGGTGTTCGACTACGGCAACAACCTGCGCACCGAGGCCAGGACGGCGGGATATGCGGACGCGTTCGCCTACCCCGGGTTCGTGCCCGCGTACATCCGCCCGCTCTTCTCCGAAGGCAAGGGACCGTTCCGCTGGGCGGCCCTCAGCGGCGACCCCGAGGACATCTACAAGACCGACCGCGCCGTGCTGGAGCTGTTTCCCGAGAACCGGTCGCTGGCGAAGTGGATCAGGCTGGCGGGTGAGCGCGTGCACTTCCAGGGGCTGCCCGCGCGAATCTGCTGGCTCGGCTACGGCGAGCGCGACCGGGCGGGACTGAAATTCAACGACATGGTCGCGTCGGGCGAGCTCTCCGCGCCGATCGTGATCGGGCGCGACCACCTGGACTCGGGGTCCGTGGCCTCGCCCTATCGCGAGACCGAGGCGATGAAGGATGGCTCGGACGCGATCGCCGACTGGCCCCTGCTCAACGCGCTCGTGAACACGTCGTCGGGGGCGACCTGGGTGTCGATCCACCACGGCGGGGGAGTCGGCATCGGCCGGTCCATTCACGCCGGGCAGGTCACCGTCGCCGACGGCACCGCGCTGTCGGCGGAGAAGCTCGCCCGCGTGCTGACGAATGACCCGGCGATGGGCGTCATCCGGCATGTGGATGCTGGATACGATGAGGCGATCTCCGTCGCCGACGACCTCGGGGTGAGAGTGCCGATGAGGGAGAACTAGTGGCTTTGTCAGTGGACCCGCGCTGGCCGCGCGCCGGCGACTGGCCGGAGCCGGCGGGCGAGGTCGACGTCGCCCTCGTCGGGCTGCCGACCCACACCACCTCGCTGTCCCCGACGAACGCTCACCTCACTCCCGCGGCCGTGCGTGCGGCGCTGCGCTACTACAGCGAATTCACCGACCATCCGCTGGAGCTCGCCTTCGCCGATTTCGGTGACGCGCACGACCCGGACGGCGACGAGGATGCCGCGACCGCGCTGATCGGCCGTGCCGCCGCCGCATCCCGCCTCGTGGTCGCGCTCGGGGGAGACAACTCCGCCACAGTGCCCGCAGCGCTTGGCACGTGGGGCGCGCGCGTTGGAACAGCAGGAATGGTCACGCTGGACGCCCACCACGACCTGCGCGACGGTCGCTCCAACGGCTCGCCCGTGCGCCGGCTGATCGAAGCCGGCCTCGCCGGCACGCGCGTCGTACAGGTGGGCATCGCCGACTTCGCCAACTCCGCCGACTACGCCGCCCGCGCCGCCGACTTCGGCATCACCGTGGTGCGCCGCGGCACCCTGCTGTCGCGGCCCATCGTCGACGTCATGAACGAGGCCCTCGCCCTCGCCGCCTCCGCGGGAGGCCCCGTGCACGTCGACCTCGACGTCGACGTCTGCGATCGGTCGGTCGCCCCGGCGTGCCCCGCGTCGGTGCCCGGCGGCATCGCGGCGCACGAGCTTCGCGCGGCGGCTGCGTGCCGCGGGCGCACATCCCAGCGTCGAATCGATCGACCTCGTCGAGGTGGATGCGACAGCACGGATGCACCGGACGGACGCACCGTGCGCCTCGTGGCACTCTGCGTGCTGGAGGCCGCGGCCGGGCTGGGCCAGCGATGAGCACGCTGATCGCGAACATCGGGCTGCTCGTCGCGGGCCGAGGGCGAACGAAGCCACGCGGCGCTCGTGATCGACGGCGACACGCATCGCCTGGATCGGTGACGACGCCGATGCGCCCGCCGCCGACGAGCGCGTCGACGCGAACGGCGGATGCGTCATCCCCGGGTTCGTCGACTCCCACAGCCACCTGATGTTCGCGGGCGACCGCGCGAGCGAGTTCGAGGCGCGGATGGCCGGTCGCGGGTATGAGGCGGGCGGAATCCGCAGCACCGTTGAGGCGACCCGTGAGGCCGACCAACGAGCAGCTGCCTGCGCAACGCCCTGCGCCTGGTCACCGAGATGCGCGCCCAGGGCACGACAACCGTCGAGATCAAGAGCGGCTACGGGCTCACCGTCGTCGACGAGATGCGGTCACTCAAACTCGCGAAGCAGCTCACCCGCGAGACGACCTACCTCGGCGCCCACGTGGTGCCGACGGAGTTCGCCGACGACGTGGCCGGGTACGTCGAGCTCGTCACCGGCGACATGCTCGACGCCTGCGCGCCGCACGCGCGCTGGATCGACGTGTTCTGCGAGAGCGGAGCTTTCGACGTCGACCAGGCCCGCGCCATCCTCACCGCCGGCATCGACCGCGGACTCGGCGCGCGCATGCACGCGGGCCAGCTGGGAGAGTCGGCGGGAGTGCAGCTCGCCGTCGAACTGGGCGCGGCATCCGTCGACCACTGCACGTTCCTCAGCGACGCCGACATCGACGCGCTCGCGGGCGGCGACACCGTCGCGACGCTGGTTCCCGGGGTCGAGTTCTCGACCCGCCAGCCCTACCCGGACGCACGCCGGCTGCTGGATGCGGGCGTGACCGTCGCGCTCGCCAGCGACTGCAACCCGGGCTCCAGCTACACCTCATCCCTGCCCTTCTGCATCGCGGTGGCCGTGCGCGACATGGGGATGACGCCCGCGGAAGCCCTGCGCGCCGCCACTGTCGGGGGCGCTGCCGCCCTGCGCCGCGACGACATCGGTGAGCTCGCGGTCGGCAAACGAGCCGACGTCGTCATCCTCGGCGCACCCAGTTACATCCACCTGGCGTACCGTCCGGGGGTTCCTCTGGTGTCGCGGGTATTTGCCGCGTGACCTGTGCGTCAGCTTGCACGGGCGATACCGCACCGGTAACGTCACTCCTACCCCGGACAAAGGCGCCCGGGCCGACTTAGGGCTCACCCGGCTACGGTCATAGAGATCGTTCTCGCTTCCGGTTTACCAATCGGCCCCGGGGCGTTATCACAGGGAGCTATCGTGCGCACTGGTCTTACAGAAAAAACCTCACCCAAACTCTCCGCAAAATCTGACGAGCCGATTCAGCTTCTGACGCCGGAAGGCGTGCGAATCGAGGCTCCCGAGTACGACAGCTGGGTGGAAGACCTCAGCGACGACGACCTGCTCGCCATCTACGAAGACCTGGTCGTCGTGCGCCGCTTCGACAACGAAGCCACCGCCCTCCAGCGCCAGGGCCAGCTCGGCCTCTGGCCGCCGCTGCTCGGCCAGGAGGCGGCACAGGTCGGATCCGCCCGGTCGTTGCGTGCCGACGACTTCGTGTTCTCGAGCTACCGCGAGAACGCGGTCGCCTACGTGCGCGGGGTGCCGCTCGAAGACATGACGAAGGTGTGGCGCGGCACCGCGAACTCGGGCTGGGACCCGTTCACGGTCAACATGGCGACGCCCGCCGTGATCATCGGCGCCCAGACCCTGCACGCCACCGGCTACGCGATGGGCTGCCAGCGCGACGGGGTGGACTCGGTCGCGGTGACCTACTTCGGTGACGGCGCCACCAGCCAGGGCGACGTCAACGAGGCCATGATCTTCGCCGCCACCTTCAAGGCACCCGTCATCTTCTTCTGCCAGAACAACCAGTGGGCCATCTCCGAGCCGGTCGGAGTGCAGGCGATCCGGCCGATCGCCGACCGCGCGCCCGGGGTTCGGCATCCCGAGCCTGCGTGTCGACGGCAACGACGTTCTCGCGGTCATGGCCGCGACGAGGGTCGCGCTCGAACGTGCCCGCACCGGCGGGGGAGCGACCTTCATCGAGGCCGTCACCTATCGGATGGGGCCGCACACCACCTCCGACGACCCGTCGCGCTACGAAGACCTCGCCGAGCGCGAGGAGTGGGCCGCGAAAGACCCGATCACCCGCTTCGAGCTCTACCTCGACGGCCTCGGCCTGCTGACGGACGAGGCGCGTGCCTCGGTGAAGGCGGCATCGGATGACGCAGCGAAGCGTTTCCGCGCGGCGTGCATCGCGCTTCCCGACCCCGAGCCCCTGTCGGTCTTCGACAACGTCTACGCGGAGCCGAACGCCAACCTCGACCGCCAGAAGCGCGAGTTCGCGGCCTACCTCTCGTATATCGAGGGCGGCACCCGATGACCGAGCTGACCCTGGCGAAGGCGATCGGGGCCGGTCTTCGGCGCGCGCTGCAGGATGACGACCACGTGCTGCTCATGGGTGAAGACATCGGCGAGCTCGGCGGAGTGTTCCGCGTCACCGACGGACTGAAGCACGAGTTCGGCGCGGATCGGGTCGTCGACACCCCGCTCGCCGAGTCGGGCATCGTCGGGCACGGCCATCGGTCTTGCGTTCCGCGGCTACCGCGCCGTCTGCGAGATCCAGTTCGACGGGTTCATCTACCCGGCGTTCGACCAGATCGTCGCCCAGGTCGCAAAGCTGCACGCCCGCACGCAGGGCGCGGTTACGAGTTCCGATCACGCTGCGCGTTCCCTACGGCGGGGCGATCGGCTCGGTCGAGCACCACTCCGAGTCGCCGGAGGCCTACTTCGCGCACACCGCGGGCCTGCGCGTCGTGACACCGTCGAACCCGCAGGACGCGTATTCGATGCTGCGCCTGGCGATCGCCTCCAACGACCCCGTCATCTACTTCGAGCCGAAGCGCCGGTACTGGACCAAGGGCGAGGTCGATCTCGAGGCCGAACCGCTGCCGCTCGACAAGGCGCGAGTCGTTCGCCAGGGCACCGACGTCACGCTGGTCGCCTATGGGCCCCTGGTCGCGACCGCGCTCGATGCGGCTGAGGCGGCGTCCGATGAGGGCATCTCGATCGAGGTAATCGACCTGCGCTCACTCGCCCCCATCGATTTCGACACGGTCGAGGACTCGGTCAACAAGACCGGCCGCGTCGTGATCGTGCACGAGGCCGCGCAGTTCGGCGGACTCGGTGCCGAGATCGCGGCCGTCGTCACCGATCGCTGCTTCTACAGCCTCGAGGCGCCACCCCAGCGGGTCACCGGATTCAACGTTCCCTACCCGCCCGCCAAGCTCGAGGAGCACTTCGTTCCCGACCTCGACCGCATGCTCGACGCCGTCGACCGGGTCATGGGCCGAGTGAACTCCCTCACCGGATGGGTCGCGCGCTGATGGAGGCCTCACTGTGAGCACCGATTTCGCAATGCCCGACCTCGGCGAGGGACTCACCGAGTCCGAGCTCGTCGCCTGGCACGTCACGGTCGGGGAACTGGTCGAACTCAACCAGCCCATCGCCGAGGTGGAGACGGCGAAGGCGATCGTGCAGTTGCCGTCACCCTTCGCCGGCACCATCTCGCAGCTGTACGTCGAGCCGGGCACGGTCGTCGCAGTCGGGTCGCGCCTGGTCGTCGTTCGACCTCACGGATGAGGCGGATGCCCCGGTCGAGCGCAACTCGGTTCTGGTCGGCTACGGCCCGACGGTCGAGACCGATCACCGTCCCAAGCGCAGGAAGCCCGCGGGTCGAGTAGCCGCCGGCGAAGGACCGCGCCCCGAGACCCCGCCAGAGACCCCCGCCCCCGAGACCCCCGCCTCCGAGACCCCCGTCCCCGAGGCCGCGCTCAGCCCGACCCCCGTGCGCACGACCCCGCCCGTGCGCAAGTTCGCGCGCGATCTCGGCATCGACCTGGCGACGGTCGTGCCGACGGGCGAGGGCGGACTCGTGACGCGCGCCGACGTTCAGGCCGCGGCATCCGCTCCGGTGCCGACACCGCTGCGAGTCGCCCGGCACCTACAGCCCGCCTGCTGTCGCCCGCACCGCCGAGGAGTCGAAGGCGGCCCGCGGTACTCGCCCGCGCGAACGCCGCACGCCGATCAAGGGTGTGCGCCGGGCCACGGCGGAGGCCATGGTGCGCAGCATCACCGGCACCCCGCAGGCGACCGTTTTCGTGACCATCGACGTCACGTCGACGGTCGACCTGGTGCAGCAGCTTCGCCAGCGCACCGGCCAGAAGGTCAACGTGCTCGCGATGACGGCCAAGGCGGTCTGCCTCGCGCTCGCCGACCATCCGACGCTCAACTCGAAGTGGGACGACGAGAAGCAGGAGATCGTCGAGTTCGGATACGTGAACCTCGGTATCGCGGTCGCGACGCCGCGGGGCCTCATCGTGCCGAACATCCCGGATGCCGACCTGCTGAACCTGTCGGAGATGACGACGGCCATCGCGCAGCTGGCCGAAACGGCTCGTGCGGGTGCGACCACCCCGAAGGCGCTCAGCGGTGGAACGATCTCGATCACGAACATCGGTGTCTTCGGTGTCGAGTCGGGAACGCCCATCCTGAACCCGGGTGAGGCGGCCATCCTTGCTCTCGGCGTTGCACGCCGCCAGCCGTGGGAGTACCGCAACGAGATCGCTCTGCGGGATGTGCTGACGCTGAGCCTCACGTTCGATCACCGTCTCGTCGACGGCGAGCAGGGCGCGAAGTTCCTCGTTGACGTGGGAGCCATCCTCGGCAACCCCGGAATCGCCCTCACTCTCGTCTGACGACCCTCGAACGGTCAAAAAAGGCCCGCCAGCTCCATGGGGAAGGGTCGTTTTTGACCTTTCGGGGAGTGTTAGATCGCGGAGTGTTAGACCGTGAGGGCAGCCAGGGCCATCGCCTCGAGCAGGGCCCGCACGGAGGATTTCGACGACGTGCGGGCGCTGTGCGGGGTCGAGTTGATGAGGCCGAAGGTTGCGCGCACCCGGATTCGCAGTTCCGCGACGGGCACGGTCGGGTGGATGTCGGCGAGCACGCCGACCCAGCCCTCGATGTAGCCGCGCTGGAGTGCCCGGATCGTGTTGCGGTCGTCGGGCGCGAGGCTGTCGAGGTCGCGGTCCTGCACAACGATGACGTCGGGGTTCGAGAGCGCGAACTCGACGTGGAACGCGATGAGCTCGCGCAGGGTGGTTGCGGCGTCCGCACCCCGGGCGATGACCGTGTCGGCGCTGCCGACCAGTTCGCGTGAGACGTCGACGAGCAGCGCGGCGAGCACGGCCTGCTTGCTGGGGAAGTGCCGGTAGACGGCGGGCCCGCTGATCCCGACGGCCGCTCCGAGGTCTTCGAGCGACACGCGTTCGTAGCCGCGGGCGGCGAAAAGGTCTGCCGCCGCGTGGAGGATGGCGGATCGACGCTGCGCTTTCGCGCGTTCGCGGGTCGTTGCTCCGGTGGACATCTTGGTTAATCTACACTAACCTAAAACCAGTTACTCGCGATTAACTGAATCTGAGTAAGTGTCGGCGACGGTGCCGAAAGCCCTCACGAAGGAGCAGCAGCATGACGTTACGGAATCAACCCTCGAGAAGCCGGCCGATTACGGGCTCACCGACGAGGAGCAGAAGCTCGTCGACCAGGTGCGCGACTTCGCGGACACGGTCGTCGCCCCGGCCGCGTACGAATACGACACCAAGCGCGAGCTTCCCTACGGACATCATCGCCCAGATGGGCGAGATGGGCCTCTTCGGTCTGCCCTTTCCCCGCGAATACGGCGGACGCGGCAAGGACTACTTCCAGCTCTGCCTCGCCATCGAGCAGCTCAGCCGCGTCGACCAGTCGATCGGCGTGACGCTCGAGGCGGGTGTCGGGCTCGGCATGATGCCGATCTTCCGCAACGGCACCGAGGAGCAGCGCCTGCGCTGGCTGCCCGACCTCGCGCGGGTCGCGCGCTCGCCGGATTCGGCCTGACCGAGGCGGATGCCGGATCCGACGCCGGCGGCACGAAGACGACCGCGCGTGCTCGACAACGGCGAGTGGGTCATCAACGGCACCAAGCAGTTCATCACCAACTCGGGCTGCGAGATCACGAGCCTGGTGACGGTGACCGCGGTGACGGGCGAGACGACGCGCACGGACGGCACCGCAGCAAGGAGCTCACCGCCATCATCGTGCCGAGCGGCACGCCCGGGATTCACCGTCGGAGCCGAGCTACGACAAGGTGGGCTGGCACACGTCGGACACGCACCCGCTCACCTTCACCGACGTTCACGTGCCCGAGGACGAACCTGCTGGGCGAGCGCGGACGCGGGTTTCGCCAACTTCCTCGAGACGCTGGATGAGGGGCGCGTCGCGTTCGCCGCGCTCTGCACCGGCGCGGCGCAGGGCTGCCTCGAGGAGGCGCTGCGCTACGCCAAGTCCCGCAACGTGTTCGGGCATCCGATCGGCGACAACCAGCACATCGCGTTCAAGATCGCGCGCATGCAGGCCCGCGTTCACTCGGCCCGCCTGGCCTACTACGACGCCGCGCGCCGCATCGTGGCGGGCCAGCCGTTCAAGATGCAGGCCAGCCTCGCCAAGCTCATCAGCAGCGAGGCCGCCATGGACAACGCGCGCGACGCGACCCAGATCTTCGGCGGCTACGGCTTCCTCAACGAGAGCCCGGTCGCGCGCCACTACCGTGACTCGAAGATCCTCGAGATCGGGGAGGGCACGACCGAGGTGCAGCTCATGGTGATCTGCCGCGAACTCGGGCTCTAGCGCGACGAGACGAAAAACACAGGATGAGCGACGGCAACGCGATCGAGCAGCGCGGGCTGTACTTCGAGGAGTTCGAGGTCGGTGCCCGCTACCTGCACCGCCCCGGTCGCACGATGACCGAGGGCGACAATTCGTCTGTTCACGACGCTCACCCTGAACACCCAGGCGCTGCACCTGGATGCCGCGTGGTCGGCGACGCAGCCGTTCGGGCAGCGCCTCGTGAACTCGATGCTCACCCTGTCGACCATGGTGGGGGCATCCGTCTCGCAGCTCACTCAGGGCACGCTCGTCGCCAATCTGGGGTTCAGCGAGGTGGTGTTCCCGGCACCGGTCTTCATCGGCGACACGCTCTATTTCGAGACCGAGATCGACGACAAGCGCCTGTCGGCCTCGCGCGCAGGGCAGGGCATCGTGTCGATGACCCATCGCGCGCTCAACCAGCAGGGCACACTCGTCGGATCGACGGCGCGTTCTGCGCTGGTGTGGTGCGAGGGGGCCCGCCCGTGACGTTCGATCTCGGTCCCGCCCTGCTGTTCTGCCCCGCCGACCGCCCTGAGCGCTACGACAAGGCACTCGAGCGGGCGGATGCCGTCATCCTGGACCTCGAAGACGCGGTGGCGACCGCCCACAAGGAGGTCGCGCGAGACGCGCTCGTCGCCCACCCCCTCGACCCCGCACGTGTCATCGTGCGGATCAACGGGTTCACGACCCCCGAGTTCGAGGCCGACCTCGCGGCACTGCGAGCGACGGCCTACACGCCGCGTGATGCTGCCCAAGGCGAGCAACGCGGCCGAACTGGCGCCGCTGAAGGGCTTCGACGTGATCGCCCTCTGCGAGACGGCGGCGGGGGTGCTCGCGGCGCCGGCGCTGGCCGCGGTCGAGCACGTTGTGGCGCTCATGTGGGGCGCCGAAGACCTGGTCGCCTCGCTGGGTGGCTCGTCGAGCCGGCGCGACGACGGCGCCTACCGCGATGTCGCGCGTTTTGCTCGTTCATCCGTGTTGCTCGCCGGAGCGGCGAACGATACCGCGGTCATCGACTCGGTGCACCTCGATATCGCGGATGTCGCGGGCCTCGAGTCCGAGGCCCGCGATGCGGTCGCGACGGGGTTCGTCGCGACCGCGTGCATCCACCCCAGCCAGGTCGAGGTCATCCGCGCGGCGTATCGTCCCGCGCCCGAGCAGGTCGAGCGGGCACGGGCCCTCCTCGCCGCGGCCGAGGGCGAGCACGGCGTGTTCACGTTCGAGGGACGCATGGTGGACGAGCCTGTGCTGCGCCACGCGCGAGCCCTCTTGGGCCGGCTCGGCTAGCTGCGAGACTGCTGCCATGGCACAGCTCGTCTATTCGGCCCACACGTCACTCGACGGCTACACGAAGGATGCGGCGGGCAGTTTCGACTTCACCGCACCCGACGAGGAGGTTCACGCGTTCGTCAACGACCGTGTCAGCCAGACCGGCACCTTCCTGTTCGGGCGACGAATGTACGAGACCATGTCGATCTGGGATACCTGGGACACCTCGGGTGCGCCGCGGGTGACGCAGGAGTTCCAGGCCATCTGGTCGCGGGCCGACAAGGTCGTGTACTCGACGGGGCTGCACACCGTGGGTACGAGGCTGACGCGGGTGGAGCGAACGTTCGACCCGCAGGAGGTGCGCGCTCTCACGGACGCGTCAACGAGGCGCGTGGAGATCGGTGGCGCGACGATCGCCGCGGCGGCATTCCGCTTCGGGCTCGTCGACGAGCTGGAGCTGTACCTGTCGCCGGTGATGGTGGGCGGTGGTCTTCGCGCTCTGCCGAGTGACGTGCGACTGTCGCTGTCGCTGCTCGAGGAGCACCACTTCAGCTCGGGCGTCGTGTTTCTCTCGTACGCTGTTCAGCGATAGTCGAGAAACGATATCGAGACGTTTCGGGGGAGACGCCATGACTGACGATGCACAGCTGTTCACCGAAGTGCGCGCGCTGCCGGATGTGCAGGCGAGAGCCGCCATGCTCGGACTGGACTGGGATGCGCTTCGCGCGGCTCGCTCGCGCCTGCTGCTCGGCGCGTGGCTCATCTCGATCGCGCTCGCGCTGATCGCCCTGGCCCAGCCGGCCATCGCCCTGGTCGGCTTCCTGCTGGCGTCGCAGGAGCCCTGGGATGCACGAGGTTTTCTGATCCAGATCCTCGGCGGCGGCGTGGGCGGTTATGTGGTGCGCCAGCTGTCGATGTACATCGCGCGCCGGGTCGCCCTGACCCCGCTTCGAGGCCCCGACCTGCGCCGCGAAGTCACTGTCGCGACCGTTGTGCAGGCGATGGCTTTTCCCATCCTGACGCTGGCGGTCTGCTTTCTCGGGTCCGAAGCCGACGGCTGGATCCTGGGCGTAGCAGTCGTCGCACCCGTCGTGACCGTTCTCGAGCTTCGTCCGCTGACGCACTTTCCCATTTTCCTGGCGCAGAACAGCTCGGTGGTGGGGGCCGTCTACACCAGGATGCGCGCGGTGTCGCCGCTCGAGTCGCTGCTGGGGTTGCGCGTGCGCTGGCTGCTCGTGCGCCACCTCGGAGTCTCGCTGTTTGCGCTGGGAGCCACGTCGCTGGTGGTCACCAACGGCCTGTTCGTCTTCCCGGTCGTGGCAGTGGCCGTGGTCCTGGACTTCGCGGGTGCCCGGCTGACGCTCTCCGGTCGCCCCGTCGCCGCCTCGTGGGTGCAGCTGGTGCTCGGTGTCGTGGTGGCAGGCGCGGCGACGATCATCGACGTGGCAGCGCTTCTGGCGCATGCCAGCACGGGTATCGGTCCGCTCACCGTCTGACTCCGGGAGGCCGGCCCCTGCGCGCTAGTCCTCGAACGTGTTGACCATGGCGTGGGCGGCACGTTCGAGGTAGCCCCAGAGCATCGCATCCTGCAGCGGCGCGAGTTCGAGGCTGTCGACGGCGGCGCGCATGTGCAGCAGCCAGCGATCTCGCGCGGCCGGGTTGATGTGGAACGGCTGGTGACGCATCCGCAGGCGCGGGTGACCGCGCTGCTCGCTATAGGTGCCCGGGCCGCCCCAGTACTGCTCCAGGAAGCCCGTGAGCCGCTGGATGGCGCCCTCGAGATCGTCGTCCGGGTACATGGGTCGCAGGATGTCGTCGGACGCGACACCCGCGTAGAAGGCGCGAACCAGTTTCTCGAACGTGGGCCTGCCGCCGACCTCGCGCCAGAAATTGCCGGTGACCGCCTCGCCGTTCTCGCTCGAGCGCAGCGTGAGCGGGTTCTTGTCGTCAGTCATCGCTCGTCCAGTCTATTTGTGCCGCACTCGAGTGCCCCCTTATGTGGGATACCGGGCCGGTGCCGGGGGGAATAGTTTTGGCATGCGGGGAACTGCACGGGGGAGCAAAAAATGGAAGCCAACAACAACTGGGCGCCACCAACCATCGGTGACATTCGTCTGCCGGATCGCGACCTCGGCCGCCGCCTCAGCCGCCAGGCCAGCGTGGAGATGCGCGCCAAGATGATCGGCCTCGACTGGACCACCCTCCGGGCGTCACGCTCCCGCCTTCTGCTCGGCGCGTGGCTCATCACGGGGCTCGCGTCGCTGGTCGCGATCGCGATCAACGGCACCGTGCCCGTTGGCGGCGTCCTCGGCGTCACGATCGTCGTCGTTGCCATCGCAGCCGCGGCCTCGATGCTGTCACTTCGCTCGGTCAGTCACCTGCCGGTGCTCATCGCCCGCAATGACCCGTCGCTCGCCGCCCGCTACACCTCGCTCGCGAGGCTGGCTCCGTCGCAGTCGCTGCTCGGCTACCGCGTTCGCTGGATCCTGCTGCGCCACGCGATCACGACGATCTGCTCCATTGCGATCGTCGCGCTGATGGCCCGCGGCTTCTAGGCCCGCGGCTTCGGGTTCCAAGGCTCCTGGCGCCTACGCGTCACGCCGCCTCAGCAGCACCGCCGCGATCACGAACAGCACGACGAACCAGGCGACCACGACGAGCCCGCTGTCGAGCCGGTTCAGCGAGAGCAGCCCGCCGACCACCTGCGTCGTGTGACCCGTGTAGCTGGAGAGGTTGCTGCCCGCGGCAGACGGAAGCACCGTGCCGATGTTCTGGATCCAGGTCGCCTGGGTCAGGCCGCCGATCACGTCGACGAGCGTGGGCAGCACGAGCACGAGACCCAGCGCAGACGCGATTCCGCCAGCGCTGTTGCGGATGATCGCCCCGATGCTGAAGGCGATCAGTGCGATGAGCACCAGGTAGAGCGCGCCGCCCACCATGGCCTCGATCACGTGGCCGTCGCTCCAGTCGGGATGGATCTTCTTCGAGCCGGGCAACAGCGGGAAGATGATCGCCGCAGTGCCGAAGATGGCGATCATGCCTACGACGAATGACGTGATACCGAGAACGATGGCCTTGGCGAGCAGGGCAGGCGTGCGGCGTGGCACTGCGGCGAAGGTCGACCGGATCATCCCGGTGCCGTACTCGCCCGTGATCACGAGCGCGCCGAGCACTGCGAGCACCAGCTCGCCGATCTGCGAGCCGATCGTCGCGTAGCTGACGGCCTGGGCCTGCTGGGCGGCGGTGCTCAGCGCGGCCGGGGCGGGCACGCCCGCGCGGGCGGGCGCCGACACGGTCGCGGCAATGAGCCCGAATCCCACCGACAGCACGATGACGATCACGATGCACCAGAACGTTGAACGCAGCGTGAAGAGCTTGATGAACTCCGACCGAAGGACGCCGCCGAAGGTGAGGCGGCTGCTGCGGGCGGGCGGGGCGACGGTCGCGGTTGTCGTGGTCACTGGACTGGCTCCATCGGTGCGGTCTCATCGGCAAAAGTGCCTGCGTGGTATTCGACGTCGTCTTCGGTGAGCGCCAGGTAGGCATCCTCGAGCGACCCGGCGAGGGGGGTGAGTTCGTGCAGCACGACTTTGGAGCCGGCGGCGATCTCACCGATGTGCGCGGCCTTCAGCCCGTTGATCACGAGCAGGTCGGGGTCGGTCTTGGTGATCGTGACGTCTTTGCCGGCGAGCAACGTGGCGAAACGGTCGGCGTCGGGGGTGCGCACACGCACCGAGTTGCCCGCGGCCAGCGCGATGATGTCGCTCGACGGGCGCGTCCGCGATGACTTTTCCGCGTCCCAGCACGATGATCTGGTCGGCCGTCTGCGCCATCTCGCTCATCAGGTGCGACGACAGGAAGACCGTGCGACCCTCGGCCGCCATGTGGCGTGCGAGCGTTCGAACCCAGATGACGCCCTCGGGGTCGAGCCCGTTGACCGGTTCGTCGAGGATCAGGATGCCCGGGTCGCCCAGCAGGGCGCTGGCGATGCCGAGTCGCTGGCCCATGCCGAGCGAGAAGCCGCCCACCCGCTTGCGGGCCACCGACTCGAGCCCGGTGAGCGCGATCACCTCGTTCACCCGCTTCTTGCCGATGCCGTGGGTGGCACCGAGCGCCAGCAGGTGGTTGTAGGCGCTGCGACCGGTGTGCACTGCCTTGGCGTCGAGCAGCACGCCCACCTCGTGCAGGGGAGCCTTCAGGTCGGCGTACCGCTGGCCGTTGATCGTGACCGTGCCTGACGTCGGCCGGTCGAGCCCGACGATCATGCGCATCGTGGTCGATTTGCCGGCGCCGTTCGGCCCCAGGAAGCCGGTCACGCGGCCGGGCTGCACCTGGAAGTCGATCCCGTCGACGGCCGGCTTGTCGCCGAACCGCTTGGTCAGTGCGATTGCTTCGATCAGTGACCTCAGTTCTGCATCCTTCGCTTGGGCGAGCAGTGCGCGTTCGACACCGGCCAGGTTCTCCGTCACCAGTCGACGGAGGGCCGGGATGTCGGGGTTGGCCTCCAGCCAGGCCTTCGTCGCATCGGCGAGCTCCTGCGAGACGAGCGGCGTCGGGTAGAGCCCGAACACGATGTATTCGGCGATCTTGTAACTGCGGGTCTTCCAGATCGTGGTGATCGCGTCGAAGTAGGGCTGCACGAGCCCATCGAGCGACGACGGATCGTTCGTGTGCGTGTAGCCGACGCCGATGCTCGCGCACGATCACGTTCGACTGGTCGTCCTTGTCGACGAGCGAGTCGAACGCGGCGCGCTTGGCCGCCGGCGTCGGGATGGTTGCCCGCGCTCGGGCGGCGGACTGCTGGCCGTTTGCGGTGTTGTCTTTCGCCAGTGCGGCGGCGATCTCGGTCTCGCCGGCCGCGCCGTTCAGAACAAGCCCCTCGAGCAGCTCCCAGTCGAGGTCGGCGTCGATTTCGAGGCCCTCGAGCTCGCTCGTTCCGTCGCGCAGCGCGGTGAGCGCCGCGACGTGTGCGGGCGTCGAAGCGATCGCGGCGAAGAACTTCACGAACTGGAACTGCGCGTCGGATGCCGCCTCGGCGCCCTGCGCGAGGTGCCACAGCGCGTCGCCGACCTCGTTCGATGGTCGCTGCACGCTGCGCGGGCGCCACATAGAAGCGCGCGGCGGTGAGCAGCTGAGTCAGCGTGACCCGGATGGTCGTCGACTCGGTCTCGTGCGCGATGTTGCCCAGCACGAGGTCCACGTAGTCGCTCGCGCGGCGTCTCCCCGTCGCGCATCGCGTCCCAGGCGGCACCCCACACGAGCGCGCGGGCGAGAGCGTTCTCGATGTCGGCGAGGTGGGCCATCGCGACCGCGAGTGACTCGTCGTCGAGGCGGATCTTCGCGTAGGCCAGGTCGTCGTCGTTGAGCAGCACGAGCGCGGGCTTTCGGTGGCCGAGCAGGTCGTCGACGGAGGTGGTCTCGCCTGCGACATCCAGTTCGACGCGGTGGATGCGCACGAGCTTGCCGTCGACGCAGGTCGTAGAACCCGACGGCCAGCCGGTGCGGCCGGATGGTCGGATAGTCCGCCGGAGCCGTCTGCACGATGTCGAAGCGGGTGATCAGCCCCGACTCATCCGTCTCGATCTCGGGGCGCAGCGTGTTGACGCCGGCGGTCTCCAGCCACACCTTCGACCATTCGCCCAGCTCACGCCCCGACGTCGTCTCCAGCTCTGCGAGCAGGTCTTTCAGCTCGGTGTTGCCGTACTGGTGTTTTTTGAAGTACGCGGCAACGCCGGCGTAGAACGCGTCGATGCCCGACCCAGGCGACCAGCTGCTTGAGCACCGACCCGCCTTTCGCGTACGTGATGTGGTCGAAGTTGACCTGCACGTCCTCGAGGTCGTTGATGGTCGCGACCACCGGGTGCGTGGACGGCAGCTGGTCCTGGCGGTACGCCGCACTCTTCTCCATCATCGCGAACGTGGTCCAGGCCTCGGTCCACTCGGTGACGTCCGCACTGGCCTGGGCTGACGCCCACTCGGCGAACGACTCGTTGAGCCAGAGGTCGTTCCACCACTTCATGGTGACGAGGTCGCCGAACCACATGTGGGCGAGCTCGTGCAGGATCGTGATGACCCGGCGCTCCCGGATGGCGTCAGAGACCTTCGACCGGAACACGTAGGTCTCGGTGAAGGTGATCGCGCCGGCGTTCTCCATCGCGCCCGCGTTGAACTCGGGAACGAACAGCTGGTCGTACTTGTCGAACGGGTAGGCGTAGTCGAACTTGTCCTCGTAGAACTCGAAGCCCTTGCGCGTGATGTCGAAGATGTAGTCGGCGTCGACGTACTTCGTCAGCGATTTGCGCGAGTAGATGGCGAGCGGAATGGTGCGGCCGTCGCGCGACACCAGCGAACTCTCGACCGATTCGTAGGGCCCGGCGATGAGTCGCCGTGACATAGCTCGACAGCACCGGCGTGGTGGCGAACGTCCAGAGCTTCGACTCGCCGTTGTCGACGGGGGTGGGCGTCACCGAGTTGCTGATGACCTTCCATGCCGCCGGCGCGGTCACCGTGAACTGGAATGTCGCCTTCAGGTCGGGCTGCTCGAACACCGCGAACACGCGCCGGCTGTCGGGAACCTCGAACTGCGAGTACAGGTAAACCTCACCGTCAACAGGGTCTACGAAGCGGTGCAGGCCCTCGCCCGTGTTCGTGTACGCGGCCTTCGCTTCGACCACGAGAACGTTCTCGGCCTTGAGGTTGTCGAGCTGGATGCGCACGCCGTCGCTGACCCGGTTCGGGTCGAGCAGGTCGCCGTTGAGCATGACGGCGTGAACCGAATCGGTGATCGCGTCGATGAACGTGGATGCCCCGGGCTGGGCCGTGAACGTGACTGTCGTCGTCGACCCGAAGGTCTTGTCGCCCGGCGGTGAGATCGAGCACGACCTCGTAGCTCGCGACGTCGACGACGGCCTTGCGGGCCTCCGCTTCGACTCTGGTGAGGTTCTCTCCTGGCACGGCGTTGTTCCCTTTCGATCCGGATTGTGTCCGTCGAAGAGTCTACGGCGCGCGCCTTGGGCGCTAGACGAGCGCGGGAACGCGCTCCTCGGCCACGGTGGGCCTCAGGATGGCGGTGCACTCCTCGACGGCCTGCTCGAGCAGGCGGGCGAGGCGGTCATCCGCGTCGGTGACGCACGCGTCCGCGATTCCGATCACCGCGGTGCGGAGCAGTGCTTCGTCGTTGACGGTCAGCGCGTGCCCTCCGCGCGGTGACACCTGCGCGATGAACTCGTTCGCCCAGTCCTCGGTGCCGGGTGCCAGCAGGAACGCTGCCCGGATGCGCATGCGCGCACGGTCGACCTCCGGGCCCTCCCAGTCCTCGAGCAACTTCTCGCATCGAACCAGGCCGGTGGCGAGGGCGCTCTGCCGCATCGCGCTCGCTATCGGCAGCGCGCTCGCCGCCGCGAGAACCGCGACCAGCACGGGCACGCGCGGGTCGTCGCCGTTGAGGCCCACCACCGACGGGATGAACGTGCTGAGCCCCGAGCGCGCCTCATCAGACGTCAGGTCGTTGACCAGTCGGGCGAGCGTCGCCAGGGACGGATGCGTGCACGCCGGGTGGTCGCTCCAGCGTTCGCCGGCGAGGTACGAGGCGTACTCCATGAAGCAGGCCCCACGCTTCGCGTTGCGGTGACGCCCCGCGGAAAGGATGGGCAGCAGGCCCTCGGTGGTGGTGGCGGTCATGATGCCTCCTCAGTTCAGAGAACGGTGGTTCCCATCTTGCTCCTGCGGCTGCGTGGTGTCGAGAACTCGCCGCCAGATCGTGCGGGTGCGGCTGTCGGAGTGCGCTGCTACCGTGGCGATATGACCGACCTGACCACCCAACAGCAGTTGTTCCTCGCGTCCGACGCCGCTCTGCGCGAGGTGATCGACCAGTTCACTCCCGCCACACTGCAGCTCGCGGTTCCGGCGGAGTGGAGTTCCAACCACACGACGACGATGTCGGGCCTGCTGGCCAACCATGCAAAGGATGAGGCGTGGGTTCCCGACGTCATCGCCGGCAAAACGATGGACGAGGTCGGCGACGCCTGGGCGGGCGACCTGCTGGGTGACGACCCGGTGGGCAGCTACGACAAGCTCAACGACCTGGCAACCGCAGCGGTCTCGAAACCGATTGCAGACGGCCAGATCGCGCACCTCAGCTACGGCGACTTCCCGGTCGCGGTCTTTCTCGAGCACACCAGCTACTACCGCGGGTTCCAGGCCCCGCTCATCGCGAAGGTCGCGGGCATCCCGTTCGCCATGTCGGATGACCTGGTCGACCTGCTCTGGTCGTCGGTCGAGCCGCAACATCGACCAGTTGCGGGCCATCCACGTCTTCGGCCCGCCGGTCGAGGTGCCCGACGGCTCGAACCGCGAGGCGCTGCTGCTCGGCATGACGGGCTTCTGGCGCCCGTAGGCCGCTACGGCACCACCTTGTCGAGCACGAGCGGCAGCAGGCCGTAGATCTCGAGAAACGCGATGCTGCCGGCCGCACAGATCGCGAAGCTGATGGCGATTCGCGCCGGATGCCGCAGTCGTGACACGGCAAGAGTGCCGAGGAGTGTTGCTCCGACCACAAGCGACAGCACCGGGTAGACGATGCTCAGCTGGGGCAGGCGTGCGAGCATGAACACCCCCTCACCGATCAGCACCGAGCTGGGCGCGGCGACGGCGATCTCCTGCAGGCGCGGGCTGGGGGAGCGCAGCCAGGATGCGCAGAGGCCGATCACCGGCCCGACGCCGAGCGCGATGAACACCCAGAACGCCAGGTAGCGGTGCGGGTAGTACCCGCCCAGCGCGTCGAAGAACACCGAGAACGTGACATCCATCACCACGAGCGCACTCGTCGCGAGCAGCGCCGCGCACCAGCCGCGCACCCTGCTCCAGTACACGAGCACGAACGTGATGATCGTCCACGGCCCCGACGAATTGGCGGCCGTATTGATCGATTTCGGCAGCACGTGTTCCCCGACGGGAGTCAGCGACCCGGCGAGGGCGGCAACCAGTACGACGATCAGCACCCGCAGTGCGACGCTGCTGCCGGACAGCGCCGAGGGGCAGGTCGGCACGCGTGCGGCTGGGGGGCGGGCCGGGTCGGCCGACGATGCGGTCATGCGTCAATCCTGCGGTGCACGCGCCGCCCCGTCGTCAGCCCAGCGAATGACATCCACGCGGGCGCAGCGCATCGGTTCGGTGTCGCATCCGACTTCTAAACTGGTGGCATGCGCATCCACATCGGCACCGACCACGCAGGCCTCGACTTCAGCAAAGACCTGCAGGCGCATCTCGCGAAGGCCGGTCACGAGGTCGTCGACCACGGGCCCAAAACCTTCGACCCCGAAGACGACTACCCGAGCTTCTGCATCAACACGGCGCGCGCTGTCGTGCGCGACCAGGCGGCCGGAATCGAGTGCCTGGGCATCGTGTTCGGCGGCTCAGGAAACGGCGAGCAGATGGCCGCCAATAAGGTGCTCGGCGCCCGTGCGGCTCTCGTGTGGAGCGTGCCCACCGCAGAACTCGCCCGCCAGCACAACGACGCCAACCTCATCTCCATCGGTGCCCGGCAGCACACGGTCGACGAGGCCATCCTCTACATCGACACCTTTATTGCGACACCCTTCAGCTTTGCCGAACGCCACGAACGCCGCATCGCGCAGCTCGCCGAATATGAGAAAACGGGGCTCATCGCCGGCCGCGAGATCGACTGAGCATGCCCGAGGGTCATTCCGTCCACCGCATCGCGCGCCAGTTCGGCCTGCATTTCGTGGGCAAGAGAGTTGCAGTGACGTCGCCGCAGGGCCGATTCGCTGCCGGCGCGGCCCAGCTCGACGGGCACCTCATGATCGACGCCAAGGCTGTCGGCAAGCAGATGTTCCTCGAATTCGACAATCACCTCTGGCTGCGCGTTCACCTCGGCCTGTACGGCGCGTGGGACTTCGCCGGCGACTTCACGGCGGACGCGGCGAAGCCCGTGGATTCGCGAGGGGAAGACTCCTTCAGCAGCATGGGCGCCCCGCGGATCACGCGGCTGCGCATGTCCGAGCAGGAGACCGCGGCTCCGGGATCGGATGTCTTCCCACCCGATCCCATCGGTGCGGTTCGAGTGCGCCTGCTCACCGAAGACACCGTCGCAGACCTGCGCGGGCCGACCGCCTGCGAGGTGCTCACACCCGATCTCGTGCAGGCAGCGATCGCCAGGCTGGGTCCTGACCCGCTGATCGACTCGCCGAAGGTGGGCGAGCGGCGGTTTGTGAGCGCCGTCCGCAAGTCGTCGGTGCCGATCGGGTTGCTGCTGATGGACCAGTCCGTGGTGAGCGGCATCGGCAATGTCTATCGGGCCGAGTTGCTGTTCCGCGCTCGCATCGATCCGCACAAACCGGGCAAGAGCCTCACCGAGGAGCAGGCCAGTGCGCTGTGGAAAGACTGGACAAAGCTGCTCAAGATCGGAGTCAAGACCGGCCAGATGCTCACCATGGATGGGCTCAGCCGCAAGAAATACGAGGCCGCGCTCGCGAACCGCGAAGACCGGCACTGGGTCTACCACCGCACGGGAGAGCCCTGTCGCGTCTGCGGGACCTCGGTCGTGATGGAACTGGCCGCCGGTCGCAAGCTGTACTTCTGCCCGACAGACCAGGTCTGAGCCCAGCGCGCTCGAGTTATCCACAGGCAGCCCCGGACTACCGGCCGGCATCCCGTGAACCCGGATAAACTCCAGCATGCGCTACACGCCCCACTTCCTGCTCACCGACGAAGACGAAGTCAAACGCCTGATCCGCGAGAACCCGTGGGCCACGATCGTATCCAACACGGCGCAGGGCCTCGTCGCGTCTCACTACCCGGTCGTGCTCGAAGAGACCGAGCCGGGCATCAGCATCGTCAGTCACGTGGGGCGTCCCGATGAGCGCGCGCACGAGCTGGGCCAGCACGAGGTGCTCGTCGTGATCGCGGGCGCACACGGGTACATCTCGCCCGGGTGGTACGAGAACACCGAGTTCGTTCCCACCTGGAACCACGCGACCGCCCACCTCTACGGCACGCCCGAGATCCTGAGCGACGAAGAGAATTTCCGGGTGCTCGGCGACCTGGTCGACTCCTTCGAGAAGCGCATGCCCGAGCCGGTCAGCCTTACGATCGACGATCGGGCGGCCCGGCGCCTGGCCACCGGCACGGTAGGCATCCGCCTCAGAGTCACCCGCTTCGACGCCCGGCTGAAGCTCAGCCAGAACAAGCCGCAGGAGGTGCGGGAGCGCATCATCGCTGCGCTCGAGGGCGACGGCCCCTACTCGTCGCAGGCCCTCGCCGACGAAATGCGCCGGCTTCCGGCCGACTGACCCAGCGCCGAAGCCGATGATCCTTCGTAACGCCAGAGTCGGCACCCGGTCGGTGGACGTTCGCGTCGCCTCCGGCGCGATCGTCGAGCTCGGCGCGATTTCCGCCACCGACGACCAGATCGTCGACCTCGAGGGGCGGTGGCTCATGCCGGGCCTGTGGGACAACCACGTGCATTTCACCCAGTGGGCTCTGCAGTCGCGTCGTTTGGATGTCTCGTCGGCGACCTCGGCGGCAGAAACCGCGCAGCTTGTCGCCGCCGCAGTCGCGGCCTCGCCCGAGTCGACGCAGCCGTTCGTCGCCGTGGGGTTCCGCGACGGCCTGTGGCCGGACGAGCCGGGCCTCGCCGATCTCGATGCGGCGTCGACCGGCCCGGTCGTCGTCGTCAGCGGCGACCTGCACTCCGTGTGGCTGAACTCGCCCGCGCTGCGGCTCTACGGTGTGAACGACTCGACGACGGGCCTGGTGCGCGAAGGTGAGGCTTTCCGTATCCTGGGCCTTCTCGACACCGTCGACGACGTTGTGCTCGACGACTGGGCGGATGCGGCGGCGCGGGCGGCCGCAGCCCGCGGGATCGTCGGCATCGTCGACTACGAGATGGCGTGGAACCTCGAGTCGTGGACCCGCCGTCAGGCCGGCGGAAGCGACGCGCTCCGGGTCGAGATCGGTGTCTACACCGAGCACCTCGACCGTGCCATCGAGCACGGTTTGCACACGGGCGATCGTCTCGGCGACCTGCTCACAATGGGTGGGTTCAAGATCCTGATCGACGGGTCGCTCAACACGCGAACCGCCTACTGCTGGAACGAATACGCCGGCTCCGCGGCAGAGTTCGGAATGCTCACCGTCGCTCCGGTACGCCTTGTCGAGCTCATGACCCGAGCGTCGCGGGCGGGCATCCAACCCGCGGTGCATGCGATCGGGGATCGCGCCAACAGCATCGCGCTCGACGCCTTCGAGACCGTGGGGTGTCGCGGCCGCATCGAGCACGCGCAGTTCCTGGCGACCGACGACCTGCCCCGATTCGCCGCGGCTCGGCGTCGCAGCGAGCGTGCAGCCCGACCACGCCATGGACGACCGCGATGTGGCCGAGCGCTACTGGCGCGGCCGCACCGACCGCGCGTTCCCCCTGCGATCGCTGCTCGATGCGGGCGCCACCGTGCTTCTCGGCTCCGACGCACCCGTGTCGCCGCTCGACCCCTGGCGCACGATCGCCGCCGCTGTCGGCCGTGCTCGTGACGGCCGCGAGCCGTGGCATGCCGAGCAGGCGATCAGCGCGGCCGAGGCGATCGCCGCATCCACGCGGTCGACGATATCCGTCGGCCAGCCCGCCGACCTCGTGGTGACGGAGCGCGACCCGCTCGCCTCCACGGCGGAGCAACTGCGGGCGATGCCCGTCGTCGCGACCATGCTCGGCGGTCGCTTCACGTACGGCTCCACGTATGGCTTCACGCACGGCTTCACTGGGGGCGCCGCCTAGGTCCACACTTGGTGCATGACCCCGGACGCCCGTTTCACCGAGCTGCTCGACGACCTGAAGATGCTCGGAGTGACCCAGAGCACGTCGTTCGGTCGGCGCGGCCTGACCGCAGACGGCAAAGTCATCGCCTGCTTTCTTGACGACTCGATCGCGGTCAAACTGGGCGCGACAACTCCCGAGCACGCGAAAGCCCTCGCCCTGTCGGGCTCCGAGCTTTGGGATCCGAGTGGGCGCGGGCGCGCCTTCAAAGACTGGGTGCGGGTCACTGACGCTCACAACGACCAATGGGCTCACCTGGTCGAGCTGGCGCTGCATCACATCCGCCAGAAGCTATAGTACCGTCCGAGCTCACGGCTGCGGGGGATAGCCCCACCGTCGATTGGGGCGCAGGCGGGATGCCCGCTACCGCGGTGGCCCGACAAACTAGGAGCATGACCAGCCCAACCACTGCGAGCTCACCGACACGGTCGACCGAGCGCTCGCTGTACTCCCGGCTCTGGCGGTCGACGCCGCGCGAGCTGGTCTTCCTGCTGCTGGGCCTGCCCATCGCCACAGTCGGGTTCGTCGTGAGCCTCGGATTGTTCACGAGCGGTGTGAGCACGATCGTTCCGATCTTCGTCGGTGTGTTCGTCGTGATCGGGTCCCTGTATGTGGCGCGAGGGTTCGGCACACTCGAACTGACCCGACTCGACTGGGCGGGCCGGCCGCCGATCGCACGCACCGACTGGCAGGACACCCGTGCTCGCACCGGGTTCTGGGGCTGGCTGCGCTCCGTTCTTCTCAACGGGCACTACTGGCTGGCCCTGCTTCACAGCATGGTCATCAATTTCGCGCTCACGCTGTTCACCTGGATCGTGACCGTCGTGTGGGTCGCGGTGGGTCTCGGCGGGGTGAGCTACTGGTTCTGGAGCCGGTTTCTTCCGCGCCAGGAGCATGTGCTCTACATCTCGCAGTGGTTGTTGAACGGCCGTGGCATTGTTGCCGCGAACCCGGCCTACGAGGTGACGGAGAGCGTGCTCTACCTCGTGCTCGGTGCACTGCTCATTGTGACCCTGCCGTTCGTCACGCGGGGGTTGACGGTGATGCACTGGGGTGTCGCCTACGGCGTTCTCGGGGCGTGGAAGTCGGAGGCGCTGCGCAAGACTGTGCGCGATCTCAGCGACGCCCGCGGTGCCGCGAGTTCCGCGGAGGGTCACTCGCTGCGACGCCTCGAGCGTGACATCCACGACGGGCCGCAGCAGCGGCTCGTGCGCCTGCAGATGGATCTCGCGGCGGCGGAGCGCCAGCTCGATGGCGACCCGGAGAAGGCGCGCACGCTCATCGCCGAGGCGATGCAACAGTCCAGGGATGCCCTCGAGGAGCTGCGCTCCCTGTCGCGCGGGTTCGCTCCGCCGATCCTGCTCGACCGCGGGCTCGTCGCTGCGCTCGAGTCGGCGGCGGTCCGCAGCCCGATTCCGACCACCGTCACGAACGACATCCCGAGCGGCGTGCAGCTTGAGCAGGAGGTCGAACGCAACGCGTACTTCGTGGCCAGCGAGGCCCTGACCAATGCGATCAAGCACTCGGGCGCCTCCCAGGTCGACATTCGCGTGGCGACCACCTCCACCGACCTCACCGTCACAGTGTCGGACAACGGCCACGGGGGCGCGGCGACCACGTCGGGGCACGGCATCGCGGGCCTTCGCGAACGGATGCGCGGCGCCGGCGGCAGCCTCGAGGTGCACAGCCCGAGCGGTGGTCCGACTACCGTGACCGCGCGACTTCCGCTCGTAACGGGCGTGTCCCTCGACGGGTGACGAACGGATGCCGCCCTACTCTGGACGCATGGCAGATCTTCGCGTCGTCGTCGCCGATGATTCCGTGCTCCTGCGCGAGGGGCTCGTGCGGGTGCTCGGCGAATCGGGTGTCACCGTTGTCGCGGCCTACCCCGACGCCGTCCAGCTGCTCGACGCCCTCGAGACCGACGCGCCCGACCTGATCGTTCTCGACGTACGGATGCCGCCGACGTTTCGGGACGAGGGCGTGCGCGCCGCCATCCGGGCCCGCGAGCTGCGGCCGACGGTGGGCATTCTGCTGCTCTCGCAGTACGTCGAGGTCGCGTACGCGCAGGAGCTCCTCTCGGCCGGCACCGGGGGAGTCGGGTATCTCCTGAAGGACCGCGTCGCGTCCCTCGACGAACTGAAGGATGCCATCGACCGCATCGCGTCCGGTGGCACCGTGCTCGACCCCGAGGTGGTCGCGCAGTTGATCGGTCGCAGGCACGATCCTCTCGCAACACTGACGCCGAGGGAGCGCGAGGTGCTCGCACTGATGGGTGAAGGGCGCACCAACCAGGCAATTGCGAGCGCGCTCGTCATCGGCACCGGTGCTGTCGAGAAGAACGTGACTGCGATTTTCCAGAAGCTGTCTCTGGATGATTCGGGCACAGACCATCGCCGCGTTCTCGCGGTTCTGGCCTGGTTACAGCGCTAGGTGCTTCCCGAATCCGTGCGTACTAGAAGCGCGGGCGCTGCAGTACTGGTGCGAGGGAGCTCGAATTGTGGTTCGACGCGGTGTGTACCTCTGGGCGGGGGTACTCGAGGTGGTCCGTCCACTGGCGACCATTCCACCAGCGCAGCATTCCACTGTTCGCGGGGTCTGGGTACCAGCCGAAAGGAGCCAGGTCAGTGTGGGTTGTAACAGACATTGGGTAATCCTGTTTTTTGCCCTGTCGCTGGGCTGTCCGGGGTGGCGACATTCGTTTTGCCAACCGCGGGGCTGTTCGGGATGGTGAGCGGTTGTCCCCATAGTAGGGGACACATTCTCGTTTTGTATCGTCCCCCTTTTGGGGGTCACCGATTTATTCTGTCGGCATAGGAAATGCGACCCCGCTGAGCTGCTCGGAGATGGTCCACAGTCGCGCGGAATCGGCGGCGCTCAGGGCCCGTTTCGGCACGCTCGCGGGCGCCGCACCGCCGGTCAGCTCCTGGAAGCCGCTGGGCCCGTAGTAGCCGCCGCCGATCGCATCCGGGCTTGTCGCCGCGAACAGCGCCGGCAGTACGCCCTGGTCCACGTTCTGGAACAGCCCGGGAACCGCGTACTGGAGCCCGTTGAGGCGTGCGCGCAGGCTGTCGGGGCTGCGCCCGCGCAGCGGCCCCGTCGACTGGAGGTTCGTGATCGTGGCGCCGGGATGAGCGGATGCCGCCAGGATGCCCCATCCCGCCGCCACACTTCGGGTGTTGAGTTCGCGCGCGAACATCAGTGCAGCGAGTTTAGACAGGCCGTAGGCCCGGTTCGGCCGATACGACCTCTCGGACTGCAGGTTGTCCCACTCGAGTCGGCCGGCTCGCGCGTAGATGCTGCTCAGGGTGACGACCCGCGGCGCGTCGGCTTTGCGCAGCAGGGGAAGCAGCTCCGCCGTGAGGGCGAAATGACCGAGGTAGTTGGCCTCGAACTGCAGTTCGAAGCCGTCGTCGGTCACTTCCCGCGTCGGCGGCATCATGATTCCCGCGTTATTGACCAGGATGTCGAGCGGGGCATCCTCTCTCAGCATCGCGTCGGCGAACGCGCCGACGGAGGCGAGCGACGACAGGTCGATGAGGTGCAGGTCGAGCTGGGCCTTCGGGTTCTCGCTGGCGAGTTTCGCCATCGCGGCGATTCCCTTGTCGGCGTTGCGAACGGCGAGGGTGACGTGGGCGCCCGCCTTCGCGAGCCGGCGCGTGAGTTCGAGCCCGAGCCCGCTGTTGGCACCGGTGACGATCGCGCGCCTGCCGGTCAGGTCGGCAACGTCCATGAAGTGTGTTGTGCGGGGCATGAGGCCATTCTGCGCCGTATAACGCACGGTCGGTCCACAATTGGAGCATGGCAAACACGTGGGACCGCGTTCCGATCGAACCGCAGACTGTCAATGCGCCGCTGTCGAAAGCGGCCGTTTTTCTGGTGCTCACCATCGCCCCCTCCGACGATTCGTTCGCCGCGGTGCGCGACGTCATCGCCGAAATCGGGGGACTCGTTCGAGCGGTGGGTTTTCGCGATCTCGGTGCCCAGCTGTCGTGCATCGTCGGCATCGGCAGTGCGGCCTGGGATCGGCTCGGTCTGCAGAGCCGGCCGGCGCAGCTTCACCCGTTCCCCGAGGTGCGCGGTGCGACGCACACCGCCGTCTCGACACCGGGCGACCTGCTGTTCCACATCCGCTCCGAGACCGTCGACACGTGTTTCGAGCTCGAGAAGCTGCTGTTGCAGAAGCTGGGCGCGAATGTGACGGTCGAGGATGAGGTCTCCGGGTTCCGCTACTTCGACGCTCGTGACCTCCTGGGGTTCGTGGACGGCACCGAGAACCCGGTTGGCGCGGCTCTCGCACACGACACGCTCATCGGCGCACGAGGATGACGAGTTCGCGGGCGGCAGCTACGTCGTCGTGCAGAAATACCTGCACGACCTCACCGCGTGGGAGAGCCTGTCGGTCGCGCAACAGGAGGCGATCGTCGGCCGAACCAAGCTCGACAACGTCGAACTCGACCCCGCCGGCGACCGCCTGTCGCACAAAGACCTCAACACGATCACCGACGATGAGGGCGTCGAGCACGACATCCTGCGTGACAACATGCCGTTTGGCCGGCCCGGCGCGGGGGAGTTCGGCACCTACTTCATCGGCTACGCAGCCGACCTGTCGACCATCGAGAAGATGCTGCAGCGGATGTTCGTCGGTGTGCCGGCCGGCGCGCACGACCGCATCCTCGACTTCTCCACGGCGGTCACCGGGTCGACCTACTTCGTACCGTCGAACGACCTCCTCGAGTCGCTCGCGACGGGCTAGCTCGACTGGTCGCTAATGCGCTGCCGGGCGGTTGCCGCGGCGGATCGCCAGCACGAGGGCGACTAGTGAGAGCACCAGCACGATGATGCCCACGATTCCGACCACGAGGATGTCGGATCGATCGGCTACAGCGGCCGCCTGCCGGTCGAGGGTTGCCGCATCCGGTCCGCCGACCAGCGTCTCGGCCGTGAGGCCACCCGTTCGGGCGATGCTCGCGCGGATGTTCCGCACTGTTGCGAGCGCCTGGGCGCTGCCGGGATCCGCATCGATGGCCACGATCAGCTCGGTGCGACCGGCTGACGAGCCGTCCCGCGTGACGGCGTGCACCGTGTCGAAGTTCATGGCGAGCGTGGTGGGGGCAACCGTCGAGGTCTCGCCCGCGAAGAAGTCGGGCACCAGCATGATCGCCTGGTTGCCGTAGCCCGTGCCGTAGGCCGCGTCGATGGTGCGCTGGGCTTGCGCGGTTGCCCGGGTCACCGTGCTGGTGGGGGCTGAGAGTTGCGCCTCCAGCACCGGCAGAACGATGAGGCAGGCGGCCGCTGCGATCACGATTCCGTTGAGCAGGGAGCGCGCCGTTCCTGGGGTCGTCGCGGCGGGCGAGCCGCCGGACGGCAGGGCGACCGCACGTCCGAGCACTGCGAGAAGCGCCGGCAGGGCTCCCAGCACGAGCACGGCGGTGGCCACCACGCCGATGGCCGCCGAGACGCCGAACGCGCGTGTCGCGAGGCTGCCGCCGAAAAGGAGGGCGAGCATGCCCGCGGCGACGAGGATCGCGCTCGCGCCGACCGCGGGGGCAGCTCCGGCAAAGGCTGCCCGCAGCGCCGCCGTTCGCTCGACCGCTCCCTGCGCCTGGGCGCGAAGTCGTGCGGTGAGCGCAACGCACGAGACGGTTCCGAGGCCCACGATGAGACCAAACAGCAGGTCTCGGGCATCCGCAGTCAGGGGAGCACCGAGTCGGCCGTGCACGGCGACCGCGATGTCGATGCACAGCCAGCCGGCGGCCGCGAGCACGACGAGTTGCGCAAGCCACAGCACGAGCCTGCGCGAAACGGCAAAGAGCAGAAGAGCGGCCAGCACCGCGATGACCCCCGGCGCCGGGTCGAATGCGCCGGGGGCGGGTGCGCCCGGCGCGGTGACCGTTCCGGCCAGCTGGGCACGCAGGTCTGCGGGCAGGTCGCGCGAAGCCGCCTCCCGGATCCGGCTGGCGACGGGCGCGGGGTTCGACGGCGCGGCGTCGACCGGCAGCTCCACCAGCATGGCCGTGCGGTTTGCGGCGAGGTCGGGGCGAACGCTGCCCGGCTCGGTGGACAGCGGGGCAACGGCGGCGATTCGGGACTCGACGGCTGCCGTGTCGGCTGCTGTCAGTCGCGCGCCGTCGCGGCGGCTCCAGACAACGATCCCGTACTCGTCGTCGGGGCGGGGAAAACCGGCCAACAGGTCGGCCACGTACTGCGATTCGGCGGATGCCGGCAAACCGGTGGCGGATGCGACAGCGCTCGCTCTCGGCAGCAGTCCGAGCGCGAGGCCTGACGGCGACGATCACGACGGCGAGCGTCAGTGCGGCGGTGCGGCGTTCTGTCACGAAGGAGAAGATCGCCCGCACGTTGCCTCCCGAAATTTCTTCGATCGTAGCCCCGGCCCGCTGCTTCGGGCACGACGACCTCAGCGGCCGGAGGGCACCACCCGGGCCAATACGGACAACAGGGGCAGCCGCGGATGCCCGCAATGACCGCATTGGCTCCGAGGGCGACGCTTCACGACTGCCGTGATTGTGGAGGGGATGACCAGGATCGAACTGGCGTCATCAGTTTGGAAGACTGAGGCTCTACCATTGAGCTACATCCCCGCAATCGGGCTCACAGCCCAACGCGTCGATCACTCTATCAAGACTGGGTCACTGCCGGAGACCAAGACTGAGTCACTGCCGCTGACCAGGACCGGGACACCTAGTCCAGCGGCCAGTCCCACTTGCCGTCGTGCAGCGCAAGCTCCGGAACAAGTTCCTCGGGGGTCGGCTTCTGGTGCCGGTCCGGCATGTAGACGTTGGTGCTCCAGTCGTCGCCGTTCCACCAGCGCAGCTGGAACGGAACACGCGGGTCTCGATACCAGCCCGCCGCAGGCGTGTCGTGCGCGACCGGCTCTGTCGTCATCGCCATTTCAAATTCCCCCGAATCGATTCGAATTGGTGTACTACCGACCGTAACCCGCGAACTGCGCGATTGCGACACCCCACAAAGGGTGCAACTGAACGCTATAGACTTGCCGAGGTCAATTTTCGGCGGGCGACCTGTCCCTAGAGCTGGCTGCAGACATCGACAGCCCGGGGCGTAGCTCAGCTTGGTAGAGCGCTCGGTTTGGGACCGAGAGGCCGCAGGTTCGAATCCTGTCGCCCCGACTCGCACGACACGCACCACGACCATACGAACACAAATCAGGAGAACCACAACGTGAAGACCACGGTTGAGAAGCTGAGCCCCACACGCGCCAAGCTGACCATCGCAGTGACGCCCGACGAGCTGAAGCCCAGCATCGATCACGCGTACAGCCACATCGCCGAGTCCGTGAACATCCCGGGCTTCCGCAAGGGCAAGGTGCCGCCGCAGCTCATCGACCAGCGTGTCGGCCGCGAAGAGGTGCTGAACCACGCGGTCAGCGACGGCCTCGACAAGTTCTACCGCCAGGCCGTGCAGGACGAGAAGATCCGCACCCTGGGTCGCCCCGAGGCCGACATCGTGACGCTGCCCGACGTGAAGGACTTCACCGGCGACCTCGTGGTCACCGTCGAGGTGGATGTGCGTCCCGAGTTCGTCATCCCGAACTACGAGGGCCTCAAGCTCGAGGTCGACCCGGTCACGGTGTCGGCCGACGACGTGCAAGACGAACTGGATGCCCTGCGCAGCCGCTTCGGCACGCTCGTCACCGTCAACCGCCCGGCCAAGACCGGCGACTTCGCCCAGCTCGACCTGGTCGCCACCATCGGCGACGAAGAGGTCGACACCGCCAACAACATCAGCTACGAGATCGGCTCCGGCGAGCTCATCGAGGGCATCGACGAGGCGCTCGACTCGCTGACCGCCGGCGAGTCGACCACGTTCGAGTCGACGCTGGTCGGCGGCGACAGCGCCGGCGAGAAGGCGCTCATCGCGGTCACGCTGCTCGCGGTCAAGGAGCGCGAGCTGCCCGAGGCCGACGACGACTTCGCCCAGATCGCCAGCCAGTTCGACACCATCAAAGAGCTGAAGGCCGACATCAAGGAGCAGGTCGAGAAGTCGAAGACGTTCCGGCAGGTCACGCAGGCCCGCGACATGATCGTCGACGAGCTGGTCAAGAAGGTCGAGATCCCGGTTCCCCAGGGCCTCATCGATGACGAGGTGCACCGTCACCTCGAGAACGAGAACCGCCTCGAAGACGACGTGCACCGCGCCGAGGTCGCCGAGTCGAGCGAGAAGACGTTCCGCAGCCAGATCCTCATCGACGCGATCGCGGAGGCCGAAGAGGTCAAGGTCAGCCAGGACGAGCTGACCCAGTACCTCATCCAGTCGGCCGCGCAGTACGGCATGGAGCCCGGCGAGTTCATCAAGGTGCTCGACGAGAACGGCCAGATCCCGGCCATGATCGGCGAGGTCGCGCGCGGCAAGACGCTGGCGCTCATCCTCGAGAAGGCGAACGTCGTCGACACCAAGGGCAAGAAGGTGGATGTCACGCCGTTCACCGGGATCGTCAAGGGCGACGACGAGGGCTTCGACACCTCGGATGCTGCGGACCTGCTCGCTTCGGCCAACGCGCCGCACGACCACGACCACGAGGGTCACGACCACAACTAACGGCAGTGCGCGCCGGCCTAACGGTTGTGCAGGAGTTGCGGGGACTTCGTCACACGTTTGGCGGCACAAGCGCCGTTTCGGCACGGGACTCCTGCACAACCGTTAGGGTGCGGGGTGGTCGGGTAGGCCAGCGCTGCCCGCGGGACGCGCCGCTCTCTGCCCACGGCGAACAACGCAGTTTGGGATGTCACGCTCCGATAGATTCGTATCAGCAAGCGATAACTGAAACGGAGCGCGACAATGGCCCAACCGGCTTTGGTCAGCAGTATTTTCGACCAACTTCTGAGCGACCGCATCATCTGGCTCGGCTCTGAGGTGCGAGACGAAAATGCAAACGAGATTTGCGCCAAGATCCTTCTGCTCGCCGCAGAGGACTCCAAGCGAGACATCTTCCTCTACGTCAATTCCCCCGGTGGTTCGATCACCGCGGGCATGGCCATCTACGACACGATGAAGTTCGTGCCGAACGACATCGTCACCGTGGGCATCGGCCTTGCGGCATCCATGGGGCAGTTCCTGCTCTCGTCCGGCACCAAGGGCAAGCGCTACATCACCCCGAACGCGCGCGTGCTGCTGCACCAGCCGTCCGGTGGATTCGGCGGAACCGCCGCCGACATCCAGACCCAGGCCG
Source organism: uncultured Actinomycetota bacterium (assembly GCA_963738535.1). Taxonomy (GTDB): domain Bacteria; phylum Actinomycetota; class Actinomycetes; order Actinomycetales; family Microbacteriaceae; genus Galbitalea. The sequence continues at coordinate 288,017 of CAVTXB010000006.1, forward strand.
GCGTCATCCTGGCCATGAAGCAGCGGATGGCCGAGCTCACCGCCGAGCAGACCGGCAAGACGGTCGAGCAGATCCTCATCGACAACGACCGCGACAACTGGTTCACCGCCCAGGAGGCGCTCGAGTACGGATTCGTCGACCACCTCCGCGAGTTCGCCTCCGACGTCGTCGGCGGCGGCGGCACCGACTCGACTACCGAAGACGACGCCTCGAAGACCAAGTAAGTAGGAAGAGACATGGACAACTTCAATCTGGGGACCGGCCAGGCTCGGCCGACCGCGGAGGCCCGCTACATCCTGCCGACCTTCGAGGAGCGCACGGCCTACGGCTACAAGCGCCAGGACCCGTACGCGAAGCTCTTCGAGGACCGCATCATCTTCCTCGGCGTGCAGATCGACGACGCGTCGGCGGATGACGTCATGGCCCAGCTGCTCGTTCTCGAGATCCAGGACCCCGACCGCGACATCCTGATGTACATCAACTCGCCCGGTGGCTCGTTCACCGCGATGACGGCGATCTACGACACGATGCAGTACATCCGTCCGCAGGTGCAGACGTTCGCGCTCGGCCAGGCGGCCTCCGCTGCCGCCGTGCTGCTCGCGGCCGGCGCACCCGGCAAGCGTCTCGCGCTGCCGAACGCGCGCATCCTCATCCACCAGCCCGCCGCCGGTTCCGAGGGTTCGAGCCAGGCGTCGGACATCGAGATCCAGGCGCGCGAGATCCTTCGCATGCGCACCTGGCTCGAGGACACGCTGTCGTTCCACTCGAACCGCACCTCGGAGCAGGTGCACAAGGACATCGACCGCGACAAGATCCTGAGCGCGGCGGAGGCGCTCGAGTACGGGCTCATCGACCAGGTGCTGGCGCCGCGCAAGAGCACGCCTGCACTCGTCAAGTAGCACCAGGCTCGATCGAGTTTCCCCGAATCGACCTTCCCCGCCCGGGATCTGGTCGATTCGGGGAAACTCGTTCTCGGTGCTAAGGGGTGGGCTTGCTTTTGCGCCCCGTGAGCAGGATCACGAGTGTCAGGATGATGCCGAGGCCCACCACCCCGCCGCCGATGCCGAGCACCAGCCGAGGTTGGCGGTCGGCTGCTGCGTGGCATCCGTGCCGAGGTTCGGGTCCGGGGGAGCGGTGCCGCCCGACTTGCCCGTTGCAGTCCTGCGGATGACTCGTGCCGACCGCGGGCGTGAACGGCCCGCTCGGGCGCCCAGGTGAACGTGTACTGGTTCGAGACGATATGGCCGTCGGCCGAGACGATCTGCCAGACGACCGTGTACTTGCCGGCCGCGCCGATCACCGGCGCGATGCTCATGCTCGGCCCGGTCGACGGTCACGCAGCCGTTGCCGTAGAACCTGTGGTGCGCATCCTCGACGTCGAAGGCGAAGCCGGCGCCGTGCCCGGAAAGGTCGAGGAGGCCCTCGTTGGTCGTGATGATGAACTTCGACGGGAAGTTTCGTGAGGGTCTGGCCGGCCGCGGGGTCGGATGAGACCAGAAAGTTATGCGCGAAGGCGGGCGCCGCAATTCCGAGAACCGATGCGACAACGACCATCGCGCCCGACCGAAATAGCGAGAATTCGTCGCTCGAACGCCCGTTCGCATGCGATTCACGTTACGGCACGCCGAGGTCACAATTCTTGACGGTTGCTGGCAGTGTCGCCGCCACGGGTTAGGCTCGAACCCACATAGTTTCGACTGACGATCATAGCAAGGGGAGAGCGACTGTGGCCCGCATTGGGGAGAGCGCCGATCTGCTCAAGTGTTCCTTCTGCGGCAAAAGCCAGAAGCAGGTGCAGCAGCTCATCGCCGGTCCCGGCGTCTACATCTGCGACGAGTGCGTCGAACTGTGCAACGAGATCATCGAGGAACGTCTCGCCGAAGCGGGCGAAGAGACCTCGAGCGAATTCGACCTCCCGAAGCCGAAGGAGATCTTCGCGTTCCTCGAGGAGTACGTCATCGGCCAGGAGGCGGCGAAGATCGCCCTCTCGGTGGCCGTCTACAACCACTACAAGCGCATCCGCGCCCGCAACACGCTCAGCTCGGCCGACATCATCGACGATGTCGAGATCGCCAAGTCCAACATCCTGCTCATCGGCCCGACCGGCTGCGGCAAGACCTACCTCGCCCAGACCCTCGCCAAGCGCCTCAACGTGCCGTTCGCGGTGGCGGATGCGACGGCGCTCACCGAGGCCGGCTACGTCGGTGAAGATGTCGAGAACATCCTCCTGAAGCTCATCCAGGCCGCCGACTACGACGTCAAGCGCGCCGAGACCGGCATCATCTACATCGACGAGATCGACAAGATCGCCCGCAAGGCCGAGAACCCGTCGATCACGCGCGACGTGTCGGGCGAGGGCGTGCAGCAGGCCCTGCTCAAGATCCTCGAGGGCACGGTCGCGTCGGTTCCGCCGCAGGGCGGCCGCAAGCATCCGCACCAGGAGTTCATCCAGGTCGACACCACCAACGTGCTGTTCATCGTCGCCGGCGCGTTCGCCGGGCCTCGAGGAGATCATCTCGCAGCGCGCGGGCAAGAAGGGCATCGGATTCGGCGCCCCGCTGCACAGCAAGAACGACGACGTGAACCTGTTCGGCGAGGTGCTGCCGGAAGACCTGCACAAGTTCGGGCTCATCCCCGAGTTCATCGGCCGCCTTCCCGTCGTCACCACGGTCACCCAGCTCGACCAGGTCGCGCTCATGGACATCCTGACCCAGCCGAAGAACGCCCTCGTTCGCCAGTACCAGCGCATGTTCGAGATCGACGGCGTCGAGCTCGAGTTCGACCACGATGCGCTCGAGGCCATCGCCGACCTCGCCGTGCTTCGCAAGACCGGTGCTCGCGGCCTGCGCGCCATCATGGAAGAGGTGCTCGGGCCGATCATGTTCGAGGTGCCGTCGAACGACGATGTCGCTCGCGTGGTCGTCACCCGCGCAGTCGGTGCTCGAGAACGCGGCGCCGACGATCGTTCCGCGCAAGGCCGTCCGGCCCACCGAGAAGTCTGCTTAGCCAGGCCTGGCGAACACTTTCGTCGTCTCGTTAGCTGCGAGGTTCGGGATTCTCGAACTCCCACTGGTGCGCGACGAGGCCGAGTTCGGTTTGATAACACCGCTCGCCGACCCCGGCGCCTCGGGGATTGGTATTGGGGTCCGGGAAATGGATCGGGATCACGGTGGCATCCTGCGAACTGTTCGGTAGCGGATAGCCGAGTGCGGCCATGCACCCTGCGAAACGGTTGTATGCAGCCAGGTACTCCGCACGGGTCACGGTGCCATCGATGAGGTCGGCCTTCTGTGCCGCAGATTCCAGGAGCGACGGCAAGGCAGCCCACGCGATCCAGAGCGAGTATCGCGCGCCTCGCGGTGCTGTTATCCGCAGCGTGTGCCTGCCTTTGCTCTTAGTAGTCAGGACTTCGGATGACGCCGTCAGAGTCCCAGTGCTGACGGCATATACCCCGTCGCTGGCCGCGAATCCGTCTCCGCTGACCCCGCTCGACGTGTCCAAGCCCAGCGCTGCCTTCGGCGGGACGTGGCATTTCGTGTTCACCACGACCTTCGAATCCAACGAGGTCGTGTAATCGCCTCCGTCCGCGCACTCGAAAGCGATGACCAGGCCTGTGGCGTCGCCCGGCGCGACTCCCAGGGGAACCGTGAGGTCGCCGACACCCGAGCGCGCAATCGGTTTGTCCACCAGCGTCGCGTCTTCGATGATGAGCCTTTGCTGGCCTTCCGTCTGCAAATCAAAGGCGGCGGCGGTTCCTGGCGCCTTTGTCGTTGCGGCAACGGCTATTGCTCCGCCCGTAAGCGCTCCTGCAAGGGCGAAAACGGCGATCGCCGTGACGATCGTCCGAGCGGCCCTCGCAGTACGGGCGAAAGGCGCCAGGTCGACTGTGGCAACGAGAGCTCTGCGAAGCTCGTCATCGCGATTCTCCATTGGTTCAGGTCTCATGAGCTTCTTCCTTTGTGGATGCGCCGTTCGGCAGCGCCCAGAATCACGTGATGATTTGTCGATCCTGGACGCCACTCGCCGTCGTCGTCGCCGCGACTCGGGCGTCCACGTGCCGACAAGAGCCTGGTTGCTCCGACACTTGCGCGGCCGAGCTGCCTGCGCATTCGGCGTAGCACGCCTGCGAGCCCGTCGAGATGAAGGCCGCGGCGCCGATGTGCTCGATCGCGCGCAATGACTCGCTTCTTCGACGGAAACAAGCGCACGGCTTGGGTTCTCACGGTTGTGTTCCTGAACATCAACGGGTTCAAAATTGCCCTTGACTCAGAACCAAAAATACGAGGTCATACTAGCCGTGGAGCGAAGTGACGCCGAAGCTGGAGGATATCTCGGCGAGTAAGTGAGACTGAGCCGAGTGACCGATCCGTGGGCGACGAGTGCCCCGCAGTCCACGTCCACTCGAGATTGGACCGCGTAATGTGCCGCGAGCGACCGCGAGGATTCCCTAGGCTGGCTCCATCGTCCAGCCAATAGTTGCCGGCCTCGTCGGCGCAGTCACCGGATTCGCCAGCGCCTTCGTGCTCGTGCTCGCGGGCCTTCGCGCGGTCGGGGCGACGCCGGCCGAGGCCGCATCCGGGCTTCTGACGCTGTGCATCGCGCAGGCGATCATCGCGATCGTACTCAGCCTGCGGTTCCGGATCCCGCTGTCGTTCGCCTGGTCGACGCCCGGTGCCGCACTGCTGATCGCGGCCCACGCCACGACCCACAACTTCTCGGCGGCGGTCGGCGCGTTCATCGTCTGCGGCGTGCTCATCGCCATCACCGGGCTGTGGCCGGCGCTGACGCGCGCAATCACGCGCATCCCGACGCCGCTCGCAAGCGCGATGCTCGCGGGCATCCTGTTCCCGATCTGCCTTGCGCCGATCGAGGCGTCGGTGAAGCTTCCGCTGCTCGCGCTGCCCATCGTGCTGGTGTGGCTGATCTGTTACGGCCTCGCGCCGCGCTGGGCGGTGCCGGGCGCGCTGGTCGCCACGATCATCGTGGTCGGCGTCACGGCGGGCACCGGATGGCTGCACGGCAGCGTCGTCGCGCCGCAGCTCGTCGTTCGTTGCGCCGACGTTCCAGCCGCTCGTGATCGTGAGCCTCGGCATTCCGCTGTACCTGGTCACGATGGCCGGGCAGAACGTGCCCGGCTTCGCCGTGCTCAAGACCTTCGGCTACGACGAATCCGCCGGCCCGCAGCGATCCTGGTCGGCTCCGGACTGCTGAGCGCCGGCGGGGCGCTCTTCGGCGCGCACGTCATCAACCTCGCCGCGCTGAGCGCCGCGATCATGGCCGGCCCGGACTCGCACCCCGACCGTTCGAAGCGCTGGATCGCCATCGCTCACCGGCGGCGTGACCTACGTGTTCATCGGACTGGCCGCAGGACTCGCCGCGTCTCTCGTGCTCGTGACGCCGCCGCTGCTGATCACCACCGTCGCCGGCCTCGCGATGCTCGGCGCGTTGGTCACGCGCGGTCGCGGCATCCGTGGAGGATCCGAACAACCGCATTGTCGCCGGCATCACGTTCCTGGTCGTCGCATCCGGCATCGTGATCGTCGGCATCGGATCGCCGTTCTGGGGGCTGCTCGCCGGCGGCATCGTGATGCTCTGGCTCGGCTGGCACCGGCGTCGCCGCGAACGCCGGGCCGCCGCGGCCGCAACCCGCCACGGAATGACCGGCCGCGCTGCCGGCGTTGCACCTGCCGTGACAACGCTGCCCGAAATTCCCCTGTCCGTGCTCGACCTCGCGTCGGTCTATGAGGGGATGTCGCACGCGCGAGGCGCTGGCGCAGACCATCGAGACGGCGCAGCGTCGCCGACGAGCTCGGCTACGACCGTTTCTGGGTCGCCGAGCACCACGGGATGCCCGCCGTCGCGAGCTCGGCCCCCGCCGTCCTGATCGGCGCGATCGCGTCCGCGACGAAGCGCATCCGGGTCGGCTCGGGCGGCGTGATGCTGCCCAACCACTCGTCGCTGGTGATCGCCGAGCAGTTCGGCACCCTCGTCGCGCTCCACGGCGACCGCATCGACCTGGGCCTCGGCCGCGCGCCCGGCACCGACCAGCTCACGGCATCCATTCTGCGGCGCAACATCGGGCGCGGAGACGGTGGATGACTTCCCCAACCAGGTGGTCGAGCTTCTCGCTTTCTTCGGCAGCATTCCGCCGCTCGAGAACGGGCTCGGGGCGCAGCCGGCGGCGCATCCCGGGCTGGGCGACTCACCCGAGATGTGGCTGCTCGGTTCGAGCGGATTCAGCGCGCAGCTCGCCGGGATGCTCGGCCTGCCGTTCGCGTTCGCTCACCACTTCGCGGGCGGTGACAACACCCCTGCCGCGTTCCAGCTCTACCGGGACAGCTTCGAGCCGTCGATCCGTGCTGCGCCGAGCCGCACTCGATGGTCGCGGTGGCGGCCCTCGTCGCCGACAGCCAGGCGGAGGCGGACCGGCTCGCGCTGCCCAACGGGCTCTACTTCAGTCGTCTGCGCTCCGGGGCGCGGCCCGGGTCGCATCCCGACGCTCGCCGAGGCGGAAGCCTACGACTGGTCGGCCGCCGAGCTGGAGTTCGTGCGCGAGCGAAACGCCCAGCAGGCGGTCGGTGATCGTCGCGCACGTCACCGCTCGCCTCGAGGCGCTGGCGGAGTCGACGCGGGCCGACGAGGTCATCGTGGTGCCGCAGGGTCCCGACCTCGAGACGAAGCTCAGGACCCTGCGCGACCTTCGCTGACCTGACGCGGCTAGTTCAGGCCCCGGCGATCGAGCAGGGGCTGGATGTCGGCGTCGCGGCCGCGGAAGTCGCGGTACGCCTCGAGCGGATCCTTCGAACCGCCGACGCCGAGCAGTCGCTGTCGGAACCGGTCGCCGTTGGCCCGCGTCAGTCCGCCGTTCTCCTGTGAACCATTCGACCGTGTCGGCATCGAGCACCTCGCTCCAGATGTAGGAGTAGTAGCCGGCGTCGTAGCCACCCGAGAAGGTGTGCGCGAAGTAGGTGCTCGAGTAGCGGGGTGGCACGGCGGGGTTGTCGAGGCCGAAGCTCGCGATGGCGTCGGCCTCGAACGTCGCGACGTCTGTGACCACGGTGTCGTTCGGTCGATGCGGTGCCAGGCCTGGTCGAGCAGGGCCGCGGTGAGGTACTCGCTGGTCTTGAAGCCCTCGTTGAAGGCGGTTGACGCCTGCAGCTTGTCGACGAACTCCTGCGGCATCGCCTCGCCGGTCTCGTGGTGCTTCGGCGTAGTTCGCGAGAACCTCGGGCCAGAGCATCCACATCTCGTTGACCTGGCTCGGGAACTCCACGAAGTCGCGGAACACGTTCGTGCCGGCGAACTTCGGGTAGGTCACCTGTGCGAACAGCCCGTGAAGCGCGTGACCGAACTCGTGGAACAGCGTCGTCGACCTCGTCGTAGGTCAGCAGCGTGGGCTCGCCGGCTGCGGGCTTCGGCACGTTGTGGTTGTTGACCACGACCGTCGGGTTGGCCGAGCAGCCGGTTCTGCGAGATGAGCGGGTTCATCCACGCGCCGCCGCGCTTCGAGTCGCGCGTGTACAGGTCGTAGAGGAAGAGCCCGACGGGCGAACCGTCGTCGTTCGAGACCTCGAAGATGCGAACGTCCGGGTGGTAGGCGACGAGGTCTGTGCGCTCGGCGAAGGTGATGCCGTAGACCTGGGTCGCGGCGAAGAACACGCCGTCCTGCAGTACGCGCTCGGCCTCGAAGTACGGGCGCATCTCCGCGGTGTCGACGTCGTACTTGGCCTTGCGCACCTTCTCCGTGTACAGCGCCCAGTCCCAGCTCGCGAGGTCGAAGTCCGACCCGATGACGGCCTGCAGGTCGGCCTGCTCGAGTCTTGGCGTTGCGGGCGGCCGGGGCGGCGAGCCTCCGCAGCATCGCGTCCACCGCCTCCGGCGTCTTCGCGGTCTCGTCGGATGTGACCACCGCTGCGTGGTTGGGGAACCCGAGCAGCGCGGCCCGCTTGGCGCGCAGGCGTCGTGATCTCGAGCACGATCTCGCGGTTGTCGTGGTCGCCGCCACGGATGCCGCGGCTGCGCGATGCTGTCATGATGCGTTCGCGCAGGCTGCGGTTGGTCAGCGCGTCCAGGTACGGATGCCCGGTCGGCAGCACCAGGGTGATGAGGTATTTGCCGTCGAGCCCGCGCTCCTTGGCCGCCTCTGCGGCGGCCGAGATCTCGCCCGCCCCGAGGCCGTCGAGTTCGGCGACGTCGTCGACGACAACGGCGAGGTCGTTGGTGTCGGCGAGCAGATTCTTCTCGAACCTCGTGCTGAGGCTGGCGAGCTTCTGGTTGTAGTCGCGCAGCGTGGCTTTGTCGTCGTCGTCGAGCCCGGCGCCGGCGACCGTGAACTCGTCGTAGTAGCGCTCGATCAGGTAGACCGATTCGGCGTCGAGCCCCAGCGACGACCGACGCTCGTGCAGCGACGTGATGCGCTCGTAGAGCCGCGGGTTCAGCCGGATCGCGTCGGCGTGCGCTGCGAGCAGCGGCGCGAGTTCCTCTTCGAGGCTGTTGGTGAAGTCGTTGCTGTCGGCGCTCGACTTGTTGAAGAAGACGTGCGGCGACGCGCTCGAGAACCTGGCCGCCTTTCTCGAGCGGGACATGGTGTTGTCGAAGGTCGCAGGATCTGTTTCCTCGGCGACGGCGGTGATCTCTGCGAGGTGCTCCTCGAACCCCGGTCGAACGCGGGGCGGTAGTCGCGCGTCGGTGATGTCGGCGAAGGGGGGAAGTCCGAAGGGGAGCGTGGCTGGGCGTCGAAGAACGGATTCGTCATGCTTCGAGCCTAGGGCGCGTGGCCTGCGGATGGCATCTTTGCAAAGATGCCTCTGCAAAGGACTCATTGCAAACCTGTATTTGCAAAAGAGACGTTGCAAAGAAATCTTTGCAATGATAACTTTGCATTATGGAAACCCCCGGGCACGACGCCGACGACGCGATCCGACCGTTCCCGAATGAGCGCCAGCTCGACCTGGTCGCTCTTCGAGGCGCTCGCGCATCCGCTGCGCGTCGAGATCTTCGACACTCTGTCGATCTACGGCAGCTTCACCGCGAGCGGGCTTGGCCGAGCGCCTGGGGGAGTCGAGCGGCGCCACCAGCTACCACCTTCGCCAGCTCGAGAAGCACGGCTTCGTGCGCGAGGTCGAGGGCAAGGGCACCAGCCGCGAGCGCTGGTGGGAGCGCACGCCGGGCTCCATCAACATCGGGTCTGACGAGGCCATCGCCACGCCGGCCGGACGCTCGGCCGCGAACATGATCTTTCGACAGATGCGGCACAACCAGGACCGCATGCTCACCGACTTCATCGAACGTGGCCACGACGAACTCTCGAAGGAGTGGCTCGACGGGTCGGTGGTGTCGAGTGTCAACTCGCGACTCACACCCGACCAGCTGCGCCAGTTCGGACTGGAGTTCATGAAACTCGTCGACAAATACGTCATCCCGAACAAGAACCAGCAGGTTCCCAATTCGAGGCCGGTGATGCTCAATTTCGTCGCGTTTCCGGTGCTTGACGGCACGGAGATTCCCGACGACCACACGCTCCAAAATCCCTGATTGTCAGGCGTTCCGACCGTCCGCGAATGTCGGTGGTCGGCCCTATTTTTGAACCAAGAAAGAGGTGAGCATTGTGACCGTACACGCGTTCGCACGAAACCCTTCGGGCGTGCGTCGACCCGCATTCGATGTTCTCGTCGAGCGCGTGGCGAGAAGCCTTCTGGCGTGGTCGACGCGCCGCTCCGCCAATCGCATGCTCTCTCATGAACGGATGGCGCTGCTGCTCAGCAACGATCGCACCGCGCCGCGTGGCGGCTCGACATTCGCCCGATAGCAATCGTTCATCGCTCTGATAGCAAATAGCCAGCAGGGAGATGCAGACTATCGACCACGACTCGCGCCAGCATCCCCTGCGAAGCGTCACTGGCCTATCGACCCCGGCTTCCTAGAGCCCGTGCCGTAACCCGCACACGATTTTCCTCCGGTGGATCGGGTAGTGACGCTTCGCAGGGGATGCTGTCGTCACGGGCGCTAACGCCCGATGGTCAACGCTCGGTCGCCACCGAGCCGTCGTATCCTTCGCGCACGATGGTGCCGTCCTCCAGCTCTGCGACCGGATGTCCTTCGAGCCAGGTCAGCGTCCAGCGCCACTGGGTGGTATCGACCTCGCCCAGCTGTGCTTCGACCTCGGCGATCGCGTCGGTCATGCCCGACGACAGGCGCGCCGGAGGAGCGGCGCCGACGGGCCAGCGCGTTCCGAGCTGCATCATGACCTGACCTCGTCCGCCAGCACGATGTCGGTAACCGAGACCTCGTCGGCCTCGACGAAGGTCAGGTCGGCGATGCGACCCACCGCCTTCAGGTCGTCGATCGCGAGCCGAAGCAGGGCGGGCCCGTGCAGCGTCGCCGAGGTGACATCCGTCTTCTGCGACGCCTTGGCATCGGTCTTGGCTCGACGGATTCCGATGAGGGCCTCGCTGACCAGCGGCAGCAGGGCGATCGGTCCGCCAGCCCCACTCGTCGACGGCCACTCTGCGGTGTGCACCGAGCCCTCGTGCGTCCAGCTCCACACCTCTTCGGTCGCGAACGGCAGGAAGGGCGCGAAGAGCCGAAGCAGCACATCGATGGTCTCGCGCAGGGTCGCCACGGCGCTCAGTTGTCCCTCTCCCGAGGCAGCGCCGTACGCGCGCTCCTTCACGAGCTCGAGGTAGTCGTCGCAGAAGGTCCAGAAGAACTGTTCGGCGGTCTCGAGCGCCCGGGCGTGGTCGAACGCGTCGAACGCCTCGGTCGCGATCGAGATCACGCGATCGAGTTCGGTGATGAGCGCGTCATCGAGCGGTTCGGGCGTGCCCACCCAGCCCCGATCGACCGCGGGCGCATCGAACGAGTACACGAACTTTGCCGCGTTGAGCACCTTGATGGCCAGGCGTCGGCCGATCTTGATCTGCTTCGGATTCTGCGGGTCGAACGCCGCGTCGGTGCCGAGGCGAGAGGATGCCGCCCAGTAGCGCACCGCGTCGGAACCGTGCTCGTCGAGCATGGCGGCCGGGGTGACGACGTTGCCCTTCGACTTCGACATCTTCTTGCGGTCGGGGTCGACGATGAATCCGCGAGATGCTCGCGTTGGCCCACGGCACCTCGCCGTGCTCCAGCTCCGACCGAAGCACCGTCGAGAACAGCCACGTGCGGATGATGTCCTGCCCCTGGCTGCGCAGCGAGTACGGGAAGACGAGGTTCCACAGCTGCGGGTCGCGTTCCCAGCCGCCCGCGATCTGCGGAGTCAGCGACGAGGTCGCCCAGGTGTCCATGATGTCGACCTCGCCGGCGAATTTGGTGCCGCGGTCCGCCTCGCTGTAGCCGGCGGGAACGTCGGACGACGGATCGACGGGCAGCCGGTCTTCCGACGGCACCAGCACGGCACCCTTGTTGCCCTCGGCGTCGAGCTCGTACCAGACCGGGATGGGCACGCCGAAGAAGCGCTGGCGCGAGATCAGCCAGTCGCCGGTGAGGCCGCCGACCCAGTTCTCGTAGCGCACGCGCATGTGGTCGGGGGTGAAGTTGATCTCGCGGCCCGCGGCGACCAGCGTGTCGCGCAGCTCCGCGTCGCGCGCGCCGTTCGTGATGTACCACTGGTTCGTCGAGATGATCTCGAGCGGCCGGTCGCCCTTCTCGAAGAACTTCACCTGGTGCATGATCGGCTTCGGTTCGCCGACCAGCTCGCCGCTCTCGCGCAGCAGCTCGACGATCTTGCGCCTTCGCGCTGAACACGGTCTTGCCGGCGAGTTCCGCGTACGCGGCCTTCGCGGCGTCGGTCGTGAGGGCGGCGGGCGCATCCGCGACGATGCGGCCGTCGGGCCCGATGATCGTGCGGTTCGGAAGGTCGAGTTCGCGCCACCAGACCACGTCGGTCACGTCGCCGAAGGTGCAGATCATCGCGATGCCCGATCCCTTGTCTTTTTGCGCGAGGTGGTGCGACACGACGGGCACCTCGACGCCGAACACCGGGGTCGTCACGGTCGTGCCGAACAGCGACTGGTAGCGCTCGTCATCCGGATGCGCGACCACGGCCACGCAGGCGGCGAGCAGCTCGGGCCGCGTCGTCTCGATGATGAGGTCGCTGCCGTCGGGCTTGTGGAACGTGATCGCGTGATACGCCGCGGGCTGTTCCTTGTCTTCGAGCTCGGCCTGCGCGACCGCGGTGCGGAAGGTGATGTCCCACAGGGTCGGGCGCCTCGGCCTGGTAGGCCTCGCCGCGCGCCAGGTTGCGCAGGAACGCGCGCTGCGCGGCGGTCTGGGCCTCGTCGCCGATCGTGCGGTAGCTCTGCTCCCAGTCGACGGAGAGGCCGAGCTTGCGCCAGACGTCTTCGAACTGCTTCTCGTCTTCGACCGTGAGGCGCTCGCACAGCTCGATGAAGTTGCGGCGCGAGATCGGCACCTGGTCGGCGGCCTTGGATGACGCGTTGTCGCCGCCCTCGAGCGGCGGCACGTAACCCGGCGACGTAGGGCAGCGTCGGGTCGCAGCGCACGCCGTAGTAGTTCTGCACCCGGCGCTCGGTGGGCAGCCCGTTGTCGTCCCAGCCCATCGGATAGAACAGCGTCTTGCCGCGCATCCGCTGGTACCGCGCGATGAGGTCCATGTGGGTGTAGCTGAAGACGTGGCCGATGTGGAGGCTGCCCGACGCGGTGGGCGGCGGGCTGTCGATGGAGAAGATGTTCTCGCGGGTGGCCGACTCACGATCGAACCGGTAGGTCTGCTGGTCTTTCCAGAAGCCTGCCCCATTTCGCTTCGAGACCTTCGAGCGCGGGACGCTCAGGGATGGCAGACGACATGGGAACTCCGATTCGATATATGCGGCACCGAGTCAATGGTTAGGTGCCTGAGTGTGAGGTTGTGGCCCGATTCTACCCGGCGCCCCGTCGCACTCGCCGATCGGCTTACTTTTGTCCTGACCGTGATCGTGAGGCTCTGCTTGGAGCCGTTGCCGACGACGGTGATCGTGAACGACTCCTGCGCGTCACCGCACTGGTAGGTGTAGGGGTTGCCCGCGCCGCTGGGGAAGTCGAGGTTGCTGCCGCTGGCGGGCAGGTTCCATCCCATGCCTGCGGCCTGTGCATCGGTGGTGTTCACTCCGAAGAACGCTGTGTTCCCGTTGAGGCTTTTCCATGCGATCGTGAGGTTGGCCGCGCCGGCTGGGGCGGACGCGGAGCAGTCGACGAGCGTCGGGCTGATCGCGTAGTTGGTGATGAGCACGTTGTTGCCGTTGGGCTTTCGGAGGCGTGCCGCCCCCACCCGAGGGCGCGGGGGTGACGGTGACGGTGACGGTCGGCGTGGGCACCGGCGTCGGGGTGCTGGAGGGGCTGGCGGTCGCACTGGGGGAGTTCGTGCTGCCCGGCATTCGTGGACCCCGGCGAGCGGCCGAGCAGCAGCACCAGCAGCACGATGACCGCGAGCAGCAGCACGCCGCCGACGATGCCGAGAATGAGGGGCAGGCGTGACTTTCGGTCGTCGTCGCTTGCGGCGGTGCGGGCCGGCGGAATCGCGGGCGGGTCGAATCTCTGGGTCGGGGTGTCGTCGCTCACGGTCCCCATGGTATTTGCGCGGACTCGCGTTGAGGAAGAGTCACGACCATTCGGATACTCAAAGGTATTGTGCTAGTACAAATAGAACAATAGACTGACCGTATGCTCCTTCGCATCGACCCCACGAGTGCCGTCCCGCTGTTCGAACAGCTCGCGGCATCCGTGCGAGCGGATGCGAGCCGCGGCACGCTGCGCGCGGGCGATCGGCTCCCGGCAGCGCGCGACGTCGCGGGCTCGCTCGACGTAAACGTGCACACCGTGCTGCGCGCCTACCAGGCGCTGCGCGACGAAGGACTCGTCGACCTGCGGCGCGGCAGGGGTGCCGTCGTCACTGACCGGGTCAGCAACTACAGCGAACTGGGCGAGGCCATCCCGCGGCTGGTCGCGACCGCACGGCAACTCGGCCTCGGGCGTATCGACGCTCACGGCAATGATCCGACAGGAGTACGACTCATGAATCACGCCAACCACAGCACCCGCATTCTCGTGGTCGCACTTGTCGTTCCGCTGCTGGTGACACTCGCGGCGCTTGCCCTGACGTTCGGCATCGCGTCGACCCTGCCGAGCAGCGTGGCCGTGCACTGGAACGCCTGCGGGCACTCCCGACGGCTACGGTTCGCCGTACACGTTCCCCATCCTCATCGCGGTGATCTGCCTGCCGCTCGACGCGATCTTCGGCGCGCATCGCCGTGCTGGCGAGCCATCGCGCGCCGATGACCGTGATGACGAAGATCCTCGGCGTCGTCGGGCTCTTCGTCAGCGTGATGCTCGCGGTGACGCTTGGCGGCGCGCTCGTGCTGCAGCAGGGCCGGCGTTCGCAGGCGCACGTCTCGCTGGTGTCGCTTCCGATCGGCGTCGGCGTCGCAGCGGTGCTGAGCGTCGGCGCGTGGTTTCTGCTGCCCAAAGCCGTGAAGGTTCCCGCGCGGGGGCGGCACGCCGGTCGCCCCCGTGGCACTCGGCGCCGAGGAGCGCGCATCCTGGATCCGCTCGGCGACCGCCCCCGCCGCCCTCACCTGGGGCGTCGTCGGCTTCATGATCGTCATCGCCGGGATCGTGCTGTTCTCAGTGCTGGAGCGTGGCGGCACCGACTGGCCGATCTCGTTCATTCCGGTCGTCATCTTTCTCATCGTGCTCTCGAACTTCGCCTGGACGATCCGCGTGGACGCGCGGGGCGTCCGCATGCGCAGCGCGCTGGGAGTGCCGACCATCACGGTGCCGCTCGCGAACATCGAATCGGCCGACGTCATCGATGTGCAGGCCCTGGCGCAGTACGGCGGGTTCGGCGTGCGCTGGGGACTCAACGGGCGGTTCGGGGTCATCCTGCGCTCCGGTGAGGCGCTTCAGATCATGCGCCGCAGCGGGCGATCGGTGGTCGTGACCGTCGACGACGCCACATCGGCTGCCGCGCTCATCAACGGCCTGGTGAAGCGGGAAGCCGCCGCTCTGCCGTAGAATTGAGCACACGACAGTGAACCGGCAATCACCGGGGAGTCGTCGGAAGAACAGCCCGGGTCGAATGGCCGGGGCCCAGTAGAACCGACCGGGTAAGCCCGACACAGCTATTGAGAGGTCGGACGTGCGTCACAACCACGGCCGGCAAACGAGGTGGTACCGCGGCAGACGTCGTCCTCGTGCAGAAAGTGTTTTTCACAACACGGCACGAGGTGAGGCACAGCACACATGACGTATCCCAAGAAATCGGCGAGCGGTCGGTCGTCCGACGCGAGCGGCGGCGTTCCCGCGTCCCCGAAATTTCCGGAGATCGAGCAGGGCATCCTCGCGTTCTGGAAAGCGCGACGACACCTTCCAGGCGTCCATCGACGCAGCGCGAGGGCTGCGACGAGTGGGTCTTCTACGACGGCCCGCCGTTCGCCAACGGCCTGCCGCACTACGGCCACCTGCTGACCGGCTACGCCAAAGACCTCTTCCCGCGCTTCCAGACCATGCGCGGCAAGCAGGTGCACCGCCGCTTCGGCTGGGACACCCACGGCCTGCCCGCCGAGCTCGAGGCGATGCGCCAGCTCGGCATCACCGAGAAGCACGAGATCGAAGACATGGGCATCGACGTCTTCAACGCGAAGGCCCGCGAATCGGTGCTCGAGTACACGAGGGAGTGGCAGGAGTACGTCACCCGCATGGCGCGCTGGGTCGACTTCGAGAACGACTACAAGACGCTCGACATCACGTTCATGGAGTCCGTGCTCTGGGCGTTCAAGCAGCTCTACGACAAGGGCCTCGCCTACGAGGGCTTCCGCGTGCTGCCGTACTGCTGGCACGACGAGACGCCGCTCTCGAACCACGAGCTGCGCATGGACGACGACGTCTACAAGATGCGCCAGGACCAGTCGGTCACCGTCACGTTCCCGCTGGATCGGCGCGAAGGCCGAGGCGCTCGGGCTCACCGCCGTGCGCGCGCTCGCCTGGACGACGACGCCGTGGACGCTGCCGACCAACCTCGCGCTCGCCGTCGGCCCCGACATCGAGTACGCGGTCGTGCCGAGCGGCCCGCTCGGGGCGGCGGACGGCGCGGCCGAGGGCGTCGCCGAGTACCTGCTCGCCACCGACACGGTCGCGCGCGTACGCGAAGGAGCTCGGCTACGAGTCGCCGGCCGAGGCGCTCGCCGCGGTGACGCGCACCGTCGCTGGGCCGCGAGCTCGGCGGCGTGCACTACGCCCGGCTCTGGGACTACTACGCCGACACCGAGAAGTGGGGCACGCGAGAACGCCTGGCAGATCCTCGTCGCCGACTACGTCGCCACCGGCGAGGGCACCGGCATCGTGCACCAGGCGCCCGCCTACGGCGAGGACGACCAGCTGGTGTGCGCGGCCGCCGGCATCCCGGTGATCATCTCGGTCGACGACGGCGCGCGGTTCCTGCCGACTGGTCGCCGAGGTCGCGGGCCTGCAGGTCTTCGAGGCGAACAAGCCGCTCACCCAGAAGCTGCGGGCCGACGGCCGCCTGCTGCGCGTCGCGAGCTACGAGCACAGCTACCCGCACTGCTGGCGCTGCCGCAATCCGCTCATCTACAAGGCGGTGTCGAGCTGGTTCGTGCGGGTCACCGAGTTCCGCGACCGCATGATCGAGCTCAACCAGCAGATCAACTGGGTGCCCGAGAACGTCAAGGACGGGCAGTTCGGCAAGTGGATCGCGAACGCCCGCGACTGGTCGGTGTCGCGCAACCGCTACTGGGGTTCGCCGATCCCGGTGTGGAAGAGCGACGACCCCGCCTACCCGCGCGTCGACGTCTACGGCTCGCTCGCCGAGCTCGAGGCCGACTTCGGCCGCCTGCCCGCGAACGCCGACGGGCGAGCCCGACCTGCACCGCCCGTTCATCGACGAGCTGACGCGCCCGAACCCGGACGACCCGTCGGGCGCGGTCCACGATGCGCCGCATCGAGGACGTCTTCGACGTCTGGTTCGACTCCGGCTCGATGCCGTTCGCGCAGGTGCACTACCCGTTCGAGAACCAGGAGTGGTTCGACACCCACAGCCCGGCCGACTTCATCGTCGAGTACATCGGCCAGACCCGCGGCTGGTTCTACCTGATGCACGTGCTGTCGACGGCCCTGTTCGACCGGCCCGGCGTTCTCGAACGTGCATCAGCCACGGCATCGTGCTCGGCAGCGACGGGCAGAAGATGTCGAAGTCGCTGCGCAACTACCCGGATGTCGACGAGGTCTTCGACCGCGACGGCGCGGATGCGATGCGCTGGTTCCTGATGTCGTCGTCGGTCATCCGCGGCGGCAACCTGGTCGTCACCGAGGAGGGCATCCGCGAGGGCGTTCGGCAGTTCCTGCTGCCGCTGTGGAGCACCTACTACTTCTTCACGCTGTATGCCAACGCCTCGCGCGGCTACGAGGCGACGCTGGCGCACCGACTCGCGCAACGTGCTCGACCAGTACCTGCTCGCCAAGACCGGCGCAGCTCATCGCCGACGTCGACGGCCGACCTCGAAGCTGCTCGATGCGCCGCTCGCCGCCGCCAAGCTGCGCGACTTCGCCGAGGTCCTCACCAACTGGTACGTGCGCCGGTCGCGCGACCGCTTCTGGTCGGGCGACCGATCGCGACGCGTTCGACACCCTCTACACGGTGCTCGAGACCGTCACCCGGGTCGCGGCGCCGCTCATCCCGCTCGTCGGCGAAGAGATCTGGCAGGGGCTCACCGGCGGCCGCAGCGTGCACCTCGAAGACTGGCCGCTCGCCGCGCTGTTCCCCGACGAACCCGTCGCTCGTCGCCGCCATGGACCTGGTGCGGGAGGTCGCCTCGGCGGGGCTCGCGCTGCGCAAGGCCAGGGGGCTGCGCGTGCGGCTGCCGCTCGCCCGGCTCACCGTGGTCACGCGCAGATCCGCGGCCGCTCGCCGAGTTCGGCGAGATCCTCGGCGACGAGCTCAACGTCAAGACGGTCGACCTCGGTCGAGTTCGACGAGGGCAGCCTCGAGGCGTACGGCATCACCCGCCAGCTGACGGTCAACGCTCGCGCCGCGGGACCGCGCATCGGCAAGCAGGTGCAGGCGGTCATCCAGGCGGCCAAGGCGGGGGACTGGTCAGCTGCGACGGCGACACCGTCGTGGTCGGCGGCGTCGAACTGCGTCGCGGGCGAGTTCGACCTCGAGCTGCGCGCGGCCGACGAGTCGACCGCGATCGCATTCCTGCCGGGCGGCGGTTTCGTGCTGCTCGACACCGTGACGACGCCCGAGCTCGAGGCCGAGGGGCTCGCGCGCGACGTCATCCGCGCCATCCAGGACACGCGCAAGGCCGCCGGGCTGCAGGTCAGCGACCGGATCACGCTCGCTGATTCGTGGCGGGTCCGAGACCGATGTCAGCGCGCTCCGGTCGTTCAGTGAGACGATTGCTGGCGAAACGCTCGCGCAAGAAGATCACCATCGACTTCGCGGACGATCCGGCAACGGATGCGGCGACTGAACGCCACGGCCGGATCGCAGCGCTCGACCCTCGCGGCCGGGCAGGATTCGAACCCGGGGTACTCGTAATCGACGTGTGGAAGTCAGATCAAATCGATGTCTAAGAACGACGACGACGACCGCGAGCCGGGCGACTTCGACGACGCCCTCATGGAGCGCGAGGCGCGCGAGGTCTACGAGGAGCTGCTCGAGCGGGTCGGCGAGAGCGCAGCCCGCGACCGCGGCTCGAGGCGACCCGGCGCGCCGCCGAGCTGCTCGGCGACCCGCAGCGCGCCTACCCGGTCATCCACATCACGGGAACGAACGGCAAGACCTCGACGAGCCGCATGATCGAGAGCATCCTGCGCGCGCACGGGCTGCGCACGGGCATGCTGACGAGCCCGCATCTCGAGCGGGTCAACGAGCGCATCGTGATCGACGGCGAGCCGATCAGCAACGCCGCGTTCGTGTCGAACTGGCACGACATCCGGCCGTTCCTCGACATCACCGACGCCGAGCTCGAGCTCAGCGACCAGGAGCCGCTGAGCTTCTTCGAGGCGCTGACCCTGCTGGCGTTCGCGGCGTTCGCCGATGCGCCCGTCGACGTCGTCGTGCTCGAGGTCGGCATGGGCGGCGAGTGGGACTCGACGAACGTCGCCGACGGCCAGGTCGCCGTCTTCACGCCCATCGCCCTCGACCACACGGCGCGGCTCGGCAACACCATCGCCGAGATCGCACGCACCAAATCGGGCATCATCAAGCCCGCGGCGGCCGTCGTCTCGGCCGCACAGGCACCCGAGGCGCTGGCCGAGCTCGAGCGCGCGGCCGAACTCACCGAATCGACCTTCGCGGTGGCCGGCACCGACTTCGAGCTGGCCTCCGACACCGTCGCCGTGGGTGGGCAGGTCATCACGGTCAAGGGACTCGCCGGCAACCTACCCCGACCTGTTCCTGCCGCTGTTCGGCGACCACCAGGCCGCGAACGCCGCCCTCGCCATCGCCGCGGTCGAGTCGTTCATCGGCGGCGGAACGCTGCCGCTCAACCAGGATGTGCTCGCCGAGGGCCTCGCCACCGCGACGTCGCCCGGGCGGCTCCAGGTCGATCGGCAACGAGCCGACCGTGCTGGTGGATGCGGCGCACAATCCGCACGGCGCCGCAGCGCTCGCCGCGGCGCTCACCGAGTACTTCACGTTCGACCACGTCACCGCGGTGATCGGCATCCTGGGCGACAAGGATGCCGCGGGCATCCTGCGCGCGCTCGAACCGACGATCGACGACTTCGTCATCACCCAGTCGACCTCCGAGCGCGCGGTGCGGCGCAGAAGACCTGGCCGGCTCGCGCCGTCGATCGTCGGGCGCAGACCGGGTGACCGTCGAGCCGTCGCTCGAGGCGGCGCTCGAGCTGCGCGCCGCGACCGCGCCGCCGAGACCGAGAAGGGCGCGGCGCTCGTGACCGGGTCGATCACGCTCGTCGGCGACGCGATCGTCTACGCGCGCGACCAGGGCTGGAAGCCGTGACCGACGACCGACCCGCCGGTCGTGCGCCGCGCAGCGCCGCCAGCGCAGCCTGACCGAGAGCCTGCTCTCCATCGTGCTCGGGCTCGAGGCCGTGCTCGTTTTCTTCATCGCCCTGACGGTCTTCGGGCTGCACGCGCTGCCGCCGCTCGAGGCCTTCGTCGGGCGGAGCGGTCCTCGTCCTGGTGCTCGCGCTCGCCACCCGCGTCGTGCGCTACCCCTGGGGCGTCTGGGTCGGCTGGGTGCTGCAGGCTGGTGCTCCTCGCCACCGGCATCCTGCTGCCCGCCCTGTACATCGCGGCGGCCTTCTTCATCGCCATGTGGATCTTCTGCTTCGTGCGAGCCCGCCAGATCGACCGCGCGAACTGCCTCGCGTCGCCACCCCTACCGAAGGAGACAGTCCAATGACCGTCGAAGAAACCCTCGTTCTCGTCAAGCCCGACGGCGTCGCCCGCAACCTGACCGGCGAGATCCTCCGCCGCATCGAGGCGAAGGGATACCAGCTCGTCGACATCAAGCTGCTCGAGGCGAGCCGCGACCTGCTCGACGAAGCACTACGAGGAGCACGAGGGCAAGCCGTTCTTCGAGCCGCTGGTCGAGTTCATGGAGAGCGGCCCGATCGTCGCCATCCGCGTCGCCGGCAACCGTGTCATCGAGGGATTCCGGTCGCTCGCCGGCACCACCGACCCGACCACCGCCGCACCGGGCACCATCCGCGGCGACCTCGGTCGCGACTGGGGCCTCAAGGTGCAGCAGAACCTGGTGCACGGCAGCGACTCGCCCGAGTCCGCCGCGCGCGAGCTCGCGCTCTGGTTCGACTGACGACCCCATCCCGAGTTGCATGTTTTCGTGGCGTCCGGGGCGCTGAGGCCACGAAAACATGCAACTCGAAGGGTGTTAGCTGGCTGTTCCCGGCTTCTGCTCGTTGACGAAGGCGGCGAACGCGGATGCGTCGGTGAGCGAACCCGTGTACGACGCGCCGTTCACGAAAACGGTCGGCGTGCCCGCGAAGGCGGCGGGAGTCGTCGCAACACCCGTGAACGTTCCGCCGGTGACGCGCGTCGTCGCCTCGGTCACCCACGTCTTATACGTTTCGCCATTCACGCATCCCGTGATCTTCGAACTGCTCGCACCCCCCTTGCTCAACAGCGAGAGCAGCTTCGAGTTCGACATGCCACTGGTGCCTTCGGCTGGCTGGTTGGCGTAGAGCACCTTCGTGACGTCGAGAAACGCGTTGGGGTCGAAGTTCGCGACACAGGCGGCCGCGTTCGCAGCCCTCGACGAATAGCGGTTGCCCTCGGAACTGGCGTCGAGGATCGAGATCGGATGGATCTCGAGGGTCGCCTTGCCAGCGGCCACCCATTTGTCTTCCTGGGCGAGGTTGGTGGTCAGAAACTCGTTGCAGTACGGGCACTGGTAGTCGATGTACTCGACGATGTTCGCGGTCGACGTGAGCTTTGCGGTGTCGGTCGCAACCGGCTTGCCCTTCGCCTGCACCGCAGCGGTTTTCACGACAGTCGCCTTGCCGCCCACCCCGTGGAACAGGATGCCGTCGCTCTTCATGTTGAGCGGCCCCGCCGCAGTCGCCGCCGCCGTCACCGAGTTCGCGTTGTTCTGCACGACGACCACGGCGATGATCGCAATGATGGCGATGATCGCGACACCGATTCCGCCCTGGATGAAGAATCGACGACGGCGGTCCTTCTTCTTCTGCTCCTCGCGCATGATTCGCGCCTGCTCACGGGCGTGGTCGCGCTTTTCGTTCTTGGTCTGGCGCGGGGCTGAGTTGCTCACGGGGCCTCTTCGTAGGGATGCGGTCGCGGATGCCCACAAATTATTGAGAGCGACTGGGCGAACACGATCGATTGGCTGGGAAAAACCTGCGGGCCTAAAGATACCGCAGCACGTCGAGCCGAAGCTGCGCGATGAGGGCGATCACGACGTAGCAGACGAGCGTGATCAGGGGGATCCAGGTGCGCGCCGACCCGAAGAATTGCTGTGCTCGCGGGGCCACCGGGATGGCGCCCGTCGCCAGGTTGCGAAAGGTGACCGACAGGAAAATCGGGTATCGTGACCGCCCAGACCACCATGCACCACGGGCAGAGCGTGCCCAGGTGGAAGATGCTCTTCGTGATCAGGAAGATGACGAACGACATGGCGAACAGCACGCCGACGTTGAGGGTGATCCAGTACCAGCGGGCCAGGCGCGCGCCGGCCAGCAGTGTCATGCCGACCACGATCAGGGCGAAGTAGCCGGCGAGGCCGATGACGGGGTTCGGAAATCCGAACGCCGATCCTTCCGCGGATTCGAGGTTCTTGCTGCACTGGACGATGACGCTGAAGTCGCAGCTCAGGCTCGACGCGGACGCCGGATGCTCGAGCACCTGGAATTTGTCGAGTGTCAGTTCGAAGGCGGCGAGAAAGCCGAAGAACCCCCCGACCACCAGCAGAATCGCAAGGGGGAGCGGGCGCTTTGCGGTGGCGGCGTCGGTCACCATCGGATTATTGCATGGCCCAAATCCCGGGGAACTGGGAATGCGTGCGATAATTTGGGTAAGTCATCCGGGCCGCGCCCGTCGATGACGCCAAAGAAGGCTTTACCGGGCAGACCCTAGGAAACCGGGCCGCAGGAGTGTGCGAGCAAGTCGCACCTCGACTCTGCGTTGGATAGCAAGTTCCAACAGTTCGAACTGAGACATGGGCAACATTCGCCGGGCTTCCAGCCGGGTACGGGTTGCAGACATGAAGGATTAGTAGCGCATTCGCGTAGCAGGAGTCGGCCCGGGGTCATTAACCCGGTCGATTGCGGTCGGAGAGCGCTCGAGAGAGTACCCGGTGGGTGGCGCGGTCGCCCATACGGCCAAGGAGTACACCAGCGATGGTGAATGAAGACGTCAATAACGCAGATTCAACGAAGGCCCCGAAAAAGCGCGGGTCGCCTGTTCGGTCGAGAGCCCAAGGTAACCGCCGAGCCGATCCCGGCTCCCGAAGTGTCTGTGGTGCCTGCGACCCGCCGCGGTTCCCGAGCTTGTCGAAGCTCCTCCGGCCAAGACCCCGCGCAAGCGCGCAACAGCAGCGAAGTCGGCGGCAGACCACGTCAACTCCACGCCGGCCGAGCCCGCGCTCGTGCCCGAGGGTGACACGGCCGCACCGAGGGCGCGCCGTTCGCAGCCCAGGAAGGCCGCGGCATCATCCGAGTCCGACTCGGGGGCCGACCAGGCGCCGCAGGCCGCAGCGGTCACCCCGCCGCGCCCCACGACATCCCTTCTTTTCCAGGCACCCGACATCGCGCCGCTTCCGCCGCTGCCGCGCCAGAACAACAACGGCCAGAACAACAACGGCCAGAACAACAACGGCAACCAGCGCTCGAACGACCAGCAGGGCGATTCCGCTGCCGGTGTGCGTCGTCGGTCGCGTCGACGCCCGGGCGAGGAGCCGCGCGAGGGCGACAACGAGCCGAACGTCGTCGTCAAGGTGCGCCAGCCCCGCAAAGCTCCCGAACTGATCACCGAGCCGCAGCGCGTCAAGGGCTCGACCCGGCTCGAGGCCAAGAAGCAGCGTCGTCGCGACGGTCGCGATGCCGGTCGTCGTCGTCCGGTCATCACCGAGGCGGAGTTCCTCGCTCGTCGCGAGAGCGTCGACCGTGTCATGGTCGTTCGCAGCGGCGACGGGTCGCATCCAGATCGGTGTTCTCGAAGACGGCGTGCTGGTCGAGCACTACGTCGCCAAGGCCGCCGAGGCGAGCCTCATCGGCAACGTCTACCTCGGCCGCGTGCAGAACGTGCTGCCGAGCATGGAGGCAGCATTCGTCGACATCGGCCGCGGCCGCAACGCCGTGCTCTACTCGGGCGAGGTCGACTGGGAGGCCGCCGCCGCCGAGAGCGAGGGCGGCAAGAACCAGCCGCGTCGCATCGAGCTCGCGCTCAAGCCCGGCGATCGCGTGCTCGTGCAGGTCACGAAAGACCCGGTGGGCCACAAGGGCGCCCGCCTGACCAGCCAGGTCAGCCTGCCCGGCCGCTACCTCGTCTACGTGCCGAACGGCTCGATGAACGGGATCAGCCGCAAGCTGCCCGACACCGAGCGTGCGCGACTCAAGACCATCCTCAAGCAGGTGCTTCCCGAGAACGTCGGCGTCATCGTGCGCACCGCTGCCGAGGGCGCGACCGAGGAGCAGCTCACGCTCGACGTCAACCGGCTCACCAGCCAGTGGGCCGAGATCAGCCGGCTGGTCGATA